>CAVZRF010000031.1:0-89387 GCA_963777685.1 uncultured Acidobacteriaceae bacterium | reverse complement strand
GCTCGGCATGGGGTTGAACGTCCTGATGAGCATTGGCGCCGAGAGCGTCTACCTTGTGGTCTATTACGAGCGGCCCAGCGAACAATTGCTCTGCCGCTCCGATGCCGGCGTTCAGACGCTGCGCTTGCTGGGCGGCGGATGGGAACTAGCCGGACGAGTGCTGGGCGTGGTGCCGAGGTTTCTGCGAGACGGCGTCTATTCGTTGATTGCGCGGATTCGTTTCCGGATTGCGGGACGGTATCAGAGTTGTCCGCTGCCTTCGGCTGGCGAACGGGCGAAGTTTCTTGCCTGAGTTCCCTTCGGCGTCTTGGTCTCTCTGTCGTGTCAATGGTAATGGAGCTACAATCGGGCATTCGCCGCTGATGGCCCATCATGGCTGAGACCTTAGACAATTTGACGCGATCGACCGACGGAGCAGCGCTTGCGGATGTGCTTACCGCTTACCGCGCTGAGTCGGGGCGAACGCTTCTACAGCTGACGGAGGAGTCGCCGGTGTTGCTGCTGTTTCTTCGCCACTTTGGCTGCTCCTTTTGCCGCGAGACGCTGGATCGGGTTTCGCAGATCCGCGGGAAGCTTGAGGCGAAGGGTGTTCGACCGGTCTTTGTGCATCTGGGAACTCCGGAGCGGGCGAAGCCTTATTTCGATTACTACAACATGTCGCATGTTGAGCGGGTGAGCAATCCGGACGCGAGTTTGTATCAGAACCCGCTCTTTGGGTCGGGCGGACGAATCCTTTTAGCCACTTCTTTCGGCCGACGGTGGTGAAGGCCTGGGTAACGGGTGCAGTGCGGAGCTATGGGATTGGGATGATCAGGGAAGATGGCGAGCAGATGCCGGGGGTTTTCTACCTGCGCGATGGGAAGATCGCGAAGTTTTACCGGTATCGCACGATCGCCGACCAGGTGGATTATCTGGCGATGGTTGGGTGACAGCGATCTGTCAGCCTTCGCCCACCCCATTCAAGCCAACTGCAGCTTGAATGGGCCACTTCCGGTCCATTCACTCAACTTCTGCTATACCCCTTGAACCAATGTTGCGCGGTAGATGGCGCCGTTGAAGCGGTGGAGGCGGACTTCGCGATAGGCGGGGCTGTCGTACCAGGCTTTGGCGGCTTCCATGGTGGGGAACTCGGCGATGACCGTGCCTTCGGTGAGGTGACCCTCGAGGTCTTCGAAGGGGCCGTAGGCGGCGAGCAACTTGATGTCGTGGCCTGCGAAGGTGGCTTGGACCTGGGCATGGTAGATGTCCATTTCGGCCTGGTTGAGGGTTTTTTCGCGGGTGAAGATGGCGTAGGCGCTCATGAGAATCTCCCTGGTTTTTTCTTCGCACATGGTTCGCGGCGGAAGCAGTCTGGTGCGTGATCGTTGACCATGCCGGAGGCCTGCATCCAGGCGTAGACGATGGTGGGGCCGACGAACTTGAAGCCGCGCTGCTTCAGTTCCTTGGACATGGTTTCGGAGAGCGGGGTCAAGGCTGGGACGGGGCCGGTGTTCTGGATGGGCTTGCCTCCGGCGAGAGCCCAGGCGAACTCGGCGAAGTTGGTTCGCCGGCTTGCTGCATATCCAGGAAGATGCGCGCGCCGAGGATGGTGGCTTCGATTTTTGCGCGGGCGCGGATGATGCCGGGATTCTGCATGAGTCGTTGGATGTCGGCCTCTTTGAAGCGTGCGACCTTTTCGGGATCGAATCGCTTGAACGCGGCGCGGAAGGCTTCGCGCTTGCGCAGGACGGTGATCCAGGCGAGCCCGGCCTGGAAGCCCTCGAGCATGAGGAGTTCCCAGAGGGCGCGGGAGTTGGATTCGGGGACGCCCCATTCCTGGTCATGGTAGGCCAGGTAGAGTGGGTCGGTGCCGGGCCAGGTACAGCGGGGTTTTTCTTGTTTGGTGGCTGGACTCATGATTCGGGATACTCGCTTTGATTGACCTGAAGAGATCGCACTTCTGCTTGCAGAAAAAGCTCGATACGGTCGGAAGTCCAAACGGCGATGCCGGTGCCAAAGAAGTCTGTGTCCTCGGTCCAAATTGGGCAAGAAAAAGCCAGGGCAGCCGCCAGCACTGGCCAATCTTCTTCGTCTCGGCCCCGCAAACGCTGCTCGGCCTCTTCCCTAAACGGCCCATAGACATCATGGTTGACCGGTTCGACGAGGGACTGGAGATACTGGATCGCGGCGGGAATATCGGTGTCCGGCATTCGCCTTCTCGCCAATAAGGGCGGCAGATACTTCATTGCATCAGCGTATGAGATGTCTGGCGCATAGAACCGTAGACCAAGGTTCGCGTAGGTCTCAAGAAGCTGCCGAACACGGCGTCCGAGCACGGCGCGAATCAGGATGTTAGCGTCCAAGACATCATTTCGAGGGTTTCGACGACCTGCTCTGGCGGCGCATTTGTTTGAACTCGGTTACGACTTGTTCCTCGTCAAGGTCCGCCAAGGCTTCCGCGAGCCGGTCTGCGGCCGCGCGGAGTTCGGCAGTATCCGCCGATCGGGCGGCTTTTCGGGGTGTTGGGACATAGATGCCCAGCGTTTCGCCGCGGCGGGTTACGGCAACGGGTGTTTCCGATTCCAGGAAGCGGGCGATCTGCTCGCGGAACTCGCGCACGCCAACTTTGATTGCCAGCATGAAGCCCCCTTATGTGTACACCTTAGTGTACGCGTTCGGCGCGCCTGGTTCAACTCTGTCGCGTCGCTTGGCGGCCCTATACTGAACGCGTGAGGAGCCTATGCAGGTGACTGAGCTGTCGCTTCCCGAGTCGCTGGAGAAGTTCGTCGAGCAGGAAGTTGCCGAGGGTGGCTATGAGAGCGCCGAGAAGTATATCCGGCATTTGATCGCGGTTGAGCACAAGCGGCGCGCGAAGGAGCGACTTCAGGCGTTGATCGAGGAGGGGCTGGACTCGGGTGAACCTGAAGAGGCGACTCCAGAGTGGTGGGATACTTTGTGGGCTGATGTTGAGCGCGACTCCAAGGCTTGATCGTTGCTGATCTCGATTCGACCCCAAGCGCGTCGAGATATTCGTATTGAACGCGCGGCCTAAGGGACGAAAACTGTTCCGTGGGGGCCTTTGAAGAAGCAGTAGTCGCAGAGGACTCCGCGGCGGTTTTGCTGGGCCTGGTCGGCGGGAAATGGGAGCGTGTTGGTGTAGGTGAGGGGTTGGTTCTTGGGCAGTGCCGCGGCTGCGGCGGTTTCGACGTTTTTGCAGCGCACTCCGCGGCCGGTTTTATGCAGGACGGACTTTCGATTTCTGCTTGCCTGCAACGCCGCTCCACCTGCAGGGTTAGGAACCGTGAAATAAGCGATGTGGCTCCATTGGACGTAGAGCTGGGTGACGTCGAGGATGTCGGAGATGGTGGTTTTTATGGTGCCGGTCCACAGCGTCACTTGGCTGTCACCGAGGAGCCGATAGAGGGTTGCGGTGATGGCGAGGCCGTTGTTGTTCGCGAAAGGCGGACTGTTGGGGTCGAAGTTGAGCACCATCTGAAGGGCCCCGCCGGCAATGATCAATTGGTCGGAAGAGAATGAGGAGCCATCGACGTTCGTTCCTGAGACGGCCCAGGCGACGTGAATGGTCGGATCGGTGAGGCTGATGAAGGTCGGGAATTGATTGAGCGCGCTGCTGGGGAGGACGATTTGGAATGTCCAAGCCTGAAGGTTGTCTCCGTACGAATAGGCTCCGTCAGGGACCGTGCCGTTCAGGGTGAGTGACGGGGATGTGTCTGGTGGGTTGATGGTGACGGCACAATACGAGTCGATGCCATCGGAGGAGATGACGAGGCCCTGGGTGTCGACGGTGATGGTCGTATTGCTTGCGCCGGGAAGGGAGCCGGTTTGGGTCTGAACTTCAGAGGAGCCAAAGGAGGAGCTCGACGAGAGGACGCCGTTGACTGCGTTTTGTGCAGCAGTCTCGAAATCAGCCAAAAGGCCTGGAAGGACTCCATCAAAGATCGCGATGAGGGCCACGGCGATCAAGGGCGCGAATGTGGGAAAGATCACACCCAGAAGCCCTATTAGAGTACCTGCCAGGATTTCAGTGCCGATGCCGGCGCTGATGGTGACGTTTTCCGCGCGTAGGTTCCAAGTGGGCGGCCCCTGGCGGCTCAGCCAACCGGTGTCTCCCGAACCCGGACCCTGCGAATACACACCAAAATTGACGGTGATGGTGCCGGCGAGGACGAGGAAATCACTGGCGCTGACCGTGACGGTGATGCCGGGCCAGAACTGGTTGTCGAGCGGCCGCTGGTAGTAGCCGATCGAAAAGTTCGCACTCGTTATACTTGCGCCGGCAGGTAACGACAGACCCTTCAAAACATTGGTGACGGGGCCGTTCATGACGGCCATGAGAGCGGGGCCATTTACGGTGGCGGCAACGTTGCTGTATTGGCCAGGCGTTCCGAAGCCTCCGCCAACGAGGCGCACCGTGCCGTCTTCATCGACCGCGTAGCCGATGGCGTTTGGTCCGGCTGCGGTGAACAGATTCACCAATTGCGCTGCGCTCCCCGTGGTGTAGCCGATAAGGTCGGCGGCGACTGCGAGCAGGCCGGTCATGGGGACCACGACGACGTTGCCAAATTGGATGGAGATGCCATTTGCCGTGATCTGGTCGGGGACAGTGGTTTGTCCGAAAGAGAGCAGATTTGCGGGGATTGCGCGAAGTGCGGTTTGCAAGCCGCCGAGAACGTCGGGGAGTTGAGCGCCTGGTTGACGAGGTCGGGCAGGGGCGGGCCCTGGATCACGTTCACTGAAATGGCGGAGACGACTGCGTTGCTGAGATCGAGGCTGGGGACAAAGTAACCAGCCTGATCGGCAACCTGCACGGCCGCCGAGATTATCGTGGAGAGAGAGAGGACGACCGTCGTTGGGGCGGTCGCTCCGATCGAAAAACTGAGAAAGCCGCCGCAGCCGAAGGTGGTGGCTATAAGATTGTCGGGATTCGGAGCGAGGGCGATCGTCGGCGTCAGGAACTGGAGCGTGGCATCCAAGGCGATGGTTTCGCCGGCGATTTGCACGTTCGGCGGAAGCTGATAGTTGAGGGGTGTCGCCAGGGCGGACCAATAGGCCGCGATCGTGCTGTTGATTACTTCCTGCGAAAGATTAACAACGATGCCGAATCCAGCGTTACTACCCATGCGGCAACACCAATTTGTTCGCTGACTGTCAGATAGGTCGTTCTCACTATCAAGGGAAGAGAAACTGCGTCGTCAATGAAGAAGTAAAACCGTAATGCACTAAAGGTTGATCAACGCCTAAAGTGAACTCGGGTTGAGACCCGCCGGTTTGGGATAGTTTTACAGAGGTCAGGCTGAGGTTGTCAAACGGGGAGCGAGGGCACGGTGCTGCTTCCAGGCATGTCGGCTGCTGCGACTGTGGTATTCTTATTTTGCGCTCAGTTGTTTGGTTGTGAGCCTTCTTGCCCTGGAAAGCTGGATCGCCTTCCACAGTATCTCCAAGCCCCTCAGCGTAATCGCCCGCAAATATGATGTGCGCGGCGGTGTGTGGAAGTTTTGATCATGCTTGTTGTTGCTTGATCGCTTCCCCGCAAAAGGCATCGTGCGGCAGAGCCGAGCCAGGGACATTTCTTCAGCCCCCGGCTTACTGATTCCCGGCACTCCCTCTCGAAAGAAACAATTTCTGTCACGGACGGATGAAGCCGTCGCGAGACAGTAACTCGCGTCCCGGACCGGTCTCTGTCTGCTCCAAAGCAAGACTCAGGAACCGAAGCAACGGGACCATAGGACAACTTTGACTCAATTTAATGACTTTCAGATTTCCGCCTCGCTGAAGAAGCGTCTGGCGGCTTGTAATTTCACGACGCCCACTCCGGTACAGGATGGGGCGATTCCTCCGGCGCTTGAGGGCCGCGATGTGCTGGCGACGGCGCAGACCGGTACCGGCAAGACGCTGAGCTTTCTGATTCCGATCATCGAAAAGCTGCAATCGACGCAGTCGAAGAATGCGACGGCGCTGATTCTGCTGCCCACGCGCGAGCTGGCGATGCAGGTCGAGCAGACTTTTCGTACGCTGACGCAGGGCACCTCGCATAGCGTGGCGCTGGTGGTTGGCGGGCTGGCCGAAGGGCCGCAGATCCAGGCGATTCGCCGTGGAGCGCGGTTGATCGTGGCGACCCCGGGCCGGCTTGAGGATTACATCAAGCGGCGCATGGTCAAGCTGAATGAAGTGCAGATCCTGGTGCTGGACGAAGTCGACCGCATGCTGGATATGGGCTTCAAGCCGGCGATCAAGCGGATTGCGGGCGAGATTCCTGGCGACCGTCAGACGCTTTGCTATTCGGCGACGCTGGATGCGGCGATCAAGGAGGTCGTTCGCGACTACCTGAAGAACCCGGTGCGGATCGAGATTGGCTCGGTGCTGAAGCCGGCGGAGAATGTTCGCTTGCAGACCTTTGAAGTGACTTCAGACAAAAAGCAGGAGTTGCTTGAGCACTTGCTGAAATCCGAAGAGGGCAGCTTCCTGGTTTTTGTTCGGACGAAGCATGGCGCAGAGCGGGTTGCTCAGCGGCTGACGCGTTCGGGCCACGGGGCGACGAGCATTCATGGCGACCGCACCCAGGCGCAGCGTAGCGCGGCGTTGAAGAGCTTTTCCAAGGGCGGGCACCGGATTCTCGTTGCGACCGACGTGGCCGCGCGTGGCCTGGACGTCGACCATGTGGCGCACGTTGTGAACTACGACATGCCCAAGATGGCGGAAGACTTCGTGCATCGCGTTGGCCGTACCGGACGCGCGGATCGCAAGGGCGTGGCTCACACCTTTGCCCAGCCGGATGAGCGCGGCGACCTGAAAAAGATTGAGCGTACGCTCAAGATTTCGATGGAGCGCTTTCGCGTGAAGCCTTCGGTAGCTGGCGCGGCGGGTCACTCGAGCTCGGTCCACGTTTAGTTTTTAGGCTGGTTTGATTCAGTTGGGCGCATGACCCTTGTGGGTTGTGCGCCTTTTTGTTTGTGGCGAGATTTGGGAGTCTAGCGGAGGCCGAGGATTCGCCGGGGTCCTTCCTCCAGTTGGTCGTCAGAAATGATTCTCGTTCTAGATTGAGAAGCGAAATCCAATCGAAATGTCTCCGGAATATGTGTGCCGTTTCGAGACCCGAACGGAACAGGATATGCTGAAGGGACGTAGAAGGAATTGTGCGGGAAAGCAGCGGGCAAGAGCGAAGCGGAATGAAGATTGGGTCGCACGAAAGAGACCGGTGGAACGGAGAGATGCGGACCATTGATGTCTAAGGCCAATCCAGATCACAGCCGTTGGCTTGTTGTGATCGGCGCCCTGAAACTGCTGAAGGCCCTGCTGTTCATCCTGGCTGGCCTGGGCGCTCTGAGGCTGCTGCACAAAGACCTGGTCGATATGATGACGCGATTTATTGTCGCGCTCCACTTCGACACGGACAGCCATCTCGTCAACCTGATTCTGGAAAAGGTCGCTCTGATCAGCCCTCACCGGTTACGAGAGATCAGCTTTTTCATCTTCTGTTATGCCGCGATGGACATTATCGAAGGCACCGGGCTGGTGCTTGAAAAGCCCTGGGCGGAATACTTAACGCTCATCGTGACCGCGTGTTTTCTGCCGTGGGAGATATTCGAGATCCTTCGTCACGTGACCTGGGTGAAAATCGTGATTCTGCTTTTGAACATCCTGGTGGTGATCTACCTGATCTTTCATGTTCAGGGCCGGATTCGGGCGCGCGCCCGGCAAAGTTAGGAAGCCAGCGGCGACTAAGCCCATGCCTTGGGTTGTGGCAAGGGCGGAAGCGGCGCGGGGAACCAAGCTGGTTACTAGCTGAACCTAGTTTGCCAATGCCAAATCTTTGCACCTGGCGTTTAATCAAGGCGTAGCAGGATTGGTCTGAATTCCGCTAACTCCCAAAGAAAATCCACAATTTGCACAGCCGAAGTTGAACATCGCAGGCGGAATTGGTGGACAAAAGTGGAGTAGAGTGGACATAATGCAGTTGAAAGTGTAACGATTCAGCGATTTTCGACGATGACCCGAGCAGGATTGGCAGGCTGGCAGATCGAGATCGACGACAAGGTGATGGCACGGTGTTCCGCGGAAATAACCCAACTCGGATCGATGAAAAGGGCAGGCTCAAGCTGCCGGCGGAGTTCAAGCGCCAGATCGACGAGAGCTATGGAACGCAGTTTTTTGTCACCAGCAGGGATGGGAAGCGCGCCGAGATCTACCCGATGCAGGAGTGGGAGAAGTTTGAAGCCAAGCTGGCGGCGATTCCGAACTTCAACCCGGCGAAGAAGAAGCTGATGGAACGGATCAACTATTACGGCCACAGCACGGAGATGGATACGCAAGGGCGGCTTCTGATTCCGCAGTTGGTACGGGAAGAGTTGAACGTGTCTGGCGATGTGAATGTTTTCGGCATGCAGACGTATTTTGAGATCGCGAATCGTGAAGCGTTCAAGGCGGGCATGGATGCCAACCCGATGACGACGGAAGATGAAGAGTCGCTGGCAGCTTTTGGGTTGTAACGAGATAGCAAGCGAAGTGAACGAGAACCCCTCAGGGGGAGCACATGGCTGAGAATCCGAGACATGTGCCGGTTCTTTTAGAGGTTGCGATTCAGAACTTAGGTGTGCGGCGAGGCGGGACGTATGTAGACGCCACGCTGGGCTTTGCCGGCCATGCGAGCGCGATTGCGAGATTGCTGGGGCCGGAAGGGAAGCTGATCGGCTTCGATCGCGATCCGCAGGCAATGGAGTTTGCGAAGGCGAAGTTGAGCGCGCTGCGAGAAGAGTTGGGCGATGCGATGCCGGAGGTGGTGCTGCACGATGTGGAGTTTTCGCAGGCGGCGGAACGACTTGAGGCTGGCAGTGTCGATGGCTTGTTGGCTGACGTCGGAGTGAGTTCGATGCAGCTCGACGAGGCGCACCGAGGATTTAGTTTTCAGGCGGACGGAGACCTTGATATGCGGATGAATCCGCGCCAGGGTGTGACCGCCGAACAAGTGGTAAATCAGTTCGGGGAAAAAGAACTCGCCGATCTGATTTACGAATTCGGAGAAGAAAGGAGGTCGCGGAGAATCGCCAGAGCCATTGTGCGGGCGCGTCCGATTACGACGACGGCGGAATTGGCCAGAGTCGTTTCGGGTTGCGCCCCGCCAATGAAACGGGAGCGAGGCAAGCATGTAATTCATCCGGCGACGCGGACCTTTCAGGCGCTCCGGATTTATGTGAATGGTGAGCTGGACGAGTTGAAGTCGCTGCTCGAGGCTGCACCAAAGATATTGAAGCCGGGTGGAAGGCTGGTGGTGATCAGCTTTCATTCTTTAGAAGACCGGCTGGTAAAAGATGCATTTCGCGAAGGGGCGCAGACCGGGACCTACGAAGTCTTAACCCGGAAGCCACTGACCGCAGAGCAGGATGAGATGGACCGCAACCCGAGATCGCGCAGTGCGAAGTTGAGGGCGGCGGAGCGGAAGAGCTAGGGACTAGGGACTAGGAAGAACGGAAAAGAAGCAGAAGAAGTTATCGGTTGTCAGTTCTCAGTAAAAGCTAAAAGACTTCTTTACTGGAGACTTACAACTGACAACTGAGAACTAAAAAGGATCGGGTCGGGGTCGTCCTACCGCACTACAACGGCGAAAGTAAGACGATAACCACGCAAGACCACTCCTCCTAAAATAGCGACCCTGACCCGGTCGTGACGGAGTGGGCATAGAAAGCATTCAGTTGTCAGTATTCAGTCTTCAGGTGTTCGTTGTTAGCGGCTACTGTGTGTTTCTCACTGAGAACTGAAGCCTGACGACTGAGAACTAAGCAGTGTATTTGGAGAGGCAGCCATGGCGACACAAGCAATTGCGACGCAAATGCCGGTTTATTCGGGCCGGTTCGATGCGAGGATGGTGACGGAGCGCAACCAGACGCTGCTCGCCGCGCAGCAGCGCGTTCGCCGCGGGCCGACTCCGGAAGTATTTTTCACCAAGCGAATCGACAATACCCGCCTGGTGACGGCCAACGATCCGCGCCGGGCGCAGGAGATGCGGAGCTTTGCCACCGCGATGGCGTTGATGTTTGCGCTGATCATGGTTTATGGCTGGCAGCACTTTAGCGCGATCGAATATGGCTACCGCATTGAGTCGGAAAAGCAGCAGATCGACTTGCTCAATGAGCAGAACCGGCAGTTGCGGCTTGCGGAGGCGCAATTGGGAGATCCGGTGCGCATCGACACGATGGCGCGACAGATGGGCCTGCGCATGCCGATGCCTGGACAAGTGGTGCGCCCTGACAATTCTTCCGATCCGAGCAGCCCGGTGATGGCGCAGATTTCGCCCGCCGCGTCTGGACTGACGATGGGCGACGGCCACTAACCATAGCGTTTCGGGGAGGGTTTTCGCCGCCGTGAATCTTGCATCCTTCCTTCCGGGAAAACTGCCGTTTACCTCGGGTCAGGCCGACCGGAGTGCCGGAGCGAAAGCCCCTGCGCCCGCGAAGCTGCGCCGGCCGCGCTTTCTCTACATCCTCGGGTTCTTTGCTTTCTGGACGGTGGCGATTTGCCTCAAGCTGGTTTGGCTGCAGGTAGTGAGGCATGACCACTATCTGGACAAAGCGCAGCACCAGCAGCAGCACACCTTTGAGATCGCACCTCGGCGCGGCATTTTGTATGACCGCAATTTGCGTGAGTTTGCGGTGAGCACCCTGGCCGACTCGGTCTTTGTGGTGCCCTACGAAGTTTCGGGCAGCGTGAGCCCCGCAGACGAGGCATTGAAGAATCCTGTTGAGGTCGACAAGGCCAAGATGGCCACGGCGATCGCGCTTGCCAATATTCTGCATACCGACCCCGATGACAGTTTCACATCGGCGGAACGGATCGATGCGCGACTCAAGGCGTCGCGTGATTATGCATGGATCGCGCGCGGCCTCGATCCTTCGCTGATCGCGCAGGTCAAAGCGCTCAACCTGAAGGGCGTTCATTTTCAAAAGGAGTTCAAGCGGTTCTATCCCGACAATCGGATTGCCGCGCAGGTGTTGGGGTATGTGGGCACGGATGCTACCGGGCTAGGCGGCCTTGAGCAGCAATTTGAAGACGACCTGCACGGCACCCCCGGCCACATGCTTACGGATGTGGATGCGAAGCGGCATGTGCTGGGGAGCCATGAGAGTGAACCGGTGCCCGGCGAAAACCTCGTGCTGACGATCGACTCGCAGATCCAGTTCATGGCCGAGCAGGCACTTGATCGCAATATGGAGCGGACTCACTCGGAGTACGGCACGATTGTGGTGCAGGACCCGCATACGGGGCAGATTTTGGCGCTCGCGGTGAGGCCTACCTATAATCCCAACGACTTTCGTCATGCAGGTAAGGACCTGTTGCGCAATCATGCGGTGAGCGACGTTTATGAGCCGGGATCGACCTTTAAGCCTGTGACGTATGCGGCTGCGCTCGAAGAAAAGGCGATCACTCCGGATACTATTGTGGACTGCGGCGGCGGGTCGATGAGCATTGCCGGCCATACGGTACATGATGCTCCCGGCGATCATTTTGGCCGGATCCCTGCGTGGGAAGCCCTTGCGCATTCGAGCAATGTTTGCGCGATCCGCGTGGGCCAGCGTGTGGGCCCGGATACGCTCTATAAATATATCCGGGCTTTTGGTTTTGGCGATCGCAGCGGCATTGAGCTTCCTGGCGAAACTCGAGGATTGCTGGAACCCCTGAGGCATTGGGGGCCTGCGTCGATGGGCGCGATTCCCATGGGGCAGGAAGATCGCAGTAACTCCCATTCAGATCGCTACGATGGTTTCCTCCATTGCGAATGGCGGGACATATCTGCCGCCGCGCCTGCTGCTGACGAGCACCGGATGAGGTCAAAGGGAGCCCGAAGCTTCAGCCGGCAGCCTTCCATCCTGGATACAACATTCCGAATCCGCTGCCGGACGGCGCGCACCGCGTGATCTCAGAGATGACCGCGGCGCAAATGCGAAAGATGATGCAAGACGTGGTGCTGATGGGTACCGCGCGTGGGGCGGTCCATCTGAATGGATACAGCGCCGGGGGCAAGACGGGAACGGCGCAGAAGATCGACCCGCGCACTCGTACTTATTCCAAGACGAAGTTCGTGGCGTCATTTGTGGGATTCGCTCCAGTCAACAATCCGGCGATTACGATGGCAATCGTGATGGACTCGCCGGACCACAGCATGCATTTTGGCGCGCAGGCGAGCGCGCCGGTCTTTCAAGAGCTGGCGCAGCAGATTCTGGAATACCTTGGCGTGCCGCATGACCAGGAGTTGATGTCAGGGCCGGAGATGGCGAAGGAGAGTGCGGGGCCAGTGGCGGAGGAGAATGCGCCTGAATTTGACGGAAACGTGGAGCAGCTTTTTGCTGAGGTGAATAATCTTCCGGCGGATGATCCGCTGCGCCAGCCTGTGGGGGCATCGACGGCGAAGGAATCGGATGGTGCGGAGAGATCTTCGGCTCCGCCGATGGCTGCTCCGCAAGCTGTTGCGACTACGAAAGCGGAGTTCGGCTCAACGCCAGCGACAATGCCAGCCACGAACGAGCCTGCTCAGGCACAGGCGCCTGTACCCGTCGATCCTGCGCCTGCAACCCCTGCAGGCAAAGGGGCGGTGGTTGTGGATTCGAGCAAGCGGGTGGCGGTGCCGTCGTTTCTCGGTCAGCCGCTTCGCCATGTGATCGAAGAGGCTGGGACCACCGGCCTGGCGGTCAGGGTCGTCGGCGCTGGTCTGGCACGGCAACAGGCTCCGGCGGCGGGGACGATGGTTCCGGCGGGGACTGCAGTTGTGGTCCAGTTTGTGCGCTGATTTTATTCCTACTGCCACCGATGTTCGCCTGACTTAGAATCCTGAGAGCAATGATTCCTATCCAGCAGCTCTTGCAGGGGGTTCCGTACCTTCGGCGCAGCGGCCTCGATGTTGCCGTGAGCGGCGTCGAGTATGACTCGCGTCGCGTCGGTGCTGGTTCGTTGTTTGTGGCGATGCAGGGTGGCACGACGGATGGCAATCGCTACATCGCTGCCGCGCTGAAACAGGGTGCGGTCGCTATTGTGACCGACTCGACAGCGGCTTTCGATGAGGCTGTGCGCGAGTTTCCGCAGATCGCCTTGATTGAGGTCGCGCATGGGCGCAAAGCCCTGGCTGGGTTGGCGGCGAACTTCTTTGGCAACCCTGAAAGCAAGCTGGCGCTTAGCGGCGTGACCGGTACCAATGGCAAGACGACGACTGCGTTTCTGCTTGACGCGATGCTGAATCACGTTGGTCGCAAGACGGTGCTTGTGGGCACGATTGAATATCACGTGGCAAACGAAGTGCGGCCGTCGCCGCATACGACGCCTGAATCCCGCGATCTACTGGAGCTTTTTGCCGAGGGAGTGAGTCGCGGAGCGAGCGAGGCGGTGATGGAGGTTTCGTCTCATGCGCTGGCTCAGGGGCGCGTGTGGGGTTTGGGCTATGATGTCGCGATCTTTACGAACCTCACCCGCGACCACCTCGACTTTCACGGGACGATGGAGAACTACTTCGTTGCCAAGCGGAGTTTGTTTGATGGCGGCAATGGCGCCGTTCCGCGAGTTGCGGTGATCAATAGCGACGACGTCTTTGGGCTGGAGATTGCGGAAGCGGCGCATGATGCGGGCGTGAAGATCTTTGGATATGGGCTGGGGCGTGCGGCCTTTCGCGCCGAGGAGATCAAGATGTTCGCTTCGGGGATGAGCTTCTCGATGGTGACTCCGCATGGAACGACGCGCGTTGAGACGCGGCTTACCGGCAAGGTGAATGTCTACAACTTGCTTGCCGCTTCGGCTGCGGCGCTGGCGCGGGGCTTGACGCTCGACGAGGTCGCTGCAGGAGCGGCTGCGCTCGATCATGTGCCGGGGCGGTTTCAGACGGTCGATGCGGGGCAGCCCTTCACCGTTGTCGTGGATTATGCGCACACCGATGATGCGCTGAAGAACCTGATCGCGCTGGGGCGCGAGTTCGTTGCGGCGAAGGGCGGTCGCGTGATCACGATGTTTGGTTGCGGCGGCGATCGGGATCGCACGAAGCGTCCGTTGATGGGGCGGGTGGCGAGCGAGGGTAGCGACTTTGTCGTCTTCACCTCAGATAACCCGCGCAGCGAAGATCCGATGACGATCATCGAGGAGGCGATGGCGGGATGGGATTCGGCGAAGACTCCGGCGATGTTTGAGCCTGACCGGGCCTCGGCGATTCGGATCGCGATCGGCGAAGCGAAGCCGGGAGACATTGTGTTGCTGGCGGGCAAAGGGCATGAGAAGGTGCAGGTGCTGAGCGACCGGACGATTCCGTTCGATGACGCCGAGGTGGCGCGGCGGGTGCTTGCTGGCTTTGGTTTTTGGCAAGATGCGGAGGCGGCGGGATGAAGCTGGCCCTCGCTCAAATCAGCCAGTGGATCGGCGCGGAGGCGGGTTCGCCGTCAGAGCACCATGCGAGTGGATACTCGATCGACTCGCGGACCGTTGCTCCGGGTGAGTTGTTCTTTGCGGTGAAGGGCGAGCGGTTCGATGGGCATGACTTTGTCGCCGCTGCGCTGGAGCGTGGTGCGGTTGCCGCTGTGGTTTCGAGCGACAGAGTTGAGAATCTTCCGGCGGCGGTCCGGCGGGATGATTTGCTGGTGGTGGGCGAAGATCCGCTGACCGCGTTGCAACGGCTGGCTGCGGCGGTGCGGCGGCATTGGGGCGGACGGGTTGTTGCGATCACTGGGAGCGCGGGGAAGACGACGACCAAGGAAGCGGTTGCGACGGTGCTGGCGGCGCGCTTTCGGGTGCTGAAGTCGGAAGGCAACCTCAATAACGGATTCGGATTGCCGCTGCAGTTGCTACGGCTTGAGCCGGAGGACGAAATTGCCGTCATCGAGATGGGCATGTCGAACGCGGGCGAGATTGCGGCGCTGGCGAGGATTGCCGCTCCGAACTGGGGCGTGGTGACGAATGTTGGCTGGGCCCATGCGGAGAATTTTCCGGATGGAATTTCGGGGATTGCGCGGGCGAAGTATGAGCTGATCGAGGCGCTTCCGGCGGATGGGGTTGCGTTTCTGAATTGCGGCGATCCGTATGTCTCGCAGTTTGGGCGGGACTTTGCAGGGAAGTCGGTCTTCTACGGCTCCGGGCCTTGCGCCGAGCCTCATGCTGAGGATGTTGTCGAGCTTGGGCAGGAGGGTAACCGCTTCCGCGTGGTTGCGGGCGACGAGTCGGCTACGGTACGGCTGGCGATGATGGGCCGGCACAACGTGACCAATGCGATGGCAGCGATTGCGGTGGGGCTAGAGGCAGGGATTTCGCTCAGCGAATGCGTTGCCGCGGTAGAGACGCTGACCGCGGGGAAAAAGCGCGGCGAAGTCCGGCAGATCCGCGGCGCGACGGTGATCGACGATTGCTATAACTCGAACCCTGAGGCGCTGAAGTCGATGATTGCGACGCTGGCGTCGATGAAGGTCACAAATGTTGGGGGGCGGCGGATTCTGGTTGCCGGCGAGATGCTGGAGCTGGGACGCGACTCTTCCGAGTTGCATCGCAGTTGCGGCGAGTTTGCCGCGCAGAAGGGGATTGACCTCGTGGCCGGTGTTCGCGGCAAGGCCATCCACATTGTCGATGGCGCGGAGGCTGCTGGTGCGAAGGCGATCTTTCTTGAAACGCCGGAAGCTGCGGGGGAGTGGCTTCGCTCGGAGCTGCGGGCCGGCGATGCGGTGTTGCTGAAGGCTTCGCGGGGCGTGCAGTTGGAGCGGGCTTTGGCGGTGCTGGATTCGGAATAAAGGTGCCTCACTACAGGAGCTCGAATCCGCTGAAGCGCTAGACCCGATTGGCGCGGCGGATGCCGTCGGCGGTCGCGCCCGTTACGATGGCCTCGTGCATCTCTTCGATGGACGGCGCCTTCCGCTTGCGAGAGGAGATGATGCCTTTCAAGGCGGAGGTAGGAATTTTGCGCAAAATGACGACAGTGCCGTCGGAATGCACGAAGAACTTGATTCGGTCTCCGGCCTCCAAGCCGAGATGTTCGCGGATCGGCTTGGGGATCGTCGCCTGGCCTTTTATGGTGAGAGCGGATTCCATACGCTATTGGTTTATCAAAAAAGTAATACGGCGTTCTGACTATTGCTAAGCGGCTTCCGCCAAGAGTTCGGCCACCGCTTGCGGATTACGGGCGATCACCGTCAAGTAGGCGCGAGCAGGTGCGTCGGGAAGCTTGCGGCGCTGCTCCCAGTCCCGCAAGGTTCCGATCGGGATGCGATACGCAGCGGCGAATGCTTCCTGGGTTAGGCTGAGGCGTTCGCGGAGTTTCTTTACGTTGACGATTGGCGTGAGACCTGGCGTTGCGTAGACGGGGATCGGCGCCGCATCAGGGTCGTCTTTGATGGACGCGGCGATTTGATCGTCAGTGAGGACTTCAAGGGCAGCCCAGTCCGTGCCTGTTGGCGGGTCTGGCTCGCCGGGTTCATGGTCGACCGAAGTAATACGAGTCTCTTTCATATTTCGTGGCCTTCCTGACCGAGATGATCCGGGTCGTTTGCTCTTCGTCTTCCTCGGCCAGATTCTGTTCGATGGAAACGACGAGTAGGACTGCGTTGCTGTTTCTGCCAAGAGTGATGATTCTTTCTTGTTCAAAGTCGAATCGATCATCAGCCCAGGATTCGCTATCTACGTCTTCTAACGCCGGAATTCCGTCTGCGAGGGTCAAGCCATGTTTTCGCTGGTTAAGGACGTCCTTCGCGGGGTCCCAAACATAGCGCATACGACAAGAGTACGGCTTGGCCGTACTCTTCTTCAAGCAGTTCGAATCGGCGAATCGAGTCGAGGTGGAAATTAGCCTGTGACTACTTCACCTTTTTCCAGGTGGCGTCGGGCTGGTAATCGGTCATCTTTGCGGCGACTTCGCCGGTGTTTTCTCCAAGATCCTTTTCGTGAATGACGCCGCTTTGCGTGACGACAAACGTCATCACTCCGCTGGATCGATACTGGGCGGGGTAGGCGAGAAGGGCGAAGCCTCCGGGGTTTTTGAGCATGCGGTAGTAGTAGCCGTGGTAGGGCGTGGGCTTGCCGGAGGTGTCGTAGCCTTCCTGGCTTGCCTCGGCGAGCATGGGCCCGGCAGGGCTTGGCGATTGGCCCGAGGGATCATCCCAATAAAGGCCGTTCTGTTTTCCGGGCTCGCTGACGATGCGCGATGCGTACGTTCCCACCGGATTTCCGTCATGGGCAGTTGCTGCGTAGTCACTCTGAGCGGCAACAACTCCCTTGCAGACCTTGATTGCGGAGAGTTCATTGTGGCCGATGCGACGGTAAGCGATCTCTTGTTTGCCGGCGGCGCCGTCGAAGTACCATGTCCCCGATTTGTCGACGAGGGGAATGGGAAGCGGCCAATCATCAGAGCCAACATTGAGCGTGAATTGATGATCGCCGTCGTCGACGAGTGAATGCTTGGCGCGATATCGCGCGACGAAAGTCTCGCGCTCCTTGTTGTCGGCGACAGCGTCTCCTGAGGAGACGATCGACTCGCTGCCTGCGCCGAGAATGGCCTCCAGGTCCGAGAGGTTGTCTGATTCGAGCGCTTTGGCGAAGGCCTCAACGGCTTCTTTCGAAGACGCAAAGGTCTTCTGGCCGGGGGTCTGTGCCGATGCACTCGATGCGGCGAGCAATGCAAATGCTGCGGACAATGCGGCCACTCGGAAAGCCGCGCGAGATATATTGCCGTTCTTCATTCTGTCTCTCCTCGCGGCGCGATTGCCGCTGAGTCAAAGCTCTTTCGTGATGTGGTTCGCAACTGCAATCCGATGCTAGCGATGACGTTTGCCGCCGCCACCAGCCGGGGGCGCGCCCATGCTCGAGCGGCCACGATTGCTGTCTGCTCGGGCGGACTTGGCGCTGCCGCCACCGCCGCCGCCGAATGCTCCGCCACTGTTGCTGGGCTGGCGTTGCGGCGCCGGGCGCTGCTGGGCCGCTGCTCCTCGATTCCCTTGATTGCCGCCTGCGTTGGCGAATCCGCGATCGCCTCCACCGGAGGGTTGCCGCCCAACTGCCGCGCGGTTGTTGGCGCCGGGCGAGCCGTTGTTTCGGTTTGCGCCCAGATTGCCGGGCTGGTTCTGGCCGCCGCGATTTGCGCCGAGGTTGCCTTGCTGATTCTGACCGCCTCTGTTCTGTAGGCCGGGGTTCGCGTTTGCCATGCCGGATCCGGGACGCCCATTGTTTCCGGGCTGCTTATTCGCACCGAGATAGCCATTGTTGCCAGCGGGGAGCGTACTCTTGCCGGGGCGGTTGTTGTTATTGCCTGCGCCGAGATAACCGCCGTTGTTGCCCCCGCCGGGGCGAGTGTTGTTACCGGGACGATTATTGTTGTTGTACCGGCCGTAATAGTTGTTGTTGTTTACCCGTATGTTCGTCTGGTGGTTGTATTGGTTCCAGTGATAGTTCGCTGGCGGATGATACCCGTACGCGGGGCGGTAGCCCGGATAATACGGAGGGCGATAGGGCGGAGGATAGTAGGGATGGCCGCCATAGTACATGCCGCCGCCACCCCAGGCGGGGTAGGGATAGTAATCGTCGTGGTGAAGCGCGGAGCCGACAGCCATGCCGACTCCGAAAGACAGCAAGCCGATCGCGACGGCCGTTCCCGTGCTCACGCCTGATTGCTCTTGAACGACGGTTGTTGTTTGTGCCGGCGGCGGGGTGGTGTAGATCGTCGTCGTGTTGTATTGCGGAACGTAGATGATCTGCGGATCGGCGGGCTTGATCTCGATGACCTGCTGCCCGTTCTGCGTTGTGGTGTCGACCGTCATCTGCGGGCTGGATTGAAGGTTGCCCTGCTGCTTCGCCTGGGCCCGCTTCTGCTGGATCGCATCCATGACGCCTTTTTGGTTGCTCTGGAAGGCCTCGCCGAGCTGCTTGGTCCAATCGAGCTGCTGGCACATTTGGTCGACCACTTGCGGAAAGGCGGCGAGATATTGCGCGCTCGGGCCGAAACCAGCCTTCTTCGCTGCGTCGGGAGCGGCGTCTGATTTCAGGCTCTGGTTTTCGAGCAGCCAGTTGCCAAGGTCGAGCACTTCCTGAGAGTTGACGGCCGCAACCAGCAATTGACCTAGCAATTGGTCGGGATAGAGCGCGATGGGGGCGACCAGATCGTCGAGACTCATCTGAGAATTGGCAGGGCCCGCGGGTGGCGGAGTTCCGGCCGCCGGAGCGGCTGCGGTGGACGGGGCCGGAGTCGCTGGCGCGGCGGGTGTGCCCGATTTGCAACCGACACTGGTCACGTCGACGACGACCAGAAGCGCTGTGAGGCAAGCGGTGAATCTACGGGACAAGCTTTGCGGTGGTGATTGGCGCACGATCTACTCCTCGCGAAGTGCTGCATCGAATTGGCTTCGACAGACTATCACTGCTGACCGACTACTCTGTTTCGTTTGCAGGATTGAGCATAGACACAGCGAGCATCCCCTTACAATCGAAAAACTACGTGGGTTGGGTGCGGAATCTACGTGTATGGGTGGGTAAGTCTGCCTAAGATCTCACCTCCACAGCGCGCGGATGGACCAGAGTCCGTAGAGTCCAAGCAACGCGACGATCACGGCGAGAGTGATGGCCAGGGGCCACTGTGCGATGACGATTTGTTCTCCGTGGCGCAGTTTGTTAACGCGCTAATGTTCAGATTGCGGCATGGGTCGGATCTCGCTCAGGATGGCAGGGATACTCAAGCCTGGGGCGGGATGACGGTGCCTTGATGGAAAAGGATCCGCCAGCGATTTTCTTCGAGGCGCCAGAGAGAGCTGCGAAGGGTTTTGCGGTTTGGGTTGGTGGCGACGTAGGTGAGTAGTGCGAGGTGGGTGGAGAGGCGCTGGCACTCGAAGTTGTCGCTGGTGATTTGGTAGGGCGTTTCGGCTGCGAGTTCGGCAAGG
Source organism: uncultured Acidobacteriaceae bacterium (assembly GCA_963777685.1). Lineage (GTDB taxonomy): Bacteria > Acidobacteriota > Terriglobia > Terriglobales > Acidobacteriaceae > Acidisarcina. The sequence continues at coordinate 69,522 of CAVZRF010000031.1, read as the reverse complement.
ATTGCGGCGCGGCCCCAGACGCGACCGGACGCGCCGAATTCGCGAAAGTCTTCGGAGAGGAGTTCGGCGACTGTGGTTGGGTCTTTGCGGATGGACGAGTCTTGCAGGCGGAGTTCGAGGGCGATGAGGTGTGCGGAGAGTTCGTCTTCCATAGACTGATATTAGACAAGGGAATGACCGGTGAGGCCCAGGGCAACGATTCGTAGTTGAGCGACAGCATGGTCTCATCGAATAGGCTGAGAGTCAGGGTGAACATGGACGCGCGAGAACGGCAATTCGTAATCGAGCAACTGGCGGCGAGTGAGGCTCGGCTGTTGGGGCTGGTGGAGGGGTTGACACCGGCGCAGTGGAGTTTTCGAGAGGATGCGGAGCGGTGGTCGATTGCCGAGATTGTGGAGCATCTGGTGGTGTTTGAGGGATTTATCACCGCCGCTGTTACAAATGCGCTGAGGGGTTCTGCGGAGCCTGAAAAGGCGGCTCTCGCCGATGCGAAGGAGCCGTTGGTGCTGGGCTTGGCGGGGTCTCGGGATAGGAAGTTGAAGGCTCGGGAGGCGACTCGTCCGGTGGGTCGATGGATGGATGGCGCTGAGCTCATCGCGGAGTTTCGTGAGGCTCGGGCGCGGACGATTGCGTTTGCGGCGGAGACGGATTGCGCGCTTCGCGAACATTTCTTTCCGCATATTGCGTTTGGGGATTTGGATTGTTATCAATGGCTGGTGGTGCTAGGGCAGCACACTTTGCGGCATTGTTTGCAGGTGGAGGAGATTTTGGGGAATGAGGGGTTTCCGGTGGCGTGATTGCAGTTCGTTTCGTAAAGGCGTGCGTCGCGTGCTGTTATTCTCAAGATATGCAGATCACGGTCAACATTCCGGATGAGTTGGCGGTAGCGGCCGAGGCGCGCGGCATTCGTCTGGAGTCGACGATCGAGCAATTTCTGACCGAAAGACTGCTTGCGCCCGGAGAACATGATCGGCCTAAGTCGGTTGCGAAGGCAGTGGAAACCATTTTCGCCATCCAGAAACGAAATCGCCTCGACGGCCTAAAAATTCGCGACCTGATTGAGGAAGGTCGAAGGTACTAATGCCGGGCTTCGTGGTGGACGCTTCCGCCACGTTACCGTGGTGCTTCCAAGATGAAGCGACGCCGGAGAGTGACGATCTTCTCGTTCGGCTACAGTCTGGAGAGGCACTCATAGCTCCCGGACATTGGCTGACTGAAGTTGGAAACGGGCTGTTGATGGCCGGCAGGCGGGGTCGAATCTCACATGGCGACGTTGACCTTTTTCTTGCCAGCCTGGGCCAATTGTTAGTTGAGATCGAGCAGATTTCACCGCTTCAGCTGCGAGATAAAGTGCTGCCCCTGGCCAATTCGCAAAACTTGACGCTCTACGATGCTGTCTACCTGGAGCTGGCACAACGGCGGGGACTTCCCCTCGCTACTCGAGACGCGGCCTTGGTTAGAGCGGCCACAAGTGTTGGCGTTGTGTTGTTGTGAGTTGATCTTGCTCTGTCGAACTAAAATCTGGACTTACATCAACCAGCGGCGGACTGTGTCTAGGGCTTGTTGGGTGGAGTAATTGCGGATTCTTTCGCGGTCGCCTCCGAAGCGTTTCTCTATCACTTCGGAATGTTTTTCGTCGTTGATGGCGATGTAAACGAGGCCGACGGGTTTTTCTTCGGTGCCTCCGGTGGGGCCGGCGATTCCGGTGATGGCGACGCCGATGGTGGCTCCGGTGCGGATGCGAATGCCTTCGGCGAGAGACGCAGCGACTTCGCTGCTGACGGCTCCGTGGTCTTCGATGAGATGGTCGGGAACTCCAGCAAAAGTGCTTTTGAGCTCGTTGGAGTAGACGACGGCTCCGCCGAGAAACGAGCGTGAGCTGCCGCTGACGCCGGTGAGGCGCTGAGCGAGCATGCCTCCGGTGCAGCTCTCGGCGGTGGCGAGGGTAGCGCCGCGCATTTCGAGATAGTAGAGGACGATCTGTTCGAGGGACTCGCCCTGCGAGGAGTAGATGAGCTCGCCGAGTTCGTCTTCGATGCGGCCGGCGAGCTCGTCGACGCGGGCCTGCGCTTGTTCGATGGTCGGCTTCTCGCAGATGAGGTTGAGCTGGATGTCGCCCATGTGGGCGAGGATGGTGGTCTCGATGTCTTTGTACTGGCCGTAGATGGGCGCGATGCGGGCGTCGGCGATCGACTCGCCGACCATGGCGGCGCGGAGGATGCGGGTAGCGATGTGGCGCTTGGGCAGCGTCGCGGTGAGGCGCGGCAGGCACTCGGCGTCGAAGAGTGGCTTGATCTCGCTGGGCGGCCCGGGCAAGAGGATGACGAGCTTGCGATGTTCGTTGTAGACGATGTCGAGATATTGGCCAGGCGCGGTGCCGTTGGGGTTTTCGAGAATGGTTGCGCCGTCGATCACGTCGGCCTGGCGGGAGTTGTTCTCGGTCATGGTGATGCGGCGGGCGGCGAAGCGGGCGTAGAGCGCGCCGACGATGGCCTGGTCGCGCTTGAGGCGGAAGCCGAGAGCTTCGGCGACGGCTTCGCGGGTGAGGTCGTCGACGGTGGGGCCGAGACCGCCCATGGTGATCACGATGTCGGCGCGGCTGAGCGCGATGCGGACCTGGTCGACGAGGTCCTGCTTGCGATCGCCGACGATGGTTTTGAAGTCGACCTTGACGCCGATTTTGTTGAGGCGTTCGGTGAGGAAGAGGGAATTGGTGTCGGAGCGGTGAGGGGTGAGAAGCTCCGAGCCGATGGCGATGATTTCACAGTTCATGGCAGTTGTCAGTTGCAAGTCCTCAGTGGTCAGTTTTCAGTTGTCAGAAGATACCGATCCGTTGATTCGGAGCACCACTGAAAACTGGGGACTGACAACTGACAACTCTTAAGCGAATTCGAAACCTTCGATTCCTAGATCACAATGATAAACGGCGTTGCTGGTGGTGAGGATGGCGGTGCCTCCGGGGGCGAAGGCGATGCCGATGAGGCCGGAGCCGGCGAGGACCACTGAGGCCTCTTTGTCTGGGGTGATGCGGACGATGCCGCGGCGGCCTTTGAGCGATGCCGCGACGTAGAGGTTTCCGGCGATGTCGACGGCGATGCCCTGAGGACGGCCGAGTCCGCGATAGTAAACGGCGGTGCTGCCGTCGGGATCGATGCGATGGACGCATTCAAAGGTGGAGGAAGTGGGGCCGGTGACGAAGAGGCCTCCGTCGGGACCGAAGGCCATGTGGTAGGCGGCGATGCTGGGCTCGAGGGTTGCGAAGACGAAGGTCTGGCGGTCGCGCGCGATCTTGAAGATGGTGCCGCTGCGGTCGCCGACGTAGAGGTTTTGTCCTGCGTCGAAGGCAAGTCCGGTGGCGACGCCCATGCCTTCGGCGTAGATGGCGGCGGCTCCCTCGGGGGAGACGCGGTGGACGGTGCCTTCCTGGCGCGAGGAGACGTAGAGGTAGCCGTAGGCGTCGAGGGCGAGGCCGGTGGCATTGATGAGCCCGGAGAGCAAGACATGCATTTCGCCGTCGGGATCGATCTTGAAGACCGAGACCGGGGTCTGCTGGCCGCGCTGTCCGGAGAAGGTGACGAAGATTTCCCCGGCGGAGTTGACGGCGGGGCTGGCGACGGCGTGGACGTTCTCCGCGAGCAGGCGGGCTACATGCACGTCAACCTGGTTGCTGCGGCTGCCGTTGCGAAAGACTTCGAGGCGAGTGGTTTGCTGCGTGGCCTCGGGCACGCGGACGATGAGGCGATTGCTGCGGCTGAGCAGGACGGGCGCGGTTGCGCCGCCGATGGCGGAGAGCGGGCGCAGGAGTCCGGTTGCGCCTAGGTTTGCGCCGTGAACCTCGATCTCGCCCCCGGGAAGCGCGGCGTTGGGCAGCACGGCTTCGATGCGGGGGTTGGTGTTCGGTGGGTCCGATCTGAGAAGTCTGACCATGGTTTTCGCCTGCTTCTACTTTAGCGCGTTCGCTTATGGGAGCGGCAGTTTGTCGTTGATCGGGCTGGAAGAGGCTCGTTCGACGGCTCTGTCTGCGGCTGAAGGCACTCGAAAACGGGAGACTCTTCAGGATGGCGGGGCTGGCGTTTGATCCACCCATCCTTCCGCAAAGAACGGCACCCTCGGTGGTGGTTTCGCCGTGGACCAGTCGAGCTATCGTCGCGAATGGCTTATCGCAGCCAGTGGTGGATGAGCTGGAGGCAGATGAGGGCGTAGATTCCGGCTCCGACGTCGTCGAGCATGATGCCCCAGCCTTCGGGGAGGAACTCGATCTTGCGGATGGGTGGCGGTTTGGTGATGTCGAAGAGGCGGAAGAGGACGAGGCCGATGAGCGCGTATTCCCAGTCCGGCGGGGGCGCCGATAAGGGTGATCCATTGGCCGACGGCTTCGTCGGCGACGACGATTTGCGGGTCTTCGCGGCCGGTTTCGCGGGCGACGATGGTGGCGGCGGGGATCGCGATGGCTAGCAGGAGGAGCGCGGCTGCGGCGGTGAGTAGGGCGAGTTCGTTGTGGGTGACGAAACTGGTGGCAGTTGTGCTGGTGATGGTGAAGTGGCCGGCGATGAGCCAGATCAGCGCGGCGGCGATGGAGCCGGCGGTTCCGGGGCCGGGTTTCCAGAAGCCGGCTCCGAAGAACGTGGCGATGGCCCAGGCCCAGAGGGTTTTGTTGCCTTGTGCGGCGGGCACGGTTGAGCTACTCATCGTCGGAGTGCTGCGGGCGGCTGCCGGATTCGAGGTCTTCGAGGACATCGGGGTCGAGGATGGGCGAGGAGATCTTGTAGGCTCCGCTGGCCCATTTGCCGAGGTCGATCTTGCGGCAGCGGTCGCTGCAGAAGGGGAAATCCTCGTCGGCGGCGGTGACGATGGTCTTGCAGGTGGGGCAACGGAGGACGAGGGGTTTTGCTTTGGGGCTCATTGGTGCGTGATGGATCCTTTTCTTCATGATAGCGCTGGATTCTTCGCTCCCGGTTCAGTTCGGAATGTCACTGGCAATTATTGCCATGCGCGAATATTCTGAAAGCACTGAGGTTGATTCATGCCTACGCGGAACGTCCATCTTACGGAACACTTCGACAAGTTTATTGATGCGGGGATCGAGTCTGGGCGGTTCAGCAATGCGAGCGAGATTGTGCGCGAGGGATTGCGTTTGCTGGAACAGCGCGAAGAGGAAGACCGGGCGAAAATTCAATGGCTACGCAGGGCTGCTAAAGAAGGTTTCGACGCGATCGACCGCGGAGAATCGACGGCGCTTCGTTCGCCCTCCGAGGTCAAGGCATTCCTACGTCAGCTTGCTTTGAAGTCTTCCCCTCGAAATGTCAAAACAGCCGTTTGAAGTCGTCCTTGCAGACCCTGCCTCGCTCGATATCACGGAGATATTGGATCGGAGCGGGCTTGAGTTCGGCGAGGCTGCGAAGGGCCGCTATGAAGCTTTGATGGCGCAGGCGATCATCGATATCGGTGAAGACCCGCAGCGGCCCGGCGCGAAGTCGCGACCGGAACTGCTGATCGCCGGAGCTTATACCTATCATTTGGCATTCAGTAGACGCCGAGTTCCTGGAGCGAGGGTCAAGGAACCTCGGCATTTCCTTTTGTATCGAGTGTCTGCCGCGCTGGTGATCGAGCTTGGCCGTGTTCTGGATGAGAGCTGCGACCTGGTTCAGCATTTGCCTGAGGGATATGGGCCTGCGGGTGACGACGAAAGGGTATGATCGCGGCTTGCGTCGCAGAATGGAGACCTATGCCGAAGCTGGAACTTCTTTCCGTCGTTGCGCTGCTTGGAGACTTGCCCGAGCATGGCCTGGTGCGCGGTCAGGTCGGGACGGTTGTTGAATTGTTGTCCCCGGCGGTGGCCGAGGTCGAATTCAGCGACGATGAAGGGCGCACTTACGCCATGGCCGCTTTACCCGCTGAGGAATTGATTCGCCTACACCATCGGCCGCTTGATCGGGTCGCATAGCGACCAGCTCGGCAAGTGGAAGCACCTGCTAGGGAACGATTCGGGTTCCAAGTCGTGGTCGTCGATACTTACAGGCTGTAACACTTTGGTTCAGAAGTAGTCACTTCACAATGCACCGTTCAGCCAGCGCAGCGCGGCCTGCACTGGGGGGTCTTGCGCTGGCGCGAGTTGCTTGTCACCGCTTTCAGCGAATTCATCTGGTGCAAGGCCATCGGTGTATTGTTTCCCGCTCCGGTCGGCCTGAGTGCCGATGGTGAGCCACATAACCGCCCCGTCGGAAAGGGCGAACATCTCATTCACGGTGGAAACTCCGGCGGTGTGCTCCCCAAAAAATCGAGTGTGCGAACGTCCACGGAATGCGATTGCCACCGCCTCTCCGGAACTGCCGGTACTGTGGTCGATCAGCACTGCGACATTTGGGACGTTCGCCAGCTTGTATGGCGGGCCTTTGACCGCAGGATAAGTATTTAGCTTTCCTTCGTCTGATTCTGCGGCGACGCCGTTGCGGTATATCCAGACAGAATGTCCATTCGTGTTGAAGAACTCGCCGAGGTCGTCGCTTTCGCCGAGCAGCGGGCCGACTCCAGCAAGCATGGGCCACATGTTCCCACCGACATTGCCGCGAATGTCTACGATCCAACCCACTGGGTGCGACCTGTCCAGCTCGGCGATGATCCGCTGCAGTTTTGTCTCAAACTCGACAAACTCGCCGTCGTTCGCGCACGAACACTTAGGAACGACAATCAGGGCAAAGGGCCTACCGCCGAACTGCTCGATGTGTCCCTCAGGTTCGTATCGCCCCACATAGGGACTGAATGAAGCTGGGGCCGCTTTGGAATTCTGATCTTCTCCGTGCCCTCCCTTGCGCTGTGACGCAAGGGCTTGCAGTGCGGGAGTGAGGTGAAGCGAGCTGTGGTGGTCCCCAAGGCTTGTCAAGGCAAATCGGATCGCATCGTAAGTGTCTACCGTGCTCTCGGCGTGCGCCGCTCGCGCCAGCGCCTCCTTGCGAATCCGAGGCCAGTCCACTGCCTCCCGCCTTAGCGCGTGCAATTGCATCTCGTCCAAAGCGCGGTTCAAGTAAGCGGTCGGGTCAGATTTTGTGTTGTCCGCGGCAGTTGCTGTCTGCGCCACGGCCGACGGAGAGAGGGCAAGCGTTGCCAGCAGCGCCAGGGTGAGAGGCGAGCGTCCTCTGAGGCAGATCGCTTTCCCGATTGCCTTAGTGGGAAAGAATCCTAGCGACCACGTCATACTCATGCGCCTCGGTGATTTCGCAGCGGTGGAAGCTTCCGGGCTTCAGCTCTTCGAATGGGCCGAAGTCGTTGATGTAGACCTTGCCGTCGATCTCGGGGGCGTGGAATTGGGTTCGGCCTTCCCATAGGAGCGGCGTCTCTTCGGATTCGTTCTCGACGAACAGATCGAATTGCTGGCCGACCCACTTTTGCTTGGCCTTTTTGCTGATGGTCTTCTGCAGGCGCATGAGGGTTCGCTTGCGTTGTTCGATGACTTTCGGCGGAACCTTTTCGCCGAGGTGGAAGGACTTGGAGCCGTCTTCGTCGGAGTAGCCGAAGGCGCCCATCCAGTCGAACTTGGCTTCGCGGACGAAGTCCATCAGCTCAGTGAAGTCCTGCTCGGTCTCGCCGGGGAAGCCGACGATGAACGAGGTGCGCAGGGCGATGCCGGGGACGGCGGCGCGGACCTTTTCCAGGGTCTTCAGGAAGATGTCGGCGTTGGCTCCGCGCTTCATGCGCTTGAGGACGTTGCCGGAGGCGTGCTGCAGCGGCACGTCGAGGTATTTGAAGATGTTGTCGTGACGGGCGATGGTGTCGAGCAGGCGTCCGGTGACCTTGTTGGGGTAGGCGTAGAGGAAGCGGAGCCAGCGGACTCCGTCGACCTTGGCGAGGCCGTCGAGGAGATCGGCGAGGCCGTCTTTGAGGCCGAAGTCTTCGCCGTAGCAGGTGGTGTCCTGGCCGATGAGCGTGATTTCCCGGACGCCTTGCGCGACGAGCTGATGGGCCTCGGCGATGACCGACTCGAAACGGCGGGAGCGGAACTTGCCGCGGAGGTTGGGGATGACGCAGAAACTGCAGGGATGGTCGCAGCCCTCGGCGATCTTGATGTAGGCCGAGGAACTGGCCGTGGCGCGGAGGCGCGGAGTGTTCTCGTCGTAGAGATATTGGGGGAGCGCGGGTTGGGCTCCGTCCCACTCGTGTCGGGAGAAGCGGCCCTGGGATTCGCGGAGGTCGCCTTCGGAACGGGAGGTGATGATGGCGGGCGCGGCGTTCGAAGGTGATGCCGAAGTCGGGTGGATTCCGGTGGCGACGACGGTAGTCAGAATCGTGAACGGGGATTGCGTTCGTGGCTTCGGCGTCACTCCGGCGGCGGCGAGGATTCCTTCCAGTTCGCCGGTGCCGACGACGGCGTCGACTTCGGGAATGTTCTTCTGGATCTCGTCGCGGTAGCGTTCGACGAGGCATCCGGCGACGATGAGCTTCTGGGCTTTACCGTGGGTTTTATGGCGAGCCATTTCGAGGATGGTGTCGACGGATTCCTGCTTGGCCGAGTCGATGAAGGAGCAGGTGTTGACGACCAGGACGTCGGCAGTGGCGGGATCGGTGGTGATCCGCGCACCGGCGTGGTCGAGCAGGCCCATCATGACTTCGCTATCGACGAGGTTCTTAGGGCAGCCGAGGCTGACGAATCCGATGCGCAGGGGTTTGTCTGCTGTGGGTTCGGGTTCGGTTGTGGCGTGGTGGAGCGCGGTTGGCGCGTCCTCGATCGTTGAATCTTTCACACCCTTTATTTTACAGGGTGTCAGCGAATTGACGGCTGCGGGACAACCTATTTTCGAGTGAGCTGAATTGCTCACAAAGAGGCCCTAAGTCGCTAACTCCTTGTCGCGCGACCGCATCTCCTGTAGAAGCGGCAAGAGGTTGACTACCGGCGCAATTTTGCATTGAGGACAAAACAGATGAGTTTACGGGATGTGTTGGTCGATGAACTGCGGGACCTGTATAGCGCAGAGAACCAGCTGGTGAAGGCGTTGCCGAAGATGGTCAAGGGGGCGACGAACGAGGACCTGAAGAACCTGATCAGCACCCACCTCGAAGAGACCAAGGGGCAGGTGGAGCGATTGAAGCAGGTCTTCGAGCAGCTCGAAGAGAAGCCCACGGGGGAGCACTGCAAGGGCATGGAAGGGCTGGTTGCCGAGGGCAAGGATCAATTGGAGAAAGACGAAGAGGACGCTCTCAAGGATGTCGGCATCATGGGCGCTGCGCTGCGCGTGGAGCACTATGAGATCGCCGGATACACCGCGTCGATCGCCATCGCCCGCGAACTGGGTGAGGACGAGATCGTGGCGTTGCTGACCGAGACGTTGAACGAAGAGCAGCAGGCCAGCGAAAAGCTGCTGGGTCAGGCGGAGCCGCTCTTTGCCGAGGCGAACGAAGCCGAAGGGGAAGAGGGTGACGAGGAGATCAGCGCCTCCAAGGGGAAGAAGACCGCTTCCGCGGGCGCGAGGAAAGTGGCGAAGGCGAGCTAATTCCGCGATCGCTGTCAGATGGAGTCAATGACGATGCCCCGGTTTCGACCGGGGCATCGTCATTTCAAATGCTCGGGCTGCGCTCGGCGGGCTCGCTTGTGGCGGCTAAGCTGTGTTCTTATCGGGCGATCTTCCGGGCCGCTGGATGTTTGGTATTCTGGATTGGTGCCGGGCCCTACGCGACGCAATCCCGCCAACCCCGCCAGGTCCGGAAGGAAGCAACGGCAACGGGCTCGTGTGTGCGCAGTAGGCTCCCCGGTACATGAATCTCAGAGGCTCCCAATCCATAGGTGAGCTTCCTCGAAGCGCGCCGGAAGTTTACCGGCTGCTGACGGCTGATCTCCTCGACACCTCGAACATCTTTTCGGCCCGAGTCTCACTCGAAAGTCAGTGGACCCGCACATGGTTGCGCACGCAGCTTTGCCGTGCCCGTATTTTGACGATTCGGGCTTCGGCCCGGAGAAGCCAGCTTATATATGAGGCTGCTCGAGGCGGCGGCGCATGGTGCCCGCCAACTCGACCATGAGCTGGAGTTTGCTCGCCAGCTGTGGAGGCACCGAGGGCTCGGCGAGTGCGAGTTCGGAGTTGAGCAAAAGTCCGGCGAGCGTCGATTTGAGATCGTTTTCAAGGTTCGAGGTCGCGGCGCGCATGGCGAGCGACTCCTCCTGTTCGCGGCGCGCGAGGGCGGCCCGGACCTCGCGTCCGAGGCGCGCGCAGCCCACCACGGCGAAGTTGATCTGGAGCGGGACGGCGAGGCCGGAGTGTTTCCAGATCAGCTCGGTACCCGCCGGATCGGCCTCGGCGATCGAGTCGTCGACGATCACGGTGGCGAAGTCGCGGCGGCGCAGGGCGCTGAGGCCGACCTTGCGGCTGGAGGCGATCTCGACCGGAACACCCAACGCGGCGGCCAGGCTCGAGGCGCAACTGTCGGCGCCGGGGATGGCGGTGATCATCAGCACCGACTGAGGAGCCGAGGGCCGCAGAAAGGCGGGGCGTTCCGAGGGTGGAGCAGGACGAGGGTGCCGCAAGGCGGCTGGCGCGACGATGACTTGGGTGGAGACCTGGGTTTGAGCCGCAAGCTGGGTCGAAGTAACGGTTTGAGTTGACGGCGTCGTCGAGTGCGGTGCTGCCGAGGCGGTTTGCGGGACCGAGGTTGTTTGCAGGGTTGCTGGCATGGTGGCGTCCTCAAATGGAACTAGGTGACGGAGCTCGGTTGAGAAGCGGGCCGGTCGCGACCGACCACCAGAGGAGTGGTTCGGGCCAGGCCGATCAAGGCAGAAAGCGCATCAGGTGCGAAAGTGAGGGAAGGCGGGGCACATAAGAGCGGCGAATTCCTCTGAGAGCCCGCGCGGCAGTTGCGAAGGGAAGCTTATCCGGTCATCGTGTTCGCTCCTCCCGATTTCGAGCTGGGGCGCATTGAACGCTATGCTCCGCCGCTGGGCGCAACAGCTTGCTCCCCGATCCCGTATTCCTTGAGCTTGCGGTAGAGGGTGGTCTTGCCGATGCCCAGCACCTTGGCGGCGAGCAGCTTGTCGCCCTTGAGGGTTTCGAGGGTGCTGAGGATCGCCTGCTTTTCCTGCGCGGCGAGGGGAATGATCTCGGCCGCGCGGGCACCGTCGAAGCCGCTGTCTCCGGGGCCGGCATCGAGTCCGCCGGGGCCATAGGGCCGATTGCCGTGGAAGCCGCGACCGGCAGGATGGATCGTCCGGCGCTGCAGCAGGGCGAAGTCGACCAGCTGCGTCGAAAGATCGCCAAGTTGGAGCAGCGGCCCGGAGGAGACGGTGGCTCCGCGCTCGATGGTGTGCTCGAGCTCGCGGACATTGCCCGGCCATTCGTAGTCGACCATGGTACGCAGGGCCTCGTCGGAGAGGTTGTAGTCGATGCCGCTCTCCCGCGCCAGGCGGTCGAGAAAGTGCGCGGCCAGAAGCGGAATGTCGGCGCGGCGCTCGCGCAGCGGAGGGATGCGCAGATTGACGACGTTGAGGCGGTAGAAGAGGTCTTTGCGGAAGCGCCCCTGCTCGACCAGCGCGGCCAGATCGCGGTTGGTCGCCGCCAGCACCCGGGCGTGGATGGCGATACTATGGGTCGCGCCGACCGGGCGGACCTCTTTTTCCTGCAAGGCGCGCAAGAGCCGGGCCTGCAGGTCGAGGGGTAATTCGCCGATCTCGTCGAGAAACACGGTGCCGCTGCCGGCCGAGGCGAGCAGACCATCCTTGGTGCGGTTGGCCCCGGTAAAAGCCCCTTTGACGTGACCAAAAAGCTCGCTCTCGATCAGCGTCGGCACCAGCGAGCCGCAATCGACGGGAATGAAGGGCTTGGAGGCGTTTGGCCCGCTGGCGTGGATGGAGCGGGCGACCAGCTCCTTGCCCGTCCCGCTCTCGCCCAGAATCAGCGCCGGGTGGCCGCTCTGCGCGACCTTCGAAAGGATGCGGTAGAGCTTTTCCATCTCCGGGGAGCGGCCGATGATCGAGCCCATGCCCTGCTGGGTGCGCAGCCGCTCGCGCAACCGGCGGCCGGCGAGGTCGAGGGTGCGGCGCTCGGCGGCGCGCTCGAGCGCGGAGCCGAGTTCGTCAGAGGCGAAGGGCTTGGTCAGCAGGTCGTTGGCCCCGGTGCGCATCGCCTCGACCGCCGAGGGCACGGTGGCAAAGGCGCTCATCACCACCACCGCCGTCTCCGGATGGAGGGCCTTGATCTCTTCGAGGAGAGTGAGGCCGTCCCCGGCCGCGCCGGGCAGGTCGAGCAACAGGATGTCGATGCTGTTGTTGCGGAGCAGGCCGCGTGCGGCAGCGGGGCCATCGACCCCATGGGGCAGATAGCCGAGCCGGGCCGCGATCTCGCAGCACGCGGTTCGGACGGCGGCATCTCCGTCCACGATCAGGACGTACATGCCGCCCGCCTTTTCGTCCAGACGCGGAAAAGTCGGCATAAGAAAGTTGTAAGGTACGGTTGTTGAAAGCATCCTACGCCTCTTTCTCGACTTGTGCAGGAATTTGTTTTAGAGCGCGAATATCGTTTGTCATCCCGCCTGCCCGGGGCGATCCGGCGAGTTCGAGCCGGGCTCCGGTGGCCTCTGTTCGCAGGAGGGGAAGCTCGATGTCGAAGCGCGCGCCGCGGCCGGCGGAACTGACGGCGCGTACCGCGCCTCCGGCCGCTGTGACGAGCTGGCGGACGATCGCGAGGCCCAGCCCGTGGGGGTCGCCGTCTTCGTCGTCGCGGTGGCGGGTGGAGAAGCCAGCGTCGAAGATGTGCTCGAGATGGTCGGGAGCGATCCCCGGTCCGTTGTCGCGCACGGAGAGCACGATCGTCTCGCCGCCTTGCGGAACGCGGCGGGCAGTGATGTCAGTGGGGAAGCTAACGGGCGGCGCCTGCGGCGAAGCTGGTCCCGCCGCCACGTTGGGCGGTGATGCGCAGAAAGGGAGTGCGGCGGAGCTCGGCAGGTGTCGAAGCCATGGCCTCGACGGCATTGGCCACGAGATTGAAGAAAATGCGGAGCAGGTCTTCCGAGGTCAGAGCCAGCCGTCCGGCACAGGGCGCGCACTCGATCTCGAAGCGAACATCGGGACCGGCCAGCGCGCGCAAGGGCGCTTCGAGCGCGGCCAGCTCCGAGGGCAGATCTTCTATGGGGGAAAAGGGACCGTTGGAAAACCGGGAAGCGGCAAGAGGTCTGCGGCGCACGTTGCTCCGGTCGACCGTCAGAGAGTGGCCGCGATCGGGATAGCGGGAGACATTTTGCGTTCGAGGACGGGCGAGGGCCTCGATCAGGCATGCGCCGCTACCGGCCACGCGGCGCAGGTCCTCGGCATAGTGTTCAAAGCCCGGCGCGAGCACGCCGGGGGAGGCGAGCAGCTCGCAATAGAGATCGAGGGCGGAGATCAGATTCCGGGCGTCGTGGGCCAACTCGGGGACCCCGTATCCGGAGAAGGCGGATGTTTCCCGGGGGCTGAGCGCCGGCAGGATCGGCGAAAGGCGCAGCAACGCGGATGGCGCCTGCCTTGAGTATTGCGTTTCCAACTGAGGGTCATGCATAGAAGTCCTCCGTCTTTCGAGTGCTGGTATGGGCCGGTGTAATACACGTGGCGTGCCAATGCGGGAAAGCGAAGTTAAGGCGAAGCTAAGATGCTTTCGGATAAGGCTTTAGAGGTCATCCCGGACGGGCTCGAGAAAGAGCCTGTTTGGGGCGTGGATTTCCCGAATTGGGACGGTGAGATGGGCGGAATGCGATTAGCCCTTGTCGAATGAGTGGGATAGGCCCAATTCCCGATTCAGGAGGGATTTCGTCGCGTTCCCAGAGTGGGATTGCGGCAGACTCACTACAATGAGAGCGATGCGCAGGTCTCTGGGCTAGATGGTCCAGCGCGGCGCGAACCAAACGAAAGTGACCGGAAACTCAAGAATCCATAATGATCCATTGCGATGACCAACTATGACAACCAAGCCTGATTTCTTTCGCGCCGGCGGCCGCGCGCCCAATGCCCTGCGCGAACTGCGCCTTACTCCAGACTATGTGGCCGTCGCCGAGGGGTCGGTACTCATCGAGTGCGGCCAGACGCGGGTGCTGTGCAATGCCACGATCGAGCAGGGAGTTCCGGGTTGGCTGCGCAACTCGGGGCGGGGCTGGGTGACGGCCGAGTACGGCATGCTGCCGCGGGCGACTTTGACGCGCACGCCGCGCGAGTCGGAGCGGGGCAAGATCGGCGGACGCACGCATGAGATCCAGCGGCTGATTGGGCGGTCGTTGCGTTCGGCGGTCGATATGAAGGCGCTGGGCGAGCGGACGGTAGTGCTCGATTGCGATGTGATCCAGGCGGACGGCGGAACGCGCACGGCGGCGATCACCGGGGCGTGCGCCGCTCTGGCGCTGGCCCTGAATCGGCTGGTAGCGGCGGGCACGCTGAAGGAGTCGCCGCTGAAGCAGTTGGTGGCGGCCACCAGCGTGGGCATCGTCGAGGGACAAGTGTTGCTCGATCTGGCCTATGAGGAGGATTCGCAGGCCGAGGTGGACACGAATGTGGTGATGACCGAGGACGGCGGCCTGGTCGAGGTGCAGGCCACGGCGGAACGCGGTTCGTTCCCGCGGGCCCGGCTGCTGGAGATGATGGATTATGCCGAAAGCGGAATTCAACAGCTCTTTGCGGCGCAACGGGAATTGCTGGGGAAGTAAATGTCATGGCTGTGACATTTTTCCGGTTCCCCCTCGGTTAGAATCAAGGGCGCGGAGAAGTTCAGCCCCGGCGGCGCTGTGTTTATCGTGGGACGCCTGGGGGCGCTGATTCAGGACGATTCAGCGATATGTCGATCGCGACAGTTTCCGCTCAAGGCTGCTTTCGCTGACACCGAGATCAGAAAAGCTTCATCAAAAGGACGAGGAGAGATATATGACTACCAGCAACACAATTACCCCGGGCAAGCTGGCCGGGTTGCGAGCGTTGTCCGATGAGCGCGGCGTGATCGCGGCGGCGGCGATGGACCAGCGCGGTTCGCTCAAGAAATCGCTGGCCAAGGAAAAGGGCGTCGCGGAGATGCCGGATTCGGCGCTGGTCGAGTTCAAGGAATTGGTGACGGAGGTATTGACGAAGCACGCTTCGGCGATCCTGCTCGATCCCGAGTTTGGTCTGCCCGCTGCGCGCCGCCGCAACGGCAAGGGGTTGCTGCTGGCTTATGAGAAGACCGGCTACGATGCGGCCGAGCCCGGCCGCTTGCCCGATCTGTTGGACGTATGGTCGGTGCGGCGGCTGAAGGAAGCAGGCGCGGACGCGATCAAGATCCTGCTCTACTACACGCCCTACGAGACGACGCCGATCAACGACCTCAAGCACGCATGGATCGAGCGGATCGGCGACGAGTGCCTCGCCCACGATATTCCATTTTTCCTTGAGATGGTTGGCTACGACGCGCATGGCGGCGATGAGAAGTCGATCGAATATGCGAAGAAGAAGCCGGAGATCGTCTCCGGGTCGATGGCCGAGTTCGGCAAGTCGCGCTACAGCGTGGACGTGCTGAAGGTCGAGGTGCCGGTCCAGATGGAGTTTGTCGCCGGGACCAAGGCTTTCAAGGGCGAGGCGGCCTACACCCGCGCGCAGGCGCTCGAGCACTTCCGCGATGCAGCGGAGATGTCGCACAAGCCGTTTATCTATTTGTCGGCGGGGGTTTCGAACCCGGTCTTTATCGAGACGCTGGAGCTGGCGGCGGAGAGCGGAACCTCCTTCAACGGCGTGCTTTGCGGACGGGCGACGTGGAAGGACGGCATCGCGGTCTACGCCAAGCAGGGGGCGCAGGCCTTTGAAGACTGGCTGAATACCAAGGGCGTCGAGAACATCTCGAACGTCAACGAGGCGCTGAAGCATGCGCATTCGTGGTTCAGCAAGGTTGGGGTGGGCGCTGAGGCGCTTGCTTAGAGCAAAAGTACATTTGGAGTCATGTGTGAGGTTTGTCTCAGTAGGCGTTTATCTGGGGAAAAACGCCTGCCGGGTGGTGCACCTCAAACTACCTAACTGTACTTTTGCTCCGGTCGAATTAGAAGAGATGCACTTGAGACGCCGCGCGGGCCTTGGCCTTCGCGGCGTTTTTTCACTGTATGGGCACGCAAGCACGTGATATTTTGCCTCCTATGCTTCCAAGTAAGAATCGGTTCTTTGTTTTTTGTGCCATTTTCTGTCTCGCACCTGCCGCCTTGTTGTCGGCTCAAAGCTATCCGGTTGCAAGTGTTACTTTTTCGGGCGATCCGTCATTTTCTTCTCCGGAACTTCTGGCGGCGAGCGGAGTCAGTGTTGGCGCTTCGCTCGATCAAGCCGGAATGCAGGCCGGTGCGCTGCGTCTCAATGACTCCGGAATGTTCGCGACCGTACGCTTTAGCTTCAACGGGCGCGAGCTGCACTATGAACTCACTCCGGCGACGAACCTGCTTCCAACCCAGTTCACTAATTTCCCCTGGTGGAGCGAGACGAACCTGTCTGCCGATCTAGCCTCGAAAGTGCCACTCTTTCACGGCAAGCTCGCGCCGGAGAGCGGTTCGGAACGTAAGGTGGTCGAGGCGCTGACGGCGATGCTAGCGGCGCGGCAGGTGGAGGCGAAGATCGAGGCGACGCCGGGCGTGGACTCCGCGACGGGCAAGGCGAACGCGCTGATCTTGCGCGTGACCAGCCCGCTGGTCGAGATCGGCGAGTTGAAGTTCACTGGCGCGACCGCCGAGTGGACCGATCGGCTGGCCGAGATCAACAAGGCCGCCGCGAAGGTGGACTATTCCGCGACGGAGACTCCAGCTACCTTGACCCAGGCGATCCAGAGCATCTATCGGGACAAAGGATACCTGGAAGTGAAAGTACTGCCGGTCGCTCAGCCGCCGGTGTTGGACTCGGGAGTGGTTCGAGTCCCGATAGCGGTCGCGATCGATCAAGGCGCGCAGTATCGGCTGGGGCACTTCTCGCTGGCTGGATCGGTGCTCATCGACCAGGCCCAATTTCTCAGCAAGGCGACACTCAAGCCTGGCGATATCGTCGAAGAAAGCAAGCTGCGCCAGACGATGAGCATGGTGAGTTCGCCGTATGTCACGCGGGGCTATCTGCGGGCGAAGATCACGGCCACTCCGGAATTTCATCGCGCCGAACGGACGGTCGACTATGCGATCACGGTGACTCCAGGCGAGGTTTACACAATGGGTACGTTGCAGGTCAAGAATCTGGACGCGGAAAAGACGGCGCTGTTCCTCAAAGTCTGGACGATGCAGACTGGAGCACCGTACGATGCCTCGTATGTTGGCCAGGTGCTGAAGAAAAACGCTAAAGAAGTACATGCGCTGGATGGCTACTCCGCCAGTTACAAACAGTATGAACATGAAGATACCCACGTCGTGGATCTGGTGATCAGCTTCGCGAAGGGTGGGATGTTGAATTGAGATGGATCTTCGGAATCGCGTGCGACGAGAGGATGCGAAATGGGGATTGAGCTGAGTGGGTGCTGTCCGTTGTTGCAGGTCTTTGATATGCCGACGGCGGTGGGGTTTTATTGCGAGGTGCTGGGCTTTGAGGTGGTGAGCCATTCGGGGGATGCTGCCGATTCGAGCCGGGAGTGGGGTTTTTGCTGGCTTCGGCGTAAGGGTACTGAACTGATGCTGAACACGGCTTACGACGAGGGGGAGCGGCCGGAGACGCCTGATCCGGAGCGCGTCGCCGCACATGGCGATACTAGTCTCTACTTCGGGTGGGAAGACCTGGATGGGCTTTATGCGGAGTTAGTCGCGAAGGGGGTCAAGCTGAATCCGCCTAAGGTCGCTCCTTATGGGTGGAAGCAGCTTTATGTGACCGATCCGGATGGGTTCGGGTTGTGCTTTCAGTGGCCGGTGACGCAGGCGGCCTATGACTCGTGGGTGGGGGCCTATGGGTTGGAGGCGAAGACGCTCTAACCAAAGCCCGCTCAGTTACGGGAGAAGCTTAAGCCTTCAATTCCGAGATCCGCGGACCATGAAACTTCATCAAGGGTGATGTTCCAGCATGGTATTTACCAAGCGGCTACGCGAGCGAGTTCGCCGAGGAGAGATCACGAGTTCCGTCCGAATCTGGATGCGGCCGCGCGTCAGCGTGGGAGGTCGATATCGCATGGAGGAGGGCGAGATCGAAGTGGATTCGATCGAGCCGATTGGATTTCCTGATATCACTCCGGAGCTCGCGCGCGAGTCGGGATTTTCCGGCGTTCTGGACCTTCTCAAGGTTGCCAAGCATGGGAAGGGTGAATTGATCTATTTAGTGCGGTTTCACTACGTGCCGCCGGATTAGCAACAATAGGTCGGTTTGTAGAAAGCGGCCAGTAACTAACGATAACGGCGTTTATCAGGACTTATTCTGTTCATTGGACCATTCGGAGGAGGCATCAGGGTCAACTTTCGCAGTCGGTTCGATCACTGGTCAAAAGTCTCTTTCATGTCGAGTTGTCGCTGTCTATTTCGAGATGCTTCACCGCTATAGTCTTCCGTTCCTCCTTAACGTAGTCGAGTACCGTGCCCCTGGCGTTCTGTCATGGCCGGGCCTCACGAGGTGGCTGCGAAAGCGCTCACCGGGTGTGAACGCTCAAAATGAACGGGCAAGCACCCGCCCGAAATCTGCGCACAACAAGTGGCGTGAACAGGGGCGGGCGGCGCGATAGGTTTTTTGTGGACCCCGACGAACTGATTGATGCGCGAAGCCACGAGTTCGCTCTCGTCGTTGGTGATGAACTCACGAATGTCGGAGAAAATGGCTTCTGACCGCTGTAGTTTGGAAACTCGGTTCACAAAGTAGTGAAACCCTGTTTTGGCAATCTACTCGGGTCATGGTTCGTCACCTGTATGTGGCGATCCCACCTTGAAATCTGTTAGCGCCCAGCTCCTTGCACTCACGATTGGCAAAGTGCTTCAACGGGTCTGCGGCCCACAGTTCTCAGCGGTCGGGATGAGTCGAGCTTCCAACGTCGCGACCAGCTTCGAAGTCGGCGATCTGCTTTCGAAGTAGCTCATCGTTGTCGTTCGCGGTCAGAGGGATATGGTGCAGCAGTCCTTCTTGCCCCTTGAGAATCAGTTGCGACAGTTGCCGACCCGCCCTCTGCCAGTGAGTTCAACAAGGACCTCACAGCCGAAGTTCTCGTACTGAGTGAAGAACTCGTCGCTTCACCCGCGCTCCCGCGATAGAAGGGATTCACTTTGTCACGATGCGCTCGGCCTTCTGCCACTGCTTCTAGTACGCCGATCGGACCGCAGCGACGAGTTGCTCGTCCAGTAAGCCTATACGTTTGCCATTACAGTCTCGACAGATGCGATCAGGTAGGGTCGGCGCATTCTTGAATTCACCCAAGGCCGCTGAGAGCGGATGCTCTTCAGAGTGGGGCGCTTGTGTGCAGTAAATACAGTGTTCCATAAAGTCAAGATACGCCTGCTCAAAAGCAAACCCAAGACGAACTACCTCGCATGTGGCACAGTTAAAACCTGGCAAAGTGATGAGTGAGTCAGAATGCCTGGCTGCCGTTCATCGCGGCTTATCGCAATCAGCGAGCAGGATCGGGCAGCAGGCGGGCGGTTGCGTGCGACGTGCGGATGGGCAGCCATAACCAGGATCGACCCTAACAAATCGGCTTAACCCCACCGATCTAGACTTTGGACAACTGATAGTCGACGATGCAAGATTGGTAACGCTAAGTCGGCTTCTCGGTAGAAAACTCTGCAATGAGTCGAATGCCGCCGCTATTGTTAAGTCTCCAACGCGCCGGTAAGACTCGCGACTTTCTCTACGCCATGCTTGGCGCACCATTGTTCCACACCTTTGGCGAGGCGTTCGGTGGCGCGGGGGTCGGCGTAGCTGGCGGTTCCTACCTGGATGGCGGTGGCTCCGGCGAGGAGGAACTCGACGGCGTCTTCGGGGGTGACGATGCCGCCTAGTCCGAGGACGGGGATCTTCACCGCGCGCGAGGCTTCGTAGACCATGCGCAGGGCGATGGGCTTGATGGCTGGGCCGGACAGTCCTGCGGTGATGTTGGCGATGCGCGGCTTGCGGGTTTTGGCGTCGATGGCCATGGCGAGCAGGGTGTTGATGAGCGAGATGGCGTCGGCTCCGGCCTGCTCGGCGACGAGGGCCATCTCGGCGATGCTGGTGACGTTGGGCGAGAGCTTCACGATGATCGGGCGGGGGATGGGGCGGGCGCCTTTGGCGCGTTGCTGTGCCGCTTGCTTGCAGGCGTAGACGAGGGTGGCGAGCTCGACCATGTCGGTGCCGAAGACCTGGCCTCCGTGCTTGGTGTTGGGGCAGGAGGCGTTGATCTCGTAGGCGGCGATGCCTTCGGCCTGGTTGAGGGCTTCGATGACGGCGACATAGTCGTGCACCTGTTTGCCGAAGACGTTGGCGATGATGGCGCAGCCGGGATATTTCGCGAGTTGGGGCAGCTTGTCGCGGATGAAGGCGTCGACGCCGATGTTTTGCAGGCCGATGGCGTTCAACATGCCGGAGGCGGTCTCGACGATGCGGGGCGCGGGGTTGCCGGCCATGGGTTCGCGGGAGAGGCCTTTGGTGACGAGGCCGCCGATGCGGTCGAGCGAGACGATGTCTTCAAACTCGATGCCATAGCCGAAGGTTCCGCTGGCGGCGATGACCGGGTTGCGGAGCTCGATGCCGGCGAAGGTGACCGCCATGTTTGGCTTCACTGTTTAGTTCCCGATGGGTAAGTGATGGCCGCGCCCGGCTTGATTGCCTGGGTGAGGATGTGGCCGACAGCGGCTGAAGGCTGATTGATGCCGAGCAGCGCGGCCCAGGTGGCGGCCAGATCGACCGGGCCGACGCGGCCGTGGTAGATGCCGGGAGCGAAGGGCGCTCCGTAGAAGCCGAGCGGGACGTGGCGATCGTAAGACCAGGGGCTGAAGTGGGTGGTGCCGCCGTTCGCGTGACCTTCCATCTGGTAGTCGGCGAAGACGGTCATGACGTACCAGCCGCCGTTGGAGGAGTAGCTGTGGGCGAGGATCTGGCCGAATTCGCTGGTGGGATATTGGCCCGCTGCGAGTTGGAGGCGCGTATAGGCGTGGAGCAAAACCGGGGTGGGCGGCAGGCGGGTCTGCGATGGCAGGGTCGTCGGCGGGGTGCTGAGCGACTCAACCGCGGACGGCAACGCGGCTAGCACCGCTTCTTCGGCCTGGGCTTCGTTGATGCCGGCGTGCTCGAAGCTGGGCGGGTTGAGCGCGAGGTAGGGGAGCTCCTGCTGGTCGAAGAGGTAGACGATGCTTTGACCGGGAGAGAACTTGGCGTTCATCGCCTCGTTCAACTGGGCAACGATCTTTTTGGTGCTGATGCTAGCGGCGTTGATGCCGAGTTTGGCGGCTTCGCCGAGGGTGGGAGCGACTCCGTGATCGGCGGTGAGGGCGATCCAGACGTTGCCGAGTCCGATATTTGTGTCGAGCCAGGTGAAGAAGCCGTCGAGGTCGGTATCGAGAGAATCGACCATCTGATGCTGGGCGGCTGCGTCGGGGCCGACGGCGTGGCCGAGAACGTCGTTGGCCGAGAGGCTGAGGGTGAGCATGTCGGTGGTCGCGTGGGTTCCGAGTTTCTCGCCGGTAATGAGGGCGCGGGCGAAGTCGAGTTCGTAGACGTTGGCTGCGGGAGTGCGGCCGACGTACTCATAGAAATTGTTTGCCGGCTTCATGGCATCGAGGGAGAACTGAGAAAAGAAGGCCTGGGCCTGCTGGAGGGCGTTCGCTCGTTCGCTGCCGGCATTGAAGGCGGCGGCCCAGTCGGGCAATTGCTGCTGGTAAAAGGTCGAGGTGATGAAGGCCCCGGATGCGGGGTCGATCCAGTAGGCGGCGTTGGCCGCGGAGCCCGAGGGCAAGATAGATGCGCGGTCTTTCAGGGAGAGACCGAAGACTCGGGACTGGCCGTTGGTGGCGAGGCGTAACTCGTCGCCGACGGTGGAGGCGCGGAGATTGCGCGGCGACGCTCCGGGGGTGGCGCTGCTGGTGGCGGGTACGCCGACGAGGGCATAGCGCTCGTCCTCGACTGAGGTGATCTCGCGCTTGGTGTTGCGGCTGAGGTCCCACCAGTCGTTGTTGGCGATGCCGTGGCCGTCGGAGTAAGCTCCGGTGCCGATGGTGGAGTGGCCCGGAGCGGTCTTGGTGTTGGCGTAGTCGTAGTAGCAGTCGGGGAAGTAGGCTCCCTGGTCGAGAAAGAGGCGGAATCCGTGGCCCTTGAAATCGGCGCGGTAGCGCTCGAGGTAGTTTTCGCGGAACTGGTCGATGACGAGGAGGATGACGAGCTTGGGATGGGCGTTGTAGGCGCTGGGCGGGGTGGCTCCCGTGGACGCGGCGCCGACGGACTTGTTCCGAACCGTGCTTGAAATCTGGCTGCCGGGTGCTTGCGCTTGCAGGGCTGCGGGTGTGGTGAGGGATAGGAGCAGGAGGCTTGCGGTGAATCTTCGGCGGAGAGGCAGCGGGCGGTCGAGATTTCGCAAGGTTTGCTCCTGAATCATGTTAACCCGTGGTCAGGGTGATTCGATGGGGTTTAGCACCGGGTGGAAGGCGCTCTGCTCAAGTAAACTAGGAGCTTATGCACGATTTGGGTTTTGTGAGAGCCAACCTGGAGTTGGTGAAAGAGAAGTTGCGTGCTCGGGGTGCCGACGCAGATGCGCTGCTGGGGAATTTTGCTGAGATCGATGCCCGCCGGCGGCAGGCGATTACGCAAGTTGAGACACTCAAAGCCGAGCGCAATAAGTTGAGTGAGGAAGTCGGGAAGAAGAAACGCGCTGGGGAAGACGCATCCGACCTGATGGATCGCATGCCGCAGCTGAAGGACCAGATCGAGCGGCAGGAGAATGAGTCGGCGGCTGCGGAGATCGAGCTGCGGACGATTCTGCAAAGCATACCGAATCTGCCTGGCGAGGGTGTGCCTCCGGGGAAGTCCGAGCAAGAGAACGTCGAGGTTCGGAGCTGGGGTGCGAAGCCGGAGTTTGGGTTTGCTCCGAAGCCGCACTGGGAGTTGGGCGAGGCGCTGGGAGTTCTGGATTTTGAGCGGGCGGCGAAGCTCTCAGGCGCGCGCTTTGCCGTGTATTGGAACCAGGGAGCGAGGCTGGAGCGGGCGCTGGCGAACTTCATGCTGGACGTGCATACCGGCGAGCATGGATATACCGAAGTGCTGCCGCCGTTCATGGTGAATAGCAAGTCGCTCTTTGGCACCGGGCAGTTGCCCAAGTTTGCGGATGATCTCTTTCGCTGCCAGGGCGAGGGCGAGCCCGAGTATGTGGCGGGCGAGTATCGCGATAACGACCACTGGCTGATTCCGACTTCGGAGGTTCCAGTCACGAACCTCTTTCGCGATGAGGTGCTGGACGAGGCGGAGCTGCCGCGTTCGTTGACGGCGTATACGTCGTGTTTTCGCGCGGAGGCGGGTTCGCATGGGCGAGATGTACGCGGGATCATTCGGCAGCATCAATTCCAGAAGGTGGAGTTGGTGAAGGTGACGCGGCCGGAGGAGAGCTACGACGGAGCTCGAGAAGCTGACGGCGAATGCCGAGACGATTTTGCAGAAGCTGGGTTTGCCCTATCGGACGATGCTGTTGTGCGCGGGCGATATGGGGTTCTCCGCGGCGAAGACTTACGATATCGAGGTGTGGCTGCCGGGGCAGGGGACGTATAAGGAGATCTCTTCGTGCTCGAACTGCGAGGCGTTCCAGGCGCGGCGGGCGAATATCAAGTATCGTCCGCAAGGAAAGAACAAGGCGGAGTTTGTGCATACGCTGAACGGCAGCGGGTTGGCGGTTGGACGCACGTGGGTCGCGATCTTTGAGAACTATCAGCAGGCGGATGGAACGGTGCGGATTCCGGATGTGTTAGTGCCTTATATGGGTGGCAAGACGGTGATCGAACCGGTTGCAGGCTTGAAGAAAAAGGCGTGATGAAAAAGACACTAGGGGCAATCTTTTGAAGAAGACTTTATCGACGTACTTATGGTGGACCGAGGAGCGGGGAAGCTTTCACTATGATGTGATGGTGACGCTGATCCTGGCGTTTATTTTTATAACTCCCCATCTATGGAACTATGGTGACCGGCCTTCGGTACATGGGGCCTCCGAAGTGCTGGTCAAGACCGAATCGCCGGGCCACTTCGTCTACCAGATCGATTCCTCGCAGGTCAGTGCTTCGCCGAACGGCAGCTCGGGAGACCTGCAGGCTGCGCTGCTGCGCAATATTGAAGCAATCTCGGGCGATGTAGTGTTGGATAAATATGAGGCGGAGCGCGACTCGAGCGGTAAGATCGCTGCTTATAAAGTCTGGGCGCATCGATGAAGAAGATGAAGCTAAGTTCGTGGTTGGGATTGGCGCTGTTGTTCGTGGCATCTTCTTCGGTGAGGAGTTATGCCGCTGATTTAGACAAGGTGCTGGCGCAGATGGATGCTGCTGCGGCGAAGTTTCAGAATGCGCAGGCAGATTTTACCTGGGACAATTACACCAAAGTCGTTGACGACCATGAGCTGCAGACGGGGACGATCTACTTCGAGCGCGTTGGCGGGCAGACCCAGATGGCGGCGCTCGTCGATAAGCCAACGAAGAAGACGGTCGTCTACAAAGATGCGACGCTGAGTTACTACGATCCGGGGCTCGACCAGCTCAGTGTTTTTGCCGCCGGGAAAAACAAGGCGCAGTATGAGAGCTTTCTGACGCTGGGTTTTGGCGGTAGCGGCAAAGACCTGAAGTCGGCGTGGCAGATCAACGATCTTGGGGCGGAGACGATCGATGGAGTCGCAACCGAGAAGCTCGACCTGACGAGCGACCAGGCCAAGGGAGCGAACATCGTGCACATCACGGTGTGGGTCGATCCGGCTCGGGCGGTTTCGCTGAAGCAGATCTTCTATTACACGTCGGGCGACACGCGGACGTGTACCTTCACGCACATTAAATACAACTCGAAGTCGCTGCCGAAGACCGTCTTCGACGTGCCCAAGGCGAAGAACGTCGTTCAGAAGTAACCCGAGCACAAATGTGTGTTGCCGAACGGCGAGACATCGCCTATTCTGGCCTCGACTCTGGAACTGATGGCGGCCGTGATCGCCTGGAGCTTTGGAGCAAGGCTGTGAATCTCCTCTTAAGGAGTAACGCTGGTGCAGCACACAATCTTTATCAGCTACCGGCGCGACGACTCTGAGGGCGAGACGGGGCGGCTTTTCGACGATCTGACTCGTGCTTACGGGAGCGATGCCGTCTTCATGGATGTGGCCGGCATTGCGCCGGGCGTTGATTTCCGCAAAGCTATCGATGACAACGTCTCCGCGTGTGGAGTTTTTCTGGCTGTGATCGGGTCACAGTGGGCGACGATCACTGGGGCGAACGGCGAGCGCCGAATCGATGATCCCAACGATTTTGTGCGCCTGGAGATCGCCTCGGCGCTGGCGCGGAATATTGCCGTCATTCCAGTGCTGGTGCACGGCGCGAAGATGCCGCATCGGGACCTGCTGCCAGAGAACATCCAAGACCTCGCCTATCGGAACAGCGTCGAGATCTCTCATGCGCGGTGGAACTCCGATGTGGAGTTGCTGGTAGGGGCGTTGAAGGCCTATGTGACCTCGACGCCTTCGACTGCCAATCAGCCAGTGCACGCGACGGTTCCGGTGCAGCTGCCTCCGCCGATCACACCTTACGCCGCGCCGGAAGCGAAGAAATCGAAGCTGCCTCTGATTCTGGGTGGGGTGATTGCGACCGTTATTGTTGTGGCGCTTGTGGCTTTCTTTGCGCTTAACAACAAAACGTATAGCGGCAGTGCGAGTCTGACGCCGAACTCCGCGTCGACCCAGGTGGCTCGCGGGCCTGCTGCGCCTCCAACGCAGCCATCTGCGGTTACGGCTGCCGTGAGTTCTCCGCTGGCGGGAACCTGGGTCAAAAGCGGGGCGGCCACCGGGCCGGACTCTCTTCAGCAGTTGAAGATCTCAGGATCTGGAAGTCAGTACAGCGTCGAGCCCTGGGGATCGTGCCAGCCCACGCCTTGTTCGTGGGGCGCGCAGACGCTGACTTTTGACGGGAACCAGATGGCCGGTACGTGGAAGGTGAGCGCCCTGCCGGGCGAGTTACGGAGCAACCGCACGGTGCAGATTTCGATCACTCCTCTAAGCGGCGGCCTGGATGTGAAAACGGTCAATAGCCATACGCCTCCGAGTGGGCAGACGATTGTGGAAAGCCCTGAATTCCGGTTTGTGAAGGCGCAGTAGCGGGCACTTGAAAGGGCGGTCCCGCGCGGCGGGTTTCTATGCGCGCTGAATATTCTGAAGCCGAAGCAAGAGGCTTTAGAGGGTCCGACCTCGCCAATAGCCGGGTCGACGTTTGCCGTGAGCGACGGCGAGAATTTGGATCTTTTCGGGCGTCTCGCGGAAGATGACGGCATAAGGAAAGTCTGGCAGCAGCGCACGCCGAGCACGGTGCCCAACCACCGGAAATTGCTTCGGCGACGTTACAAGGCGCTGGATTGTCTCTTCCAGTTGCTCGGGAAAGCGTAGCGCTGCCGAATCGCTGCGTGCTGCATACCAATCCCATGCATCGGTTGCTTCTCGCTCCGCTCCCGGGTGCCAAGCCGTTCGCGCATCGATCTGAGAGCGATTCACCGAGGGAGGCGCGCGCGCAATCGTGCCATTACTTCTTCTCCGGGAATGAGTTGCACTTTACCTTCGTCGATCTCGGCGATCCGGCGATTGACTTCCGCGGTCCACTCTTCGTGAAGGCCCGGATGCGCCTCGTCCAGACTTCGCCAGAGAGCTTCGGCGATGCGGTCGCGGTCTTCCTCGGGGAGTTGAAGGGCCTGCTGGAGGAGTTCTTCGGCGGCTTGGGTCATGGCGTTATGTTAACTCCGATCAGACGGGGAAAGAAGCCGCAGATCTCTCCACTACGCTTCGCTCGGTCGAGATGACAAGTCTTGTTACTTTACCCAAGGACTGTTCCCTATTCTCCCGTGTCAATTTGCGCTCTTTGCAACTTGTCGGAGTAGTCGACGTACACCGACTTCCAGGTTGTGTAGAAATCGAGGGCTCCGGTGCCGCCTTCTCTGTGGCCGTTGCCGGTTTGCTTCACTCCTCCGAAGGGGAGGTGGACTTCGGCGCCGATGGTTGGGGCGTTGATGTAGGTGATTCCGGCTTCTAAGTCGCGGATGGCTTGAAAGGCGCGGTTGACGTCTTTGGAGTAGAGCGAGGTCGATAGCCCGTATTGGATGCCGTTGGCGATGGCGAGTGCGTCTTCGAGGTCTTGGCATTCGATGAGGCTGACGACGGGGCCGAAGACTTCTTCCTGGGCGATTCGCATCTGCGGTTTCACTTCGCTGAAGACGGTGGGTGCGAAGAACCAGCCTTTGGCTTGTGCGCCATCAGTGAGCCTTGCTCCTCCGGTGACGAGCTTTGCTCCTTCGGCTTTGGCGATGGCGACGTAGCGTTCGGAGGTTTCGATCTGTTGCTGGTTGATTTGGGGGCCGACCTGGTTCGATTCGTCGAGGCCGTTGCCGACTTTGAGCGACTTAGCGCGAGTTACTAACTTCTCGGTGAATTCGGCGGCGATCGACTTATGCAGGATGATGCGGCTGGTTGCGGTGCATCGTTGGCCTGTCGTCCCGAAGGCTCCCCAGAGCGCGCCTTCGAGGGCGAGGTCGAGGTTGGCGTCTTCGAGGACGATCATGGCATTCTTGCCGCCCATCTCTAACGAGCATGGCTTGAAGAGGCCGGCGGCGGTCTGGCCGACGATGCGGCC
The DNA here is from genome assembly GCA_963777685.1 of uncultured Acidobacteriaceae bacterium. GTDB lineage: Bacteria > Acidobacteriota > Terriglobia > Terriglobales > Acidobacteriaceae > Acidisarcina. The sequence goes on along the minus strand of CAVZRF010000031.1, from coordinate 41,829 downwards.
TACTTCGCTCGAGCCGGTGAAGGAGATGGCGCGGACGCCGGGGTGGGCGACGAGCGGCGCGCCGGCCTCGGGGCCGAATCCGGTGACGATGTTGACGACTCCGGGCGGCAAGCCGGCGTCGATGAGCGTTTGGACGAGGTTGTAGGTCGAGAGCGGGGTGTCTTCGGCGGGCTTGATGACGCAGGTGTTGCCGCAGACGAGCGCGGGAAAGAGCTTCCACGAGGGGATGGCCATGGGGAAGTTCCACGGCGCGATCATGCCGCAGACGCCGACCGGCATTCTGAGCGACATGGCGAATTTGTTGGGCAACTCGGACGGTGTGGTCTGGCCGAAGAGGCGGCGACCTTCGCCGGCCATGTAGTAGGCGGTGTCGACGGCTTCCTGCACGTCGCCGCGGGTCTCGGCGAGGACCTTGCCCATTTCGCGGGTCATGTCGTTGGCGTATTGCTCTTTGCGGGTGAGCAGGATTTCGCCGCAGCGATAGAGGATCTCGGCGCGCTTGGGCGCGGGGGTGAGACGCCAGGTCTTCCAGGCTTCGGCTGCAGCGGCGACGGCGTCGTCGATGTCGGCGGCTTCGGATTGCTGGAATTCGCCGACGATGTCTTCGTGGTTGGCGGGATTGATGTTCTGGAAGGTTTTGCCGCTGTGCGAGGCGACCCATTGGCCGCCGATGAGATTCTTGTAGGTCGTGGTCATCTCAGACAGCTTACTAGTTTGAATGGGTCGCAGTCAGGTGGCCGAGCGGGTCGTCGTTTTGAGGGGGATCGCGGCACCCCTCGAAAGATTTGCGATCAGCGGGACTCTGGATCATCCAAGAGGGAAAATGGAAGTCTGAGGCGGAGGGTAGTCATGAAAGTGTTTGTTGCTGGTGCGAGCGGAGCGATTGGGCAGCCGCTTATTGCAGAGTTGATTCGCCGTGGCCATGACCGTGACGGGGATGTCGCGTTCGGTGGCGGCTGCGAAAGACCTTGCCGATCTTGGGCGCGACTGTCGTCTCTGTGGATGCGTTCGACGGCGCGGCTTTGGAACGGGCGGTGCAGGAGTCAGGCGCGGAGGTGGTGATCGATGAGCTGACTTCGCTGCCGAAGGACCCGTTTGATATGGCTGCGGCGGCTGAGGGAGATCGAAAGCTGCGGCTCGAAGGTGGTGGAAATCTCTATCGGGCCGCTTTAGCGACGGGTGTTCGCCGCTATATCCAGCAGGCGAGCGGATTCTTTTTGAAGGCGAGCGGCGCACTCGCGACCGAGGAGGACGGGCTGCGCGTCGACGCCACTCCGGGTGTCGCAGCGAGTTCGCGAACTTATGCCGAGCTTGAAGCGCGAGTGCTGCAGGCTGGGCCGATGGAGGGTGTTTCGCTGCGCTATGGGTTCTTCTATGGGCCGAAGACCTGGTACAACCCCGATGGAGCGGTCGCCGACCATGTGCGGCGGCAGGAGAATCCGATCATTGGGAATGGGCAAGGTGTCTGGTCGTGGATCCATATCGATGACGCGGCGCTTGCCACCGTTGAGGCGCTGACGATTCCGGCCGGAATATACAACATCGTGGACGACGATCCTTCGCCGGTGAGCCGATGGCTGCCGGAGTTTGCGGAGTGGGTGGGCGCTCCTCCGCCTCCTAAGGTGACGGAAGAGCAGGCGCGAGCGGCAGCCGGAGAAGACGCCGTTTATTACGCGACGAAGCTTACTGGCGCCTCCAATGCGAAGGCCAAACGGACCTTCGGATTCAAGCCGCGCCGCTTGGAGTGGACCAAGGCGTAGAGCGGGGGTTTGTCTCTCGCCGCGCGTGTCCATACAATCTAAAGGTTGGCCTCGGTAAGTTTGCCGAGGCATTGGATTGGATTTCATTCGTTTATGGCAGAGCATTCTGGCAGTCTTGAGCAGCGGCGGACGGGTTCGGTCCCTGCGGCATGGGTCAAAACGGAGTTGGCACGGCATCCTCAACGGCCCTTCCCCATGGATTTTGTAGGACGCATCTTCACCGATTTCAGCGAGATCCATGGCGACCGCGCGTTTGGCGACGATCCGGTGATTTCGTGCGGGATGGCGCGGTTTCATGGCGCGGAGGTGATGGTCGTCGCCAATCTGAAGGGGCGGACGACCAAAGAGAAGGTGCAGCGGAATTTTGGCATGCCGAATCCGGAGGGTTACCGGAAGGCGCTGCGGGCGATGAAGATCGCGGAGAAGTTTGGCCGCCCGGTGTTTACGTTTATCGATATTCCCGGCGCATGGCATGGGATGGGCGCTGAAGAGCGCGGCCAGGCCGAGGCGATTGCGCGGAACCTGCTTGAGATGTCGCGGCTGCGGGTGCCGACGATTGCGACGATCACCGGCGAGGGTGGCTCGGGCGGCGCACTGGCGATTGCCGTGGCGGATCGGGTGCTGATGCTGGAGAATGCGATTTATTCGGTGATCTCGCCTGAGGGCTGCGCCTCGATCATGTGGCGCGATGCGGGCAAGAAAGCCGAGGCGGCTGCGGCGTTGAAGATCACGTCAGCCGAGATCAAGGCGCTGGGTTGTATTGACGATGTGATCGCGGAGCCGGGAGACGGGGCGCAGACCGACATCGAGGCCGCAAGCGAATTGCTTGACGCGGCGCTCACGCTGCACTTCGACGCGATCAAGTCGGTGCCGATCGACGAATTGCTAGCCGCGCGGCAGGCAAAATTCCGTAATATCGGCCAGTTTTATACCTCCTGAATGCCGGCTCCTACCTCCATGATCGATGGCTCTTGCGTCCGCTGGATGACTTCGGAATCCTGCTGGCTTACGAAGCGTGAGGCGCGCTCTTGAGCGCGGCCGTGACGCCTGACGTCGCGCTGTTCGGAGGCATTCCCAGGAAGACGTTCCTCTTTCGGCTATGGGCGGTTGTCTTTTGCGTCATCGCTTTCATGTATGCGTGGCTGGCGGAGGGTCTGGCCGGCGGATTTGCGAGCGGACTGAGCTCCGGCCCATGGTTTGAGCTGGTCTACCGCTCGACGCTGCTCATCCTGCTGCTGGTCGGCTATTGGGCGATGGGTTATGTCTTTCAGCGGCAACGAACGCCGCTGAAGTCGATGGGGCTGATTCGCCGTAAGTCGGCAACGGGAGAGTTTGGCACCGGGGCCGCGTTTGGCTGGGGCGCGATGGTGGTTTGCGTGCTGCCGATGGCCGTGATTGGCGGATTCACAATCACTTTCTGGACGGGGCCGCGGCAGTTTGGGCTGCTGGTTCTCGATCTGGTCGTGTTGCTGGTTGCGGCGCTGGCCGAAGAGGTGATCTTTCGCGGATATCCCTTTCAGCGGCTGATCGATGGTGTGGGGCCAGTTCTGGCGACCTTGATTGTGTCGGCTGTTTTCGCGATTCGCCATTTGGGCAATCCTGATTCGAGCCTGGCGAGCACGCTGGTGACGGTGCTGGCGGGGTGGCTGTTTCGCGATCGCCTATCTGCGCACTCGTGCGCTTTGGCTGCCCTGGGGACTGCATTTTGCGTGGAACGCGAGCATGGGGATTTTGTTTGGGCTGCCGATTTCGGGGCTGCGGATATTTTCTCCAGTGATCTCGACCAATCCGCACGGGCCGCTGTGGCTGACCGGTGACGGGTATGGGCCGGAGGGTAGCGCGGTTGCGGCGATCGTTCTGTTGGGGTCGCTTGGCGTGTTGATGTGGGTGACGCGGGATTATGCGTGGGAATATGCGCAGCCGGTGGTGATTGCGGGTGGAATTCCGGTGGACATCGATGCGGCGGCGAAGCGGCAGCATGAGGAGGCGATGGGGTCTCCGGCTGAGGCTGCCGCGCCGCAGTTGGTGCAGATTTTGCCGCTTGGCGGAGTGGTTGCGGCCTCTAGCGAGATCGCGCCCGTTGCTTCTGATCTTCCTGCGGAGAAAGAGCCCTCAGGTCTGTGATTTGTTGAGCGGTTCTTGATCGAGGACGGAGGTCTCGCGGAGTTTCTCTCGGCGTTCAATGCGCACAAGATGTCTCGCAGATCTTTGTTCATCATCGATGCGCACTCCCTTAAATGCATAGGCGTCAATACTGGCTTCTCGTACAGCGACGAGACGTTCTCCAACCGAGCGGCTGCGCCAGTAGCGGTAGGTTCCCATGCGCTGCTCTTTGAGATCGGTGACCCGGCGGATTGTCTTGTCCATCGCGCCCTCTATCCATCTGTTTTAGTTGATTACGAACCCCTTGTTTCCGGCGGTCGCGGAGATAATGGTCTGGCATGGCACTCTCTCCGATCCAAATTCGCACTGCGCAAAGCTCAGATATTCCGGCTTTGCATCGGCTGATCGAGGCATCGGTGCGAGGTCTGCAGGCCGGCGACTATACGCAGGCGCAAATCGAGGGCGCTTTGGGCAGGGTTCTTGGTCTGGATACACAGTTGATCGAGGACCAGACTTACTTCGTTGCCGAGAGCTGGGACAATGCCGGTGCGCTCGCCGCCGTCGGGTGTGGTGGATGGAGCTACCGCAAGACGCTCTTTGGCAGCGATCATGGGCCGGGACGCGAGGCGGCACTGCTCGATCCTGCTGTCGATGCGGCGAAGATTCGAGCGATCTTTGTGCATCCGGACTGGGCGCGGCGGGGGGTTGGGAGCCTGATCCTGAAGCATTGCGAGGACGCGGCTGTGGCGGCGGGCTTTCGCTGCTTCGAGATGGGATCGACGCTGACCGGGGTCCCGCTTTACTCGCTGAAGGGCTATTGCGAGATGGAACGAATTGCGGTGCCTCTGCCGAATGGCGAGGCTCTGCCTATGGTTCGGATGCGCAAGGAGTTCGCTTAGCGCGCCAGCACGGCGCGATAGCGGACGTGGTTTTTGCGGACCTTGCCGAGGGCGACGTTGACTTTGTCGAAGGCGAAGCTTCTCGGTCTGGGCCTTGACGCCGTGGCGGGCGGCGACGTCGAGCATTTCGCGGATCTGCCAGGGGCTGCCGATGGGGCTTCCGGCGACGCGTGTCGCTGGCCGCCGACCAGCGGAAAAACGGGCAGGGCGATCGGGGCGGGCGGTACGCCGACGAAGACAGGGTGCCGGTGGGGCGGAGGGCGTTCAGAGTAGGCGGCCCAATCCTGGTCGGCGTTGATGGTGGAGAGGATGAAGTCGAAGTGGCCGGCGAGGCTTTTCAGGCCCTTGGATTCGCGGGTGTTGACGAAATGGTGGGCGCCGAAGCGCCAGGGCTTCCTGCTTCTTTGGCGGCCGAGGTGGAGAAGGCGGTGACGTCGGCGCCGAAGGCGCGGGCGAACTGCAGCGCCATGTGGCCGAGGCCGCCGATGCCGATGACTCCCGACGCGCGAGGCGGCGCTCACCCCGTGGGTGCGGATGGGGTTGTAGACGGTGATGCCGCCGCAGAGCAGGGGAGCGGCGTTTTCGCTTTCGAGTGCGGCGGGAATCGGACACGGCGAAGCGGGCGTTGACGCGGACCGCGTCCGGCGTAACCGCCATGGCGGTGGACGCAGGTGCCCTGCGTTCTGGGCGCAGAGGTTTTCCTGGCCCTGGCGGCACCATTCGCAGTGGCCGCAGGAGTCGGCCTGCCAGCCGATGCCGACGCGGTCGCCGATCGCAAGTCCGGTGACCGAGCTGCCCAGCTGCAGCGACGGTGCCGACGATCTCGTGGCCGGGAATGAAGGGATACTGGCTCATACCCCAGTCGTTGTCGATGAGGTGCAGGTCGCTGTGGCAGACGCCGCAGTGGGTGATTCTGACTTCGACGTCCTGGGGCCGGAGCTCGCCGGGTTCGTATTTGAAGGGGAGCAGTTCGGCGCCAGCCGCATGCACCGCCATTCCGTGAATCGAATGCCATGGGTAAGTAGTCCTCTTACCGGGAAGAGTGTCGCAGATTGTCATACGCGTTCTGTAAGTGAGCAAGGCGCGGCGCGAAAATCCTCATTCTACCCGCAGAGGGAGAATCTGCTGGCCGGTGAAGCATGGCGTCGACGGGGACCGAGGCCAGGCGGAGACGGCGGACTCGCCGTTGAGGGCGATCTCCTGGTTGGCGCGCAGGGGCTCGAGGACGTTGGCCATGGAGAGGGGCAGGGCGGCCAGGGTGCGGCCATCGAGCACGGCCTGGGCCTGGGGTGCGAGCAGGGTGACGTAGAGGCGGTCGTTGGCGTGGAGGCTAGTTGATCTGGGCGATGGTGGCGGCGATGTCGAGCGGGCTGACCGCCGACGCGGGAGTTGCTGGGTGATGCGGTCGAGGGTGGCTGCGTCGCTGACCAGCAGGCGGAGCAGTGCCCGGCGGCAGCGTGGCGGGCAGGGTGACGGGGATGCGGAGATTGCGCGGTTCGCCGTGGTAGGGGCGCACGGTGGCGTCGATGGTGATCGGTCCCCGGCCTGGACGCGCGGTGGCCGAGCTGCGGGCACTTTCGATCTGCATGGAGCGACTGTTCGGCCGGGGTATTGGCCTGAAATCGACGCTTTACGGAGTGGAGTTGGTACAGCCGGGCGGCGTTTTCGTAGAGCTGGGCGAAGCGTTCGCCGACGTGCAGGGCGGCCTGAGGGAGGCGGGCGGCAGATCGGTGGGCGCGAGCAGGGAATCGAGGTGGACCGGCGGGTAGCCGTCGAGGTCGATCTGCCGTGCATGCGGTAGCTGGATTCCTCGGCGTAGGTTGTTGCTGGCCAGCAGCGACTGGTAGATCGGAGACCATGATGGCTACCGGGGGTGATCTGGGGCTTGTCGATGACTTCGAAGTGCAGCTTGCGGCGGGGCCTGCGGCCGAGCTTCGGAACGTCATGGCGATGGTGACGCTGACGGGGATCATGCGCGCCGTGGCGCCGAGCAGGCCGCCGATCGCGGACTGGCGGTCCTGGGTGAAGGAGCCGACGGTCTCGGTGGTGTTGATGATCTTAAGGCGTTGAGCGGCGAGGGCAGGGTCGCGAGGACCTCGGCCTTGGTCATGGGCATGGAGACCGGGCCGAACTGGGTGATGGGGTGGCCGCAGGCCAGCAGCTGCTTGGGATCGACGTAGGTCACGGTGCAGGTGGCGGAGATTTCCAGGTCGCCGCGAACCAGCACGGCGCTGACCGCGGAGCCGGGAACGATGGGCTCGGGCTGGGGCTGGTTGGAGGCGGCCAGCCGCCGACTCCGGCGACGGCGGTCAGGCCGGAGGCGGGTGAGGTGGTCCTGCCAGAGCTTGATGGCCTCGGGGCTGAAGCCGCTGAAGACCAGGGGCGTTTCGATGGGCTGCATGCTGCCGGCAGTCGGCGAGCGGTTGGATGTCGCGGCTGCGGGCGATTTGTGCTGAAGTCGACAGCCGGCGCTGCCGAGGCCGATGGAGCGGTTTCGCGGTTGCGAGGCGGAGCGGGCTGGTCGCGAACCTGGAACATCTGCCGCGATGGGGGTGATGCCGGCGATTGGCTCCTTGCTGAACTGGCCGATGCGGTAGGAGAGCGCGCCGAGCAGCTTGCCGTCGATGTAGACGGGGCTGCCGCTCATGCCGGCGACGACGCCGGTGTATTCGGGCTTGGCGCCGATGAGGCGGGCGAGGATCATGTCCTGCCCAGGGCCGAGGGCGTTATGCAGCACGCCCAGGATTTCGACTTCCATGGCCTCGGGCTGGGTGCCTTCAAAGACGGTGTAGGCGATGCCGTGCAGGCCGCGGTGCACCTGGTCGAGGGGGAAGACCCCGGCAGCGGCGGAGGGCGGCGGAGTTGGTGGCAGCGAGATCGCAGTTTGCGCGGCGATGACGCCTGTTGTGCAGGTCGACGATTGGGCAGGCAGCAGAGGTGAGTTGCATACGATCAATCCGGCGGCGAGCAAGAATCTCGTCCGGGGTGTTGCTTTCCCGCAGGTTTCCACGTCTACAGAGTAGCTGGTGGAGCGCGCTCGCCGCAAAGCTGCCACCTCTTGGACGATAATGATTGCTATGAAATGGAATCGGGGCGACGCCCCTGTAGTTCGGACTGCCGTCGCGTTGCGCTGCGGTCTTTGCAGTTGCGATGACGATTTTGATGCGGAGCTGCGGCGGTGGCGCAGTCGACGCCCGCGCGACGCAGCCCCAGCAAACACCTCCGGCGCAACAACCCGACCAGAACAGCCCGGACGCGGGTGGGCCAGGTGGCGACAACGGCGTGATCGCGATCCCGAAGAAGAAGGAAAAGGCGCCCGAGCCGCCTCCGCCGCCGAAGCCAGAGGTGAAGAACCCTCCGGGCATGGGCAATTTTTCGCTGCGCGTCGATGTGCCGGTGGTCACGGTGGATACGGCCGTGATTCTGCAGAAGACGCACGCAGTTCGTTCCGGGGCTGAAGCAGACGAACTTCCGGATCTTTGAGGACGGTGTGCCGCAGACCGATCACCGGCTTTCAGCGCATCCAGGCGCCGATTACGGCGGTGCTGCTGCTGGAGTTCGCGGCCAAGAATTACTCGTTCATCTATGACATGCGGAACGCGGCCTATACCTTTGTCGCAGCAGCTGAAGCCGGAAGACTACGTCGCGGTGATGACCTTTGACATGCGGACGCAAATCCTGACCGACTTTACCCAGGACAAGCGGGTGATCTACAACTCGCTGAACTCGCTCACATTCCCGGCTTCAGCGAGACGAATGTCTTTGACGCGCTCTACGAGGCGCTCGACCGGTTGAGCCGCATCGAAGGCCGGAAGTACATCGTGCTGATCGCTTCGGGCCGCGACACGTTCAGCAAGATCACGCTGGACAAGATCCTGCAGAAGATCAAGGCGACGCCCAACGTGACCATCTTCACGGTGGGCACCGGGCAGGCGGCGCGCATCATGTCGAACATGGGCGGGATGCGGGAGATCGACTACCTGCAGGCCGACAACCAGATGACGACGTTCGCGAGGATGACCGGCGGCATGGCGTTCTTCCCGCGCTTTGCGGGCGAGATGCCGGACATCTTCCATGAGATCAACGACACCATCCGGAACCAGTATGAGCTGAGCTACAAACCTACCAATGCCAAGCAGGACGGCACCTACCGCAAGCTGCGCGTGGAGCTGGTGGACGATGAAGGGCAGCCGCTCAAGATGCAGGATGAGAAGCACAAGCCGCTGAAATACGAGGTCATTGCGCGAGACGGGTATAAGGCGAAGCAAGAGGTGGAGTAGGAGCTAGCTGTCAGCTATTAGCTCTTCACTCTTGGCCGCTAGGGTTGGTTGTTTTGGAGAGCTGTCCAAAGAGCAAGTCAGCCAGTCGGCGAGTCAATGGCGTTTGGGGGTGGAAACCGGTCCAAGCGGGCTTCTAGATTGGCTTTCACTTCGGGCCAATCTTCGCGGATGATGCTGTACCAATGGCTGTGGCGGATGCTGCCATCGGGCATGATCATGTGGTTGCGGAAGACGCCTTCGAACTTTGCGCCGATCGCGGCGATGGCAGTCTGGGACTTCAGGTTTTCGTGATGGGTCTTGAACGAGACTCGAAGCGCTCCCATCCGCTCAAAGGCGTGGGTGAGTTGCAGGTATTTGGCCTCGACATTGATGCCGGTGCGGTGGTAGTCGGGGTGCAGCCAGGTGCCGCCGAGCTCCATGGTGCGGTGCTCCTGCGAGATATCGTAGAGACGGGTCGATCCCGCGACCTTGCCGGTTGCTTTGGAGCGGGTGACCCATGCGACCGCGGTTCCGGCTTTGATTTCCTCGAGGGCAATCTTGAAGAACTTCAGCAGGTCTTCAAGATTGTCTATGCGGCGATGCGTCCAGCGCCAGATGCTGGGTTCGAAGGCGATCTCCGCGAGATCGGGAAGATGCTGATGCGTCAGTGGCTCAAGGAGTACGCGGTCTCCTTCAAGGGCGATTGGGCTGGTGTTCACCGGCCTGGGTGGCAACGGAACCATGAAGCCATTCTAGTGGAGCGGCGTGTCATGAGGAGAAGGGTGCATCGCGACGCTGCGGAGTATCATCCAAAGAAGTAGAGCAAGAAGTTCGGGAAAGGCAAATTATGAAGCTGGTTTCGACGCTGCCGTTGATTTTCCTGATTGCCTCTTCCGCTCTGGGCCAACGTGGCGGTGTTTCAGCTGGTCATACCGGTGCGGTAGCGGCTTCGGGGCATAGCTTCTCGATGGTTTCGCCGGGACCTTCGCACTCTCCCGCCGGCGTTGCCGCGTATCACCCAAATCTTGGCGCGTCAGCTCACAGTCTTTACAGCAGTCCGGCTTATTCAAGCCCGATCGGACCGCCTCCGTTTGGCGGAACTCAGCCGAATCCGGGCAAGCGCTATCCGTATCCGACGAATGGTAATCGTTCCTACTACTCCAGAGGCGCATATTTCTATCCGACCTATCTGGGCTATGGCGGATTCTATGGGTATGCGGGATATGCGGACGATTCGTCGTATGGCGACCAGCCGCAGCCTGCGCCGGCGTACCAGGACACGAACTACCAGGACATGACGGCGCAGGCTGCGCCGCCGCCGGATAGCAGTTACGGCGAAAATTCTGCGCAGGCAAATTACGGGCAGGGGCCGGCTCCTCGTCCGGCTTACCAGCCGCAGGCCGCCGCGCCCGCCTCCGATTCCGGACCAGCCAGAGACCACCTTGCTCTTCAAGGATGGGCGGCCTCCGCAGCAGGTGCAGAACTATGCTGTGACCAGCACTACGCTCTACGTGCTCGACGGCGAGAGGCGGCGTGCGATTCCGCTCAACGACATCGATTTGCCGCAGACGCAGAAAACCAACCGCGATGCGGGGCTCGACTTCGAGGTTCCGGCTGGCGCCGAATAGCCGTTCCTTTATCTCCCCATTGCTGCCTTTCTCTATCCCCCTAACGAAAAGATGACGTGGATGCTGGTCTGTACTTCGACCGGTTCGCCGTTTAACAGGAACGGCTTATAGCGCGCTGCCGCGACGGCATCGATGGCTGCCTGGCGCAGCATGGGTGGGCCTTCGGTGACCTGAAGGTTCTCGATCGTGCCATGGCGGGAGATCGTGGCTTCGATGACTACTGTGCCTTGGATTCTCGCTTCTCTTGCGATTGCCGGATAGATTGGCCGGATTGGTGAGAGCAGAAGCCCGGTGGCGACTCCTGTAGAGACATGTATCGGGAGTTTTGGCGCGGGCGGTTTCGCCATCGCAACCGCTGGTGGCGGGGGACCCGCGAAGATTCCTCCGGGCACTCCGGTTGGACTACCGCCGGAAATTCCGATGAAAGAACTCGGCGGTGCAGCATCTCCGGGATCGCTCACGATGTGGGTTGGGATGGTCGTCGGCGCTTGCAGTTGTGCCTGCAGGCTCGGCAATGTGCGTGTCGAAACAGCGGTCGCGTGGCGGACCTCGACTGGCGCTGGTGCGCGTGGCGGAGGCGGCGCGATGAGCAGGTGCTCGACCGATTGTCTTGGCAGGGCTAGCGGGTTAAGCAGTGGATAGAGAATGAGGAGAAGAAGCAGCGCTGCCTGCGCGAGGAATGAGCCGATGGCGAACCATCTGCTCCGGGTGTGGATACGGTTCTGTGACTCGACCAGACTGTCTTCAAACATGGCGCCTCCCACGGAACTGAAGTCGGTGGCGAGTCACCTGATTGCTTAGACCCCGGTGTTTCGAGCTAAGTTCCCGCTATCATCTGAGTTATTCGGAGGAATGAATGACGGCGGAGGAAATCAAGCAGTTGTTGCAACTGGAGGCGCATCCGTGCGAGGGCGGATACTTCCGGCAGACGTGGAAGAGCGAGGAGGAGATTCCGCTGACGGCGTTGCCGTCGCGCTACAGGAGTGCGCACGCTGCTGGAACGGCGATCTATTACTTGCTGGAGCCGTCAACTTTTTCCGAGATGCATCGGTTGAGTTCTGACGAGATCTTTCATTTTTACTACGGCGATCCGATCGAGATGCTGCAGCTTTGGCCGGATGGCAGCTCTCGGGTGGTTCGGCTGGGCAGCGATTTAGCGAATGGCGTGCTGCCGCAGTTAGTTGTACCGAAGGGTGTCTGGCAGGGATCGCGGCTTGTGCCCGGAGGTAGCGTTGCGTTGATTGGGTGTACGGTGAGCCCGGGGTTTGACTATGCGGATTATGAGACGGGTGCTCGGGCTGAGTTGGTGCGGGATTATCCTGCGGTGACGGAGTTGATCGAGATTCTTACGCGACACTAGGGTTGGCGGCGTTGGCGGAAAAAATTGCGGAGCAGTTCTCCGCATTCGTCGGCGAGGACTCCGGATGAGACTTCCATCTGGTGATTGAGTTGGGGATGGTTGATGACCGTGAGCACCGAGCCCGCCGCTCCGGCCTTGGGATCGGCGGCGGCGTAGACGAGCCGTGCGATGCGCGCGTGAATGATGGCTCCGGCGCACATCGAGCAGGGTTCGAGCGTCGTGTAGAGTTCGCAGCCGGTGAGTCGGTAGTTGTTCAGGTGGTGGGCTGCGGCGCGAAGCGCGACGATCTCGGCGTGGGCGGTTGGGTCGAGGGTGCGCAGGACGAGGTTCTGGCCAGTGGCGATGGCTTCGCCCTCATAGACGACGACTGCGCCGACTGGGACTTCTCCGGCCTCGGCGGCGAGCCGAGCTTGCTGGAGGGCGATTTGGAGATATGGTTTGTCTCCCACTAATTAGCTTTCTATCAAGTAGCTAGAGCGTATCTGGTTGAAACTGATCGCGAGCAGTTGACGCCGCTGAAGGTGGCTGCATAGACGATCGTCGGCCGTAACCAGTAGCGTGCCCTTCGCCAGCAGCGAGAGTGCAGCATCCGTGATTCCGAAGGTAGAAAACTCGGGCATGGCGGCGAGTTCGACCGCGGGAATATAGCGCTCCTCAATCCGAGTGATGCGGGCGGCAAAGTGGTCGAACCAAAACGCCTTGAGCGGTAGGGGAAGGCTGTTGGCCAAGTTGCTAACTTCGGTCAAGATATGTGGGGTTGCAATCAGGTCTCGAAAGCCGGCGACAAGCCGCTCAAGAAGTTCATAATCCCTCAAGTTGTAGCTGCCAACTCGCTTGAAGGTAGCGATCAAGCCGCGGTTGTATGAGCCAATCGTCAGAAGAAGCAAGAGGTTGGAGTCCAGCAAAAGATTCCGGCGAGAAATCTGCCCAAGAAGCGGAGACTCAAAATCCTTCACGCAGCCGGGTTCCGCAGAGAGACGAAGTCGCCGCTAGAAGAGTCAACTTCTACAACTTTATAAATTCGCCGAGGTTGCAGCAGATAGGCTATGTTACCCGCACCATCGGGAATCGGTGGAGGAGATCCGCTGAAAGTGATCCGCCAATTGTTTCCGAACGGCACAATCTCTTCCATGCGTAGATCTGATATGTCTGGAGACAGTTCCAAAAGATGTTCCATCGCTTTTTCTACTGCTTCCTTAGCCTTCAGCATTGGATTGCACCTTAACACGAATTATAAGCATTCGCTCCGTTGCGGTGGAATCCTGCCGTGGCCAAATGGAAGCGGTAGCTATAGCCGCAACGAGGAAACACGACTTTTGGAGAGAGCTTTCGTATTGAGCCATTGGTGGAGTGCTTGCACGGCAGGGGTCAGATTTTCTCCACGATGACGGCGGTGCCGTAGGCGAGGACCTCGGTGACGCCCTGCATCAGCTCGTTGGCGTCGTAGCGGGTGGAGATGATGGCGTTGGCGCCATGCTCTTCAGCGTGGATCATCATGCGGGTGAAGGCGTCGGCGCGTGTCTTCTCGCAGAGGTCGGTGAGCAGGGTGATGTCGCCGCCGACCAGCGTTTGCAGGCCTGCGCCGATGCTGCCGAGGATCGAGCGCGAGCGGACAACGATGCCGCGAACGACTCCGAGGTTGGTGACGACTTTGTATCCGGGCAGTTCTAAAGCGGTGGTGACCATTGCGGGGTTGAGTGGCATGGCTTTCTCCTTGCTCAGGAGCGATGTGGAGACTACGCCGCGCCTGATTTGGAGATTATAGGCGCTCCTTCAGATATTCATTCGGGGGCGGGTTGCTGCTGGGTCATGCAGTGTAGCGCGCCGAGACCCCAGATGAAGTCGCCGCAATGGATGCCGCTCACGGTGTGTTTCGGGAAGACCTCCGCGAGGATGCCGAGGGCTTTGCGGTCGTTGGGATCGTTGAAGGTGGGGACGAGAACGATTCCGTTGGCGATGTAAAAGTTGGCGTAGCTGGCAGGCAGGCGCTGGCCGTCGAAGACGACGGGTGCGGGCATGGGGAGCTCGACGATCTTGAATGGCTTGCCGTGCAGGTTTTTCGCGGATTTGAGGCGGTCGAGGTTCTCGGCGAGCGGTTCATGATTTTCGTCGGCTGTATTTGTCTCAGTGGCTGTGACAATTGTATTTTCGGCGACGAAGCGGGTGATGTCGTCGACGTGGCCGTGGGTGTCGTCGCCGGCGCAGCCGCGATTCATCCACAAGACCTGGTCGATGCCGAGATAATCGTGGAAGACCTTCTCCAATTGCTCGCGGGTGACTCCAGGATTGCGTTGCTGGATCGTACTGAGCAGGCATTCCTCGGTCGTGATGAGCGTCCCCGCGCCGTTGACGTCGATGCTTCCGCCTTCGAGGACGATGCGGTGTTCTGCTGCCGTCCTTCGAGCCGGATGGCCGGTTTCCATGCCGGGACTTTGAGGAGTTTTGCTGCTTTTGCAGCGACCTGGTCGTCGAGATGCCAGTTGTCGTATTTCGCCCAGGCGTTGAATTTCCAATTTGTAACAGCGACGGTGGCTTGACCGGCGCGTTTTCGCACGAAGATCGGCCCGGAATCGCGTGTCCAGACGCGGTCGGTGGGGACGCGATGGAAGCGTGACGTTGTCGGAGATTCGCTCCGGCGCGGAGGAGAATGCTGGCTGCGCGTTTTTCAGCAGCTTCATTGTCGACGAGGATATGCACGGTCTCGACTTGCGAGAGCCGGCGGACGATGTCGGCGTAGACCCAGGGGATTGCCTGGAATTTCCCTGGCCAATCGGTGGCGTTGTGCGGCCACGCGATCCAGGTAGCGTCGTGGCGCTCCCATTCGGCGGGCATTTTGTAGCCGAGCTGGCGCGGAGTCTTGGCCTGGCGCGGTCACTTGTCGTTTCCTGTGGTGCTGGCGTCGAGAAAGCGGTGAACGATGGGCTGATAGGCGTCGATGCGGCGGTCGCGGAGGAAGGGCCAGTTGCGGCGCGTGTCTTCGAGCAGGCGCAGGTCGACTTCGGCGACGAGGATCTCTTCCTTGTCGTGCGCGGCCTTGGCGATGATGCGGCCGAAGGGATCGGCGATGAACGATCCGCCCCAGAACTCGCAGACCAGGGCCTTCGACGCGATTGCCGCGAACGTCGCCATGCTCTTCGCCGACGCGGTTGACGGAGCCGACGTAGACTCCGTTGGCGATGGCGTGGGCGCGCTGGATGGTCTGCCAGGCATCATATTGCGCCGCGCCAAACTCTTCCTTCTCGGCAGGATGCCAGCCGATCGCGGTGGGATAGAAGAGCACGTTCGCGCCTTGCATGGCGGTGATGCGCGCACCTTCCGGATACCACTGGTCCCAGCAGACGAGGGTGCCGATCTTGCCGACGGCGGTGTCGAACGCCTTGAAGCCGAGATCGCCGGGGGTGAAGTAAAACTTCTCGTAATAGAGCGGGTCGTCGGGGATGTGCATCTTGCGATAGAGCCCGGCGAGGGTGCCGTCTTTGTGCAGGATGGCGGCGGTGTTGTGATAAAGCCCGGCCGCGCGGCGCTCAAAGAGCGAGGCGACGACGACGACTTTTTCTTCGCGGGCGACTGCGCCGAGGCGTTCGGTGCTGGGACCGGGGATGGGCTCGGCGAGATCGAAGAGCGCGGTGTCTTCGCGCTGGCAGAAATATTGCGCGCGAAAGAGCTCGGGCAGGCAGATGACGTTCGCGCCTTCGCGGGCGGCTTCGCGGACTTTGTCGGCGGCCTTATCGAGATTGGCATCGGGATCGGGGCCGCAGGACATCTGGATCAGGCCGATGCGGTAGTTCAGATTGGATGGCATGTTGCGTAAAGCTCCTCAATAGAAGATACGCGAGCGACGGTTACGATTCGGTCACAGAAGGTGGCGGCTTGCGGAATTACTTAGTTTTCGCAGATCGCTCTGGCAGCGATGCGGTACGGCTCTTGGGCGGCAAGGTTGAGTTCCGAGTCAGCCGGGGCCGTCCGGTGGCGATCTCGATGAACGACTGGGCGGCGCGGCTGAGCGACTTGTCTTTGCGGAAGACGAGGGCGAGCTCGCGTATGCAGGCGCACGCTTTCGATGGGCAGGATCTTCAAAACGCCTGCCTGTTCGTCGGCGGCCACGGTCGATTTTGGCGCGAAGCCGATGCCCATGCCGGCGGCGACGAAGCGTTTGAGCAGTTCGCTCGAGTCGAGCTCCATGCCGATGTTTGGCTTGAGTTCGCGGATCTAGAAGAGCAGGTCGATCTGTTCGCGCTGACGGCCTTGCTTGGGCAGCAGTAACGGGTGACGCGCCACATCTTCGATGCGAAGTTTTCCGGCGCGGGCAAGGGCGTGTCCAGGGGCAGCGACGAGCACCAGTTCGTCCTTGTGGATCCATTCGGTGTTCAGCCGGGAATCTTTCACGGGCAGCGCGACGACGCCGAAATCGACTTCGCGATTGAGCACGGCTTCGAGGGTGCGGGAGCGGTCGGCGCGGATGATGTTCAGCCCGACGCGGGAATACTCTGCTTGAACTGGGTGAAGACCTGAGGCAGCACGTAGAGGCAGGTGGATTCGTTGGCGCTGATCGCGACCTCGCCGCGCGGGGTGCGCTGCATCTCGCCGACGGCCATCAGGATGTGTTGATGGCACTCCAGACAGTGTTCGGCGAAGGGCTCGAAGAGGCGGCCAGCGGCGGTGAAGGTGACCTTGCCTCCGGAGCGGTCGAAGAGCTGCGCGTCCGACCCCGGTCTCGAGCGAGCGGATCTGCGCGGAGATGGCGGGCTGGGTGAGCGACAGCTTTTCTCCGGCGCGGGAGAAGCTTTTGTGGCGAGCGACTTCGAGGAATGTTCTTAGCTGGTCAAAGTCCATAATGCGTTGATTCTTAGGATAGTTGGGGTGGGCGGGAAATGCTAGGAGGGCAGGGGCTAGGGAATAGGGAACGCTAGGAGGACTAGGAAAGCGGGCTGGGGAGGGGTTGCTATGCGAGGAGGGCCAGGAAGGCTGCGATCGCCGTGGAGAGGAAGTTCACTGCATCGTTGTTGAGCCATCCGCGGCGTTCGAGGGTTGCGCCGATGAGGCTGTCGGCGAAGAGGCCGGCGATGGCGGCGAGCCAGGCGATGACGGCCTGTCGCGGATCGAGGTGCAGGGTGGGAATTGCGGCGAGGACGACGATGGCTGCGGCGAGGCAACCGGCGACGGTTCCGGCGAGGGTGATCGCGCCGTCGGTGCCGGGTGGGACGCGACGTCCGGTTTGTGATCAGGAATGGGTGTGCCGCCGATGGCCTGGCCGATCTCGGAGGAGACGGTGTCGGCGGCGGCTTCGGCGAGGGCGGCGACTAGACGCCGTGAGTCCAGCGGACGAGAGGATGACGAGAGGTCCGATGTGGATCCCGAGATAGGCGCCAGGGATTCCGTCTGCGGCGATGTGAGGCGGCAGAGTTAGCGCCACCAGCGCGGCGACGCCCATATTCGCGGCAACTTGCGAGGCTCCACGTCCGCGGCGGGATTCGGCCAGGCCGATTTGCTCTTTTTGGCTGCGGCGGAAGCGCGTGGCCGCGAAGGCGAGGACAAATAACGCCAGCCCCGGAAGCAGGGCGGTGTGGAACCAGCCTCCGTTGGGCTGGGTCACGGTGCTGACATAGAGGGCGGAAGTGAGCAGGAATCCGGTGAGCGCGGCGAACGGGGTTGCGGCGTGGAGCAGCCAGACCAGAAGGCCAAAGGCGGCGCAGATGGCGAGACCTTCTGCGTTGGCGGGAGTCAAAACGGGGAGTAAGTGCGACAGCAGCCCCGCCGTCGACAGGACCAAAACTGCGGCAGCCAGAACCGCGATTGCCACTGGAGTCTGGCTTCGCGGATCGGATTTGCGCTGGCGGTCATCTCCGGCGTCGACGGCGGCTTCGGTCATGGCTTCATTGTCTATCGAAGAGGGCTGTGAGTGAGTTGTGCCGTCCAATCAAGGCGGAGGAATGCAAGGATGGGGCACCGCAGGATAGTGGGATCCTCCGGGTGATTTACAATCAAGCATTGACCTGACATAGATTTTTGGGATCGATTTCGTAGTGAGGTATTTACGAGTGCAAAGCATGGCAGTGCCCGGGCGTTTCGCGGGTGAAAGCAACGATACCGCAGCCGGGATGGCTGAGTTCTCTGGAATCGGCAAGAGTGGCGTGAACAAGGCTGAGATTTCTAGCAGGCAGCAGGCTAATCGTTTTCGAACTGGATGGGCCGCTAGCGGGGCAGTGCTCGCTGCTGGCCGCGTCGCCGGATGCGGCAACCAGTATCGTCCGGTCATCAATCCGGTCCGCCCGACCGGGCCGAGCCCAGCGCCGACCGCCTATGTGGTCGCCATTACCCAGCCGACTGGCGGCGCCGGCAGGCATCGCCACGGTGCTGGATTTCTCCGGCGATACGGTGCTGGCGCAGGCGACGATCGGCGACTTTCCTCTCGATTTCACTCTGGACTCGGCCGGCGCGACCGCCTACACCATCGATCGCGATGGCAGTTTGAGCGATATCCCGATCTCGACCAGCCTGCAGACGAAAAATGTTGCAACCAGCACGCTGACGGCGACCGCGGTTCCGATCAATACGATCACGGGCAGTGGCGTTCTGTATGTCGTCGATCAGGCGAGCGATCAGCTCGATGTGCTTTCCGGAACCCCTCCGGGACTGAAGCAGGCGATCCAGTTTCCGCTGGGGCTGATCAACCTTGCGGGACGTTCAGACATCGCCGCGCTTTTATGCCATCAGTCAAAATGTGGGGCCGACGGTCTGCGCGAACCCCGGCGAGGTGACGACCACGGGCGTAGCCTCGGCGCTGGAGGCGGCGACCAATTCGCATCTCGGCGACGCTTCCGGTGGGTATCTGCCCGGTCTATGGACTGCAGTTCGCTGACGGACTGCGCGCCTTTATTCTCAATCGCGGCAGCGGGACGGTCACGGTCATCGATGCGCAGAAGAACACGCTGGACAACCAGATCAACCCGATTACCGGCTGCCGAACAGCACGTTGCCTCTTCCCGCAGGCCCGGTTTATGCCGAGTTCTATGACTCGACCGAGCCAATTGGTGACGGCGAACTACGACTCGAACACCATCAGCGTGATCGATGTGACCACCGATTCCTTCGACAATGACGCGCCGACGTTCGGCACGACTCACAGTGTGACCGTTGGCGGTGGACCGTCTTCGGTAACGGTGCTGCAGGACGGCAGCCGCGCTTATGTTGCGAATTCGAAGGACGGCACGGTCTCGGTCGTGAACCTGAGCAGCTATACGCTCCAGAAGACGATCACCCTGCCGCTCAACCCGGATGGCACGACACCGCACCCGAGGATGATCGCTTCCACCTATAACTATCCCACCGGCAAGATTTATGTGACCTCACCGGACAGCGACAACCTGGTGATCCTGCGCACCGATACGGACACGGTGGACGCGACCTTGCAGTTGCAGGGGAACCTGATCGATACGCGCGTCACCCGGCAGAACGCCAATACCAGCGTTCAGAGCATCACGAACAGCTATTCGCCAGGAAATGGCGTGCCGTGCACACCGGGAACAGTGCCGACGCAATTGGGGAGCAATCCAACGGCTTGCCAGCTGGAAGCGACCGGCGCGCTGCGCAAGTAGCCATCGGGCGGGGTCGTCCCCGCGTGAATTCTACGCCCCGCTTAAGCTCCAATTAGGACTTAAGCGGGGCGTCGCTCATTGCCCTACGGCGGCTGCTGTGTTCCCGAGCTACGGGAGCTCGATTCTCCAGAAGTCCATTCCAACCATTTTCATCAAGCGAGCCTTGCCGCCGGCGATGGAGAGGAACTCCACCGTATCCGGATTCCAGGATTCATCGCCGATGCGAAAGAGGTTTCCGCCGATGGGGGTGAGTGTGGCGTCGGAAGAACTAACTTTCCCTGCAACACAAAGACGCGGACGTCTCCACCCCAAATCGACTGGGCGCGATAACGGCCGACGAACGGCCGGTAGTCGTCCGGCACGGGAAATGAGCGCGGGCCGGAATACTCTTTGCCTGCGTACCATGTCGATCCGTAGCTGACCTGGATGACTTTTCCTGGAGGGGCGGGATCTTTGCCGGCTGGCTTGGCGGCTGTCTCGTCTCGCTTAAATATGATGTCGTAATCCGCGAAGACTCCGGGGATGGTCGAGATGAAGCTGTCTCCCTCGTTCTGGAGGGGGACGGATTTGCCTTCGACCAGCAGCGATAGTCGCCCTCCTTCCGTTTGAAAGACAAGCTGGCTTCCATCCTCGGCCTTGTAGGCGCCCGCATAGTCGGCGGCGTTCTTGATCAGTTCCGGATCTTGCAGAGGCTCGGCTTGAGGTAGCGGCTTGGCTTCGCCTTGGGCGCGTAAGAGACGCACTGCGTATTGCGTGACTGCCGTCGGGCGATAGCCCTGCATGGCATTGATGCTGGCAAACGCGGCAACTCCGCCGTCGAGGTCGACGTGGATGGAGGAGGCAAAGGCGATCATGCCGCCGGTGTGGCGCAGGATCTTGTGTCCGTCGAGCGTATCGACCGCGATGCCATAGCCGTAGGAGGCGGTGGGGCTGAAATCCTCGGCCTTAATATACGGCGTCGAAAAAAGCGTGAAGCCTTCCTCAGAGACGATGGGCGGGACGATGCGAGGAACGGCGCTTCCTGAGGGTGTCTTGCCGTGATTCAGCATCATGCGAAGATACTTGGCCATGTCGGCGGGTGTCGATTCGATGCAGCCGGCGGTATCGTCCATCACGAGGTAGTCGGCGACGGCGAGCTGACCCTGGCGCGCGTAGACCTGGTCATCCCAGAAAGGCGAATATCCAATCGCTGCGCGAGGGCGAGAGGGCGTGGCGATCACGCCCTGGGTGTCGTTCATCGCGAGCGGTGTGAAGATGCGGGCTTTGACGCATTCGTACCAGGGGCGGTTATCGAGTTTTGACGCGAGCTGGCCGAGGATGACGAAGCCCAGGTTGCAGTAATGAAAGTGCTCGCCGGGTGTGAAGCCCTGGATGTGCCGGGCCTCGGGCGCGGTGAGGAAGAGATCGGAGGCGTCGGGAAGCCCGGAGGTGTGGGTGAGTAGATGATGGACGGTTATTGGTCCGAATGGTTCCGCGATCGGCAGCCAGGGAAGGTAATCCAAGACTGGCTTGTGCACGTCGAGCTTGCCCTCATCGCGGAGTTGCATCAGCACCAGGGCCACGAAGGACTTGGTGATCGAGCCGATCTGGAAGAGATGATCGGGGGTGACCGGAAGTTTGGCGTCGATGTTCGCGAGGCCGTAGCCGACGGTGCGCAGGTTTTGGTGGAGTCGGTGAGGCCGAGCGTCATTCCGGGGGCGTTCATCGCCAGCATGTAGGTGGCGATGTAGGCATCGAGTTGCCGCTCGACGGGTGTCGTTGCCGGAGTAGATGGCGTCGGCGCGGGGTGCGGTGTTGCCGCGGTTTGCTGCGCGAAGATGGGGCGACTCGTGGTGGCGAGAGCAGTGCAAGCGCCGGCGGACAAGAATCGGCGGCGGGTGAGGCGGGGTAGGATCATCAGCTTCTCCAAGGTTTGCGGATGAGAGTTGCCGATGAGCATATCGCGTGGGTCGAGAAAACTCCAGCGGCGATGGAAGGGCGTGCGACTAGAACGACCGCTTCATTGCATTCAAGCCAAAGAAGGCTGGAATGGGCTCCCGAATCTCTGGTGTTTGCTACAGCCCTGCGGCGCCGGAGAGGACGATGGGCGAGGTTGGCGTCGCCGAGCCTTCGGCGTTTTCGATGGTGACACCGAATGCCTTGGCGGGCACGCCTTCAGGCAGCTTGGGCAGCACGACGCTGGCTGAGCCATGATCGTCGGGGCGGAAGAGCCCGGCGGGAATCGGAGCTTTGCCGTCGGCGGGGATCACCCAGAGTTCGTAGGTCTTGCCTTCCGGGATCGGCTTCAGGTTATTGCCGACGAAGACCAACGCGCCTTTGTCGGCGAGATAGCTGGTGCGTCCGGTAGGCGCTGGTGCGCCCTTGCCTTCGGTGAGCGTGACCTGCTTCGCCGCGGGCGACGTGAGGGTGTCGAGGACTTCCTGCGCGTGGGCGGCGTCGGCGGAGAGCTGAGCGATCTGGCCCTTGTCTCCGTTGAGCAGTTGGTTGAGGCGCTGGTTCTGGCTGCCGAGATAGCCGGCGAGAGCCAGCAGCGCAAAGGCAGCGGCCCAGGGAACGAGAATGGGGAACCAGTTGCGGCGCGGCTTGACCTCGTGGATGACGCGAGCCGGCTCGGGCGCAGCCTTTGGCGGAGCTGCTATGACTGGAGCTGCGATGGGCGTAACCGGGTGTGGGACCGCAGCGAGCTTAGGTTCGGCGGAGATCTGGGGTTCGGTAGCGATGCGGCTCATGAAGCGATCTCGCGCATCTACAGGCACGGGCAGCTGCTCGACGCTGAGCGCAAGCAGCGCCAAATCACCGTAAACTTCGGCGAGTTGGCGGGCACACTCCGCACATTGCTCCAGATGCAGCGCGGCGGCCGAGGTTTCTCCGGCCGAGAGCGACTGCATGGAGTAGAGGACCAGGTCCTCGTCGGAAATGTGGTGCGCGTTCATGATTAGACTGCTTCTCCTCTTACTGACGAACTTGGCGCTCCGTTGGATTGCATTGCCTTGCGTAACGAAATTAGCGCCAAACGAATGCGTGTCTTCACTGTGCCCAGCGGGTCTCCGGTTTTCTCGGAGATCTCTGAGTGACTCAGCCCCTCAAAATAGGCCAACTCGACCGACTTCCGCTGCTCAGGCGGGAGCTGGCCCATATAAGCCCGCACCTTCTCCATCATCGTATTGCGCTCAGCCTCGGCGGCGAGATCGGTGGAGGAGACAAGCACCACATCCTCGACCGATTCCGAAGGCCGGCGACGCCGCAACGAATCAATTGCCCGGTTTCGCGCTACAACAACTAACCATGCGCCGAGCGAACCACGACCAGAAACAAACGCGCTGGGCTTCTTCCAAATCTGGATGAAGATGTCCTGCATGACATCTTCGGCCTGACCGGTATCTTTGAGCACACGCAACGCGACCGAATACACAATGCCAGAATAGCGATCGAAGAGGAGGCCCATCGCCGCCTGATCGCCTTGTTCGACCCTCCCTAGAATCGCCGCGTCTTCGGCTGCCTTGGCGGCCTGGAGACTTGCCCTAGAAGGTTCGCTGTTGTAGGAACGCTCTGGGGAGGCTAGCGGATTTTGAGATTCTTCAGGCATTTAGAGGTCAGCGTCGAATTGAGACAACTCGCGACACTTGGCGAACCCATGTAATTTAAGCATATTCGCGGCTGCTTGTGGCAGCGTGGATCAAGGTCGGTACTTACGAGATGAAAACGCGGCTGGACAAGTTGCTTGTAGAGCGGGGATTCGCGCCGACGCGGGAGCGCGCGCAGGCGATGGTGGTTGCCGGGCGCGTGCTGGTGAATGAGCAAAAGGTCGATAAGCCGGGGACAGCGATTGCGGAAGATGCGGTCTTTCGCTTGTTGGGCGATGATCCTCGCTATGTCGGGCGAGGTGGCCTCAAGCTTGAGGCTGCGCTGAAGCATTGGGGGATCGATGTTGCCGGACGATTCTGCGTCGATGTCGGTGCGTCGACGGGCGGCTTCACCGATTGCATGTTGCAGCATGGAGCGGCGCGGGTGCTGGCGATCGATACCGGCTATGGGCAGATTGCGCAGAGTCTGCGATCGGACGCTCGCGTGTCATTGATGGAGCGCACCAATGCTCGGCTGCTGAAGCCGGGAGATTTGCCGGAGGGGATATCGTTTCTCGCGATGGATGTTTCGTTTATCTCGGCGACGCTGGTGCTGCCTCCGGTTTTCGTGGCTGCTGGCGATTCGCTGAAGGAGGCGGTGATTCTGGTCAAGCCGCAGTTCGATGCGGGGCGGGAATTTGTCGGCAAAGGTGGGATTGTTCGCGATCCTTTGGGCCATCAGGTTGCGATTGATCGCGTGCGAGAGTGTGTTGTTGGGCTGGGCGGACGTGAGATTGAGGTGATCGATTCGCCGATTCTTGGTGCGGAGGGGAATAAAGAGTTCTTGCTGCATGTGCGTTGGTGAATCCCACCCCTTCGGCAAGCAGGCGGGCTCTTCGCGATGAGACCGCGAAGGGTGGGATTCACCGACGCCTTTCTCGAATCGCGTTTTGGTGTCATTCGCAGCGCAACGCTACTGTTGGATCGACCCTGACTGCGGACGCAGCTGGAATCAGCGTTGCCGCCAGCGCGACGAAGATCAGAAGAAGCGTGACAAAGGCGAATGCGAACGGGTCGTGGGGGCCGATGCTGAACAAGAGGCTGGACAGAAAATGCGAGAGCGTCAGCGCGGCGATCAGCCCGACACATGCGCCGACGAGAATCAATCGCAGTCCACTTCTCACCACGAGCTGGAGAATGTCTGCCCGGGTCGCCCCTAACGCCATCCGCACGCCTATCTCCTGGGTGCGCTGGCCGACGAGGAATGAAATCACTCCGTAGAGGCCGATCACGGCGAGCAGAAGTCCGGTCGAGGCGAAGCAGTTGACCAGCAGCATTTCAAATCGCGGCTCGCCGGCCATTTTGTCGACTCTTTCCGATAGAGTTTCGATCTCGACGGGAACGGTTGGATCGATGGCCGCGACTTGTGCACGGACCCATTTTTCCATGATGTCGGCTGGCAGACTTGTCTTGATGATGAAGACCGATTGGCCATTCCAATCCTCGACCGCATCGCGCCGTAGCCTGTAGTATTCGGGCTCATCCGCGCCCGTTAGGCCGCCGTTCTTCACGTCGTCCGCGACTCCGGCGATGGTGTATGGGGGATTGTCAGTTCCTCTGACCGCGAAACCTAAGCGCTGGCCGATTGGATTCTGACCAGGAAACAAGCGTGCGGCCAGGGACTTGCTCAACACCACGAAACGTTCGCTGGAACTAAGTTCGTCGACGGTGAAGCCTCGTCCTTGCAGGATCGGGATGCCTAGAACTTTGAAGTAGTCCGGCGTGACCGATCGCCAGGCGACCATGCCGCCGGTTCCGCCGGGAGGCGCAGGCTGACCGTACACGGCGATCCCCGCATAGATTTCGTCGCGATGGTCGCCGCCGGGCGGGAGCGAATCGCTGATGGCGAGCGCAGTCACGCCGGGCCCGTATTGCAGGCCCTTCTGTAGCTGTTGAAAGAAGGTCATCTGGCGCTCGGCGGTCGGGTATGCATTCTGCCCGAGCGAAATGTTTGCGGTGACGATGCTCTCGGTGTGTATGCCGAGGCGTTGATTCTGGAGATTGAGAAAGCTCCGGAATAAGAGCGCTCCTGCGGCGAGCAGAACCATGCTTGCGGCGATTTGCACGATGACCAGGGCTTGCCGCAACGCGGCGTGGGAGTTGGTGGTGGTGCGGCCGGCGAGCGCCTCGGCGCGCGGTCTGCGCAGCGCGGGTGCGAGGCCGGAGATGGCTCCGCAGATAAGGGAAGTGAGAAGAGTGAAGAGGATGATGCGCGCGTCGAGAGTTGTTTTCTGGAAAGGCGTGGCGCTCAGGAGTTGAATTCCTTTGGGAGCGACGGCGAGGAAGACCCGCAATAACGCCGCGGCGAAGAGGCAACCGGCCAAGCCGCCGGCGAACGACAGTACCAGGGACTCGGTAAGCGCCTGGCGGACAAGGCGGGCGCGGTCTGCGCCGAGCGCTGAACGAACGGCGAGCTCTCGTTCGCGAGCCGCTCCGCGAGCCATCAGCAGGCTGGTGACGTTAGCGCAGGCGATCAGGAGGACCGCCATGACGACGCCGAAGAGCACCCATGCCGCAAGGCGAACGTCATGCATCTGGCGATCGCGCAACGAGCGCACTTGTAAATGAACCTCGCTGCGGAACTGTGCAGGCGCGAGCCGGAGCGAGTAGTCAAAGACCGGACGCAACTCTTCCTTTGCCTGCTCAATGCTCATTCCCGGCTTCAAACGGGCAAAGGCATACATCACGCGGTCGTGATTGCCGGTGCGCTGTTCGGCCTCGTTCAACGCCTGAGGGACGACAACATCGGCTGGCTCAAGAGTCGGCATCTCGAACTCTTTTGGCAACACTCCGACGACGCGGGCTGGTTTGCCGTCGAGGTTCACGAGCCGGTTCAGGATGCCCGGATCGCCGCCGAAATGGGTTTGCCAGAGTGGATAGGAGATCAGCGCAACCCTGGGCGCGTTGGGACGGTCTTCTTCCGGCGTGAAGTTGCGGCCAAGCGCCGGGCTCAGGCCGAGGGTAGGAAGAAAGCTCGCCTGGACGCTTGCGCAGTTAAGGCGCGCGGGCTTCTCTTCGGTCAGGTCGCAGGGATTCACTCCGGTCTCGGAGGTCAATGCTTCGAAGGGCCTCTGGTGATCCTGCCACTCATAGTAGGAACCGCCCAGCATGAATTCGCCGGGGATGATTGGAGCAGTGAGTCCGACGGAGACCAAACGGTCGGCGTGGCCGTAGGGCAGGCTGCGGAAGAGGATGCGATCGACGACGCTGAAGACGGCCGTGGTTGCGCCGATCCCCAGCATGAGGGTGAGGACGATGGTGAGCGTAAACGTCGGGTTGCGGCGGAAGCCGCGCAGCGCGTAGCGAACATCCTGAAGAAATGTCTCGGCCCAATAGCTGGGCCGCTGTTCCCGGCATTCTTCGCGGGAGCGCTCGACGCTGCCGAAAGCGATGGCGGCTTGCCTCCGTGCTTCGCCGGGCGCCATGCCGGCGGCGATGTTGGCTTCGATTTGTTGTTCGAGGTGGAAGCGCAGTTCCTCGTCGACTTCGAAGCGGGGTTTGCGGCGAAGAAAGAAACGGATTCGAGTCAGGAATTCATCCCGCAGCATGCAGCCTCCTAGACGCGCCTATTCGCAGCGCAGAGAAACAGTGGGATCGACTCGGACCGCGGATGCAGCCGGAATCAGCGTCGCTACCAGGGCGACGAACACCAGCAGAACGGTGACGATAGCGAAGGCGAATGGGTCGTGTGCGCCGACGCTGAACAAGAGGCTTGACAGGAATCGAGATAGAGCGAGCGCGGCGATCAGACCAACGAATGTTCCGGCAAGAATCAGACGAAGACCGCTCGTCATCACAAGCCGAAGGATGTCCGCGCGGGTTGCGCCTAGCGCCATCCGTATTCCGATCTCCTGACTGCGCTGCCCGACGAGGAACGAGATGATTCCGTAGAGGCCGATTGTCGCGAGGAGAAGTCCCGTCGCTGCGAAGCAAGTGACGAGAACGGCTCGAAAGCGAGGAGCATCCGCGAGCTTGCTCACCCTTTGGTGAAGCGTGGCGATGTCGACCGGAAGAGCGGGATCGAGAGCCGCGACCTGTGAGCGTATCCAGGGAGTCATCACATCGGGTGTTAGTGTCGTTTTTACGACGATCACCGAGGTCCTACCCCAGACGCCATTGCGGTCCCAATCCTCGGATCGATTGCGCCGGAGCAGGTAGTATTCAGGCTCATCTTCCCCAGCCAAGCCACTGTTTTTCACGTTGGCCGCGACTCCAACGACGTTGTATAGGGGAGCGCGAGGATCTTGTTTGTCCAACTGGAGACGTTCGCCGAGGGCGCTTCCGTTCGGAAATAGCCGCGTACCAAGGTCCTTGCTCAACATCACGAAATGATCGCTCGACGTGAGTTGCTCTTCGCTGAACCCCGGGCCTTGCAGGATCGGAATATCCAGGGCGTTGAAGTAATCTGGCGATACCCAACGGAATGTTACGAGACCGGCGCTCCCCTTGTTCGAAGTGGGCCCACCCGGGATAGCGATCGACTCATACCTGCGGCCATTCGCGTTTGCAGCCGGCGGCAGTGAGTCGGCTACAGCTACGAGGGAAACTCCCGGTCCGTACTGAAGCCTGGTCTTGAGCTGTTGGAAGAATGTCATCATTTGCTCGGCTGTCGGGTAATTGTGTTCGCCGAGAGTGATGCTGACGGTGAGAGTATTGTCATCGCGCATGCCGAGCGGCTGGTGCTGAAGATTCAAGAAGCTGCGCAGCAGAAGCGTTGCCCCGGCAAGCAGAACCATGCTGGCTGCGATCTGCCCGATCACTAGCCACTGCCGTGCGAGGGTTTTGGTTCCTACAGTGATCGAGCGGCCCGCCAGCATTTGCGCGGCCGGCCTTTGCAGCGCAGGCATGAGACCCGTGAGTGCTCCGCAGACGATGGAAGCGGTGATGGTGAAGCACATGATGCGCAGGTCGAGATGAGCTTTTGCGATGAAAGGGATGCCGGCGGGAGCGATCGCGACGAAGAGGCGCAACAAGCCCTCAGCAAGAGCGAAACCGGCTAGCGCTCCGCAGATCGCCAACAAAAACGCCTCGGTCAATGATTGGCGGGCCAGTCTGGCTCGGTTTGCCCCGAGCGCGGAACGCACTGCCCACTCCCTCGCTCTCGCTGCGCCGCGCGCCGTTAACAGACTCGCCACATTGGCGCAGGCAATCAACAACACTGCGAGCGCTACGCCGAAGAGTATCCATGCCGTCTGGCGTACATCCTGCATCTGCCGGTCGCGGAGAGATCGAACCCTGAGATGAATATCATTCCGAATCTCGGTCGGGATAGACTGCAGGGTTTGTTGGAAGAGCGGCTGTAGCTCAGCGTTGGCCTGTTGAACGTTAACGCCGGGTTTGAGCCGGGCATAGACCCGCTTCGGGCCGCCAAGGCCTGAATTCACTTTGCGGTCGGTGGCTTCATCTGCGTCGTTCGGAAGCAACACATCCGCCGCCTGGAGCCGCGGCATCTCGAAGCTTTCGGGCAGGACCCCTATTATTCGAGTTGGATTTCCATCTATATCGATGGTCTGGTTCAAAATGTCGCGCTTAAGGCCGTAGTGGGTTAACCACAATCCATAGGAAATAAGAGCGACCTTTGGCCGGTTAGGGCCGGTTTCCTCGGGTAGAAAATTGCGTCCGAGGATTGGCACGACTCCAAGCGTAGTCAGGAAGTTGCTTTCGATCCGAGGGCAGCTGAGCTGCGCGGGATTACTGTCGGATAGATCACACTCTCTGGTGACGGCTCCCTCCGAGGTCATCGACTCGAAGGTGTTTTGATTGTTTCGCCAGTCGTAGTAAAAACTGCCGAGCATGAACTCCTGCGTCTCGAGCGAGTGCACTAATCCAAGCGAGACCAAACGGTCGGCGTGGCCGTAGGGCAGGCTGCGGAAGAGGATGCGATCGACGACGCTGAAGACGGCGGTGGTTGCGCCGATCCCCAGCATGAGGGTGAGGACGATGGTGAGCGTAAACGTCGGGTTGCGGCGGAAGCCGCGCAGCGCGTAGCGAACATCCTGAAGAAATGTCTCGGCCCAATAGCTGGGCCTCTGTTCCCGGCATTCTTCGCGGGAGCGCTCGACGCTGCCGAAGGCGATGGCGGCTTGCCTCCGTGCTTCGCCGGGTGACATGCCGGCGGCGATGTTGGCTTCGATTTGTTGTTCGAGGTGGAAGCGCAGTTCCTCGTCGACTTCGAAGCGGGGTTTGCGGCGAAGGAAGAAACGGATTCGAGTCAGGAATTCATGCAGCATGGAGCCTCCTAGACGCGCCTGAGCACCAGCGCGATTGCCGTGGTGAGACGGTCCCAGTTCTCTAATTCGGCTTCGAGCTGTTTTTTGCCGGTCCGGGTCAGCCCATAGAACTTGGCTTTGCGATTGTTCTCGGAGGCACCCCACTCGGCCGCGATCCAGCCTTTGTATTCGAGCCGGTGGAGCGCGGGATAGAGCGAGCCCTGGCCGATCTGGAGCGCATTCCCGGAGATTTGTTCAATACGCTGAGCGATACCCCAGCCGTGCATGGATTCGAGGGCCAGCGTTTTCAAAATCAGCAGATCGAGAGTTCCCTGGAGCAGATCGGTAGATGGCGGCGGCATGTTCCCCTCGACATTCAACAAGAGAATGCAATAAGAGAATGCGACGGTCTCTTGTCGGATGTCAAGGGGAAGGTTCGAGGTTTGCTATTTTTCTTTGCGGTAGGCGGCGATGAGATCGGTGACCAATATTCCGTCGATGGTCATTCCGGTCATGGTGGATTCGGTAATCGCTGCGCCGGTCAGGTTGGCCTCTTTGATCTGAGCGCCGGAGAGATTGACGTCTTCTATCCGCACTTCTCCCATGCAGGCGTTGACGATGGTCGCGCCTGTCAGCTTCACGTCGTTGAAAGCAGCTCCGGCGAGGTTGACGTCGGTAAAGGTTGAGCCGGCAAGGTTGGCTTTCCTTGCTTCGATTCTCTGGTGGGTTTCCTTTAGTTCGCAGGCAGGTTGTTCAGCCATAGCAGTTCCTTTCTATTGCAAACGCCAGGCTTTCGATATTAACGCACTGTTTCGTGTAGCTCCGTGGATTGAAAGGGATCCGGAACGGCTGTTGACAGGTAGATTGATCCGGCTTGGGTACACTGGTAGCTCATGAGAACTGTCGTCATCCTCTCGAAGCCGCAGAAGGAAGAACTGTCCACGCTGATTCCGGAGCTGATTCTCTGGCTGCGGGCGCATGGATTGAACCCGGTCCTTGACCCGGTGAGCGGCACTTATACCCATGAGGCGCCGGTGGTGGCGCGCCATGAGATGGCGGCACTGTCGCCGGAACTGGCGATCGTTCTGGGCGGGGATGGGACTCTGCTTTCGGCGGCGCGGGCGCTCTCCAAGTCGGGTGTTCCACTGATGAGCGTCAATCTGGGGTCGCTGGGGTTTCTGACCGAGGTGCGACTCGCGGATTTGTACGCCACGCTCGATGCGTGGTGCCAGAACTGCTCCATCGCCGACTCGCGGGCGATGCTGCATGTGGACTTGATGCGGGACGGCAAGGCGCAGTGCGAATACGAAGCGCTCAACGACATCGTGGTGTCGAAGGGAACGATCGCGCGAATGGGCGACTTCAAGGTGAGGCTGAATGGCCAGCTTGCGGCGGCCTTCCGCGCCGATGGTGTGATCGTGGCCACCCCGACCGGGTCGACTGCTTATTCGCTGGCGGCGGGAGGGCCGATTCTCGCTCCGGATGTGGACGCGCTGGTGATCACACCGATTTGCCCCCACCTGCTCACCCTGCGCCCCATTGTCGTGCGCGGAGACGCGGTGGTGGCAGTCAGTGTGGAGGGCATTCCCGACCAGACCTATCTGACGGTCGATGGGCAAGAGGCGATCCAGCTGCAGGTCGGCGACCAGTTGCAGTGCCGGCGCTCGCAGTACTGCGTCACGCTGGTGCGGATGCAGCCCCCGGCGTTTTTCGATGTGCTGCGGGCCAAGCTGAAGTGGGGAGAAAGGTAGTTAGGGACTAGGGACATAGGGACTAGGGACTAGGGACATAGGGACTAGTATAGGATTACGCAAAGGAACTCGGGTTTGGAGACCAGACCGAGATCGCCCGGGCTGCCGAACTGACCTCAGAAATAGGCGAATTGCTGAACGCGATCATGAGAAATCTTTAGTCAGGGCCTTATTTCCTAGTCCCTACGTCCCTAGTCCCTGCCTATGTCCCTAGTCCCTAGTCCCTGTCGTCCCTAGCTCTACGTCTTATTCAGCTCGTCGAGCAGGACTTTGGCTTTGGTGGCGAGGATGAACGCGCCGTCGAAGTCCTGGTTGGTGAGGGCTGTTCTTGCTTTGGTGAGGAACGCTCTGATCTGAGTGACCGTCTCCTGTTCCTGGGTGTTGAGCTGGCGCTTGATGGTACTCAGCCCATCTTCAGTCTTGGAAATCAGGTCGCCGGTGTCTTTTCCCTTTTGCGCCTGTTCGGGGGTTTCCGCAGGGGTCAACTGGCCAATCGGGGAGGAGGCGGCCGGTTCGGTGTTGGCCGCCACTTCGGCGGTGTCGGTCGCCGCCGAGCCACTGCCCGAGGCCGGTGGCTCGGTGGCGGCTCCAGTTTGGGTGGAACCGCTATCGCCGGCGGCCGGTTTGGCAGCGGACGGTTTCGCCTTGCGGGAGGAGTTCTTCTTGGGGCTCGGGGCAGGGGCGGGCGGAGGCGCCGGCGCGGGTTGTGCCTGTGCGACTACAGGCGCGGGCGGAGGCGTGGCCGGCTGAGTCTCGGTCTGAGACTCGGTGAGCGGCGGCGGGTACATCGCTCCCGCTTTGCCCGTAGGAAGGGTCGGGGCCTGCGCTTGGGCAGGCGGAGCGGTGTTCGTATTTTTTGGAGCGCACCCTGTTGCAAACAACACAAGTAGCGCAGTCACCGCGTGCTTGCTCGCGGAGTTCATCCTAGCGGCTCCTTTAAGAGCGCCGTATCCGGCGGCAGAGAGTTACGCAGTCGTCCATCAGGGGAAACGATTATGGGGAGATGTAACACAAAAGTTGTACCGATCCCCGGTTGTGATTGTACGTCAATCTCCCCGTTGTGCAATTGGAGAATGCGGTAGGCCATGGCCAAGCCAATTCCGCTACCTTCTTTTTTCGTGGTGAAGTACAAATCGAATATCTTTGGGCGAACGTCGTCGGGGATGCCTTCGCCTTCGTCGCGAACCGTGATGCTGGCCATCCGGGAATCGGCGGTGAGCCGGACTTCCAGCGCCCCTCCGTCAGCCATCGCCTGACCGCCGTTCAATACTATGTTGAGCAGCGCCTGCTTCATCAGGTCAGAGTCGATATTGGCCACGACCGGGTTCGGCGGTAACAGGCTGTAGACCCGGACGCTCCGCGTCTCCAGTTCCGCCGAGGCCAGTTGTAGCACGCTCGAAACGACGGAGCGAAGGTCCTGCTCCTTCAACTGCAGTTCGACCGGACGGGAAAAGTCGACAAGAGTTTGAACCACGCGGTCGAGCCTTTGAATCTCGCTTTGGATGATCTCCAGATGCCGCATCGCGCGCTCGTCGGAGCCGTCGAGCTTATTGCGCAGCAGTTCGAGATGCACGACGATCGCGTTAATAGGATTCTTGACTTCGTGGCCGACTCCGGAGGTGAGCCTGCCGATGGCCGCGAGGCGTCGCGAGAGTTCCAATTCGCTCTCGATCTCGCGCACCGATTCGAGATCGTGCAGCGTGAGCAGCGCACCAAGGGTCTGGCGGCGGTCGCTCAGGTGATCGTCGTGAATAAAGTCGAGGGAGATCTGCACGCGTCGGCCGGTCTCGGTGGTGATCTCTTCCTGCACGATCGAAACCCCGGCGTCGAAGGCATCGCGGACGGTGGCGCCGAGCCGGGTGGTGCGATCGAAGACCTCGTGAATCTCGGCTCCGAGAACCTGGTTGCGGCGGAGGCCAAGAAAGCGCTCGACAGAATCGCTCACAAGAACGGCGCGGGCATCGCGAGTGAAGAGCAGGATTCCGTCTTCCAGATTGGTCATAATCTGGTCGAGATTTTCCTTCAGGGCAGAAAATACCTCTTCCACGTTGCGCATGCGCCGGCCGAGGCGCTCAATTTTGTAGGAGACCTGCACGACCGCATCATCGGAGGAATTGGAGTCGAGCTCACCGGCGGTTTCGGCCTGCGTGAAGGCGTCGAGGCGTTCGCTGATCTGGGTCAGCGGCCGGAGTGCGACGTTGGCCAGGAAGGCTGAAACCAGCAGGGCGCCGGCGATCGAGATGCCGGAAAAGGTCAGGGCCCCGAAGAGCCGCGGTCCAAAATCATTGCTGAGGAAAGTGCTGCGAACACCTACCCGGACGCTGAGGAATGGTTCATCGTTGCGCTGCAAGTCGAGCGAGACGTCATAAACCCGAGGCTTGCCGAAGATGACCTTGATCACATGCAGGAGATTTCGATTGCGGAGCTCAGCAAAATTGGGGCGAGAGGGCAGGAACTGGTCTTGCTCGCCGAGGTCAGTACTGACCAGAGCACGCCCGTTCCAGTCGACGATCGCGATGTCAAAGACGGTCGTTGAATAGGAAATGACGCTGCTGAACAGGGTTTTGATGCTTCCGTCCTTGCGCAGCGCAGCGGCAACGGTCTCGCGCAGGGCGGCGGAATTCTGAGGGTCGACGGGATGGTTCCTGACCCCGGTGTCCACCGCGTTGCGGGTGGCATAGAGAATCTGATGGGCGAGCAAGTCGTTGGATAGGAAAGCCTGCTCCACCTGTTGGCGGAGGAGCTGGCTCAGGTACAGGCCGGAAAGGACGGTAACGAGAATAAAGACGAGCCCGGTGATGGCCAGTACGAGTTTGGTCTTCAGCCTCATTGAGGGTCGGGTCCTTTCCAATCAGTTGACACGGGTTTTTGGGATTTGTAACGCAATAATTTGTCTCCCGGCTTACGGAGCCGGGCCGCTCTGTAGGGAAAGCCAGAGCATTCAGTGATTGCATTTGCACGGCTCTGGGGTAACCGTGGATTGCTGGCTATTCTTCTGGGGCGTCAGTGCCCCCAGAACCGCCGGCTGCGCTGGCCGAGCCGTATTCCTTTAATTTGTTATGCAAGGTTTTGAGACTGATGCCCAGGATTTCCGCCGCGCGCGTCTTGTTGTTCTGGGTCGACTCCAATGTCTTGAGAATGAGGCGGCGTTCGGCCTCATCGACAGTGGTTCCGACCTCGACCTGGACGGTATTGGGCGAGGGTTCGGGAATGGGAAACACCGTGCGGATACCGAAGCCAGGCGATAAGTCGCGGGCGCTCAGATAGCCCTCGCCGCAGAGAATGACGGCGCGTTCGATGGTGTTGCGGAGCTCCCGGACGTTGCCAGGCCAATCGTAGGCGATCAGGCGGGAGAGCATTTCGTCGTCGACACCGGAGACGTGGCGCTCGTGCTTCAAGTTCATGTCGCGGAGAATGGATTCGGTGATCGCGGGAATGTCTTCTTTGTGCTCGCGCAGTGGCGGCATGTGGATATTGAAGACATTGAGGCGGTAGTACAGGTCGCCGCGGAGCTCCCCGGACGCGACCGCGTGCTCGGGGTTCTTGTTGGTCGCGGCGAGAACGCGTACGTCAATGTCGCTCTCGACCTTGCTGCCCAGACGACGGAGCTTGCGGTCTTCCAAGACACGCAGAAGTTTGGCCTGGGTGCCGATGGGCATCTCGCCGATCTCGTCGAGCAGCAGCGTTCCTTCCTCGGCGAGTTCAAAGCAGCCTGCACGGCGCTCGACGGCGCCGGTAAACGCTCCGCGCTCGTGACCGAAGATCTCGCTCTCGATCAGGGTCTCGGGAATCGCCGCGCAATTGACCGCAACGAAGGGCTTCGGCTTGCGTGGGCTGAGTTCGTGCAAGGTGCGCGCCACGAGTTCCTTGCCGGTACCGCTCTCGCCCGTGATCAGCACCGAGACGTTGCTTGGCGCAACGCGCTCGATCATGGCGAAGGTTTGCTGCATCTTCTTCGACGCGCCCACCATGGAGCCGAGCAGCCCGGTATCGCGGAGTTTGCGCCGGGTCACTTCGAGTTCGCGCTCGGTGTCGCGCTGACGGGCGGCATTGGCGAGAATATTGCGAAGGCGAGCGGCATCCACCGGCTTCTGAATGAAGTCGTAAGCGCCCATCTTCATGGCCTCGACCGCGCTTTGGATGCTTCCCTGGGCGGTAAGGACGATGACCGCCTGATGCTGTTTAAGTTCTCCGAGCCGAGCCAGCAGTTGAATGCCGTCCATGCGCGGCATCTTCAAGTCGGTGACGACGATGCCCGGAGACCAACTCTGGTTTTTTTCGAGGGCTTCGATGCCATCGCGAGCGGTTTCAGTGCGATAGCCCCAGCCGGAGACGAGTTCAGCGAGCCCGGTAAGCGCGTGGGGCTCGTCCTCCACGATCAGTACTTTCTCTTGATTACCCATTATCTCTTTTGCCAACACCGTTCATGGAATATTGTCTTTCTTGTAACACGGCAGGAAAGAGGATGCAGAAGCGCAACGCCGAGAAGGACGTCCTGAAGAAGTCGGCTGCGTCGATGGTTTAAGATCGGGGCGCATGGGAACGATGGATCCTCGATATACAACCGACCAGATCTTGCGCGCCATCCACCAGGATCAATTGTATCTGTTTCTTGGGGCTTCGTTTATCACGGTTGGCATCGTGGCGGCGGCGTTTTCCCTGCTGCGGCGAAAGTTAGATCCGTTGCTCTTGTGGCTGGCGCTCTTTGCCGTACTCTATGGGACGCGATTGTGGATTGTCACCGATATGGTGCGCCTCGAACTACCCCACACGCCGCTAGTGCAGGATTTTAGCCGCGCAATCAGCTATCTGGTTCCGTTGCCGGCGTTTCTGTTTTTCGAGGCGGCCGGCTTCCTCGGCCCGTGGGCGAAGATATCGCGTTACGCCGCCATCGTTGTATTTCTGGGCCTTTTCGCGGGGACGATGGCTCTGGGTCCGCTCCCGATCTTCAACACGATTAACTCCATTGTCGTGGTCGTGGCGATGCTTGTGCTGGTTGCGCGATCCATTTTGCGCAAGGAAGCCAGCCGCGACTTCATAGTGATTCGCAGGGGATTGATCGTGTTTGCCGCTTTCGTCATCTACGGCAATCTGACCGACGCCCTCGGCCACTATCAAAGGGTCGAACAATACGGATTCGCGTTCTTTCTCGGTTGCCTTGGATATGTTGCGGCGCGCCAAACTCTGGAGAGAGACGCGGAACTGGGGGCGATTCAGAAAGAGCTGGAGGTCGCGCGGCGCATTCAGCTTTCGATTCTGCCCGAGTCCTTTCCTGCTTCGACCAGCTTTCGGGTGGCTGCTCGCTATCTGCCGATGACATCAGTGGCTGGAGACTTTTACGACTTCCTGCTGGGCAATGACCAGCAAGCCGGACTGCTAATCGCGGACGTCTCCGGCCATGGAGTTCCGGCAGCGCTGATTGCCTCGATGGTGAAGATGGCGGCAACGTCGCAACGCGCTCTTGTCGCCGATCCGGCTGGGTTGCTCTCTGGCATGAACGCGGCCCTCTGCGGCAACACGCAGCAGCAATTCATCACGGCGGCCTATGTTCATCTGAATTCGCAGACGGGCGAGCTACGTTATTCGGCGGCTGGGCATCCGCCGATGCTGGTGCTGCGACGGGGAGAAGTGACCGAGGTTGAGGAAAACGGCTTGATGCTGGCCGCCTTTTCGTTCGCTACGTATCTCAATGCCGTCTCTTCGCTCGAGCCGGGTGACCGCATCCTTCTGTACACCGATGGTATTGTGGAAGCCTTCAAC
Organism: uncultured Acidobacteriaceae bacterium; assembly: GCA_963777685.1. Lineage (GTDB taxonomy): Bacteria > Acidobacteriota > Terriglobia > Terriglobales > Acidobacteriaceae > Acidisarcina. The sequence goes on along the minus strand of CAVZRF010000031.1, from coordinate 4,882 downwards.
GGCGAACGCGAGGAATACGGACGAGACCGCTTGCGCGAGCTGCTGCGTCAGTGCGCGAGCCTCTCGCACCACGAGACGGCCGACAGGATCATGTCGACGGTCCAGAACTGGGCGGTCAGCCAGGAGGATGACCTGACTGTGATGGTCTGCGATTATGCTCCGGGCGTCGCGTGAAGACTTCCCGTCCTGAAAGAATGGGAGGATGACGATCGGCAGCACTGCACCACAAACCTCCATTTCCCACTCGACGGGCCGGCGCATCTGGCCGACGATTGGACGCTTTCTCGGCCTTGCGCTTCTGTGGTTGGTACTGGTGCTGCTCAATTTGTGGGCGGTCGCGGCGATTTATGTCGATTGCCGCATTGAGTGGCTGCGCCTTCCCGCGGCGGTTGCTTACGCAGCGGTCGTGATCTTTACAGTAATCAAGATGAAGCGCAGCAAGATGCGCGCTTGTCTAGGTTGTTTCGTGATCGTGCTCGCGTGGTGGCTTGCTCTGGAGCCTTCCAATCAAGCGGATTGGCGCGCCGATGTTGCGCGCACGGCGTGGGCTCACATCGATGGAAATCAGGTTGAGGTGCATAACGTTCGCAACTGCGATTACCGCACCGAGACCGAGTTCTCCAATTGCTGGAGCGACCGTAGCTACGATCTGTCACAGCTTCGCGGGGTCGACTTCTTTTTCGTCAATTGGGGGATCAAGTGGATTGGCCACCCGATTGTCAGCTTCGACTTCGGCGATGGACAGCACCTCGCCTTCTCGATCGAGGCGCGGTACAAGAACGGACAGACATACTCGTCGATTCTTGGGTTCTTTCGGCAATATGAGCTGGTCTTTATCGCCGCCGATGAGCGCGATGTGATTCGTCTGCGGACGAACTTTCGCAAGGACGAAGAAGTCTACATGTATCGAACGAACGTGCCTCCGGCCATCGCGCGCAAGCTCTTCCTCACCTATGTGAGCCGCCTGAATCGGCTCAACGAGCATCCGGAGTGGTACAACGCGCTTACCAGGAATTGCACGACAACGCTGGATAGCGAGATCAGCCATGACCTTCCCAACCCGAAACCATGGACGTATCGGTTGCTGCTCAACGGGACGCTGGATGACTTGCTCTATGAGCGGGGACGGCTGGTGACCGGAGGGCTGCCGTTTCAAGAATTGAAGCAAAGGGAACACATCAATCCCTATGCGCGGACGGTTGGACAGGCGGCTGATTTTTCGACTCTGATTCGCTTGGGGCGGGTGGGTTTTTAGGAGCGCGCCGTCTCCAGTTTCGGCACCCGATACGATGGGATTTCTGCGTGTATTCTGGGAAACATGCTTGATTTTGAAATTACCCCCGCTGACCTCGCCGCAAAACTATCCGGCGGGAAGCCTGCCGACTTGATCCTGCTTGACGTGCGCGAACCCTGGGAGCATGAGACGGCCAAGATTGAGGGGAGCTTGCTGATGCCTATGGGGCAGGTCGCAGCCCGCGTGCAGGAACTCGATCCCGATGCGCATATCGTCACCATCTGCCACGCAGGAATGCGCTCGCTAAATGTGGCCATCTGGCTGCGTAACGAAGGCCTGGAGAACGTCCAATCTTTGCGCGGTGGCATCGATGCCTGGTCGCGGGAGGTCGATGCAAAGGTGCCACGGTACTGATTTGGGAAGGTATCTGGTGGAACGTGAATGCCGTGTGATTACGATGGTCGCATGACGAAAGGCCTCGTCCGTTACCAGCAAGCCGGGGATTGGCACTTTCTGACTTTCTCCTGCTATCGCAGGCAGCCCTGTCTCATTACAAAATACGAATTCGCTTACAATCTGAACGGACAGCGGACGACGGCATGGGACGGAAACACTTTGGCTGAGCTGCGCAATCAATACTATTGGGGTTCGACGCCGATTGCGTGGTATGACAGCAATACCCACTTCCAACATCAAAACTATATGGGGACGGAGCGCATCCAGACGAGCTACAACGGGGTCGTTGAAGGCACGTATACGTCGCTGGCATTTGGTGACGCCTTGACCGGCGCTGGGACTGGTAGCGATGCCTACACGGGAGCTTCGGCGGTGAACGATGCCTACCACTTCGCCGGACTTGACCACGACTACGAAAGCAACACTGAACACGCCGAGTTCCGCAACTACTCTTCCACGCAGGGGCGGTGGCTCGCTCCCGATCCCTACGACGGCTCCTACGACATAACCAATCCGCAGAGCTTCAACCGCTATGCCTATGCCTTGAACAATCCGCTCAGCTTCACCGATCCTCTCGGGTTGCACGTCATATGCGTCACCGATGATGATGGTAATACCAGTTGCTCCGACGACGACGAGAACGATGGCGGAGACGATCCTTGTGCGGGCAATTACAGCGTATGCGCGGGACCCGACCCGAGCGGCGGTCTGCTGCCTCCGATCACCCGTGGAAGCGGCGCTGGAGGCGGCTTAGCCCCAAATAACTTTAGCCCTACGAAGTTCGCCATAAATACGATCCTTGCATCGAAGCTGGGTGGCCTTCCCTCTTGCAAAACGCTGGACAACATCGGGGACGCAACTAGTGTTATAGGTGCAGCGGGTGTGATTATAACCAGCGTTTCAATTGGAGCGATAGTTCTCTCTGGGGGTACCGCCGCTCCGATCGTTGTGGCGGCGGACTTGGGGTTAGGCGCGATCTGGGCTGGCGGAAACATAATGAACGTCGCCGCGAAGCATGGCATTGGGTGCTGGGAATGATGAAACAATCTGACTACTCGTGGTTTAGCCGTTTGGCTCCGTATGCATGGATTGGAGCGACCCTGTTTTTTCTTGCCACAGAAGCGCTCGTTCTCGCAGCTGAGATGCGAGGACTCTCCGGTTTTTCATTTGCGCGCAAAGCGTCTTTACCGTGCGTATTGGTCGGCCCGCTCGCGGTTGGTGCTGGCTTGGCGAGGATTATTCAGAGAGAGTCTACGGTGCTAATCCAAAACGAGATCGGTGGTTTGTCGATGGCCTGTGTCGCGTTTGTGACGCTGATGACCTATGTAATATTGACTGGAACGGTAAGCATGTTGCTTTGAAATGTAATGCCCCAAATAAAGGTCCGCGAAGCGGATATGAATCCCTATTCTGTTTAGGTGATGCTCTTGCGAGTAATGGTGTCTCATTGGGACTTGACGCTGCTTCTCTTGCTGCGGGGGAGCTTCCCGGAGGTGGTGGTATCAGGCTTTTGGCTACCGGCGGAGTCGGCGTGGTCAGCACTGCATATTCTGCGGCAACATCACCAAGCATTGCTCAAGGAGTCGGTAATTTTGCCAACGGCACCATAGGGACTGCTGCCGGGGTGTTTTCCATCCTTGATAAAGCAACTGTTTACGTGGGCAGTGCTGCCAAGCCCTTAAGCGTTTTACCCATTCTTAGCTATATTTCCACGGGGATCAGCACCTACCAAGATTTGAGGAAGACATTTCAAGCTCAAAGCGCCTGTGTGGACAGTGGAAAATATGACTAACGAAGAGAAAGATTTAGTATCGTCCGGCGCGTCAGATCGTGCTGAACGCAGCATTGCCGTTCTATGCTTGCTCCTTCGAATCCCCGCTTTTATAGTCGTTGCTCACTTTGCGGGTGAAGGCCGGGGAAGGGCGGCCGGGCTATGCCTAGCTGTAGACGCTCTTGTAGTAATACTGCGACGCAAGTCGACAAGAAAGATAAAACTTGGTCTGCAACTTTGCTGATGTTGCTCTTTCAAACAATCGTAATTGTTGCAGTTCCGTTTGGAGACCAATCACTGCCTGCGTATGGTCTGCTGCCAGCGGCTCTGGTGATCTATCTCATAGACGAGGGCATCCTATATTTAATCGGTCTGTTTGGCGCGCGTTCTGACCCCAGCCCCAAGTAAAGGAAAGCCTCCGACAAGAGCTACTTGCCTGAGTCAGGCCTACAACTCGACGACGGGTAAGGCCGTTCAGTTCTTAAGCTTAGCTTCGCTTACTCCATTAAACCCTAACTGGAAATCAAACTTGGCTGAGTGGGGAGTAGCCCTCTTCAGCAAGGGCGGCGGCATCTTTGGATCACAAATCCCTACTGCTGCGGCACAAACGGAGATTGGAACTCTTTCCGGCGTGCAAAGCGTCGCCTCGCCACTCGAAAGTGTAGTGACTCCCGCGTTCGAAGTCGGAGAAGAGATAGCTCCTTTTGCTATGGCCGGAGCAACGGTCGTCGATTTGGTTCTGCAAGCTGAATGCGCTTTAAGTCCAGGCTCTTCACCTGAAGGGATCAATGTTGGCCGAAGTAACGTTCCCGGCAAACTAGATTGAACCGGTGAACTGCTGCAATTTTGGAGATTTTAAATGGGCGGTTATTTCTCGATGTATACATCGCATATTTGATCAAGCAAGTGGTTCGGTTGATCCAGATGCGAGGGAGTGCAGATTGGTCTTATACTGCGGCAACCGTGGCAAGTGCGAGCTGGTCGCCTGGAGGGTTTGGTTGCTCTACTGCTGACATCGTCTACCTCTACGAGGTTGGAGGGGAGAAGCTCAGCGGCACAAATCGGAAGCCCTTTATTTTACCCAGCTCTGCCGATAATTATGCAGCACGCTTCCCTGAGGGCAGCAAAATAGTTGTTCGACTGAAGCCCGGAAAACCAGAAGTTTCTGTTGTCCGGGATAGTGATAGGTGTCTGGCTTCCTAGATAAAACCTTTAACGTTCCTGGGATGGTTTTGCCCGACAGCAAAGTGCGATGACCTCCGACCACTCCATCTCCTACGTCGGGGGTGGCCGGGCTAGCCATTGTACGATCCTCCCTGCAGCATTTATCCCGGTCATCGTCGCCGTCTGGCGTTCGTTTCCGACCCAAGAATCCTTGCCTCATCCAGCATCGTTGAAGAGCGCGCTGCTACGCAGCGGGT
>CAVZRF010000030.1:0-21660 GCA_963777685.1 uncultured Acidobacteriaceae bacterium | reverse complement strand
ACCTGCAGTCATTCGTCCGCGAGGTGATCGCACTGCGTCGGCGAGAGCCGGTCTTTCGCCGTCAGTGACTTCTTCGTCGGCGACGAGGTATTCTCCAGCTGTTACCAACGTGATGTGGCTGCGTGCTGACGGCGAAAGAGATGACCAACAAGGACTGGGAGCGCGATGACGCCCACGCGCTCGCCGTGTTCCTCAACGGCCAGGAGATCCCGACCCACGACCCGCGAGGGCAACCCAATCGAGGGCACCTCGTTCCTGATGGTCTTCAACGCGCACCGCGACCAGATCGATTTCACGATCGCCGCGCCGCTCGGCGACCGCTGGGTCACCGTCCTGGACACAACGGCTGACGCGCCGGCTGCCGTCCACGCCCCGGTGGAGGCCCTGTCGGTCGAGGGACGCTCGATGCGCGTCCTGCGTCGCCGTTCGCGGCCGTTGGAATGGTCAGTAGCGGGTAGCTGGAACGTCATGCCGCGATCGATCTGGAACGGAACGGTGATGCTGGGGCGGATCCCGGTGCCGGTCAAGGTCTACTCCGCCACCGAGGACCACACGTCCATTTCCACCAGGTCCACGCCAACGACGGCGAACAGATCAAGCAGCGTCGCGTCTGCTCCAAGGAGGACCGCGAGGTCCCCTACAAGCAGATCGTCAAGGGCTATGAGCGCTCGCGATGGCGACGTACGTCATGCTCAGCCAGGACGAGATCGACGCTGCCGCCGGCGACGGCGCCCACGTGATCGAGCTTGAGGAGTTCGTCCTCGCCGGCCGAGATCGACCCGGTCGTTCTACGACCGGACCTACTACCTCGGGGCCCAGGCAGGACGGCGCGGACGCCTACCGCCTGCTCCACGACGCGCTGGCCGAAGACCGACCGCGCCGGCATCGGCCGCTGGGTGTTCCACAACCGCGAGTACCTGGTCGCGATCCGCGCGCTCGACGAGGTCCTCGCGCTGCACACGATGCGCTTCGCCGCCGAGCTCGTCGATCCGAGCGAAGCTCGACGTGCCCCGCGCCAAGCGCGCGCCCAAGCGGCGCGAGATCGAGATGGCGCGGCACGCTGGTCGAGTCGCTGCACGCGGCCTTCGACCCCGACGAGTTTCAGCGACGACTACCGCGACCGCGTGCTCCGCTTCTGATCGAGGCCAAGGCTCGCTGCGAGGAGCCCGAGCTCGCCCGCGCCGAGACGCGCGATTCGGGCACCGACCTGATGGGCGCGCTCGAGGCCAGCTTGATCAAGGGTCAGGGCGCTGATGGCCCGCTCGCCGTGGACCGGCTCGCTGACGCTTCGGGCTGGTCAACGTCCCGGTCGCGCTGGTCACCGCGTGTGCGAGACCTCGATCTGCACTTCCGCCAGCTGCACGAGAAAGACGGCGCCCCGATCGAGGTCCAGCGCTGGTGCTTCGAAGGAGAGGTCGAGGTCTCGACTATGATGAGATCACCCACGGCGTACGAGCTCGACGATGGCGGCCAAGGTGATCGTCTCTGACCTCGAGCTCCAGGCGTCGAGCCGCGGGCGAACCCGGACGATCGACATCGAGCAGTTCGTCGACCTCGACGACATCGACCCGATCTACTCTCGACCACCCGTACTTCCTCGTGCCCGGCCGCCGACGACGACGGCTCGATGCGCGCCTACCGGCTGCTCAGCGAGGTCATGAGCCCAGACCGAGCGGGCCGCGCTCGGCCGGTTCGTGATGCGGGCCAAGGAGTACCTGGCGATCGTGCGCGAGCGCGACGGCGCGCTGACGCTGACGACGATGCGCTTCGCCGACGAGGTCCGCTCGTCACCGGACATCGAGGATGCCACGAGAAGACCCACAAGCCGACGCCCAAGCAGCTCAATGCGGCCGTCGCCGGTGATCGAGGAGCTCACCTCCGAATGGGATCCCGACAAGCCACAAAGACCGCTACCGCCAGGCTCAAGCGGATCGTCGACCGCAAGCGCAAGGGCGAGACGATCACGCGCCCGAGCCGGCCGACCCGGCCGAGGCCCCGCCGACCTGATGGCTGCGCTCGAGCAGACGCTCGCCGGCTTCAAGAGCGGCGGCGCAAAGAAGAGCCGATCGACCGGTAAAGGCTCGCGCCCGGGCAAGCAGAGGGCCAAGAGCAGCTAGCCGGTTCGGGCCGCCAGACGACCGCAACACTGCCTGCGTCAGGCGCGCGCGTCGACTACGTCAAGGTGGGCGCGAGCCGATGCCCACGCCCCATGCCCTCGGTCGCCGATCAGCTGGACCGTAACGCGACCGCAACCGGGGCCGGAACGAGCTCCGGTGCCGGGCCGAGCCGTCGCGCCACGATCTGATCGGAGATCGCCCACGCCGCATAACAGAGCGAACCGGTGATGCCGGTGACGGCGACCAGCACCCCGGCGGCGGCGGTGGCGGCGATCCCGTGCGAGCCGAGGATCACACCGCGGCGGCCGCTCCGAGCTGGCCCGAGCGGCAGCTCACCCAGCGTGAAGGTCGCCATCAGCGGGGCCATCGCCGCGAACAGCGAGACGTCCACGCCGATCGCGCGCAGCATCAGCCAGTTGCGGGCGACGTTTGCGAACACCCCGAGCAGCGAGAACGCGACCATCTGGCCACGGCCCTTGATCCGCATCACTGCCAGGCCGGCCCACGGCCCGGTCCGGCAACGATGCGAACCGGCGCAGCCCAACGAGCACCCCGCCCCGCACCGCGACGGCGATGGTCGGCACCCACCAGACCACACCGAGCGGCGCGATCAGCGTGAAGGAGAAGATGGCCGTGAGGGCGACCTCGACCCCGATGATCGGGACCTCGGCGGCCAGCAGCGTGGACACCCGCGGCGCCGTCGCCCGCCTCCTGCCGCAACGAGCCGATACGGGGGGCCATCCCGAGCGATCCGTTGAGCACGCTCACCAGTAGCCGACCCCGGCCGCGCGGAACAGTCGCCGTCGGGTGACGCGATCCGCCGGCCGCGCTTACGCAGATGTGCCAGGCCTCGGTGTGAGCCAGCAGCGCGGCGATCTGCAGCGCCACCGACGCCGCCAGGAACGAGATCGGCGCGCTGTGCAGCGCCGCGACGAACTGACCGCGGTGTCCGGCGAGCACAAATCCCAGCACGCCCGTGACGGCGAAGCGCTCCAACCACGCTCAGCACGATCTTCCGGCGAAGCGCGGATCCGCACTCCGTCGGCGGCGGCGCACTCCACGATCGTCAGGTCAGGCTCAAGCGACAAACGAACTCCGCACCTCGGGCGGTTTCGGAGAATCAGATGGCGCTGTCACTCGCGGGCGCGCGTCAGACTGCTACTCCCGTCCTTCGACCGTATCAGCACCTCATGGCCGTCGCGACGATCCTCGAGCGCGGGTTCGGGTCGCGTACCGCCGTGCGCGTGGCTGGCACGAGGCTCAGCTCCGGTACGCTGTCAAGCGGCGACGGCTGAGATCCGAACCGGCTTATCGCTTGATCGGCAGGTCCGTCGTCCGCCCATGTTCAACCGATTGTCGCTCAGCACTCAAGGCGAAGTTCTCCCGGCTCCTTGACCGGGCCGAATCTCCTGTGGAGATCCTCGACTACAGCTATGAGCAGCAGTTGGAGCAGCTGCACGGCATGCGGCGGGACGTGGCCGACCTCGTCACCGCGAAACAGCGCGTCGATGCACGCAGCGCGATCGTCGGCAGGCATCAGCTTCGCAAGCTCGACATCGGTGCGCGCAAGGCGCTTGAGCTGGGCCGTGAGGACCTCGCGCGCGAGGCGCTCGAGCGCGGGCAGCTGTTCGGCCAGGAGCTCATCAGAGCTCAGTCAGATCGTCGCCGACTTAGACCGTCAGCAGGCCCAGATGGTGGCCGGGGTGGGCGAATACCGCTCGAAGATCCAACGATTCCGCGCGCATAAGGAGCTCACCAAGGCGCAGTACATGGCTTCGAAAGCACAGCTCGCGATCGCGGAATACCCCCCCGGCCTGTCTTCGCAGCTGCGCGAGGTCGGCGCAAAGATCGACCGCACAGTGCAGCGGGTTGAGGACATGAACCTCCGGGCAGCGGTGAATGAGGAACTCGAAGCCTCGGGCGTGCTGACCCCGCTCGGGACGGGCGAGGACGACATCGATAGACAGCTGCGCGAACTCAGCCACGGGGGATCGGTCGAAGATCAGATCACGCGGATGAAGCTCGAGCTCGACCGCCGCAAGCGTGCATAACGGCCGGCCGAGGCCAGTCAGTCGAGCCTAGAGTGCAGGTGTTAGCGTACAAGATCGGCCGGCATGACCGTGGCCGCGCGATTACATGTCGAATCTCGTTGCAGCCTGGCGCGACGCGTGGGACTTCCACGCGTATGCGCGTTAGGATCATTGCAACGGCAACGCGGGCTCGCTGCAAGGCAGGACCCGGACCCACCAAATACCGATCCATCCGCTACGGCGAGCAATGGGGATAGGACACAGCACGATGGAGATCACACAGGTAATCGAACAGCTGCAGGACACAGCTCGCGGAGACCGAGGCCGACGCTCAGCGGCTCCGCACCGCAATCGAGGCGCTCGAAGGCTCGGTCGAAAGCTCGCCCGCCCCGTCCCGCGCTCGCCGCAGCCCCCGTGGCCGCGCCACGCGCCAGCGCACATCCAACGGCCGGAGCGCCGGCAAGGTGGCGCTCACGCCCGACGTCGTCGTCAAGCTCGTGACGGCCGAAGGCGTGCCCGCCAGGGAGATCCGCTCCCAGGTCAACGGCTCAGACAATCAGGTGCTCAAGGTACTGAAGGACCTTGAGTCCGAGGGCAAGGTCAAGCGGACGGGTCAGCGTCGAGCCACCAAGTGGCATCTGGTGACCGGCGAACGGTCGCAGCGCAACTCGCGCGGCGAAGCCGGCGCGGCGGGCTCGTCGGCCAAGCCGGCGCCGACTCCTTCAACATCCCCCGCTGCGCAATCCCAATATTATCCCGGGTCGAGTTCTTCACCACATACATCATTCCGTCGGCCTGCCGGATCACGTCATGCGCGTGACGCGCATCGTGCGGATATGTCGCCAGCCCAATCGACGCCCGCACATTCAGATTCAATCCTTCTTCGCGGCAGAAACTGCTGGCCCGCATCGCATCGCGCAACCGTTTCGCCACCACCAGCGCCTGATCTTTCCCCGTCTGCGGCAGCAGCACCACGAACTCGTCTCCACCGTAGCGAAACGCAAAATCAATCAACCGCAACTGCGCCTTGATCAGATATCCAATCTCCGCCAGCAATTTGCTCCCAATCAAATGCCCGTGCGTATCGTTGACCGTCTTGAAGTGATCCAGATCAATAAACAAAATGCTGAACTCGTATCCAAATCGCGACGACCGGTAAACCTCGGTCTCCAGCGTCTTATACAGATGCCGCGCGTTGTACAGCCCCGTGCAGTCGTCCGTGATCGTCAGTTCCTGGATCTTCTCCACCCAGCGTGCGTTCTCAATCGCAATCGCGGCGTAATCGCACAGCGATTGCAGGAAGAACAACTCCGCCTCCTTGAATTCGCTCCATGTCGACGTTCACCAACTGGATCACGCCCAGCACCCGCAGCTTCGACCGCAGCGGCACCAAATCACTGACCGCGTTTCCCACTTCGTCGCCTCATCCACCCGGCTGCAAAAAACGGATCTGCCGCCACATCCGGCACCACTCGCGCCTCGCCGTGTTTCGCCACCCACCCGGCAATCCCCTCGCCCACTTTCAGCCGCACACTCTTCAGCGCCTCTGCCTTGTCCCCCACCGCGATCGCAAAGTAAAGTTCGTCATGTCCCTCATCCACCATCAGCAACGACCAAGTGTCCGGACGGAAATATTCCGCCATCTTGTCCATGATCGTCTGCAGAATGGAGTCGAGATCCAGCGATGACGTCAGCGCCTTCGCGACATCGTGGAAAATTGTGAGTTCCTGGTTCTGGCGCGTCAATTGAGTGCCGGCCTCAGGCATGCAAGAAATTCCGTTGTTCCTCGATGATACGGGTGGTGTTGAAAAATTATATGCGCCACTTTCGTACACCCGCAATGAACGATGGTAACCGGTACCCCTAAAGCCAACCAATTGAGCCTTTTCGCTATATATTGTCCTCGCCCAACAGGTCGCAGCCCGCTGTCCGCCAGGCCAATCCCGTGAAGTGCCATTGCGTGACCAACAAGCGTGTGAAAGGAGATGACAAGACCCACGTAGGGACGGACGCATTCGTCCGTCCAGGTTTTGATCTTGATCTTGATCTTGATTCTGATTCTGATTTTTGATTCCGTGTGCCGCCGCACCCACGAAAACGTGTCATCCTGACCGGAGCCGCTTTTCAGGCGGAGGGAAGGATCTCATGCGTCTCGTCTGCGAGCCGCAGAATCCGCGACTTCTCTCCCCCCACAGGCGTACCCTAAAATAGCCATGACCATGAACACCCTTAGAACGTCCTCCCTCTGCCTGATCTTCCTGGCCCTCGCTCCCTTCTCTCTCTCGCAAACAACCGCCCCCGACGACTCCAAAACAATCCCGGTCATCGACGGCGGAATCGGCACTTGCTCCGTAGACTTCACCATCACCGACACCGCGGCCGCCCCCATCTATGCGGCCAAGATCAAAGTCCACATCGCCTACGGATTCATGTACGCCCGCAAACTCGATCTCGAAGTCGGCACCAACTCCGACGGCAAAGCCCGCTTCACCGGCCTCCCCGATCGCGTCAAGCGCGGACTCTTCTTCGAGGCCTCCGAGGGCAACCGTTCCGGCAACGCCTTCGACGATCCCGCCACCACCTGCAAAAACCAATTCACCGTAGTCCTCCGCCAAAAGCCCTAGCAACACCGTGGAAGAGCGGCACGTCATCACCCAGGCTGAGCGCCCTTCGGCTCCTTGGACGAGCGGCGCTTCATCACCTGGGCTGAGCGCCCGCAGCACCGTGGAAGAGCAAGGCTTCACCACCTGGGCTAAGCGCCCTAGCAGCTCCGTGGAGCAGCAGCGCTTCACCACCGTAGAAACCGCCCTCTCGAGCACCGTGGAAGAGCGGCGCTTCAGCGCCGCGTTAAAGCCAAATAAATTCCAACGGGCTTCAGCCCGTTGGTCGAACTCGTAAGCCGGGGATTTTGACACCAAGAGCAAGAAGAACGCCGCCCCACTCCGGCGTCATCCTGACCGGAGCCGCTTTTCAGGCGGAGGGAAGGATCTGGCGCGTAACTCCACGACCAGATCACGAGATCCAGAGCGTGCCCCATTTCACACTCGCCCTTTGCGCGAGAAGTGGGAATCGCCAACGCCCCATCGGGCAGCAAAGACCCTACCTCTTCTTCGTCGGATACCGCACAAACTTCCACCCCGTTTTCGTGCTAAATTATCGCTTCGAGATTCGCCGGGCCGGCCCCCCGGGAGTCGTTATGCTGCAGCAGTCTCTTCTCTTCCAGTTCAAGAATGGAGATCACGTCTGCCTCTTCTACCGTAGCGAAGAAGCTTTGCGGGAAGTTCTCACCCCCTACATCATCGAAGGCCTGCGCAACGGCGAGCGCTGTTTTTGCGCGCAGAAACCTGAAACTAATAAACGCCTGCTCGACGACCTCCGCTTTCTCGGCATTGATGCCGACGACGCCGTCCGCCGCGGCGCCCTTGAACTCCACACGCAGGACGAAGTTTATTTCCCGCAGCGCCGTTTCGAACCCGCCGCCATGATGGACATGCTGCTTCGCTCTGTGGAAGACGCCGCCGCCCGCGGCTTCACCTCCTTGCGAACTCTCCTGGGCCGCCCGCGGCCACGAAGACTGCGATAACCTCATCGGCTACGAACAGTTGGTCAACGAATGCTTCCCCGGAAAGTGCGCCATCGGCCTCTGCCTCTACGACATGAAGGAGTTCTCTCCCGAAACCCTCGAGAGAGTCGTCGAATCTCATCGCATCCATCTCTCCCACACGAAGCCCGGTTCCTTTCACTCCGGAATTTCCGTTCGCAACGGCAACTTCTGGACCGAAATCGTCGCCGATCAACTCGTCCGCCGCCCGAACTACTACTACGTGGTGCAGCGCCGCAGACCCTCTGAGGTTCTCGGATGGGGCATCGCCCCTTCCTTCGATGGCGCCCACGAATGTTCGGAACAAATCCTTCGCGGAGCCGCGCGCTAGCGCTCTCTTCTTGGCTTTCTCTCCCGGTTACCTCCTTCTAGAACTCTTGGCAGTGGCAAGCCCAAGCCCGCTTGTCCTATGATGTTCCCGTCACTGGCAGGATCCTTTGGGAGAATTCGGCGACAAATTCCGCAACGCTCGCGAGAAGAAAGAGCTCTCGCTCGATGACGTTTCCAACGTCACCAAGATCGGCTCGCGCATGCTCCAGGCCATCGAAGAGGAACACTTCGATCAGCTTCCTGGCGGCGTCTTCAACAAGGGATTCATTCGCGCCTACGCCAAGCACCTCGGACTCAACTCCGAAGATGCCATCACCGACTATCTCGCCTGCCTGCGCCAGGCGCAGATCGACGCCCATGAAGTCTGGGAACCCGAGCGCCCGCGCAACGGCAATCCACGCCCCGCGCCGCCTGAGAAGCGGCCACTCCTCACGCCCAACGTCGCGCCGCCGCATGCCCCTGAAAGGCGCGGCACTCAAGACATCACTCAAGTAAGAGAAATAGAGAGAGAACACCAGGCATCACCGGTCGAGGAACTCCCCGAACTGCAGCTTCCTCGCGCCGAAGATGTTCACCCCCGCGAAGATTATCTTGCCGAAGATTCTCCCCGCGAAATTCCGTGGAGAATCGTCGCCGTCGCAGCACTTGTCCTAATCCTCGGAATCCTCTTCTGGACCCTCCGCTCCCATAACTCCGCCGCCAACGCATCCGGCAGCGCACAACTGAAGGACGCACCTCTTCTCGCGCCCGTCCCCGCGTCCCACACTCAGCCCTCGAAAGCGGAAATCTCCAACAGTGCGATGACCGCGCATCCCGCTTCCCAACCGCCAACTCGTCCCACCGCCGCGCCCGTAAAGCCAACCCCTGCCGCAGCCACATCAAGCTCCGCCACTACCGCCGCTGCCGCCACCGTTACACCGAGCGACAAAGACAAGAATGACCAGAACAACGCCGAGAACAACAACGACAAGAACGATGTAACCGTCCGCACCTTCCCCAAGTCGGCTGCGAAAGCCTCTCAACCGGCAGCGCAAACGCTGAAGCTGGTCATCCGAGCCACCGAGACTTCTTCCATCTCCGTCGTCGCGGACGGACAACCCGTCAGCCATGAAACTCTCATCGCCCCCGCCCACACATCGGTCCGTGCTTCTCGCGAAATCACCGTCCGCATCGGCAATGCCGCGGGAGTGACCTTCCTCTGGAACGGCCAGGAGATCCCCGCCGATGGCGCCGAATCCGAAGCCAAAACCTTCGTCTTCGACTCCAACGGAATGCGCGTCATCCCAACCCCTCCCGCTCCGTAACATGTCTCACCCTGCTCTCCTTCGCGGAAGCGCCCCAAAAACGTAGCCCCGGACGAGCGTTTTTCCTGCTCGCCGATCCCTAAATCGAAAACGCCGGATTGCCTTCGATCACCTTCTGCTCGAGATTCGGACGTTCGTGCTTGCGCCAGAGCTTTGCAGCGTGTCGAACCCGATAGAGAATCGGTCCGCCATCCGGCTGGTCCTGGCGAACGATCGGGCGCGGCAGGCAGATGAATTCCGTTTCCAGCCGGTCCGCTGCTGCGTGCACGACCGCATATCCATGGCCGCCCATATCAACAAACGACAGGTGCGGTGACAAATCCCGGTTGGAAAGCTGGCGTGCTTTTTGCACGTCACCGCTCTTCGCATATTCCAGGCAAGACCGAACGCCGTGACGCACCAGCATATTAATCGTGGGTTGCGGACGGTTGTCACCAGGACCTTGCCCGAGGAACAGAGCCCGCAGCGGAGCGTCTTTGGGCAGGTGATATTCCATGGACTCCACCGTTCCCGGCGCGGAGATTGATCCAACCACGAATGCCACACCTACGGGGTCAAAGGGCTTCGGCGGGAGAGACTTCGCCGATAAACCGGCCCAGAAGCTATGCGCGTCGCCCGCCACCGTGGCAAACCCTGTAATCCCATGCTCTTGAATGAAATCGTAAATTTCACCGCGCTCCTGATAGGCAGTGCTGAAGTCCACGCCGCCAAAATTGGCATACCCGGCACCGGGCCACGCGCTCGCAACCATCCCTGCGGGAAGGTTCTGCGGGTCGGCGCGCATATCCAGCGTCGACAGTTGTGCTTCCCCAGATCTTCCATGCAGCTTTCGAATTCCGCAGTCGTTCCAGAAACCACGCTTTTTGCTCGGCTCCGAGCATGGTCTGCGCGGGATCCGCCTTACGGAGGTTCGGAACTTGCTGGTCCCCGAAACGGATCGTGTTGGGCGGCTTGCCTCCGTTGTAGTCCCGGCCGCCATCGATGATCTCAAGCACCTCCTCAGGCATGAACTCCGAATAGTCCTTATTAGAGAAATCTGCGTCAGCGAACTTGGTTCCGGGCTCCTCCGATCGGTAGCTTCGCTCGTCGGTGATCATGAGCTCCACGTTCCGGCCCCAGCGCAGCGACCGGTATCCCTTCAGACTATGGATCGCCGCAAGATTGTTGGCCTCCTGCCCCAGTCCATGCTCATCGAAAACAGTGACCGGGGCATCTTGAACCTTAGGCGGGTTGAACTCTTCTAACGAGGGACCACCGCTCTTCACCATACGCGCGGGCTGATACTCAAAAAACGCCTGCATGGCTGCGACCTTGCGTGTTTGCGCCGGGCGCGTTTTGCCGTCGAACACTTGCAAGGCTTGCCATCCTTGCCAGCTGAACTCATGGTTATCCCACATGGGAACAAAGGGCCAGCGGGCACGAGCGTCCTGCAGGTCGGGATCATGCAGGTAGGCGCGATACACGGCACGGTAGTCATCCACGTTGACCGGGATGTGGAAGTCCTGAATTTTCTCTCCTTGAGGATAACGAACGATTTCCCTCACCTTGCGGTCGTAATAAGTGGCGCGGTCCTCCGGATACCAGACCAGCTCGTAGATGAAGTCGCCCAGGTGCAGAACAAAGCTGAGCCGCTCCTGCTCAGAAGCGTGCTCATCCTCGAAGATCATTCTTCGGTACGCGTTCTGCGCTCCGAGGTTTGCGTTCTGACAACTGACGAACGCGAAGTGTACCGGCCGGGAATCATCGTCGGCAGGCGCGGTGATGGTGCGGCCGAGGCGGCTGCCGGAACCCTCAGGATCGGTAAAGCGATACCAATAGACCTGGGCCGGCTTCAGTCCTCCGACCAGCACCCGGCAGGTCCAATCCGCCGCCGCCGAAATCGACACTCTCTGCGTTGCGATCACACGCTGGAACGTCTGGTCGAGCGCCACTTCGACGGTCAATTCCTGGGCAGGCTTAGGCTGCGGAGCCCGCCGGGTCCACAGCAATACGCTCGTGCTGTCGGGATCGCCGGACGTTACCCCTTCCGGGAAAAGGTCGCGACGCTCGCGCCAGGAAATCTTCGAGGGAGTCGAGGATGAGCGACCCCAAGCTGCTTCCGCACCCAGCACTGCGGCCAAAGCCAGAAAATCGCGACGGCTAATATTCCCCATGCCCTAACTCCTTTTTCCGCTGCAAGGCCCACGCACACTCGAGATGAGACGTCTCGTCCCAAATCTCGTCCCAAATAGTGAGAGCGAACATTTCGGCCCGCTGTGTTGGACGGTCGAGTGCTGCGAGCGTGATCAGTCAGCGTTGATAAATTGCGATAGCACGCAGAATGCCCGAAGCGTTTGGCCGGCCTACGTGGGACCGTGCTGGTAGATTTCGATGGCGCCAGCGGTCGGGCACCGAAACACGTAGCCCCGGACGCATTCGTCCGGGGCCGTAAATTGTCACCTCTTTTTTAGCCCTTTAGGGCCTGCCAATCCGCGGCGAACAGGATCTCCTCACCATTGTCATTCCGACGCGCGAGCGCAGCGAGACAGGTGAAATCCGCTTCCCCTCAGTCCACACGGGAAAGTCGTAACAACGAACCTGCCAGAATCGCTCCACTTGGGTCGCACTTTCGCATTGTGGTCGGCGGGAAGGCCGCCTGCCGCCCTGAGTTTTCGCGAAGTAATTTGTTTCAGCACCTGGATGTATTCGAAACTGGCCCGGAGCGGGGGAACTCTCGCTCGTGATAGATGTGAACTGAAACGAAAGCAGTCGAAATTTGAGCGCTATGGCCGCGCCGCGAAACACGTAGCCCCGGACGCATTCGTCCGGGGCCGTAAATTGTCACCTCTTTTTTAGCCTTTAGGGGCTGCCAACCCGCGGCGAACAGGATCTCCCCACCATTGTCATTCCGGACGTCGCGAGCAAAGCGAGCACCGTTGCGTCACCACGATCTTGGCCGGTTCTGACTTCCCCGCCCCGAAAAGAGATCCAGAGTGTAATGGCTGTTTTCGACAGTTATCATGTGATGGCTATGTTGGAAGATTTTGAAAGAATCGAAATCGCGAGCGCGCGGGATATCGCCGCACAGGGCATGTGGAGTGCCGACGTGTGGAAGCGGTATTGCTGCCTGTTAGCCGCAAAGCCGCTCTGAGCCTACCCACAGTTGAGCCAGATCTCTGAGGTTGTGTTTATATGTACGCGTTACCAGGTATTCCTTCCCACCTTTTACACGCAGCCTGTACTCCCCCGTCGGTAAAGGCTGGATCTCCTCCACGGCCGAAATATTCACGACGACCGAGCGGTGGATGCGAATAAAACCGTAGGGTTTGAGCTTCTCCGCCATGGACGAGAGGGACTCGTGCACCAAATAGGAATTAGGTCGGTGTCGCAACGAAACGTAATTACCTTCGGCTTGCACTGCCAAGATGTCGGCTAAATCCAAGAGCAGGATGCTACCCTTTGCCTTGAACGCGATTCGTGGCGCCTGTCGTTTCGCTATAACCTCCAACTGCCGCAAGACTCGCATCGAGGTTCGCAGCATCAACTCGGATTACCGGAAGCAATGATGTATCTGCAGTTTCGCAGAACTCGTCCGCTGTCGATTCCAGAGTGTAGATCCCGTCTACTCTTGGTGGAGCAAATCGTAGCTCCCCGCAGTGGGCTAGCCGAAATGTCCGCATTAGCGTGAGCCGCTTGTTGAACAAACATCTCACGTGCAATGGCCTTCTGATCCTGAATTTCGCGGGCGCTCATGAATGGAACCCCTTGCTCTCTCATTTCGACTTCCTGCTACCCGAAGTGAGATTGACGAGTGCACGTTCTAATGGAAGTATTCCTGCCCAACCGGAGGAGCGGGATCAGCCGCCCGCAGGTTACTTCTGCCCAGTGCTCACTGCTGACGGAAAGCTGGATTGCGCGCCGAAATAACACTCAATGGATTGCAACTTTCCGTTCTTGATTCGGAGATACTCCACGTTCCGGAACGATTTACCGTTCTTGGTGTGGCAAAGATACTTCACAAAAGCATCGTCCGCGCCAGTGGTGACCCGCTCCAGGTCAAAATGTCCAATGAAATCGATCTGTGTTTCCCAGCATTGCGTTTTGAAAGTGCTCTTGCTGATGTGGTCGTCGCCGGCCGCGCTTGAAAAGGTGAAGTTGTCGGCGAGCAGGCTATCCAACGGGCCCCAGTCTTTCTTCTCCCAGGCCGCATACCACTTCCGGACGATCTCCTCGTTCGTTAAGTTCTGCCCTGCCAATGCGCTGGCACTTGCCGGTCCCGGCAGGCTCACGGCACCAACCAGCGCGCAGGCTCCCGTTGCGAGCAGATTCCTGCGCGACACTGCGATCCTTCATGTCATTGTTCGTTCTCCTTTTCATGATGTAGCTTGAAGCGCTTCGCCCGATCACGATGCTGACTGTCCAAGCATACGAACCGGTTGGTATGTAACAGTTGGCAACTACCTCTGAGGCATCGATGCGATCAGCCTCGCTTGCGGTTGCCCGGCGCGCGAAGTGAACTCAGCCAGCCCACGATATTTTTAATTCCCATATTCCACACCTTCGCATCTTGAGCATTCTTTGCCAACACTTCGTAGCCTTCGACCATCGCGATCAGAAAGCTCGCAGTCTCTTCCGGAACCAGGTCGCGGCGGACTGTTCCCTGAGACTGCCCCCTCCGCAGAGCCATCGCAATACCTTCTTGCCAGGCATGGAAGATTCTCTCCAATCGCTTGCGGAATTGTTCGTCGAGCTGAGACATCTCCTGCGCCAAATTGACCAGGGGACAACCGCCCTTTACGTCTCTTGGCCGGCTTGGTATCGCCTGTACAATGCCGATCAAAGCATCGATAGGGTCCTTGTCCTTGCTTCGCTCTAAAGGAAGCAACCACCTCTCGCGGGGAATTTCTGCGACGATCTCTTCGATGATGGCGTATCCCAGAGCTTCCTTGCTTTCGAAGTGGTAGTAGAGCGCTCCTTTGGTGACGTTAGTGGCGGCCAGAATTGTATCGATCCCGGCACTCTGGAAGCCATATCTGTAAACCTCGCGAAAAGCCGCTTGCAGCAAGCGTTGCCGCGTGCGCTCAGGATTACGCGGCCTTGGCGCTCTGCGTTTTGGATTCTTGCGCGCTACCAACATACCAACCAGTATGGATGTTTAACCATTCGAAAGTCAATCGAATTGATTGGACTGACTCCTGGTTCCCGGCATTCTCGAATTTCGTACCCTCTCGCCGATGTGTATGAGAAATTGGAGAAACAAGCGCTCTAGCCGCCTTGGAATCGTCACAGTATTTTGTCAGCCCGCCACTCTGCTGTGAAGTCTCGAAATGTCTGTGCTGTTGTGTCACGTAATTGTTCTGCCGGTGGAACGCCACCTGCTCCCGTCATTTCGGCACAGCAACTTTCATCCAAAGAAAAGAGGAAATATGAGCGCACTAAGACGTTTGCGGAATTTCTGGATACTGTGGGTTACGGCGATGGTTCTGGCTTGCTTCAGCAATGCGGTCGCGCAAGCGAGATACAAAGTTCAGGATTTGGGAGTTCAGCACCCTGACAACCTGGGCATGGCCATGGGCCTCAATAATCACGGCTGGACGCTGATTATGGATCAACTCCTGGATCATTCCGCCATTTCCACCCTCTTCCCGGCCGTGCAAGGCACGGTGAGGATCAGCATCGCGCGATCTCAACCTCCCACTCGGCACGCTTGGAGGAAAGAACAGTTCGATCAATTGGAACGGAATCAACGACCGCGGGGAATGCTGTCGGTATGTCCGAAACATCCGTTCCAGATCCGAATGGCGAAGACCTCTGCGGTTTTGGCACGCACGCTACGTGTCTTCCGTTTCTTTGGCAAAACGGCGTCATGCAGCGCTCTCCCGACAGCTGGGCGGGAATAACGGGCAGGCCAGCGCCATCAATAACAGCGGACAAGTCGCAGGATATGCGGAAAATGGTATCGTGGACTCCACCTGCCCGGCCGGCGTCACTAACAATCGGATTGACCTGCCGGTGCTGTGGGACAAAGGCAAAGCCCAACCTCTTCCTACGATCGGTAACGATCCAGACGGAGTCGCATTCGGCATCAACAATCAAGGCCAAGCCGTAGGCTACTCGGGAACCTGCACCGCAGCGAATTTCGCCGTAATGTGGGAAAACGGCACCGCCACCCCGCTTCCGGACCTCGGAACTCCGGGCGCCATAGCCTACGCCATTAACGGCCACAACCAGATTGTTGGCCAAGCCGTCAACTCTGACGGCACAGCCCTGGCCGCTATTTGGGAGAACAATACAGTCAGAAGCCTCGGCGTCCTTCTGCCGGGAGATGCTGCCGCCTTTGCCACCAGCATCAACAACCAGGGCCAAGTGGTGGGAAGCTCCTTCGACTATCAGCGGCAACTGGTCCCACGGCCTCATCTGGGAGAACGGGAGAATGTTCGACCTTAACCAGCTATTTCCCGCTAGTTCCAACCTCTACGTAATCTCGGCTAGCAACATCAATGAGAGCGGACAAATCGCGGGTATGGCGGTGGATATGGCCGGGCCGCACGCGGGAACAATCGTCCACGCCTTTCTTGCAACCCCGGTAGACGAAGACCTGGGCAAGACGGTTGCAGACGTCGTAGGCACGCATCCGAAAA
The DNA here is from genome assembly GCA_963777685.1 of uncultured Acidobacteriaceae bacterium. Lineage (GTDB taxonomy): Bacteria > Acidobacteriota > Terriglobia > Terriglobales > Acidobacteriaceae > Acidisarcina. Next base: position 5,658 of record CAVZRF010000030.1, on the reverse strand, counting down.
TCACTTTGCCCGCGGCGAATGTTGGCAAGCAGCTTTCGCCGAGATCCGCACACTGCTCAATTCACGATAAAGGCAGTTTCTGAGCTTCCGCACCATGCATTCCGGCCATGCTGCTGCGCGAAGGCACATGGCCGGATCATGTGCGGGTCAGTATGGATCTCGCCAATGTCCACGTGACCCAGATTGTTTACGGCAAGAGCTGGTGGGAAGAGTCTCTCCAACGAGCTCGCCGACAAGCATACCATGGCTTCCCGCTTTCGCCATTGCGTTGAGTGTCCAAAATGCTTGACTCGATATTTGCCTGGCTTCAGCCCGTACCGTAACGGGTCGTACTTGATACCGCTGGCTGAAGGATTCGCAGACGAATGGACGCTGCACTGTGCCTGCGGGAGGCCGCCCGTTTCCAGTCGATGGAGTTGGAGCGACCTGAAGCGATATGCGGTCTCGAATCAGGCATACGATCGCGGTTATGGTCCACCCGAGGACATTGTGCCTGTGATTGGTCGGCAAACCGAAAGTGATCCGAGATGCCGGTAGGCGATCTTCTCAATTGGCGCAGAATGGCCATACACTCAAAATGCCCGAAACCTTGGCCGCCCTATGTGGGATCGTCCTGGTGGATTTCGAAGCCGCCTGCGGCCGCGACACCGAAAAACGTAGCCCCGGACGCATTCGTCCGGGCCAATAAATCGTTGCTTCTTCTTCCAGATTTCCGCTGTTACTTCTTCCCGTACCCTTTCACCACTCCTACGCCGGTGCACATGTCGTATCCATTATTCCCGGTGTGCCCGTCGCACCTGCCAGACGCAATGTCCGCATAGTCAGCAGCATTGTTCCGATTGTTATAAACCTCCGTGAGCTCTCAATTGAGTTCACCGGGTGCCCCATGTCTCGCGCGCCCTTTGCGCGAGAAAGTCTGCCCTGAGCTTGCCGAAGGCTAAGGATTTTTGCTGTCGAGCATAGCATCTTCCTCCCGACTACCCCCACTTTCCCGCCATCCACCTACGCATTTCCGCGATTGGATTCATCCCAAAGCATTTAGGGTCAAAATCGTTGCATGCCAGGGATGCGTCTGGTAGCCTTTTTTGAGGACTTCCTTTTCGCCGTTCGTTCCGTCGCGGCCGCGTGGATTTCCGGGATTTCCGCGGGTCCCCCCGTTCTTCAAGTCCTAGGTTTTCTGCACACAACGTGCACGAAGGAGACACACAACTTGGCTTCAAAGAATCGCTATTTATTTACCTCTGAATCCGTGACCGAAGGCCATCCCGATAAGATCGCCGACCAGATTTCTGACGCCATCCTCGACGCTTGCCTCGACCGAAGACCCCACCAGCCGCGTCGCCTGCGAAACTCTTACCGCCACCGGCCTCGTCGTGATCGCCGGAGAAATCACCACCAAGGCCTACGTCGATTTCCAATCCGTCGTCCGCGGCACCGTCGCAGCCATCGGCTACGACAACGCCCTCTACGGCTTCGACTCCAACACCTGCGCCGTCATCTCCAGCATCAACAAACAGTCCGGCGACATCGCCATGGGCGTAGACACCGGCGGCGCCGGCGACCAGGGAATGATGTTTGGGTATGCTGTCGATGAGAATGAGGAGTTGATGCCGACTCCTATCTCGCTGGCGCACAAGCTGACCATGCGGCTCTCGCAGGTTCGCAAGAATGGAACGCTTCCCTTCCTTCGTCCCGATGGAAAATCCCAAGTCACAGTTGAATATGATGCGAAGGGCAAAGTGCTTCGCGTGGATGCGGTTGTCATCTCGACCCAGCACTCCGAGAACGTGGGCAACGACGAACTTCGCGCGGGCATTCTGAAGCACGTGATTCAGGCCGTGATTCCCGCGCACTTGCTCGATGAAGACACCAAGTACCACATCAATCCCACGGGACGCTTCGTCATCGGCGGGCCCATGGGCGACACCGGACTCACCGGCCGCAAGATCATCGTCGACACCTATGGCGGCATGGGACGTCACGGCGGCGGGGCGTTTTCAGCGGCAAGGATCCGACGAAGGTCGATCGCTCGGCGGCTTACATGGCGCGCCACATCGCGAAGAACGTCGTCGCGGGCGGACTCGCGGACCGCTGCGAAGTGCAACTGGCCTACGCGATCGGCGTCGCCGATCCGGTCAGCGTGCTGGTCGAAACCTTTGGCACCGAGAAGGTCGATCCGGAAATTATCCCGGACCTGATTCGCTCGCACTTCAAGCTGACGCCGCGCGGCATCATCGAGTCGCTCAATCTGCGCCGTCCGATCTACAAGAAGACCGCGGCCTACGGCCACTTCGGCCGCAGCGACGCGGACTTCACCTGGGAAGCCGACCGACAAAGCCGCGAAGCTGGCCAGCGATGCCGGCGTGCGCGAACCAGCAGGACAGACTGTTCGTAAATAGCGTTCGGAAAATCCCCAATTCTCGCGCAAAGACCGCGCGAGAAATGGGGCACCCGTCGACCAAGACCTTGAACCACAAAGGACGCGAAGGGACACTAAGGAAGCCCTGGGTTTTCTCCTTCGTGAAACATAGTGTCCTTAGTGGTTAGTGATTTTGGTTCGGAACCAAAGTGTAATCCCGGGCATGGACCGAAGGACGTCTCCGGGCGGAGCACCGGGTATCCTGACTGCGGTAAAAAATTGATGTATTCTTGCGAAAAAGATACTGTCCGTCTATCATTGATCATCAACCTAGTTTCTGCGCTTTCGGGCGCGCCACAGGAGAAGCATGTCAACAGCAGCCGTGAATTGCGATGTCAAGAATGTGGAACTGGCCGATCTGGGCAAGAAGCGCATTGAGTGGGCGAACCAGTCCATGAAGGTTCTGCAGATTATCCGCAAGGAATTCATCAAGAACCAGCCGCTGAAGGGCATCCGCGTTTCCGCCTGCCTGCACGTGACGGCCGAAACCGCGAACCTCGCCATCTGCCTGCGCGATGGCGGAGCCGACGTGGTGCTCTGCGCCTCGAACCCGCTCTCCACGCAGGATGACGTCGCCGCCAGCCTGGTCCGCGACCACAACATTCCCGTCTTCGCCATCAAGGGCGAGGACAACGACACCTACTACAACCACATCCTGGCCGCCATCGATCACAAGCCGCACATCACCATGGATGATGGCGCCGACCTGGTCTCCATCCTGCACACCAAGCGCACCGACGCGCTCGACGGCGTGATCGGCGGCACCGAAGAGACCACCACCGGCGTCATCCGCCTGCGCGCGATGGCGAAGGAAGGCGTGCTGAAGTTCCCGATCGTCGCGGTCAACGACGCCGACACCAAGCACCTGTTCGATAACCGCTACGGCACGGGGCAGTCCACCATTGACGGCATCATCCGCGCCACCAACTTCCTGCTGGCCGGATCGAAGTTCGTGGTCGCCGGCTACGGCTGGTGCGGACGCGGGCTGGCCAGCCGCGCGCGCGGCGCCGGAGCCGAAGTCATCGTCACCGAAGTCGATCCGACGAAAGCGCTCGAAGCGGTGATGGACGGCTTCCGCGTGATGTCGATGGACGAAGCCGCGAAGCTCGGCGACGTGTTCTGCACCGTGACCGGCAACAAGAGCGTGCTCGCCAAAGAACACTTCGACGCTGATGAAAGACGGCGCGATCATTTCGAACTCGGGACACTTCAACGTCGAGATCGACATCCCCGCGCTCGAAAAGATGTCGTCGTCGAAGCGCACCACGCGCACCTTCGTCGAAGAGTATTCGCTGAAAGACGGCCGCAAGATCAACCTGCTGGGCGAAGGCCGCCTGATCAACCTGGCCGCCGCCGAAGGCCATCCGCCGTCGGTGATGGATATGAGCTTCGCCGACCAGGCGCTCTCCGTCGAGTACATGGTGAAGAACCACAAGAAGCTGGAGAAGAAGGTCTACAAGGTTCCCGACGAACTCGACAAGCGCGTCGCGAAACTGAAGCTCGAGTCGATGGGCATCAAGATCGACCGGCTGACCCCCGAGCAGGAAGAGTATCTGGCGGGCTGGACCGAAGGAACGTAGGACCGCTGTCAGCTCTCAGCCATCGGTAAAATCGGGTGCCCCATTCTAAAATCGCGGTGTTTGCGATTTTAGAGTGGGGCTTTTGAATTTAGAGTGGAATCCCTCCCTTCAAAGGACGAAGGGTTGGCCACCCGCCGAGATTATGGCCCGGATTCCAAGAAGTTTTTGTATCGCAAGTCATACATTTCTTTTGCTTCAGACTCTACTCCGGGTAGCTCGGCCTGCTTAATGAAAGTCATCCAAATACTTGAAAGCTGGGTCTTGTTATTCAGACCGAAGTAGTTGTCAATCTCAGTAGCGATGGCCAAGAGCAGTATTACGGTCCGACTGAAATGTTCGTAGTGGTATTGATGAATTAGACGCTCATTCACCTGTTCTTGGTCTTTCTCATCCAGAAGATCTCCATAAATGTATGGGGCCAATGTGAACATCCCGTTGCAGGCAAAGTGAGCCTGTTCTGACGTGTTGCCCCAAAGCCACGTAATGAGATAGCGCAAAAAGTTCTGGCTTTTTGTTTTAATCCTCTTGTTCATCTGATTCGGCGTTGGCCAATACTTAATCTGGCCAGGGGACTGCTGGTCTTCTACGGAAATATTAAGGTCCTGAGACGCCTTGACGATGGCGGCGGCGAGACTCTTGAGATGTGGCTGCCAGACCGGATCGTTCCCGTAGGTCTTGCTATATAGGTCGTATTGTTCCCTCATTCCTCGATATCCGGAACGCTCGTACCAGTTGTGGCGGGGCGCCAGATCGTCGAGCATGAAGACGAGGGTGGATAGGATGTCGATTAGTTGGCGATTCACATTCGGAATGATGACCGCATAGACTGGCTTTCTTGCTGGATCCGGTGGCGTATCAGCTGTGAGGTATCGGACGGAGTTGTAGGCTATCTTCGCATAGCGCAGGAACATGAGTGGCATCTCAACAGTTCGAGCTTTGAGGCCCTCGCCTGATTTGTGATACGTGGCAATCCGGCGTTGAAGATCACGATCTACGTTGAACAACAAGCCATCGATCGGAGCAGCTACAGTGTCAAAACGGAATGTTACAAGTTCTGTAGGTTGCTGCAGCACCTGCTTGGGCATATCCGTCCCCTTTCATCTGAATGCCACGCTCAAAGATACGCCGATCACCGGAACTCCCGGCGCGCTCAGAATATTGGAATTTTCTGTAGCTTGATGAAAGTGGAGTGCCGAAAGAAGGAAAAGGAGATGGCCGCCAGCGAGGATGCGGCCGTCTACGAGAGTTGTGGACGGGATAAACCGGGACAGACGGGACGTTCCCTTGTGAAAATGGCGGGAAACGTCTGGGCGGTCGCCGGTTCGACCCAGGGGCCGCTGGTCGGACGAATGGTCCTTTTTCAGTTGAGGACTCTATGGCCCCAGCGGCTAAAGCCGGGTCCGCGAGTCGACTGTGTGCGGTACGACTGGAAGTCGTACCCTTCCCGATTTTGGAGGCGAATGCCGTGCCGTTCTGTCGTCCCTCCGGGACTTGGTTCACTTTTTTCCTTCGTACCCAGGACTGAAGTCCTGGGCTAAGTTCTTGCGCCGCTCCGCGGCCTGGCTTGATTCTGCCTGAAAACTATTCGGCCCTCAGCGGCTAAAGCCGGGTCCGCGAGTGGCTGTGTGCGGTACGACTGGAAGTGGTTGGCGATCGTTA
>CAVZRF010000029.1:0-6713 GCA_963777685.1 uncultured Acidobacteriaceae bacterium | reverse complement strand
TATCTCTTTACCTCACGCACCGCTCCTTGCCGGGGATGCGAGCTCGGGCTTGCGTATCCTCACCGCGCGCATCGCGAACTCGAACTTCATGATCGATGCCGATGCACCGTGCGATCGCGCTTCCCGCATCCGCCTCAGCAGTCCCAGGAAGCTGGCTTCGCCGGCTGACGCGCATCTTCAGCCGCTCGCCGCGAACACATTTGCAGCAACCATCCCCGTATCCTCGTGCGCTGCGGGGAGCTATCATCGCGTGCATCTGGAATTCGGAATTCAGAAATGATGAATCGCCTGCTCGTTTGTTCGACCCTGATTGCGCTCGCGGGTGTGTTGACTCGCGCTCAGTCGCCGAGAGTCGTCGCCTTGCGCACACAGGATGTCGTGCTTCGCTTCGAGGCGGGACCTGCGTCTCCGCATCTGCTCACCTTCGCAGGTGCCAACAAAGTGCAGTGGAGGAACGCGGGCGTCGAAGAGTTTCCGTCTTCTGTCGAAGTGGACGCCCATGCCATGCCTGTTCATTGGTCGCACGTCGCGGGGCAGGATCATGTCGACGCGCATCATATCTCCTTTGTCTACGAGTCTGCGGAGCCGCATCTCCGTCTTGAATGGCAATGGCAGGCGCGCGCTCCCTTTGGCGCCATCGAACACACCATCACCATCACGAACTTCTCCAAGCGCGAAGTGTGGCTGCCGATGATCGACTCGCTCACTCTGCACATTCCGCAAGACGCTGCCCGGCGGCTAAACAATTTCTACGTTGAGAAGGGCGCCGACACGCCTTCACCGCAAGGTGTTCACGTGGAAACAATTACGGATGGGTATCATTGGACCGGCCACTCTACAACCTACGCATTCCCGCGCAAAGGCGAAGCGCGCGAAATCATTCCTGCCGAGATCGTCTACGGTTCCGCCGATCCCCAAGCGGCTGGTATGCCGGCATCGAGTTCAGTGGCCGCTGCCGCATTGCCCTCGCGCGAGACCGCACTAATCTCGACTCCCAGCTTGGCCTCGATCCCGAACCCATACAATTTCAGCACGGGGCTGGGAGCCGGCGAATCTTTTCAACGCCAACCGCCTTTCTCGGCGCATTCTCCGGCGGTCCAGACGGCGCCGGCAATCAGCTGCGCCCCTGGGTCCGATCTGTTCTCGGCAATCCCAAGACCTGGAATGACCCACACTATCCACTGGTGGTTAATAACAGCTGGGGTAGCGGAGTGGCCGTTGACGAGGCCCTCGCCTTGCGCATGATCGACGAATCAAGTGAGCTCGGCATGGAGATGTTTCATCTTGATGCAGGCTGGTTTCGCGCTGTGGGCGACTGGGTCGCCGACCCAAAAAAGTTTCCACGCGGACTTTCTGCGATCGCGGACGAGGCGCACGCGCGCGCCTTCGCTTTGGTTTATGGGCAGACTGGACCCAGGCCGCACTCTCGATGCTCCTGGAGCGCTTAATGTCCACGATCCCGTAGTCCATGATTGGCTTGTCACCGATATGACGCCGATTGGAAGCCCGAGGAGTACAAGGGGCAGACCATCGACTTCGGCGTGCCCGCCGCGCACGAATGGGCCGCGCATGATCTCAAATCGATTGTCACCACAACCGCCTGGACATGCTCGAGCATGACGGATACCTAGTGGCGCAGGGCTGCATCCGCGAAGATCATCCACATGCTCCACCCAATCGCAGCACCATGCGCATCGATAAAGATTGGGCCTCAGAGTTCGTAATTGCCGACAATTCAACCGACGTCTGCTATCACGCCGTTCGCTCGTACTACAGCCTCTACGACCAGTTGCGCCGCGATCATCCCGGCCTGCTCTTCGAAATCTGCAACGACGGCGGCCGCATGGTCGACTTCGGTTCAGCGGCTCATGGCGACTACTTCTCCATCACCGACACCTACGATCCGCTCTCGAATCGGCGTGCCTTTTACGACGCATCGTACCTTCTGCCGCCACCCATGCTCGAAACCTACGTCGAAAAGTGGCAGGCTCGCGACCTTGCGGGCTTTCTCTACATGTTCCGCAGCGGCATGATGGGCTGGCTCTCTGCTCATGCAGGACACGTCCTCCTGGTCTCGTGAACAGCACGAGGCCGCGAAGCAGGAGATCGCCGTCTACAAATCCCGGCTCCGCACACTGATTCGCGACGCCAGTCTCTACCATGTGAGCGCTAGTCCCGATGGCGTGCACTGGGATGGGATGGAATACATCGATCGCACCCGCCGCCACGGCGTCCTCTATGCGTTTCGCGGCTCGGTCGCAGATGAGGCCGATCATACCTTCAACCTGGCCGGGCTCGAACCCACTGGTCTCTATCAGCTGCACTTTCAAGACGGGAGTTCCACGGACCGCACTCTCACTGGTGCCCAGCTCATGTCGACTGGCCTCAGCGTTCACCTCACAGAGCCTTACAGCTCTGAGATCGTCTTCATCGATTCCGCCTCGCAGCGATGATTCGGTCTGCGCTGCCGGCACGCTCGCGCATGTTTGAGAAAATAGAGACTGAATGCTCTCCCTGCAAAATGCCGGCAAGCGCTTTGGACCGCGCATCCTCTTTCTTGAGGCCAACTGGCTGATCCGTTCTCGCGAGAAGACCGCGCTCGTCGGCGCCAACGGGACCGGAAAATCCACGTTGATGAAGGTGCTGGCCGGCCTGGAAACTCTCGACTACGGCGCGCTTCAGCAAACCAAGGGCATGAGCATCGGCTATCTGCCGCAAGAGGGGCTGCGGCTCACAGGCCGTACCGTCTTTCAGGAGTGCCTCACTGTCTTCGATGAGCTCCGCGCCATGGAGCAGGAGATCGAGCATATTGCGGGACAGTTAAGCACTCTCGACCACGCCAGCGCTGAATACGATTCGGCCGCCGAGCGATTCTCGCTGTTGCAAGAGCGGTTTCACGCGCTCGACGGCTACGCACTCGATGCCCAGGTGGGCTCTGTGCTCACTGGCCTTGGCTTCAGCAAAGAAGATTGGACGCGGCAGACGGACGAGTTCAGCGGCGGCTGGCAAATGCGGATCGCGCTTGCCAAGCTCCTGCTCGCCAAGCCCAACCTGCTGCTGCTTGACGAACCGACCAACCATCTCGATCTTGAAACGCGCAACTGGCTCGAAGACTATCTCAAGAACTATCCCTTCGGATACATCCTCATCTCGCACGATCGCTACTTTCTCGACGTCACTATCGACCGCACGGTGGAGATTTGGAACAAGCGCCTCAACATTTACCAGGGCAACTACACAAAGTACCTGAGCCAGAAGGATGAGCGTCGCACGCAGCTCGAATCCGCTTATCGCAACCAGCGCATTCAAATCGAGCATCTCGAGGCCTTCATCAACCGCTTCCGGGCTCAGGCTACAAAAGCCAAGCAGGTGCAGAGCCGCATCAAGGAGCTCGAAAAGATCGAGCGCATCGAGATTCCTGATGATGAGCCGGTCATTCACTTCAAGTTTCCCCAGCCGCCGGCTTCCGGACGCACGGTTGTCGAGGCGATCAATCTCTCCAAGAGCTACGACAGCAAGCAGGTTCTCAAGAACGTGAACTTCACCATCGAGCGCGGCGATCGCGTAGCGCTTGTCGGCGTCAATGGTGCGGGCAAATCCACGCTGATCCGCCTTCTGACGAGCGATGAAATTCCAACTTCGGGCCAGGTGAAGCTTGGCCACAATGTCTTGAGCGAGTACTTCGCGCAGGATCAGTACAAAGTGCTCAACGGCGACGCGCGCATGCTCGACGACATCAGCCGCGCCGCGCTCAAGGTTCCTGAAGGCGAGTTGCGCTCACTCCTTGGCTGCTTTCTCTTCTCTGGCGACGACGTCTTCAAGCCGCTCGGCGTGCTCTCTGGCGGAGAGCGCAACCGCTACGCGCTGGCGCGCATTCTTGTGTCGCCTTCGAATTTCCTGCTTCTCGACGAGCCCACCAATCACCTGGACATGCGCGCCAAAGATGTGCTGCTCGAAGCCATCGCCGCCTTCTCAGGCACGGTTGTGTTTGTGTCGCACGATCGGTATTTCATCGACCGGCTCGCGACGCGCGTGCTCGAGGTGGAAAACGGCGGGGTTACCAGCTATCCCGGCAACTACGAGGACTACCTGCGGCGGAAGGAAGCGCTCGCTGCCGGCGAAGCTGAAACGGCCAAGAGAAACCCGCACGGATCTGCGAATCATGCTGCGGTTTCGGCGGTTGCAAAAACCGAAACGCAGTCCGCCGCGAGCGCGGATGCCGTTAGTAGCGGCAATGGAACGACCATTGTGATCGAAGGCGGCTTTGAGGCGGCTCCGAAGGAACGGGCGCGCCGGCTCAACCCCATCAAGCAGAAGCAGATGGAAGAGCGCGTGGCGTTTCTCGAAGAAGAGACGCCGCGCATTGAGGCAGCGATCGGCCATACCGAGCAGCAGCTTGGCGTATATATCTCCGCCGCGGAGACGGAGCGGCTCACAGCGCTTGCTGCCGATCTGCGCGGCCAGCTAACGGCCATGACCGCCGAATGGGAAGACCTGATGATGCAGCTCGAAGCCTAACCGGCGTGACTGTGTGGGGTATGCAGCGCGAGCGCAAAAAAGAAGGGCCGCCGGAAGACCGTTGGCCCCTTTTGACTGCGGCAGGTTAGTTCAGCGACTGGACGATCACGCTCGAGGCTTCAGGGATGGAGATTGGCGATCCCGCCTCTTCCTTAACGCTGGTTGAAGTTGCCGAGTAGATGTGCAGGGCGTTTTCGCTCAGCGCATAGAGGTGGTTGCTCTTGTCCCAGCCAAACTGGATGAATCTCTCGCTGGAGTGGAGGATGCCGGTGAACTTGGTGATCGGCCCGGAGCCATCGAAGTGGAAGACGCGAAATCCGTTGCCATCGTCGACGGCGACCAGCTTGCCCGAGGGAGAGATGCTCATATAGGTGCCGCCGTTGGTTTGGGGCATGGTCGAGGTGGTGCTCTTGGTGGTCAGGTTGCCTTCGGAGTCGGCGGTGTAGCTGGCCAGCAACGTGGGGCCATCCGGTGAGCTGTCGTTGATGTTCCACTGAGCCATGGAGATAACGAGGTGATTGGACGCGTCGGTCGCGAGGTTGTAGGCGCAGTATACGTCGCCCGCTTTCGGCTTGGGCAGTTCGGATTTCACATCAACCATCTCGAGCATTCCGTTGCTTTGACGCTTATATCCGGTCAAGTTTGAGTATTGCGGCACATCATCATTGCAACTGGTCTGGTAAGCAAACTTGTTGTTGCCGAGGACAGAGAGATTGCCCGGGCCCACTTCTTCGCCGCCTCCAAAGTAGTAGGAATCGCCAAGATAGCTTAGATCCCCATTCGACTCGATCTTGAAGTTGTCGAGGTAAAAATTATCTCCGGAAATGACCGTGTACAAGGTGGTGCCGGTAGCATCCAGTTTTTGCGGGTAGTCGCAGCAGCCACCGTCAGAATTTAAGTTTGCGGCAGCGAGCGACGCAACCTGCTTCACCGCGCCATTGGATGCAATGCTATAGCTGATGATGTGATTATGGTCGTCACTTTCTCCGATGAGGTACTTGCTGTTCACCGAGAGGTGAAACAGGTCGATATTCGAGAACGGCGAGCCGGGCACGGGGGTGAGTTTTCCCGCCGAGGAAACATTGAATCCGTCGAGGTGGGTCGGGCGGGTCACATAAACGCGGGCGACGGGAGCGGTGGACGAGGACGTGGAATCTTCGGTTTGGGCGCAGATCGAAGCTGCGGGAAGCAGCAGGGCCGACAAGGCAATGACCTTCAAAGTGTTCAACACGAGAAAACCTCCTGGGACAGGGCCGCGATTGGTCGGCCCATGGCTGTGTTCGTTGTTATTCGAGGGACTGGACGATCAAGTTTGAGGCTTCGGGAATGGAGATGGGGGATCCCGACTCCTCTTTAATGCTGGTTGAAGTTGCCGAATAGATGTGCAGGCCGTCAGAGCTCAGGGCGTAGAGATGGTTGCTCTTGTCCCAGCCAAACTCAAGGAAATTTTCGCTGGAGTGAAGCAGGCCGGTGAATTTGGTGATGGGGCTAGCTCCGTTGAAGCGGTATACCTCGAAGCCCTTTGCCCCGGTCCCACCGCCAACGGCGAGGAGTTTACCGCTGGGCGAGATGCTCATGGCTCCAGTCAATTGGGTCGTCGGCGCATCGGTGGCCGCTGACTTTTGATAGGTGTTTGTCGTTTTCACATCGCCCTCAGAGTCGGCTGTATAGCTGACGAGCGCGGGGGAACCCTGAGACTCTCCCGTGACCGGGGCAATGGGCTGCAGGATGACGGCCAGGTGATTGGTGGAATCGACGGCCAGCGCTGTGAAGCCCTTCCAGTCATTCGACCTGACGTTCTCTTCCTTCACCTGCACATTCGAGTTAGGAACGTTCGCTGTCGCGTTCCAGTCGATCTGCAGCAATCCATCACTCTGACGCTTGTAGGTCACAAGGTAGTCGCCCGGGAATTCAGAGGAATCTCCAGAGACAAAGCCGTACTTGTTGTTTCCAAGCAAAACGGGCGGCCCAAATTGGACGTTATAGCTGGCCTCGTCCTGACTGATGTATTCGAGTGCGCCGCTGTCTTCGATCTTGTACGACTGAACATATTGCCAGCCCTGGCAGTTTGACTGGAAGTTGTAGAGCGTTTCCCCGGTGGGATCGATCTGCGTCGGTCCTACGCCGATACACGCCGACGCGTTGTCGTGGTAGTTATGGGTATCGATCGCGGAGACTTGCTTGACCGCACCGCT
>CAVZRF010000028.1:0-61450 GCA_963777685.1 uncultured Acidobacteriaceae bacterium | reverse complement strand
GTGTCGGATGCACGTAACGCTGACTCACAGTGACGCTGCTATGCCCTGCGATCTTCATAATTGTAAACGCCTGGAGCCCGCCTCGCCCAGCCGGGTCAGCATGGTATGCCGTCAGGGAAGTGCAGGACAAACTCTTTGGAAAAGCGATAGAGCCGCTTTCCCTTTACGGCGGGTCGAGCAACCTTCGCGTGGAGATGGTCCAGGGAGGTCACAAGTTGGGCGCATCGGCGGAATCGCCGGGAAATACCCACAGAGAGAAGTTCTCGCGGTCACGCCTTGTTTCAAGCATGACCCGAACTGGGGCGGTTAAGGGTATCGTGCGCTTAGCGTTCTTGGATTTGCCGCTCCTCACCTGGAGATAACCGAAAATGGCTCGACCGATTCGTTGCGGGTCGATATCGCTCCATTGGAGCCTGACTAGTTCCCCTACCCGCAGACCCGTATCCAACATCAGCGTGGCTGCATCGCGGAGAGGTTGAGGAGCCATTTGCAAGTAGTTTTGCTCGTCCGCATAGCTCAGGACGAAAGTGCGCTCTTTCTCGCCCTTCAAGAGTTTTACGCGTAAGAGACATCTGGATTCTCTCCCACTCTTTCGCCAGGTTTGAGAAGCCTTCTCAGGGTCGCCAATTCCCGATTTACGGTTGTCGCCGATACCTGAGTGAAACGATATTGGATGTAGGCTTCAATTTCCGGCTCATCGATGCGGTCCAGAACGGATAGACGCGAGAGGTTCATAGGCAAGCAGCCGGGAAAGCTTGCCCTTGTAGAAGCGGATCGTCTCAGGCTTGTCCGCATTGCCGAACCTCGATTCCGCTGATGAAGTCTTGGGCGAACGCCTTGAGGGTCGGTACTGCTTTCCGCTCCGTGATGCCCACTTCACCTTTGGCAAGCGCAGTGCGGTGCGCTGCCTCAATCTGTCGGGCTGTGCGTGGATTGCCTTGTTTGGTGCTTTTTTGAATGTGTTCGCCGTTGAAAAGGAAGTGGTACCAGTAGACGCTACCGCGCTTAAAAATTGACATTATGCCCTCTTCCCAACCGCTGATTTCCTCTTGAGCTTTGCAGCACCGCGGCGCTGTTTGCGGACCGACTCCAAATGAGCGCATGGCTGGCCGCAGTATATTTTCTTGTGGCGGAGGACTGAATTGCGTAAGACTTCCGAGCAGTCCGGTCGCTTGCAACTTGCGGAACTTCACTTTTCTGAGGAAATCAAATCGTGATGGTCGCTTCAATCGCGAGTCTGCATTCGGAATGTTCAAGGACGAAATGCGGGTACGTTGGCGTCGCCATAGGCACCTTTCCAATGGGTCGACACCCGTTAGTTAGCCATTCGTTCGGTGGGCCGAGAATGGCAGATCGATAGGCCCTCTTGTAATTCCCAAATGCGATCTGGGAAAACAACGTTGCGTAAGGCCGCGTTCTTGCTGCTCGTATAGAGATGAGACCAGCCTAGAGCACTGGCATCCCAGAGGCCCCATTTTCGAACGAACGCCAATAGCTGTAAAACGTCTTGTTTGAGTCCGAGAAACTCTCGCCGCATAGCCCACGCATCTCGATTTCTTCCTGACTCAACTTCAAAAGATTCGCAACCCAGGATATGGAAGATCTCGCCTTTAATCTTGTCCAGGTCTCTGGAACGAGTTGCGGTAGCCCTCAACTCTTTCGGCAGGTCGGCCCAACGCAAAACCGCCGGGTTCTTTAAGTTGTCGTATCGGACTTCCATCTGCAACATCTTGTGAAACGCTACGACTCCTCCGCAACGTTTCGGGGTCTCGAATTTCAACGGTCACACTATTCTCCGAATCTCCGATGTTGCCTAACAGTGACCGTGGTTGCTTCTTCACGTCCTTGGTCCACCCTACAATTTCGACTGTGCTTAGCTCCCACTTTGCCTTCACTGGGCTGAACTCAAAAACAGCGCAGCGGGATGTTAATGATGTGTGCCACGATATGTGCCTTTATTATGGCACGTTGTTTTGCCTACAATTAGCTTGTAAGTCAAATTATTTCGAGGGATAGACGTGGACACACTTTTATCAGTTGATGAGGCGGCTCGGAAGTTAGGCGGATTAAGCAAATACACAATTCACGCTTGGCTGAGTTCGGGCAAGCTACGGCGCACGAAAGTTGGAAGCCGCACGATGATTCGCGAATCGGAGTTGGAGCGGGTCATTGAGGATGGGGGCAAGTCTCCTGCGGTAAAGGCTCACACCCTATAACAACACAGATGGCGCGGAAAGGCGGTCTTCCACCCGAACTGTCGGCGGCATCGCAAGCTGGGCTTCGGATATTCCCTGTCAAGCCGCGTGACAAGCGTCCATTGATTAAGGGCTGGCAAGCACTGGCCACGGGCGACGAGAATCAGATCGAAAGATGGGCTGCTGAATTTCCTGGCTGCAATTGGGGAATTACAACCGGGAGCGAATCGGGTGTCTTTGTTCTCGATGTGGATGGCAGTACAGGAGTTGCATCGCTTGACGGGCTGAAGGAGAATAACGGGGACTGGCCGGAGACCCTTAGCGTACTAACAGCGCGGGGCACACATTATTACTTCATTTACCCGAATGGCCAGGAGCTACGGAATTCAGCCGGGAGACTAGGTTCCGGGTTGGACATTCGCGCTGAAGGTGGGTACGTCCTCATTCCCCCGAGTGTGCATCCGGGCGGTGGTCTTTATGCCTACGCTCCTTGCATGTTTTATATTCAGTCTGCGCCTGCATGGCTGCTGGAAAAGTTAACTCCCCAGTGGAAGAGAGAAAGCCCTTTCCAATCTGACAAGATCGGTCTTCTCTCCGAGGGCCAACGCAATGATGGGCTGACTCGATTGGGAGGGGCCCTACGGCGTCGCGGGGCTGATTTAGGGAGGCTGGAAGCAGAGCTTCTCCAAGCGAATTTGCGCAGATGCAAGCCGCCCCTTCCTGATGGTGAGGTTCTCAAGATCGCAGCCAGCGTCGCACGCTATGTTGTGGGCGGTCCCGATCCGTTGGAGACAGCTTGGGCAGAGACCTACGGGGAGGTTTTTGATTGCCGTTATGAGAGATTTTTAGCTCTCGCAGCCGAACTACAACATGCGAGAGCCGGATTGTCTTTCGCGTTGCCTTTGGAGCGGATTGGCGAGCTAGCGGGTTGCGATTGGACTCAAGTTCGTCGCTGGCGACAACGGGCGGTACGCGAGGGGCTTTTGCATCCGGTTAGCGCAGCAATAGCGCATCGAAGGGCTGCTCACTACATTCTTGCCAATTGTCCCACTAGGGGAGTCGATGTCCCATTAGTAAGTACCATTAGTGGTTTAGTGGGAACTCTGTAGCTCCTAGTGGGACAGCAACAAAAGCAAAACCGAATCGAAGCGGTTGAGACTAATTTCTACTTGCAGCGAATCAAAGATCGGAACACAATTGGGAATGGTTCAAAGGCGCATCGATGTAAAAACGCTCAGCATTGGGCGACACAAACGGAACTGCTCTGTCTGTCGTCACAAGCTACGCGAGGACATCGAGTTTGCTTTCATAGGCTGCGTTCCCCGGCGGCGATTGCTGAAGCATACGGACTAGCCGATAGATCGAGCGTCTACAGGCATGCAAATGCGCTGGGATTGCTCCAGAAACGCCAAAGAAACATCCGGGCTGCGCTTGAACGCTTCATCGAAAGGGCTGAGGATGTGGATGTAACGGCGTCGGCTTTTGTTTCTGCTGTTCAGGCTTACGCAAAAATCAATTCATCTGGGGAATGGATCGACCGCTCGGAAACGGTCTCGATGAATGATCTGTTCGAGCGCATGAGCAGTCAGGAGTTGGAAGAGTACGCCCAGACAGGGGAAACGCCCGATTGGTTTCAACAGGCTCTGGGCGCAACTGCGGATGTCGGCCTGCCGAGGATCATTGTGGACCTTTAGGCTCCCTCGTCCGCAGATTGGTCACCGTGGCTTCTGCTCAACGGTTTCGCGCAAGAATCTTTGGAGTTTGGATGTGACAGATTGCATTTTCCTCAAGCTGTTATCAGTAAGGACACTGATTTCTCCGATAACCTGCATCCATCCGCTTGGTCGTCCCAGGATAAACAGTTGAGGTCCGATAGAGGCGGTTTCAAATCGGTTGCAGTCATCCCCGGCGCGAGTATCGGCTTTATGGGCTGTTCAAGGCCCCAGGCAGCTCCCAACTCGAAGAGGCAGAACTGCGAATTCAAACTGTGCTTGGAAACGATTATTACGAACACATCGCAGTTCTCAATGTCCTTTCTCAGTTCCTTTGCAAATTGGCTGCCGATCCGCAGTTTGTGACCGTCGGCACTCGTGCACCGAACCCCTTCAAGATCCTTGATGGTGCCTTCGAGTAAGTCAGTAACGGCTTCGGCCAATGCTCGGTCGTGACTCGAATGACTTACAAAGACTTCGATCATGGTTTTTCCCTTTTCCCAAGCAGAATATGCGCCATACAGTTTTTTTTTCAAACCTTTACGAAGGTAGACTTATTGAAGCGACTTTTATCGAGGTGGAAAAGCCAAGTTTGGGTAGTCCCTTCAAAATCAGGCTGAGCCTCCTAAACGCAACACCTAGCGACAGTCGCAAGAACGTATCTGATGGCAAATAAACGAGCAGAGAAGGGTCTAGGCGCAACAGATTTGACCTCGAGGCCCGGAAGGTTCCCCGTCGGCTCTGCGCAGTCCAGAGCGGCGGCGCGGTGCCTCTTGGTAGCGCGAAGACAAAACGAGCGGCGCGTCGGATTTGGTTCAATCGTGAATGGGCGTGTGTGCCTTGACGGATTGGCGGAGCGAATCAGGGCTGCACGACTTGGGGCTGACGCTGTTTCAACAGGGTCGGGCAATGAGGATTACGGCACATGGGGACAGGCCGATTCACTAGCAGAGCGCCTCAGAAGCGCAAGGGAACGGGTAGCACGGATGCCCGACCGGGCGACTTTCCTGTAGGCTCTCCGCAGTCTAGAGCCGCTGCCCGCTCCCTCCTTGCCTCAAGAGAGCGGCGGAAGGCGAAGGCACTCGGTTTGTGCTCAAAGCAATTGGATCGCCCGCGCCTCCGGGAACGAAATGCACCTGCCCCATTTCTTCAACTAGCGCGGTCGGTTTTTGCAGGTGCTTCTATGCCACCGGGTGATTATCAGTTGCGCTCGGCTCAATCACGAGCCGCTGCAAGGTCGCTGCTTGAGCGCCGGTTTGCAGCTCGTAAGCGAATTGACATCATTTGCTCCATT
The DNA here is from genome assembly GCA_963777685.1 of uncultured Acidobacteriaceae bacterium. GTDB lineage: Bacteria > Acidobacteriota > Terriglobia > Terriglobales > Acidobacteriaceae > Acidisarcina. Next base: position 56,249 of record CAVZRF010000028.1, on the reverse strand, counting down.
CCCCGGCCACATTCTGAGGGAGCCATCCATATCGGAGATTGGCTTGAAGGGCGGGATGGAACGCTCGTCCGATTCTGCAACCTTCCTGGCGGAATGACGATCCGGGAAGCTGAGCAGATAGCTTCTCACTCCGTCGCAAAGTAGTGATCTTGGTATTCCTAATGCCGGAATAGCAGAAATCTCTGCGCCGGTTCGGGTTCGTCAATGCCCGAAGAGCGAAGCGTGGCTTGACGGGTTCCGGGCAGGTGCGGCACGCAATATCAGTCCGGCATGAGGGAATTGCGGATGCTCTTTCCAAAATGTGACTTTCAAGGAAAGCCCTACAGATGCTCTTGATTCGGATGCGAAGAGTGGTACTGTATCCTCGTATGAAGTCGACCTCCCTCATTGGCGTAGCCCTCTTCATCGGAACTTGCATAGCGCGGTGCCAAACGATAAAGCGAGCCTATTGTGGGGACGATGGAACGCTGAATGTGACCTACGCTGATGGAAGACGACAGTAATCTCAAAAGAGTCTTTGCAGGTCGTCCTAGAGATTGTCAGTCGCTAAGCAGATTTAGCGGGTCCGTCGGCGACGTGGCGCATTTTCTCGCAAGCAGGAATGCAACTCTATGACGGAGCCAACCGGGACTCTCTCCAATTTTAGCCGTGTGGATCTCAATCCCGAGATCTGCCCCATCATGGGCGAGGCGAACTGCGATCATCTGAGGGATCGAATCGAGAGCCTGAGCGGCTTTGACGATCTCCAGGGCTTTTTCATCGGTCACAGATTGTCCGATGACAATCATGTCGAACAATCCCGTTTGGAGAGCGGCAAGCGCCCCGTGCGAAGACGCTGATTCGCAGTCCCACTCCTTCAAAATCAGGGCTCTTGTATTTAACAAGGGCGGATATTCGCCAATCAGCAAAATCCGGGCTTTGTTCGCGTGCATTCCTTACTCCCTGCCCAGCATCCCAATGTCAGGTCGGTGCACCATCATTTATTTTTCAATTTGGGAGTTGTATTTGACTCCCTCGCTCGCTCTCGCTCCAACTTGGCCTGTCTCTGCCAACACCAGTGAAGTGCTTCTATTTGGCTGACTTCGGCTTCCGCAAAGCTGCTGCCTAAATTTCGCAGGCAATGTAGGCAGACGGAATCTATGGAATGGTCGGCTTTGAGGCGGCGGTCAAAATCAGGGTGGAGTGAAGACCTGCTTGCGATCATGGTGCGCCTTCATTCGTGAACGTAATTACCCTGCAACACCCGAATTGGTCTGTTCGCTACCGCTCATTAATAACAATTTTTGACGTAGAGTCAACATAATTGTTGCGAAGCACATCCAGCGTGTCGAGCAAGACGGCAAAGCTGCTTTTGCGACGTGGGGCTTGGCCCGTAGGGCTGCAAGGGTAGTTTGCAGCGTGCTTTTCGCTGCAAACCTGATGCCGGGGGCACGGCGGGGCCAAAGGGCTTCAGCCCGCCCGTCGTGGTGGCCGGTATCAGCCGCAGCACCCACGGCGCTGGGACGCGGTCACAGTGAAGCGCACGGCGCTTGCATGGCCAGGACGGAGGCTTTATCCGGCCTGAGACGTGCTGCCGGGTGCGTGCCCTGCCACTGCTCAGAGTCGCGAGGGGTCACATAATGCTGCGCCCGTTAGGGCGCAACCTATTTCAGCATGTCCGTAAGCGCCCGCAGGGCGCAGATGAGCGAAGCGAACTGAAGGCGCAGGCAGAAGTCACAATGCGAGCCGCGACGGAGCGAAGCGAAGGAGCGCCACAGACGCTGCATTTGGCTCGGATTTCCTGGTGGCGAAGCCAACGCCAATGTTGACTCACTTGTCCTCGGCAACATGCACTGCAACTTTTGCCGCATTCACTAGGCGTTGCGCGTGATCCCGGCGATGGAAGCTGGACTCACCGATCACATCTGGACTATGACGGAGTTGATAGCTTGACGATGAATCTCACTGCGGCTTAACCGAATACCTGTCCCCCAACATGATTTTGTCGCACTGGTAGGACTTTCCGGTACGAAAGAGCGGACTCGGGATATTTTCGCAAAAATCCGTCGCCCAAGTTCCATGGGTATCCCGATACTGAACGCGGAACAGGAAGTAAACTCCTTTTGTGCGCGATTGAAATGCTGCTATATCGTCTGAATTAAGTTGGTACTGTTTTGGAATTACCGCACAATCTTTAACCCGCAGGATAGAAGATTGCTCTTGAGGCTGTGCCTTCCACTCTTCGTTAAATGTTTTCAAAACTCTCTGCTGGGCTTCTGGATCGTTATTAGGAGTGTCCACGTATACCCCTAGGTATGCCCTCTCAATATTGGCATTGGCATTCCCTTGGTTTTGAAACGAATAATTCATGGAATTCTTGCCAATTGCGAAGGGTGCCGACGAAGGAAACATACAGTTCGTTGGATCGATTATTCCCGATCCAAAGTATCCCATTTCCACCCTTGCAAATTTTTCAGTGTTCTTACGTGTCTCTTCGGCGCTCGTCAGCAGTCTGTTGGTGGTTTCCAGGGATTTTCCTAGGCTTGTCGTGGTTGCTTCAAATTGCTTCTGATCCTGATCCTCGATGCCTTGGAAATCTTTCTCTACCAGACACGAGGCATATTCTTTTTCGCGCGCGGCGTCCGCGTCACTCCAAATGATCATTCGCAATTCAGCGGCAGTGAATAAAAAAATGGCGACGAGCCAAGCGCCCTTCCACCGCCAAGATGCCTTTTCTTTAATGGCCATCACCGCTGCCGCCAATCCGGTTAGCACGGCGAACACGCCCACCGGAACGTGATACCAAGGCGCGTGAAAGGGCTGACAGGTGATGCTTTCTTTTGCTGCTTCCAGAAGGTAGGAGAGCGTCATGTCCGCAAGTCTCTCATCGGATAAGGCCCTGAGTCGATCCCGTTACCAATCAGGCAAGAGAAGATAAGGAAAAAGACAGTCAACGCACTTTTCAGACACTACCTAGGGGCGAATTTCAATGCCTCACGAATGGGCACTAGACCCCCCTCTCCCTTCGCTTGATGATCCGAATTGCTGGTGGCGAAGCCAACGCCAGCGGCTCACCGCATCAAAATCAGTAGGAGGTGTGAAATGGAAGGTTTCATCGAGGTTCCTGGGGTAGCAGGTAAGGTGATCCAAGAAATGTGGGTTTATGCGGACGATCCGAATTTTGGTCGCGACGTTCTCCTAAAGTTCACGGACGGCTTGGAGATGACCGTCACGCTGGAGGTGAAGAGAATCGCCTCCGTGGCGCACTATTGGCCCCGCCCTGGCGGAATTGAGGTCATAGGGAATTATCACGAACCGCCAAAAGTCGGTAGCTAAACCAGTACGCGCGCGCGAGGCCGTAGCGGTCGCTTGTGGCGTAGCCAACGCCATGCGGGCCGGGAAATCGGGAAATGCTGGTGCGCGGGGCGCAATGCCAGAATGGCTGGTGGCGAAGCCAACGCCAAAGTGTAGCGGATACTGTAGCGGGTACCCGCTTAGATTGCTTTGTCTTCAGCAAGAGAGCCGGTTGGCATTTTCCTTTGGAAACAACCAGCTATGAGTGAGTACAAACGAGTCCAAAACCCTGTCAGCGAGATTATGAGTCCGCTGCTCTAACCATTGAGCTATAGGCCCTTCAACCACTTACGACCGCTCTTCGACGAGTTTAGAGTTACGGCGGGTCGATCTGCTTGACGATGAGAAACATACACTTCCGATCCACCAAGGCTAACAATTATTGTATGGCTAAGGGAGGCTTCGCGAAATCCGACGTTGGTCTTAGGCGCTCCCGACCTGACATGAGAAGCCGTGCATTGCAGACGTTATACGGGGCAGACGTTAAGCGGGCGATCAACCAGAAGCCACAACGAGCCTAAAACGGGGGCGGCAATTGCACTTCGGCACCCCTTGCTCGCGAAAACTCTGCCTATCTCATACGAATTGCTAATTCCCCGTCCCGCCGACCGTCATCCGATCCAGCTTGATGGTGGGCATGCCTACTCCGACGGGGACGCTTTGGCCGTCTTTGCCGCAGGTTCCGATTCCTTCGTCGAGCGCGAGGTCGTTGCCGACCATGGAGACGTACTTCAGGGCTTCGGGGCCGTTGCCGATTAACGTCGCGTCTCTTACCGGGGCGGTGATTTTTCCGTTTTCGATGAGGTAGGCCTCAGACGCGGAGAAGACGAATTTTCCGCTGGTGATGTCGACCTGGCCTCCGCCGAAGTTGACGGCGTAGAGGCCGCGCTTGACGCTCTTGATGATGTCTTCGGGCAGGTCTTCGCCGTTCAGCATGTAGGTGTTGGTCATGCGGGGCATGGGGATGGACTGGTAGCTTTCGCGGCGGCCGCTGCCGGTGGAGGCTCCGCCCATGAGGCGGGCGGAGAGCTTGTCGCGAGAGGTAGCCCTTGAGGATTCCGTTCTCGATGAGGACGTTTTCCTGGGTGGGCGAGCCTTCGTCGTCGACGTTAAGGGAGCCGCGGCGGTTGGGCATGGTTCCGTTATCGACGACGGTGACCTTGGAGCTGGCGACGCTTTGGCCGATGAGGCCGGCGAAGGCGGAGGTCTTTTTGCGGTTGAAGTCGGCTTCGAGGCCGTGGCCGACGGCTTCGTGGAGGAGGACTCCGGGCCAGCCGGGGCCGAGGACGACTTCCATGTCTCCGGCGGGGGCGGCGACGGCGTTGAGCTGGAGGATGGCCTGACGCGAGGCTTCGTAGGCGTGGTGCTCGGGGGATTTGTCGCCCTCGAAGAAGTCGAGTTCGACGCGGCCTCCTCCGCCGGAGGTGCCTTTGGAGGTCTTTTCGCCGTCCTTGGCGATGACGAAGACGTTGAGGCGGGCAAGGGGCTGGGTGTCGGAGGCGAAGGTGCCGTCGGAGGCGGCGATGAGGATGCGGCGGAGTTCGTCGGAGTAGCTGGTGCGGACCTGGACGATGCGCGGATCGAAGGCGCGGGCGGCTTTGTCGGCGCGCATGACTAAGGAAAGCTTGGCCGCGAGCGAGGCGTCAGAGTCGGCGGCGGGGATGGGGTAGAGGCTGGGCTTCTGGCCTTCGCCCGAGTTGGCGTTGAAGGCGGTGACGAGTTCTTTGGTCGGGCCGTTGGCGATCAATGAGGCGGTGCGGGCGGCGCTTAGCAGGCGTTCGGAGGAGAGGTCGTCGGTGTAGGCATAGCCGGTGCGTTCGCCGGAGACGACGCGGATGCCGCAGCCGGCGCGAGACTCCCTGGCTGGCGGATTTGACGAGGGACTCGTCGACGCCGATGGAGGTCGAGGCGATGGATTCGAAGTAGAGGTCGGCGTAGTCGCCACCGGCGGAGAGGGCTTCGCCGAGGCAGCGCTCGAGGAGCCGCTCGGTAAGACCGAATTTATCGAAAAAATAACGCTTCTGGGACTCGTGGAGCCCGGCGGGAGATGCGACGGCTGTGGACATTCAGTTCCTCTTAAGGAATTAGATGAGCGGGGCGACAGTTCGATTGTAGGCGTTTGGCGTGGGTGCGGTAAAACGGTGATTTCGGTGGAGTTTGAGCCGATACATTCTCCAGAGCGAAACCTGGCGGAGTTGGCGGGGTTTACTGAGTGTGGCCGCTCCGAAATTTCGACTTCAGAGGGTTGTCGCATCGATCCATGCCGGAGGTAGTCTCAGAATATGAAAAAGCTTCTCTTCGCTTCCCTGCTCCTGCTCTTGCTAGCCCCAGTGGCTTCACAAGCGCAGACGACGCACCACCATGGTCGTCATCACGGGCGTTCGCATCATCACCACCACCATCATCACTCCTAGCACGAGATTTTCCCGGTTAAGCTGGGTGTGATACCTTCCAGCGCATGAGCCTTTCTCCTGCGCTGGACCCTTCTTTTTCGCTTCGTTATCCCATTGGCAAATTTGACCGCTCCCGGATCGTCCGGGCGGAGAATATTGCTGCGATTGCCGGTCTGCCTTCGGCTTTGGGCGACGCCGTTGCCGGTCTGAGCGATGGACAGCTCGATACGCCTTACCGCGAAGGTGGATGGACGGTGCGGCAGCTGGTGCATCATGTGGCCGACAGCCATATCAACGCTTATGTGCGGATGCGATTGGCTCTGACTGAGGACTGGCCGACGATCAAGCCGTATGAAGAGGCGGAGTGGGCGAAGCTGGAGGATGCGCGAACGCTTCCGGTTGAAGTTTCGCTTTCGCTGCTGAAATCGCTGCATCTTCGTTGGGCGGCATTACTGAAGTCGTTCACCGACGCCGATTGGGCGCGGGGGTATGTGCATCCGGAGAGTGGCCGGGAGACGCTGGAAACCGTCGCTGCCATCTATAACTGGCATGGCCGGCATCATGTGGCGCATGTTACCGAGTTACGCGGACGGATGGGTTGGTGAGATCGGAATTGTGGACCACGAAAAAGACGCAAGTTAGCTGCACGGACCGAAGGTAAGCGGATTTCTTGATCGCGGATTGCAAATTCCCTTGCCACTTGTTCTCCGCACGATCATGATTGCGGCATGCATCTGGCCGCCCTTGAGACCTCCGCCGCGGAGTTGAGCCGCGTGCTTGAGGCTTATTTCGCCCAACATCCGCAGGGAGCGGTGATTGAGGACGGTCGCGTCTTGTTCGATATGGGATCGGCCAAGTATGCGCTTTCGACCGAATATGACCGCTGCGTGCTGCACCTCTGGTCGGAGGAGCGGAACCTGGTGCGGACGGTGGTTGGCCTTGATCCGAAGCATGAGGTGCTTCGATTGCATGTGAAGCGGTTTGGGCAGACCAAGCCGCAGCTGCTGCAGATCGTTCCGAATCGGGACCAACGTACGCCGACCACGAGGACCGCCGCGAGAGCGAAGTATCTGCGGATGCTGGAGCGGGTGCTGGGGCGGAGCTTTCCCGACTTTGACGTCGATGGAATGCGCAATGCCATGGACCTGGAACACAGCTTTGGGCCGGCTTATGCTCGCGGGAGCCTGGTCCGCGGTGGTTCGGCGTGGGCGGTGATCGGCGTAGGCAGCGACGAGACGCAGACCACAATCGATGGCGTTTTGACGCTGGGAATTCTGTGGCTTGCCTATTGCCGCGAACATGCTGGCGGACGACGATTGTTCGAGGGGCTGAAGGTGATCGTGCCCCATGGAACGAGCGAGGTGACGCGGGCGCGGATGGCGTGGATGAATTCCGCGCTGGCGAAATGGGAGCTGTATGAGCTTGATGAGCGCACTGACGAGCTGGCGCGGATGGATCCCGCCGATCAGGGCAATCTGGATATTCGCCTGGCGCACGCGTTCCGTCGCGAGACGGCGCTGGAGCGGGCCCGTGGCGGGATCGAGCGAGTGTTCAGCTTGTTGCCGGAGGCGGCGAGCGGAATGGTGGAAGTGCGGCCGCGCAGTGCGGCTGAGGTTGCGTTCCTGCTGCATGGGCTTGAGTTTGCGCGGGTGCGCCAGGGAGTGGCGGCCAATTCGTTCGCTCGGCATGATGAGATTACGTTCGGCGCGGGCGCGAATGAAACTGCACTTACCGAAGAGACCGAGGAGCTATTTTCCGAGCTGGTAGGGCGGCTGCTTGAGGGTCGGCATCCGGGCGGCAGCATGAAAGACCCGCTCTTTCGGCTGCAACCGGAAAGGTGGCTTGAGTCTGTGCTTCGCCAGGAGCTGTCAGAGATCGAGCCAGGGATTGTGCAACAGTTCGTTTATTCGCAGGTGCCAGCGTTTGCTGCGGGCGATCGGGGCATGCTTGATTTGCTGACGGTCGATAACAGCGGGCGCTTGCTGGTGATCGAGTTGAAGGCGGATGAGGACCTGCATCTTCCGATGCAAGGGCTGGACTATTGGCTGCGAGTACGAAGGCTGCAAGGCGACAGTGCGCAGACGGGCGGTCGGAATACGCTTTGCCGGCATGGTTATTTTCCGGGAATGGAGTTGGCTGACGCGCCTCCGCAGCTACATTTCATTGCGCCGGCCTTGCGAATTCATCCGGCGAATGAAACGGTGCTTCGGTATTTCTCGCCGGAGGTGGACTGGACTCTCATTGCTCTGGATGAGCATTGGCGGGAGCGGCGGAGGGTGGTTTTTCGCAAGCGGAGCGGGGATGCACGGACGCCGTCTTAGGGTTGGGCGAGCGGTTTGACTACTGTTCCGGCTTTCATCACCCAGGCGACGTGTTCCATGGTGGTGATGTCGCTGAGCGGATCGCCGGGGATGGCGACGAGGTCGGCGAATTTTCCGGGTTCGATGGTTCCCATGTCTTTGTCGAGCGAGAGTAGCGTCGCTCCGTTGATAGTCGCCGCCTGCAGAGCTTGAAGCGGTGTCATGCCTCCGCGAACGAGCGCGCCGAATTCGCCGGAGAGGACATCGGGCTGTGAATCGTCGACGCCGTAGGCGATCTTGAGATGATGCTTCAGAGCGCAGGGTGAAGGCTGGACCCTGAGCGTCCACGATGGCGATGCCTTTGGCCATGCTGCGCGGGTCGCGGCCCAGCGATGTGCCGGTTTTGAGGTCGTGCTGGAAGCAGTAGAGGGTGGGGACGAGCCAGGTTCCTTTTTGCTCCATCAGCGCCGCGCCTTCATCGTCGAGCATGGTGCCGTGTTCGATGGAATCGACCCCGGCGCGGACCGCGGCCTTGATGCCTTCGGTGCCCTCGGCGTGGGCCATGACCTTTTTGCCGGCGCGGTGAGCGACCTCGACGGCGCGGGCCATCTGCTCTTCGCTTAGTTCCTGGACGCGGTAGTCGCTGATGGGATCCATGACGCCGCCGGTGGCCATGAGCTTGATCCAGTCGGCGCCGTACTTGATGTCGCGACGGACGACGCGGTTGATTTCGTCGGGGCTGTCGGCGAGGTTGGTCGAGACGAGCGGCGCCTTGTCGGGCGAGAGATAGTCGGAGTCACCGTGGCCGCCGGTGAGCGAGATGCAGCTGCCGGCGGCGACGATGCGAGGACCGGGGATGAGGCCTTTGGCGACTCCATCGCGGAGGGCGAACTGCGGATAAGAGGAATACGCCTCGCAGGCGTCGCGGACCGCGGTGAATCCGTGAGCGAGCCAGACCTGGAGATTGTTGACTCCGCGGACGGTGGCGTCGGGAGCTGAGGTCATGAGGAAGCTTGCGGCGGATTGGTTCGTGGGGTCGTCGAGGGTGTGGCCGTGCGCATCGATCAGGCCGGGCACGATGGTGAACTTGCTCATGTCCACGATGCTGACGCCGGCAGGCGCGGTGGTTCCGATCGGAGCGATGCGTTCGCCGGAGATCAGGATGTAGGCATCGTTGGTGACTTTCCCGGTGCGGACGTCGATGAGGTGCCCGGCGTGGACGGCGAATTGCCTGGGAGCCGTCTGGCGGGCGACGCGAGACTTAGCCCGAGAGTACAGACGGCGACGACGAGAGATGGAAGCTTGCGCAAGTGAAGACCCCGGAGAGATTTGAAGGTAATGCTACCACTGCGCACCAGAGCCTTCGCTAGTAGCTCTTGACCGTCATCCAGGGATATTGAGTCGCCTTATTTGCTTGACTCGATTTTTCTTCCATGCGTGGACTGGATGGGCCGGGCGTTGTCGGGGTAGAGCCGGGCGAAGGTCTCGAGTTGGTCCTGCGCGAGCTCGGTTGGATTTTGCATGGCGAGCCACTGGACTTCTTCCGTGCAGGGAGGAACGGTGATTGATCCGATGTAACTCCAATAGCTGCGGTCGAGAGGGAGAAGTCCGAGGGGGTTGAAGTAGTCCTGAATCGTCGCTTGGGCTCCGGCTTTGTTGGGAAGGCTTGGCCAGAGCGCTGCGAGCGATCCATTCACGCGGCCCTCGTTGAGGCGCACGCCGATGATCGCTTTCTTGCCGTCGGCGCTCTTGTGGACGAGATCGATTTGTATGTCGCTGAGCTTGCCGTCGACGAGGTCTTCGGCGGGATGGTGAAAGTGAAACTCGACAAGATCGTAGCGAACTCCGTTGAAGACGATATAGCCACCGGGCGCGACATCGACGCGAACGGTGATGCCGGTATTGACCATCGTGACTGGTCCGCTGATGTAGTGGAATTCAATAGGCTGTAGCGCCGCATTGCGCTTGGCGCCGCGGATGTCGATCGGAGACTGCTCTTTGCCTTTGGAGCAGGCGGAGTAAGCGGGGTCGAGCTTGCCCCAGCTGGAGGGGCCTTTTCTGCCGTAGTAGGTCCATGGAGCGCCGGTTGGCGCGGGCTGCTGAGCCAATGCGGCGAAACTTAGACCAAGAACCACAATAAGGAATTTCACGTGAACTGAACTTCTGAGCAAGGCACTCTCCCGAACTGCATTCCGAAAAGAAATTGTATTTGATTGGACTGGTCGCGGGCGGAGTTGTCTTGCCCGCGGCGTAGTATGTGGGCGATGAGGTGGAGATAATCGGAATGATTGGATTGATCGGCTCGATTAAGCCCTGGCTGGCGCTCGGAGTGATCGCATCGACGGCGGCGACGGATGCGGTCTATGTGATGTTCACGGCGGCGGTTGGCGCGAGGCGAAGACTCCAGGCGGCGACTTGGAGCAGCGCCTGGTATTTGCTCTCAGCGTTCGCCGTAATCAGCTACACGCGGAATTGGGTGTATGTCTGTTTTGCGGCCATTGGCTCGTGGCTGGGCGCGTATGCTTCGGTGACGTTTCTGCAACGATCGCGCGGAGGCGCGGACGAGCCGGGGGCGCCGATGGCGGGCAGGCCTAGTATTTGAAGAATTTATGGCCGGTATTTGAGCTGCTTATAACTCGCGCCATAACTTGCGAACGCCGGTTCGAAGGTTTGCCGCCACTTTGAAAATTCGGGAGTAGATCGCTCGCGAAATTAGCTTTCAAGGGGCGTTTCCTCTTGTTTTCAGCGGCTTTCGGAGTTACATTGAGCCATGACTGGCCCGTCCGCCACGCTCCCTGCTTGTCGATCGTATTCCCCGTCCCAAAGAGAAGGCACGCTTCAGCGTGCGTGTTGGCTGGGTAACTTGCAGCCGGTTTCCATGATTTGCGGTCGCCACGTTTCGGTTTCGCCCAATTCCACTTCGAGGTACTCTCTGTGAAAGATCTTTCTCCTGAAACTTTATCGTCGTGTTGTTCTGGCGAAGCGGAATCCCTGATTTTGAACCCAGCCGTTTCCCGCCGTTCTTTCCTGCGCTTTGCGAGCGCCGCCTCCGCGGTTGCCGCGATCCCCGGCATGGCGATTGTGACTGAGTCACACCTGGCTGCGCAGAATCGCCGGGTGCCCAAGGTGCATGTCGCGGGCGCCGTCTATATCGATGCGAATGAAAATCCGATGGGCCCCGCGCCGAACGCGTGCATCGCCTGCGAAGACATCGTCAAGAGCGGCGGCCGCTACCAGATGGATCTGCAGATGGACCTGTTGAAGTATTTTGCCGCGCAGGAAGGGATCAAGCCTGAATACGCTTTTCCCTATGCGGGATCGAGCGAGCCTCTGCACTACGCGGTGCTGGGATTTACAGGGCCGACGAAGAGCTTCGTGACCGCTGACCCCGGCTATGAGGCAGGCATGATGGCGGCGGCGATCAGCGGCGCGAAAGTGGTGAAGGTGCCGCTCAAGGCCGACCACTCGCACGATGTGAAAGCAATGTTCGCGCAGGGGCAGGACGCCGGCGTCTTCTATATCTGCAACCCCAATAACCCGACCGGGACGACGACCCCACGGGAGGACATCGAATGGCTGCTGGCTAACAAGCCGGAGGGATCGATCCTGCTGATCGACGAGGCGTACATTCACCTCTCTGACGCGAAACCGTGTGTGGATATGGTGGCGGCGGACAAGGACGTGATCGTCCTGCGGACCTTCTCGAAGATTTATGGGATGGCCGGATTGCGGTGCGGATTCGCCATTGCGCGTCCGGATATGCTGAAGAAGGTGATGAATTTCGGCGGATGGAACTCGATGCCGGTCACCTCAGTGACGGCGGCAAAGGCCAGCCTGATGGACAAGGATCTGATTCCGTCGCGGAAGAAGACGATTGCCGACATTCGCACCGACACGTTTACCTGGCTGAGCGCGAATAATTATGAGTTCATTCCCTCGGTGAGCAACTGTTTCATGGTGAACACCAAGCGGCCAGGCAAGACCGTGCAGGACGCGATGGCTGCCAAGAACGTCTACATCGGGCGGGTTTGGCCGGTGATGCCGACGTGGGTGAGAGTCACGGTGGGAAGCAAGTCGGATATGGCGGCTTTCCAGGTGGCGTTTAAGGAAGTGATGGACCAGCCGGTGACGGCGAGTCTTGAGGTTCCGGCGATGGCGGACGATATGTCGGTGGGGCGGTTCTTGTCTTAAGACGATTAGCGAATGGAATGGATGAGGCCCGATCCTACCACTGGATCGGGCCTTTTCTTTGGGTGGTAAGAGCCGAGCATAGTTGAAACCGCAGATCCCTCCACTACGCTGCGCTCCGGTCGGGATGACAAATCGGAGGAGCGCGGAAGGACGCTAGATTTGAGATCTTTCCCATCGTGCAGAGTCTCTACTTGCGCTTCCAGCGAACACCGTCCTTGGAGTCTTCGAGGATGATTCCCTTCTCTGCTAATTCCTTCCGGATGGCGTCGGCGCGGGCGAAGTTGCGGGTTTTCTTGGCCTGGGTGCGCTCTTCGACCAGCGCGTCGATTTGTGCATCGCGTCAGCGACATTTGGGCGAGGAGTTCGGGGGCGGCTTGCGCTAGGCGGCCTTCACGTTCGGCCCACTCGAGGGCCGCGCGGGTCACCTCTTCGTCATGATCTTCGAGGACGGCGAAGATCTGGTCGAACTGATTGAGAACTCGAAGGATCTGCGGGACATTCTCAGCGCCGAGAGTGTTGGCATCGATCGCCGCATTGCCGGCGCGGACGAGTTCGAAGATTGCGGCTCGGGCTTCGGCGGTATTGAGGTCGTTGGAGAGCGCGGCGACGAAGTTTTGCGAAGCACGCTCGGATTCAGCGGCGAGAGCTGCATTGCTGCCGGAAACTGTGGCTGCGGCCTGGATGCGCTGATGGAATGTGCGGAGGCGGTCGACGGCTCCAGTCTCAGCGTTCAGCCCGTCGAAGGTGAAGTTCAGTTGCTGACCGTATGGCACCGAGATGAGCAGGAAGCGGATCGCCGAGGCCTTGTAGCCCTTGAGCAGCAAGTCGCGGAGGGTATAGAAGTTGCCCTCGGACTTGGACATCTTTTTGCCCTCGACGAGCAGGAAGCGGACGTGGAACCAGTGGCGGGCGAAGGGCTTGTGGGTGGCGGATTCGGACTGGGCGATCTCGTTCTCGTGGTGAGGAAACATGAGGTCTTCGCCGCCGGCGTGGAGGTCGAAGGTCTCGCCGAGGTACTTCATCGCCATGGCCGAGCATTCGATGTGCCAGCCGGGGCGACCAGCGCCGAGGCGCGTCTCCCAGCAATGCTCGCGAGGCTTGGCGGCCTTCCATAAGGCGAAGTCGCGGGCGGAGTCCTTGTCGTATTCGTCGACATCGACGCGAGCGCCGTCGGTGATGCCTTCGAAGTCTTTCTTGGAGAGCTTGCCGTATTCGGGAAAACCGGCGATGCGGAAGTACCAGGAGCCATCTTCGGTCTGGTAGGCCAGGTCCTGCGCGGCGAGGCGCTCGATGAGCGCGACCATCTCTTCGATATTCTCGGTGGCGCGGGCGATGATCTCGGGATGCTCGACGTTGAGCGAGTCGAGGTCTTCGAAGAAGGCATCTTCGAAGCGCGGGGTGTACTCCTCAATGGGTAGGCCGGCCTTGGCGGCGTTGGCGATGATCTTGTCGTCGACGTCGGTGATGTTCATGACGTGGCGGACGGTGACTCCCTGCTGCTTGAGGAAGCGGCGCAGGACGTCGACCTGGAGGAAGGTGCGGAAGTTTCCGATGTGGCCGTAGTCGTAGACGGTAGGGCCGCAGGCGTACATGCCAAAGGTGGTGGTGCCGGCAGGGATGAGGTCTTCGATCTTCGAAGAGAGGGTGTTGAAGAGTCTTATGGTCATTCTTGAGTTCAGCTTTTAGCTTTTAGTTCTTAGCGTTTAGCTGTTAGCTTGTGGCTTTTGGCTTGGGCTTTCAGTCGCTTGGTTCGCTCATCGGAGTTTATCAGTCCGGCCACGAATGACGGACAACTCGACCGACCTACTCGGCGCTGTAGATGGCTTCTACGATCTTGTCGGCGGCCTTATGGGTGGCTTCGCTGGAAGGATCGTGGTCGTTGCAGAGTATTGAGAGGATGACCGTCTTGCCGCTGCGGGCGATCAGGTATCCGCTGAGCGCGTTGACTTCAGAGAGTGTGCCGGTCTTGGCGAAGAACTTGCCTTTGACGGGCGATTGGGTGAAGCGGCCGGACAGTGAGCCGTCGACTCCGGCGATGGGGAGGGTCTGGCGATAGGCTTCGCCCCAGGGTTGGCGCGCGGCGTAGGCGAGCAGCGTGGTTGTCGCGCGGGGGGTGATGAGGTCCTGCGGTGAAAGGCCGGAGCCGTCAAAGAAGAGAAAGTCGACTGGGCTGACTCCGGCGTTGATGAGGAACTGGCGGACGACGCGGGAGCCGGCAGCGATCGATCCGTCGTTGAGAACGGTTTTGCCGAGATCGCGCAGGACAAGTTCCACATGCAGGTTCTGGCTGACCTTGTTGATGACGGTCAGATCTTGCCCGAGCGGAGGCGAGGTGTAGCGGGCGAGCAGGCTTTCGCTGGCGGCAATGGCGGTTTCGGGGAGCTTTCTTTGGCTCGGAAGCGGCGCAGTCAATGGCATTCGTGAAACGTCGAGAAACTCTTCTGTGCTGGTGGGAAAGTTGTGGCGTGTGGCCGGAGCTCCGTCGACGGCGATTCCGCGAACGAGGAGCATCTGGCGGAAGGCGATCGCGGCGAATTCAGCGGGGTCTTCGATGGCGAGGGCGAGGTGTTGTCCCTTGCTGTTGATGGGCAGGGTTCCGTATAGACGCACGGTTTTCGAGCCGGGCTGGCGATCGACTCCGATTTGAGGTTTGGGACCAGGCGGGCCGGTAATGGCTGTGTTTTCGAGGGCGTAATAAGGGGCTGGCGGATTCCACGCGGCGGTGACGGGGTCTCCGGGCTTAGCGCCGGGCGTGAGATCGAGATAGACGCTATTGTCGTTGACGCTGAGCGCTGAGATCGGAGCACCGTACTCCCATTGCAGGTCGTCCCAGGCCCAGCCTGCGCCGTAGCGTTCGAAGACGAAGGCGGAGTCGTCGCCGATGACGGCGCCGGTGACTTTGTGCACGCGGCCACTTTTCGCGATCTGATCGGCGAGGCCTTCAATTGCCTGGAGCGGTGGATTGGAGCGCTCGGTCTTGCCGGCGTAGGGCCAGGAACGGCCGGAGATCGATGGGTCGCCGCTGCCTTTGATGACGATGTCGCCGTGGAGCGTGCCGTCAGGATCAATCGAGCCTTGGGCGACCACGTTAGTTTCAAAACGGGCCTCTGGTGAGAAGACGGCAAATGCTGCGGCGGTGGTGAAGAGCTTGGCATTCGAGGCGGGTTCAAAGAGTTGCCCTTCGTTAAGGGCGTAGATTTGCTGTCCGTTGGTCGAGATGACGGAGATTCCCCAGTGTGCTTGAGAGAGCGCGGGATCGGCGAGGATGTTCGCGATTGCTGCACCGAGGGAAGTATTTGCGGTCTGGTGTTGAGATGAAGGCTGAGCGAGAGCTGCGCTGCAGGCGGTTAGGAACCAGACAATTGTGGATGGTGGCACGCGGAGCTTCATCGTTGCCGGAGTTTAGCATTGTAGGGGCGGGACTGAAATAGGTTCGTTCGAACCCACCCTGGCGCGATGGAGCCGCGCAGGAATGTGCACCAAAATCTATGGCATCTATGGCGAAATTTACCCTATGAGCTTTATTCGACGGAATCCGGCTTTGTGGCAATTGCGGAGCCGAAGCCTCGCTCTGGGCGAGCGAACGCTTGTGATGGGGGTGTTGAACCTCACGCCGGACTCGTTTTCGGGCGACGGATTGTTGGCGGATCAAGAGTTGGCGGTTGAGCGTGGACTAGGAATGCTGGATGCTGGCGCGGCGATCCTGGATGTGGGCGGAGAGTCGACTCGTCCCGGCAAGCGGGAGGCTTTGCCGGCTGAGCAAGAGATCGGGCGTGTGCTTCCGGTGATTTCGGGGATATTGAAGGAGCGGCCCGAAGCGATCTTTTCTATCGACACCTACAAAGCCGAAACGGCGAAGGCGGCCGTCGCGGCGGGCGCGGAGATCGTTAACGACGTGAGCGGCTTTCTTTGGGACGAGGCGATGGCTTCGACATGCGCAGATCTCGCTTGCGGAGTGGTGTTAATGCATACGCGGGGACGTCCGGAGGAGTGGAGTGGATTGCCGCGATTGGATCCGGACGATGTGGTCGCGGTGGTCAAGTCGGAATTGCGAGAGCGGCTGACCGCAGGGCTCGACGCCGGGGTTCTTGCGGGGCGAGTTGTTCTTGATCCCGGAATCGGATTTGGGAAAGTTTATGAGAGCAACTACGCTTTGATTGGAGGGCTTGAGGAATTGCGCGAATTGGGACGGCCCTTGCTCTCAGGGGTGTCGCGTAAATCATTCCTGGGACGAACGCTGGCCCCACTGCGCGGGGGTGTCGATGCTCCGGCCGATGAGCGCGGCAACGCGACGATCGCGGCGGTGACGGCTTCGATTCTTGCGGGAGCGGACATTGTGCGGGTACATGATGTTCGGCCGGCGGTGGAAGCGGCCGCGATTGCCGACGCGGTTCTGGCGGGTTCGGGGGGACTAGGGACTAGGGACTAGGGACTAGGGACTAGGGACTAGGGACTAGGGACTAGGGAAGTGAGATTCACGATTGTGACTCCCTGGGCGAATCTCGGCATCGCGGGTCTGGCTCGCAAGATACTGATAAAGCGGACGTGATGGATTGAGCTACGGTAAGACGATTCGCTTGGTCACGGGCCCCAAGGAGCAGCAGGCGGCGTTACGCGTGCCGAAGGCCTAATGTTTCCCGGGGCGGGCATCTACATCGTGGATACGACTTGCCTCGAAGCTAACGATCTTCCATTGACCGAGGCGACGGTTGTAGACGCGCGTGTAACGGTATCTTCCGCTGATATCGCTTTGGCCGTTGACTCCCTGAATCTCGGCTTTGGAGGTGACTACAGCGGTATCGCCATAGAGTCGGACCTTGAGGTCGTCGAGGTCGAGAGAGGTGATGCGGACGGTTCCGGCTTTGCGCTGGGCGATGGTCTGGGATTTCGTTTCGACGGTGCCATTTGCCGTGATGCCGACATAGTCGTCGGCGAGCAGGTTCGAGATGACGGAGATATCGTTGTCGACCTGAGCCTGACGCCACTCCATTTCGAGGGTTTCGATCTGCTTGTGGACGGCGCGGGTCTCGCGTTTTGGAAGCGCGTGCGCGGCGACTGAGAGTAGGAAGCAAGCAAAGAGGATGGCCCGGCTTGCGCACAAGGAGAGGCGCAGGCTCGAACGAGTCGACCGATCGTCGCGTTTGAGAGACATCGGCAAGAGGACTTCCACGATCAGTGTAAGGGACACCGCGCCATTCGGCCACGTTGAAAGGTGTTCACACCGCGATCGTTGCGATGCGAATGGATTCAGACAATGGCTTCGAGGGTCTCGGTCGCGCGTTCTTTCATCAATTGATAGAGACCGCCTACCGCGTATTGCTCGAAGTGAGCGCTGGAGCGATGAGCATCCACCGCCTCCTGATCGCGATATTGCTCGTAAATCAGTACGGTCTCAGGGTCGCCGTCGACGTGATGGGGAACGTAGCTGACACATCCCGGTTCCTTGCGGGAGGCGAGCGCGAGGTTGCGCAGGATTTCGGTGATGCGGTCGCGATCGTCTTTTGCGAACTGCATGCGGACTGTAAAGCTCACCATAAGAGTGTTCACTCCTTCGCGCCTTCCGGAAACTATAGCAACTGCGAATGATTCGAGCGGGGCGGGCAGTTGCCTTCCCGGAGAAGTGGTTAGGGGGCGACCGCCATGTGCAGCTCTTCAAGAGCGGTCGAGAACTCGGGCAGAAAGAGTGTTTGATCGCGATCCGGACCGGTCGAAACCATGCCGATCTTTGCGCCGGATTCGTCTTCGAGGAAGCGGAGATATACCTGGGCGGCTGAAGGCAGACTATCGAAATCGCGGATGCCCTCGGTCGACTCGCGCCACCCCGGAAAGGTGCGATAAACGGGTTGGATCGACTCTAAGCCGCGGACGTCGGCGGGAACGTAATCGACGATTTTTCCCGCAATCTTATAACCGGTGCAGACAGGGATCTCGGCGAGTTCATCGAGGACATCGAGCTTGGTAACTACCAGCCACTCGGTGCCGTTGACTTGGTTGGAGTACCGCAGGAGCGGCAGATCGAGCCAGCCGCAACGGCGGGGCCGACCGGTGACGGCGCCATACTCGTGGCCGCGCGCGCGCAGGGCTTCTCCGGCTTCGTCGTGGATTTCGGTTGGGAACGGGCCTTCGCCGACGCGGGTGACGTATGCCTTGGTGACGCCGATGACGGTGCCGATTTTGGTGGGGCCGACACCAGTGCCAGTGACGGCTCCGCCCGCCGTTGCCGAAGATGAGGTAACAAAGGGATAAGTCCCGTGGTCGATATCGAGCAGCGTACCTTGCGCGCCCTCGAACATGACGCTGAGCCCTTGCTCGATCGCCTTGTTGAGCAACACTTCCGTGTCGGTGACAAACGGCTCAATCTGCATCGCGACACGAGCGTATTCCTCATACATCTTGTCGGCATCCAGTGGATCTGTGCCGAAAAGCGCGTGGGCGACCGCGTTCTTTTCGTGGCAGGCGTTTTGGATATGGGTGCGCAGCAGCGACGGGTTGAGCATATCGACGACGCGGAGACCGCTGCGAGCCATCTTGTCTTCGTATGCTGGGCCAATGCCTCGGCTGGTCGTGCCGATTTTTTGGCGGCCGGGGGCGCTTTCAGCGGCGAGCTCGATCATGCGGTGATACGGCAGAATCACCTGGGCGCGGTTGGAGATGAATAATTGGCGGTCGACGTCGATGCCGAGGTCGCGGAGCTTGCCGATCTCTTTGAGAAAGGCCATCGGGTCGAGCACGACTCCATTGCCGATGACTCCCCGGCAAGTAGGGCGCAGTACGCCGCAGGGCACCAATTGCAGGACGAATTTCTGGCCGCCGATGATGACGGTGTGACCGGCGTTGTGGCCGCCCGCGTAGCGCGCGACGACACTGAAACGCTCCGAGAGAACGTCGACGATCTTGCCCTTGCCTTCGTCGCCCCATTGGGCGCCGACTACCACCGCTGTCTTAGCTCGCATGAATTCCTGAAGAGTGGGGATCTGCCCGACTGATCATATAACGGCTGTGCGGGTGGGAGAAAGAGTGGTTGTGGGTGGAATTCCTGCGTCGTTGGGCGGCGAATGCGGTGAAGTTACAAGCTTTGAGAAGATATTGGAAGCATGCCTGAGCTTCCCGAGGTCGAGACCGTTGCCAATGGAGTGAATGAGCGGGTCCGCGGCCAGCGGATCGAGTCGGTTTGGCTCAGTTTCAAGCCCCAGACTTTCAAGACTCCAGCGGCGGAGATGCTGGAGTTGCTCGAGGGGCGGCGAATCGAGCGTGTGCGGCGAGTGGGAAAGCACATCGTCTTTGATCTTGAGGACGGGGCGAGGCCATCAAATGGACTGCGCGGCGGCGAAAAGCTGCAATGGATTGTTCATCTCGGCATGACAGGCAGACTGCTGGTCTGTGAGCCGGAGGTGCCTGTCCCTTCGCATACTCATGCGGTCTTGCGCTTGAGCTTGGGGCGCGAGCTACGGTTCGTCGATGCTCGACGTTTTGGACGGCTGGCCATCCATCGAGTCGCCGGCGAGGGGGAAGGATTTCGGGGGCCGGGACAGGAGCCATTGTCGATTTCAGTCCAAGATTTCGTCCGATTGTTTCGCGGGCGCCGGTTGGCGATCAAGTTGGCGCTTCTGAACCAGAGTTTGCTGCATGGCGTAGGAAATATTTATGCCGACGAGAGCCTCTTCCGGGCTGGGATACGCCCGAGGCGGATGGCGGGACGGTTGCGTCGGGCCGAATTGGAACGGCTGCACGCGAGCATCCAGTCTGTTCTTCGCGAGGCGATAGCACTTGGCGGTTCTTCGGTTTCGGATTACGTCGATGCCGACGGGGTCGCCGGATTCTTCCAACTGGAGCACAAGGTCTACATGCGGACGGGACAGCCTTGCCTGGTCTGCTGCACCCCGGTTCGGAAGATTGTGATGGGGGGACGAAGTACTCACTACTGTCCGAATTGCCAGCGCTGAAACCGAATGTCGAGCTCATGCCGGATGCAAGACTATGGTTTTATGAAGATTTGATTCGATCAAGTTCCAGAATCTGAAGACGGCAAGTAGTTCGATTCAGACTAAGCTATTGATTCTAAAAGGTGGATTATTCGGCCACCGAATTGCAGTTTAGGAGAATGCCAGCGATGCTCAGGCGTGGTCGAACTCAAGGCTGCCCTTAAAGAATAGTTTCGGCCGGAAGAGCGATTTCCAAAGAGAACTCGCCACCAACCGGAACAAGAATATCCCGTAAGCCAGAGACTAAGTTCTCATTGGCACTATTGGGACTAGATGAAGGTTTTACGGGAGGCCAGTGACTGGCCATTATTGAGAGACCAGAATTGAAAAGCCTCCGGCACGCCGGAGGCTTTTGTCGTAGATCCGGTTTTTTGCCGGTTTTGGTTCTCCCCTTTGAATTGCCGAGAGACGCGCTTGCATCCTTGACCACTTGCGGGTAATATGAAGTTTGCTCGTCGAGCGGCTGTAGCCAACGCTTTCGCAGGCCCAATCCTCCTGAGTTCGATTGCTTGCTGCTGCTACCCAAAGAAGAGAGCGCTTCAACGACCACGTCTTGATCCTTTAGCGCCCATCGTCTGACAGCTACAGGTGGTGGCTTGTGGTTAGGCCAAGAGAATCCTTCGATTTGAGTTTTTGTTTGTGGGCGCTGCCTGAAGCATGTCGAGTTTGCTTCCTTTCCAAGAAGCTGAGATGTGGCCGAATCGCGCATGAAGTGCGCGGAGTAAGACTGGCATACATGCGCCAGGTCTGAGGCCGTTCGAACCGAGGGATTGCCGGTCTCCTTGTACTACGAATTCGTGAAGGTGAATCCCGACCCCGCTTAAATTTTACCGGCTGTTTCAACGAGTATCAGCAGCGCTCATGCCGGATAAACGCTGCAACAAACGCAACGCACCAGGAAGTGCACGCATGACAATAGAACAAGAGCAGCCCCAGGCGGCAGCACCGCCACCGCAGCAAGACCAGGCGGCACAGGGGCCCTCCCAGGGACATCGCCGCCGGAGACGCAGACGTAAAGGTCAATCCGGCAGCAATGCAGCCAAGGGTCAGTCCACCCCCCAGAACAATGGTCAACCGGTCATTCAAGTGAATGCCCAGGCCGCTCCCCCTCACAAACAGAAGCCCTCAAATCAGAACCAGGGCCGCTTTGTGCAAAAAAACAACAACCCCGGGAACGGACAAAACGGGGGCGGCGGAGGGCGGAGAAAGAACAAACAGCGCCGTCAACAGGTATTTGTCGGTCCGATGGACCACAGCTACCGAATCGCGAACGGCAACATGGCTGATGGACCTCCGTCGACGATCGAGTTTCGCAACGTGAACGGCAATAGCAACGGCAACGGATATCATCGCGAGTCGATCGCTTCCGAGCCGGTTCCCATGCCGATCCGCGAGGATGCGCCCACGCGAATTTTCTTCTTCATCGAGGACCTGTTCTTTCTGGCAAAGATCCAGGAGACGGCCAAGAAGTTGGGCGTAAAAGTCGGCTTTCTAAAGGCTGACAAAGACATCGTCACCCGACTTAGCAACGTTCCCGACGATGAAAAGCCTTCGCTGATCGTCTTCGACCTGAACAATGCTGGAGCCAAGCCGCTGACTTTGATCCCAAAGATCAAGGCCAAGCTGAAGCGCGGAACTTCAGTTATCGGTTTTCTCTCTCATCTGCAGGGCGACCTGAAGGTGAAGGCGACGGAGGCTGGTTGCGACATGGTGATGCCGCGTTCGGCGTTCTCACAGAACCTGCCCAACCTTCTTCGGCGCCACGGTGTGGACGAGGAATTGGAAGCAATCGAGGCTTAGAGGGCGTGGGTCTGGGCTGATGGCTCAGGCCCATTTCATTTGCTAGCCGGGCGGCCAGTGCATTGCTCGTCCTCCGAGCAAATGCAGGTGCAGGTGATCGACGGTCTGTCCCCCGTCAGGTCCGGTGTTGATCACGGTTCGATAGCCGCCACCAAGGTTCTCGCTGCGCGCGATCTGCTGCACGAGCGCGAGCAAATGCCCTAAGAGCGGCTGATCTTCAGTTTCAGTGAGAGATCCGATGTGCTTTTTCGGAACGATGAGGATGTGCACCGGCGCCTGAGGGCTGATATCCCGGAAAGCGATGGCCTGGTCGTCCTCGAAGACTTTCTTGGCTGGAATCGCGCCGCTCACGATCTTGCAGAACAAACAATCCATCGATCAGAATCCTCTGTCTGGGGCTCTTTAGCACCCGTGCTCAGGACGTCTTCTTTCAGCGTTAGACAGTAGCCAGCGAGGCGCGAGGCGCCGCGGCATAGACGGGACGCTTTTGCGCTCCAATCGTCACGAGTTCCCAGGCCCCGCGATCGCGCATGAGACGGGAGACCAGGCTGGTGTGCATCGCATGGCCGGCCCGCTCGGCGACTACGCGACCGAGAATATGGCGTCCCGCCAACGCGAGATCGCCGACCAGATCCAGCACTTTATGGCGGACGAATTCGTCGGCGAATCGGAGGGGCCCGTTCTGAACACCCTGGCTGGTGAGGACTATTGCGTTTTGCTCACTGACGCCGCGAATGAGGCCCATATCGCGGAGTTTCTGCTCGTCCTCGCGAAAGCCGAAGGTCCGCGCCGGCGCGATCTCGGTGCCATATGTTCCCTGAGATAGATCGAGCTCGAAGCCGGATACGCCGATGGGTCTTGGAAAATCGATGTTGTAGGAAATGCTGTAGCCGCTGCCGGGATAGAGTCCGATAAACTTGTCGTTCTCGCGCACCTCGACGGGTTTGAGGATGCGGATGTACTCGCGGCGGCGGCGTTGCATCTTGATGCCCACCTCGCGAAAGGCCTGCACGTAGGGGAGCGCGCTGCCATCGAGAATTGGCAGCTCGAGATTGTCGATTTCTACAATCACGTTGTCGATTCCCATACCGATTAACGCGGAGAGCAAGTGCTCGGTGGTAGAAATCAGGACGCCCTTGCGCATGAGGCTGGTCGCGTAACTCACCTTTGCGACGTTGCGCCCGGTCGCCTCGATTTCAAAATTGTCCAGGTCGGTGCGGCGAAAGATGATTCCTGAGCCGGCGGTTGCCGGCAGAAGCCGAAGGTTTGAAGGGGCACCGCTGTGAAGACCTATTCCAGAGAACTCGATTTCTGAGGCGAGTGTATGTTCCAGATGCGTAGCGTCGCTCAAATAGACGTCCTGGCCCACAAATTTGGGCATACCGTCATAGACTACTCAAAAGAGAGCAAAGTTGAGATGTGTCTAAATGGACACACTATGATCGTGGGAACCTGAACAGGCAAGGAACAAAAGAACCCGAGGATTGCATGAAGCATACCAGCGAGCGAGTGATTCCAGGATTCTCGATGACGGACTTGTCGAAGGCGGCTAGATTCCGGCAAAAGGAGACGATGGGCTTGCTACGCAGGCTTGTCGAGGCGGAATCTCCCAGTTTGAACAAGGTCGCGGTCGATCAATGCATGCAGCTTGCGGCGGTGGAGTGCGCCAAAATCGGAGGCAAAATCCGCCGGCATCGGCAGCGAAGGCATGGCGACGTGCTAGAGGTACATTTTCCAGTTGGTCGCGGCGCAGCCGGCCTCGGGGAACGGCCGCTGCTGCTTCTGGGACATTTGGACACGGTGTGGCCTATAGGAACCTTGGCGAAGATGCCTTTCAAAACGAGAGACGGCAGGGTATTCGGGCCGGGAGTTCTGGATATGAAGGCCGGGGTGGCTATGGCGCTTTCGGCGTTGCGAATTCTCAAGGAGCAGGGCGCATTGACGCGACCGGTCGTCCTGCTGCTGAACAGTGAGGAGGAAATTGGAAGTCCGGTTTCGCGTCCGATTACGGAATCGATCGCGAAGGAATGCGAGGCCGTCTTCGTGTTGGAGCCGGGCCAAGGTGCCGATGGGGCTTACAAGACATCGCGCAAGGGCACAGGCGACTACATTGTGCGAGTCACCGGAAAGGCGGCGCATGCCGGGGTGGATTTCCACAGCGGCCGCAGTGCGGTGCTCGAGTTGGCACGGCAGATTCAGAAGATTGGGGCGTTTACAGGTTTGGAGCAAGGCCTGACTGTGAACCCAGGAGTAATCGGCGGGGGAACGCTGCCTAATGTCGTCGCGGCTGAGGCATGGGCCCATGTAGATTTCAGATACTCTCGGGCCTCGCACCAAAAAAAGATAGAACGGATGTTTCGCGGATTGCGTCCAATAGACCAAGGCTGCCGGCTCGAAGTTGTTGGTGGAGTGAATCGACCACCGATGGAACGAACCAAGGGCACGGCGAGGCTCTTTGCAAAAGCCGCAACATTGGCAGCTGAGCTGGGTTTTGTGCTGGAGGAAGCGACTACCGGTGGAGGATCCGACGGCAATTTTACGTCGGCCATCGGGGTTCCGACGCTGGACGGGATGGGCGCGGTTGGCGAAGGGGCCCATGCCAACAATGAATCGATCCTGATCGAGCATCTGGCTCCCAGGACGGCCCTACTCGCGGCGATGATTGCGAGCGCGTGAGGTAGTGATGCTGAAAGCGGTGGAGTTCGGGCTTCTGGCGGTCTCGATCCTTGTGATCCTGGGACTGATCGTGGTCGGCCCTGGCGCGTATTCGCGCACCCGCGAAGATGGTGAGCTGGAGATTGACGCGGAAACCAAGTCTGCGAATCCAACAAAGATTTAAGGAAGTTCGGCAGTCGATTGGCCTGGTTGCGCGAGGCCAGCACTTTTGAGCATCTTCGCCACTCGGGCGATTGGCAATCCCACAACATTGAAATAACAACCCTCAATGCGAGGGATCCAGCGTGCGGCGTAGGCCTGGATCGCGTAGGCACCAGCCTTGTCCATTGGCTCGCCTGTTGCGATGTAGGCGGCGATTTCCCTCTCCGGAATCTCCTGCATCGTGACAAGAGGTGGTCTCGACGCACACTTCCACGTGCTGCATCGAGATGACGCAAACGCCGGTCATGACTTGATGGATGCGACCGGAGAGCAGGCGCAACATGCGAGCGGCGTCTTCGGCGTCTCGAGGCTTGCCGAGGATTTCTTCTCCAACGACCACGATGGTGTCTGCTCCGAGAACTATGAGCGGGCCGTAGGTCGCGTTGTGGGCAAGTTGGTCGAGGACCGCTCTAGCCTTCTCCTGGGCCAATCTGGTGACGAAGGCCGTGGGCTCTTCATGAGGCTGGCGCTCCTCCGGGATATTGGCCGGGACGACCTTAAAGTCATACCCAGCCTGAACGAGGAGTTCTTTGCGACGCGGCGAGGCTGAGGCTAAGACGAGCATTCGTGGTTCAGGTTAATTCTTCGCTGGAGATGCCGATGCGAAGGCCATTGTTGTCGGCAACTCCCCAGGCCATTCTGGGGGTGTTGTGGGCGAGGCCGAAGCGGCCGTCGGGTCCGAGGAGGATGATGCCTCCGTGGCCTTGCAGGCGTTTGAATAGGTAGGCGATGGCGTCTGGGGCGGATTGTTCGGGGGCGACTCCGCGTTGGACGCGATCGACGGCCCATTTGCCGAGGACGAGCTTCATGATGGGTTCGCCCCATCCGGTTAGGGAGACGGCGGCGCTGAGGTTGTCGGCATAGCACCCGCAGCCGATCAAGGAGGAATCGCCGACGCGGCCGGGGGCTTTGTTGAGGGTTCCTCCCGTAGAGGTTGCGGCGGCGAGGTTGCCGTAGGAGTCGAGGGCGACAGCGCCGACGGTATCGTGGGATTCCATCCCGGGAGGGGGCAACGGAACTGCGGTTTCGGGGGACTTGTCGTCCCCGGCGAAGGTGAGGTCGGGCAGTCCGGCGCGAGCATCGGCCTGGGCCTCTGCGAGGCGGGTGCGTTCGCGTTCAAGTACGAGTTCGGAGTTATCGATGAGCGCCATGCCGTGTTGCTGGGCGAAGTCTTCGGCCCCGGCTCCGACGAAGTAGACGTGGGGACTCTTATCCAGGACGAGGCGAGCTGCCTGGATTGGATTGCGAAGACGCTCGACGCATGCGACCCCTCCAGCGCGAAGATTTGAGCCGTCCATGAGCAGGGCGTCGAGTTGGACGCGGCCAGCGCTGGTGAGAAAGCTACCCCTGCCGGCGTCGAAGGTCTCGTCGTCCTCGAGGATTGTTACCGCCGCTTCGACGGCGTCGACCGCGCTGGCGCCGTCTTCGAGCATGGCGTAGCCGATGGCGAGGGCGTTAGAGACGCCGAGCCGGTGGGCTTCGACCATGTCGTCGGGGATGGCCCAGGCTCCGCCGTGGACGAGTAGGGTTGGGGTTCTTGGCATCAGGCTTGAGGAGCGTTTGGAGATGAGGTAAAGGCCGGTGCCGTGCCGGGTTGCTGGGTGCGAGCTGGCGCGGGAACGGCGGGACGGATGGGGGCGAGGTGTTTGGTCATCTGGTACGTGAAGCGGATGCGGTGAATGACGGTGATGGTGGAGAGAACGGCGAGAGTCCAGAGAACGGGGGCCATCACGCCCCACTTGGCGAAGAGGGCGCCGAGGATGACGAGGACGATGCGTTCGGGGCGTTCCATGAATCCGACCTTGCACGATTTGATGAGGGCTTCGGCACGGGCGCGGGTGTAGCTGACCATCAGCGAGGTGATCATCACGAAAGCTACCAGCACCACGTACAGGAACCGGTTGCCGCGGGCGTAGAAGACGAGCAGGCCGAAGAAGAGGGCGACGTCGCTGTAGCGGTCCATCACCGAGTCGAAGAAGGCTCCGAAGACGGTGACCTGGTCGGTCTGACGGGCGACGCGTCCGTCGACCATGTCGAAGATGCCAGCGCCGATAATGACTAACGCCGCGTAGAGGAACATGCGGACGTAGTTGTGCTCGTTGGCGAAGCCAAAAAGAACCGCAGCGCCGGTGTTGATGACCAAGCCTATAAAAGTGAGGACGTTAGGCGAGATTTTGGTCAGGGCGAGGCCGTTGACGATGGACTGGAGAATGACGCCGCAGCCGCGCCCGAAGGCGCTTGTCCAAGTCATAGAAGCACCTGGGTCATCTCGACCTCGGGTTGAGCTTGGTCGCTATATACACCGGCGTGAACGACATGAAACTACTCCGCCTCATCGTGGATCGTGACGAGCTTCAGGATTTCGAGTTCGCGCTTGCCGTTGGGGGTCACAACTGTGGCGACGTCGCCAACTTGTTTGCCGACCAATCCCCGGCCAATGGGTGAAGTGGTTGAGATAAGTCCCTTGTTGACGTCCGACTCTTCGCTGGTGACGAGCTTGTATTCGATCTTTTCGTCTTTGGTGGTGTCGTAAACGGTGACGGTCGAACCGAAGGCGATGCGGTCGCGGGGGATATTGGAGAGATTGACCAACGCGAGTTCGCCCATGCGGGTCTTAAGCTGACCCAGCCTCGCATTGACGAAAACCTGGCGCTGCTTGGCCATGTGATACTCGGCGTTTTCGCTTAGGTCGCCGAGGGCCGCCGCTTTTTTGATTTCAGCGGGAAGTTCGTGCTGGAGTTCGTGCTCGAGCTGCTTAATTTCTTCCAGGAGTTTTTTCTTGATGTGTTCGGGCATCCAACATCCATAGCGACCTGAACTCGCGCAGGCCGTTCTCACAAAGAGATAGGGAGCGATTTCACTCCAAACCTAAATTATACAGGGGAACGACCGGCCTTTGGCGGGCCGCGCAGCTTGACTGAGCCATCAACCGAGGCATATCGTCAGGCATTGCTAAGGATTTTCTAATCAACATCGAGCCGCGCAGTTCAACGAAAAAACTATGAGCCTACTCCGAAGCTTCCAGGTTGGTGACAAAGTGGTCTATCCGAATCATGGGATAGGCGTGGTCGATCAGATTGCAACCCGTACCGACGGATTTCAGGTTCAGCGGTTTTATATGCTGACCATCAAGTCGAGCGCGCTGAAGGTCATGGTTCCTTGCACCAACGCGAATTCCGTTGGCCTGCGCAGCGTCGTCCGGCAGGAGGAAGTTGAGCGGATCTTCTGTTTTCTGCAGGACGATAACTGCACCAGCAACGCCGACTGGAAAGAACGCTACCGGGAACACTGCGAGAAGATGAAGGCGGGTTCGCTGATGGAAGTGGCCGAAGTGCTGAAGAGCCTTCTGGTGCTGAATCAGAAGAAGGCGCTGGGCTTCCGGGAGCAGAAGATGCTGGAGAAGGCCCGCTATCTGCTGGTGAATGAGATTGCCCAGGCGACCGGTGCGAACGAGATGCTCATCGACGAAAAGCTGTTGACGTCCCTCAGCGAGGCGGGCTTGAAGTTCCCTGACATTGCCGGCGAAGCCTAAGGCAATGCCCTGCGTGGCAATTTAGACAGCACCAATTTCCTCTCTTATAGGACTTTCGCTCGATTTGCGATGGCATCCAGGTAGCCCTGGAGAATGAGTACCGTCGCAACCTGATCGACAACCTGTTTGTGTGCCTCGGTCATGGTGAGGCGTTCGTCCCATAGATGGATCGGCAGCCCGTCTCTTCGCGGGGCTTGGACGCAGATCGGGGCGACTCCCCTCGTATCTCATGGAGGAGTCGACTGCAGGCCCATGGTTCCCCTGCCTCTGCGGCGAATTCACTGGCGACGGCTTAATATCTAAAAGAACCGCTCCGGAAATCCACTCTCCGAATCAAAAGCGCAGGGAACAGGATCGAGTGCTACGAGTCTTGCTGTTATTGGCCGTGTTGGGAATTGGCGCCCTGGCCTACCTCTTCCTGGCCCCATTTGGTCCGAGTCAAGAGACATTCGTGGAGATTGCTCCGGGAACGACCACACGGCAGATTGCGCGCGAACTTCAGGCCCAAGGCATTATCCGCAGCCGGTATCTTTTCGACGGTTTGCGGCTACTGACGGAATTCTCGAAGGCCGGTACGCTCAAGGCCGGCGAATACCGTTTCGATCACCCGGCACGAGTGTCTGAGGTGTACGACCGGGTTCGCCGCGGAGATGTCTTCAAGATTTCCCTGACCATTCCGGAGGGTTCCAACATCTTCGATATTGCCGCGAGGGTGGAAGCGGCCCAGTTAGGCACGAAGGAAGCATTCGAAACGGCAGCGATGCGGAGCGGATCACTGATAACCGACCTTGATCCGGGTGCGGTTTCGCTGGAGGGATATCTATTTCCAGATACTTACGAATTTGGGAGACGCACGACGCCGCTTCAGATGGTGACTACGATGGTGAAGCGATTCCGTGCGGCGACAGCCTCCCTGGGATTGGAAGGCAACACGCGTCGGGTGGTCACGATGGCTTCTCTGATCGAACGGGAGACCCCGGTCGAAAAGGAGCGCCCGCTAGTGGCAAGCGTGTTTGAGAATCGGTTGAGCCAGGGAATGCCGCTCGAAACCGACCCTTCGGTGATATATGCAGCGCTTTTGGCGGGACGCTACCGCGGAACGATCTATCAGTCGGACCTGAAGGCAGATTCGCCCTACAACACCTACAAGAGTCCCGGGCTGCCGCCCGGACCGATCTGTAATCCGGGCCTGTCTTCACTGCGAGGCGCGTTACATCCCGCCAGCACGAAGTATTTATATTTCGTCGCCGCGAGCGGCGACCCTTCCGGTCGATCACGGTTTGCGACTACGCTGGAAGAGCACCAAAAGAATGTGCAGGCCTATCGGCATGCGTTGCATTCGGCGGGTGGGCATTGAGAGACTTCGACGCGGTCCGGCGACCGCAGGAGATCCGGCTGAAAACCTGGCATATGGAGCGCTGGACTCGAGGGTGGATGCGAAGAGGTTGGCTTAGGCGGCTGTTGCTGTGCCCGCCGCTGTTATGCCTGCCATTGCTGACGGGGTGTCTTTATCACACGCGAAAGCTGCAACCGATAACGCAGTCCGGTGTGGCGATGAATGCGGATGCGACCCAATTGGCCGCCATCCTGAGCCGCAACTATGGCACGATCGACACTCTGAGCGCGACGGTGGATCTGCAGGCGTCAGTTGGCGGAACGCATAAAGGTACGGAAACCGACTACACGTCGTTTCGCGGGTTCATTCTGCTGCGTAAGCCGGAGATGCTGCGGGTAATCGGACTATTGCCGGTGGTTCGCACCCAGGCATTCGACCTGGTGAGCGATGGCAGCACTTTCAAACTCTACATCCCTTCGAAGACCATGGCGATCGAAGGCAAGAACTCGTTGACCTCGAAGTCGCCGAATGCCTTACTCAATCTTCGGCCCGGCATGTTTTTCGATTCGATGCTGATTCGTCCGGTCGCTCCGGAAGACGAAGTGATCCTGACCACTGACGAGAATGTCAGTCAGGATCCGAAGACGAAAAAATGGGTTGAAAACCGCTATTATCTGCTTTCGATTGTGCGTGCGAAGGATGCGACGACGGGAACAAGCGCGATTCGGGAGCTAATTCCGCGGCGGGTGATTCGTTTTAGCAGGGACGACCTTCGTCCCATCGAGCAGGAGGTCTACGACGCGGAAGGGAACATCGAGACGATCACGCAATATGGAGCGCCACAGAGCTTTGGGACGGAGAAATTTCCCGGAACAATCACCATCAAGCGACCGCTTGAGGAGTATCAGATCGTGATGACGATCCAAAAGCTGATCCTGAATCAAACCTTGAAAGACGATCAGTTCCAGCTGGATATTCCTGAGGGCGTGAAGATCCAAAAGCTGGATTGACGCTCGGGTGCTTGGCTAAGTGATCGGTCGGATTCGCGTCAGGTCTGGAAGCGATCGAGTCCGGCGTGACGGGCGTGATCGGCGATGGCGGCGTTGATCTTCAAGGCTAGTACAAGAGCTTCGCGGCCGTCTCGCCCCGAGACCCTTGGAATACTGCGAGTGCGAACCGACTCCAGGAACGCTTCGATCTCGAGCCTTAGCGGCTCTCCGGGTTCGATGGAAGGCTTTGTAAACCCAAGGCTGGGCATCGGCTTTCCGTCGGCGGCTACGTCGATGATGAGTAGATCCTTGCGAGCATAATCGATCGAGACATACTGGTGGGGCTGGAAGAAGCGCAGTTTGCGAACCAGTTCGGTGCTAACTCGGCTGGCGGTGAAGTTGGCGACGCAGCCGGAATCGAATTCGAGGCGAACGTTGGCGATATCGACCTTTTTCGAGAGGATCGGCAAGCCGACGGCGCGGACTTCGCGAACGGGCGAGTTCGCGAGCTTCAGGACGATGTCGAGGTCATGGATCATCAGATCGAGGACCACGTCAACATCCAGGGCGCGCGGAGTGAATATGCTGAGCCGATGAGCCTCGAAGAACATGGGGCCGTTCAGTAGAGGCTCGACTGCGGTCACGGCGGGGTTGAAGCGCTCGAGATGGCCGACCTGAAGAATCCGCGCGTTGCGATTGGCGGTTGAGATCAGCTGATCGGCCTCTTCCGTCGAGGCAGCGATCGGCTTCTCAATTAGAAGGTCGATTCCCTTCTCCAACAACCTCGAGGCGACCGAGAAATGTGCGGAGGTCGGAACGCAGACGGAGGCGGCGTCGACTTTCGGGCCGGCTGCAAGGAACTCCTCGGCCGATGAATAGGCGGGAATCTGCCATTCCTCGGCTGCGCGCTTGGCATGTGTGGCGTCGGCATCGATGACGGCAGCCAGAGTGACTGGATGACCGGCCGTCTCCAGTTCACGATAAACGCGAAGGTGGTTTCTGCCGAAGGCCCCAGCGCCGAAGACCGCAACGCGGAGCCGGGATTGCGGGACAAAGTTGCGGAAGAAGACAAGGCGACGGTTAGACCTTACCCTCGACGGCGTGCAGACAGCGGGTATAGAGCTCCAAGAGCTGGGTGATCTGGTCTTCCTGTTTGGGGGCGCTGGGCGCGGTGAAGCCAGTTGAGGGCGAAGTCGAGCGACCGACCCCTGCCACTGATGAGACGAACTTCAGCAAATCAAGGGCGATGTCTTCGCTGCGGCGATTGCCGCTGGGCGAATTCTGAGCCTGTTCCATGTACATCCTCCGGTTGGATGCTACCAAAGATCGCTGAGTCCTGCCTGTCGGGGTAAGAACCGCCGACCGGTCTCGCTGGATAGAAGAAGCTCCTAGACCTTGGCCCGCGGATTCAGGGTTTTGGGAAGTCTGTCGCAGGTTTAAGCCTTTGGTCTGAGGAATTTGCTTGTAATTCCCTGCTGTTGGGGCCTAAATGTATGGAGCCATTCCTTGCTTATGAATCCCGTTCCCTGCTGATGCGGGAAAGCTGATTTTTTTGGAAGAGGACATTGCCTTGGCCAACATTCTGCGCCCCCGCGTGGTGTATCTGCTGCTGTTTGTCTCGCTACCAGCTTTCGCCCAGAGCTGGATTCAACCGACTCCTGAAGAACTGAGAATGACCGCCGAGCCGGCGGTCCCGAGTGCGGCGGCGATTTACCTTTATCGAGAGGAGCGCGCCGACGACAAGGTCCACATGCACTCTCTTTATGTGCGAATGAAGATTCTCACCGAGGAGGGGAAGAAGTATGCCGACGTGGAGCTGGTTTACGATCATAGCCGCAGCTTCTCGATTCGAGGCGTCGACGGACGCACCATTCACAGTGATGGCACCGTAATTCCCTTTACAGGCAAGCCCTACGACAAAGTTCTGGAGAAAACCAAAGCGGTGAGGTACCAAGCGAAGGTTTTTACGTTGCCAGACGTCCAAGTGGGCAGCATCTTAGAGTACCGATATGTGCTGTCCTATGAGGACAATATTGTCTCTTCCCCTCAGTGGTATATCCAGCAGACGTTATATGTCCGCAAAGCGCATTATCAATTTATTCCCAGCGATCGGGGAGTCCTAGGCGAACACGGCGGAGAATCGGGAAGTTTAGCCTACAGTCCCGCCCTTCCGAAGGGGGTCGAGGTCAAGGAGTCCCTTGCGCCGACTACCAGGGTCGGAACCCAGGACAAGGCCTACTCCCTTGACGTCGAGAATATCGATCCGATAGCGACTGAAGAGTTCATGCCGCCCATGCACAGCCTTTCGTATCGGGTCCTGTTCTATTACACCGATGTGAGGACGCCGCAGGAATATTGGAAGGAGGAAGGAAAGTACTGGTCGCACGAGATCGACAGCTTCATGAGCGTGGGAAAGCTGGGCGGAATCGCTGGAGGAATTGTCGCTCCCTCCGATACTCCGGCACAGAAGGCGCAGAAGATCTACGACGCGGTGATGACGTTGGAGAATACCACCTTCACCCGCGAACACAGCACAGCAGAGAACAAAGCCCAGGGCATCAAGACCAAGACCGCCGGTGACATCTGGGCTGGGAAGCGGGGTAACGCGTCTGAAATCGCCCTACTCTATGTGGCGCTAGTCCGAGCAGCCGGCTTGCAGGCCTACGCGGCACAGGTGACCAACCGCGACGAAGCCTTTTTTGTCCCTGGGTTCCTTTCGAGGGATCAACTGGATGACTACATCGCAATAGTCGTGCTGGACGGTAAGGAGACGTTCCTAGACCCCGGCGAGCGCTACTGCTCCTTTGGCGAACTGCACTGGAAGCATTCCCAAACTCAGGGATTGCGGCAGACCGACCATGGCACGGAGATCGCCCAGACTCCGGCACCGGGCTACAAATCAACGACCACGCTGCGCACTGCCGATCTTTATGTCGAAGGGGATGGCAAAGTGCATGGCACCATCCGCATTGCGCTGACAGGCAGTCAGGCGCTCCACTGGCGGCAGAGGGCGCTCGAGACGGACGAAGACGCAATCAAGAGGGAGTTCGAAGAGGAAATCCAGAGACACGTTCCACCTGGAGTTGAGGTGAAAACCAACCATTTCCTCGGGCTCACCGAATATCAGAAGACATTGATGGTGGCGATGGACGCAACCGGCTCTATGGGTACAGCGACATCGAAGCGCGTCTTCATGCCAGCGACTTTTTTCGAGGCAGGTAGTACACCGCTTTTCGTTCATGAAAAGCGGACCGTTCCTGTCGATCTTAAATATCCCTATCAGGTTCAGGACAAGGTAACTCTCCATTTGCCGAAGGCTTTTACTGTGGAAAGCGCTCCTAAAGACCTTCAAATTCCCTTACCGAAAGATGCGGTATATCAGGCGACCTTTAAGCAAAACCCCGACACGCTGGAGGCGTCGCGTGTCTTTGTCCTGGCTACTTCGATATACGGAATGGGTGACTATCCAGCATTGAAGGACTTCTTTCAAAAGGTCAACGCGAAGGACCAGGAACAGGCAGTACTGCAGCCGACGGTCGCGAAGACTCCGGCCGGCGGTGCCGAATGAAAACTGGCCGACCTTGGGCGTTGGTGATTGCCGCCCTGAGTTTAACATCCGTACTGCCCCGCAGCGTGGCCACGTCCAACCAACTTCCTGACTGGGCGCTCGGGGCTGCGAGCGCCCTGCTGCCTCGTTATCCTGCCGAGACGAAGGCCGCAATCCTGCTGGACGACGATCTGATCACCGTAGGCGCGGATGGCAAGACGACGGAGCGGGAGCGCAAAGTGGTCAAGATCCTTCGTCCGCAAGGGCGGGAATATGCCGAGATTGTGGCCTGGTATTCCAAGGACAACAAGCTGAACTCTTTCCATGCGTGGAGCATTGGCCCGGATGGCCATCAGTATTCGATCAAGGATGAGGATATCCACGACGAGGCGCTGGGGGAGTGGGGAATCCTGTACAGCGACATTCGGGGGAAAGTGGTACATGCTCCGGGCTCCGATCCTGGCGGGGTGGTTGCCTATGAAGTCGTACGCCAACTGGCGGATTACGGTGAACGGGAGCAGACCTGGGATTTTCAGGAGTCCATCCCCATTCATAAAGCGGTGTTTGAGGTCGACCTGCCGGGCGGCTGGAAGAATTACACGGCGTGGCTGCATCACGAGGCTGTCAATGGAACGGAGGTTGCTCCGGGTCATTGGCATTGGGAGTTGCAGGACTTGCCCGCGATCGACCTGACCGACGTACCGATGGCGCCGTCGGAGAAGGCTCTGGCGGGCCGGATGGTGATCCATTACTCGGCCACCGATCTGCCGACGGGCGACCAGCGATGGGCGGAGATCGGGAACTGGTATGACACTCTCGCGTCGCCGCGTACCGAAGCGCCGCTTGAAATTAACGCCAAGGCCAAGGAAATTGCCGGGCCGGCAACCGATTTCAAGAGTAAGATCCAGGCCGTTGCCGGATTTATGCAACGCGAGATTCGGTATGTGGGCATCGAGGTCGGCATCGGCGGACTGCAGCCACATTCGGCGGCTGAAGTTTTCAAATATCGCTATGGAGATTGCAAGGACAAGGCCACGCTGCTGATCTCGATGTTGAACGCGGTCGGTGTCCGCGCCACCTGGGTGTTGGTCGATACCCATCGAGGTTATGTCGATCCCGCGCTGCCGTCGCGCGATGGGAATCACATGATCGCCGCGATTGAGATTCCCTCGGGATATGGCGATCCAGACCTTCGGGCAGTAGTGACAGGGCGCACGGGCAGGCGCTATCTGATCTTTGACCCGACGGACACGTACACCTCGATCGGCCTGATCCGGCCTGAGCTGCAGGGCAGTTACGGAGTGCTTGTGGCAGGTAAAGACAGCGAGATTGTCGAGCTGCCGATATTGGCCGCCGACGCCTCGACAATGAACCGCGTAGCTTCTTTTAGACTGGAGCCAGACGGCACACTGAAAGGCAAGGTCGTCGAGACGCGCTCTGGCGAGACAGCTTCGCACTACCGCTATCTCTACAATGCCGAGACCGAAAAGGAGCAGCGAGAATACATGGAACACCGGCTGCAGCGAGACCTGGCTAGCTTTACGCTGGGCTCGGCCAGCGCTCAAAACACACGCGACATGGCGAAGAGCGTTGTAGTCGATTTTTCCCTGACGGCGAATGGGTATGCGAAACCAGCCGGCGATTTATTGCTGGTGCGTCCACGAGTGATTGGAAGCAATGCGGAGAGGTTCAGCGATAAGCCGCGCAAATATCCGATCGATCTGGGCGAAACGGGCACCTGGCGAGACACCATCGATATGACGCTGCCGGCCGGGTACGTGGTCGACGATATGCCCGAGCCGATCAGCGTAGATGTTGGCTTCGCCAGCTACAAGAGCGAAGTGAAGGCGGGAGACGGCGTCCTGCATTATTCTCGCGAATACAAAGTAAACGAGCTGGATCTGGGGCCGGAGAAGTACGCCGACGTCAGGAAGCTAATGGGTGCGATAGGGTCGGATGAAAACAACAGCGCGGTGCTGAAGAAGAAATGAACCTGAAGCTCGCCGCGCCCTCGATGAAATGACGAGTTAGTGCTCGACTAAAGTGAGGAAGACCCGGCCCACGATAATGTCTGTCGACGTCATGCCATGGGTTAGCGCGAGTAGTTCGGGCACATGCTCGGGGTTGCGAGTGCGTAAGATGAGGTGACGGTCCAGTAGCGCGACCAAGCGAAACCGCAATCCATTGGCAATGCGCACAGCGTAGATTGTTGGCCTTCCCGCAGCATAGGCGATGGCTGAATTGTAGTGGCGATCAATGAGCACGATTGTGTTCATTGGCAGCAGGGGATGCATAAGGGCAGCTTCCTCCTCCCACATCTGAACGGCAACGAACCTGTCCCACGTGCGCCGCTCGGCCGAGCATTTGTCGCGAAGGCTGCCGAGTAATCCGCTGCGGACCTTCACTACGTCAACAATCGAACTCGAGGGAATACGGACGTTGGTGGCGGCAATTAGTGGCTCGACCAGAGGAACGGAATCGAAGCTCATTGCCACCGCCGGACGGACTCCGGGCGGCTGGAGATGACGGCCTTCCCGAAATAGATCAGTGAGATTGAGGGATTGAGCCAGGAGCACTTTGTCCAGTAGCTCGATGCTGAGCTTTCGCCGCCGTCTGAGGAAATTCGAGATGTGGGCCGCAGAGCAATCTACCTGATGGGCCAGCAGAGTCACGTTAAGGCTTCCGTTTTCTATGCGGCGGAGCACCTCGATCCGAACCCGTTCATGAAGTTGCGAAAAATTCATTGGGCCCGCAATTAACTTTGAGCTAAATCAGCGACGCCAGGTCCGTAGCTTAAAGAAATTGAAACTGCGACTGTTTCCTATTAAAACCGCTGGTGCTCGCCGCCGGGTCCTGGATTCGTAGCGGTGCACCGCACTGATTTATTGACCTGAAGTTTCCCGAAAGATAGA
Source organism: uncultured Acidobacteriaceae bacterium (assembly GCA_963777685.1). GTDB lineage: Bacteria > Acidobacteriota > Terriglobia > Terriglobales > Acidobacteriaceae > Acidisarcina. The sequence goes on along the minus strand of CAVZRF010000028.1, from coordinate 19,057 downwards.
TTCAGTTTCACCTTCACGCTCTTACAACCGCAAGCAATCCTTCACGGAAGACAGTTTCCATGGAGGAGCCTCGCGCCCGGAACGGATTTATCCGCCGATGGCGCGGAGACTCTGCGGCCTGAGCAGCGGAGCGGGGAGATCGCAATGTCATTCAAGACCGGACGACACGAGCGCATCCCCGGGTGCAAATCTCTTTTCCCGCAACATGGATTCTCAACCACCTTGACGACAACAGAGATCGGGAGCGAAGCCACATTGCGCAGTTGCGCCGCTAGAGCCAACGCGCGCGGCCGGGAGTTCCCTCAATCCCGCGGGAAGGGCACATGGCAACGAACCCGCGAGCGCACATGCACCTATGAGGTAAAGACTATGCACATTCTTGTCGATTTGAAGGTTTGCGAAAGCTGCGGCTCTCTTTGGTATCGGGCGGCAGGCCAACACCATGTGTACTGCGGTAGCTGCGCCGCCAAGCTAGGAGAGTTCCCTCTTCCACGAGTGCGTAGACGGCCAGGTGGGCGGCGGAAGTACGCGGTCAACTCAAGCGAACTCTTCCAGGTCCCAAGCGTAGGTGGGCGATGAGCGCGGCGCCGGTTTTGCCTTCCGTGTTCGCGGAGGCTTTACCCAAGGGCTTGATCGAGAGCGTCAAGAGCAAACCCATCGAGACACTGGCGTTCTACCGAAAGCACACGGAGTCACTGCTTCGGCAATATATGCAGAAATCTCTGGAGCTAGGGAAGACGCCGTCTATTCTCGGAAACTGCATGTTCCGGGGCAAAGTGTCGAGCCGTAGACTCCACAACTTCGAAGACACGGTGATTTTTGTCTTCGACATCGAGAAATGCTTAAAGACGCTGGACAAGTTCTCACAGGAAGTGATCGCCCGGGTGGCGCTCCAGGAGTATTCCCAAGGTGAGACCGCGGCGATGACGGGTCAAAGCCTACGGTCAATCGTGAGGAAGTATGCGGAGGCAATCGATAAGTTAACCGAGATATTTCTCGAGTATGAGCTACTAAACCTAGAGCACTAAAATTGCTGTCAAGAGGGTAAGAAGGACTAACTTGCTGTAAGTTGCTGAAATAGTTTGAGATAAAAAATATAAAAAGTTGGCGTAGTGAAGGGGTCCAACTTGATATTCTGAATATAGAGAGTAAATAAGTGACTGAAGGAGGCGCTGACCGCGTCTCCTTTTCTTTTTTGGCGTGAACTGAGTTGCCAGCTAGCAATTGCGGAGTCAAGGGACAATGACGACATATTCGACGGCCACATTCGCGGCGGACAGGGACAACCAGGAGTGTTTGTCGCGAATCATGGGAAACACCTTATTTCTCCGTTTCCTGGTGATATTGGCAATGGTGTCCGCTCCGTTCTCGATAGCTCGTGGTCAAACACTCTCTACGACTACCATTCAGGACACGGTCTACCGCGCGGACGGAACTCCGGCGAGCGGGACTCTCATCGTGAGCTGGCCGGCTTTCACTACTGCCACAAACGCAGCGGTGGCAGCGGGCAGCACGACCGTTGCGATCGGTGCAAATGGTTCGGTAGAGCTAAGCCTGGCTCCGAATGCAGGGGCCTTGCCAGGCGGCACCTACTATACCGCCGTATATCACTTGAGCGATGGGACGGTTAATAAGGAGTACTGGATCGTCCCCGCGGCGTCGAGCACGACAATAGGAGAGATACGATCGCAACTGGTGCCAGCGACGGTGGCGATCCAGGCAGTCAGCAAGCAATACGTCGACACTGCCATCTCGTCGATCACCGGAAGTTATCTGTCGACGACCGGAGGAACGATGACGGGATCGCTTTTGCTAGAGGGTGATCCAACTTCGGCGCAGCAGGCGGCAGACAAACACTACGTGGACGATACGGTGGGCTCGCTGCTGCCACTCTCCGGCGGAAGTCTGACGGGACCGCTGACGCTCGCGGCGGATCCGACGGCGGCTTTGCAGGCAGCGACGAAAGAGTATGTCGATGCGAATGGGGGTGGTGGCGCGGCGGCGGCCCTTGCGGCAGCGAATGCTGCCCAAGCGACGGCGAACGCTGCCCTACCGGCCAATAAAGTCGGCGTGGCCAGCGGTGTCGCGCCGCTGGACGCAACAGCGAGGGTTCCAGCGGGAATGATGCCCACTACGTTCGCGGCAAATCTCAACACGGAAATCTATGCGGGAAGCGCTCCGTATGGCGCACTTTGCAACTGGACCGGCACGTCAGGAGCGGACGACACGGCAGCGCTGCAGGCGGCGATCGCAGCGGCGGTGACTGCAGCGACCTCGCAATCCTATGCGCAAGGATCCCAGGTTGTTCGCATTCCGACCGGAATCTGCAAGATCAGCGGCGAACTGCGCATCCCGCAAAACATCACGCTTCGGGGCATGTCGAGAGAGAGCTCGATCATTCAGCAAACCAGCACGACAGCCAACGCCATCACCGTGACCGGCTGCTCAAAGCAATTGCTGGGAGGTTGCGAAGGCGGCATTTACGACTTGACGATCGAGGGAAATGGCCATACGACGACCGGAACGCTGTTGGAGATGGATGGGATCGTAAGCTACAACCTCCATGACTTGCGTCTGTTTAACGGCGGCGGCCGAGGTATCGAGATCAACGGCGGGGAGCGATTTGACGTCCACAACTTGACGGTCTTCATGACGCGGTGGCCTTTGGTTCTTTCCGGCGCCGTCAACGAAAGCTACTTCTACGACACCAGGGTGATGTACCCAGGGCTGACGGCGGATAACTACTGCTACAACGTCAATTGCGTGAATGGCGTGTATCCGGCATCGGGGCCGATCGCACCTGATCCGCACGGCGCTATCTATAGCACGGTCGGAACAAATGAAGGCTTCTATGGAGGCTCGATCAAGCCTCTGCAAATGATGAGCGGGTTCAAGACGATCAACTCCGAGACTACGACAGTCGACCACTTCTACTTTGAGCTGGGATATGTCAATGCCGGTGTGATCGCCGGCGGGGTAATGGAGTGGACGGCAACGACGGCAGCGATGACGACGTCGAGCCAATCGGTAAGTCTACAGAGCACTGCCTGGTTGCCCTACTACTACACCTCACCCGGAGATGTGCCGACAACCCAGCAGTCCTTTAACGGGTTCATCGTGATTCCTCCGGATTTCTTATGGGGAAGCACGGCGGCTTCTTCCTTAGGGGGCGGCATCACTCGCGGAACGTATGAGCAAATCGCGGTGGCGGGTTTTGCCGGCGACGGCAACATGTATCTGGGCGTCGGTGGCCGGGGACAGAACGGCACAACTGCCATCGCATGGCCAGCTGGGGCGCTGGTCGAGATCCTCGGCGGCGGTATCACCTCGTTTAAGGTCACTAACTCTCATGTGAACGCGCAGGATGCGTTCTCGGTTATGGGAGCGGCCGGAGCGAACTTGACGAGAAACTGCGACAACAGCGGCGTGAATACCTGCGCCGAGATTATTGCCGGTTACATTCCCGATGGCCGTTGGGTACAGCAACGCGGAAGCCCCGGAGATACCCTTACAGGGCCTTCGGTGACGATGAATTTGTCCAATGTGAAAATGTTCAGCGGAGCGGTTGCCGGCCAGGGCCTACTTGCTGTACACAGCAGTGTCGGGCTGACGCTGGATGGCAGATCCGCCGGGCCTTCCTCAGGTGAAGGCTACAGCGTACCCTATGGAGCTTCGCTGGCTGGTGCGACCGGGGGCGCCATGGTCGACTCTGCCGACATATCCCAACGGCCACCAGCCTTACTTTGCGTTGACGGACAACGCGAACCAACGGACGAGCTCGTCAAGCGGCAACATTTTTAAGCAGACGATCGCAGTCTATGACGGCGCTGGACATACCAGCGTGGGCGATCAGATTGCGAGCGAGTACGACCTGATGGACCAGCCTTACGCGGCTGTCCCCGGAACGCCGTCGATCACATCGGGGGGAACGCTTCCCGCCGGTACCTACAGCATCCGAGCAGCCTATACCTACTCCGGCGGCGTAGGCATCGTATCGCCAAGCGTGATGGTCACGGTCTCAAGCGGACAGCAGCTTTCCGTGCCGTCGCCACCAGCGGATGCAGCCGGCTTGGCCACTGGATGGAATGTCTACATCGGCCCGTCGGGCAATGAAAATCTACAGAACGGCACTGCGATTCGCGATCGGCACCGGGTTTACGTTGAACGGGGCACCGTCAACAACGCTGGGAATTATTCCACTGGGTTGCTCAGCTTTTTGTCATCCGCTCTATCGGTTTCAGTTCTTGGGAGGACCGAACTATTCCGGCGCGAGCGCTGGTATAGGGCTCCACCAATGGAACCCGACGAGCTCAACCTGGACAAGTAAATTCAGCGTAAATGGCAGCGGCAACCTCTCGTCGGCGGGAAGCGGGAGCTTCGCGGCAGGGATGAGCGTGTCGGGCGGAGAGACCGTGAGCGGAGGAACGACCACGGATACATTGACCGCAACCGGTAACGCGAGCGTCGCACAGCTGACGTCGGGAGTGGTTACTTCAGGTCAAATCAATAAGGTCTTCTATGCAGATGGCTATCCGGCCACGGGTTGCACGGTTGGCGGCACGACTTACACGACGCAACTCGACTGCGCTGCGGCGACGGCCGATGCGTGGATCACCGCGAACAACGCCGGGGCCAAGCTAGTCCTGGGATCGGGAACTTACAGCACTTGTTCCGGCATCCTGCTTCCATCGCTGAATGGTTACTTCGGCACGTTGTCGATCCAGGGTGCGAGCCAGGAACAGACGATCATCTCGCAGAGCTGCACGATCACGAACGCGGTCATCTATCACGCCGACGCAATCAATGGAAACCTGAGCCGGCTGTTGCTGCGGGACTTCCGCGTGAACGCAAACCAGAAAGCACCGTCCTGCATGGACATCTTCGGAGTCAATGAATCGAAGATCGAGAACATCAATTGCTCGGGAGCGAACGGCACCGACCATTTCATGAAGATCGGCGATACTCCCGCGAACGGGAGCAACGGCTCGGTCTATCAGACTCCGGTGAGCAATGTGTATATTACCGGCAATCCGTTGCCTGGCTTTGCGTCGGTCACGGCAAATGTTGTCGGCGGCTCAGTGACGAGTTATACCGTGACGAATGGCGGCAGCGGATACGGCTCGAACAATCAGGTCTATCTTCTGGGTTATGGGTATAGCAAGAATCCCTGCCAGGTGATGCCGACCGCGACGGTTACGGTCGTCAGCGGCGTGGTCACGGCAGTAACTCCAGTGACGACTGGATCTAACTGCAGCGGGGCGATCACCGTGATGGTTTCGAGCCTGCCCCCGGCGGCATATGGAATCGTCTTTGGCAACTTCACCGACAACACGCTATACGACGTGGCGACAGGAGGAGTGGGAACTACGGCCGCGATCGAAGTTCTGGAGGGCGATAATGTCTTCTATCACTTCCATCCAAATGGCTCGCCGATCGGCGTCTCTGACTACGGCAACGCCTACTACGGAACGGAGTGCGATTCGCTGTATCGAATATTGCTTCGACGTCGAGGGAGGGACGCGGCATCTTTGGAACCACTTTCACCTGGAACAACGCGACCGCGTACCCGCTTTCGGCGGGATATTACATTTCACCGAGCGCGTTCAATGCGAAGATCATCGGGTCGATGCAATGCCTGACCAATGTACCTTCGGGATATGTGCAGTTCTGGAACCAGTATGGGCCGGTGACTTCGGCGCTTCCTTCGGGAGTAACCGTGATAGCCGACCGGGCGTGCTCGGGGACCTCGCAGACGCTGTTTGGCGAGCCGGTCTATCTCAACGCAACCAACCGGGCGACTTCGACGAATAACTACTTTTCGCAGCCGCTTTACTTCTCTGATTCGTTCTGGAATAACATCGCCCCGGTGAACGACCCGTGGGAGATGGTGGTGGGTGGCACTCCATCAGGCACGCCGACTTTCGAGAATCTTAATTTCTATGCGCCGGTTGGTTTCTACAGTACCTTCCAGCCGAGCTTCAAGTTGAGTTACAACACGCCGGCAACAGCTTCGCTGAACTATAACTCACCGGGCTGGGACCTGAACGCGACTTACTGGGACGGAACGCAATCGCAGTCGAGCGACTGGATCGTGAAACAATCGCTGGCTTCCGGGTTGAATCCGGTGTCGACGCTAACGTTTACGCCGACGAAGACAGGAGCGACCGCGCTGCAGGCGCAGGTGGTGGTGCCGAGCCTGCAGATCGTTCCGGGAACGGCTACTCAGCCGGCGTGCAACGCGGCGAACCGGGCGCTGCAGTGGTATGTCCAGGGGACTCCAGACCACGAGCAGGTCTGCGCGCAGACGGCGACGGCGGGCACCTATACGTGGATCCAGGTGTTCTAAAGCGTGTTGCGCTGGAACGGCTTGTTTTGGCTTGAGGAGGCGGCTGGGATGGTGCAAGGGTTTTGTCTCGGCGGTGGTTCGGTTGAAGAGCTGACTGGATTGGGGAGAATCCTGGAAGGGCCAGGGCCAAGCCCAGGCCAAGACGACGATGGGGGCCTTTCTTGCGCGATGCGCTGCTGTGGGTGCGCGACCGGCGGGGTAGGCAAGTCAAGCTTACGCCGAACCGGGCGCAGCTTGAGTATGAGCGCCGGCGGGGCCAATCGAACATCGTCCTCAAGGCGCGGCAGATGGGGATCAGCACCTGGGTGGCGGGCCGGTTTTTCCTGAAGACGATCACCCAGCCGGGGACGCTGACGGTACAGGTGGCGCATACCCAGGCAGGCGGCGGAGGGGATCTTTCGCTGCGTGCACCGTTTTCTGCGGCGACCTGCCGAAGCCATTGCGCGACGGGGCGCTGCGGACGGCGCGGGCGAGCGCGCGGCAGATCGTCTTTCCCGCGCTGGACAGCGAGTACCGGGTGGAGACAGCGGGCGACCGGAACGCGGGGCGCGGGGCGACGATCCAGAACCTGCACTGCTCGGAGGTAGCGCGCTGGCCGGGCGACCCCGCGGAGACCCTGGCCGGGCTTGCGCGCGGCGCTGCCGTCGACGGGGAGCTGGTGCTGGAATCGACGCCCAACGGCGCGGACGGGTGCTTTTACGAGGAATGGCAAAGGCGTCGGCGAGCACGGCGGACGGGAGCCTGGTGCGGCATTTCTTTCCCTGGTGGTGGGAGCCGGAGTATCAGCCGACAGCGGTCACGGAGCCGACTGGACCGGCGAGGAGCGCGAACTTGCGGGGAGCCACGGTTGAGCGGCAGCCAGATCGGCTTCCGGCGCGCGCATGGAGGCAGGATTTCGCGGACTGGCGCGGCAGGAGTATGCCGAAGACGCCGACGCATGCTTTCTGGCCAGCGGCGCCTGCTGTCTTCGATCTGCCGATCGCTGGATGCGCGACTGCAGAGTGCTGACCCGGCGGAGCTCCGACCGCGGAACGGCGGAGAGCTGCTGGTCTGGATCCCGCCGCTGGCCGGGCAGGAATACCTGGTGGCGGTGGATCCGGCGGGCGGAGGTTCGGAGGGGGACTATTCGGCGGCGCAGGTGATCGATCTGGCGACCGGCCTGCAGTGCGCCGAGCTGCAGGCGAAGCTGGGGACGCTCGAGCTGGCGCAGCGGGCGGCGGCGCTGGGCCGCGAGTACAGGCGACGCGCGTGGCTGGTGGTCGAGCGCAACAATCACGGTGCCGGGGTGCTGGCTTATCTGCGAGAGTGTCTGCCACTACCAGCGAGTCATAAGCAGGAAGGCCAGGAGGGCTGGCTGACTTCGTCGCTTTCGCGGCCGGCGATGATCGGACGGCTGGCGGCGGCACTGGTCGAGCAGCCGGAACTCTTTCAGAGCCGGCGGCTGCTGAAGGAGTGCCGGAGCTTTGTGCGGCTGCGCAATGGGAAGACCGGAGCGCAGTCCGGCGCCCACGACGATTGCGTGATGGCGATGGCGATTGCGCTGAGGCGCGAGAGCAGAGTTGCTGGTCAAGCAGAAGTTTGGCGCGCAGGTGGAGAAGGGAGATAGAATCGTGGCACTCTTCCCGGTATTGCATCTCGGTTGGAATGCACTCTTTGGAGGCGGGTTTGGCGGTCATCGCGGTGCAACAGATCCGCCGGATGCGCGGCGGCGCGCAGAGCCATCTGATGCTCGGCGCCGACGACAATCTGTATGTGGTGAAGTTCCAGAACAACCCGCAGCATCTGCGGGTGCTGGCCAATGAGCTGCTGGCGACGCGGCTGGCCGAGGCGGTGGGGCTGACCGTTCCGGCGTGCGAGGTGATCGAGGTGAGCCCATGGCTGATCGAGAATACCGCCGAACTGGATATCGAACTGCGGCGCGGCCGGGAGCGATGCCTGCCCGGGTTGCAGTTCGGTTCGCGCTTCGTGGGCGGGCTGATGCCGGGGCATGGTGGTGGACTATCTGCCGGAGGAGATGCTGATCGAGGTTCGGAACCTGGGCGAGTTTGCCGGCATGCTGGCCCTCGACAAATGGACCGGCAACGCGAACGGCCGGCAGGCGGTGTTTTCGAAGAAGTCGCGGGAGCGGCGCTACCTGGCGACGTTCATCGACCAGGGATATTGTTTCAATGCCGGCGAATGGAAGTTCGTCGACGCTCCGCTGCGCGGGGTCTACGCGCGCAATGCGGTCTACCGGGACGTTGCCGGCTGGGAGAGCTTCGAGCCGTGGCTGGCGCGGATCGAGCGATGGCGCCGGAGAAGATTGGGGGATCGCCGAGAACGGTGCCGCCGGAGTGGTACGGCGGCGATATCGCGGAGCTGGAACGGCTGGTCGAACAGCTGTCTGACGGCAAGGCCGGGTGCGGGAGCTGATCGTGGATGTTTCGGGAATGCTGACCGAGGGCCCTTTCCAAAGTGGATGGAGAGGGGGAAGAAATCGGCGGCGGGCGAGTTTGCGGATGCGGCGATGGGCAGAGAATGGGGGGAGCAGGTGGGTGATGTGAGTTCGCGCGCGACGAAGCCGGCGGCTTGAGGTTCGATGCAAACGCTTAGAGAGTGTGAGTTCTTCCTGGTGCGGTATGTGCCCGATCCGGTGAAGAACGAGTTCGTCAATATCGGGGTGCTGCTGCGCGAGCCGGGCGGCCAGAACGGCGGCGAGACGCTCCTGCGATTCACACGGACTGGAGCCGGGTGCGCTGCCTCGACCCCGATGCCGATGTGGCGATGCTGGAGGCGCTGGAGATCGAGATCGCGGCACAGTTGAGAGAGAGTCGTCGACCTGAAGCCGATACTCGCTTCGCTCGAAGATTCGTTCTCGAACAACCTGCAGATCACCGCGGCGCAAGGTTGTCTGGCGGAGAACCTGCCCGCCGAGATGGACCAGCTGATGGAGATGCTCGTCGAGCCGCGCAAACGCGCAACGGTTTCGCGCAGCGGGCGGCAGGCGATCTACGGGCGATGCGGACCCAGTTCGAGCGGGCGGGGGTGTGGGACCTGATGCGGAAGCGGATTGCGGCCGCGCCATACACGGCCCGGGCGACATCCGCTGCGGATCGACTGCGGATACCGCCAACGGGATGGTACGGATGTTCCATGCGGTCTCGCTCGACGGCGACCTGGAGACCGCCAAGGTGCTGGCGTTCAGCCTCCGCGAGCTGGCCGCCGGCGTGAAGATGGTCGAGGGAGCGGATCTCGAACTGACCGCCATCGTCGAGCCCCTTCGGGACGTGGCGCGCAGGGAGAATGCGAATTGAATACTGAGCAGCTCGCAATCGACGACGCGGGCAGAAGCGCGATGGAGCGAGAGCGGCATTCGGGTGATTACGACGCGGACTCCTGCCGCGGATCGCCGAGGCCGCGCGGCGCGAATTAGGGCATGAATTTCGTGCTTAGAGGCTTGCTTCGATTAGCAGGAAGCTGCACCTTCAGCAATAGCTGCGTACGGAAGAATGAACTTCATCGAAGGCATGGCGAAGACGCCATGCCTTTTCTTTGGGTCATTGTTTGGGACAGTCGCGAATCGCTTTGTAGGGCTCGCGGCGACTGGGAAAGGACCTCCGAGTGAACGTAGCAGAGTCGTTTCAACGCTTATGGAAGCGGTGGACGGAACGGTTGGGCTGCGGCAGATGGGGAGCTCAGCGCCGGAGCGCTGATTCCAGGAAGACGGTCGCACTGCCCTCGATCCTGGGGCCCTACCGGCCGCCGTCGAACCTGCTGCCCAAGCCGACCCCGGTCAACCTGCGCCGCTTCGCCGAGACGCCGGTGGTGCGCCGCGCGATCAACGTCATCAAGGACCGCATCGCCAGCCTCGACTGGCAGATCAAGCTGCAAGCGCGGCTACACGCCGGCTACCGTCCCCGACGCCGCCGCAGCGCGCCGAGGTGCTGCGCCGCGCTCGAGGAGCCCAACAACGGCGACTCCTTTCGCACCCTCATCGAGCAGGTGCTCGAAGACGCCCTGGTCGGCGGCTTCGGCGCCATCGAGATGGAGCTGACCGGCGACCCGCAGAACCCCTTCGACCTCTGGCCGGTAGACGGCGCGACCATCCGCATCGATGCCCAATGGGACGGCAGCCCCGAGACTGGCGATCCCGCTACGGCGCAGGCGACCGGCCAGGCCGGGCCTCGAGACGCCGTCATCCCCCTGCTGGACGACGAGCTGATCTACCTGCGGCATGAACCCGCGCACCCACACGCCCTTTGGCCTCGGCCCGCTGGAGGTTGCCTTCGAGACGCGTCAACAGCTTTCTGGCGCGCATCGCTACGCCGGCAAGCTGGCCAGCAACTCGGTGGTGCAGTACGCGCTGTGGCTGAACGAGACCACGCCCGGCGCAGCATGAGCGCCTGATCCGCTGGTGGCAGGACGAGATCGAAGGCACGGGCCGCGTCCCGCTGCTCAGCTCCGAGCAGAAGCCGGAGGTGCTGCGCTTTGCCGCCGGCACCGACGCTGACCTGCGGCTCAACTGGCAGGAGTTCCTGCTCCGCATGGTGGCCAACGCCTTTTCGTCTGCCGCCGATGCTGCTCGGCCTGGTGCGCGACGTGAACCGCTCCACCGCCGGCGACCAGTCCGATGAGGCCTTCCGCAGCGCCATCATTCCGCTGGCCAAGCTGCTCGCCGAGCACATTACGCGCGACCTGTTTGCCAAGAGGCTGGGCTGGCGCGAGTTCGAATTCGTCTTCAACGAGCTCGACGCCCGCGACGAGATGACCGAGGTCGCAGATCCAGACCCAGCTGCTGACCGCCGGCGTCCTTACCGTCGACGAAGTCCGGGCCATGCGCGGCCTGGCCCTCTGGCGCGGCAAACACCTCGATCTTCCATCCTCTACCGGAAGACAACGCCGAAGCAGGAGGTGGAGGAACGAGTCGGAACAATAGCGGCGACAGTGGCGCGAACTGGCAGTTTAAGCAAGCGAAGAGTCGGAGAACGGGGCAGGAAGATGAGCCCGGTAAACAGTGAGAAAGCAGATTGTCGGGAGAAGCAATGAGACTCGAAGCAATGGCAATCAGAATTCCGGTAGTCGCGGGCCATCCAAACCGCACTCCCTTTGAAGGCGTGCTGACGCTGGTCGATGAGCCCAGCGACCGGGCGCCGTCGGGCGCGCGCGGCCACCGGGTCGTCCTGTCGCGGTCGGCGGCCATGGCCGCACTGCCGTCCCTGCTGGGCATGGCGGTCGACTATCGTCCCGGGTGGGACGGTCACGATGCGCGCAGAAAGTGCGGAATCATCACCGAGGCCGACGTCCACGACAGCCGAGTCTGTCGTCGCGCGGCTATCTCTTCAGCCGCGACTTTCCCGAGGTCGAGGAGCAGATGCAACGCGCGCCGCCGAGGCACCATGGGCATGTCCTATGAGCTGGCCGACGCGCACGTCGCCGACATGCGCGCCGAGTCTGGACCCTTACCAGGGCCACCTTCACCGGCGCGGCGATCCTGCTCGCGGACAAGGCCGCCTATCAGCAAGACCACGTTTCGGCTGGTAGAAGAGGGTGTGCCGCGGCATCAGCAGCCCCACGTCGCGCGCCAGCGGCCGCAGGCGAGCGCAGCGCTAGCCAACGCGAGATGGAGTTGGTCCAAGCATCGCAGCAACGAGCGAACAGAGGAGGGACAACGAATGGAAATGGAAAAACATGGAGAGGAAGACAGGAGCTGGCAGCCTGAACGCAAGCGTCTAGCGAAGGCGTCGCAGCACTGGCAGCTGGCGACAGCGCCAGCTGGAGACCGACGCGGCGGTCGCAGGCGAAGCATCACGTATCGTCGAGTCGGCGCAGCCGGCCTTGGTGGCGATTCTCAGAGTCGTGCCCGCCCTCGAGACCGTCGAGCTGCTCGACTGGCGCGAGACCGACTCGAGCGCCGGCTCGAAGACGCCGAGAACCAGATCGTGGAGCTGCGCGCCCAGGCGTCGGAGCCCGCAGCCTGCAGCGCAGGACGCTGTCCGGCCATCGCCACCAGCCTGCTCGCCAAGCAGGGCGCTGAACGTGGATCGAGTCCATCGAAGCCGGGGCACTCGACGCGGCCCTCACCGGGCTCAGCCTCGAGCAGCGCATCGCGGTCAAGTCGCAGCTGCTGCGCGCCGGCATCCTGGTCTAGCGTCCGACGCGCTGGATCTACGGCAGAGCACGGCTGTCAGCCGCTCCTCAGTTCACCCATCATTCACCATAGCCTGAACACGGCCTCACGAGGCGGAAAGAAGTTATGAACGCTAATTTTTTCGACATCCACGCTGCTGCCGACTTCATCGGACCTGGCGCGATTGAAGTGCCGTTTTACCAGACCGAGATCACCGACATCGTTCGCCGTCGCGGCATCTTCGGTCAGCGCATCAAGCAGGTCCCGGCGACCGGCCATCCTTCGCGCTTCTTTGAAGAGACCGCCATCCCCGCCGCGGCAGCGGCAGGCTTCGTTGACCCGCGCAACATCGTGGCCCCCATGGTCTCGCCCGACCCGCGTGGAGCGCACCGTGCCGCTGAAGGCGATCGTCGCGCAGATCAACTACAACCTCTTCGACATGGAGCTCGGCAATCAGCAGAAGCAGTTCGCCTACCTGCAGGCCAAGGACCTGGTCGACACCGTCGAGGGCGTGATGCGCACCCACGACGTGGCGCTGTGGAACGGCAACGACACCTCGCTCTCGACGCCGACCACGTACCCAATACTTCGGCGCCATCGGCCAGATCGCAGGCCGGCGGCAACACCACCACCATCGGCACCACCGCCAGCATCGTCGACGGGCTCAAGTCCGCCGTCGCCCAGATGGTCGCCAGCACCGGCTATGCATCGCGCCCAACCGCGATCTACGCCAATCCCGTGCTGCTCGACCTGATCGACCGCGAGATGAAGACCGACTTCAACGTGGTCCTCAACACCAAGGAGATTGCCGGCCGGCTTCTCGGTCAAGATGCTTTCCACCCAGGCGGGCGACCTTCCGCTGATCCCGGAGTGGGCGCTCCCGTACACCGGCACTCCGGGCTCCGGCACCGCCGTCTGCCCGCCTACATCGTCACCGAAGACCTGATCGAGTACCACTGGCTCAGCGACCCCTCGCCCCGCGTCTTCCAGCTCGGCATTCCCGGGCTCACTGGCCTCGCAGTACGTCGCGGTGAAGTTCGGCGGCATGGTGGTCAAGGGCGCGAGCTACGCGCACTACCAGGTGCTGGTCGACCGCTAGACCCAGGGCAGCGATCAGTGAACGCGGGTGCGCACTCATCGCAGCTCATCGCGCAGGAGCTGAGGACCTCCCGGTACTGCTCCTTTCCTCAGTTCCGCCACACCCACTGAAGAGAGGACGCAACGATGGGATATCTGCAGCCAACGGATTATGAAAATTTCGGCCTGGCCTCCGATACCACCGATGACTGGGTCACCGCCGCATCGGCGCTGATGGAGGCGTACTGCCGCCGCGCGAGCCTCAATCGCGACCCAGTATGTCGAGCGGATGCGCCTCTGAGCGAGGGAGCCAGACCGTGCGGATCAGCTATCTGCCACTGGTGGCCATTCCGCCGGCGACTTCGCCGCTTGTAGGCATCAACGTCGCTACGGCCGGCCGCGCGCGGCGAACTCATCTATCCCATCCAGGCGGAGATCGCCTGGGCCTTCTCGCTTGCCCGGCGCCTGGACGGCCCTCGATCCCACCACCGTCGATTGCGACTCCGACACCGGGGAGCTGATCTTTCCCACGAATATCCTCGGGCTGCCCTATAACGAGGTCGACGGTGACCTACACCGCCGGCCTGCTGACTATCGGCAACGCGGTCAATGTGCGCCTGCGCACAGATCGTCAAGAATACGCAGGCCACGCCCTCTCTCAATGTGAAGTCGAGCAAGCTCGACACCATGCAGATGGAGTACTTTTCCAACTCCCTGATCGACGACCCAGGTAGCCGCCTGCTGCGACCCTATGTCGCGAATCGGCTGGGGTGACGCAGTGAGCAGATAGGAAATCATGAGCGCGGACCTTAGTGTTCGAAATCACAGCCCGGTATCGCGCAGCGCGTGGCCGACGCCCTGCTGCGTTCCCTGGGCGGATTCTCGGTATCGCTGCAGATACCGGCGGCCTCTGCCGGCAGCGACGCCACGGAGATCGGTATCACCACACAGACCTATCAACACCTACCGTCTCGCCGGCGATCTTTCGCGAGTGCGGATCCCGCTGCAGCGAGGGCCTAGCCGGAGAAATTCGAGCTGACTGTCTCGGCCTCGGCGATCGAGGCACAGGTGGGCGCCTTACAGTTGACCTCCGCCGATGCGCTCTTCGCCAGGCCGCCGGGGTCGCCGTCAATGGCAAATTCTTCCTGATCGAGGCGATCGCCGCGCCGGAAGCCTTCGGCCAGGCCTATTTGTATCGCCTGCAGTTACGTGAAGCTCTGCCGCAGGATATTTGAGGGACACTATGCAAAATGCGAAAGACACGTTTTACGTCACCCTGCGCAACCGGCTCGCGACGCTGAACCCAAACCGCACGATGCTGCTGCGCGGCGTCGCAGCGGCCCGGGATCTGGTCGAAGAAGCCGAAGCCGTCGTGCCGATGCTGCCGCCGGACGTCTTCGTGTTACGCTGGACGGCGCTGAAGATCGACGTCAATCTCCCCCTGGTACTGGCCCGGCTCGAATGCGAGATCCATCTACACCACTGGCGGAACGCAGACTGCCTCGGGGCTCGACCGCGGCCGGGCGCTGGACGAGATGGACGCCGAATGCTGGGCCTGCTTGTCGCCAAACTGCTGCGCCAAAGATCGACTACACACAGACGCCGCCGGTGCAGCTGAACACGCCGGTCTTCTGGACCGCAGCCGACTTCACCGCCGCCGTGACGCTGCGCGACCGCCTGTCGCGAAGCGCCAGCGTCACCGTCTTTGCATACCAGGAGCCGGGAGAGCTATGAGCACAGCCGCTGTTACATATACGACTCCGACGACTCCGCTCACGCGAAGAGTCCGCGCGTATTTCGCGCCGGTGAACTCGCGCAAGCGAAACAGCCAACGGTCTTCGATCCGTCCGTCGAACGGCCAGTTCAACCTCGACGCGCCGCCCGCGCCGTGGATCGACCTGGGCTGGATCGCGAACTTCTCGCGCAAATCAGCGAGCACCATCAATGTGCTCAATGTGGGCAGCCCCGCCGCTCCGCAGGTGCAGATGCGCGAGCTGATCGGCGCCACTGTCTCATTCCGCTTTCTCACTTGGCGGAAGCTCTCGATGGCGCTGTCGGCCGGCTCCGAGCACATGAACCTGCTTGCGCCAGGCGCCGCCGCAACCGCCAACGGCTCCGGGAGGGCAAGGCGCGCCGGCAGTGGCCTTGGCCGCCGGCATCGACCGCGACCTCGCTCGAACATCGCTTCCGGCAGCTTGAGCAGCTTCTCTGCCGGGCAGATGGTAGTCGTCGACTGCCGACTACGCTGGACAGACCGGCTATGTCGGCAGCGGAGTCAGCGCAGCTTACGTGCGCAGCGCCGCCCAGCGTCAACAACGATCCCGATTACCTGCGCAGAATCAGCTTCAACGTGGCGCTCGTGTCTGCCGTCACGCCCACCGGCCTCACCCTCGCCCAGCCGCTGATCGCGGCGTTCCGGCAAGCAATATGAAGGTCCAAGCTATCGAGGGATTCGTCGATCGCGAAGGCGGCACGTTCTTTCAGGAATGGTCCGCGCTGTTGGTCATGCCGGGCGAACAGGGGGAGCGAATCCTCTACTACTATCCGCGTCTACAGCCAACCGGCGGCGCGCAGGAAGATACAGAAACGCTGCTCACGCCGCTCGAATGGGTAACGCTCAATGCGAGCTTCCGTGCGCTGCCGGTCATCGATGCCAACGATGGCGAGCACGTCCTGTGCTTCCGCAGCTTTCTGCCCAGCCCGATGACGCTGATCTAGCGTTGAGGAGCCAACATTGAAGGTCACGATAGACAATCTGGACGGTAACGGCGCGATCAATTACTCCAGCGCCATTTCCGCAAAGCCGCCAATCACGATCGAGCGCAAATTGAATGAGCCGTCGATCTGCTCCTTCGGCCTCGTCGTGAACGGGACAAGTCTCATGGCGCCGCTGCGAAATGGCAGAGTGATTGTTACAGATAACTCCGGCATCGTCCTTTTCACGGGATACCTTGCCACCGAGCCCGCGCGTGAGTTGGCCGGTGCGGGAACGACCGGCGCGATCTATCAACTGCTGGCAACGGCGATCAGCGATGAGATCCTGCTTGACTGGCAGACCGTGCCGCAAACCCGCGCCACCATGGGCCAGGGGGTCGGGAAGTTGCTGGCAACTCTGACTTCGCGGGTGGATGCGACTCGCTTGTCGGTGCGGACCAGCGCGGCCGTTGCAACAGTTGGATACTTCATGCCCGAAGCCGGCCTGAGCTGGTCGCAGAATGCAGCCGCGTTAGCGTCGATGGCGCGCGCCTCTTATGTTGCGCTCTCAGGAGCGGTGACCCTCGCGCCCGTAGGCAATGTGACCCATATATTGAGCGAAACGGCGGGCACGCTCCAGGTCTCCGCCTTGCAGGCTTCCATGGTGAAGACGATCGCCAATGACGTAACCGTCTGCGGCGCAGAGGAGCCCGCCGCATATGTTACTGAGGTTTTCCAGGGCGACGGCACGACTGTACTCTTCATGCTTACCCGACTGCCCTACTTTCCCAGTGCCTCACACTCCAAACCGCTCGTTGATCTTTTTCAGGGGCCGACTATTAACCCTGTTTTGTGGTATGTGACCGACACCGGATCGCACTTCGGGCTAACTTCCGCCGGCCTTACCTTCAACGGTGGCAACGGTGTAGATGGCGCCACCGTTGTCGTTGCCATCGACCAATTTGAGGTTGGCGGGGCGCTAGTGATCGAGGCAGGCGGGGTGCAATTTGGAGCGGGCTCCGCAGGCGTGCTATGCGGGCTCTATGAGGGCACGGTCACTGCGGGTGACTGCTTCGCCGGCTTTCAAGTGCAGCAAGTTGCTGGCGCTACCGTCGTCGGCCCCATCCTTCAAGGCGTGGCGACGGGCTCAACCTTTACTCCCGTCGCAGGGCATCTGTACACGCTGCGCATCCGAACTTACTGCAAGGAAGTGCAACGGAAGCTTGCCGCCTACTACGCCGTCGGCGACGGTGGCGAAGTAAGCTACGGCGGCAGCTCGATCGCATCCAGCGCCAATGTGGTGATGGAGGTGCAGGACACCACTTTCGGTGCGATTGATGTTTCTACTGTGCTCTACGACGGTTCCCTGGCAACATCGCCGGCGCTCGCCACATTCGCTCCCGTGAATAGCACCAACCTCGTTGGCAGCATTGCCAACATTACCGTAACCGATGGGGGAGCAGTATGGATAACCAGCCAGGAACCTGGGGGAAGTGTCTTCACGCGCAGGCTAGGCCTGGCAACGCAAGGCTCTGACGCGCGAATTGAGCGAACTGGAGCGCTCCATTTCTACGCAACCGCAGTGCCCGCAGTAAATGAAACCATCACGGTTACATATCGAACTGTTCATCGCTCCGTCGCGCGCGTGGCCAGCGCCGCCAGTATCGCGGCTGAGGGCAATGCGACAATTCCAGGCGCCTCAACATGGGCCGGAAGCGTGATTAGCCCTGTGGCGCGCAGCTCCGCAGACTGCGAAAATGCTGCCTTTGCCATGCTTGCACTGGCCACCAGTCGCGCTGCCGCGTGGTCGGGCAAATACACAGCATTTAATCTCCAATCGCCGCAAGATATTTGGCCGGGCGACGTCTTGACTGTCGACGCTGTGTCAACTGGCGTCAACGCCAACCTGGTCGTCCGGGCAGTCAGGATAGAGGCTGGGAATTCAACACCCGATCTGACGAAGTACACCATCAGCTTTGCCAACGACTGGGCGGAGGCTCTCTCTATCAAGCTCTCCGCGACTGTGCCGAAAGATGCATGGCTGCCGCAGCAGGCAGAAACGGCCGTCACCGTGCTATCGAATCTTGCTGGGCTCACGATCTCATCTGTGACCGGATCAGCGATTCAGATAGCGACAGGCGTCACTCCGCCTACCGGAGGCGGCTTCGAGGTCAGACGGCGGGACTGGCACTTTGCTCCGGGTAACGACGCCAACCTTGTGCTGCGGAGCCCCGTGTCAAACTTCACCATTCCGCGGGAGGCCGCGATCGAGCAATACTTCATTCGGCAATATGATGCGTCAACTCCACCGAATTACTCGCGCTTCTCGAGCGCTGTGTTCGTCAATGTTCCTTTGTAACCGTGACGGTGGCGTATTCCATCGCCCCAGCCGGCGAGAGAGAGGAAACACAGAGAGCATGACTGAATTCGAAGCATCGGTGCTGACCGATCTCTCGTTGGTTAAGAGCGATATGGCCGTACTCAAGAATCAGATGGCATCACTGATGGGCGCGGGCCAACCGGGTAGGCTTTACGCCCTCGAGGAGCGCCTCGACCAGCACGAACGTGGAATTCAGCACACCAAGGGTGCGATTGCCGCCGTCGGCGTCATCTTCGCGCTGCTGGAATTTGCCGTGCGCTACATACGTGACACTAGAGAGGATTGAGATGACTATTCCAGAGCGTGAAAAGATCCTCGCCATAGCAATACCTTCGGTTCTACTCGCCGGCTTTCTGGTCTTTGTGGGCTATGGCTGGATGCAAGAGCATGATGCGCGGCTCAAGGCCGAAACCCAGACCGGCGCGCAACAGAAGCAAATCGATGGATTGAAACA
>CAVZRF010000027.1:0-52049 GCA_963777685.1 uncultured Acidobacteriaceae bacterium | reverse complement strand
GGAGCGTTGCCCTATCGAGTGACACTTTGGCTGTCAGCAGTATCGGCGTTGATACATCAAACGGGAACGACGGCGTGGTCGATCTATTTATGAAGCCTGCCACCGGTTGGGCCGATGCGACCAATCTCGACGCCGCAGCAGAGGTGTCTTATCCGGCTCCTTTCTTCGGCTACTCTCTCGCGATTGATGAGCGTCACCTCGTAATCGGCTCCGATGGGAATTTTTTTGCAGTCTACTCCAAACCCGCTGGCGGTTGGAATACATGGGAATCGTTTCCCAAGCCCTCCCAGGTGTATGGGAGCCCGACGGGCGATTCCTTCTACGGGCAGTCCGTCGCGCTGGAAGGTAATCTCGTAGTAGCAGGCGCTCCGAGAGAGAATCCCGGAGGGGCCGCTTACATCTATACTTTACCGGCTAACTACCTACGAGCTTCGACCAGTTTCCTAGAGTTTCCGGATGTCGCTGTTGGCAGTTCCGAGACCCTGCCGGTCACCATTACCAATAGCGGCCCTACCACTCTGACCTTGTATTTCCACATTGACGTGAAGCAGTACAGCGTCGTGAAAGGTGTCCAATATGGTTGCACTGCATTACCGGGCCAAAGCTGCGTCATACCGATCGCGTTTACTCCGACGAAGACAGGTAAGTACGTCGCTTCTCTGACGATAAGAACGAAGGAGTCGCCCAGTGCGCGATTCGTGACGCTCAGCGGTACGGCAACAAAGTAACGACGGGCTGCTGCCGATGATGGGCGAGTCCTCCGGAATGCCGATCCAGCAGCAGAAACATCTGCTCTACTTTAAAAGCGAAAACGATGAAAGGGGCACCGTGCTGCCGCTCTGACCCGCGTAGCCGACGGGGAACCTTCCGGGCCTTAAGCCCCGAATCTGTTGCGCCTAGACGCTTCTCCGCTCTGTTTGTTTGCCTGGATTGACAGCAAACCGGCAAATGCGGAAACGTAATGCAATCGGAACAGGAGGTCAAAGCCGGATGAAAAAAGGTTGGGCACTACTCGCAGTCGCTCTCTTCGGCTGGGTCTTTCCAAACGGAATGTTTCTGTACGCATCAATTCACGATCCAAATGGTTGCGGTGGAGTCGCCCGCAACTTGCTCGCCTCATCCTTCATGCTTGACGCCTTCGTTGCTATGGGACTTCTCGCCTATTTTTTTGCCGTGCGTCCCATCGGGCCAGTGAAGTGGTACTGGTTTATTTTATTGTCGCTGTTGGGAGGCATGGCCTTCAGTCTCCCGCTCTACTGGTGGCTCAATTCGAGACGCGAAAGCGGCCTATGAACGAGTTTTTGAGAAATTCCCACCCGGTTCGGCCTGTGCCGACCTCGCCCTTTCTCAAAAAGACGACTTTCGAGGAACCCGATTCGCCTTTACTCCGACGAAGGCAGCTAAATACGTCGCTTCTCTGACGATAAGAACGAACGGTCGCCCAGTGCGCGATTCATAACGCTCAGCGGTACGGAAATAAAGTAACGACGGGCCGGCCTGCCCCTTGCGGGCCTCGCGGTCGAATCTGTTGCGCCTAGACCCTTTTCCGCTCGTTTGTTTGCCATCAGATACGCCGCCCTGACTGCGGTGTCGTGTTGCGGCTAGCAGCTACCACCAGAATGGGCCCTTCCCAGAGCACGGCCTGTCAGGGAACCTCAACGTCGATGCAGAGCCTCTGTCAGAATGCTGTAAACTTCCGCTCAGAACTAGAGTTCTGCTCACACCCAGCGGAGAAATAATGGCTGCCACCCGGAAGTGCGCTGTTCAATGTCTGCCCTCAGGGTCCCAGATTGCAAAGATGGGCATGAGTTCGATGTTTCCCGTAGTTCCCTCGACAGAGAGCGAGAACTAGCAGTCAAGCAGTATTTCGGTACCTTGGATCCAAAGCTATACAAGGGGGAGATTAAAGGGTTGGAACAGTCCATCAAGACCATCGCGTTGCATCCAGGAGAGTTCGATAAGTAGCCTAAAGATCCACGATGATCCTTGGCAGGCTGACATCCGCAGTCGCGCCCAGAGCATTTTGAAACCAGCGGGGCGTTTCTCCCGTCTGGGCGTATTCTTCCAACTCCTGACTGGTCATGCGCTCGAACAGCTCATTCATCGAGACAGTTTCCGAGCGATCTATCCATTCACCAGCCGAGTTGATCTTCGCATAAGCCTGTACGGCAGACACGAAAGCCGACGCTGTCACATCAACGTCATCAGCCCTTTCGATGAAGCGTCCAATGCAGCCCTGATATTGCTCTGGCGTTTCTGAAGAAGACCAAACGCATTCGCGTGTCTGTAAACGCTTGACCGATCAGCCAGCCGAACTCTTCCGCAATCTTCACGGGAGAGCGCCATCCAACGAACGCAGACTCGATGTCTTCGCGAAGCTCGTGACGACAGACGGTGCAGTTCCGTTTGTGTCGCCCGAGACTTAAATCCGCTTTCCTATTTGGTGCGAGCGTCATTCCGGCGTTGTGACTCATGGATTGCCCCTTCGAGTGACACTGTGTTGCCTACTCCTCCATAAATAACAAATGGTCAACTTCACGCTTCAACCAGACTGTAGTGGAAAGTTATTCTGCGCTTCACTGAGTGAAGAGAGTATTACCTATACAAGTAGGGCAGTTGGACTTCGAACCCTTCGAGCCTTTAACCTCATGTCCCTCTCCAGCTCTATTTCAGCGGTGTGCCTCCGAAAAGTCTCATTTGCTAATCCCTGAAAGTCGGCATCGTCGAAGTCCAAGCGATATTGATTCACCTTGCGAAGGACGCCTGCTGCTGGACCCCTCACAATCTTTAAGAAGCCTATTCGCTGAAAATGACGCATAGCCGCAGCTATGGTCGCAGGACTCCGAACTCCCGAGTAGCGCATCAACCCCTGATAAGAGATTTCCGCCGATCCGGTATTCCGATTTGCGAATGTGGACAGAACAGGAAGGATAGAGCGCTCTGCGTGCGAAAGGGTGCACCAGAGACCGCTTCTGACAAGCAACTCGACAACTGTATCGATGTCGCCTGCGCGAAAACGCGGATAGTAGCCCTCCCGCTTTCTAACGTGCACCCCTTTTGGAAGCGCCGGAACGTCAAATCTGGCTGCGATCCATAATGCTGCCTGTCGAAGGTCACAGCCTTGATACAACATGACTAGATCGATATTGGACCACGTGTTGGGATCGCAGACGAAGCACCGCCCGCTGTTTTGTCGTTTTCGAAAGCCTATCGACGGATTGCGTCACCGTTGCGATGACCTTCAGTCCGCCAGCAGTGAGCACGATAGCCGCTCACCCGCATTCCCAGTACCTGGGCGACATCGGCGATGGGTATCTTTCGGCGAATGTACTCGAAATCGGGGCATCCAGGCATTCTTCAACTCGACCTTGCACAGTGCAAATCGCAGACACACGTGTCCCTCAAGCGATTTCCACGCTTTTGTGGACTAACCGATTCACCAAGATTAGGCGTTTGCTTCTGAAGCGGCTGCGGCGTGGGGGGAAGGCGACTTCCCACCATCCTCGATAACTCGCTCAAGCTCAGACTCGCGGATCATGGTGCGGCTTCCGATCTTGGTTCGCCGCAGCTTGCCCTGGCTGAGCCAAGCCTCAATCGTGTATTTGCTCAGGCCGCCCAGCCTTTGTGCAGCCTCTTCAATTGAATAAAGCTTTTCCATCCCGTCTTCCCTCCACCAACCCACTACAAATTCATTGTGGCGTATGTGGGCCGAAACAGGTATGCTTTCTAACACACGATAAATTCTATTCTAGCGTGTGTTATAAATCGCCTCTCAAAGGAAGAATGATGTGGACAGATAAGAAGTTCAAAACGCCCACCGCGCTGCTCCGCTTGCTTAATCGCGAGTCTGCTCCCGATCCGAGTCCGCACTATGGCAAGCGCACCAAAGCGTCGCGTCAGCGAGTTATCACGTTGTTGGGGGCAATCAAAAACACGAACGCTCTACTCGCGGCGTCCGTTGACGCGGAATCAGCACGCAATTACTGGACTGATCCACCCAAAGAAATAGGCAAGTCGCTAGAGCACATCGGAGAAATTTTGGCGGAGTATCCGCTTTACCCGACCGTCGAGATTGGCGACAAGCACGGTGACGGCGGTCTGCATTTTGACCATGCGACCGGGGGTTCACGCTGGCCAGTGGGTGAACAACTCGCAGTGTGGGATATCACCACCCTGGCTGAGTTGAAACGTCTCGATCTAGTGCGCGAGTGTCCCTGCGGCCAATGGTTCTTCGCAAGGCGCAAAGATCAGACGGCGTGCGGCCCCACTTGTAGACACAAGAAGTACGAACAAACCGAAGCATTCAAGGCGCAGCGCCGCGCCTACATGCGCTCTTACTATGCCCTGAAAAAGACTGGAAAGGTGAGATAACAAATGTCGATTTTCAAGCGCGGTAACGTCTACTGGTATCACTTCTTTTCAACGGCGAACACGTCCAAAAGAGCACAAAGCAAGGCAATCCACGGACTGCTCGCCAGATCGAGGCAGCGCACCGCACCGCGCTAGCGAAGGGTGAAGTGGGTATTACGGAGCGGAAAACTGTTCCGACCCTTAAAGCGTTTGCGGTGGACTTCGTTCGCGGCATTGAAGTTCGGAATGCGGACAAGCCTGAGACAATCCGCTTTTACAAAGGCAAGCTTTCCCGGCTGCTAGCTTATGAGCCTCTCGCATACTACCCGTCTCGACCGCATCGACGAGCCGGAAATTGAGAAGTATATCCAATATCGCTTCGCACAGGTGTCGGCAACAACGGTAAATCGAGAGCTGGCGACCCTGAGGAGGCTTCTGAACCTGGCGAGAGAGTGGAAGAGAATTCAGAGTGTCCCTCGCGTGAAGCTCCTGAAAGGCGAGAAAGAGCGAACTTTCGTTCTGAGCTATGTGGAAGAACAAAATTACCTGCAAATGGCCCCTCAGCCTCTTCGCGATGCGGCCACCCTCATGCTGGATACGGGGTTAAGGGTGGGTGAATTGGTGCGACTCCAGTGGAGCGATATTCATTTACACCCAATTGGTCGAGCCGTTTTCGGTTATCTCCAGGTGAGGAGTGGCAAATCCAAGAATGCAAAGCGCACGATACCATTGACAGCCCGAGTTAGGGCCATGCTCGAAGCTCGGCGTAACCGCGAGAACTTTTCCCTGTGGGTGTTTCCCGGAGATTCAGTGGAAGGGCCAATACTGGTGACCTCCCTAGATCATCTCCACTCGAAGGTTGCCCGACCAACCGTTAAGGGAAAGCGCCTCTATCGCTTCTCCAAGGAATTCGTCCTGCATTCCCTGCGACACACAATGCTGACTCGTCTCGGCGAAGCAGGATCCGAGGCGTTTACAATTATGAAGATCGCAGGGCACAGCAGCGTCACTGTGAGTCAGCGTTACGTGCATCCGACACCAGAAGCAGTGGAACGTGCGTTCCAGCGACTCGAAACTCTCAACTCTCAGGCAGGCCAAATCCTAGCCCAAGAATGTGAGATTCGACAGCTACCCGCTACAGTTTCCGCTACATCGATTCTGGAAATGCCCGTAAGTGGTTGAAGGGCCTATAGCTCAATGGTTAGAGCAGCGGACTCATAATCCGTTGGTTCAAGGTTCAAGTCCTTGTGGGCCCACCAAACTTATCTCACTGCAACAAACATCCCAGCTTCATCGAAGGCACGTTGTCACGGGTTAGGATTGCTCGCTGCTTGCCAAGAGCGCGTTCACCTCAGCCAGGCTCGGCATCGAGGGCTGTGCTCCGGCGCGGGTGACGGAGATGGCTGCCGCAGCGGAAGCGAAGCGTGCGCTGTCGGCTTCGGTCTTGCCCATCATGAGGCCGGTGGCAAAGGCTCCATTGAAGGTATCTCCCGCAGCGGTGCTGTCGATGGCTGTCACCGGAAAAGACGCCACTTGCGCTTCCGTTTTCGCGCTGCGCAGGAAAGCGCCTCGGGAACCGAGCTTCAGGACGATGCCGTGCAGCCCGCCCGCGCTGAGTGCTGTTGCGATCTCGCTCGGGCTCTCGGCTTGAGCCGAAAGAGCAAGCTCTCGAACGAAGAATGCCGCCTCGGTCTCGTTGGGCGTGAACCAGGTTACATTTTCGAGCAGCTTGCGCGGCAGCGTAACGGCCGGGGCCGGATCGAGCATGAGCGGAATGCCCTCTCGGCTGCAGACCTCAGCTAGATGAACTACGGTTTCGATGGGGATCTCGAGCTGAGCCAGGACCATCCCTGCCTCGCGAATCGTCGCGAGATTGGCGTCGATGTCGGCGGAGGTGACGAGCGCGTTGGCGCCGGGGATCACGACAATACAGTTTTCTCCAGCGTTTGAAACGAGAATCAATGCAGTGCCTGAGCTTCCCTCAGTGGTCGAGATACATGTCGTGTCGACGCCTGCGCCCTTCAACTGAGATAGCAGTTGCTCTCCGTAGGCGTCATTGCCAAGCCGGCCAATCATTTTGACCGGATAGCCGAGGCGCGCCACAGCGACGGCTTGATTGGCGCCCTTGCCGCCGGGGTGAATCTGGAAACTGCTGCCGGTGATGGTTTCCCCGGAGAGAGGAATGTGTTCGACTGTGGCGACAAGGTCGGCGTTGATGCTCCCTACTACGACAATGGGCTTCTGCTTCGACACCCGATAATCCTCCAAACTGGCTTGCGTTACAGAATGGGCGCGAGGGCCACGGCCGTCAGTCCAATGAGAAAGAAGACGAACATGACGGCGAGAAAAGCCTTCGCCTTCTTTGGCGCGTGGCTGAACTCGCGCCAGACGAAGACGCCCCAGCCCGCGGAGATCATGGTTGCGCCCTGGCCGATGGAATAGGAGATGGCTGGCCCGACGGTCTGGCTGCGCGAGGCGACAAAGTTGAGCACCGCGCCGGTGCACCAGATCGCTCCGCCGACGATTCCCCAGAGATGCCAGCTTCGGTTGGCTTGCCAATAGCCTTGCATGCCAACTGGCTCGCGTCCATCGAGAGGCTTGCGCATGAGCAGATAATTCACGGGCACAGCGCATGCGGCGACTCCGAGGACAAAGAAGAAGGCAGTTGCATAAGGTCCCTGGCCATCGGCTGCATCCATCGCCTTGGCGACGAAGGGGTAGAAGCTACCCATAAGCAAGCCGGAGATGACGCTGATGACGACTCCGCGCTTGCTCATCGCGAGCTTGTCGGTGTCTCTCAAGCGGTAGGCGGCGGCATCGAAGAGGATAGCTGCGACGACGAAGGCGATGCCGCCGAAGAGCAGCAGAGGATTGCCGGCCGGGGAGATCAGATAGCTGCCACCGCTCCCACGACCAGAGCTACGCCGATGCCAACGGGAAACGCGACCGCCAGACCGGCGATGTCGATTGCGGCGACGAGCAAAAGGTTCGCCACGTTGAAGATCACGCCGCCGAGGATCGCGTATCCGATACTCGATGCGCCGGACTGAGTCAGTGCGACGAGGAAGTGATGGTCGGATAGTCCCATGGCTGCCGAGGGTGAGGCCCCAGAAGAGTACACCGACGACGAGGCCGATCACGTAGTCCCAGTAGAAGAGCTGAAAGCGATATCCGGGGCAGAGCTTGACGGTATTGGCCCACGACCCCCAGCAGAGCATGCTGATGATCATGAAGGCGAGCGTCATGGCGTAGGTTGCGGGTTGATACATCTGAAGATGGACCTTTCTTGCGGCCACAATTGCCGGAAAGCAATTATGGCTGGCAACTGGCATTGTGCGCCAATGGCATGGCAAGAAAAGTGATGCTCGCTGGGGCAAAGGTCACCTGCCCCGGCTTGGTTGCGGTTCCTTGCAACTGCGGCAACGCGTCGTCGGTGCCCAGAGCGAGGTCTGCCCCGTTCAGTTGTACTTGCTTATCTAGGAGCGCTTTGGCGGTTAGCGTGTAACGTTCCGAGGCAATGGGAACTACGAGCGAATATTCCGAAGTACGATCCGCATTGATCGCCAGCAGCGTGACCCCACCCGGATGGTTGACCATGCACTGCGCGTAGAGATGAAGATTCGGAGCGGGCGATGCGCCAGCGTCGAGGACTGTTTTGCCCATGAGTCGATGCCACAGCAGCGCCGCCCAATAGTTGGGGCGAGGCTCGTAGGTCTTTTCGTCGAGCAGCCCGTAGTCGCTCGATGCCAGGGTGTTGTGCATGTGCACCTTCACGCCGAGCTTGGCCAGCAGTCCCAACTGGTTCAGATAGCGAAAGCTGTCCAGGAAGGTCGATGCCCATCGATCGCCGCCGCAAGCGGTCTCTGCGGTCTCGGTAAGCCACATCGGCTTGCCGGGTTCATACTTATCCCGCAGTTTGGCGTAGAACTCTTCGATTCCGATAGGTTTGGCCAGCCATTCGGCTGAGAGCGCAGCATCGGGAGAAGTCGCCGATGACGCACCCATAGATGAGCAGCGGCTCGAGACGCCTCCATAAGAGTGATACGAAAATGCGTCGATGCCATGGCCGCTGGCTTGAAGAAGGCTTTCGCTTGAAAGCAAGTGCATCGATGTGGGAACGAGCGAGGAGCCCTCGCCGACGCCGCCCGGCCCGAGAATCAACATACCGGGAGCGGACTGTTTGGCGAAGGCGCGAAAGACAGCGAAGTCGCGAGCGTAGGCAGCAGCGTCGTAGCCGTTTGGGGCACCGCCGATCATGGCAAAGGTCGGCTCATTCATATATTCCGCTGCGGCGATCTTGCCGCCGACCGATTGCGTGTAGGCGAGGATTTGCGATGCCTGGTCTGGAGTCCAAACCCCGGAGCTGTCACGAGTGCCTGCGCCGATGGAAAAAGACGTGACAATCTCCGCATTGACAGCGTTAGAGAAATCGACGACGCCCTTCCACTGCTGGCGGGTAAGCACTGCTTTAAATCCGACCGGCGGTGTTGCGAGCGGGGGAGCATCAGAGTTTTGAAAATAGGTGGTGTTGGCCCAGGTTCCGCTCACGCGTAGATAGGCCGGCCCAAGGGCTGCGGCCAGCTTGCGCAGCCGAGGGTTAGAGAGATCGATTGGCGGACGGTATTCATAGAGGGAGGGGTCCATTCCAGCAGGTTGATTCACACTGGGTTTCTCGGTGGCGGCGGTGCTGGCATAAGGTTTCCAAAAGCGGCCGCCGGTCACTTCGACCATCTCGACGTTATAGGACTGAAAACGCTCGTCGACAGTGCCAACCTTGGGCATGCTTGTGGGAGCAATCGCTGGTGGGGTGGGTGGAGCCGCGAAGCACAGGTTGCGTCCGAGTAGGGCGAAAACGCCAATAACGCCAAATGCGGAAATCCTCTTTCTCGTCATGTGGACGATCCCCTTTCAAAAAGGCCGAGCTTATATGTCGCCGAACCGGTCGCGGTGCGCCCACAATCCGAGGCCTGGATTGCCGATGAAGAAAACATCTTCTCCATCGACCCGGTTGTAGCCCTCAGTGAGTTTCGTCGGATCGTAGCGGGCGAGCATGGAGTCGAGTTCGCCGAAGCGATATCCAACGCCCACAATCTCGTTTTTGCTGAGATGGCCGGGGCACCAGGTGATGTTGAATCGTCCCTCAGAGGAGCCATGGATGAGGTGCGCCGCTGCGCTTAGATCGCTCGCGATGTCAGCATACTTCTCAACGGCGTCGAGCGTCGCGGGCGTCCCCCGATAGCCGTATTTACGGATCAGGCCATCGATGGTGCGGTCTTCGCCAAATTCTTTGACGCCGGGCGCAAGGATGATCAGGTCCGCGCCGTCAGCCAGTGCCATTCGGGTGCGATAGATTGCCTTGTTGCCGAGCCAGGTGCTGTGAAACTCTTCGGGATCGAGATACACGACGGCCTTTCGGATCGGCTCGTCGAGCATTTCGAAGTTGACCTTCAGGCTCAATGCCGCTGCGAGTTCGAAACACTCGATGTCGTCGCCGATGAACAAACCGCGCATTGCCAGTCCGCCGTCGGCGCGACGCCCGACGACGGTCAGCACATAGACGATGGGCAAGTGGCGCAAGAAGTGGTCTGACGCGTAGTTGAGCACGCTGCGCACTGGATTGTGGGCCCTGCCCATGATCCGCTCCATGCCATAGACGGCTCCGAGATAATGGCTGCGGTTAATGCTTTCACGACCGCCCGTCCCGATCAGGACATTCTTGTTGTAGTTGGCCATGCCGATGACTTCGTGGGGTACGACCTGGCCGATCGACAAAATCAGATCGAATTCACCCCGCGAGAGCAGCCGATTGACCTGGGCCGGCCAGACATAGTTCAGCTTGCCTTCCGACTGTTCATAGATGAACTCCGAAGGGACCTCGCCGAGTGTTTCGATATCGGTTCGCCAGTTGTGGACACGAAAGAGTTCGGCCGGCATATCGCCGTACATGTGTTCAAGCTGCGCGGGCTGCATGGCCGAATGAGTGCCGAGCGCGGGAAGCACGGCTTTCATGTGGTCGCCGTAGTGCTTCCACGCATAACGCGTGAGCTCTCCGGCGCGGGAATGGAAGCGGGTCATGTCGGGGGGGACAGCCAACACTCCCTTGCGTTCGCCGAGCTTGGCGAGGCTCTCTACGAGCAGCTCGTTCAATTGGGAAGAAGAGAGATCAGTATCGATACTTCCGATGGCGCAGTACAGGCTCATGACGAAGATCCAGTCCTATTTAATATTAAGCGCGAATTATACTTGATCGGGCGGAAATCGACTCTGCCCTACGGAATTCGCCTCGGCGCGCTCCAATTGTAAAGATTTCTCGCTAGAGATGCGGAACGACCGCCATCGACCGCTCAATCCAGCTCAACAGCAAATTGGGCGCGCACCCAAGCAGGATGACTACCCCGGCAACGATCCAGATTGTGATGAGTGTCAGGCGTGATGACGCAATCGGCTCAACGCCATCCAGGGCGGGCGCGACGTAGACCTGTTTCAGTACGCGAAGATAGTAATAGAGGGAAACGACGCTCATGGCGATCGCCAGCAACACAAGCCAGAGCAGCGCGAAATGATCGCCCGTGTTCAGTGCTGCGCCAAAGAGGAAGAACTTGGCGAAAAAGCCGGAAAGTGGCGGAATTCCTGCCAACGACAACAGAAAAATCAACAGGCAAAACGCTAGACCCGGCGACCGGCGAGATAGTCCGGCCAAACTCGTTAGTGTGTCGACTCCTTCAGTATCGAGCGCCTGTAAGACGCCAAAAGCCCCGAGCGAGGCCAAGGCATACGTCAAAACGTAGTAGAGAAGAGCGCTCAGACTTTGGGGTGTGTGGGCGATCAGGCCGAGTAGCATGTATCCGGCATGACCGACTGCCGAGTAAGCGAGCAGGCGGCGCAGGCTGGACTGCGCGATCGCCGCCAGATTTCCCACGACCATCGATAGTGCGGAGAGAATGATCAGAACCGGCGCCCATCCGGCCTTAAGCGTGTGCCAGTTTAATGAACCGGCAGCGCCCGCAAGTCCGATGGTGACGACCTGTGCGAAGACGAAGAAGCTGGCAACTTTCGAACTGGACGCAATGAATCCGGCGCTGGTCGTCGGAGCACCCTGGTAAGCGTCAGGCGCCCAAAAATGAAATGGAGCGGCTGCCACTTTGAAGCCGAAGCCGATGGCGACCATCACAATCGCGAC
Organism: uncultured Acidobacteriaceae bacterium; assembly: GCA_963777685.1. Lineage (GTDB taxonomy): Bacteria > Acidobacteriota > Terriglobia > Terriglobales > Acidobacteriaceae > Acidisarcina. The sequence goes on along the minus strand of CAVZRF010000027.1, from coordinate 40,519 downwards.
GAGCATGAGGGGGTCGAGCCTTGGACTGCATGCGGCAGCCGCGACGATGCGAAGGTCGACGGAGTTCGCCGCACCATAGAGCAAGCTGATCCCGAAAAGCAGAAATGCTGCCGACATTCCTCCGAAGAGAAAATACTTCAGTGCGGCCTCGGCGGACTGCCTGCGCTGCTTGTCGAAGCCAGTTAGGAGATAGAGCGAGAGGCTGAGGAACTCGAGCGCGATGAAGATCAAAAGCAGATTCTGCGTACTGACGAGGAACATCATGGCCACAGTGGCGAAGAGGATCAAGCCGAGGTATTCGCCGACGTGGTCTGTGAAGCGGATCGAATCTGCGAGTAGCAGAGTAAGGATCGTCAGGGAGAGCAGCGAAGTCTGCACCAGGGTTGTCAGCGGGGTCAGCACAAGCATGCCGTCCGCGAGGCTGACAACAGATGAGTTGCGAGCGAGACAGATCGCAGCTACGCACCCGGCGCAGCCGACGAATACGCCTGCGTGAAGGCGAAGCTGCACGGTCGCTCGCTTGAGCAGGAGGATATCCAGGGTGATCGTGAGCAGGGCGGCGAGCGCGACGACAATCTCCGGCAGCGCGAGGTGAAGCAGTTCGAGATAGCTGACGCCGATCATCGCCACGCTCCGGTGCGCAGGCCCTCGAACAGGGGCGAGTTCAGGCTGGGCAGGATCAGATCGGTAAGGATGCGCGGATAGAGGCCGACCACGAGTGTTGTTCCGAGAAGCAGGAATGCGCCAAGGCGTTCCGGCCACGTGACGGGCGGCAGCGCATGTTCGGCATTGGGACTTGATCCGGCGCCGAAGAATGCTTTGGTCAAAGCTCTCCAGGTGAAGGCGATGCCCACGACGATGCCAAAGCCGGCAAATGCGGTCATCGACGGTAGGGAACGCCAGACACCCATGAGCACCTGGAACTCGGCGATGAAGCCGCTAAACCCCGGCAGACCGATCGAGGCCATTGCCGCGAGGATGAAGACAACTGCGGCAAAGGGAATTGCGCGAGCAAGATGCATGGGCCCGAGTTCGTTGAGATCCCGGGTATGGGTACGGTCGTAGACCATCCGTCCGACGACGGCAAAGAGCAGGCCGGCGATGACTCCGTGCGAAAACATCTGGAAGACCGCGCCATCAAGGCCGACCTGGTTGAGCGTCATCAGGCCGAGCAGGACGAAGCCCATATGGCTAACGCTCGAGTAGCCGATCACGAGCTTGAAGTCTCGCTGCACCAGCGCGACGCTGGCTCCGTAGACGATGCCGATCAGGGCGAGCAGCGCGAAGACGTCGCGCCAGGAGCCGAGGCCGAGCAGGTGAAATCCCCATGGTTCGAGTCCCCGCGGAAAGAGCATCATCGCCACACGCAGGCAGCCATAGGCGCCCAGCTTCATGACGACTCCGGCGAGCAGCATCGATGCGCCGGTTGGCGCGGCAGCGTGGCCGCCGGGCGCCCAGGTGTGAAAGGGCCACATGCCGGCCAGTACTGCGAATCCAACGAATGATCAAGGGGAACGCCCACATCTGAAAATGTGCGGGAAATGAAGTGTGAGCCAGCACCTGCAGGCTCATCGTCTGCCCGCCAACGACCCACGCAGCAATGATTCCGGCTAATACCAAGCCGCTTCCGGCGAAGGAATAGAGCGCTAGCTTCATTGCTGCGTATTCGCGGAGGCTCCGGCTTGATCTGGCTGTGCTGAGCGGGGTGACGATCCCCAGATCGCGATCAGGAAATACTTCGGGATGATGGCGATCTCGTAAAAGACAAACAGCAGCAGCAGATCAAAGCTGAGAAAGACGCCGTAGACGCCGCCGATCAGGGCCAGGTAAAAGGCGAAAAATTCCCCGGTGCGACGCTCGATGTTCCAGGAGAAGAGAATGCCGGCGGTGGCGGCAATTCCGGTTAGCAGGACAAGGACGAGGCTGATGCCGTCTGCGGCGAGGTGATATTCAATGCCGAGTTGGGGAATCCAAGGCAAGCGCGTCACGGTAAGGATTTCACCGGGGCGATATTGCACGAACCGCCGCAATTGAGATCGCGAGGCCGGCGAGCGCCGTCAGCAAGGCGACAACTCTTGCCGCTTGTGGACGCTTATCGCCCACGAGCAGCGCAGCTAGAGCGCCTAGGAATGAGAGATAAATCGTCCAGGCGAGCATTAGAAAGTCACCTGCCCGGCCCATTGCATCACCGTCGCGTGGATAGGGCCGGCGATGAGTTGGGGAAAGAGTCCGAGAATCAACATCAGTGCCAGAGCGGGCGCGAGCATTAGTAATTCAGAGGTAGTCAGATCAGGCATTGCGGCCCACCGGTTGTTGAGCGGGCCGGAGAAAACTCTCTGAATCACAGTCAGCAGGAAAACTGCGGTCATCAGCAGACCGAGGAGAGAGAGCGAAGCCGCCCGCGGCGCGAGCGGAAAGACCCCTTTCAGAATTAAGAATTCGCCGGGAAAACCACTCAGTCCGGGAAGTCCTAGAGAGCAGAAGATTGCAATGCTCATCAAACCGGTAAAGACCGGCATGGCTTTGCGCAGGCCTCCGAAGTCATTCAGGCCAAGAAGGCCGCCGCTGCGGCGCTCAAGCAGCGCGAGAAACCAGAACAGAGCCGCGGCGGTGAGGGCGTGGCTGAAGACCTGTAGTAGCACGCCGGTGAGGGCTGCGGCTTTTTCGGTCGCGAGGCCGGTGCCCAACGCCGTCACTTTTGCGGCCGCACAAACGCCGAGCACGCAGTAGCCGAGATGATTGATCGAGGAATAAGCAAAGACCCGTTTGAGGTCGCTCTGCGCCCAGGCAGCGAAGGCCGGCAGGACAATCGAGGCTACAGACAGCCACAGCAACGGCGTGAGGGCGCGATGCATCTGCTCGGGGAAGATCGGTAGCAGAATCCTGAGAAATCCGTAGATGCCCATCTTGGACATTGCGCCCGTGAGAAGCATCGTTGTTTCACTGGGAGCTTCGGCGTAGGTCGTAGGCAGCCAGGTATGGAAAGGGAAGACTGGAGTCTTGACGGCGAATCCGAAGAAGGCAGCCCAGAAAACAAGGATCGCAGTGCCTCCGCCCAAGTGCTGCGAGAGCTGGCCGCTGCGGGCAAGGGCGGCTAGTTCGATGAAGTCGAAGCTGCCGCTGGCAAGAAAGATCGCGAGAAATGCCAACAGCAGCGCGACGCTGCCGGCCATGGTGTAGAGGAAGAACTGCGTCGAGGCCGGGGCACTCTGTTTCCCGCCCCATAGTCTGACGAGGAAGAACGCTGGGATCAGGCTCAGCTCCCAGAAGAGGAACCAGTGGACGAAGTTCAGATGCGGTGAAGGTGCCGAACAGGCCGGCTTCGAGGAATAACACCAGCGCAAAGTAAATCGCCCCTTGCTTAGGATTGGCCCACGAGGCGGCGAGGGACATGAGCACCACGATTGCCGTCAGCATCAGCATTAAGACTCCCAGGCCGTCGATCCCGAGGTGATACGAGATGCCCAACGCTGGCGCCCAGGCGTGTAATTCCTGGAACTGCATGCCGAGCGCGTTGGAGTCGAATCGATGCCAGAGGACGGTAGCGAGGACAAGAGCAGCTGCCGCGAAGACGACCGCAAGGCCTCGTGCTCGGGCTGGTTGCCAGCGGCTCAACGAGAGCACAACGAGCGCTCCGGCGAGGGGTAGTGCGGTGATCAGGCTGAGCCAGGGAAGTGCATCCGAAGCGACTGCGCTCATGCGGCGCTCCGCCAAAGCAGCAATGCCGCGAGCGCGACCAGCGCGGCGGCGATGACGCGGAGATAGTTCTGCACTCTTCCATTCTGAAAGTGCGACACGAGACGGCCGCCTTGCGATACACCGCGGCATCCCTCTGTCAAAGCCGGCGTTCACGGCGTGCGTGTCGATCGAAGCATCTACCCGCCCTAGTCCGATGACGAGAATGTGGACGGCGCTTACCGCGCCACTCCAGACCCAACGGTCGAGCCATGCAGAGAAGTATGCCGCCCAGCGTGCGGCGCGGATGATCGTGGATTCGTAAAACTCGTCGACGTAGAGACGCTTTTGAAGCGCGTGAAAGATCGGCGGTGCGAGTCGTTCCAATGGATCCGGGGCGTTGGCTTGAGTGATGGGCTTGCGTCCGTAGAGCCACCAACCGAGGCTGAGCCCGGCGAGGACGATAAGTGATGAGGAGCAGCATCAGCGGGAGCAGGCCAGCTTCGGCGAACCTGGTGAAGTCGACAACCGGATTCCAGGAGGCAGTAACCGGCGACACGGAGACCACAGCCGTTTCAGGCTGCCGGAGATAGGAAGCGAGCCACGGCCACGCAGGAGTGTTATGGAATCCAAGAAGGACGGCGCAAATGGCCAGGATCACGAGCGGCGTGGTCATGATTGCCGGGCTCTCGTGCGGTTCGGGGAGGATGCAAAACTCTTCGGGTGCGCGTGGCGATTCGGCGACCTGCGGTTCGCGGCGCGCTCCGAAGAAGACGTAGCAAACCTGGCGTGTCATATAAAAGGCGGTCAGCAACGCACCGATTGCGCCGAGATAGAAAGGGACCTGCGAGACGCTCCACTCGTGTGCGGCGTGCAGGATTGCGTCCTTGCTCCAAAAGCCCGAGAAGAGCAGCGGGAAACCGCACAGGGCGAGCGTTCCCGACTGCATAAGTCGCGAAGGTGATCGGCATCAAGCGGCGCAGGCCACCGAGGTAGCGGATGTCCTGCTCCTCGGTGCAGCCGTGGATCACCGAGCCGGCACCGAGAAAGAGCAGCGCTTTGAAGAAGGCGTGCGTAATGAGATGAAAGATGCCGACGGAGACTCCGCCAACTCCAAGGCCGAGCATCATGTAACCGAGTTGCGAGATCGTCGAATAGGCGAGGATGCGCTTGATGTCGTTTTGCGCAACCGCAATGCAGGCGGCGAAGACGGCGGTAATCGCTCCCGTCCATGCCACGACTTTGAGTGCAGTGGCGATGCCCTCAGGCGAGAGGCTCATGAGGGGATAGACCCGCGCTACCAGATACACTCCGGCCGCAACCATGGTCGCGGCGTGAATGAGCGCGCTTACAGGCGTTGGGCCTTCCATGGCGTCGGGTAGCCAGACGTGTAGCGGCAGCTGGCCGGATTTCCCGACGGCTCCGCAGAAGATGAGCAGCGCGATCGCCGTGAAGACGGGCATTCCGCCGACCGAAGCGGCGCCGAGCAGAGAAGCGAGCGCGCCGTGCTCGAGGCAGCCTGCACCATGGTCGTAGAAGAGCAGGGTTCCGGTCTGCGAGTACAACCAGACCATACCGAGCAGCAAGCCGAGGTCGCCGATTCGCGTGGTGATGAAGGCTTTCTTGGCCGCCGCAGCATGCTGCGGGACGGTGATACCAGAAGCCGATGAGCAGATACGAGGTGAGCCCGACGACTTCCCAGCACATGAAGAGCAGCAGCAGGCTGTTGGCGATGACGACGCCGAACATCGCTGCCGCAAAGAGCGAGAGGAAACAGAAGAAGCGCGTGAAGTTCGTATCGTGCGCCATGTAGCCGGTGCTGTAAATGAAGATCAGCAGTCCCGACAAAGGCGATCATCACCAGCATGACGGCGGTGAGGGGATCGAGTGACCAGCCCAGGCTTATCCAGTCGGAGCCAAACTGCATCCAGCGGAAGTTCACTATCCGGCGGCTTGGATCAGCGAGACTTTGTGCGAAAGCGCACAAAGCGAGCGCTAACGAAATTCCCATCGAGCCAATCGCCAATCCGGCGGATAGACGCCGTTGGCTTTGTCGGAGCAAAGCGCCAATTCCCCCGGCCAGCGCGGGTAGCACGGGGATGAGCCAGAGGGCGTGGACGATGAATGCCATAGGCTAGCCCTTCATCTCCGTAATCTGGGTGACGTCGGAGGTCTTGGCGTGACGGTAGACGGCGAGAATCAGCGCGAGCCCAACTGCTGCCTCCGCCGCGGCAACCGCGATCGAGAAAATGACGAAGAGAAAGCCGGTGAGCGCCTCCGGATGGGGGCCGAATCGCCAGAAGGCGAGGAAGTTGAGATTTGCGGCGTTGAGCATCAACTCGACGCCGGCGAGTACAGGATGGCGCTGCGGCGCGTCAGCGCTCCGGCGAGACCAACGGAGAAGAGCAGTGCAGAAACCAGAAGGTAAGCGGTTAGCGGAGTCACCGGGGCGCTTGACTCTCCTTCATCGCAACGATAACGGCGCCGATCAGGGCCGCGGTGAGCATGAGCCCGATGACCTCGATCGGCAGGATGTAGCGATGCATCAGGGTCTCGCCGATTTGGAGCATATTGATTGCTGGAGCTTCGGTGGTAACAACGGAGCTTGCCGTGCGGCTGTGCGCCACTGACCAGGCGAGGATTGCGAAGACTCCCAGGGCCAGAACGCAACCAACCAGGCCGGAGGAAGTGATCGGCGTCTTTGACTCTGGAGTTGGATTCGGGCGCACCCGGCGTCAGCAGGATCGCGAAGACGATCAGGATGGCAATGGCTCCAACATAGACCAGGAGCTGAGCCAGTCCGGCAAACTGGGCATCGAGGCTGAGGTACAGCGTCGAGAGGCCGGCAAAGGCGACAGTGAGCGCAAGCGCGCAGTGGACGAGATTGCGAAGCGTCATCGCGGCGACGGCGCCACTCAATGTCACTGCGGCGAAAATCGTGATGAGAACAGTCATCGGCCTGGTTCGGATCGTTATCCAGGTGGCTTCGCGGAAAGCGTGCACGACCACGAAAAAGGCCACCGTTGCGTCCCTAGTATCCTACCCTCTGGCAAATCCCTCGTGGAGTCTCTGCAGTCATCTTTGCTGGCCAAGGTGATTCCGAAGTCAATCGGCGTAACGGTACACTCTCTTGGCGATCGCTTTGCCGCTGGCCAGGGTCCGGGCAAGCAAGATGTACGGAATGGCAACGAGGAGCGTACAGACGATCCAACGTATTACTCCTTCGGGCAAGAACCGCCACAGGCCGGCTGCGAGAATGACCACCAACGACATAGGCAGCATCAGCTTCCAGGCCAGGTTCATTAACTGGTCCATACGCAGGCGCGGAACCGTGCCACGCACCCAGATAAATCCGCAGATGAAGGCTACGAGCTTCGCGAAAAACCAGATCCACGAGGGGACCCAGGTCAGGAACGAGAAGGGCGCCGACCAGCCGCCGAGAAAGAGCGTGATGCCGAGGCCGCTGACGGCGAACATCTCCAAATATTCCGCGAGAAAAAAGAGAGCGAACTTGAAGCCCGAATACTCGGTGAAATAACCGCCGATGATTTCGGATTCGCCTTCGGGCAAATCGAATGGGCTGCGATTGACCTCGGCCGCTGCCGCGATCATGAACAGGATGAAGCCGGCAAAGCCCCAAGGGGTGAGGACGTACCAATGCGGCAGTATCCAGGAATATTGGGCCTGCTTCTCGACGATTGAGACCAGCGAGAGCGTACCTGCAGTCATCACGACCGCGATGGATGAGAGGATCAGCGGCACCTCGTAGCTGATCATCTGCGCGATGGCGCGCATCGCCCCGAGCATGGAGTATTTGTTCCGGCTCGACCAGCCAGCCATGAAGACGGCAAGTTCCGGAATGGCTCCGATGGCAAAGAAGAACAGCAGGCCGGCGTCGAGGTCCACCGCAGCCATATTCCGCCCCATCGGCAGCACGGAATAGGCGAGGAATGAGGCAGCGACGAAGCACCAGCGGTGCGGCAAAGTGCACCACTTTATCCGCCTCGCGTGGGAACGATGTCTTCCTTGGTGAGGGACTTCAGCGCGTCGGCGAGGGGCTGCAGAATACCAAATGGGCCGACGCGATTTGGGCCGTAGCGGTTTTGGATCCGCGCCAGGCCTTTGCGCTCGAGAACGGTTGTCAGCGCGAAGAGAGTGGGGAAGACAATGAGGATCGGGACGACGGTCGCCAGCACGGAAACCGCTGGCTGTAGCAAGGCCGGCGAGTGCATGACCAGCCAATGCTTGAGGAGTGACGAATATCTGGTCGCAGAACTGTACAGTGGGGACCTGCGCGCCGGAATTCGCCGTCATTGCGCAGCTCCCGGAGTCTGCGCGGCCGACGTCGCAGCTTTGGCTGCGGCCTTTGCTTGAGCTTCGGCAAGTTCGGTGGCGCGCCGCTCATCGGTTTCGGCCGCTTCGGTGGGATGGATCGAGTGGTAGTACTCGTTCGACTTTGCAAGAGTGGCTTTTGGCCAAAGCAGGCCGCCGAAGCGGTCGGTGGTGCTGAGCTCAAACTCGTTATCCATGCGGATGGCGTCGAAGGGACAGACCTCGACACAGATCTGACAGCTCATGCAGACGGAAACATCGATGTCGAAGACGGCCGGATAAAACTGCTGCTTACCGACGAAGTCCGGCTTCTTATCTTTGCTCTTTTCAATGTGGATGCAGCGCGGCGGGCACTCTTTCTCGCAGATCTGGCAGGCGACGCAGCGTAGACCCGCTTCCGGATCGGGACCGTCGAAAAGAAGGATCGGATATTGGCGCGTTGCCTCGGCTAGCTCACGGCGCTCCTCGGGAAACTGCACGGTGGTGAGACGGTCCTTTTCGACAAAGCTGCCAAGGAAGTTGCGCGCCGTCTCGGCTAGTCCCTGAATGATGCCTTCGCCCAGCATGCTACCGGTCTACCTCGCCCATTACGATGTCGATACTGCCCAGAGTCACGACGACGTCGGCGATGTTCCTGCCGAGGCACATGTCTTCGAGCACTGTTAGATGAATAAAGCTCGGCGGGCGCACTCGGTAGCGATATGGATTCGGTGTGCCGTCGCTGATGAGATAGAAGCCAAGCTCCCCCTTGGGAGACTCGATGCGGGCATAGGCCTCACCAGGCTTTGGGCGCAGGCCGCGGAGCTTGGTCTTCGGATCCATGATTGGCCCGGACGGTATGTTGTCGATCGCCTGCTCGAGAATCTTGAGCGACTCGCGCATCTCGAGCACCCGCAGCATGTAGCGGTCATAAATATCACCGTGTTCGCCGAGGGGTACGCGGAAATTAAAGCGGTCGTAAACGCCGTAGTTATCCACTTTGCGAATATCGTAGTTCACGCCGGTGGCGCGGAGCGTGACGCCGGTCGCACCGGCGTTGATGGCAAGTTCGCGGGAGAGCACTCCTACGCCCTGAGTGCGCGCCATCAAAATTTCATTGCCGGTAATTAGCTGCTCGAATTCGCCGAGGAAGCGCGGAAACGCGGCGACGATCTGCCGAGCTGCTCTCAGCCACTCTTCCGAACAATCAACCCGCACCCCGCCAAATCGCATGTAATTGCACATCATGCGAGCGCCAGAGAGCGACTCGAAAAGATCGAGCACCTTTTCCCGTTCGCGAAACGCGTACATCAGCGGGGTGCCCATCGCCCCCATGTCCTGGAGCAGAAAGCCGACCACTCCGGCATGGTTCTGCAACCGAGTCAGCTCGCCGACGATGACGCGAATAAACTCGGCCCGCTCTGGGACTTGAATACCGGCCAGCTTCTCGACCGTCAGGGCGTAGGCCCAGTTGTTGGTCATCGAGCAGAGATAGTCGAGGCGGTCGGTGTAGGGAATCGAACCGAGATAGCTGCAGGTCTCGGCGATCTTCTCGTGGTTGCGATGCAGGTAGCCCAGAACCGGTTTCAGGCGGACCACGCGCTCGCCGTCAAGTTGGACATCCATGCGAAAGACGCCGTGTGTCGACGGATGATGCGGACCCATGGAGATGTCCATGATGCCGCTTTGCGCCGGCACGGGTTTAGCGAGATCCAAATCGTCGAGTATTTCAGCGCTCATCGTCTCGCGCTCTCCATAAACTCAACTTCGTCATCCGCTGGCGGTACGTAGTCTTTGCGCATCGGGTAATCGGTGAACTCTTCCCACATGAAGATGCGGCGCAGATCAGGATGGCCGTCGAAGACGATGCCATAGAGGTCGAAGGCTTCGCGTTCCTGGAACTCCGCGCTGCGCCAGATTGGAGTGAGCGAGGGAAGATGCACCTCATCGGTACGATTCTTGGTGCGCAGGCGCAGAATCACCGGTCCGTGCTTCTTCTCCATCGAGAACAAATGGTAGACGGCCTCCAGGTAGCCGGGGACTTTGGTTTTTTGGGTTTCTTCGCTCTCTGTCTCGACTCCGTCGACAAGTTTCTTCACCTTCACCTTTTCGCTTACTTCCGTATCGAGCCAGTCGACGGCGGTCATGTTGGAACAGAAATCGAGTTGTAGTTCAGCGTGATCGCGCAGGAAGCCTGCCGTGTCGACTGCATGTTCTGAATCGATAAGAAGCGAATGTTGCGCGGATGGGCTGCCGTTTGGGACGATGCTGACGCTTGAGCCGGGGACGGGGCTTCAATCGCCGTTTTCATCTCTTCAATCGTCATTGGAACGGCGGTCATTGGATCACTTTGAGTGGATTATTTGCCGCAAACACGGCGGTATTGCTTGGTGGCTCGAGGTCATGAGCGCCATAGCCAGGTATGGGGAATTCGCTGGGCTCGTCTGCCTTGAGGTGTCGAGGCCGATGCTCGCCGGTGATGTGTTGCGCGGCGATCTTTTCCTGCAGCGTCATAAAGGCGCTGATTAGCGCCTCGGGGCGCGGTGGGCAGCCGGGGATGTGTACGTCGACGGGGATGTAGCGGTCGATCCCTTTCAGCACGTTGTAGCCATCGCGAAAGGGTCCGCCGGAAATAGCGCAAGCGCCCATCGCGATCACGTATTTCGGTTCGGGCATCTGGTCGTAGAGGCGAACTATCAGCGGCGCCATCTTCTTGGTCACGGTGCCGGAGACGATAATCAGGTCGGCCTGCCTCGGCGAAGGCCGAAAGACTTCTGCGCCGAAGCGGGCCAGATCATAGCGCGCCATGGTGGTGGCGATCATTTCGATGGCGCAGCAGGCGAGGCCGAAGGTGAGCGGCCACACCGAGTTCTTGCGGCCCCAGTTGTAGAGATCTTCAAAGGTGGTGGTGAAGATGCCGTGCCTGGTCAGCTCGGTTTTGAGGGCCGCGAGGTCCGGCTGGGTGATCGGATTGAGACCTTGGAAGCCGTTCGCCGATGGGTCCTGACTCATTGAATCCTCAATTCAGGCAGTTCCTTGCTAGGCCCATTTTAGGACGCCCTTGCTGCACGCCCACACCAGGCCCTCCAACAATAACAGCAGAAAAATCAACATCGCCAGGCATGCGCCGGCGGAGAGTTTCGTAAATGCCACTGCGAACGGTAAGAGGAAGACCGTCTCGACATCGAAGATCAGGAAGACGATGGCGTAGATGTAGTAGGAGGAGTGAAACTGAATCCACGCGTCGCCTTTGGATTCGAGGCCGCATTCGTAGGTGGCCTGCTTGATTGCGCCGCTCTTCTGGGGAGAGACGAGTCGCGCCCACGCCCAGGCAAGCGCCAGGGGAGCGAGCCCAAAGCCCACGCCGCACACAAGGAGCGTGGCAATTGTCGACCAGGGATTTTGCGGCATCCTGCCTGCTCCTAAGAAGACGCTATACGACAAGATGCTACACGCCCCATTTGCAGACAGTCATCTTCGATCTCGGATCGGCTCTATGTGACGCGCACGAAAGTTTAGCGCGAATTTTCGAGGGCGAGCACCGCATACCCCGTCGCGGCGTCGCTCATAAAGCGGCCAATGTTGCTCTCCGGGTCGCGGGCTTTGTTGGGTGAGGATGAGCGCCAGTCGCCGTCCTTCTCCTGATGTTGCGCCAGCCACGCCAAGCCGCGATTGAGACTTGCATCGCGGGCGCCGTTGGCCGATTCTTCCATCGCCAAGACTGCCAGAGCGGTTGCCAGGCCGTCGCTCTCGGTCGGCTCCAGGGAGTCATCCACTCGCTTCCACTGCGTCAGCGAGGCCAGCTTCCATCCGCCGTCGCCCTGTTGCAGTCCCTGAATTTTCTGAAGAAGCGTTTTGCGCTCGTCGGCGCTGAGCAACTGGGGAAGTTTGGCGCTGGCCCACAAAACGTAGAGCTGATTCATCAAGGGCTGAGAGGCATACTGCCGTCGAAGGTAGTCGCGCAGGCTTTGCACGTGCGGGCGAACGGATGGCTCATCCGCATAGCCACCGGGCAGGTTACCGAGCTCAACGGCCAACAGCGCCGCTCCTTGATAAGCGGATTGATTCGACTCCCACGGAGCGAGATGAAAGTCCTGCCAGAGCCACCCGCCTGCATCTTCGCCGGAACCAAGCTGCAAAGCCCATGCCGCGTCGAATGCTTTACGGGTGATCGGGCGCAGGTGACCCTGGCGCGAATCGTAACTCGCCAGGATGACGGCGTTGAGCACTGCTTCCGTCGAGTGGGCCTGTGCGGTTTTGCCCGGCCCGTTATTTGCGTCCGAGTAAAAGGGGACCATATTTCCCCACAGGCTCACGCGCTTCTCGACGCTATCGAACATTGTCTTTTCGGTGGGCGACATGCCGTTCTCGCTCAACTCGTGGCTGAGCGCCGGGCGCGCCATCGCATAGGGAACTACCGTGTGGCAGGAGATGCAAAGAGTTCCATGGTCCTTTTGCGCCCGCGGCCAGCCTTGCCACCAGACCTCGCGGCTATCGAGATAACTCGCCGCAGTCTGTCGATTCCAGGCGCTCGATCCCGAGGTCGAGGAGTCGCTGGCACCGTGGACCGGAATTGCGGTCCACAAGCCAATCCCCGTCGCGCAACCGGCCAGCAGCAATGCGTATGTGGTCCTGGTCTTCATCTCGACGTCAGAGACTCCTTTGAAATCAAGCCATCGCGATGCCTGATCTTAACTCAAAATCAAATTGAGGAGAGCGGCAATCTGGCAGCTAAGCCGCGCTTCCGGTCCGTTCTTACTGTTTTGGAAGGCGGTCGACCGAATTTTGGGCGCAAAAAAGCCCGGCGCTTTGCCGGGCTCTTTTGCTTGCCTGTTGAGTGCTGGGTTAGTTACTTCTTTTTCGCAGCCTTCTTGACTGCCTTCTTTGCAGGAGCCTTCTTGGCTACCGCCTTCTTTGCGGGTGCTTTCTTGGCTACCGCCTTCTTGGTTGCCGCCTTCTTTGCGGGAGCCTTCTTTGCTGCTTTCTTAACGGCCAATGTACTACCTCGCTTGGTTATTTTTTTAGTGGGGGCACTCTTCTTTTTCGAAGCTACGGATTTCTTCGCAGCCTTGCCGCCGCCGAGAGTGCCTTTACTGCTCTTCTTGGCGACCGACTTCTTTGCGGCCTTTTTGGCCGGAACTTTTTTCGCAGCGGCTTTCTTTGCCGGCGCAGCTTTCTTCGCTGGAGCCTTCTTGGCCGCTTTCTTGACGGCCTTCTTCACCGCCGCTTTTTTCGCGGGCGCTTTTTTAGGGGCGACCTTCTTCGGCTGGCTGCTTTCTTCGCGGGTACCGGTGCTGGAGTCACTGCGACGCTTGCCGCAACTTCTTCTTCAGCATCTTCGTCGTCGTGCGCGCCCAATTCGTCGTCGTCCGAGCTAAGGCTGATGATCACTTCCTCTTCTTCGTCTTCGCTGAAATCATCGTCGAGATCGTGCGGCAAGATCGCTCGCGCCAGATACCGGCTCGCCGTCACTGTTTGCATAAAGTTTGTACTCGTCCTGCATGTCTTCTGCCCTCCGGGGCATCAAAATAATTGGTCGTCAGATCACAAAATCTCTCGCTCAACGCAGCGGAAATCAAAACCCTCACCCGCGGCGGATTATAGCAACAGCATGATACGTGTCGCCAACGAACGCAAGCGAGAAGTGCATCACGGTGCGGAAGAATGATGTTTCTTTCCCGTTGATGTCGCTGTCGTCTTCGATTTTGCAGCGCCTGACGATGGCGTCTTCGCCGTCGTACTGTGCGCTGATTTCGTTGCGATGCGAGCTAGTCGTTGCGCGGCGATGGCCGCTTTGTGGAAGCGACTCGCGCTGGTTCTGAGACATACAAAGTGTGCCCCGGCGTGATGGCTCGTGCCTCTTGAGATGGTTCCAGCTTCGCAGCTCATCGACCGATACATTGAAACGATCGGCCACCGTGACCAACGTGTCGCCTTTCTTTGCGGTGTAACGCGTGGATCGGGCCGCGGAAGTGCTGGCGGCTGCGGCCGGGACGACCAGTGCCTCGGTTCCGCTTAGATCGCTGCCCGCACCGAGTTGATTCACAAACGCAAGCTCCGTGGCGCTCACGCGATATTGCTTCGCGACAGCGTCGAGTGTCTCTCCGGCTGCGACCTTATGAAAGCGCCACGATTTGCGCCGGTCGACGGGAATCTCTTCGATCCGGCTGGCATAGAGCTGCTTTGTTCCCGGAGGCAGATGAAGAGTGAAGGCATCATCGGGCGGCGTGGCCATACGGAGCAGGCTTGGATTCAGCTCCACGATCTCCTGCAGCGGCGCTTCGACGATGTCCGACACGAGGCGGAGGTCCACGCTGTAGTTGGTCGTAACGGTATCGGTCAGCAGCGGAGGATCGACGACCAGCGTGTCGAGGCCATATTGTTTCGGGTTCTTGGCGACAATGGCCGCGGCAAGAATGATCGGTACATAATTCTTGGTTTCCTGCGGCAACGCGTTGCGGCGATACAGCTCCCAGAAATCGGCGTAGCCGGTGCGCTGCACGGCGCGTTGGATATTTCCCGCACCCCAGTCATAGGCGGCCATGGCGAGATACCAGTCGCCAAGCTGCTTGTAGAGATACTTGATGTAGCGCGCGTAGGCGCGGGTGGATTGTTCGGGATCGAAGCGCTGGTCGTACCAGGCGCTGCGCGCCGGCGCGAAGGCGTCGCCGGGCATGAACTGCCACATGCCGCCCGCGCCGCTGCCGCGTCCGTTCATGATCCGCACCTGAAAGCCGGACTCGGCGACCGCCTGATAGATGAGGTCCTGAGGCACACCTTCCTCGGCGAGAATGCGCTGGATCATGTCCTTGTAGCGGCCCGCGCGCGTGAGCGAGTGGACGATCGTAGCGTGGCCGGCCTTGGTGTTCGCGAAGAAGTTGACGTAGCTGGCGACGTAATCATTCAGTACCAGGGGAAGGTCGGACTGGGTCGTCTTCAACTCCGCCTGGACCTGTGCCGTGAGCGCCGGATCGGCGCAAAGGTGACGTCGTTGGCGACATCGACGGGCGTCGGCTCGGCCCGCGGCTCGAAGCCGTTGCCCTGTTTGAGTGCTTCCATCTCCAGCGTATTAATGGCATCGACGAGGTGCTCGAACTCAGCGGAAAGCTGAGGATCGTTCTTGAGATCGAGTCCGCTCGAGAGCATCTGGTCGACGGCATAATCGAAGCTCGCCTTCGCCGCCTCGAGATGATTGGCATGATAGTTGTCGACGCCGGTCCGATACGCCTGCTCGACGTTATCGATGAGTTGCTGATTCTTGAGTTGCCGGTTCCGTTCCTGCTGGGTGAGCTGTGGCGGCGTGGCCGGCTGCTGGGCTGCTGTTGGCGCCGCGCTTGCGACAGCCTGTTCAGGATCGCATCCGGTCGAGAGAATTGTGGCCGCGATGCAGACGGCGCAAACGAGTCGGGAAACATCCATGCTTGCGTTTCAGTACTGCCTTTATTGTAGGGCCTTGGCCGCTGACTCCGATGCTAAGATTGGAGTTTAGGAAAGTTTTCGCGCACTGGCTGAGGTCTTCCGTCGAAGCTTGCTCGGAATGACCGCCGGCCAGCCCCATCCGGCACAGTCTCCCGCGACAACAACTCCTCTTGAACGATTCATGGACATTCAGCACATCCGCAATTTCGCGATCATCGCGCACATCGATCATGGCAAGAGCACATTGTCCGACCGTCTGCTCGAACTCACCGGGTCGGTGACTTCGCGCGAGATGCAGGCCCAGGTCCTCGATGCGATGGACCTCGAGCGCGAGCGCGGCATCACCATCAAGGCCCACGCTGTCCGCATGGTTTACCAGGCCAAGAATGGCGAGACCTATCAGCTCAATCTCATCGACACGCCGGGGCACGTCGATTTCTCCTACGAAGTTTCACGGTCACTTGCCTCGTGCGAGGGCGCATTGCTTGTCGTGGATGCCTCACAAGGCGTCGAAGCGCAAACGCTGGCTAACGCTTACCTCGCGATCAGCAACGGGCTCGACATGATCCCGGTGATCAACAAGATCGATCTACCCAGCGCGGACATCGTCCGCACGCAAGAGATGATTGAGTCGGCGGTAGGCCTGGACGCGACCGACGCGCTTCCGGTGAGCGCCAAGACAGGCTTGGGCGTTCCCGAGGTGCTGGAGGCCATCGTGACGCGATTGCCGCCACCTACAGGCGATGCAACCGCACCGCTTCAAGCGCTGATCTTCGATTCCTGGTTCGACCCCTATCGCGGCGTTGTGGTGCTGGTACGAGTCATCAATGGGCGATTGGCGACGGGAATGAAAATCCGTCTCATGTCGAACGGCAAGGTCTTCGACGTGGACTCGATGGGCGTACTGACCCCCAAGCCTGTTGCGATCGGCGAACTGACCGCCGGCGAAGTCGGTTTCTTTGTCGCCACCATCAAGAATGTCGCCGACACGAAGATTGGCGATACCGTCACCGAAGACCAGCGTCCCTGCGACGCTCAACTGGCCGGCTTCGAAGAACTCAAGCCGATGGTCTTCGCCGGTATCTACACCGTCGATTCCCACGAACACACGCTATTGCGCGACGCGCTCGAGAAACTCCGGCTGAACGACTCCTCGTTTTTCTTCGAGCCGGAAAGCTCCGCCGCGCTGGGCTTCGGTTTTCGCTGTGGCTTCCTCGGTCTGCTGCACATGGAGATCATCCAGGAGCGGCTGGAGCGCGAATACGATCTCGACCTGATCACGACAGCACCCGGCGTTCGCTACATCATCACGCTCACCGACGGGTCGGTGCTTGAAGTCGATAATCCTTCGCGCTGGCCGGAGACGACGGCGATCGAGAAGATCGAAGAGCCGGTCATCAATGCGACGATCCTGACCAATGAAGAATATGTCGGGGGCATCCTGAAGCTCGTCGAAGACAAGCGCGGGCGGCAGAAGAATTTCGAATACGTCACGCCGACGCGGGTCATGCTCACCTACGAGCTACCGCTCAACGAGATCGTCCTCGATTTCTATGACCGCCTCAAGAGCGTCTCTCGCGGTTACGCTTCGCTCGACTACCAGCTTGCCGGTACCTGGGTCTCGCCGATGGTGAAGATGGATATCCTGGTCGGCGGCGAACCGGTCGACGCCCTGTCGATCATCGTCCACAAAGATTTTGCCTACGATCGCGGCCGTGCGCTGGTATCGAAGATGCGCGAGCTGATTCCCCGGCAGATGTTCGAGGTAGCCATCCAGGCGGCCATCGGCGCCAAGGTCGTGGCGCGCGAAACGGTCACCGCCATCCGGAAGAACGTCATCGCGAAGTGCTACGGCGGCGACATCTCTCGGAAGCGCAAGCTGCTGGAGAAGCAAAAGGAAGGCAAGAAGCGGATGAAGCGTATCGGCAAGGTCGATATCCCGCAAGAAGCGTTCCTGGCCGTGCTGAAAATCGGCGAAGACAGCTCACGATAAGGCAGACCTGAATTGCCTTCCTGTCATCGGCTCTTAATCTGCATTGTGGAAAGGTCTGCGGCGCCTGCTCCGCCCGGCGAAGTTGCCGACGGCAGATTTAGCTCGTTTCTATCGAATCGCGACACAGAATCAATCAGTTACGCCCAGCTTCGTGAAGATATCTTCTCCGTTTGCCAGATTCGCCAACGAAGCACCACTCCAGCCCGGCTATTTCCACATATTTTTCCACAGCTCGCGTGATGCGATTGCAGACCGCCAAATGACGAAGGCCCCATTTCAAACGGGGCCTTCGTTTCCTGGCTAAGTTTCGCTTGGCTTACTGAGGAGTGGTGGCCGGCTTGGCTGGGGTTGTACGAGCCGGGGCGGTCGAACGCGGGGCCGTCGAAGGAGGAGCTGCGGATCCGGCTACCGGCGCTGGGACGCCCGACTTCTGGTTGTACGCGTCGACGACCGCCTGGGAGATGTCCGTTCCCTGGTTGGCCCAGAGCACCGGGCTCTGCTGCGCGGAGGCGTCGAGCACCAGCGTGTAGCCGGCCTGCGTCGCGTAAGTCTGGACGACCTGGAAGACCTTCTCGGCAAGCTTCTGGTACGTCTCGCCCATCTCGGTCTGGAAGTCGTTCTGGGCATCTTCAGCGGAGCGCTGCAGTGACTTGGTCTTGTCGTCGATTTTGCGCGTCAGAGCGGCGCGGGCAGTCTCGCTGAGAGTCGCGCCCTGGGTCTGAAGCTGCTTCTTCAGGCCGTCGATCTCGTCGCTTTGGGTCTTGAGTTGGCTCTGCTTCGGCTCGAACTTCTTGCGCAGTTCGGCGAAATCGCGCTGGCCTTCATTGGTGGCGCCAACCGCCTGCTGAAACTGGATGATCGCAATCTTGGCAGTAACAGGCGCAGTCGTCGTGGCCGCGGCGGCAGAGGCCGGTACAGGCGCGCTGGGCATGGCGGCGCTGCTCGCCTGGGCGAGGGCGGTCGCGCCAAAACCGGACGCCAGGATGCAAACGAATGTCAACGAACGCTTCATGAGATCTACAACTCCTTGATTTCTTTTGATTGAATCGCCCGCGTTGTAGCGGAAGCGAACTTCGCTCCCTGGTCAATCTCCTGCGCGCTTCTTGAAAATGTTTTTCGGCGGGAAGCCGAAAACGCGGAGAAGAGACACGGACAGAGGACATTCTCAGGAACACCCAAATTATAGGTTGGCGGCTCAGCGAAGGTCAACGCGACGGGCTTGGAAGCAAGAGCATCGACTTTGCAAGCCCGCTCCGCGCTAGTCTAGAACGTCGTGCTTACCGTCAACCGGAAGGTCTTGCTCGGCTCATGCAGCTGGTAAAGTGAGCCGTAGAGTTGTTGTGATTCCGCGTAGCTGTAGTCTCCCGCTCCGCCCGCCGGGAACATGCTGCGGGTAATCAGGTTTTGACCCTGAAACTGCGTATACAGATGCAGCGGATTGTAGGCGTAGAAGATTCGGAAAGGCGCATTGACCACCGGCAAAATTACCTGCAGTTCGCCGCCGAGCGACATGCGCGGCACCAAGTTCGTTCCGTAGATCGGACGAATATAGGTGTCGAACTGGATCTGTTGGCCACCCTGGCAGGACCCGTTGAAGTAGTTCGGGCAGCCATAGAGTGGCGAATTCAGTTGCGCAATACCCTCCGCGCTCTGTTTCAACTGGTTCTTGTCCAGCACGACGTCGAGGCCGAAGTCATCGAAGATCGCAAAGGTGACCGGCCCGGCGATGGGAATACGGTATTCCATATTGCTGGTGAACTGGGTATCGCCGCCGATCGAAGCAATGCCGTAGACCGGGATCGGGACCTGGATATTCCCGTTGCTGGGGTTAGTGGGATCGCGCGGAACCGGCGTGCCGTCCGGATTGGTCAGAGTAAAGAGCACGCGAGTCGGCACATAACCGTAGGGCGTCGCCGAACGAGTATCGAAGCCGCGGAGTTCCTGCTCGCCGCCCTGATAGAAGCGGTTGAACGGAGGAGCCACGGCGCCGGTGATTCCCTGGACGTAATCAACCTGAAGCTTGTACCCGAAGACGTTTCGGCCGGTTGGGCTGAATCGGATCCCTTGCATTGAATGAAACTGCTTGAATTCCACCACCGGGCTGATGTAGCGAACGTTGCCCCAGAGGCCGGCAAGCTGGAACGCGGCGGAAAGCTCATGCCCGTTTCGTGGTTTGTAGGGGTTGTCGATCTTGTTTTCGGAATAGCTGAACGACACCATGCTATTGATGATGCCATCCAGAGCATTCTGTCCCTGGATGCCGCTACGGAAATCCAGCGTCTGGAAGAGATTATTGGAGGCGGCGCTGAAGGTGGTCACGTTCGACCGGTTCAGCGTATAGGTGAATCCAACCCGCTTGAAGGAGTGGCGGATCGGATAGCTGGCCGAGAAGCTCAGTCCGGTCGTCGACTGGTTGTAGTTCTGCAACAGCGAAGAGGTCGCCGCGGTCGCATTGAGAGACTGGCCTGTGGACTGTTTGTAATTCTTTGACGCGTTGTAATCCGTCTTGTTGCTGTAGATCTGGAAACCGATGCTCAGGGGACGATTCCGCAGATAAGGCTCGGTGAAGCCGAAGAGCAGGTTGCGGGAGATGCTGCCAATGCTCGCCTGCACGCTCAACGTTTCGCCCAGGCCGAGGAAGTTGTTGGTCTGGTAGTTGAGGCCCAGGAAGGCTCCAGAGAGCCCGCTCACGCCGCCGTTCAAACCGATGCTGTTCTTGCCTTTTTCTTTCACCTTCAGCAGCAGCTGCACGGTTGCATTTTCGTCATCGCGGAGCGGGGTCGAGTCTTCCTCGACCTTCAACGGCTCGAAGTATTGAAGCTGGTTGAGGCGCTGAAGACTGAGCTCCCAGAGATGAGCAGTTGTACGCTTGGCCCTCTTCGAGCAGGAGTTCGCGGCGAATGACCTGGTCGCGCGTCAGAGTGTTGCCGGTGAACTCGATCCGTGAGACGTAGTACTGCTTGCCCTCATCGATATCGATGTTCAGATTGACAGTCTTCTTGGCCTCATCCACCGATGGCGTAGGAATACCAACGAAGTTGATGTATCCCAGCTGCCCATAGGCCTTATGCAGGTTCTCCAGGCCCTTGCCGATAGCGGTGGCGTTGAACCAGTCTCCATCTTTCACCGGGAATTGCGCCCGCAGGGCCTTGCTATTGCTGACCGCCTTGTTGCCACTGAAGGTAATGCTCCCGAGGCGGTAGCGCTCCCCCTCGTCAATCGGCAAGGTGATGTCGATCCGCTTGCCTTTGCGTGGCCGGAAGGTGATCAGCGAAAGCCCGGACTCGTCGCGCAGATGGGTCTCCGGATTGCCGACGTTCGCGGCGTAGTAGCCCTTGTCATGGTAGGCCTGGCGCACGCGCTCGGAGTCCTCTTCCAGCTTGCTGGCGTCGTAGGTCTTCGCGAAGAGGTTTTCGAGGAAGATCGAATGCGGAATGCCGATCGGCTTGAGGTTCTTCATCGAACGGCGAAGATCGCGCGCCGGATAATTTTCGTTGCCGGTGAACTCGATCTTACCGACCTTGACCGTCGGTCCTTCTTTGACATTCAGGTTGATCGAGACGGAGGCCGGTGGGATGGTCTTGACGTCGACTTTCACCACCGCGAACTGGTGGCCGTGCTCAGCGAGCAACTCGCGCAGCACCACAACCGCACGCTCGACCTTCGTCGGATCGTACTGACTCTCGACCGTTAACCCGACCTTTTCCTTCTTGAACCGGTCCAGCACATCCGACCAGGAGACGGAGTTCAAGCCTTTGGGATTGATCTCGCGAATGGTCGGCTTTTCCTTGACATAAATGTTGAGGGTGACGCCTTTAGGCGTGTCTTCGCGCTCGATGCGGACATTGGAAAAGTATCCGGTGTTCCACAACGAGTTGAAGTCGCGCTCCACCGTGATCGGATCGTAGGTGTCGCCGCGATGCGAATACAGACGGGCCAGAACGGTTTCTTTCGGGATCCGGCGGTTGCCGATGACACGAATATCGTCGATGACTTCTGGAGTTGCTCCCGGCGCGGCTTGCGCGGAGTCCTGTTGGGCATGGGCCCGAGGTGTCGTGGCCGGGCCGAATGCCAGGCAAAGGAGCGAAAGCGCTAGGGTCTGGGTGAAGGTCCGGTACGTCGAGCCAAAAATACGGCGCGGAAGCTGCTGCTTTTGAATCTGGGAATTGCTGCTCCCTGAGCTAACGGGCAAAATGGGCACACCCCTACTGCACAAAATCTTATCCACGCTGCGGAAAGGTCGATTATATGTGACGGAGGGGCCACTTCCCAACTTTCGCCCCTCGCGCTGACGGTCGCCGCCTGTTACCAGGATCATCCCGTGATACCTGCGCGGAGGCAGACGGAACCTTCCGCGTCAGCTTTCCAGTTCGGCAAGGATGGCGTACTCCTTAGCCGAGCGGTCCCACTCGACGGCAAGCACATTTGGCTTGCAGCAGACTTGGCAATCCTCGACATAGGCCTGACGGCTGCCCGCGGATTCATCCACGACGGTTTCATTCCACTCTCCACAGCCAGCGCACTGAAAGCCGGTCGCAAGCGACATCGTTCTCTCCGCATGGGCAAAGCTGCTCTTAGTCTATCGGACGAGGACGGATTTGTCGGACGACGCCTGATTTGACCCTCGCCCTGCTATGCTTCCGGCTAGTCTTTACACTTAGACGGCGGGAATCGACCGAAGATAGGAGCAACTATGCGGAGATTGAAAATTGCGGCATCGACCGCGCTGATCGTGGCAGTCATGGTCTGCGCGCCCGCCTTGCGCGCCGATCCAGCCCAGAGCCCCTCCGCTGCCGCCATTAGGCAGGTCTTGGACGATCAGGTTACGGCCTGGAATCGGGGCGATGTCGAGAACTTCATGCACGCCTATAAGGATTCGCCGGACACTACCTTCATCGGCAAGAGCGTCGCCAAAGGCTACAGACCGATCCTGGAGCGCTACAAGAAGGCTTATTCGAGCAAGGACGCAATGGGCACGCTCGACTATTCTGACCTCGCGGTGCAGGAACTAGGCGCGAACTATGCCCTCGTGACCGGGAAATTCCATCTTGCGCGCAACGCCGCGGGTGGCGGCGATACCAGCGGCATCTTCTCTCTGATCTGGGAAAAGACTCCGGAAGGATGGAAGATCATCCTGGACCACACCAGCGTCGCAACGCCATAAGCCGTCGCCCACTGACTTGCTTTAAGCAAAGCGGCGAAGCCGCTCTGGCCAGGCGCAGTCAACTCCTAAATGTGCATGATCTCTTTTTCTTTGGCCTGGGACATCTCGTCCATGCGCCGAATCTCGTCGTCGGTCAACTTTTGGATCTCTTCAAGCGCACGCTTTTCCTCGTCGGCGGAGATGGCTTTGTCTTTGGCTGCCTTCTTGATCGCCTCGTTGCCGTCGCGGCGAATATTGCGGATGACGGTCTTGCGCTCTTCAAGTTCCTTGTTGAGGCGCTTCACGACGTCTTTGCGGCGCTCTTCTGTCATCGGCGGAATGGGCACTCGGATGAGCTTGCCGTCATTCTGGGGATTGAATCCCTGATCGGAGGCGCGCAGCGCCTTTTCGATCTCTGCCATGACGCTGGGATCCCACGGCTGAATCGTGATGAGGTTGGCGTCGGGCGCGTTGACCTGGGCGACCTGGTTGAGCGGCGTCTCGGCTCCATAAGCCAGCACACGAATGCCGTCGAGCATATGCACCGAAGCGCGCCCGGTACGAGTCGAAGCCAACTCCGCCTGGAATGCCTGAACGCCCTTGTCCATGCGTGTCTTGAGTTGGGTGTAGGTTTCTTTGAGAACGGGGATTGTAGCCATTACGGAAACTGCCATGAGCGTGGTCTTCCTTCGATTACGTCTTCAGCGGATATTGTACAAACTTCAATGTCGCTGCCGATGCTTCGGCGCGGATTCGTCGATGTCGGATGAGTCTGCAACCCTCGGCGAATCTCCCCATCACCTTCAAATCTTAATGAAGATCCGCTTTCTGTAGAGCACGTACATCGGAATCCAGCAAACCAGCGCATAGGCGAATGAATAGATCAGCGAGGCCAACGCCGCATTTGGGACTACGCCTAAAATCCCCGAATAAAACCAACCGAACACGTTGACGCCGGGTCGTACGTGAATGAAGCCAAGGGCACCGGGCAGGAGTTCCGAGAGGACATAGGCGGCGATCGCGTTGACGCCAAAAACCAGCAACGGCATAAATTCCTGATAGCGGCGTGCCGGGTCTGCATTCGGCTTGCGTTGCCCGCGAATATCGACGATCCAGATCGACAAGGCCAGCAACAACAGGCTCAACCCGGCGGCAAAAAGCACATAGGAACTCGTCCAGAGCTTTTTGTTGATCGGGAACCAGATGTTCCAGATTCCCCCCAACGCTATGCCGCTGACTCCCGCAATCGCGATGCCGCGCGCCTTTTCAGCAAGTGTCCGCGAGGTTCGCAGCCAGAGGCCGGTCAGCAAGCCGATCAACGCCGTTCCCAACGCCGGAATCGTGCTCAGAAGGCCCTCTGGGTCACGCGTGCGCTCATACAGATGCGGCGCAGAGAATATCTGCCGGTCGAGCCACGCGGTTAAGTTGCCATCATGATCGAGCAACGGAACGTCTCGCCCGGGCAGTCCATAGCCGGGAACAGGGACAAATCGCATCAGCAGCCAATAGCCAATCAGTGCCGCAAAAATAAGCGCAACCTTGTCCTTCCACCCCGGACTGATCAAGTAAAGCGTCGCCACGACGAAGTAACAGATTGCAATTCGCGGTAGCACGCCATAAAAGCGCATCGTGTGAATGTTGAAGAACGGAAAGCTGTTGACGACAAGCCCAAGTAAATAGAGGATCACCGCGCGGCGAACGGTGTGCAGGAAGATTGACTGCTTCGTCGCGCCCTGCGCCAGTCGCGCCTGCGTGGAAAGAACTGTCGATATGCCGATCAGAAACAGGAACGTAGGAAATACCAGGTCGGTGGGCGTAAAGCCGTTCCACGCAGCGTGCTTCATGGCCCAGAAAGCTCTTTCGCCATCGCCGTTGTTATTGACCATGATCATGAAGCCGATTGTGAGCCCACGCAGCACATCGAGCGATACCATTCGCGCGGGTTTGACTAAGACACGTTCAGAGGTTGCTGTTGCGGCGGTCATGGTCTCGACTCCGGCGGCGCTACGATTCCCGGAATTCCGGGTTTGGGTAAGTATAGCGGCGAGGTGCCGAGGAAGGTCTTTCGAGGCAAACACGTCAGATCTCCCCGCATCTCAAGTAATTGAAAAGTGGTCGGTTCCGTTCAACCGTTCGCTGAAGGAGAGACGATGAAATTAAGAAATGTTTTCTTTGGAATCGCAATCGGACTTGCTACATTCGCATCCACTCCCGTGATCCTTGCGGCGCAGGAGCCATGGGAAGGTCCTCCAGGGGAATACCAACGAGACATTCAACGTCAGGGCTATCACGATGGCGTCGAGGGCGCACGCAAGGACTTTCAAAATCATCGTCGGCCCGATGTAAACAACCGGGATGAATACCGGCATCCCCAATACCATGGGCATGACCGCGCCGATTATCAAGAAGCCTTTCGCCGCGGCTATGATGCCGGCGTAGAGCACATTTACAACGGCGGTCCGCGCTAACTGATTGTTCAAGTTTGCGGAAAGGGACGGATGAACCTGGCTTTTTTGGGGTTCTCTGTCCCTTTCCGCTTGGGGGTAACAGGCGGTCCGGACGGACGTTGTTTCGTGAATCATTAAATCGTTACAATAGACGAGAGCGAATAGACTTAAGCGGTCGTCCGCGCAAAACTCAAGGTTGGAGAATTCGATGATCGAAGCTGCTTCGGAAGTCCGCGTCTATCCCCATGCAATGTTGCGCGAGATTTACGAGCAGCCGGAAGCGATCGAGGCTACCCTGGAGAACTATCTGATTGACGGCAGCCTCGATCCTGAAGCATTCAAAGATTTAGCGGAGGCGCTACGCGGGCACGAACGGATCGTGATCGCCGCCAGCGGATCGAGCCGGCACGCCGGGCTCGCGGCTGAGATCATGCTCGAAGACCTCGCCGGTCTGACCGTTGATGTGGAGTACGCGAGTGAGTACTGCTACCGCTCCACGCATACCTTGCAAAATCCTGGCGTGATCGTCGTCTCGCAATCTGGAGAAACAGCGGATACGCTGGCGGCTTTGCGAGAGGCGAAATCGCGCGGTCTCGCGACCGTTGCGATTACCAATCATGCGGCGTCATCGATGGCCAGGGAGGCCGACGCCTCACTGCCTACGTACGCCGGCAATGAAAAGGCGATTCCCGCGACCAAGAGTTTCACCACGCAGCTCGTCGTGCTCTACCTGACCACGCTCTACCTGGCGCGGCTGCGGGGCAGATTGACGAGCCATGCCGTGGCCGGATTCTGCGACCAGATTCATGACGTTGTCGCCGGCATTCGAGCTGCGCTTCCCGGTTGGGAGGAGAGCACGCAGAAGTTCGCCCAAGGCATGAAGGGCGCCGGCGCAGTGCTCTATCTGGGCCGTGCGATTCATTACGCGATCGCCCGCGAAGGCGCGCTCAAGCTGAAGGAGTCCGCTTATGTTCAGGCGGAGGGCTACCCGGTTGGCGAGCTCAAGCACGGCCCCAATGCGCTCGTCGGCAAGAATGCGCCGCTGGTTGTAATCGCCACTCGTGACGCGAGCGATCCCGACTCCGTGCTGCGTTATGAAAAGACGCTGCAACTCGTACGTGATATGCACGCCCAGGGCGCAGAGATTTTTGCCCTGATCTCCGAGGATGACGCCGAGATTCCTCAGCTTACTCCGCACGTAATTCGTATTCCTCAGGCAAGTGAGTATCTGTTGCCTATTCTGGAAGTCATCCCATTGCAGCTCATCGCATATTTCAGCGCGATTCTGCGTGGCATTGATGTGGACAATCCTCGCAACCTGGTCAAAGCGGTGGTCCAGGAATAACCGTCACTTCCGCTCTTCGGCTGTCCGTCAATCACCCCGCCTTTTCCACCGCCGGAGCCAAGTCGATTTTCCAGCACGGTTCGCCGTGAAAGTGGCTATCCTCATCTCATGGCATTCCTGCATTTTGTCCGGAATCTCGTGCGCCACCGCCGGCTTGTCGGCGAAATGCACTTCGGACACGGGTCAGATGAGCTTCGACAACTAACAGTCGAGTTCTGCGATGCTGGAGCACTTGCCGCCAGACTCCGTCGGGCCGGGCATCTGTTTGCCTTTGTCTGGTCCGAGGGCGACGATCGCGACTCCGATGTGCGGCTGATGAGTTGGCTGAACATGATGGAAGCGGACGCGGCCCTTAGCGAACGCTTTCGCAAATCGTGGGTCTTGCTTCTCAGCGAGCTAAACTCTACCCCCCTTTTTGCCGACGCGGGACTTCCAGCCCATGCCGGCTTGTTTCCTGAGATTGCTCGCCGCCTCTCATCGCGGGTGCTGCCTACGGTTCGAGAGGCCTCCGACGCTGGGCTTTTGTTCACCAGCATCTTTTCGTCCCCGCAGTCCGTTGCGCGCTTCAGCGCGATGCCCGAGGAGACATTTCGACGCCTTGTCAGCCTGCTCTGGCCACCGGAAGGCGTTCAGGCTGCGCTGCGGCTTCAGCACGATTTGCGCCAGGCGCTGCGCCTCCTCGCTACGCGCGTCGCCGGCCGAGGAGTGACGGCGGCGATCCGGGAACGCGGAACCACTCGCGATGTCCACGACTCACCGTTTTACCGCCTCATCTTCGCCACCGAGATGTTTGTCGTGAAGCAAAAGTCGGACTACGCGCGCGACAGGGCCCGAACCTCAGGGCCGGACGCAATCCTGACCGAAGCGATGCTTTGGCGGGAATCGGTTCGCATGTGCAAGGGGGAATTGGACCACGTTCATCAGCAAATGGAAGACGCGGGCGTTAGCTCGGCCCTCGTCTACGACCTGCGCAGCATCGAGGCAGCCCTCGAACGGATGGAGCTGCTCGCGACCGTTTTTGCGGCGGAGGAGCGCAGCTTTGGAGCCTCTGGTGCCGGCGCCGCCGCCCGCGAGTTGGTCAACACCCTCGTTCGCGGCCGCATGGACGATACCCGGCTGTCGATCCTCTTCCGGCAGAACCTCACCCTGCTCGCGCGTAAGACGGTCGAACGCACCGGCCACAGCGGCGAGCACTATGTAGCCCATAACGACGGCGAATACTGGCAGATGTGGCGCGCCGCCGCCGGCGGAGGATTGCTGACCGTCATCACTGCCGCACTCAAGCTGCAGATCGTCGGCGCCCACCTGCCGCTGTTTATCGAAGGCTTTCTGGTCGGAACCGATTATGCCGTCACCTTTGTGATCATGCAGATATTCCACCTGGCCCTGGCCACCAAGCAGCCGTCGATGACGGCGGCGGCCCTGGCAGGAATCGTCCGCGAGAATCGCGGCGTCTCGCGCTGGAGCAAGATCTCAGCTTATGCAGCACAAATCTGCCGCACGCAACTCGCGGCCGCATTTGGAAACGTCATTGCGGTTTGCCTCGGAGGCATCGTCTTCGAGGAGATATGGCTTCATCTATCCGGCGGCTATTTCCTCTCCCACGAAATCGCCGAGCACGCTTACCACGGAATGAATCCGCTGGAATCCGGAACCGCAATCTTTGCGGCCTTTACCGGCATGCTCTTGTGGGCGGGGGGACTCGTAGGCGGCTGGGCAGAGAATTTTCTGGTTTTTAACCGCATTCCCGAAGCAATTGTTCAGCACCCTATCAGCTTCAAAGTCGGCGTCCGCAACATGCATCGGATGGCCGAGTGGCTCGAGCGCAACGTGGCCGGCTGGAGCAACAGCATCGTCCTCGGTTATCTGCTCGGTCTATCGCCGGTGATTGCGAGGTTCTTCGGGATTCCACTCGATGTGCGCCACGTCACGCTGAATACGGGTATGGTGGCGCTCGCAGCCTCGCAGTTTGGCGTGGCCGCCTTCAGACAAAGCTGGCTCTACATGGCGGCGGCGGGAGTCGCGGTCACGTTCGTGCTGAACCTCGGCGTCAGCTTCGGCATTGCCTCGATTGTCGCGCTTCGTGCCTACAGTGTGCCGCGCGCGGAGCAAGTTCAGATCTTCAAATTTATTTTGAAGGAAATTGTGCGCTCGCCAATGGACTTTCTCTACCCGCGCCGTTCTGACTCGCTGAAGCCGATCATTGGCGACGATGGAAAGACGCCCCAACAATCAATCGAGCCTCTTCCCGTTGAACCGGAGATGGCAACCATTCCTGCCGAGAGCGAAGAACAGGTCTAGACCCCCCGAGCACCCTGCCGGTCTACCGCACCGTCCCAGCGTCAATAGTGTTCTCCGAGGAAAAGGTCGATGCCGGAAGTCCGGCGCTGTTGTAGAGGTTGGCTGTCGAGAAATTAGCCCACGCATATCGAACGTAAACGGGCATCTTGACTTGGGAAGCACTCACGACGACATTGGCGCCATCAATGCTTGCGCTTGCCGGAACAAATTTGTGATCGCCACCCGCAACTTCAAAACCGGTTAAGGTTCCACCCTTCGCTGTTAATCCTTCGCCGTGATCGAACCACACGCGCATGCCCGCGCCCTCCGGCACTGCCTGGCGAAAAAGAGGACCAGAGTCTTCGATACGTTCGCCGTAAGCAACGGCGCGCGCGGCCAATGCGAGTCGGTGACCGACTGTTTGCTTGTCCGGAGGATGCACGTTGTCCGCCTGCCCAACATCGAGGGTCACGGCCATTCCGGTATTGGCAACGCTCAGAGTCCGGCGTTGCGCGTCGCGGATGATGCCCCATTTCTCAAACTCCGTCGAAGTAAAGCTGGAGATTTGCGCGAAGAAAAATGGGAAGTCGCCCTCACGCCATTTGCCGCGCCAGTCCCCGATCATTGTTGAAAACTCCTTGGAATACATCGGCGCTCTCGAGATGGCGCTATCGGTTTCTCCCTGATACCAGATCGCTCCCTTGATGGGGAACTCAGTCAGCGGCGCGACCATGCCGTTGTAGAGATAAGCTGGCGCCCAGGAGGAAGGGTTGGGATGCCACGAATGCTTCGGGGCGAGCGCACCGGCCTGCTTCGCGGCATCGTCCTCGCGCTTCTCTCGCGCCAGCATCGCGGGCACGTCAGCGGTAGTGTCGGCCATCTCGCTCCAGTCCTGAAAAACTGGCATGAGCGAGGAATCCGCGCTGAGGCTATCGAGGCTCATCCATGCTCGTACGGGAGTTCCTCCCCACGTATCGTCGATAAGCCCAATCGGTACTTTTTCCTGCTGCTGAATCTCTCGTCCGAAGAAGTACGCAACCGCAGAAAAATTTGCGGCGGTGTCGGGCGTGCAGAGTGTCCAGACCTCATCGGGGTCGGCGAGATCTGGCAGGGGGTGATCCGATGGACGTTGATGGACCCGCAACAAGCGAATCTGTGGCTGATTGGAGTTGGCGATTTCCTCTACGCCGTTTTTCAGAACTGCCGAATTGGGAAATCCCTTGAGCGGCATCTCCATATTCGATTGTCCGGACGCAAACCAGACATCGCCAATGAGCACATCGGAAATCGTGATCGTGTTGCCGCCTTGAATGGTGATGCTGTAGGGGCCGCCAGCCGCTTGCGGAGCCAAATAGACGCTCCACTTGCCAAGACCGTCCGCGGCGGCCGTCTGCTTCGTAGAAAGCAAGGACACGGTAACTTGCTCGCCAGGGTCCGCCCAGCCCCAGATATGAATCGGTGCGTTGCGCTGAAGAACGACATGATCGCTGAGGACTTTGGGAAGTTTCACCTCGGCGAAGCCGGCGGAGGCCAACAGCATGAGGTGCAGACTCGCGGCGATCTTCATGGAATACTTCGGTCTCATCTTCGCCTCACAGGTGAAGTGCATGTCAGACTACTTTGCTTCGCGAATGGCGCGCGTCGCGGGATAGATCGCACGGAAGTGGTTGTAGGCCTCGTCATAAATCTTTCCGCTCTCGACATCCGGCTGAAAGCTTTCCGCGACCTCGAGCGATTGTTCGCAGGCGGTATCAGTGTCAGACCATGCTCCAACGCCAACACCGGCCAGGAGTGCCGATCCGTAAGCGCCGCCCTCTTCGGCGGTGAGCACTTCGGTCGGATGACCGTAAATATCAGTCTGAATCCGCCGCCAGAGCGGACCCCGCGCGCCGCCTCCACCCAAACGAACCCCACTCACCGGAATACCCAGCTCGGAGAAAAGCGTAAAGCTGTCGCGCAATGAGAATGCCACGCCCTCAAGCACAGCGCGGGTGAAGTGCGCCATCGTGTGGCTGGCCGTGATTCCGACAAAGGCCGCCGTGGCATGCGAGTCGAGGTGCGGCGTGCGCTCGCCGAGAAGGTAAGGGGCGTAGAGTAGCCCATCGCTGCCAGCGGAGACCTTGGAGGCGGCCTCGCTCAAGGCGTCGTAGCTAACTCCAGCCGCAAAGGTGTCGCGCAACCAGCGCAGCGAAAGCCCAGCCGACTGGGTGACGCCCATGACATGCCAGCGGCCCGGCACGGCGTGGCAGAAGGTGTGCAGACGCCCACCAGGATCTTTGGTGGGCTTATCGGTTGCGGCAAAGACTACGCCTGAGGTGCCAATCGTCGCGCTCACCGCACCCGGCTTCAGAATGCCCATGCCCACCGCGCCTGCTCCCTGATCGCCCGCCCCGGCAACGACCGGAGTTCCCTGCGTCAGCCCGGTATCGGCTGCGGCGGTTGCCGAGATATGCGCGCAGACCTCTTGGGATTCGTAGAGCGGCGGTAGCCACGCTTCGTCGATTCCGGAGATTCGCGCCACCTCCGACGACCACTTGCGGTTCGTCACGTCAAGAAGAAGCGTGCCCGAGGCTTCATGGACGTCTATGGCAAAAGTGCCAGTGAGCCGATAGCGGACGTAATCCTTCGGGCACATCACGTGGGCGATGCGCGCGAAGATCTCCGGTTCGTGTTCTTTCACCCAGAGCAGCTTGGTCAGGGTGAAGTTCGGCAGAGCCGGATTGCAGGTCAGCTCAATCAACCGTTCGCGGCCGATCTGCGCGTGCAACCAGTCGCATTGCGGGCCGGTGCGCTGGTCGCACCAGATCAGCGATGGGCGCAAGACCTCACCGGCGGAATCGAGCATCACTGCGCCATGCATCTGGCCGGTGAGTCCGACGGCCTCGATCTTCGCGCCGGCCTCGCCGACGGCTTGCACCGAAGCTGAGATCGCGCCGTTGATGGCTTCCTGCGCTGCGCGCCACCAGTCTTCGGGGTCCTGCTCGGCCCAGCCAGGATGGTCTACGCGGAAGGGGTGATGTTCGCTTGAGGCTGAGGCGATGACCTTGCCCTGTTTGTCTACAATCACGGCGCGGGTTCCGCCGGTGCCAACATCAATACCGAGGAAAGGCATTTCAGGTCCCTCTTTGAAGTAAATGCATTTTCTAACGCGACGCTAGATTAGCATTCCGGGCGCAGGCGATGCACCGGACGCTCCGCCTCGACCCATAGAGTCAGACCGGACGCGGTTCAACGCAACCTGACCACTTCTGCGTGAAAGCACCTGACAACTTGCCTCTATCCGCTCTGGTGAGGTTACATCTGGGTAAATGTTGCCTACTTCGTCAAGCTCAAGGGTGACCAGAATGCTCTTCGCAAATTTCTCCACCAGGACCACATCGATAGTAAGCATATTGGCCGCGGCCATGATCGCCGCGCCGGCGTGTGCATGGGGACAAGCAACCCAGAGTAGCGACATGCCGGGCATGCCCGGCATGAACGCCAACTCAACCGGCCGCATGTGCGACGACACAAGCCACATGGGCGCGATGACCGTTGTCATGGGCGAAAGCATGATCGCCATGGCGACTCACTTGTGTCTCACTCCGCTGCGGCCGATGCAACCCGGTGATGAGGAACGGGCAAAGGCGATCGTGGCCCAGGTGAAGGCCGTCATGGAGAAATACAAGGACTACAAAAAGGCGCTGGCCGACGGTTACACGATCGCAAATCCAAACGTGGAGATGCCCCAGTATCACTTCAACAACACCGCCAACATTAAGCTGGCCGACACTCAATTCGACCCGGCGAAGCCCTCGTCCCTGCTCTACTTCCATACCGGAAACCAGCGCTATCGGCTGGAGGGTGTCATGTACACGGACGATGCAGGCGCGACGGAAGATCAGTTAAACCAGCGCATCCCGCTCAGCCTCGCTCGCTGGCATCAGCACATCAACTTCTGCGCTGCCCCGGCGAACAAGGTCAGCGAGTACCACGGCGCCACCCCCAAGTTCGGTATGTTCGGCTCGATCCACACCGCTGAGGCCTGCAAGGCCGAGGGTGGCACATTTTTCCCAGTCATCTTCAACTGGATGGTCCACGTCTTTCCCTACGAAAACGATTTGAAGGATGTCTTCTCCATGAATGATGACGAGTCTCACGCGCATTGAGGCGAAGAAGACGTTCATCGCTCCCGCCAGGAGCCGCAAAGGCCAATGCTGTATTCTTAACCCCGCGTCTCCGTTCCGGACCGGATTGAGCCATGGCCGACTTGCATCCCGATCCTCCTGCGCGCGCCGCCTGGCGCGACGTCTGGTACGAGATCATCTTCGGCCACGAGACTTTCACCGGCCGGCTCTTTGACATTGTCCTGCTGACGTCGATTCTGCTCAGCATTCTTGCTGTTTTGCTCGAGAGTGTGCGTTCGATTCGCGAGAGCTACGGAGTCTATCTCCAAATCGCGGAGTGGGGCTTTACCGCTCTGTTTACCATCGAATACCTTGCCCGTCTGATCACGGCAAAAAACGCCAGGCGCTATGCGCGAAGCTTCTTCGGGATCGTCGATTTGCTCGCCATTGCTCCCGTCTACCTGAGTCTGCTTTTTGGGACTGCGCATGCTTTCAGCGTGGTTCGATCGCTTCGCCTGCTGCGGGTTTTTCGCATTATGAAGCTCACCGAATATATGGGTGAGGCAGTCACGATGCGAATTGCTTTGCAAGAGAGCCTGCGCAAGATCACCGTTTTTCTCTTCGCGGTCTTGACTATCGTCGTGATTGCAGGGGCCATGATGTACCAGATTGAAGGCGAGGCGCACGGCTTTACCAGCATTCCCGCCGGAATGTATTGGGCAGTCGTGACCGTGACCACCGTTGGTTACGGAGACATCGCGCCGCAAACGATCCTGGGCCGCATGGTTGCGTCTGTGCTGATGATCGTCGGCTACGGAATCATCGCCGTGCCGACCGGCATCGTCAGCTTTGAGCTAGCGCGGGCCTCGTCGAACACCCCATCGCCGCCTTGCCCCGAGTGCAGCCTGCGGCTTGCACGACCGTGACGCACGCTACTGCAAACGCTGCGGAACACACCTTGCTGCTGTCCGGACTGTCGTCGGAGCCCGGCACTCCAGTCTGAGCGAGGGGCTTCAGCCGTCGTTTAGACTATCGCTCATGCATCTCGAAGCAATTCAATCGGCGTTACGCGAGCAGAAGCTGGACGGCTGGCTCTTCTACGATCACCATCATCGCGATCCGATTGCCTACCGAATCCTTGGCCTCAGCGAGTCGCTGCATGTGACGCGACGCTGGTATTACCTCATTCCCGCCGAGGGCGAGCCGAAGAAGCTGGTCCACCGCATCGAGGCGGGACGGCTGGATACTTTGCCCGGATCGAAGTCCGTCTACTCCTCCTGGCAGGAGCTGGAAGGGCAGCTGAAGACACTGCTCGCGCCATATCAGCAGCTAGCGATGCAGTATTCACCGCGCAACGCCATCATGTACGTCTCGATGGTCGACGCCGGAACCGTCGAACTGTTGCGTGAGTTCGGAAAGACCATAGTCAGCTCGTCCGACCTGGTCAGCCACTTTGAGGCGGTATTAAGCGAGGAGCGCATCGACTCCCACTATGAAGCACAACGCATCATCGACGACGTACTCGCCGAGGGATTTCGCGAGATTGGTCGCCGCGTCCGCCCTGCGAATGGCAGTCCGTTGGGCACTACCGAATTCGCCATGGTGCAATGGCTCTCGGAAGCGATGCGACGCGAAGGATTGACTTGGGAGAACGCTCCCGATGTCGCCGCCAACGAAAACACCTCCGACTCTCACTATGCGGCGACGGAGGAGGCGACCAAGACGATCCGCGAAGGTGATTTTGTACTGATCGACATCTGGGGACGGATGAATCGACCAGAGTCGATCTTCTACGACATCACCTGGACTGGCGTGGTCGGCCGCGAGCCATCGGCGCGCGAACAACTGGTCTTCGAGACGGTGCGAAACGCTCGCGATGCGGCGATCGCGGCGGTCCAATCGGCATTTGCGGCGCACCGCCCGATTGCCGGATTCGAGGCCGACGATGCGGCTCGGTCGGTGATCCGCGAGGCGGGATTTGGGGAGTGGTTTACGCATCGCACCGGGCACAACATCGCCACCGAAATCCACGGCAACGGCGCGCATCTCGACAATCTCGAAACCCATGACGAGAGGCTATTGCTGCCGTTCACCTGTTTCTCGGTCGAGCCGGGAATATACTTGCCTGAGTTCGGAGTGCGCAGCGAGATCGACATGATCACTACAGCGGACAAAGCGGAAGTGACCGGGAAGATCCAGACGGAGCTTGCTGCGAATCTGACTTCCCGGTTCTTAGCGCGCGGCAACCATGTCATACTCCTGGCCCGACTGCACCGGCGCGAGCACCCACAGAGTGTAAATTCCCAACGCAGTGCCAAAGGGAATCTTCAACAGCATGAACACGCCAACGACCAGGGCCAGCGGGCGCGCCCATCTCTCCCGGCGCAATAATCCGATTCCTACCAGCAGACCAAGGCCAGACCGAATGTACACGACTGTCGTGACGAAAGGGATGATCCAGCCCATCGACATGGGGAAGGGAAAATCCCCATGAAACATCCCGTGGCCGCCGTGGGAGAAGATGAAGCCCAGGAAGGGAATCGCAATAAACCAAGCCAGAATCGTGAACGTCGAATAAACCAGCCACAAGATCGCTAGTGTGTGCACATGCCGCTGCACGCGGCTGTAGGGGAAGTAGCCCGAAGGGGAAGTGGGCGGAATCGCGGACTTACCGCAATGCGCGCAAGCTTGTTGGTAGGGAGCAATGGGCTGACCGCAACCGCTGCAAAACATAAAGCGCCTCCGATTACCGGGCGCCGATCAGTTCGACATGCAGGCGTCCGGCCCACACTGTCATAAGATTCTACGTCGCGAGGTTGGAAGCAGTTCCATCCAACGGGGGATGCGGCAGGGCAGCCGATGGAGCTCCAGTACCGCCTCCAAGTACCGCCTCCACGGACCGCCCCAAGTACCATAGACAAGTGGCTCTTCTGACCCCCATCCCGTCGCCAGTCAGCGACTTCAGCTCCACGATGCTCGAGTGGCCTCGCTTTCTCGAGCTGCTCGCTGGCTATTCTCACTCGCCTGTCGGCCGCAGGTGGGCGCTCGACCTCAAGCCGTCGACCGACGGCGAGTTTCTCGGCCGGGAGCACGCCCTGGTTGCCGAGATGCGCCGCTTGCTTGGCGCAGCGCGTTTCGATTGCCCTCGGGTCGCTCTTCGATCCGACCAAGCTGCTCGACAAATCGCGCATCGAAGGCGCGGCGCTCGAAGCGGAGGAGATTCGCGATCTTCTTAGCCTGATCGATGACATCACGGCATGGCAGGCGATCATGGAAACGCCCCCCGACGCGGTGAAGTACGAGATCCCCGAGCTGATGGCGCTGAGCGCACCGCTGATGGCGGCCGACCTTGCGGCCGCTGGTCGAGTCGCTGCGTTCGAGGATGCTGCCCGACGGCTCGCTCGCCGACAATGCCTCGCCCGAATCTGCAACCGCATTCGCCGCGAGATCGAGCGCCAGCAGCGACAGATCGAGCAAAGCTTGCGGCAGACGCTGCGGCGGCTCGCCGAAGGCGGCGACGTCCAGGATGAGCTGATCACGATTCGCGGCGAGCGCTTCGTGATTCCCATCAAGGCCGAGTCGAAACGCCGCATTCCAGGGGTAGTGCACGGCGCAAGTTCCAGCGGGCAGACCGTCTACGTCGAGCCTCTGGAGACGATCGAGCAGAACAACGAGCTGGTTCGCTTGTTTGAAGAAGAGCAGGCGGAGATCCATCGCATCTTCCTCGCCATGACCCGCCAGATTGGCGCGCAGTCGCAGGCGATCGGCGAGGGAGCGGCGATCCTGACGGTCGTCGAATCGCTGGTGATTCGCGCCCGCTTCGCTGAGGATTTTCAGTGCGTCCGGCCGCGCTTCTGCGATCCAGCCGAGTCGCTCGATCTGCGTCTCGCGCAGGCACGGCATCCGCTGCTTGAGCAACGCCTGCGCAAGGCGCGGCGGCAGCATCGTGCCGATCTCTCCATCCACCTGACCGGAGCCGAGCGGCAGCTCATCATCAGCGGCCCCAACACCGGCGGCAAAACGTCGGCGCTTAAGACGACGGGCTTGCTGGCCATCATGGCCCAGGCCGGCATTCCGGTCCCTGCGGAAGAGGCGGTCTTCCCGCTCTTCGACGAGTTTCTCGCCGACATCGGCGACTCGCAGTCGATCGAGCAGAACCTCTCGACCTTCTCCGCGCACATCGTCAATCTCGATCGCATCGCCGGAATCGCGGGGCCTGACGTCGCTGGTCCTGCTCGATGAGCTTGGCTCCGCGACCGATCCTGAAGAGGGCGCGGCGCTGGCGGTTGCCATTGCCGAACACTTCCTCGCATACGCGCGCGTGGTGCCTGATCTCGACCCACCACACTTCGCTCAAGGTCTACGCGGCCAACACGCCGGGAGTGCTCAACGCCGCGGTCGGCTTCAACGAGCAGACGCTGGCGCCGACCTATGAACTTCGCCAGGGCGTGCCCGGAGCGTCCGCCGGCATCAACATCGCCAGCCGGCTTGGGCTCAATCCGCAAATCATCGACTCGGCGCGCTCGCGGCTGAACACCCAGACGCAGGACATCAGCCGCTTTCTCGATCAGCTCCACGCGCCAGATCGAATCCATTACCGCCGAGCGCGCAACACTCCGAGATGCGCGAGCAGGAAGTTGCGCGCGAGAAAAATCGCCTTGAAGTCGAAGGTTTGAAGGAGTGGCGCGACCAAGGTCCGCGAGATGGAAGTGAAGCTGCAATCCCTGCTCAAAGACTTCGAATACCAGATGCGCGAGACCGTCAAAGCCGTCGACGACCGCGCCGCGCAGCAGAAGCTTTCGAAGGAAGCCGAGCGGCGCATCGCCAAGCTGCGGCGTGAGTTCAGCGAACAGTTCAACTCCTCCGTCGTCGCCGGCCACACCGGCGCCGATCGGGGCGACGCCAACGCCCAGCCCCATATCGTCCGCCATGTGGCGAGCGGAGACACGGTGAAGCTGAAGTCTCTGGGCAAGACGGCGGTGGTTCAGCGGCAGATCGACGACAACATCTTCGAGGTCGCGATCGGGCTCATGAAGATGCGGGTGAACCGCGAAGACATCGCCGAGGTCGTACGCAATCCCAGGCCGGGCAGCCAGCGACTCGCCGTTGGAAGCCGCCCGCAGTCGCGGGGTCTCGGTTTCCATGGCAGATCCGGACGAGAACATGAACTGGGAGATCAATGTCATCGGACGCAATGTCGATGAGGCGACCGACGAGGTCGAGAAGTTCCTCGACCGGGCCTTTCTCGCTGGGCTACCGCGGGTCCGCATCGTCCATGGCACCGGCATGGGGATTCTGCGCAAGGCGTTGCGCGACTTATCTGCAGCGCCATCCTCAGGTCGCCACGGTGAGCGAACCCCCGCATAACGAGGGCGGC
This sequence comes from uncultured Acidobacteriaceae bacterium, assembly GCA_963777685.1. Taxonomy (GTDB): domain Bacteria; phylum Acidobacteriota; class Terriglobia; order Terriglobales; family Acidobacteriaceae; genus Acidisarcina. The sequence continues at coordinate 2,423 of CAVZRF010000027.1, read as the reverse complement.
CAGGGCGCAACGGTCGCCGAACTAAAGTTGTAGCTCCAGCGTTGGATTCGCTATTGGATTTCGCCGACGTGCAGTGCTAGCATCTCCGCATTGCGCGTGTGTCAGAGATTCATATCGCGAGGTCAGGCTATGGTGAAAGTCATCACCGTCGAACGGGAATATGGAAGCCAGGGCGCGGAGTTTGCGCATCAGCTGGCAGAGGCCTTGGGCTGGAAGTTGATCGACAGCTGCCTCATCGAGGAGATCGCACGGAGGGCGGGCGTTGCCAAGTCCCAGGTAACCCGTTGCGACGAGCAGCTCGATCCCTGGTATCACCGCTTCGGGAAGGCCTTCTGGCACGGCAGCATCGACCGGCTGCCGGCGCCGCCAGTGGGTACGATCTTCGATAGCGAACGAATGACCGTCCTGGTTCGCGACTACCTGCTTAAGGTCGCAGCCGAGGGGCAAGCCGTTATCGTCGGACGCGGCGCGGCCTGTGTGCTGTCCAACTATCCCGGCGCGTTCCACATGTTTGTCTACGCCTCGCGCAAGCGCAAGCTGCAGTGGTTCCAGAAGAATTTCCCCGACCGGATGAAGGACGCCGAAGCGGAACTCGACGCGACCGATCAGCGCCGTGCCGAGTATGTTCGCCAGTTTTACGATCAGCAGTGGGACAACCACCGGCTCTACCATCTGATGCTCAACTCCTGCATGGGCTGTGACGCGATGCTGAAGGCCACGGTCGAGGCGGCGGGTTTGGCGGAGGTCGCGTCGGTGGTAGGCGTGGTTGGATAGCCCGCTTTCCCCGAACCTCCTACTCGAAATCCTCCAAGTGAGCGAGGTAGTCCGCCGGTGAAATCACGGTTACTCCAGCTCGGACGCTCTGGGGAAAATGCATGAGGTTTCCGGTTACCAGCCAAGCCCCGCATGCGTGGGCAAGCGCAAGAAAGAGGGCGTCCTTAGGGTCGGGAACTGGCTCGGGCCACGATCGGATCGGGCAAGAAGAGGCTTTCCGCGATCAAGGTTCAGCCACGGCGGCGGGAAGCCGTAGCGGAAGAATTTTTCGCGCCGGACCACCGCGCGATACTCCTTGACAACCCAGGGACTGGTCGGTAGCTGCATTTTGCCTTCAACGACCCAATCCATGATGAGCTTTGCGGGGGCACCTGTTCGGTTGATGCCTGCCGAGACCAAAACGTTGGTGCTGAAAACCACGAGTCTACGACTATGATCCTCGATGAGTCTTTCGCGCAGATGGGCTTGCGCGAACCTTCGCGATCTCCCGGTCAATCTTCTTATCGCTTATCGGCGGAAGGCCAGACGCCTCGACCAGCGACCAACCCTTGCTCAGGCTGGCCTTGGCCATGGCGCGGCGCATTCTCTATCTGGTGACGACTCCGACCACCGGAGAAGAGAATCAGCCCAATTTTATGCCGGCAAGAAGGATTGTTTCTCCCGGTGCGACGCGTTCCCCAACGCCTTGTCGCCGTGACTGAATTCTCGAAGACATTCTGCTTCAGATCGCTTGTCTTCAAAGTATCGTAGTCGTTTGGCTACAGATGCCGATCTTCGCTCTCAATTTATCTTTCCGTGGTATTCGCCCTTAGGCTGGTGTATTTGGGGAGAGCAATGTGTTTAAACTCCCCGGATGCTTACCGTTGGAGGGAATCGAGTCAGCCGACGGGAGGATATCCTGTCGCGGGTACTTGAATTACATAAAGACAGCAGGGTTGCCAGACCATTGTGCCGGAATGCACCTGCATTTCGGGGGAGGAAAGTCCGAACTCCGCAGGACAGTGTGCCGGATAACGTCCGGGATCCAGGCGTCAAGGCCTGGATACGGCTAGTGCCACAGAGAATATACCGCCCTCGGCTTCGCAAGCAGCGAGGGTAAGGGTGAAAAGGTGCGGTAAGAGCGCACCGCTCCGGCTGTAAAGTCGGGGGCAGGGTAAACCCCACACGGAGCAAGACCAAATAGGGAGGGAATCCGCGGCCAGACCCAGGCCGCGGTTGCGTGCCGGTCCGGTGCGCCCAGGCGGGTTACAGTAGTTGCGCCGCAACCTCCGGGTAGGTCGCTGGAGCGCGTCAGTAATGCCGCGCCTAGAGGAATGATCGTCACGGGGCTTTCGGGCCTTGGACAAAATTCGGCTTATCGGCAGCTCTCTAAATGGCCCGGCCGCTCCTGAAAGGAGTTGCGGGGCCATCAAATTCAGGAAGCTTGTGCCCGGCGGAACTATTAGCCGTCCACACTCGTAAAACTAGCTACGGCAAGCCGTATCTATTCGAATCGGCCAAAATTCGGGCCGGTTCCGCTGCTAAACTTCAATCGGGCCTCTGAGGTCATTCCATGGAGTTCATCGAGGGTTTTATATCGCTCACAGTCACTGTGGGCGAACAAGCTGCGCTTGATCCTCACGCTGCTCGGCGTGGTCATCGGCGTGGCC
>CAVZRF010000026.1:0-108494 GCA_963777685.1 uncultured Acidobacteriaceae bacterium | reverse complement strand
TCACAGGCGTCGTGCTGAATGCGCTCCGCGCTTCATTCCGATTGCCGTCGGTTAATGTCAGAGTCGTGCCGCTCAGACTCGCGCCCCCATTCAAAGTCAGAGGAGCGCCGCCGAAAAATGGTGGCGGAGGTAACGGAACCGAAGTGTAAGTCCAATTTAGTATCTGCTGGACAGCCGTCGATCCACCACTGCCACCGGTGAAACCGACATAGGCGGTGCTACCGACGGTTGCGGGAATATTGATCGTGTAGGTCTGCGTTGCCCTGGCATTCGTGACCGTGTCGGTGATCACAACGGTTAACGTCGTCCCGTTATAGGTGAATTGGGCATTAAATATATGCCCGTTGTGCAGGTTGATCCCGGTGGACGTTAGGTCGGTAGAAGGCACTGTGGGCGACGCGCCATTGATATAAAGGCCAGTCGAATCGGCCCCTTCGCCATTGTTGTTCATCAAATCGAACTTCACCGCCACGCTCTTCGCCATACCGGCATAGCCGAGCCCCCCGCCAACACCGCCCACGGCGGTCGGTCCGACGCCCTGGATTGCAAACGTAAATCCGTCGCCGGCGGCGTTGGTCAGCTGGAAATCGAAGCTCGTGTTAAACAGTTGCACATTGACTGGCGCGGTGAAGAACGCGCTGCGCGCCTCCTGGGGGTTGCCGTCGGTGAGTGCAAGGGCGGTTCCATTGAGGGCCGCTCCGCCATTCAAGGTAATCTGCGCCGGGGTTGCCGTGAAGCCGCTGGGGAATGAAGGCCCGGTGAGCGCCGTCGAACTATAGGTCCAGCTTGCTATCTGCTGGACGGCTGTTGCGCCGCCGCTCCCGGCGGTAAACCCCACATAAGCCGTTGACCCGCCGACTGTAGCCGGAATATTGATGGTGTAGTTTTGAGTCGCCGAGGCATTCGTTGTTTCGTCAGTGATTACGACCGTCAGCGTTGTCCCGTTGTAGGTCAACTGTGTATCGAAAATATCTCCACTGTGCAGATTGATTCCGGTCGAGGAGAGATCGATAGACGGCAGCGTCGGCTTCACACCGTTGGTGTAGATGCCCGTGGAGTCCGGTCCTTCGCCAGCATTGCTGTAAAGGTCGAATTTAATGGCAACACTCGCCGGGATCGAGTAGTAACCCAGGCTACCCCCAAGGGATCCCAGAGCGGACGGGCTATTGCCTTGAATGGTGAAGGTGAAGCCGTCGCCATTCGGGCTGGCCAGCTGAAATTCGAAGTTGGTATTGAACTGTTGAACATTCACCGGGATGTTAAAGAATGCGCTGCGCGCTTCGTTACTTCCGCCATCGGTCAATTCCAATTCCGTGCCATTGAGAGTGGCTCCGCCATTCAGGGTCAGAGCGCCGGTAGAGAAGCCCGCCCCATAATTCGGCTGAGGCGGCCCAGGCAAGTAGAGCCAGGAAGTTAACTTCTGGCTCGACGAAAGCCCCCCTGTCCCGCCCGTGAAACCGACGTATGCGGTGTTGCTTCCGACGATGGATGGGATATTGATCGTGAACGCATGGGTCCAGGTCGCCAGAGTGATGGCGTCGGTCAGCGTCATAGTCAAAGTCGTCCCATCGTAGATCAGGCTGGCGTTAATGTAATCTCCGCTATGGAGATTGATACCCGTGCTGGTGAGATCGATTGCGGGCAACGTTGGAGTTGCTCCGTTCGTGTAAAGACCGGTCGAATCCCCACCTTCGCCCGCGTTGCTGAAGAGATCGAACTTGATGGCCAGGCTTGACGGAATTCCGGCATAGCCCAGCGAGCCGCCCATGCTGCCCAGAGCCGTAGGGCCAACATTTTGGATAGTGAACGTGATGCCGTCCGCGGCGGGATTCGATAGCTGAAAGGTGAACTGGGTGCTGAACTGCTGGACGTTGACCGGCGTGGCATAAAAGGCGCTGCCCGCTTCATTGGATCCACCATCAGTCAACTGAAGCCGGAAGTCGTCGAGGCCGGTGCTCCCATTGAACTGCATCGGGCCGTTGGCCAGGGAGAATCCGTTGAGGAAGTTGATCGTGCCGGCCGGCTGAATGAAGTAGGTCGCCGTGACCGGCGGGGTGACGTACGGGCCAGGAGTCACCGCGATTGCCTGGATGGTCGCCGATGTGGACAGAGTGAGTGGCTGAGTGTAGACCAGCGAACTCGTGGTGGGCGCCGGGCCGTTGATCGTGTAATAGATCACCGTTCCGGGAGTCGCGTCCGTAATGCTCACGGTTTGTGTGCCCACATAGGTTCCGGCTGCAAGAGAAAATACCGGATTGGCGGGGACGGTCGCCGACACATAAGTCGCCGAAACCGGGCCGCTAACGATATATCCGGCGGCACTGGCGACGGCGGTCACAGTAGCGTTGGTAGGGACCACAAATGGCGCCGTATACACCTGCGATGTGCTGGAGGGCGTCGAGCCGTCGGTCGTGTAATAAATGATCGCGCCAGCGACCGAGTCGGTAATCGTAACCGTGGGCGGCGTGTTGAAGGTTCCGGAAGCCGGAGTGATGGACGGGGACGGGGTCACCGGCGCGTTTGCCAACAGCCCATACACACTGAGTTGACCGCCGGCGCCCACGTACACTTTTCCGTTGGCGATCGTCGGGACCCCATACTTCATGGCGTTCCCGGGATTGTCCCGAGACATATTTGTAGCGCTGGAATAGAGCGTCCTTCCCAGGTTAGTCGCATCGTAGGCGAACAGCGTCTCCGGTCCCTGGCTGGACTGCAGATAGGTCTGCAGTGTCCATACAATACCGTTGGTTTTGCCATTGGCGGAGACCGACGGCGTCGGCCCGGGGTAGAAGTAGGTTTCGTTGGATTGACTGGTCGCGCTAGACGAGAGCACGCCATTGACGAAAGACCAGGCAGTGAGGTGGCTCCCCGATCCACTGTAGTTAACCGTCGTGCTCACGTTGGTTCCGCCGGAATAAATATTGCCGTTCCAATAGGCGTTGGTACCCCACACGCCGCTACCCCAGTTGACCCCCGAAGAGATAGGCGTCTGGACCTCCTGCACAATTTGATCGCCCGTGGAGTTATACCCGCCAAGCCCCGCCGGGCTGTATTCGGTCGCCGGATTATTGCTGCCATCCGCGTTGTTGTCGCGATCCAGGATATAAATCATTCCGGACTTTCCGACCTGGACCAGCGGATTCAGGATCTTTCCCGAGGCCAAAGTTTGAGTTGGCAGCAGGATCGGCCCTCCCGACCCCAGATCGCCATCCTCTTGATCCAGCAGCGTTACATTGAACGGTGTGAAGATGTCTTCGACCGTCATCACGCCGCCGCTCAGATCAAGGTTCATGAGGCTCATTCCGTAGCTCATGGCGCGAGTAAACGGAGCGCCGACCGAGTAGGTCCCGTTCGCAGTGGGAACGAAGATTCTGCCGTAGGGCTTCGCCGAACTATAGACTTCGCCCGCCAACCCGGAGCCGCCCATCCAGATCCCGTCTCCCGTACCATTTGGCGACGTGCAGAAAACATCGATCTGTTGCAGTGTCTGGTTGGTCTGATTGACGGTGTACGAGAAGATCCAACCGTGCCAGGGACCCTCGTCGTTGTTAGAACCAAAGCCTACATAAACAACGCCATTGATAAGCAGAAGCCCCGGCCGTTGCTTTTGATAGGTGGGGTCAAAGGTCAGGATGCCACCACTACTATCGCTGCCCGTACCGAGGACCGAGGCTTGGACCATCATCGGGCCGCCGAATTTTTCCACGCCGGTGGTGATGTCGAGTGCATGAAATCGGAATATTGGATTGCCCGAAACTGTTTCATTACTGACCAAATACATGGTGTTCGTAGTCAGATCGATGACCGGCGTTCCCCATACTCCACTCAGACTGAGCGCCGACCCTGCCGGCAGGACGCTGGCTCGCAGATCTTTCGTCCATAAAAGACCACCCTTGGGTCCTCCGTTGGTATCGGCGTCAAAGGCGAAGACTTGATCGTTGGTGGTCGCCACATAGACAACGTTGTGGATCCCCTTAGCAATGTTCAATTGGGGAACGTAGAGAGGCTGAGCATAGATAGATCCGCTCGCCGTTTGAGAAAACAGCTTCCCGAACTGGGTTGAATTCACGTTCGACGGAGTAAGGATGGTCTCATTAAGATTTTGCCCGGTCCGCGCGATGTCGTTATGCGCGGTCAGAACCGAGACCTGGGCGTGCGCAAGAGCGCTGGCCAGAAAAACTGAGGCCCAAAACCACAGGGCGAGACGTAGACGCTCAGCAAACGTATACCTGAAGGCGTTTTTCGCGCAAAAAACTCTCTCAAAGATCGGCCAGTCTTGGGGGCTCAACTCGTTCTCCTCAGAATTAAGAAACAAAGCCTGCAACTATGCACGGCACGGATCATTGACGAAGAAACCTTGACAGCGTGGATGGATCACGCAATGACGGTAGAGTCGATTGACTGCCCGGCCAAAGTCTTGAAACTTGACGTCGATTTGTTACCCTGCACTTCGGCCATGAGTTGCGCCGCTTGGCCAAGAGGAAGATAAACTCGCAGTGAAATCACCGCCAGATGGCGGCGTACACGCGTCCGTTTTCGTAGCCAGGAGCCGAGAGCTCACGCTACGCACTAAACCCAATCTCCAAGGCTCGTTAGAGAGAGAAAGGGCAACGGATCTCAACCCGGTCCAATCAAGATCAGAACTACATAATTGAATGTGAAACGTCAGAACAATGGCTTCGATGAGTACGCAAGCATTTGAACGATCAGCTCACTCCAGACGGATTTACTCACTTCACGAAGCCCTACAAGGTCCGGACTCTAAGAAATTCTTAAAGCTGCAAATCACAAAGCGGATTAGAGCAGCGATCTCTTCCGGCCGGATTAGATTACCAAACAGATACTGGCAAGACAACTCTAATCTTGCCAATTCTTCGCAGGATGCCGCCTTTTAAGTGACGCGCAAAAAAGATACCGAAATAATGGCCCGCACTAAGATTTGAATGATCTAGACCCTGTCTAGTATCGAGCCACTTAATGATCTCGATAAATACCCGATGAACAAGAAGCATGACCGCTTCCATCGGGCGATTGTCACTTCGAGCTACACGTTGAACGTTCCCGCACCAGGAAGTGGATTTCGCAAATTATACCTATGTCGAATATTTACTATGAAATACGACGAACTAAAAGTTCGTGCTTAACTGGCGACCCCGCTCCTGCGTTTCTCAACGGTCAAAATGGGCCATGCCTCCGTGGTGCTGTCCGTTCGAATGGCCGTCGACGTTTCGATTGAACCGAACACCATACGAGCAGTCCTACAAGCGCCAGTTCGCGATTGGGTGTTTCCCGTCCGAGTGAGATCCGAGCAGGTTCCCCCGAGGTCTACTGGGATCATACAGTTGGAAAGTGGCAGTCCCCGATTCATCGGCATTGTGAGTGCTGACTGATCTCAGAGGGCGACCACTCGTTACTAGAATGGCACCTCCCCTCCCTGGGCGCAACACGCTGCGAAGCTGGAAGGCCAATCTCTTCCCGCCCGGCGCGTCAAATGCGCGCCTTTCTGTTCTGGAGCAAGTGGGATTTGTGGCTTTGAGCGTCACCCCGGTGTACGACCAGGGGCTTCTAAGTGACGTTCTATCAGGGCGATACGGTAGCCCGGCGCATCACTCGACGACCGGAGAGTAATCCCCTTGCCGTCCATCAAGATTGGCTCGAGAATCTTTCATTACTTTAGTGATTTCAAATTTGTGGGCAGATCGCAGCGCAAAGATCGATTCCGACCATTAGCAGTGCTTTGCCCGGTCGACCGTGGGCGGCGGACGCGGAAGTCCGGTTTCTATTGGAAGCGAATGGCCAGTACAGTCAGGTCGTCTTCCCGGTCTGGGCCGGAGTGGCGGTCGTCCCATTGGGTAAGACGCTGGAAGAGTTGCTCGACAAATTCCTCCGCCGTGGCATCTTCGTGCTTTCCAGTGAACTCGGTGAGCCGATCGATGCCAAACTCCTCGCCCGCGGCGCCGGACATTTCAAGAATTCCATCGGTATAGAGCAGCGCTCGCATTCCCTCATGGAACGGCTTTTCGACGGAAGTATAGGTAGCAAAGGAGAAGGCGCCAAGCATTAACCCATTCTCCTCGAACGCCAGCGCTGAGCCAGGTGTTTCTCCGCTAAGAACCAGCGGCGGATGGCCGGCGCCAGCATAGCGAAGGATCTTCTTCTCCGTATCGATATAGATATAGGCCGCGGTGACAAAGTGCCCCTTGAATTTGCCGCACAGAGCCAGGTTGAGCCCGGCCATCACCTGCGCCGGCTCGGTGGCCACCGGGGCCTGCGCCGCGAGCGCAATCTTCAGCATCGAGGAGATCAGCGCCGCCGGCATGCCATGACCGGAGACATCGCCGACAAAAGCGCCGACCCGTTTGTCGTCGATCAGAATGAAATCGTAGAAGTCGCCCGCAACCTCGGTCATCGGAATATAGCGCGCGGCCACATCGAGCCCCGGCAATGCTGGGCATCTCACGCGGCAAAATCGAAAGCTGAATCTGGCGCGCGGTCTCGAGTTCGCCCTTCATCGCCGCCAATTGCTGCGCTAGCTTTTCGCGGATCCCCCGAAGCACCAGGTGCGTGTGCACCCGCGCCTTCACCACAGCGGGTGAGAAGGGTTTGTGTATGTAATCCACGCCACCCACTTCAAATCCTCGGGTCTCGTCCTCGATCTCGGTCTGGCCAGTGAGGAAGATCACCGGGATGTCATGGGTCTTCGGTGAGGCTTTCAAACGGGTGCACACCTCAAAACCGTCGATACCGGGCATCATAACGTCGAGCAGAATCAAATCCGGAACCGGATCGGCGGCGGCGAGCTCGAGCGCCTTCTCCCCATTGGTGGCCACGCGGACCTGGTACAGGTCTTTAAGGATCGACAGCGCGATCTGAATGTTGGCCGGCGTATCGTCCACCAGCAGAATTACTTTCTTTACCGCCTCGGTCATGCCGTTGCCTTTCCTGCGTTCAATCCGAGTTCCTGAACAATCTTGTCGAGCTTTGCGATCGCCGCCTCGAAATCATAGTCGCGAATCGAGTCACCGAGAGCGTTCAATACCGATGGCTCGACCTTGCCTCCGACCGCATCGCGCAGACTCGTGAAGGTTTCTTCGGAATCGCCGTCACAGGCGTCGAGCAAAGCTTTGAGCCGCGCCGCCGCGTCGGAAGCGGCTTCGGCGTTGAAAGCAGTGTGCGCGACCTCGGGTGCTGGCTCCGCTTGAGTCGCGCTTAACGCTGCCCCTACTTTGGCAACCTGAGCTATCAGAACGTTGTGGAGATCGGCTACCAGTGCGTTCGTCGCCGCGTCGTGCTCACGGATCGCCTTCTCGACCAACGCAGACGATTGTTGTACCGCGTTGATTCCTAGATTGCCCGCGACGCCTTTGACAGTATGCGCGATACGCTCCGCCAGATTCGCGTCTCCGCTTCTCAGTGCCTCGGAAATTTGCGTGGCAGCGTCTCCCTGCTTCTCCGCAAACTGGGTCAATAGGCTGCGATAAAGCTTCTTGTTGCCGGCGACGCGCTTGAGTCCGCCTACCACGTCGACGCCGTCGATCTCCGGGACAACTACTTCCCCGGCAGCTACAGCCGGCTTCGCAGGAGCCGCTGTCAACGGAGTCGGCGCTTCAACCTTCTCCGGCGCCGCGACCTTTTCCTCATGATGAGCATGGGCCCACCGAGTCAACGTCGCAAAGAGGACGTCGGGATCGATCGGCTTGCTGACGTGATCGTTCATTCCAGCGTCGAGGCATCGCTGCCGCTCCTCAACCAATGCGTGGGCGGTCATCGCGATGATCGGCAACTTCGCCAGGTAAGGCTTGGTACGAAGCAGTTTCGTTGCAGTCAGACCATCCATCACCGGCATCTGCATGTCCATGAAGACGGCGTCGAAGGGCGGCGGCTCTTCGTTCGCGGTGAGTATGTCGACCGCTTCGCCCCCATGGTTTGCAATGGTGACGATCGCGCCTGCGCTCTCCAACAGTTCGGTCGCGACCTGCTGGTTCATCTCGTTGTCCTCGACCAGCAGCACGCGAATTCCCGTGGCGTCGGCCGTGGCGGTCACCTCTTTGCGGCGTCGCGAATCTTTGTCTTCCTGCGCGGTAGCGAAGATGTCCATCAAGCTGTCATAGAGAATCGACGGACTGATCGGCTTGAGCAGGTAGTTGTCGATGCCGATCTCTGCCGCCTTGGCGCGAATGTCCTCGCGTCCGAAGGCGGTGACCATCGAAATCTCCGGGATATGCTTCAGCCGGCCTCCACGCTTGATGATCCGGCTGGCCTCCAGGCCATCCATTCCCGGCATCTGCCAGTCCATCAGCACCAGGCCATACGGGTCCGTCGCGTCGGCCGCGACCAATTCCCGGATAGCGTCTTCGCCAGAGGACACCGATTCGGCACGCAACGCGAAGAGCCGCAGATTTTCAGTGAGAATCTCACGCGCCTGCTCGTTGTCGTCGACGACCAGGGCGCGCAGCCCGGCGACATCCGGGATGAAGCGCTTCTTCGGCGTCGTTGCGCTTCCGATCCCAAACCACACGTTGAAGATGAAGCTGCTCCCCTTGCCATATTCACTCTCGGCCCAGATAGAACCCTCCATCATCTCCACTAATTTCTTCGAGATCGAGAGTCCAAGGCCGGTACCACCGTACTTCCGTGTGGTCGAGCTGTCCGCCTGCGCGAAGGCCTGAAAAAGCCTCGCGCTCTGCTCGGGTGTCATGCCAATCCCGCTGTCGCGCACCGAGAATCGAACCTTCACCCGGTCGTCGACCTGCTCTTCGAGAGCGACGCTGACCACGACCTCGCCCTTGTCCGTGAACTTCACGGCATTGTTCACCAGGTTGATCAATATCTGGCCCAGGCGCAGCGGGTCTCCGATCAGGTTGTGCGGAATATCATGCTGCGACGAGATAAGAAATTCGAGGTTCTTTTCCTGCGCTTTCTGGCTGACGATCGACGACAGGTTGTTCAGCACATCTTCCATCTGGAAGTCGGTCTTCTCGATATCCAGCTTGCCGGCTTCGATTTTCGAGAAGTCGAGGATGTCGTTGATGATGCCAAGCAGCGCCTGGGCGGCGGACTTGATCTTGGTGAGGTAGTCCTCCTGCTTCCGGGTCAGATCGGTCTTGAGTGCCAGGTGAGTCAAGCCGATGACCGCGTTCATCGGGGTGCGGATCTCATGGCTCATGTTGGCCAGGAAGTCCGACTTGGTCTTGGTCGCCGCCTCGGCCATCTCTTTGGCCTTGCGCATCTCGTCTTCCGCCTGTTTGCGGTCGGTGATGTTCTTCACGTTGGTGATCATCAGCTGACGGTCGAGGTACTCCGCCAGGAAAGTAGTGATCTCCACATCGAAGGTGTGGCCGGTCCGGCTCGTTGCCTTACTCTCCAAAGTAAGGGAAGGCTTCTCGCGCAGCTCTGCCACCATTTCAGCCAGCCGCTCCGAGGTAGCATTCGGGCTAATGTCTACGATATTCATCGTAAGCAGCTCGTCGCGGGAAAACTCTAACGCTCGCGATGCGGCTTCATTGGCATACTCGATCTTGCCATCGATGGGGTTGATCCAGAAGACCGGATCCGCCGCATTGTCTACCGCGTACTGCGTGAACTGAAGCCGCTTCTCCGCCTTGAGGCGGGCGGTGATGTCGCGGAACGCGATCACGCTTCCCACAACTTCCGTACCTCTGCAAATGGGCGTGGCGGTGTACTCAACTGGAAAGCTTGTTCCGTTCTTGCGCCATAACACTTCGTCGTTCACAACGCGGGCCTTGCCATCGCGGGCGGTCTGGTAAATGGAGCACTCCTCCTTCGGCAGCGGCCGCCCGTCGGCATACTTGTAGTGAATGCGCGAGTGCATCGCCTGGCCGATCAGTTCCTCGGGATCATAGCCAAGCATCCTGGCGCCTGCGGGGTTCACGAACTCCAGCAAACCTTCGGTATTCAGCCCGCATATTCCTTCGTCAACCGACCCGAGGATAAGGCGCGAGCGCTCTTCCGCCGCAGCGACGGTCGCGGCTTGTTCCTGCGTTTGCGCCAGCAGCTTCTTGGTCTCGATGGAACCCACCAGAATCTCGGTGCTAAGGGCGACCGTCGGCAGTAGCGCCTCAATCAGCGCTTTCTGCCGATCGGTGAGCTTTCCGCATGGAGCCAGCTCGATGACTGCCACCACGGCCCCGTGCGCGACCAGGGGGTAGAAATGCAGCGTGCTCGGCGTCACAGTCGCCAGCCCGGCGGGCAGATGCAGGGCGTGTTCGGCGGTGGATGCAACAGTCAGCGCCCGGCGCTCTGCCGCCGCCTGACCCACCAATCCTTCCCTGAGTGCGAACCGCCGCGGTTCCAGGGATGGATCGAGCGCGAATCCTCCAACCTGGCTGAAGTGGCGGCGGTCCGCTTCGGCCAGGTAGAAGACGCCGTACAACAGCTCCACCGATTCAGAAATTCGCGACAAAAGATTCGCTGAAAAGGTCGTAAAGTTTTCGGAGGACTGTAGCCACTCCGTAGTGGTCGCAACTTCCGCCTTCACCCAGCTCTGTATCCCCCGCTCGTTGGCCACATTCTGCAGCGTCTGCAAGGCGCGGCTCATCTCTCCAATCTCGTCGGTGCGGTCCTGGTACGGAATCGGCTTGTCGCACCGCTCCTCCGCTACGTCCAGAATGTGGCCGCGAAATTTCTGTAAGAGCTTAACGACCTCTTCTTGAACGATGTAGACCGCAAAGGCGGCAGTACCCAACAGCCCGAGCAGGGCGACCAGCCAAGTGATGAACACAGACCGGTGCATCTTGACGGTGAGAGCATCGGATTCCTGGTCGATGGATCTGTTCGTCGACATCGAGCATGTCCTCCGTCGCCTTGCGGGCCCCGTCCAGGCTCGGATCCACCTCCGTGCGCATCAATGAGATCGCGGTCTTATCGTCGCCTTTCAGCGCTGCAATACGGACCTCTCGGGACCGCGACACCCCTTGGTCGAACTGAGCGGCAATGTTGCGAATTGTCGGGGCCTGTCTAGGGCTCTCACGGATTGCTTGTTCTACATACGAATGAAACTGGCCGCGATCTCATCGAGGTCTGCGTCATCCTGACGCATTGCCGCCTGATCGGTTTCTGCGATCTCCCGGTACAAGAACCAGATTGAATTTGTGAGCCAAGCCCCGGGCAGTCACAACGCTTCTCAGCGCGACCACATTCTCATCGAGAATGTCCGTATACCGGTTGTCCGCCCGGAACATCTCGAACGTGGAATGGCTCCCTCCAATCAGAACCATGGTCCCCAGCGGGATAAGGGCGATCAGCAACTTGTTCCGAATCTTCAGATTGGCCAGCACTCGTAGTTTTCTCCGTTGCCGGCGACTGGGGATCAAAGCTCAACCCGGCAATTGTTCACTAGCATCATACTGCCGCCGTTCATAGCTCCCACGACGCCGTACCCAGCCAAGCCAACGATATCGCCAACTCCACCGGCGCGGCATCGGCAAAACTGACAGTTGTGAAGGGTCGCTGAAATCCCTAGTCTGATGCATACTGCACTAAGTCCTCGAGGGTAGTTGCCTTGTTTCCTGATTGTCTCGCCGCCTTCGAGCGGAGACGGTGGAAGTTCGCGTGGCTATGCCTCTCGCTCTGGCTCGCACTCTCCACCTTGTCGCGAGCGCAGGAATCCAAGCAATTTCTACCCGAGATCGATGTCTACTACTCGATCAATCCCTTAGTGCGAACCAGTTTTCAAGCCAAGCAGACCAGGGAAGGTGGAGATCCGACGCAGGCGGAAATTGGCCCCAGCATCGAGTTCTATCTCAAGCCCTGGATCAAGCTCCAAAATGCGACCATCTTCGATCTCGACGAAGCCAAGAAGCGGGTACTCGTCTTTGCGACCGGCTATCGCGTTCTAGTCTCGCCCGGCTCTGACGCGACCAATCGGTGGGAACTCCTTGCAACCGCCAACTACCCTCTTCGCGGGGGCTTTCTGCTCTCCGACCGGAACCGCGCTGACCTGGACTGGCAAGGTGGGACCTTCCAGTGGCGCTACCGAAACAGGCTCTCTTTGGAAAGATCGGTAAGATTACGCTCCCACCACGCAAGGCTCTATATTCGCGACGAAGAATTCTTCGAGAGCCAGTATGAGAAGTGGAGCACGACCGCACTCTACGCCGGCGGCACCTTCGCGGTGGGAAAGCGCCTGGATCTTAGCCCCTATTATTGCCACCAGAACAACACCGGGAAGAACCCCAATCAGCAGCAGGACCAGTTCGGGATGATGGTCAATGTGTATGTCCCGTCGAGGAAAAGGTAGGCGCTGCCCTCGCGCCTCGTTTTCGCTGGCAAAAATAACAGTTCCCTCAAATCTCGCTTCGCTGTACCGTGGCAAAGAGCTAAGAGATTTCCAGGCATGTCCCGGTTGGCGGGTGCGCCTGATAGCTTGCTGCTTCTCTTTCGTCGCCAACCTTCGTAGAATTTCTGCCTGGGTGATACATCTGGCATTCGGATGATGGCCCTGATGTCGAATTACCGAAGTCAAGGACGTTGATCAATTGAGTCGAAGCGCATTACTGCTGAAGCTGTCATTGCTGAGTGAACCCAGGTTGCTCTGTGCGGTTCGAGCCGCGGTGGGCGAAATGGCCACGATATTTGGATTTCAGGATGCGGAAGTGCGATCCATCGTCCTCGCGGTAGACGAGGCCTTGGCTAATGTTATTCGGCACGGGTATAAAGGCGCCGTCGACCGTCCCATCCAGGTTTCCTTTTACCGCATTCCGGCCAGGTCCGGCAAAGCGGCAAAAGACGCTCTCAAGATTCAAATCGTCGATCAGGGAGTACCGGTCGATTCCGAACGATTAGTTGGAAGAGCACTCGACGATATCAAGCCCGGTGGTTTGGGGCTACACTTCATCCGTGAGATTATGGACTCCGTAACGTTTCGGCGCGTTGGAGGACGAAACTATCTCCGTCTGATAAAGTCCCCTACACCGGCCAAATCCAGCGGGACAGAGCAAGAGGAGAGCTAACGTGCAGGCAATCACGCGCCGTTTGGCGAAAATATCCATTATCGACATCTCGGGGGACATCGACCTCTCCAGTTCGCCGCAACTGCGCGCTGCCCTGCTCAAAGAGCTCAAGGAGTCCAAGCCCTCTCGCCTCGCGCTGAACCTGACCGCAGTGCGCTACATCGACAGTTCAGGGATCGCCTCGCTGATCGAAGGCCTGAAGGCCGCTCGCGACGCCAAAGTGAGATATGTCTTATTCGGTCTGAACCAGACCGTACGAGAAGTGATGCAACTCTCGAAGCTGGTAAAGGTCTTCGAGATCGTCGATAACGAAGAGCAAGCAGTCGCGGAGTAAGTCCATCCGTTGCTCAAACTGAAAGTAGGCCAGGGAGCTCGTGCAGGAATTCCTCAGTCAAATTGGCGATGTCACCACCGGTGGATTGGCGTACGTGGGTTCGCTCGCCCTGCTGACCGGCCGCGCTGGCTACTTCACAGTGATCGGCCCCTTTCGCGGTCAGCCGCTTCGCATGCGCGCCGCCATCGCGCAGGCAATGGAAGTCGGTGTAAGAGCGCTTCCTATTCTTTCGCTGATCACCTTTTTCATCGGATTGATTCTGGCCTTGCAGGGCGCGTATGAGCTTCGTACCTTTGGCGCAATCAACCTCGTCGCCACCGCCGTCGCGCTCGGCATGACCCGCGAGCTCGGCCCCCTGATTACCGCAATCCTCGTCATCGGCCGCTCCGGCTCCGCATTCGCCGCCGAGATCGGCACAATGAAAGTTTCAGAAGAGCTGGACGCCCTCCAGACGATGGCCATCGGGCCAGTCCCGTATCTGGTGACCCCCAAGTTCATAGCCATGATGGTGATGGTGCCCTGCCTGACCATCTGGGCAAACTTCATGGGCATCATCGGCGGTTCGGTCTTCGGCGTCGCCGACGCCGGCTTCACTTTCACCACCTATATCAAAGCATCTCTCGACGCGCTCTTCCTGCGCGACATCATGACTGGCTTGATCAAGAGCCTGATGTTCGGCATCACCATCGCCGCCGTCGGCTGCCACGAAGGATTATCCACCGGGTCGGGCGCCGAGCAGGTGGGACGCTCCACCACCCGCGCCGTCGTCATGTCGATCTTTCTGGTCGTCATGGTGGACGTCATCTTCACCGCCATTTTCTTCTTCTTAAGCCCGCAGTAAGGGCCAGGACTTTGTGACTTTCTATGGATGAACTCGACAACACGACGACGCCTGAAAAGCCCGAGACCATGATCTCGATCCGGGACCTGCGTGTCGCCTACGGCACCCGAGAGATCCTGCACGGCGTCACCTTTGATGTCCATCGCGGAGAGACGATGGTGATCCTCGGCGGTTCCGGCTCCGGCAAGAGCACGCTGTTGCGAACTCTCGTTGGCCTCGAGAACCGGCGTCGGGCGAGATCTGGCTGAAAGGCGAAAACATCGCCGCCATCTCCCATAAAGAGATGGACGAAATCCGCAAGAAGCTCGGCATGTCCTTTCAAGGCTCTGCACTCTTCGGTTCGCTCACCGTGGGCGAGAATGTCGCGCTCCCTCTTCGCGAACATACCAAGCTCGAGGATTCGACGATCGAAATCATCGTTCGCCTCAAGCTCGATCAGGTGGGTTTGGCCGGCTTTGAAAACTTTATGCCCGCGGAGTTGAGCGGCGGCATGAAAAAGCGCGCCGGCATCGCCCGCGCCCTGGCGATGGACCCGGAAATTCTATTCTTTGACGAGCCATCGGCAGGTCTCGACCCAATCGTCGCCGCCGGCCTCGATGAACTCATTTTGCAATTGAAGAAGGCATTCCACATGACCATCATCGTGGTCACCCACGAGCTCGCCAGCGCCTTCCTCATTGCTGACCGGGCCGTGGTCATCGATAAAGGCTACATCGCAGCCATTGGCTCAATGAGCGAGCTGCGCGCTAGCGACCATCCCCGCGTACGGCAGTTCCTGGACCGCGTTCCGGAGCCTGCCGTGTCGGACGAAATGGATTACCTGCAAATGCTCACCGAAGACAATCGGCCGGGGCGCAACACGGCCAAGAAGAGGGGTGCGTAATGGATGGAAAAAAAGAACAGGCATTTGTTGGTCTGTTCGTCCTGGTTGCTGTGGCGCTGCTTTTGGTCACTATCTTTTCGTTGACCGGCTTTTTCAGCCGCGCGCAGCCGCAGTTCCATGCCAAGTTTGCGTTCGCCGGCGGCATCGAGCCGGGCGCGGAAGTTCGCTACTCGGGTGGCCCCAAGGACGGACGCGTCACGGCAGTGGCCATCGATTCCGAAGATCCTTCGATGATCGAAATAACCTTTAGCGTAGACCCGAAGGTTCCGGTAAAAACCGATAGCCATGTCAAGATCCAAAGCCTCAGCCCTCTCGGAGACAACCACCTCGAGATTGTGCCCGGAACCCCGGGAGCGCCGCTCGCCAAACCTGGCTCCTACCTTGCCTCTGATCCTTATATCGACTTCAGTGCTTTGACCGCCAAGCTGAACGATCTCGCGCCAGGCGCGCAGCAACTCATCAACCAGCTCAATGAACGCGTCGCCGAGTTGAAGACGACGATCGCCCGCGTGAATGACCTCCTCAACGATCAAAACCGCGCCAACGTCTCGGCCTCACTCGCCGACGTGAGGGGTCTGCTCAATGACAACCGCGCCAAGATCAAATCGACAATCGACAACTTGAATCAGGCCAGCGCGAAGCTCGCGCCTCTGCTCGACAACGTGAAGACGACTTCCGACAACGCCAACAAGACCATCGGTCACGTCGATGACTTGGTACAACAGAACGGGCCGGAGATCCACAAGGCAATTCTCCAGTTGCAAACCGCGCTGGCCCAGGCGAACCAGCTTGTCGGCTCCCTGAATCGAACTCTGGACGTCAATTCGGACAACATCGACGAGACTCTCAATAACATTCGCCAAATCACGGACAATCTCAACACGTTGACCGACGAATTGAAGACCAGGCCATCGGCACTCATTAACTCAAACAGTCCACGCGATCGCAAGCCAGGAGACCACAAATGATCGTCAACAGAATGGATCGTCAGACGGGAGGCAGAAATGGCCTCAAAAACGCAATGGCCCCCCTCCGCTCCTTCGGGTGGCTCGGACGGCCGGTACTGGCACTCCTGGCGTTTGGGATCGCGGTCGGTTGCGGGTCTTCTCGCCCTGCAAACTATTACCAGCTGAGTGTTCCTGGGGCGCTCGCTCCAACAACCGCCCAGCCGCTTCCAGTTACGATCATTGTCGGTTTGCCTGCCTCGCCCGATATATATCGGGACAACCGGTTGGTCTACGCGGTGAACGACCAGAAGATCGGCGCTTATGAATATGAGCGCTGGATCGGACCGCCGCCGGAGTTGATTCGTGATGTGATCGTAAGAAACCTACGCTCTACCGGTCACTATCAGGGCGTCTACACCCCTCAGGGGAAAGCTGGCGGCGACTACCTACTGCGGGCCCGCATTTACGAGTTTAGAGAAGAAGACTCCGGAAGCAGCCTGGCTGGCCGCCTCACTATGGACGTCGAGCTTCAGAACACGAAGACCGGAGATACCGTGTGGCAGACCTATTACAACCACGACGAACCGATCAGCGCGAAGACTGTTCCTGATGTGGTCTCGGCGTTGAACCGGAACGTCCAGGCTGCCGCCAACAGCATTGCTTCGGGGATGGACCAGTACTTTGCCGCGCATCCACCTAAATAATGTTCGGGTGCGCCGTCGATTTCCTAACGAACCAGCCGCAATCGAGTGGCGCATAGAGCAGGACAATGACAGCAGCACCACCGGCTGATGCCGCGCAAAAGAAAACCATACTTGTCGTCGACGATGCCCCTGCCAACATCCAGGTGGTGCAGTCGATCCTCAAAGAGGAATACAAGATCAGGATCGCCACGAGCGGTGAAAAAGCCCTGGAACTCATCAAGAGCCAGCCGCATCCGGACCTTATCTTGCTCGACGTGATGATGCCTGGCCTCGATGGCTATCAAGTCTGTGAACAACTGAAGGCGGACCCTGAAACGCGTGACATCCCTGTCATTTTCCTCACTGGACGCACCGAAGTCGACGACGAGACAAAGGGCCTAGAACTCGGCGCGTTGGACTACATTCGCAAACCCTTTTCTCCCGCCATCGTAAAAGCGCGAGTTCGAACCCAGCTTCTGATTCGCGACTCGCGCGAACAAGTGAACCGCCAGGTGCAGGCGGTCAACCATGAACTTGAGATGGCCCGGCACATTCAGCTCTCGATCTTACCCAGTCGCGCCCCCGCTGCTCCCGGCCTCACCGTCGCCGCGCGCTATCTTCCCATGACGACGATCGCCGGCGATTACTATGACTATCTTCCCGTCGACGAAAAGCATCTCGGTATCCTCGTTGCCGATGTCTCCGGTCACGGCGCGCCATCGGCGCTGATTACTTCAATGCTGAAGATTGTCCTCGCCGAACAGGCCCCTCACGCTTCAGATCCGGGAAAGGTGCTCGGCGGCATGAACGAGGCCTTGTGCGGAAAGTTCGATCACCATTTCATCACCGCCGCCTACATCTTCCTCGACCTAGAGAACGGCTTATTGCGCTATGGCGGCGCAGGCCATCCTCCGCTATCGATATGGCGCGCATCCGATGGCAAGGCTCACTCCATTGAAGAAAACGGCCTTCTTCTAGCCCAATTCCCCGAAGAGACCTATACTTTCGTCGAAGTACCATTCGCCACCGGCGACCGCGTTGTGCTCAACACCGACGGCGTCTCCGAATGCCCCAACCCCAACGGCGAAGAATTTGGCACCGCGCGTTTGCTCGCTTTTCTGGACCAGAACCGGGAGCTTCCCGCGGAGGGATTTGCGGATGCGGTCATCGACGCCTTGTCTCAATGGTCGATGCAGCCCCAGGGCGAAAACCAGCACGACGACATCACGCTTCTGGCCATCGACTTCGGTCAGGGCTGACCTCTCCGCCGGCATTTCAGAATAAGATCCGAGTTTCCTGCGAAGAACTCAGTCATCGATATCCGATCCCGGCAACGACTGCAAGCGCAACGCGCCGTGGCGTATTACGGCATAATTACCAATCCTCCGAGTAACAGATTCAAGATACGATGTTGAGGGCGCCGCCGTACCCGATGTGCGATTGCAATCCGGCAGTTCACATGACCTGAGAGCGGCCATTAACAAAGGAAAGAAAACAGTGAAAGTAATAAACTTTGCAGTAGCAATAGCCGCGTCGATGACAATCTCCGTTGCCATGGCCCAGTCCCCAACTCCAGCCACCACACCAAGCCAGGCCGGCATCGATAGCGACATCACCCTCTTGCGCTCTGACCTGCAGACGCAGCGGACCGCCGTCGTGACCGACGAAATGAAGCTCACCGACGATCAGGGCAAAGCGTTCTGGCCCTTGTACCGCGAATATACCAATCAGCAACAAGTTATCGGCGATCAGCGCGTCAGCCTGATCAAGGATTACGCCAACAGCTACGACACAATGACCGACGCCACCGCCGATGGGCTGGCCCAGCGGCAACTGAAGTTCTGGCAGGCTCGCCTCAAGCTCCAGTCCGACTACTATCCCAAATTCAAGAAAGCTGTTGGAGCCAAGCAGGCAGCGAAGTTCCTGCAGATCGACAACCGCCTGAACCTGCTCGTCGATTTACAGCTGGCTTCGTCGATTCCGGTCCTTCAGTAACCCTCCGGCTCCTATCTGAAACCGGCGCACTCTGCACCACAAGCAAGAGTGCCCGGTTAGGATCAGGTGCCGCAAACCTTCATATCGATACTTCGAGGAACGTTATGGCAAGCGAGGAAGCGAAACCAAAAGGCTTAAAGGCGAAGTTTGTGCACGAGTTCGAAGAGATGCTCCTGATCTCGGCATTCTTCGGCTTATTTTTTTTCGCCTTCGCCACTTACAAGATGTATCTGCTCCACCAGTTCGGCAACGCGCAATTCGTCTATGTAACCGCCCTCATTAACACTCTCGTCCTGGCCAAAGTAATCCTGCTCGGTGGTTTCGTCCGGGCTGGCAAAGCATTCGACCACAAGCCGCTTCTCATCACTTCCGTCTATAAGGCCGCATTCTTCGCCTTGCTTGTGGCGGCGTTCCACTGGATTGAAGAGTTCGTGAAAGATGCCTTCCACCATGGCAGCCTCGCCGACTCGTTTCACGAAACACTCGCGGCCACCTCATGGCCATTGCTTGGCCTCGCGGTCATCTGCTTCTGCCTGTTTATTCCGTTCTTTGCTCTGTGGGAGATTCGCCGCGTGATGGGCGACCCTGAATTCACCGACCTCTTCGTGCGCAAGACGAGACCCAAGCTGACCGTCTCGCACTAAGGGAGCGGCATTCAGACAGAACAACCCCTGCCTCTACCTGTCGCTCCCCCTCCGCTTCAGCGGCGAGAGCCACCGCCGTAGCTCCGCGTGCCGCCCGAGCCCCCGCCGCGCTGAGCTTGCGAATACCGTTGGCTCTGCTGGGCTCCACGCTGCCTGGCCTGCGCCTGTTGATTCAGGTCCGAAGTCGATTGTGATCCGGTGGGCCGGCTATAAGCGCCGTTGTTCGTAGTCTGCTGCCCATAGCTCTTGGCCTTCTGCTGGTCGGCGGAGTAATTCGGATTGCTCTGCGCCTTTTGCTGAGCGGACGTATAGTTAGGATTGCTCTGCGCCTTCTGCTGGTCTGAAGCGTAATTGGGGTTACTCTGCATCTTCTGCTGGTTCGTTTCACCCGCAGTAGTCGCCGTGTTGCCTGTCGGTTTCTGCACCGGGGCCCAGCTGCCGTTGTTGTAGGTCTCCCAGCCTGACCCGGTGTTCTTGTAGACATTCCCGTCATGGCCGGCATACATGTCGCCGTTCGCAGTCTTGCCTGCAGCGGTGTTCCCGTTGGCCGTGCTGACACCGGCGGCCTTCCCTCCCGCAGTGCTCTGGGCCGTCGCCACGGTTCCGTTGGCATTCGTCTGATGCTGGGTATAGACCGTGTTGTTCCCATTGCTCACAACGGAATTTCCCCACGACCCATAAGCGTTCGAACCCTGATGCGTTGCTCCGTAATTGCCCGTATAGGGGTTATATGCTTGAGCGACTTTTTGTGTCCCATAGGCGTTCGACACACTTGCTCCGCGCGCATAGGTCCCGGTCGTCGGGTTATAAGCTGCTCCCCAGGTCGCGCTCCCGTAAGGCCCATACGCGCTGTGGGCAACACCGTACGCGCCGGTATACGGACTATAAAAAGTCGCCACACCGTACGTCATCGGATACGGATAATAGATCGGATAAAGCCCAACCCCGACGACCACGACCGGCGGATAGATATAACCCGTCCCCGTCGTCACAACGACCGCGCCACCCACAGGCGTCACGTAAACACCGTAATACCCCGGCGTATAGCTAGCCACGATCACTCCGTTCACGGTCGTCTGCGTCACGTAAGTGACGTTGTAGACCGGCGAGCTCGGCGGGATGGTATAGATCTCCGCCGGCACGGTCGGCGCCGTCTGCCACGGACCTTGCGGCGTGGTGGACATAAACCACACGCCCTGGAAGCAAAGGTAATAAAGCGACCCCACCTGAATTACCCGGTTCGGCGTATTCGTCGCATAAGCGAGCGTCGTTCCCTGGATCGGGACAAACTGCGGGCTGCCCGAGTAGACCACCTTCGCCTCAGCCGCTGCCTTCGCCGGATCGACCTGAGCGGTCACGGGAATCTGCGCCAGCAGCACCGCGTCTTCAGCCTCAGGCGTACCCGGCACCGACGCAAGCACCCTCCCGGGAGGACTCTCCAACGGAATATTCGCGAAATCCGCCGGAAGACTGTTGCTGGCAAAAGACCATGGACCGAGCGCCGTCGGCGAGCTAAACCACCGCCCCGACGTTAGGTAGTAAAACGTGCCCGTCGCCGTGTATTTGAAGACATCGCTCTGGGTATTAGTCGCATAAACAAGTTGCGTTCCAGGGATCGGCACAAACTTCGGCATCCCCGAGAAGACCACCACCTCAGCCGGAGTAGTGCTCGCAAACACCACCGGAGCATTACCGGCGCTGCCCGCCGGTGGAGGAATATAAGCCTTCAAATCCTTCCAGTTCGGATCCGCCGCAACCTTCGCCATCTCCGGCGATAGAACGGCTGTAGCGTTCCAACCCGTCGTCGGATTAGACGACGCCATCCATCCCACGCCATTGAAGAGGAAGTACTTCGAAGTGGACTTATCCAGAAAGAGCGGCCAGTTAGCGTTCACCACGAAGTCGAGCTGCGAATTCGCGACCGGGACCTTCACCGGATCGCCATTCAGTTGCAGCAGAATCGCCGGCTTAAAGCTGAAGTAAATAGCCGGAGGATCATTCCTCACGGCGGCTACGGACTTCGGCTTCGGCTTGCTGGCGCTTGCCACCAGCCGATCGAGAGAGATTGTTAACGCCGCGGTCGGCGGCAGAAAGCTCCCGACAAGTTGAGCCATCTTCGCCGAAGAGGCCGGGTCGAGCGACGGAAAGTAAGTTCCCGTAATAAGCGGATGGCTCAAAAGGACGGTATGCGCGTCAACGTCTACGTCAGTCTGCATCTCCGCAGTGACCACCCCTGGCTGCGTCTTGCCGCCGGCCGGAGTGATCGTGATCGCCATCCGCAGATTGAGCAGTTTGAAATCGTTCCATTCATCCACTTGCGGCTGGTAGTAAACCAGACGCGCGCCGTTGACAGTCTTTTCTCGCGGCCATCCAAGGTCCTGGCCCCAACCCGGCTCCAGACAAATCACCGCCAATGTGACCAGAACAACCAAACCGGCCATGGAGCGGCCGAATAAGCGAAAACGCCAACGAGCCATCGAGTTCTCGAACCTTCCTGGCGGCGGTTCGAATCGACCGCGGCCAACCACACCGAATGGAATAGGCAGGCTCGAGTCGGCAAGCGGAGAACATCTTTAGTTCTCTACTGGTCACGAGGCCTGCGGAGCCATTCTATCCGAATCACACAAGCTCGAAACAGCAACTCGAGCCCGCGCGCCGCAAGCCTCGCGATCTACTTAGGTTCCAGCAATACCTTTGTTCTGCAGGACCATCACCACAACCCGGCGGTTCTCAGCCTGCCCCTCGGACGTAGTATCCGGAGCAACCTGGTTCGCAGTGCCCATCGCCCCCGGAGCCAGCATGTTGGTCAATGGAACGCTCGCATCTTGCTCCAGAAACTGCGAGACCGCATTCGCCCGCTCCACACTCAGCTTCTGGTTGAGTGCCGCGGACCCAACGGCCGATGCATACCCCTTCACCTGGATGACATATCCAGTAATCGTCATCGCCTTCTCCGCCAGCTTCAAAAGCTGAGGGAAATACTGTGGATCGACAGTGACCTTGCCGTTCGCAAAGTAAACCGTGACCTCATCCATGATGTTGTACTCAGCCAACTCGCCAAAACGCTTGTTGGCAGCGGCGATGGCTGCCTTGTTGGCGGCTATCTTCTGGTCTTCGACGTTCAACTGCGCCTGTTGCGCGGCCAACGCGGCCTTTTGAGCGGCCAGCTCCTGCTCACTCTGCTGGATCTGCGCCTCGTGCGCCTGCTGGGCCTCGACCGTCTGCTGCAAGCCTGCCTGTGCATCCATAGCAGCCTTCAGATCGTTGCCCTTGAACTTCACGCTGTCCGCAACCAGTTGGCCCTGAGCATTGGTCGACCCTGTCACCTGCACCGGAAGTCCCGGGATCAGCGAAGTCATCGCCATCTGTTTGGTGCGCCCCTTAAAGAGGCCCTGGACTTCACCGACCTCGGTGGTGGGGGTCAACAGAACAACCAGCTTTGGAGTGTCGACCGTCTGAATCGTCATGGTCGCCCCGCTTCGTCCATTGATGACTCCCTGGACCGACTGCGCGTGAACAGTGATTGCGCCGCATGCCAGAATCGCCGCCAGCGTTGCGGCGAAGATCGTATATCTTCCTTGCAGTGTGGTTCTCATATGTGTACTCTTCTCTCCGATGGGCATCGGTTCTGAGTGCCTGATTCAAAAGATTTCCTCGGTCGTCCGCGACCGAAACCGTCAGGATATTGTCATCAGACTTATCTTTACGGCGGTATTGGCAGAACTAACAGGGCGAAGATATCCGGCTCATGGCTTGCGTTAAAGGGTCTCTCTGTATTTACAGAGTCTCCAGTTGTTACTTTTGCCAATGACAGCACTCATCGCGGAAGGTTAAAGTTCATGCAACGCTGAGGCGGCCCGGTCACGGCCACCAGTTCTGAAGGAGAGAGATATGACAATTGGAAACAAAAGAAGCTTCCGCCGCGTTCTCGCAGGGCTGTCGTTACTGACCTTGCTGATCGGTTCACGTCACGGCTTTGCCAGAGACAAGTACGAAACCATCGATGCCCAGGCCTTTGGCACTGGCACCCAGATGGGCCAGAATATCGGCATCACCATCATCATTTACGATTTTTCCACCGCTGCAGATAGGCAGGTCCTCGTGGACGCCTTTACCAAAGGTCAGAATCAAGGCCTGGTGAATGCGCTTGAAAAGATGCCGGCGGTTGGCCGCATCTCGATTACCGGCACCCTGGGCTACGATCTAAGCTTCATTAAAATGATCCCGACTCCTACCGGAAGAATAATCCGGTTCGTCACCAATCGTCAGATCCGCTTCGGCGAGGCCTATGCCGACACCCAGTCGCAGAACTTTAACCTCACCGCTGGCGAGATCACGATCAACAATCAGGACAAGAGCAAAAGCACCGGCGTGCTCTATCCCTTAGCCCAGTTGACTCTGGACAAGGAAGGCCAGCTGTCTCTGGAGCTCAATCAAAATCCCTGGAGACTCTCCGGCATCATCGACTGGGCGGGAACTCAGGGCGAGAACTAGTCGCAGGCAATTTCCAATCTGGCCGATTTGCTGCTTTCGGATCAATCGGCCAGGCCAGCCGCCGCAATCGATTTAACGGTTGGATTCGCAGCAGTGCAAATTCTTAGATCGTGAGGAGCTTTGTGATGAATCACCAAAGTTTAGCAATCCGGCGGGCGCTCCTGGTGCTGCCTCTGGTGCTGCTGGTCAGCTCGGCCGGCGCCCAGTCGAAGAAATCCAAATACACCTGCGACGAGCCCAACCCGCAATCGCTCTGTAACGCCGGCAATACCTGCGGCTCCCCCAGCAGCCCCTGTGAAGTCGACGTGAAGCGGACCGCCTATGCGGCTTCGGCCACGCCGCTGATACCGGGCGCTAAGGGAAATTCTCTGTTTTGCATCAAGCCCGGCACAACCGTTACCTGGAAGAGCTCCTCGAAGAACACCGGCTTTGTCGTCGACGTTAGCGACGCTTCGCCATTTGATCCAGGAGGCGCAATCATTGGCGGCAGCGCGAAAGACGCCACCGTAGTCGCCAAGACCAGCGGCTGCTACAAGTATTCGGTGGGCGCTTGCGTTTCAGGCGCGTTAAATGGGATGTGCGCCAACGCCAGTGCGGAACTGATCGTTACAAAGTAAGCGGGCGTTCCTCAGGCCGTAGGCGCCAACCTGACCACCTGAAACCTCCCCATCAAACCGCTCAAACAAAAATGCCATGCGACCAACCAGTCGCATGGCATTTTGCTTCTACAGCGAGATTACATCTGGCCCATCTGGTAGTTTGAGTTTGTGATCGCCACCGTCATCTGCTTGCTGATCCCGTTCACCTGAGTGCTGGCCACATGGTTCACGCCAGATGGCAACTCTGCAAACTGCACGGTCATCGTGACGGCATCGCTCGGATCGTTCAGGTAGCTAGAAACGTTCATCGCTTGAATCGCTTTTTTCGCACTGTTAAACACCAACGTCATTTGGTCCCCAGGCTTCAGATAATTCTTGATCACCAGGCTGGTGGTGCCGGCAGCCCCGCCCATCTGCAATGAAATATTGCCCTTCTGATAGGCCTGTTGCAGCAACTGAGGATCAGGATGATACTGCTTCGCCAGGGCCGCCACCTGCTGACCATACTGCTGAAATTCATCCGTCTTCTTCGCGACGATGCGCTGTTTCAACCGGCCGCCGCTCGGTGGTGCGGGAGCAGGAGAGGAACTGATCTCCGTCTTCTGCTGTTGCCCGTCCGGACCGACGCTGACCTGGTAGACTTCTGTCTTCTTGACGTCGCCTTTCAGGCTAATGACCTGCTGCTCCTGCCAGGTGTAGTGGGCGAGCGCCGCTTTGTTGGCCGCGGACGCCGCTTTGATCTCCTGTAGCTTCTGCGCCATCTCGGGATTTTGAGCATATGCCAGGGTGAACGGGCTGAAAGTGACGGCGCAACCGGCCAGTGTCAGTGCTACCGCGTGAACTCCGGCGGACTTGAATTGCATAGGTGATCCTCTACTTTCGGTGGAATGCGTGGTTACGAGGCTAACCCTCGGTTTGCAACGTGCCCATTGGCAGTAATACCAATTTTGTTCGCTCAGGGCCGTGATTGCGGAATAGCTGCGAGCCGTGTATCTGCGACGGGTTGAGCATACACGACTCGCCCCACGCATTGTCACTCCCGATCATTGTCACTTCTGACAGTTCCCCTGGACCCGCGGATTCCCGATAATTGTGTTCAACCCTGCGACGAGTCGAGGTCTTCAGTTTGGCCCACAGGGAATGTGAGGAGCTTTATGCGCAACTCTTGCTACTTAGTCCGCAACCTGTCCCTTGGCCTTCTGGCCGCCACGCTTCTCGGAACGACGGCCTACGCGCAGGACACGGCGACCGGTCCCTCGCAGCCGTCCGAGATCGCTGTCGCGACCGCCGACGATTCGCAGCCTTCCGCCGGAGTCACCACCCTCGCTAGCCCGCAGACTTCGCCCACGACAACCAAAGCCGCGGGAAGCCCCAATCCATTCGCCGGCTCCGACGCCGAACTGCACGACAAGAAGTGGCACATTTACGGCACCGCCTATCTTTGGGTCCCGACCATGCATGGAACCGTCGGCGTCGCCGGATACGACACCAACGTCCACGTGAGCTCAGGGGAGATCTTCTCCAACTTTAGGGGAGGCTTCCTGGGCGTCTTCACGCCCACCTACAACCGCTGGTCGGCCCCAGTCGATGTCCTCTGGATGCGTTTGAGATCGAGCAAGCCCGTTCCCTCCGAGGTTTATCCAGGGTATTCCCTGCGCGCCACTCTCAACGAAAGCATCATCACTCCCAAGCTCGCCTACCTTGCTTACGACAACCCCAAATTCAAGGTCTATGGCACGGCCGGCGCACGCATATGGCATGTAGGAACAACGCTCAGCTTGGTTCCGGTGGTCACTGGCACTTTTCCATATAAAGGCGTGACCTGGATCGACTACGTTATGGGCGCGAGATTCAACGTCCCACTTGGGACGAAGGCCTCGGTCGACATCCTCGGCGATGGTGGCGAGGGTGGTGCAACCCTGGATTACCAGATCGGCGGCATCGTCAACTACAAAATCAAGCCAAAGATGACAGCCCAGGTAGGCTGGAGATATCTCACCGAACACTACGGCAACAACGGCAACATCTTGAACACCACGACTCAGGGTGTCGTCTTCGGCGGAACCTACCAGTTCAAGTAGAATGGCGCAGAGAGCCGCGATCGTCCACCGGTCGCGGCTCAGACTTTATAGGTCCTTCAAGTCATGCCGAACGCAAAGCCGAAACTACCGAAATCCCTGGCGAAACAACGGACAGCCCCACACTGGAACCGCTGGGCGATCGCCCTCGGCGCGGTGCTGGTTTTAGCAGTCGCCGCCACGGTCCTGCATCGCCGATCGGCTGACGAGACCGTCCATGCCAGTTCGCCCGCGACCGCACTACCCATGGCAACGCCCCCGCCCGCAGCAGCGCCGCCATCAGCAGCGGAGCCCGCCGGCGCTGGAATGGCTGGCTCTTTCGGGCCAACCGTCCCCAATACCAAGCCGGCGCCTGCACAAGCGCCGAAAGGCATGGTTTGGATTCCTGGCGGTGAGTTCTCGATGGGCGCGCAGACAGCGCCAATGGAGGGTGAGGTCGGCATGCAGGCAACCACCGACTCGCGCCCGATTCACCGCGTCTACGTCGATGGTTTTTACATGGACAAGACCGACGTCACCAATGCGCAGTTCGCCGCCTTTGTGAAGGCGACCGGCTATGTGACGATTGCCGAGAAGGCTCCGACAGCCGAGGAATATCCCACCGCCCCTCCAGAGAACCTGGTTGCAGGCAGCGTCGTCTTTTCAGCGCCAAGCGGTCCAGTTCCGCTCAACGATCACATGCAATGGTGGAGTTATGTGAAGGGCGCCGACTGGCGGCATCCGACCGGCGCAGGCAGCTCGATCGTTGGAAAAGATAATTATCCGGTCGTCCAAATCGCCTATCCCGACGCCGAGGCCTACGCGAAATGGGCGCACAAGCGTCTCCCGACGGAAGCAGAGTGGGAATTTGCCGCCCGCGGCGGTCTAGCCGGCAAGATCTACGATTGGGGCAACGAGTTTCATCCCAACGGAAAATTCATGGCCAATACTCATCAGGGCCACTTCCCCGACAAAGACGCCGGCAGCGATGGATACGTCGGCCTCGCGCCAGTCGCGAAATTCCCTGCAAACGGCTACGGCCTTTACGACATGGCCGGTAACGTCTGGCAGTGGACCTCCGATTGGTACCGGCCCGACTACTATGCACGGCTAGCCCTGGCCGGCGGAGTGGCCCGTAATCCTCAAGGGCCGGACTCACCCCTCGATCCCGCCGAGCCGGGAGAGAAGAAGAAAGTCCATCGCGGCGGATCGTTCCTCTGCACCGACCAATACTGCTCCCGCTACATGGTCGGAACACGCGGCAAAGGCGAGGTCACCACGGGAACCAATCACCTTGGATTCCGTTGCGTCTCCAACTCGCCCGCAGCATAAACTGGCCGCACCATAAGCTTCCCGTCGGAGGCCTTTGTGCTTAGTGCGGCGTAGAGCCCGAGATAAAGACGTTGCCCCTCAGGGCATCTTCGATGGCGAAGACCAGGTCAGAGGACATCAGCGTCTTGGTCACATATCCGGAAGCCCCAAGGGACATCGCGGCATCGACGAAATACGAGTCCTGGTGCATGGTCAAAAAAATGATCTTTGTTCGGCAATGCGACTTTTTCATCTGTCCCGCGAGTTGAAGTCCATCCATCTCCGGCATGGAGATATCGGTGATCAACACGTCTGGGTCAAACGCCAACACGGCGTCGAGGGCGCGACGACCGTCCTCAACCGCCGCGACGATCTCGAAGTCTTCTCCGAGCGTCGAACGAACGATGGCCACCATCTCTCGGTGATCGTCGGCTAATACGATGCGAACCTTGCTCACCATAGACTCTTCGGGTATCTCGGATCGACCCCGATAGACACCTATCGATAGAGTCTTTCATTGGATGCAGGTGAAGAGTATTGGTAGTTTTGACGAGAGAGTATGAGGAAATTCTAAGGAGCGACTGCTTCGTGGCCTCTGACGATAGGTAAAGTCTCACGTCCGAGCCATCCGCCGCCTGCTTCGGCTACTGCCCCTGGAGTCACGGGAATCGAGACCATAATTCTCGTTCCTCCGCCCGGCGCAGACTCGATCGCGAAGCTGCCGCCCACCAGGTGGGCGCGCTCTTGCATGCTGATCAGCCCAAGCCCCTTCCCCGTTTGCGCCTGAACCACTTCAAATCCCGCCCCGGAGTCGCTGATCTCCAGTTGCACCGCGTCGCCTGCAGTCCATAAGTGCACCGAAAAGCGGTCGACGCCGCTATATTTCAAACTGTTATGGAGGCCCTCCTGCGCGATCCGAAAGAGCGAAAGCGAGACACCCTTAGGCAGCGATTCCGGAATGTCCTCATGTCTGAAATCGATATTGACATCCTGCTGCTGCGAGAATTCCTGGCAGAAACTCTCCAAAGCCACCGTCAGGCCAAGATAATCCAGGCGCGAAGAATGCAATTCATGGGAGAGCGCCTGAACATCGGCGGCAATTCCCGAGCAGTGCTGGCGCATCTCCTCAATTCGCACTTCGACCGGGCCGCCCGGCCGCAGCACCATCCGCTTTGACATCTCCAGTTCCATAGAGAGCAGCGCCAGCTTCTGGCAAATATCGTCATGGAGCTCCCTCGCGATGCGGCTCCGTTCCTTCTCCTGCGCCTCGATCAGCCTTCCGCCGACATTGCGCAATGCCTCCTGGGCCTTCTTTTGATCGGTAACGTCGCTGGCATAACCGATCAGCCCCGAGAAAGAACCGTCCTGGTTAAATCGCGGCGTTGCCAGATCCAGCACCCAGCGATACTCTCCGTCAGCCCGCTGCAACCGGAATTCCGAGGAAAATCCCCGCTTCTTCGCGATCGATTCTCTGAAATCACGCGTGACTTCGGTCCGGTCGTCTTCATGGATCTTCTCGCTCCAACCGCTGCTAAGGTCGGCTTCCGACTTGACTCCCGTAAAGTTCAGCGCCGCCTGATTCATATAACAGATCCGCCCTTGCGTATCGCTCAGCCAGATCAGCAGGGGCATGGAATCCGTCATCACCCGGAAACGCTCCTCCCCCTCCCGCAGATACAGGAGGTACCTGCGCATTTGGGAGTAATACCGGCGAAGGATGCCGATCAACGCGAACAGGGCAACCGCAAGAACGACGAGCAGTATCCATTCCCGAATCGAAAGTCGAATTCTCTGCCAAAGCCCCGGCTCCGGATTCAGGATCACCGTTCCAGCCGGCACCGCCGATTCCGGTATTTTCCACCGCTTCAGTTGCCGCCAGTCGACGTGCAGGCTCGCTGCGCCGGCAGTGGTGACCGGAATGTCCTCGGGCTTCTCACCGGCTAGGACGCGGGCGGCAATTTCGCCGGCATAGATGCCCTGATCGGAAAACTCGGGATAATATCCGCCGATTGCGCCGGAGCCCAGACAGTACTTCTGCAGGCAATAGGTAGGGGCCTTGGCTGCAATCGCAGCGAGAAGATCGTAGGTGCCCAGCACTGGCTGGGCCGACTCCTGCGGGACCATCAGGAAGTAAACAAAGGTGTGCGGCGGTAGCGCATCCACCTTGGTCAATAACTGGTCCGCGGGAAGGCCAACCAGATCGATCGTTTTCAGCCCCGGCTCGTGGTCCTGCAAATCCTGGTTCGCCAGGTTTGCCAAAAACCGCTCAAAGGCTGAACCTCCGGCAACCACCGCGACATTCTTCATCTCTGGCTGAAGGCGACGGGCAAGATCGAACGTCCCCTTCATATCGCCGCCGAACGTCACTCCAGTGACGCCGGGCCACATTTTCTGCCCCTCGAAGCGCTTGGGCATCACCGAAAAGAAAACGATTGGCGTCCCGGGAAATATCTGTTCGCGATGCTTCACGGCAAAGGCAAGTGCCGGATAGAGGGCCGTCATGACCAGGTCGATCTTTTGTTCTCTGTACGTCGCGGCCAACGTACTAGTTAACGCCTGCTCATAGCCGGGCGTTTCGAAACGCAGCGACTCAAGATATTCCACTTGGAAATTGACAGGACCACGGACACGCGAGCGGATCGCCGATTCCACCACCGCAAAGTCGCCCATCGCCTCGCGCGCGCTAAAGCTGTAAAGGATCAGGACATTCTTGGGCCGCGGCGAGTCGGCAAGGGCCTCAGCGGCAAACGCCAGTTGGACGCAGACGCAGAAAACCACGAACCATCGAAGCTTCCCGATCCCTCCACTCAAAGCAAACCCGTCTTTCTCGTGCCTCTTAGCGGTCGAAATCGAATCAGAGCCGGCAAGGCCGTGTTGCACCGTGTCCTCAACGTTACCATTGAGGTCCTCGGCTTTAACATAGAAATCTGCCGAGCTAGGCATAATTCAGCGCCTCTTACCGGGCATAAATGTGTTCGCTACCGTACATCCCGATAACTTTCTTTGCTGGAATTAGTTTAGGGCGAGGGTTACACTAGACGCGGTTCAACAGAAACACAATACCGTAATAAGAAGGGCCACTCTAGGCAGGCTTTTCCCATCGGAGAAAGCTTCCAGAGACAAGCTCCGGCACATGCCGCCAACTGTACTTCTGCTCTTTACTGCGCCGGCTATATCTCGCCTGCATCGATTTCGAGGGGAAGCAAAACATGAGACGCCTGAAGATTCTCCTAGCCGATGACCATCATATGTTCGCAGAGATGCTCAAGAGTCTTTTGACCCCTCGCTATGACGTGATCGGCACGGTCACCGATGGCCTGGCGCTGCTCGATGCAGCGCGGCAGTTGCAGCCCGACGTCATTGTTCTCGATATCGGAATGCCGCACCTCAACGGCCTCGACGCCGGCCTGCAGATCAAGAAAGCGATGCCGGCAATCAAGCTGATCTTCCTCACCATGAACCTCGATCCTTACCTGGTTCGGCAAGCCATCCGCATCGGCGCCTCTGGCTTCTTGCTCAAGCAAGGCACAGCGAACGAGCTGCCCGAGGCAATCGAAAAAATCATGAACGGCGGAACGTACGTGACGGCCGCTGCAGCTAGGGGACTCGATGGCCTCGCCGAGCTCGAGCCCGCGAATCGCAACTCCCGGCCCGAACCAACCGCTCGCCAGCGCGAGGTGATTCAGCTGCTCGCCGAGGGGCAATCGATGAAGCAGGTCGCCGACACCCTCAAGATCACGCCGCGAACCGTGGCCGCCCATAAATATGCGGTGATGGAGCTGCTCCAGATCAAATCGAGCGCCGAACTCGTGCAGTATGCTCTCAAATCCGGCATGATCTACAACTAGACCCTAGGCTTTTCCTGCTTGCTTCTGGCTATCAGAGTCGAGATTGATCCTGATGCCTGCAGGCTCTGATCGATTTGGGAAGCGCTCCGCTGGGACGGCCAACGCGCTTGCGTCGCGGTGAGCCAAAATCGTGGGAGTCATGATCTCGACCCCCGCGTCCGCGAAGGCGTCCAGCACGTTCTGGCGCAACGCCGCACCGCTTTCGAAAATCTCCTCCGACGTTTTGGTCCACGTCCGCAGTTCGTACTCGACGGAGTAGTTCCCGAACGAATTCACCAGCGCTCGCGGAGCCGGTTCGGTCGCGATCTGCTGGGTTCGAGCCGCACCCTCGAGCAAGAGCCTCTGCACGATTCTCCAATCCACGTCGTAGCCGATCGTCGCCGTAATTCCCAACGCAAAGCCTTTGCCCAGGCCATGCATACTGAAGTTCGTGACCGAGTCAGCCAACACCTTGCTATTGGGAATCGTTACGTGTTCGTTTCCCGCGGTGACGACTCGGGTGATCAGCAGTGTCTTCTCGATGACCCTCCCGTAGACGCCTTCGATGCGGACCACGTCGCCCAGCCGGAATGCGCGTTGATAGGTCAACAAGATTCCCGCGAAGAGATTGCCGATGACCCCGCTCGAGCCGAACGTCACCAACGCGCCGAAGAACAGGGAAAATCCGCGAAAGAACGGCGAGTGGGCCCCAGGCAGAAAAGGAATACTCACCATCAGGCCCAACAGAAACAAGGCAGTCCGGCTCAGCTTGTAAGTCGGTTCGGCCCACTCCACGGGGAAGTCTGCCAAAGCGATATCTCCGCGTCGGATGGAAGTGAAGAAGTACTTCAGGACCTTCTGCAGGACCCATCCGAACAGCACGATGACGAAGAGATAACCGAGGTTTGGAATGTAGTTCTCAAAGGCCTTGGAGGCGTCCCGAAAAGCCGGCCCCAGGAACTTGAGGAGCCCGTCGGTCAATATCCTCGTGCGGGGAAAGATCGCGAAGCCGTAGAGAAAATAAATGAGGACAAGAGCAGTCGCGAGAACCGTACAGAACAAGTGGATGACGATCCGAAATACCCGGCTGGCGTGAAATCGGGGATGGGATTCGATCGTGCCGGCGGCGCGGAGCCGGGACTGCCACGCATCGATCCGCCGATCGCCAAAGCGATACACCAGCCCGACGGCATAGATGGCCAGGAACAAAATCAAGCTGGCAATCATCAGGTAATAAAGACCGATCATCGTGGCTGCTGGCCAACCAAGCTCAGATGGCGGCAGAAAGCCACCGAACCAATCTCCCACGGCGGTCAACAGCTTCTCCGCAGGGTCGCGCAAAAGAAAAAGCACGACAAGCAAGACGAAGTTTATGGCCGAATGGGAATTGCGCCCGCGATCGGATCTGCCGCCGCGATTCGAAAGGAAGCTGCGCATCCCCCATCGGCACGCCAGCACGGCTGCCAGAAAGGTCAGAACTTGCACAAGAAAGCGGATGATCCGAAAGGCCGACTCCGCCGTGCTTCCTGCCTGATCAACCACCTGCATGCGCTAGCCTCTTCGACGAGTATCCGCCGAAGGCTCGACACCCGCAATATCTGCCGATATGGACAAACAGATTAGTTGCGTCAACGTTGGCTCGCAAATCGGCAATCCGCCCAGCCACAGCGTCACCGCCTCTTCGGATGACGTATCGACACTTCCTGAAGCGTGCTGAAAAGAACAGCGGTAGAAAGGCCAAACAAGAGCCATCCATCGAGCGCCTCGATCGTGCCCAGCAATTTCCAGCCTTCATTCAGAAACAAGTTGTCATGGCCATAAGTGGTCATCGCGCCGAGCGAGTAGAGCATGGCCGTCTTGAAGTTCGGCAGCGCGCCGATCAGCAGGTAGGCCAGGGCCCATAGGCCGGCCTCAAGCCCATGCAGGAAGGTCGCCAGCGTCGTAGTCGTGCCCATGACCACTGCGAAGACGGCTACAGGATGACGGCGCTGCTCCGCCGGGCCGCACATCTCAATCACCCGTTGACTGATGAGGCCGAGCCCGCAGACATGGATGCCTACCGTCAACAGAACCATGGGAATTCCCCACGCCCAGTCCGTCGTCCACGTCTCATATAACTCGGGAGAAAACTTGAGGAGCATTAAGACGATCGCCATTCGTTGGTCGTCACCGTAAGCGCGACTCGGATACCCGCGCCTAGCCCATTCCTATCTGGTCAGACTTCGTTCTAGCCCATGGTCTGCGACGTGGGGCTCTCGCAACATTGGCAAATCTACCATAGTCCAACGTGTACGCCGCGTTTCACCTGTCAGAAC
This sequence comes from uncultured Acidobacteriaceae bacterium, assembly GCA_963777685.1. Classification (GTDB taxonomy): domain Bacteria; phylum Acidobacteriota; class Terriglobia; order Terriglobales; family Acidobacteriaceae; genus Acidisarcina. The sequence continues at coordinate 74,593 of CAVZRF010000026.1, read as the reverse complement.
TGACAATTCCAAATTCCGGCGCTGCATAGTTCACTTGCAGTCACCGAGGACAAGATAGCGCTGCAAGCCGCGGCAACCCTCAGCCATTTAAGGAGAGATCCATGAGATTAAAGGGACATGCAGGGCCGCTAACACTCGCCGCCGCCGTCGCAAGCATCTTCACGACGTGCGGCGTCACGCAGGCTGTAGCACAAACAGACAAGCCAAACATCGTCATCCTGATGACCGATGACACTGGCTGGAACGACTTCGGCGCTTATGGAGGCGGCGCGAACCTCGGCCATCCGACCCCGAACATTGATCAGATCGCCAAGGAAGGCGCGGTCTTCACCAGTTGGTATGGCCAGGCGAGTTGCACCGCGGGCCGGGCCTCGTTCATGACCGGGCGCATCCCGATCCGCTCGGCCCTCTCGGTCGTGGTGGTTCCTGGCGACCCGAATGGCCTCACGAAGAGCACGCCGACCATCGCCGAGTTCTTTAAGAAGAACGGCTACTCGACATATTTTTCGGGCAAGTGGCATCTGGGCGATCAACCGAAGTTCTACCCGATCGAGCATGGCTTCGACGAAATGAAGGAGTTCGCCGCCTATTATCCGGGCGTCTATACCTACGATGACACCGACAGCTTCGCCCATCCCTGGTTCCCGAAATATAACCCGGCTTACTGGGACGAGTATCAAAAGATCGTCAACCTCTACGAATGGGAAGGCGTCGCCGGCAAGCCCGCGACCAAGGTTGCGCGCATCGACTACGACTACCTGCATGAATTCGACGTCCGTCAGGCCGACTCAGCGGTCGAATACATCAAGGCGCACGCCAAAGGACGGCAAGCCGTTCTTCATGGATGTCAATTTCATGAAGATGCACAACCCGAACATTCCCGCCAAGGCGTTCATCGGCAAATCGCACCTCGGCAATTATTCGGATGCGATGATGGAACTCGACTCCAACATCGGTCAAAGTCATGGACGAAATCCGGGCCGAAGCTCCCAACACCATCGTCATCATCACCGCCGACAACGGCGCATGGCAGGATGCGTGGCCCGACGGCGGCACAGTGCCGTTCCGTGGCGAAAAAGGCTCGCCGTTTGAGGGCGGTTTCCGCGTACCCGGCATCATGTGGTGGCCCAGCCACATCCCGGCCGGCGCGCGCTATGGCGAAATGATGTCGCACATCGACTGCTGGTCAACGCTGGCATCGATGGCCGGCATCACCCCGCCGCCTCATGGCGCGTGGAAGGACAATGACGGCAAGCCGATCTATTTCGACAGCATTGACAACAGCGCCTACATCCTGGGCAAAGACAAAGCATTCCGCGCGCAACGGATGGATCTATATCGATGGCGAAACCTTCGCCGGCGCTCGCGCTGACATCGGCGGCGATCCCACAAATCCTGATCTCAAAATCGCCTGGAAATACTTGTATACGTCCAAGGACACCTGGCTCGGTCCTCAACAGAATCTCGGTGCCATCGGCTCGGCCTACAACCTCACCATGGACCCGTTCGAGAAATACGACATGACGTTCAACGGCGCGGTGAGCACCCGCACCCCGACCACCTCGCCCGGACGCTATGCCGGTTATGACAATGGCTGGGTTCTTTCGCTGATCTCGGTGCCGGTCCTCGAGTTCGACAAATCCATCGTGGATTTTCCGAACATCAAGCGCTTCCCCGGCGGAGCGTCGAACGATATGAATCCGGATCTGCAGCATCCCGACAATCCGCTGCCCTTGATGGATATCCACAAAGTTGTGCAAGCCATCGGCGCAGCGGACTAGCCGTTTTAACCCCGTTTTGACCCCGCAACGCGAACGCCCCAAATCTCCTCGGAGTTGGGGCGTTCGCGTTTGCACCTGTCAGAACTACCAATTACCAAGCTCTCCCGATTGCTATCAACTTACACACACTGAATCCAGGTTGGGCGCTGCACACTCGCGTCTCGCTTGCGACCGAGCAAGGGAGAAACATATGTATTTGGGAACAATCGCCAGAAAGCTGGCTGTAACAGGAATGGCCGCGTGTGCGCCGCTGATGGCGTTTGGACCTATGGCGGCATCGGCCCAGACCAAGCAGCCCAATATCGTCGTCATCATGGGCGACGACATCGGCATGTGGAACCTCGGCGCCTATCACCGCGGCATGATGGCCGGCAAGACGCCAAACCTCGACAAACTCGCCAAAGAAGGCATGTTGTTCACCGATTATTATGCCGAGGCCAGTTGCACGGCAGGCCGGGCGAACTTCATCACCGGCGAGTTGCCAATCCGCACCGGCATGACCACCGTCGGCCAGGCTGGCGCCTCGATCGGAATCCCTGCCGAAGCGGTGACCATCGCCACGGTATTGAAGGGGATGGGATACGAGACCGGGCAGTTCGGCAAAAACCATCTTGGCGATAAGAATGAGTTTCTGCCCACCGTGCACGGCTTCGATGAGTTCTTCGGTTACCTCTATCACCTTGATGCGATGGAAGACCCGGCACATCCCAACTACCCGCAAAATCTGCTGAACGTCGTCGGCCCCCGCAACATGGTCCACTCCTGGGCGACCAACGTTGACGACCCAACCGACCAACCGCGCTGGGGCAAGATCGGCAAGCAGAAGATCGAAGACGCCGGCCCGCTCTATCCCAAGCGCATGGAGACCGTGGACGACGAGATTCGCGACTTCGCCATCAACTTCATGGACAAGTCCAAGAAAGACGGCAAGCCCTTCTTCGTCTGGCTCAACCCGACCCGCATGCACATTGTCACCCACCTCTCTCCGAAATATGAGGCAATGCGCAACTCCGACAATGGCTGGTCGGAAGAAGAGGCCGGCATGGCGCAACTCGACGACGACATCGGCCTCGTCATGCAGAAGATTAAGGACCTCGGCGAGGATGACAACACAATCGTCCTATTCACCACCGACAACGGCACCGAGGTCTTCACCTGGCCCGATGGCGGTCAGACCCCCTTCGCGCAGTCTAAGGGAACGGTGCTTGAGGGCGGATTCCGCGTGCCCGCGCTCCTTCGCTGGCCCGGCCACGTACCGGCGGACTCGGTCCAGAACGGTATCTTCTCCGGCATCGATTGGCTCCCAACCTTTGCCGACGCCGCCGGCAACCCGAACATCACCGAAGAGCTGCTGAAAGGCAAGACGATCGGCGACCGCACCTACAAGAACCATCTGGACGGCTATGACCAGATGGCCGCGATTACCGGCAAAGGCCCCTCCGCGCGCCATGAGATCTTCTACCTCGGCGAAAGTACCGTCGGCGCGGTGCGAATCGACGATTACAAATTCCGCTTCATCGACCAGCCTGCCGGCTGGCTGGGGGAGAAGACCCATCCCGACGTGCCATACATCACCAACCTGCGTCTCGATCCCTTCGAGCGCACAGGATGGCCCAATAACGGCACGAAGGATGGTGCTCAGCAATACTTCGATTGGTTTAAGTTCCAATTCTGGCGTTTCGTCTTCGTCCAGCAGATAGTAGCCAAAGAGATCCAGACCTTCATCGACTACCCGCCGATGCAGCGTGGAGCAAGCTTCAACCTCGACGCAGTGAAGGCTGAGATGGCGAAGAGGATGGCAGAAGCGGAGGCAGCGGCCAAGGGCCCGGGTAATTAATCAACCCAGACACACCTTGCCGGGGCTGCCATGCGTGGCAGCCCCACCTTTTTCACGGTTAAGATATCTCTTGATACGACGGAGGACGAAACTTGTGGTGGATTAGCTATCGGGGTGAATCGGGGCACGGTGTCGACAACATCGGTGTATTTGAGGACGACGGCACACCGCGTAAAGTGCATCCACTGCTCCTCGATCCGTCGCCGGCAGCCCACCCGCTGCACATCGCGCGCGGATTCCTGTTGGTCGGCGACGATCTCTACATCGCGAATGCGTGGCGAAAAGATAGCCACATCGCACTCTACAGCCGGCACGGCGACACCTTCCGCTTCAAAGAGGTTCTTGCCAAGACCGAGCAGGTCGCGGCGATGGTGCACCCCTTCGACGTGGAGCTGGGCGACGACGGCCGTATCTACGTCTCCTGCCAGGACACGAATACAGTTGTGTCCCTCGTGCCCGAGACCCGCAAGCCCGCATCGTGGCCGCGCACCTTCGCAAGCAGTATCCCAAAGGGAAGTTTCTCCCCGGCACACTCGTCGCCTCCAGCCATGGCAGTCTTCCCGAGTACGGTGACAAGGCAACGCTGGATGTGCCGGCGCCCCTCGGCCTCAAGGTAGTGCTCGACAAGCGCGGCAAGCCACGGCACTCCGTGCGCGGCATCGTCGTTCACCGCAAACATCTGTACGTGGCCGACGAAGCCGCTGACGTGGTGAAGGTCTTCAATGTAAAGTCCGGGGAGTTGATGGCTCATATTGAGGGGCGCTCCCTCGAGGCGCCCGTGCACCTGATTCTGCACGGGGAAACGCTCTACATCGGCGCCTCGGGCACGGGCAGCATCCTTGCCTTGGACTTGTCATCCGGCCCCCCCGAAAGGCAACCTCAAGGCTCGCGTCGTAATCGATGAGAAAGCTTGACGCTCCTTCCGGCTTTGCCATCGGCCCCGACGGCGATTTCTATGTCGCCGAGCGGAAAAAACAGCGGGTGCGGCGATTCTCCTCCAAGGGGAAGAAAAAGGGGACATTCATTGATGACCTCCCGGATATGCCCGAGTTCCTCGTCTATGTTCCATGAGGCGTCGCCCGCTTATTCCGGGGGACCTGGCACTTAATAGCAAAATCTGCCAACACCCGAACCACACCTCAGCGCGCTGAGTTAATGTACAATTCGCGAGGGACATATGTAGTAATTTCCCACGAGTTTGAGATAGAGAGGGTAATACGAATGAAGAAGAATGTGATCGCAGGTTTGCTATGTATCGCGGCGGCGTTTCCGGCCATCGCGCAGAAGGCGGATAACAGGCTCGCCGAGTCTACCGCAGTATTGAAAACCATCGCCGACAAGAGTGAAATCCCTAACACCGCATGGAGCAAGACCAAATGCGTCCTGGTCTATCCCAGCGTCAAGAAGGTCGCGATTGGCTTCGGCCAGACCTATGGCCGTGGAGTCCTGGTATGCCGCACCGGCGCGGACATGACCGGCCCATGGGGAGCTCCCATCATGTACACCCTGGACACCAGCAGCCTTGGCTTCCAGCTCGGTTCTTCCTCCACCGACTACGTCCTGCTGATCATCACCCAGCGCGGTGCGGATAAGATCCTCTCCGGCAAGCTGAAGCTCGGCGCGGGCGCTTCTGCCGTTGCTGGCCCCACCGGAGCTCAGGCCGGGACTTTTAATGATCCCAACATCGACATCCTGACCTATTCCCAGGCCAAGGGTCTCTTTGCCGGCGCGTCCCTGGGAACTGCCTCCATGACCTCCGACGACAAGATGAATGCGGAACTTTACAACAAGGACATCGACGGCGCTCAGATCCTGCGCACGGAGAAAACTCCCGCTGCCGCCCAGCCCTTGCTCGCGGCTATCAAGTCCGCCGCCAAGTAACTTTAACCTCGCCGGCTTAACCTCTAGTCTGCGAGTTTTGAATAGTCTCAGAAGCATAAGGGCACGATTGTTGGCGAGGAACGCGCTAACAATCGTGCCCTAACCTTTTGGGCCCTTTCGCTCAACTTTGCCCGAAGCCTTGGCGCTACTTACCTGTCAGAAATAACAGTTGTTTCCCACCCAGTCTGGAGTCACTATGATCCCAGTCAGCGAATCTGACTGACAGGCAGCCGGGCAAATCCCCGAAGGAGAAACTACCATGCGCTTTCATTCCAAACGGCTCAGTGCGGTCTTCGCCGCCCTCGTTGCCTTCGCGATAACAATCAGCCTCTCCAACGCAATAGCGCAGGACGTTGCCCACTGGGTAACTGGCGTAGTCAAGAGCGTCGACAAGGACACCAAGACAGTCGTCGTCAAGTCGGCTGACGGCACCGAACACACCATCAAGTACACCAGCGATACCGTCGTCAAGGGCAGTAAAGACGCCGCCAAAGGCACCGAGAAAGCCAGCGTCGACACCTACCTCGCCGCCAAGACAGGTGCCCAGGTTACCGTGAAGTACACCGAGAAGGCTGGTGAAAAAACTGCACTCGGCGTGAAAGATGCCAGCAAGGCTACCGCCAAGGCGGTCACCCAGTAAACGGCCGGTGATCATCCCCTAAATCGATCGTCGTTATGGGGCCGCCACTCCGCGGCCCCGAGCCATCTCTTCATCCCTCGGCTTCGCTCCGCACCGCCCGCCCCTGTCACAAATTACAATTGTGCCGCGCCCGCTTTCAGCGCGACACTTCTCATGAAGCTAGCACCGAGGTGCAAGTGAACATCCGCCCCAGATTTTCTCTGTCACTCGCCGCCGTCCTGTTGTTATGCATTTCCATGGGCGCAGCAACGGCGGCGCATGCCCAAACTGATCCACTGCCTTCATGGAATGACGGAGCCACAAAGCAAGCCATTCTCAACTTCGTCAAAACCACCACCGACCAATCCAACCCGGCCTATGTAAAGCCCGAAGATCGCATTGCGACCTTCGACCAGGACGGTACCCTCTGGACGGAACATCCGCTCTACGCGCAGGGCATGTTCGCCCTCGCCCGCGTCGGGCAGCTCGCCGCGAAGCATCCCGAGTGGAAGACGAAACAGCCGTTTGCCGCAGTCCTCACTGGCGACAAGCTGGCCATGAGCAAGTTCACTGAGGCGGACTGGATGCAGATCATGGCCGCCACCCACGCCGGCATGAGCACCGTCGACTTCCAGGAACTCGTCAAGCAGTGGCTCGCCACCGCCAAAGCGCCGCGCTTCGACCGCCCCTACACTGACCTTGTCTACCAGCCGATGCTGGAGGTCATGCAATACTTCCGCGCCAATGGCTATCGTGTCTACATCGTCACCGGAGGCGGCCAGGAGTTTGTCCGCGTCTACAGCGAACAGGTCTACGGCGTTCAACCCGAGCAGGTCGTCGGATCGAGTATCGTCACCAAGTATGACAATTCCACCGGCAAGCCCGTCCTCATGCGCGAGCCAAAGGTCTTTCTCATCGACGACGGCCCCGGCAAAGCAGTTGGAATCAACCTCTTCATCGGCAAGCATCCCTCCGCGGCTTTCGGTAATTCAGGCGGCGATGCGGCGATGCTCGAGTGGACCCAGGCCGGCGAAGGCACGCACCTCATGATGCTCGTCCATCACGACGACGCTACCCGCGAGTATGCCTACGGCCCCGCCGGAGGCCTGCCCGATACACACGTCGGCGCCTTCAGCGAGGCGCTGATGACCGAAGCGCAGAAGAACGGCTGGATGGTGATCAGCATGAAGAACGATTGGAAGCGCGTCTTTCCATTCGATAAGTAGAATCCGAAGTTAGTTACCAGCTGTCAGGAGAATTACCGATGAGCATCGTGTTACGCATCAGGCAAAGCTTATCTCTCGGATTGGCCTTTCTTCTGGTCTTCACCCTGGGTCCGGGAAGCGCAACCAGCACCGCCCAGGCCACTGCCAGCCCATCACCAGGTGCAACTCCCGCACCCACATATCCCGGCCAGGGCGCTCCTGAAACTGCGGAAGAGTTGCAAGCCCTGGTCGCGCCCATCGCGCTGTATCCCGACGCGCTGGTCGCGCAGATGCTGAGCGCGGCTACCTTTCCCGACCAGATTGGCGCTGCCAATTATTGGCTAAGCCAGAATAAGAGCCTCACCGGCGCCGCGCTGACGACGGCCGTCGATGGGCAAGGCTGGGACCCCAGCGTGAAGGCGTTAACTCAGTTCCCCGCCGTGCTCACCAACATGGGCAACAATCTCGCCTGGACGTCGCAGCTCGGCGAGGCCTACCACAACCAGCAGGCGGACGTAATGGCCGCCGTCCAGGCCCTTCGCGCGAAAGCCAAGGCGGCCGGAAATCTCAACTCGGGTTCGCAGATCACCGTCACTCAGCCGTCCCCGCAGGTCATCGTCATCCAGCCCACCAACCCGCAGATCGTCTACGTCCCCGAATACAATCCCGCTGTGATTTATGGGTACCCTTACGTCGTTCCGTACTACGCCCCCCCATCTACGGCGGCTGTCGTCACCGCGGGCCTGCTCTCCTTCGGAGCAGGTCTCGCCATCGGAGCCATGATGAGCAACAGTTGGGGTTACAGCTATTGGAACTGTAACTGGTACGGTGGGGGTGCCTACTACCACGGCGGCGCCTACTACGGAAACAGCGCCTGGCACGGCGGATATTACGGTACCAGTGGTTCGTACTACGGACCCAACGGCAGCGCCCACGCCTCCTCCGGCTACAACCCGTCGACCGGTACTTATGCTCGCGGCGCTTCAACCCAGACAGCCTACGGAAAACAATCCGTAGGACAGGCCTATAACCCCAACACCGGCGCTTACGGCCAGACCCATCAGACTTCGACGAATGGCGCCCAATACGGAAGCTCTTACGCTTCAAAGAACGGCACCTCAGTAAACTCCGCCCACTACTCCGACGCCAACGGAACCGTCGGTGCCGCGACAAGCTCGAATGGAAACAAATACGCAACCGCGAACGGCAATGCCTACAAGAACACCGGCAGTGGCTGGGAGAAGAATTCGGGTGACGGTTGGAGCCAGACCCAGAAGCCGAGCGGCACCAGCTCCGACGCCGCGCACGGGTGGGGCGATAGCGGCAGTACGCAGTCCCACAGCAGCGGCTCCTCGGCATTCAGCGGTTATAACCACTCTGCTAGCTCTGGCGGCGGAGGCTGGGGTTCACGCTCCTCCAGCGCCCAGGGCTGGGGCAGCCGCGGCGGCGGCGGCGGTTGGGGTGGTGGTGGCTTCCGCGGCGGTGGCGGTGGCGGCTTCCGTCGCTAGGAACGGCTGACTTCAATCATCTGCAACGCAACCGGAGCCTTTGGAGAATTCACATGTTCGAGCTAGCTGGCCATCGCAGAAAAACCAGAATACACACTCTCTTCCTGACCGGAAGCGTCGCTATATTCCTCTCGCTCGCCGCCTGCAACAAGCCGGCCGCGCCGGCTGGGCCCAAGACCTTCGCCACTCCAGAGGAAGCCGGAAAGGCGCTCGCGCAGGCAACTGGAGCCGAGGACAAGGATGCAGTCCATGCGATCTTCGGTCCAGGGTCGGAAGACATCCTCTCTACCGGCGATCCCGTCCAGGATAAGGAAGCCATGGAGGCATTCACCCGCTCCTACGGCGTCATGAACCGCTGGAGAAAGCTCAGCGACGGCAACCAGCTCCTGATTGTCGGCGCTCAGAATGAGGCCTTCCCGATCCCGTTGATGAAGAACGCCTCGGGCCAGTGGTACTTCGACGCCGCGGCAGGCAAGGAAGAGATTCTGGCGCGCCGAATCGGCCGCGACGAGCTCGCCGCAATCGACATCACCGCCGCGCTGGCAGATTCGCAGGCGCAATATTTCGAACAGAAACACGGCGGAGTCAAACAGTACGCGCAGAAATTCATCAGCGACCCCGGCCAGCAGAACGGCCTCTACTGGGAATCGCCTCAAGGCGCACCCCGCAGCCCCCTCGGACCATTGGTAGCCTTTGCCTCAGAGGAGGGATACACCATCAAGCCCGACGCCGCTCAACCCTACTACGGGTACTACTTCCGCAAGCTCGATAGCCAGGGCCCTAACGCAAAGGACGGAGCCAAGCCATATATCGTCAACGGCAAGATGACCGCTGGATTCGCCTACCTGGCCTATCCGGCAAAGTACGACGACTCCGGAGTGAAGAGCTTCATCATCAACCAGCAAGGCGTCATCTACGACAAAGACCTGGGCAAAGACACCACCACCCTGGCCAAGGCGATGACCACATTCGACCCGGATGCGAGCTGGATACCTGTTCAATAACAGCGAATACATCCCGAGAACCTCACAAGTCGACTAAGAGTTAAGTTTTCAATCACCTGCGAACCCTCTTGCGGGGCAGCGAGCCTTTCTCTAGAGCCGCGCCCTTCGCGCACGGGAAACGGCAGCATACGACTTTCCTTACCGTCTCCTGATAGGCCTGCGCCCTGCAGAACTTGACGCTCAGCATCGAATGCTGATGGCCCACAACAAAAAGTTCAAAAATACTGTCACGAAGTGCAAACGCCACGCACTATCCAACATCCCTTCCGGGGCGATGGCTTTGAAAACATGCCCAGGAAAAATCCTGATTGCCGTGCAGCCGACAGTTATCCTCACGGGCATTAACCGAAAAGTCACAATCGCGAAGGAGTTATTCGGGAATGACTTCTTGACAATGTTTCAAAGGAACGATTAGCGTCATTCCTCGTTCCGCAAAGCTCGATCGTTTTTCATCTCTCAGTCTCAATAAGTCGTGCGAATCCGGAATCTGGTCGTGGGGCGGTTTCAGCCGTGCATCACGGCAAAAGGGCAGTGAGGAGGGCTCCATGTCTGTCACCACGTCGTACCCTGGAATCTATATTCAGGAGTTGCCCAGCAATACACATACCATCGCCGCGGCGCCCACTTCGGTGACCGTCTTTGTTGGCTACACCCATCCCTTCCTCACCCCATCGGCTAACTTCGGACAAGCACTGGAAATCTTCAGTTTCTCCGACTATGAGCGCCTATTCGGCGGCTTTTATCAAAGCTCGGTCATCGACGCGAACGTGTCGTATGCGGTCAACGAGTTTTTCACGAACGGGGGCACGAACGCCTTTGTCGTGGGCTTGCAGCCCCTTACATATTTCAAAGCCGACGGCACGAGTGCCGGAACGATCGCTTCGGTGCAGCCCACGGCGACCATGTTCGGCGGGGGAGGAGACGGGATCGTCTTTATTCCCTTGCAGCCCACGGATGCGATACCGATCAACATCACCATTAACAATATTCAGGACGACGCCGCGAACCATGCGACCACCGCTGACGTCATCGTGAGTTATGGTAGCCAAACCGAGACTTACCGGAAGATCTCGCTGCTCGCGACAATCAACGGTAGCAAGCCCAATCCGAACTTCATTACGACCCGGATCAACGGCCCATTGAACACCCCCGGGATCAACGGCGTATCTCGGCTCGTAGCTGTCGCTGCCCCGAGCGGCGCGGGTGCTGCCTACCCGGCAACCTTCACGGGGACGCCGCCGTTCACCGCAACCCTTTCCACCACGTTGCCAACGGACGCTGCGAACGTATTTAGTGCCGCTGACTTTCTGGCTGTCTTCCAGGAAGATTCCCACCTCGACAAGGTGCCGATCTTCAATTTGCTCCTCACTCCCGGCATTGTGAACAACGCTGTGCTCAGCGAAGCGCTGGCCTTTGCCGAGCGCAAGCTGGCCTTCTTCATCATGGATCCTCCCATTGCCGATGTCGCCGACGGCAGTCCGGGAGCCACCGATACCAACTGGGTCGGCGATTTTCTGGGCAACTTCAGCGGCACCGGCGATACCGGCCAGAACGTCGCCCCGCAGAGCCCCAACGGCGCGCTCTATTTCCCTTATCTGCTGGCGGACAACCCAGTCACGGGATTGCCTACAGATGCCGCAAAGAATCCCTTCACTCTCCCTCCAAGCGGCTACGTTGCGGGCATCTTCGCCGCAACCGACGCCAGCCGCGGCGTCTGGAAGGCGCCGGCCGGACTCGCGACTACGCTTCTCGATACGACAGGAGTAGTTCCCGGCGGCGTCATGACCGATACTCGCCAGGGTGTGCTGAATCTGATCGGAGTCAACTGTATCCGCTCGTTTCCTGGCGCCGGCACCGTCGTCTTCGGCGCGCGCACTTTGGTCTCGTCCAACACCGCCTACCAGCAGTGGATGTACGTTCCCGTAAGACGCATGGCGCTCTTCCTCGAGCAGACCCTCAAAGCCAACCTCACCTGGGTCATCTTCGAACCCAACGACACTCCCTTGTGGACGGCGATCCGCATCTCGATTCAGGGTTTCATGCTCTCCCTGTACAACCAGGGGGCCTTCGCCGGAACCACGCCGAGCGATGCCTTCCAGGTGAAGTGCGACAGCACCACCACGACGCCGTCAGACCAGGCCCTCGGTATCGTGAATATCGTCGTGGCCTTCGCCCCGCTGCGTCCGGCGGAGTTTGTCGTTGTCAAGATTGCACAGCTCGCGGGACAGGCATCGTCCTAGGCCGGTTAACGGGCCCTAAGGCAACCAAGGAGAGAATGAGATGGGAAAGCCATTCACGGTCAATATCAATCGACTCGACCCCTACAAGACGTATCGCTTTCTGGTGTACTTCGAGCAATCGACGACCCCGGTTGCGGGAGTCAGCAAGGTTTCGGCCTTTAAGCGTTCGTCCGACCCGATCGAATACAAAGAGGGCGGCAACGCCATTATCCGCAAGGGCCTGGGCCGCACCAAGTATGAAGCCATCACGATGGAACGCGGAGTGACCTTCGACACTGACTTTGAAAACTGGGCCAATGCCGCGCAAGTGCTCGACACCGGCTCTCCTTCAACGTCGCTGGCCAACCTCCGCAAGGAGATCCATATCGAGCTGCTCAATGAAGAAGGTCAGGCGGTACGGCGCTACATCTTCCATCGCTGCTGGGTCTCCGAATACCAGGCGCTTCCCGATCTCGATGCCGGCGCCAACGCCGTCGCGATCGAACACATCAAGCTGGAAAACGAGGGATGGGAGCGCGACATGACTCTCGCGGAAACCCTCGAAACCTAAGACAGTTCGAGTGCGCGTGCCGGCTCGAAGGCCGCCAGAGGGAAGACAAAGACGAGTAAGTCATGGCAGGTGAACGGGCACCGCACGTCACGCTCCCCCGATAGTCTGCGCTTGGAAGCCGGCAACTATAACGCAACGAATAAGCGCTCGGAACTGCAGCGAACCTCAACGAAGGTTAACGTTTCCGATGCGCTCCAACGAGGCTCATTCGATGTTTCGCATGCCTATCAGCGGGATCGATGTCGAGTTTCGCCATGCTACCGGCGAAGAGGATTTGCTGTTGCTGGAAAGCGGCGGCGACCTGGTCTCGACGTCGATGGAACTGGTGCAGCGCCTGGCGATTCCCATCGACGGCAGTGAGTTGGATGCCGCGGCCCTAACGGTCGCCGATCTTGAAGCATTGCTTCTCGAGTTGCGCCGCAGGGTCTTCGGCGACGTGATGGCCACCCGTGGACGTTGTCCGGAACCGGAATGCGCCACTCCCATCGATCTCTCTTTTCGTATTAGCGATTACCTGCGCAGCCATGGCGTGCGCAAGCCGGCCAATGTGGAACCGGTCGACTCGGAGCCCAACTGGTTCCAGCTTCGCAACAGCGCGGTGCAGTTCAGGCTGGTTACAGTCGGAGACTTGGCCGCAGCGGCAGCGTCGAACCATCCGGAGAAAGAATTAGCCCGGCGAACCATCCGCTCTCATTCTCCCGGCGCCGCCAGACATAGCAACCGGCGCGAGGAGCGCGCCATGGAATCGCTCGCCCCTCCGCTTTCGGGCGAAATCGAAGGCCAATGTCCGGAGTGCGGCGCTTCCGTGCGCTTCTGGTTCGACGTGCAGAGTTATGTGCAGCGGGAACTGCGCTACGATGCTGAGTTCCTTTACGAAGACGTGCATCAGTTGGCCGTCCGCTATCACTGGAGCGAAGAAAAAATCCTCTCTCTGCCTCGGCAGCGCCGGGTGCAATACGTTGAGATGGCCTTGCGCCAGGGAGGAACCAACTAAGTGGCCCAATCCTATTTCAGTCGGCTCGTGCGCGGTGGCGACAGCGCCCCGCTCGCTCCTCCGCGTCCAGTATCGAATCTATGGAAGACCGCGCAGATCGACGCTACAGCAGCCGCAACCGATGCGGGACCATTGGCTCCCGGCCCTCGCTCCGCCATGCGACGTGGTCGCGTGACCGAAACGGTTCCATCGTCGACCGGAGCAGACTTTGAGAGCCGCCCCGCTCCACACCGTAGCACCACTGAGCCTATGCAGAGCCCGTCGCGGACTTCATCAAAGACGCGGGCATCCCACGCTTCCCTTTCCGGCGAGACGTTGCAACCGATACCGGTCGCTACAACTTCCAGCACAGCGAAAGCCACTCGGCAAGATGACTCCAGTCGGACCCAAGCCGGCACAACATTGGAGTCACGGAAGCTGGCAGCGCAGGCAGTGACCGCCGCTTCTTCCGCGCTGTCGGTTTCAGCACCGCACGAACCATCGCGATCCACCGGCCTAACGCCGGCTCCGCGCACTGTCGAAGCAGAGCCAATCCCAGCGGAGAGGCGGCCATCTAACTCAGTTGAGCCGATTCCCCGGATTGCCCGGTCAACAACAGAGAGGCAGCCGATGCCAGTTTCTGAAAGTCGGCACCGGGACGATGCGGACGACGCAGCACGCGTTCTCCCTGCCCCTGCTCCCATGATCGAGGGGACGACATCAACCCACCGCCCTCAAGCGCATTTGCAGCCGATGGAGTCAGCCACACCAGGATTCCGTGAACCATCTCGCCGCGCCCGGCAAAGTTCAATCTCGGAGGAACCGCGCGAGAGAACCAATACCGTGCAGATCGGAAAGATCGAAGTGCAGGTGCTTCCACCGCCAGTGTCCAGTTATCGCCAGGCGCCGCCGCCGGCTCAGCCTAAAGGTCGCCTGGCGCGCGGCTATGCCCTGTGGCCGGGCTGGTAAGCGAGAGGCAGAGCGATGGCAATAGCCCCAATCGGCGTCTTGGATCTGTCGGTAGTCACCAACACCCTGATCTCCAGGCTGAATACCTACGTCAGCACGACGTCGCCCCTGCTGAAGACATTCGACACCGATAACGCCGAGCCGGTTGTGACTCCGCCGCCGCCTTCGATCACCTGCTCTGGGGCAATGCCCGACGCGGTCCGAAAAGAAGCTGGGTGCCAACTCACCTTCTCCCTCTTTCACGTCACCGAGGACAAATTCCAGCGCAACTCAGCGCTCCTGAACCCCTGGGCGCAGGGGAACTCAACCATAACTCCGCGGCCGCAAACATTGCAGCCGGTTCCCTATCAGCCGCTCTGCCTCAACCTCTACTACCTGCTCACCGCCTTCGCCGACCAGCAGTACCAGCAGGAGCAACAGGCCATGAGCATGGCCTTGCAGTTCTTCTATCAGAATCCGATTCTGCGCATGAATGTGGTGCTACCGGGAATCGCGGGAGCAGTGCCGGAAGAATTTACGTTGACCATGGAGATCGAGACCTCCGACGAGCTCGCCCGCCTGTGGCAAGCCATCACTGTCCCCATGCGCCTCTCGGTGGTCTACAAAGTCAGCGTGGTCTTGCTCACGCCTCCGGCTCCTCCCCCACCAGCGCTCCCGGTGAAGACGATAAGTCTCTTTTCCGAGCCCGCCACCTTCCCCTATGCCGACAGCGGACAAGTGATCGGCACAACCCGAACGGTCACCTTTGCCAGCCTGAAGAGCACCACGGCCAATCCGAACATCCTCAGCGTCGACTATTCGCCCGCCGTCGCCGCGCCCAGCCAGCGATTTGCGCTGCAAGGCTCTAACCTCAATCTGCCCACGTCGAATCACGTCTACCTAATAACCCCCGACGGCATCGAGCACGACATAAGCGGCTGGATGGTACACGAACCGCCATCTCTGCCGATTCCGCCCAATCCGCCTTCGTTTCAGACGCCGAGTCGCATTACGCTGCAACTTCCGGCAACGGTAGGAGCGCTTCCCACGAATGCTCCGCCTCCCGGCGTGTACCAGCTCAGAGCCGGATGCGATTTACCCGCTCCTTACCGCACCAATTCCACTCCTTTCAGCGTCGCGGCGTGGATCGCAACTTCTTCGGTGCCGCAGCCAAATCCGCCAATCCTGCCCGCAGTAGCAGGAACCTACACCATCGCCGGCGAAGGCTTTGTCGCTGGCGCTACCGAAGTGTTGCTGGATACGATTCTGCTGCCCGCAGCCAATTTCAACGTAGTCTCGGTCGCAGAGGTGACTTTCACCAAACCAGCTGCAGTGGCCGCCGGAACCTACACCGTCCGCGTGAGAGTCCACGGCGTGGAATCGCCTCCCGCCTGGTGGGTGGTGATCCCATGATCCTCCAGATGCAGGAACAACCATCGATCCTCGCCGCAGAACCAGTCTTCCTGCGCCGCGCCCGCCTGCGAGCACGCCGCCGCGCGCTCTGGTTGCGCACGCTCTGGTCATCTGACATACCGGCCAAAGGCGTAGCCATCAGCGACGACGAGGTCGACCGCATCCTCACGGATCCAGCCAGCCTGGCCGCGCAAGAGGCTGAATTCTACGAAACTGACCGCGAGGCGATCGAGCTTTCGCGCCTCATCGTCGCAACCGACGATACCGCCGACCTGGATGTTCGCTGGTCCGCGCTCTGCCAGATCTTTCATCTCACCCCGCCGGAAAGCGATCTGCTCAGCCTCGCCGCCGCGGTCGCCGCCGATCCCGCCTTCGCCCGGGTCTGCGGATACCTGCATGACGATGCTTCGGCCTGCTATGCCACTCCGTTGCTCGCGGCCGCGCTCTTCCGCTGGCAAGAGCCGGTCATGATCGATGGCGCGCTGACCCACTGGCAGTTGGCAACTCCCCAACAACAGTCGGGATACTTCTCCGCCGCACCCAACGCGCCCTGGGTGGCCGACCCCTTCATTGTGCAGTGGCTATGCGGGGCAACGGGGAGCGATCCAGTAATTTCGGCGGCGCTTCAGCTGCTCCCCGTCAACGAGGTTGCAGCGCTGGAGGTCCTGGATCCCGAGACCCTGCGTGCCATGCGCGACTTCATCGCCGCAGTCCGGTCTCCCATTGAGATCGAGCTCATCGCGTCCTCCGGTTCCGGCAAGAGAACCCTTGCGGCCCAGCTTTGCGCAGAGATCGGAACCAACCTCATCGCGGTCGATGTCCAGCAACTGACCGCAGGCGATCCCAACGCAGCGCAGATCCAGGATCGCGTCCTGCGCGTCATGCGCCAGGCCCGCTTGCAACGAGCAACTCTTTACTGGAACCACGCCGACAAGCTCGATGCGCGCACCCGGCAGAGCCTCGAAGGCCGCTGCGACTTGGCCTTTTTCGCCTCTGAATCAGCCACAAAGCTGCCCGCGTCTCCACGGGTTGCGCGGGCGTCATTCACGCTGCAGCCCATTAGCCCGGCGCAACGAGCGCGGCTGTGGCATCACTTCACCGCAGACCCCATGCCCGAAGTCATTCGCGGCTGGAGTCTGCGTCCAGCGGAGATTCGTTCCGCCGCCCAGGTCGCCGGTGGCGGCGAAGATGCGGTCCTCAAGGCCTGCCGAGGCATGTTGCACAGCGATCCCGGCGAGCTCTTCACCGCGCTTCCCTGCCCTTATGCTTGGAGCGACATCGTGCTCGCGCCCGGAGTGCGCAGGCAGTTGGAGGAGCTCACCACCCAGGCGCGTCTCGGCACGGAGGTGCTCGACGGCTGGGGTTTCGAACGGCTCTGTCGCATGGGCCGCGGCCTCAACGTCCTCTTCGCCGGTCCCAGCGGAACCGGCAAGACCATGGCCGCGCAAGTAGTCGCGCGCGAGCTGGGCCGAGAACTCTACCGCGTCGACCTCGCCGGCGTCGTGAACAAGTACATCGGCGAAACCGAGAAGCGCCTGAAACAAGTCTTCGAGGCCTGCGAACGCTCCGCCGTCGTGCTCTTCTTCGACGAGGCCGACGCGCTCTTCGGCCAGCGCACTCAGGTGAAAGACGCACACGACCGCTATGCCAACATCCAGATCGATTACCTGCTACAACGCATGGAGCAGTTCGACGGGGTCGCGATCCTCGCCACCAATCGCAAGAACGATCTCGATACCGCATTCGTGCGGCGGCTGCGCTTCATCGTAGATTTTCTCACTCCCGGCCCCCAGGAAAGACTCGCACTCTGGCGCATCGCTCTCGCCGAGCGATCTCCTTCAGGAGAAGAACTGCTCGACGGAATCGCCTTCGAGTGGCTCGCGGAAAATCTTGTCCTCACAGGAGCGGACATCAAGGCCATCGCTCTCGCGGGTGCCTTTCTGGCGCGAGCGCAAGGGACGCGCATCCGCATGGAGCACCTGATGCATGCCGCGCGCCGCGAAACAAATAAACACGGCGCTGCATGGCGTGGCGGAGATTGGAGCTCGAATGCCAATTCCTGATACCAACCCGCAAAAGAAGTCCGACGTGACCGTCGACCGCATCGTGCTCCACGCCGGCGAGATGGAGCCGCGTGTAGCCAAGCGGCTTGCCGAGCAGGTCGCTGCCGGTCTCGAACGCTCGACGCTCGCTGGCGATCTACCCCAGCGCGCCGAGCTGGTTCGCCTCCAGGTGCGTCCCGCGCCCGGCGCAAGCATGGATCAACTGACTCAAATGATTGTTGCGGAGCTCATGCGAGAGCTTCGCCGGAGCTGACACCGATGCCAGGCCAATACTTTCGCGGAGCGTTCATCGAGTTCACCTCGGCATTCCTGGTGCCCATCCCGAACATCATTCTGTTTCAATACAATCCCGAGACGCTCACTCACACCTGGTCTCCGGCTGCGCCCGCCGCCCCAAGCGCAGCCTCAGGGCCGGGAGCGAGCAACCCACTCGCCGTCACCGGCAATCCGGGCGAGGAGTTTTCCTTCTCGCTCGCACTCGATTCTAAAGACATCATCGCCGACGGCTCGCCACCGGCGGCGGCGCTGGCCGAGATTTCCGGTATCTATCCTACGCTCGCCGCTCTGGAGATGCTGCTGTTTCCCTCAACCTCGACCGGCGGCTCTGCTCTCGCCCTCGCGTCCTCGGTGGGCGGAAGCCTGCTCGGCGGCTCGTCATCAGGTGTCACCCGTTCCGTGCCGGTCTCAGTCGTGCCGACAGTGCTCTTTGTCTGGGGCCCTGGACGCATTCTGCCCGTGCGCGTCACCAGTTTGCGAGTCACGGAAAAGCTCTACGACCCCACGCTGCTGGTTCCCACCCACGCCGACGCCGAGATCGGCCTGAAGGTGCTCACTCAGAACGAAATCGACGCCCTCGACGACGGGCTCGTCAAGGACCTCGTGCAAACCGCGTACAGTGCGATGTCTACGCTGCGCGGCGTGCTCGCCCTGGCCAACATTGTGAACTCGGCCGACGCTTTGGCCGGCATGCTGCCGTTCTAACTGAATTTGTTTCTGAGGAGGACCGACGATGTTTTTTCCCGGTAGCCGCTACATCAAGCAAGCGCAATATCAGACCACGCTGCCCGACGGAACGACGGTCACCGCGGTGGTGCCGCCGCTGCCTACCAGTCCTCAGTTGATCGGCTATCACGCCCGGCAGCAAGGCCAACGCCTCGACCTGATGGCTAACTACTATCTCAACGACGCGACCCAGTTCTGGACCTTCTGCGACGCCAATAACGCCGTGATCCCCGACGCGCTGGCCACGCACGCCCAAATTGGCGTGCCGAAGGGACGCTAAGCAGCCATGCCCACGACGTACCAGGTGATCTTCAACGGAACCCCGGCCGACGACAGCTTCTACAACCAGCTGGCGTCGCTCGAGGTGGAGGAAAATGCCGACCTGCCGGGAGCCATCCAGCTCACGTTGCCGGTCGGCACGGCGAATGGCGACTTGACCTTTGTCAACGACAGCCGCTTCGCGCCTTTCTCCAATATCGCCGTTGTGATTACTCCGCCGTCGGGCTCTACGGAATGTATCTTCGACGGCTACGTGCTGACTTCGAAGCTGCATCTGGAACGCGGCGTCGTCTCGTCCAAGCTCGATGTGTGGGGCCAGGATGCTTCCTGGCTGATGAACCTTGAAGAGAAGGTGAACGAGTGGGTAGACGTGACGGATTCGGACGTGGCCAACTCCATCTTCGGCACCTATGGTTTTACTCCGGCCGATGACAACACCCAGAACGACTCGCCCTCGCATACGTCGGACACGCACTCGCTGATGCAGCGCGGAACGGACATGGCGTTTCTCCGCTCTCTCGCTCGGGCCACTGGCAAGTGGTGCCGCGTAACCTGCGCCGACCAGGCCGGAGTACGCACCGGCTACTTCGCCCAGCCCGATCTGAATGGCGACCCGGTCGTCACCCTCGATCTGAATGACCCAGAAAACTGGAATGTCGGCCCGCTCGATCTGGAGTGGGATGTGACCCGGCCAACCGCCGTGACCGCGAGCCAGTTGTTTCTCGATAGTGGCGCGGTCAGCGTGAATCCCACTGACTCGGGCCTGACGCCGCTCGACGCACAGGCCCTCGCCGACTTCAGCACCCAAAGTACGTCGGTCCTGCTGGCTGCGCCGGCAGACAGCTCCGAGGAACTCACCCTCCGCGCCCAGGGCATTTTGGAAGACGCCAACTGGTTTGCGCGCTGCGAGGGTGAAACCGACGCGGCCCGACTGCAGGCGGTGCTGCGTGTAGGCACGGTGGTAGCCATCGAAGGTGTCGGCTCGATCAACTCAGGCAATTACCTGGTGTGGAGCGTCCGCCACACCATCGGAGCCGACTCGCACAAAATGCATTTCGTTTTGGTGCGCAACGCCATGGGACCCGCGCCTTCTGCAAGCGGCGGGCTGACCGGAATGTTGGGAGGACTCTGACGCGATGAACGAACAAGGCATTCGCGATGTCGTCGAGTCCATGCGCGGCCGCTTCTACGGCAAGTACCGCGGCACAGTGCTCGACGTCGAAGCCTCCACCATGCGCATCAAGGCCTCGGTGCCGGCGATCTATGGCTCGGTTTCGTCGGGATGGGCGTTGCCCTGCGTGCCTTACGCGGGAGATTCGGTTGGCTTCGCCTTTCTGCCTGAGGTGGGCTCGGCCGTGTGGATCGAGTTCGAAGGCGGCGACGTCTCGTTTCCAATCTGGACCGGATGCTTCTGGCTCAGCGGGCAAGCGCCTTCCGACGCCGCTCCCGCCGTGAAGGTCATCGTGACCAAGCAGCACAAGATCCTGCTCGATGATGACCAGGACAGCATCACCATTCAGGACTCGAACGGCAACAAAATCACTCTGGACTCGAGCGGCATCACCCTCTCTCAGGGCTCGCAGACCATCCAGATCAGCGACTCCGAAGTGAACATCAACAACGGCGCACTGGAGGTGATGTGATGGGCGCGCTTCTCACCACGGCCAGCATGTTGATGTGCCCGCACGGCGGCACCGTCACAGCCATCTCCTCCAATACTCAGGCCACTGCGGGAGGCTCGCCGCTGGTGCGCGCCTCCGACACTTTCATGATTGCCGGGTGCCCATTCACAACTCCCGCCGCCGTGCCCAGCCCCTGCATGACCGTGCAATGGATGCAGACCGACATGAAGAGCAAAGCGGCTGGCGATCTCACGCTGAGCATGAACAGTATGGGTCTCTGCCTCGCCGCGACCCAGGCGCCGCAGGGCACCGTGCTGATCAACAACACCCAGCAGAAAGTGACCGGGCAATAGGAGAGTTATGCAGCGACACGACTATGCCTTCCCATTCCGCATCGACCCAGCCTCAGGGCAGGCCGCGCAGACCTCGTATCAGGCGCATGTCGACCAGATGATCCGCCAGGTGCTGCTCACCAACCGCGGCGAACGCATCGACCTTCCGGAGTTCGGTTGTGGCCTGCGCCAACTCCTCTTCGCGCCACATAACAGCGCGCTTGACTCGACCACCAACCTCATCGTGCAGCAGGCGCTCTCTCGTTGGATGTCCGGCATCATCACCGTACAGCAGGTCATCGTGGTGCCGCTGACCACGACAGATAATCCGGCACAGTTACAAATTCAGATCAATTACACGATGCTGGCTACCCAGACCAACGGCCAGTTAATGGTGGCGGTGAGCTGACATGGCGACAAGTCCCGGAAATCGCATCCAGTTCCTGTTGCAGTCGGCGTCGCTCAACGGCATCGACTTCGTCGAAGTTCCCACGCCCGGCGAGCCCGTGCTCCTGGTTCATTTCCTGAATGTCGTGGCGCTATCCGGCACGGTCACCAGCCCCCAAATCATCGGCGGCGAAACCATCCCAACCATCGGCGTGAATCCCATCGACGACGCGACCGATTGGTCGTTCGATCCCGAGGGGCGTCCTATCCTGCAGCTCACCACACAGGCAGTGGGAGATTTCTCCTACTACACGCTCAGCCTCACCAGCCCTAAACTCGACCAGTACTACAGCACCACCGTCTTCTCTTTCCGTCCCAACTGCAATACCAACTTGGATTGCGACACGCCGCCCCCGCCGTGCCCTCCACTCGAAGGCAACCCTCCGCCCATCGAATATCTCGCCAAGGATTTCCTCAGCTTCCGTCAGGCTTTGCTGGACTTTTCCGCGCTGCGCTATCCCGAATGGCAGGAGCGCGCCGAGGCCGACTTCGGCATGATGTTTCTCGAAGCGCTCTCGGCCATGGCCGATGACCTCAGCTACACCCAGGACCGCGTCGCCGCCGAAGCGACTCTGCAGACCGCGACCCAACGCCGCTCGATCGTGCGCCAGGCACGGCTCGTGGATTATGAGCCTCGCCCCGCGACCTCTTCGACGGTCCTCCTCCAATTCAACGTCGCCCCCGGAGCCGTCGCGATTCCTGCCGGAACGCAAGTCACCGGGGTAACGCCCGACGGCCAGACGGTGGTCTACGAAACCGGAACCGGCTTGGCCGACACCTCCACGTATCCGGTCAGCTCCATGTGGAACAAATCGACCACTGCACCCGAATCGATCGTTCCCTACATCTGGGACGCCAGCCAGGTTTGCCTCGAGACCGGAGCAACGGCGATGTGGGTCGCCGGGCACGGTTATGGATTCACCGTAGGAATGGCGCTGCTCATCGACACTACCGCCGATCCTCCCGCAGATCCGCCCATCCGCGAGATCGTGCACATTGTCACCGTGGCCGAGCAGACCGATGAACTGCTGAGCAAACCCGTGACTTACATCACTTGGGATAGCAGCGAAGCGCTGCAACATCATCACGACCTGACCCGGACGCTCGTAGCCGGCAATCTCATCCCCGCAACCCAGGGAGCACGCTTCACCGAATCGTTCGCCATCCTCGCGCCACCGGCCGCTAGCCCCTTCATGCCTCTTGCAATCGTGCGCACCGGCCCTAACAGCACTCCAACCTCCTTCGCGCCCATGTACCTCTATTCACTAGCGAACACGCCTCTGGCCTGGCTCGCGCCGGATGCCAACACTTCGCCGGCACCCGAGGTCCTCCTGATGGGGCAACCAACCTCCGGCCCGGCAGTTCAGTGGCCCTGGTATGTAAACCTCCTCCGCACCGAACAATACGAAGCAGGCTTCACGCTCGATCGTGCAAGTTACATTCCGATTGCGAAAAACTCCGATGGCACCACCTCCTACGACTACGACGGCGATACCGGCGACACGATCCGTTTCGGCGATGAAGACTTCGGCACCGTGCCCGACCCCGGCACTGTCTTCCAGGTGACCTACCGCACCACCAACGGAGCCGCCGGCAACCTCGCAGCAGATGCCATTACTGGATTCAACCCCGCCACCGCGCCGACCATCGTCGCTGTCACAAATCCCTTCGCCGCGACGGGCGGCGCAGACGAAGAGCCCGACCTGACAATCCAGCGGCTGGCTCCGCAGGCTTTTCGCGCCAATCGGTATAACGCAGTACTCGCCAGCGACTACGCCGCAGCGGCGCAGACGCTCCCGTGGGTCGAGCGCGCCGGAACCGTCTTCCGCTGGACCGGCAGTTGGCTCACTGTCTTCACCACCGCCGACCCGGAGGGTAGCGAGCAAATCTCTTCCGCCGAACAGTTGCAAATGATTCAACTCCTCAACCGCCGCCGCTTGGCTGGATACGAATCCTATTGCCCCGCGCCGGACTATGTATCGGTCGATCTCGAAGTTTACGTATGCGCGTTGCCCACGGTCTTCAACGCCGATGTTCAGGCGGCGGTGCAGACTGCGCTGAGCGCGGCGAAAAACCCAGACGGAACCACCGGCTTCTTCTACGTAGACAACTTCACCTTTGGACAGCCGCTCGAAAACAGCGCGCTCGAAGCCGCAATCCAAAACGCCTACGGCGTGGCGGGCGTCCACCAAATCCTCTACCGGCAGCGCGGCATCATCGTCGACTACGTCCCGCTGCCCGACGAGGTCACGATTCAACCGAATCAGATTCTGCGCGTGGATAACGACCCCAGCCGGCCGGAGCGCGGTTCCCTGCTGGTCTATGTGGACGGTGGCAAATGAGCACAACTCCCAACTGCCCGTGCGATGGCTTCACCTTCCCCGAGGTGATCTCAAATGTTCCGGGGCTGCCGGCGATCGAGTATCGCGTCGGCGACTTCACCAGTTTCCGCGACGCTTTATTGCAATCGCTGCCGGGCGAGATCGAGCTGGCCAATTGGAAACCCACCTCGACCAGCGATCTCGCCTTGCAGATGATCGAGTGGTGGGCCTATCTCGCCGACATTCTCACCTTCTACAACCAGCGCATCGCCAACCAGGACTACCTGCGCACCGCCGATCTCGATGCCAGCGTAAGAAACCTGGTCAGCGTCCTCGGCTATCGGCCGCGTCCAGGCATCGGCGCCACAGCCACGCTCGCCGCGCTCGTCAAGGGAAGTCAGCCCATCACTTTGCCTCAGGGCATGCCCGTGCAGAGCAAGCCCGGACCTGGCAGCGCGCCACAGATCTTCGAACTTCTGCAAAAAATCACGGCCCAGCCTGGCGGAGCGATCTCCGCCGATCCCGACACCTCCAACGCCATGCTGGGCGCGGATGGCAGCGTGCTCGCTACAGGGCACCATCAGCTCCATCAAGACCGGAGACCTGCTGCTGCTCGTGGAGAAGGGCTGGAGCGGCTCGAGACCTCAACTACATTGTCGCGAATGCGCTGAGCGTGCAACCGCAGTTGAGCCCCCGCGGCGTCAACAATACGCGGGTAGTCTTGAGCAACAACCCCTTGCCCGTACTCACCGGGAAAAATCCCTACACTGCTTCGAATTATCGGCTGATGCGCAGCACCCAAACCGCCCGGCTCTTTCAATATGGCGTCGACATCGCCCAGTCCCTCGTCTCTAACTCGGACGGGACCGGACAGGCCGATCTCGATTCCGTCACCCGGCAGATCCAGCCCGGCGACCTGGTTCTCTTCGACTCCCTCAACGGCCAGACCGGAGGTGCCTTCCAGGGAACCACGGCTCCAAAGCAGTCCCCGCCCCCTGCCCCGCCGGCGCCTCCGCCCTGGGTACCGCCTCCGTGGTGGAACATCGGCTTTGGCTCGCTCATCACCGATCTGTCGGTCCAGAAAGAGTCCATGTCCCTTTCGCCACAGATTGCAAAATCAGCCTCCACAAGCGAGTTCAAGCTTAGCGAGGGCGAGATCGACAATATTTCCGCTTCGTCGATATTCGATAAGTATGGCCTCGGTTCAGGCGGCGAATTCCAGCTTGGTGGCGGAAGCGCTACGACAGCGGCTGCACAGTCTCCCCCTGCCGCCATGTACCTTGCCGCCGTCGATACCTATACCGAGATAATCTGGTACGCCGACAATCCGAAGGTACCAACGAAAGCCTCATCAGCAACGGCCGGAATTCCGGTCCTGCACTCGGAGATTACTTTCACGCCCAGCGTCAGTGCCCCTTCAGAGCAAAACTTGGTCGTTCGGTACGGCTGGCAGGATGTCGGCACTCTCATCTCGCCTCCGGCAACCACCTTCGACGGCACAGCCGATCTCATCGCGATCGTCCCTCCGAAATTTCCCGCCGGCGAGCTGGCCGCTCTGCTGCAAGACCAGAACGGCAACGGCGATTACGTCAGCGGCTTCGTGAACTCCGCCACAGCATCGGAGCTGCAGCTCTCGGAAAACCTGCCTCTTCACTGCGGCGTTGCCACTGACTCCCGTCCTCAATCCGCCCATCAACGTTCTCACCAATCTCCTGCCCTTCACGCGCGGCAAACGGTAACTAACGAAGTCCTCGGGAGCGGAGACGCGACCCAGACCGGCCAGGTGTTCAAGCTGGCCAAGTCTCCGCTCACCTATTTGCTCAGCGCGGCATCCACCTCAGGTAACAACTACACCAGTACCCTGCAGGTCTGGGTCAACGGCGTGCGTTGGCAAGAGCAGCCCAGCTTCTACGCACAAGCCCCCAACGCCACCATCTTCGTCACGCGCGAAGATGACAGCGCCGTCACCTGGGTCCAATTCGGCGACGGAGTCAACGGCGCACGGCTTCCCTCCGGCACAAATAACGTGACTGCCAACTACCGCTACGGCAGCGGAGCAAATGCCCCGGCGGCCGGAACCCTGACCGTCATCAACACACCCCAACCCGGATTGGCGTCCATCCAAAACCCTGTTGCCGCAGGTGGTGGCGCCGACCCTGAGCCCTCCAGCCAGATGCGCCAGTACGCGCCACTGTCGGTGCTCACCTTCGGCCGCGCCATCTCCGGCGAAGACTACGAGGCCATCGCCGCTTCCACTCCCGGCGTCACCCGCGCCAGCGCCGTATGGAGCTTCGATCCAGAGGCTGAGCGCACCGTGGTCACGGTCTACGTCGGCGACGATCAGTCGGCAAAGAATGCCGCCCAACTCGCCCTGACCAGCGATGCCGATCCCAATCGCCCGGTCAACGTCTTGCTCGCAACACCTGTTCCGCTGACCATCGCCATGACCCTCGCCGTGAATCCGAACTATGACCTGAACGCCGTCGCCGCTCTCGCTGTCACCGCGTTGACCGATCCCGGCGTGGGGCTCTTCGGCGCGAACAAGATCGGCATCGGTCAGGCCGTCTACCGCAGCCAGATCTACGCCGCCTGTCTCTCCGTTCCAGGTGCGGTCGCCGTGCATAACTTGTCCGTGACGGGCGCAACGCCGGGTGGCCCTGACTATCGTTTCGATCCCGGCCCCGGCGGATTCTTTACCCTGAGCCCTCTTTACACCGGAGCACCGCCAACCGGACTGCAAATCACGCCGGAGGTGGCCAATGGCTAATCCGCTGCCCGTTCAAAGCAACGACAACTACCAGGCCTATCTCTCGGACAAACTGTGGCAGATGATTCCCGCCATCTACCGCACTCTGGATACGGATTCGTTCAACGCGAACGGCCCCCTGCGCGAGATGGTCAACCGCATCGGAGCATCGGGCGCGGTGCTCCGGCGCTCCATCGACCGTCTATGGGAAGACCAGTCCATTGAGACCTGTGACGACTGGGTCATCGCCTATATCGGAGACCTGCTCGCTACGAATCTGGTCAACAGCCTCGACTCGCGAGGCCAGCGGCTCGACGTAGCCAACACCGTCTACTACCGCCAGCGCAAAGGCACGGTCGCGATTCTCGAAGAGATCGCCGCCGACATCACCGGATGGAACGTTCGCGTCGTCGAGTTCTTCCGCCGCATGGGTCGCACTCGGCACAGCTTCGATCCTCCGGTCGGTCTGGCCGCCTCCGGCCCAGCCTCGGCCACCCAATTGATCGCCACCGGCGACGGCGCTACCACCGCCTTCCCCGTCGTCAACCTGCTCGACACGCCGATCTATCGCGGCACGCTGCAAGTGGTAGTCAACGGTTCAGCAGTGGGTGCAGACGACAGCAACGGCAACATCGTCGCCACCGGAGGCAGCGGGCTGACCGGAACCATCGCCTACGGGACCGGCGCAATCAACCTAACCTTCGCCACCGCCCCCGTTGCAGGCGCGACGATCACCGCGCTCTACGACTACCTCGGTTTCGACGCCAGTTTACAGATAGCCGAAGGGCTCGTCGGATCGCTCACCGATAGCCAGATCGGCGGCTGGGCCGACCTGAGGAATGTCTATGGAGCGGCCAAGGCGCAAACCGCTTTCGATGAGTTCTCCCACACCGCCGACTTCCGTCGCGGAGTAGACATGGTGGGGTGGCAAAACATCTCCCACCTCGGCGTCTTTCTGTGGCGGCTCTACAGCTTCGCGGCCGGCATCACCACGCCCGTCGCCAGCACCGATATGCCCCGGCCAATATTCCTTCGATCCCACCGGGCGGATGGTCCCGCTCTTCGCCGCCGCGTCGCGCAACTCCTCCAGCTACGGAGACAACTGGGTCTCTCCTCAGGAATGGCAGCTGCCCGGTCCGATCTCCCTCTCCCTCATGCAAACGGCGCTCCAAAACCCGCAGCAGATCGCGCTCTACGCCACAGCTGTCGACACGGCTGCCGCGCAACGCGTCACCAATAATTCCCTCGGAGTTTATTCGTTCCCCGGCTCCTCCTACGAGCTGCTCGATTCAGCGCTCTTCCTCGACGCAAATCGGCAGCCGGCCATCTACCCCGAACAGGGAGTCTTTAAGGTTGTCCCTCCACCCTCCAACCCGCCCACCCCGCCATTTTTCGTCACCTACAACTACGGCTTCTCATCCACCATCGGCGCCGGCCCCTACGACCGCCGCCTCCCCGGAGTAGCGGCCGACCCCGTGCCGACCCCGACCACACAAATTGCCCAGGCTCCGCCTGCCGCGGCGCCAGCGATTCCCGACCCTTCCCCCACCGGAACAATCGCGATTCAAGATTCGCTCACCTATACGACCGTCAGTAATTTCGCGAACATCGCCAACGTCACCGTGCAGGCCGCGCCCAAAACTCGCCCCGTGTTACGCTGGCCCGCACCGGGCGCAAGCGGCCCGAATCAGTGGATACTCAACGGCACCGACACCAACAGCAATCTGTTACTCGACGGACTGCTCATCAGCGGGACGGATGTGGTGCTCATCGGCGCCTTCGACTCCGTCACCCTGCGCTGCTGCACCCTCGATCCCGGCAACGCCGCCAGCGGCTCGGCGGACCTCCAAAACTCCGCCGACCCGACCGACCTCTACGCCCAAAGCGTCGACCAGCGCGATCTGGGTCCAACCCGTTTGTGGATACAGGCCACCATCAATACGCTGACCCTCGACCGCTGCATCACCGGCCCCATCCGCACACAGCTGGGTGGCAACGTCGGAACGCTCGCCACCAACGACAGCATCATTCAGGGAATTCCCGGCAGCATCCTCACCGCACTCCTCCAGCCCTCCGACATCCTCGACCCGCTCGACTTCGTGCAGGCGCTCCTGGACGCCGGTCCGCTATCCACCTTTTTGCAAGGAAAGATCACCCCATCCGTCATCACCGGGCTGAAGGCATGGAACGGTGAGGGCAGTTTGGACACTACCTTACTGGGCAACTTGCTCTCGGACCTGAATACCGTGATTCAAACCCAGTTCTATACCCCGGCGCTCTTTGCGGGCATTCCGCTCGACCCGTCCATCACGATGTTGGGCGCGTCTCCGACGGCCACCGAGCTGATCCAGTTCAATCGCGAATTGCTGGAGGCGGCGTTTCCCGTCGCCCTGGCGCAAGCGGCGATTGCGCTCGGCAGCGGCGAAGCGGAACTCAGCCGAACCACCGTTCTCGGCCCCGTTTTTGTGCATCGCATCGAGGCCAGTGAATGCATTCTCGACGATTTCACCGTAGTCGAAGACACCCAGCACGGCTGTCTCCGTTTCACCGCGTGGCCGAGCGGCAGCATCGTTCCTCGGCAGTATGAGTGTGTGCAGATCGGCGTGCAAAGCCCGCTCTTCACCTCTCGCGAGTTCGGCGAACCGGGCTACGGACAACTCTTGGCCTCCGCCGACCTCTCCATCGTTTCGAGCGGCAGCGGAACGATCCTGCAGGGGGCACAGAACGGCTCGGAAATGGGCGCGTTTGCCCGGGAGAAAAACCCCATCAAGGAAAGCAGCATTTTGATCAAGTACCAGGAGTACATGCCTTTGGGCCTTGCCCCAGTACTGGTTCGAGTCACCTAGTTCGCATTGCAGTAAGGAGAGCAACATGGGTAGCGATAGAGCTCGAGTTTCATACGACCCCAGTCAACAATACCGTTCGGTAGTGATGCAGCAGGGCCGCGTGACCGTGGAAGCAGATTGGAACGAAGCCCAGTTGATCGCCAGCGAAGAGACGCGTCTCGAAGCACTGGACTTCGTCGGACCGGCCGGGACGCCCGACAACGGCTACGCCATCTCCCTGGTGCCGAGCAGCTTCGACTTCAACATTGGCGCGGGCATCATGTATGTCGGCGGCATGCGCGCCTGGCTCCCGCAAGGCCTCGAGTACAGCCAGCAGGCGCAGAACGATTGGATGGACTGGTCTAACGACGCAAGCTGGGTTCCCATTCCCGACGCCGCTCCTACCAGCAATGAATACATCTACCTCTTCCTGCGCGAGCAGGAAGTAAGCGCGGTCGAAGATAGCGATCTGAAAGACGTCGCCCTCGGCGGTCCAGACACCGCGCAGCGCACCCGGCTGGTGCAACATGTTGTGCGCCTCAACACCACCGGAACCGATTGCCCCAGCGCGCTTGCCGCCGCACAGACGACTTGGGCAGGCGAAGGGTTCACCCTCGATCCGGACAACAGCGTAGCCTCCTTCGCGCAGTTGCAAGTCGGTTTCGTGCCACCCTCGACCCCGCCAACCTCCTGCGATCCCACCGCTCAGAGTGGATATCTTGGCGCCGACAATCAGCTCATCCGCGTGCAGGTTTCCGACGCGAAAGCGAGCCCGCAGTGCCTGCTGTGGGGCTACGACGACGCCTCCTTTCTTTATGGAATCACGGTCACCAGCGCAACCTCCGTCAAGCTGCAATCGGCTCCCGTCGATGCCGAACACATCCCGCAATCCGGCCAGGTCGTTGAAATTCTGATGGCCGCCGCCCAGCTTTCCAACGGACAATACGTTGCCGCGCCCACCGGCCAGATCTTTACCCTTGGAGCCTCGGCCTACGACCCCGACACCCGCATCCTGACCCTGCCCTCTTCGCTCACTGTCGCCCTGTACGGCGATGGAACCAAAACGAACCCCAGTCCCGCCCAGGTCTTTCTGCGCGTCTGGCAAGGAACGCTGCCCATCACCCCCGGCACGCCGCAAACCCTCGGTACAACCGGCGTCCAGGTGACGCTCACCAGCACCAACACAAACAACGTCTTCCGCAGCGGCGATTACTGGATGTTTGCGGTGCGCCCAGCTCTTCCCACCCTGGTCTATCCCGAACGCTATGCCAGCAACCCGCAGCCGCCCGATGGGCCCCGCGAATGGATCTGCCCGCTAGCCGTCATCCTCTGGACGGCGGCAACCCCCACCGCCCCGAGTTGCCGCAATCCCTTCGACAACTTGGTGGAACTCACTGGTTCCGGCGAGGGCGGATGCTGCTCCGTCTATGTCAGCGCTGCCGGCCACAACCAGGGGACCTTCACCATTCAGGAGGCCATCAGCCAGGTGCTCGCCAGCGGCGGCCGCGTCTGCCTCGGCCCTGGGACCTTCGAGCTGAGCACCACCGTGGACATCAGCGGCGCGACCCTGGCCATCGAGATCTGCGGCATGGGCACCTCCGCGCTCTTTCAGCCGACCTCAGGCGTGACCACACTTAACATGGGTGCCCCTCCAGCTCCGCAAACCGCTTCGATTCCGGCAATTCTGGTCGATAACTGCCACGGTGGCATCACCATTCAGGATCTCGAGCTGAACTTTGCCCCCGGCTACGTCGGGTCGGTCAACGCCGCGACCGGCGGACAGGGCGTCTCTTTTCCCAACCCCGGCATCATGCTTCAGAACAGCGATTCCGTAACCATCCAGCGCTGCACATTAACCTGCTCTGGCAACCAATTAGCCACCAATCCCGCCTTGGCCATCGCAGGCCTCGTTCGCCAGATCAACATCCAGGACAACGTCGTCACGTTCACCTTGTCCCAAAACACAGCCGTTCCCGCACTCGGCGCGGGCTTCGGGATCACCAACCTGCCCGCCCTCGGCTCCAAACCCGGCGGGGTCACCTGTCTCACTTACGATCTGTGGATCTCCAACAACGTGCTGCAAAATGTAAGCTTCGGCGTTGAACTGGACGTCAGTTGCTACCACCTCGGCCAGGTAGGCATCTCCGGTAACATCGTCGGGCCCTCCGGCGCTGCGATCGTGGTCTCCGGCAGCGGCCTCGCGCCGCTGTTTACTCGCGTCGAAATCACCAACAACCAGATCGTCGAAAGTTTCAGCGGGATAGGCTGCGGACTTACTGCCCGCATCGCCAACAACGATGTGCAGCTCATTCCTGTCGCAACGCCGGCCTCGACCGACACCACGATCGGGGGCATCGTGATTACCGCCCCGGTGCTGTCGGCGGCGCAGATCGATGGTCTCCAGATCACCGGCAACCGCGTCACCGGCGGTTCCGGCTTCGGCATCCTCATCGAGGCTCAGCTCGGATCGGCGGTCATCGCGAACAACGTCCTCGAAAGCGTGACCTGTGGCGGCGTCTATGTCATGGCCGGGGCCGATCACCTGAGCATTACCAATAACCAGTTGCTCAAGCTCGTGCCAAACTCCAGCGATCCTGGAGTCGGCGCGATGTCCGGCGCCTACGGCATCCTGTTGAAGCCGACCGTCACGAATGGCGTCGCCGTGCAGGCCGGGTATGTCGAGATTCTCGGCAACATCATCAAAGACTTTGCCACCGACTCGGGCCAGCAAACCGTGGGCAGCGCCTCGCGCTACGCGATCGCCATGCAGGGCTACACCTCCGCGGTGATTGCGGACAATCAGCTCATCAACATTGGCCCCGCAGGCGACACCATCGACTTGTCCGCAGGGATCATTGCCTCGGGATATCCCTTTGATCGAATCGCCGTGACCGGCAACGTGATTCGCCGCAACGACTCGACCACCGTCGGCGATACCGGCACTGCGTGGTATGGCGTCTTGATCTCGGGCTTCAAGTTTCAATTCGGCACCGTGGGCGGCCGCCAGTTACTGGATCAAAGAATCATCCCAACCTCAGACACACAGTTTGTCGGAGTGAACCAGTTCGGCGGATTCCTGGTCAATGCCGGAGGCTTGCAGAACGTCAGCGTGGGTGGCAACTATATCGAGGCAGCCGGCAGCGCAGCCACAGTTTCAATTGATGTTGGAGGCGCGTGTACCTTTACCGGCAACCAATGCAGTATCACCCCGTCCGCTCAAAACGTGAGCCCTCCCGTCGCAAATCTTGAGGCCCTGGGGATCGTCGCCTCCAACAACGTTCTCAAGAGCGCCGGAAAAACGGCTGCGGGTTTAATCATCACTACCACTTCGACCACCACGACTAGTAATTTCACCGTGCTGGGCAATATCGTGTCCGGAACCATCGAAGCCAATGGCGCCGGGCTCAATCCCACTTTCGCCGCTTTGAACGTGATCGAATAACGCGCCACCGGGTTGGTCCTTGCTTCGAAGTTCGATTACGAACCCAAGAAAGGAATGAATATGAATATCGCAGTCTTCCAGGGCGAAAAAACAATCTCGGAGCTCGTGACCAGACTGTTCCCGGGCTCCTCGCGCGCACCTGCCAAACGCAAGCAGGCAACCGAGGCGCTGCTCAGCGCCAACCCCCATCTCTCCGATCTCAGCCAGGTGATGCCGGGCTCCAAAGTAGTGGTGCCTGAAACCGTCCTGCCCCATGACCCGGAAGAGGCGACCACCGTAGTTCCGTCGCAGCCAGCCACGCGCAATACCATCGTCCTCTTCAACCATCTGGAATCGCTCAAGACAAGCGTTCCCGCAGCCGCCAATGCCGCTGTCGCGAATGCCAATGCCACCGTCACCCTGATGCAAAGAAGCGAAGTGCGAGACGCCGCTGCAAAAGACCCAAAGCTGGCCCAGCAAGTAGCCTTGATCACTCAGCGGGCGAACGCCCGTGTGCAGGCCGCCCAGACGCTGCAGGCCCAGTTTCTCGAGTCGCTTGGATCCTTGCAGGCTACGCTGATCAAATCGGTCCACTCCTAGCCAACACAGGGGGCAGAGAAAGGAGAGTGCGCGAATGAGTTCGATCAAATACCAGCATCCGGCCGCCAACCGGGCCAGCAAGATTGCGTCCGGCAGCGATGCCGCGTCAAGCTGTTAACCGCACTCCGCGATCATCTCGCCAATTCCCTCGATCCCCGCGCTCGCCACCTGCAGCAATCCATCGGCAACCAGGGCGTTTTGCGAATGCTTCGCCAATCGGACGCATCCGCAAACAACGTCGCAATCTCCGGCGCGGTGCAGGCGCCCGAAGCCGCTTCCGCTCCGGACCAGCCTATGCAGGCTGCGGCCCCGGCCGTCGCGCAGGGATCGCCGCAACCAGGCCCGCCCGCCACCCCGCCCACCTCTCAGCCCAAGCCTTACACGGCCAACTTCTCTATCGCCGCACACGGATCGAAGGCCCACCAGGTCTGCGGACTGCCCGACACGCCCAACTGCGTCGTGAGTTGGGCCAAGTGGCGGCTGGTAGATGCGACCGGCGCGCCGGTTACCGGCAAGGTTGCCGTGCAGGAGACCTTCACCAAGATCAGTGGCCCGGACGACATCTTCCAGAAGCTGACCGCGCAGCAAAACCAGTTGACCACCGACAATAGCGGAGCTTTCGACGACTGCTACGGCCTCTGCGTACCGGAGGGCACCCCGGCCTTCAGCCTGCAGGTCCAGCAGAACTATCTCGTCGATGGCCAGATCGCAGCCCAGAATCTCATCAACTACTCGCCAAGCGGCGTCCTCCTCCGAGTTTGTCAGCGAGAGGCGGGCGGCAATTTTGGCACGCATTGCCGGCGGTTCTGACCGGGAAAGGAGAGAAACATGTTGCAGGCCGCCAGCACCGACACCAAGAAGGCAACTGCCCGCGGCAACTCGCAGCCGCCTTCAGTACCGGCTTATCTGCTGTCCCCGCCGGTTTCCATGCTCGGCAATCAGGCCGCCCTGCGCCTGCGACGAAAATGCGACTGCGGCGCCGGCCCGGATTGCGACTGCGACATGGGCAACGACAAAAAAAAGAAGGAAAGAGAAAGCCCCAAAACCGCGCTCCATCGCAAGCCATTAGCGAGTGGAGCGCTGCTCCACGCCATAGTTTCCTCGACGCAAAGACCCAATCTTTTTTCGAAGACCGCCTTCAGCGCAAAGAGCAACACCCGGCCCCACCAGCAAGTTCCCCCTCCTCCATTCCAATCGGAGCTGTCGACGACCCCCTGGAACGAGAAGCCGACCAAGTTGCCGATCGCGTCATGCGCATGCCCATCGATCCGGCCTCAACGCAGCAACAGCGAGCGAACGAAACCGGCAACGCCCTGCGCCGGAAGCCGGCCAGCAGCGACCCACAAACCGAAGCTCCACCGATCGTCAATGACGTTCTCCGTTCCCCAGGGCAACCCCTCGACAAATCCACTCGCGAGTTCTTCGAGCCGCGCTTCGGTTTCGACCTCGGCCATGTCCGCGTTCATACCGACGCCAAGGCTGCTCAGTCGGCGCAATCGGTCCACGCGCAAGCCTACGCTGTCGGGCGGAATATCGCCTTCGGACCCGGAATGTACGCGCCCTCGACTACCGCGGGGCGAAACCTGCTGGCCCATGAACTGGCCCATACGGTGCAGCAGGGATCCGGTTTGGCGGAGGCCAAGACCATACGCCGCCGCAGGATCCCCCCAGAATCACAACTGACCACTCTCCTGGACGCGAGCGAATCCTGATCTGGATGCCAACAAAGAAGGGGTCGTCAGGCTGCTCCTCAGCGCCTGGGCTGAGATGAGCCATGCCGCTCAAGGATACGTGCAGGCCCAATCCGTCGAGTATGGATTCACCTTCCCTGCCGGAACGACGCCGTCCGTCCAACTCGGCAAAGCCACGCCGGATCAGGTTTTGCAGTTCGCGAAGGTGGTGTTCGACGCTGACCCCTCAACGCAACTGGGCGATCCGGCCTCGGGCAATTCACCCCCGCGCAATGCCACGGACGAAGCAAATATCAATACGCTCGTCGCTGGCGCCGACAAGGTCTTCAATGCAGCCGCTGGCGGCACCGAAGATTCCGACATCACTCAGGTCTTTGGAGCTGCCAATCTTGCGACGGCCAAAACAAAGTTTGACTTGGCACAGAAGGCGATGCACAAGATGCAGACTGACAAGAAGATCCTGTCGGATCGATCTGGATTCGATCAGGAAACCAGCACAGGCGGCTTGACCTCGTTTGGCAGGCAAATCATGCTCCGGGGGGCCACTATCGATACTCCGACGGCCGCCGCTTCGCAAGCGACACTCGTGCATGAAAGCATGCATGCTGGCAACAGCGATGTTCGTGACGAGGGCGGGTACCCGTCCCAGGGCGATGTCTTCAAGGCCCAGCAAGAGCCGGCTAAACTGGCTAACGCGGCTCATTACGGAGTGATTGCTTTTCGCGTGCTGGATCCGAAGAGTAATGGGGCCTTCCCGAAACAGACCTTCACTCCCGGGCCCGTGACGCCGCCTGTAGCCGGCGCGCCAAGCAAGGCGGCAGTCACCGACGCAGCAGGCGAAGCCTCTCAGAGATACAGGGAGGCATGGACGACCGCGCTGAACGTGCATAGCTGGCTCACCGCCGTCTTTCTCAAGCCGGATTCCTGGAATCCGAACTTCTCCGGATTTCTGCCCTTCTGGTCCAAGGTGATGAAGATGACCATTCACAAGCGCGCCGGAACGGCCCCAGCAGCGGTGACTCCGGCCAATCCTGTAACCGAGGTCGACATTGCCCAGAGCGAAGCGGTCAGCCGCAAGATGATCCAGGGCTATCACGTCCTCAACGCCTTGCAACCTCCAGAGAAGATTGCATTAGAGAAGAGTGCGACGTCTTCCCAAAAAACCGAAATCGCCAAAGGCCCCGAGCAGGAAGTTCCCGTCCTCGTTTCCTTGGTGCGCAGCCAAAAGATCGGAGAGGTCACCGGAACGGTCGATCGAGACGAGAGAGCGGTCGATACAATGTCCACTGCAAACCGGACCGGCACCATGTCAGCCGCCAGAGATCCCGCCAGCTTTGCAGATTGACAATGCTTGCGGCGCAGCGGCAAGGAAAGAAGACACATGTTGCAATCCACAGCAGATACGAAGAAGGCCAACGCCCGGGGCAACTCCTCGCCGGCCCCGCAGGCGCCGGATGGGTTCCTCGCGACCCCCGTTCCTGCCGGGCTGACGCCGCATCCACACGCCGGGATGCAACCCAGAAGTGCCGGCTCCAGAGATACAGGACAACCTCGCTCTCATCTCGCAGCGCTGCACAAGACCGTCGGCAACCAAGCGGTCCTCCGCATGCTCAACCATTCCGCACCGGCGATTCAAGCCAAGCTCACGGTCAACCAGCCCGGAGACGCATTCGAACAGGAGGCAGATCGCATCGCAGATGTCGTCATGCGCATGCCTAATCCAGCCGCAGCAACGCCGGCTGATCCCATCGCTGCGACGCCGCCATCCATCCAGCGCGCCGGCAGTGGACCTGTCGGTTCTCCTCCAGGATCGGTTGCTGGATCGCCCGCCGGACCAACGGCAGCGCCGCCGATTGTCCACGATGTTCTGCGCTCCCCAGGCCAACCGCTCGATCCGTCGGCCCGCTCTTTCTTTGAGCCGCGCTTCGGACGCGACTTCAGCCACGTCCGAATTCACTCCGGCGCACAGCCTGCACAGTCCGCGCGCGCCGTGGCTGCACACGCCTACACCGTTGGCAGCGACATCGTCTTCGACCGCAGCCGTTATGCCCCGCAGACTGCAGACGGACGCCGCCTGCTCGCCCACGAGCTTACCCACGTCGTGCAGCAGGGCAGCGCCGATGTCGCCCATCGCCTGCAGCGCGACCTCGTCTACGGCAGCGCCTACAAGAATCCCTACAAGAGCGGCGCTGACGACGGACCAGAGACCCGCAGCGCCGAAGCCAAGACCTGGTATCCATCCAGCATCGATTTCGCCGCTACCGCCTCCGGCTCCGGCGGCGGAACCGGAGCCGCCAGCTTCGACGATCTGATCAGCACCATCGGCTCCAAGGGAGCGGGTTCGATTAGCTCCCTGGGCATCATCGGTCATGCGAGCACTGATCTGATTTCGCTAAGCGGGACTATCACCGTCAATCCCATGAACGTAACGTTTACCGGCGCCGGGGTGATTGACTCAACTGGCATCAAGTCCAGGCTGCCCGCCATCACCGCGGTCCGTGATCGTTTCGCCGCCGGCGCAAAAATCATTCTTTACGGCTGCCACGCCGGCATTGCAGATTCGTTGATGGCTGCGCTCAGCGGCGCGTTTCAAGTATGCGTCCACGGATTCTCGGATGAGGTCTGGTGGTGCATTAGCTGGGACGCGGCAACACGCAAGATCAACTCCCGAGGACGGACCTTTGTGGATTCAGCGGGTCTCATGGGCTCCGGACTATTGAAACCAACCTGCCTAGGCGACTTCAATGCCGACATCGGGAAGCTCACGCCCGACAAGAAGGACTGCTCGGGAGTCGTCAGCACACCTGCGCCCACTCCAAAAGCCGCCCAACCGCAGGGCGCCAACACAGAATCCCCAGTGCCGGAGTCATCCCCACAGAGCACGCCCGCGCCGATGATGCAAACCAAGCTGGCCATCAACACACCCGGCGACGCCTTCGAACAGGAAGCCGACCGCGTCGCCGAGCGCGTCATGCGCATGAAAGATTCCGATGCTGCTCTCCCCTCCCACTCGAGCCAAACCATCGGGGCCCTGCAACGCAAGTGCTCCTGCGGCGGTGAAGGCGAGTGCGCGGCCTGCGCGGAGAAAAAGGAAGGCGAGTTGCAGCGCTCCGTCGCCGCAACTGCCCCAACCACATCCCGGAGTAATGTCGAAGCGCCGCCAGCAGTGAATCAGGTGCTTAGCTCTCCCGGCCAATCGCTCGACCGGACTACCCGCGATTTCATGGAGTCTCGCTTCGGTCACGACTTCGGCGGTGTCCGCGTGCACGCCGATTCCCGCGCAGCCGAGTCGGCGCGCGCGGTGAGCGCCCTCGCCTACACCGTGGGCAAGAACATCGTCTTCAACCGTGGAGAGTATTCGCCCGGCACTCAGGGCGGACGAAGGCTCCTGGCGCACGAGCTCACCCATGTCGTCCAGCAGGGCGCCGGCGGCCTCGCCATTCAACGCGAGGACACGCCGTTCGATGTCGAAGGAACCGCGGCGGAAATAGAGACCTTAGTCTTTTCTGCGGCGGAAGACGGCGAGCATCAGGCCCTCGTAAAGCTCGACGCCATCGCCGATACCAAGGACCTGTTGAACGTCACCGCAAAGCTATATGACAACTGGCAAGCCACGCAGAATCCCAAACCGCAAAAGCCTGGAGAAGCGCCGCCTCCCGCAGGCGCTGCCTATGGCTGGCTTAACGCGACCCTAAAGCTTGACGGCGAGCAATCAAAAAAGGCCAAAGCCGGCTTAAGCGAGGCGCAGGTACTGCGTCTCAACGCCGCTTTCGACGCCGCGAAAGTCCACAATTTGCGCAACCCCATCGGCCAGGACAAAGGATCGAGCCCCACCCTCTCCGAGAGTCGAAATCGCTCCGACCCCGCAAAAAGGCCGGGCCCGGTGCGCGTCGGCGATTGGGGCGACGACATCGACCCCACCGGCAGCAACACCTGGGTCATGCATACCGAGGGCGTTCGCACGTACTGGAATTCCGGAGTCGCGCGCCTGCCGCGTTCTGCCCAGTGGCTCGGCAAAAACCTCGGAAACTTCGGCGGCAATAAGTCGGTGGCTAAGCGCTCCACCGGCTCATTCAAATGGGGGCCCAAAGATAGCCGGGCGATCTATACCAGCGAAGAAGACTCCAAGGCCGACCTCTTCGACAACATCAAGAGCTCCGCCACTATCGGCAGCTACATCCGGCTCCGGCACACCAGCAAAGAGATGGGCGACAATGCCGATGTCTACATAGAGAACATGCGGATGAATCTTGCATCGCAAACGCCGCCGCTGAAGCTGAGCGGGGACGATCCAGTAACAAAGTGGACCGACGAAGGAATCGGCTCATCGAAGTGGCGGGCCCTGGTAGAAGCCTTTCGCGCGGTGGAGGGTTGGGTCGAGGGAAAAACTTATACCGCAAGCACGATTGGCGGCGCATCATCCAAACCGGAGG
The DNA here is from genome assembly GCA_963777685.1 of uncultured Acidobacteriaceae bacterium. Classification (GTDB taxonomy): domain Bacteria; phylum Acidobacteriota; class Terriglobia; order Terriglobales; family Acidobacteriaceae; genus Acidisarcina. The sequence goes on along the minus strand of CAVZRF010000026.1, from coordinate 34,852 downwards.
ATGCGTCCTTGGTCGCATACTACAAAGACATCCTCGGCGTCCCCGCAACGCCCGCGGCTCAGGGCCCGCCTTCTCCCGATCCCGCCGGTCAGCCTCCAAGCGGGAAATAATCCGTTCGTGATCGTATCACCCTCGTTGACTGCCTTAACCTGTCAACACCTTCTATGGCCTGAAAGCGCGTTGTAAATAAAAAACAAATCCAACACGGTTTAACTCAAAAGCAGAGTACTTAAAACCCAACATGACTGTAGGCATTTCCGTCGGGAAATGCCTACAGTCATGTGTACGAGTGCCCGTCGCGTAGAACGATTGGTTTAGAGGTTAGGTGCAAACGAGATAACCGTCACCGTTCCATCCGCCTGGTTAGTAACGAATGCTTCGGAATCGCCACTCGCAAGCGCAATGGCATTCGGCTGATGCCCCACCTTGATGATGGTATCGACCGTATCGGTTGCGGTATCGATCAGCGCCACCTGCCGCTCGGAAAAGCCAGCGACCAGAAGATACTTACCATCCTTCGAAATCGCTTCGCCATAGTTCTCCGGATCGCAGGTAAGGATGACCGTTCGCGTAGTTATATCTGTAAGCGAAACCACCCACACGCCTCCTGCGCCCCCAGTCGAATCGAAGAGGGAAACATAAGCGTACTTGCCATCCGGGCTCACCACGACCGCTTCGGGGGCGGCGCTGCTCGAAGTCAGCGTGACCCTCGCGCCGGCAGTGCCCAGCGTTGGGTTTACGACGACCAGTGCGGGGTGTCCGACACCGGGGCCGGTACCGGGGACAAACACGGGAACTAGTATGCTCCCAGCATCGTGGGGAGCGCCTGCGGGAATGACCGCCGGACGGCCACTCTGCCCTGGAATGGAGATTCCCTGGTGCACAACTATGGGGTTCGTCGTGTTGAGAGCAGCGACGAGATTGCCGCTCCCTTGGTCGGCGATTGCCTGGGTCGTCACAAACGCGCGTTGCCCTAGGTCGACCACGCCGAAAGGATTACTGAGCGGAATGCCGCTGAGGTCCAGCGTTTGTTTTATCTTCAACGACGGAACCGAGACTACGCTAAGGTTGGCGCCGTAGTAGTTGGTGATCATTGCTCTGCCACCGCTGGAAGTAAAGGCAATGTCAGCCGGCCCAAGTCCCACGGTGAACTTGTGGGTGACCGTGAAGCTATCCACGTCGACCAGAGAGACGAAGCCGGGATTGGCGATGCCGTTATATCCAGTTACCCAGACACTTTGGCCATCCGGGGAAAGGCTCGCTCCAAATACAGTCCCCGGAACACCGCCAAGGCTAGGGGCAACGGTGACAGTCTTGACTACCGTCGAGGCAACCGCTCCGTAAGGCTGAATGCAAACGCAATTCGAGATAGTGTTGTCATCCAAAGTCACCGCGCCAGTTTGCGCCAGCGCCCTGCCGGAAAGTGTCGCGCCCGTATTCAGCGTGATGCTCGCCACCGCGAGAATGTTTCCTTGGAACGCAGTGCTCGTCCCCAGCGTCGCCGAGCTGCCGACCTGCCAAAAGACGTTGGACTGTTGAGCGCCATTGGCGAGTTGCACCGAGGAGCTGCTCGCCGTTGTTAGCGTGCTTCCGGTCCTGAAGATCCAGACTGCGTTGGGATTGCTCACCGCGTCGAGAGTGAGCGTGCCCGTCAACTGAGCTGAGGAGGAAAAGCAATAAACTCCAGGCGATAGCGTCATTCCGCCAACATCAGTCGGATCACTGTAAGTCGTGTTGCAGGCTTGTCCGGCTAACTTCGCAGTCGCACCGGCAACGCCGCGCTGAGCGTCAGTTGCCGCTGCGTCGCCCACGTGGAATTGTCCTCGAACAATCGTGCCTGCCGGGAAACCAGTGAGCGATGTGCCCGGTCCGATGCCCACGTCTCCGGTGACGACGGTTGAGCCGGTGTTGGTTACAGTCGATCCACCCAGGACGGAGAATCCACGCGCCGAACCCAGTGATGGCGCAACCTGCGCGTCGGCCATGTTAGACGCAGTGCAGATCAAGGCGGTGAATAAAACAAGAGCAGGAACGCTCGCAAACATAAGTCTGCGAGATTGCGTCCGAATCGTAAGGTTTTTCACAGTTGTCCTTTCCCAGGCGCTTGCGCCTAAGGGGCACTGGGCTTAAGGACTTCGGCGAACCATTACCAAGTAAGATCCAGAGTGGCGACCGCTGGCCACACTACAAGCAGGGAGATCTCCATACTGTAGCGTTTCAGCACAATGTTCTCGCCGAAGGTAGGCTGCATACGGAAGACTTGTCTTTACAATTAAGTCCACAGGGGTTACTAAAGTCAGAGAATGCAGCGGCGTTGAACAAGCACTCCCTGCAAGTAAAGGAGATAGCCCGCAGACACTGCTTCACCGCTGCTGGATGGTCGCATGGGCATCCCTTTTTGCATGGCCAATAACCTGGTTGGCAAATCAGACCCCGGACAAAGAACTGGGCGCTTACGCGATGGAAGCGCCCACACTGAGGATGGATTGGCCTATTTCTACGGGGCTGAGAGCTGCCCTTCAAAATCACAACGAGAAGGCCATCGACAACATTTCGCTGCGAGTATCTAGATCATTCCTAACGCGAGCTCTGCCGGTCTGGAGTCCGGGCTATCATCACCCCTGGGATATCGGGACGCCTTGACGCGACGGCCCGTTTTTTTCATCAGGACGAGGCGCTGGGCTTCGGGCCGCGGCTTCGCGGCTGCGTCTAACTTGTTGCCGCCAGACCGCGTGCCTGATTTGCGTGAGAGACGAGTCGAGGCAGCGTAGTCATCATTGTCGGGTTCTCCGAATACTTCCCATTCGTCGATCATGTTGGGCCTTTCAAGAAGGGTGTGCCAAGGCGCAGACTCCAAATATTGACTGTTCTTATGGGATAGCGAGCAAAGGTATTCAGAGTTACCCTCAAATAGTAAGTTACCGATACGCCACCTATAAGTAACACTCTAGATACCCCGACGCAGGTCTTCGAATGGCGGCATCGCTGTCATGAAGGAAGCGAGAAGTGCCGGCGAGAAAATAGCCACTCCGTTGAATCGGAACGGTTTCGCTATTGAGTCGAAACAATTATCTTGAAATAAAGAACAGTAAGGATTAGAGCGCGATGGCCGTCACTGACGAGTTTGGAAGCGATGTGTTGCGGTATCCGTTTTAGCTTCCTGTTTGCGATTGCTCGGCCAAGGGGAAGTTGTCCCAGGATCTCCACGTTGGATTCGAATCCAGTGACTCAATTCCGCCGAGGCCAGGGAAACGGCACATACCCCAAGGATCAACAGGAACCCGGCAGCGCCCCCGACTCTATGCAACATCGGCTCGTTGTATCGCTTGATTCCGTGAGGTGTCGTCGCGCTGCCAGCAGTTGTGGATGGCTTCAGCCACGCTCCACTCGCGCTCATTCGTCACAGAAGCCACCGTAAAGTGGCAGAAGAGACAAATGGAATCGGTCGCCCCGTCTTCGTATGTATGTCGATCGAAGCCATTCCCAGGAGAGTGCAGTCGCGCCATCTCAAAATTGTGAGATAGTCGAAATCCCAGAGTCTGGTCAATATCGACCAACTGGTAAAAATCCACTAAGTTCTTAGGATTTTGGTGGACGCGGGTGGAATCGAACCACCAACCTGTCGATTAAGAGTCGAATGCTCTGCCAGTTGAGCTACGCGTCCAGTCGGAAACCCGCATTGCCGCGGGCGACGTTGGAGTGGGGTATTGCAGTCTAGCTTCCGGCGGAGAGCACGGAAATTCCCACCTTCAAAATCATACCATCGAATCGCAGCTTTGCCTCGGCCACGGCGCCGAAAACCAGACGACCCTTGGCGCGATTTCGAAGATGAATTTCAGGATGACAGACTGAGGTAGGGATTTTGCTTCTAGAAGGTGAACGACACTCCGCCGCGGACCGACCTCTCGGCCTGCGCAAAATACAGCGTGCTGCCGTCGGTGGTGATAAAGGGACGATAGCCTTCGGCGAGCAGGTTACGAACGTCCACCAGCGCCTCAACGCCGTTCGGCAGTAAGTGCCAGCAATGCAGGGGCTGCCTCAAAATGATGCTCAGATAGGCGTCCGGTGAAGCGACATCGTAAGGAGCCACGGCCGTGACCGTGTCTTCCGGTTGCCAACGGTAGGACGCTTGCCAGTGCGTGCCCGTCTGGCTGATATGGCCGCTCATCGCGATTGAATACATCTGTGTCTGCCGAGGCTTCAGCGTCATGAGACCGCCCTCGATGCTGGTGGCGGGCATGGCAAAGGCCGGCATGGTAAGGGCATCGCCATCGGCAAAACCAAGCGTCAACCACGTCTCGCCGTGGATCCGGGTTTTCACATCGCCGACCACCCCTTTGGTCGTGTAGCTCGGGCCCGCCACGTTCAGCAATTCGGTCACCGGATCGTAAACGACATAACCACTGTTAAGGTCCGCAGCCGACAGACTACCGCCGCCGTTCACGACCGTATTCGCGATGCGGTCGCGATAGATCGCAACTTCATAGCGCGTATGGTCTCCTGTGTGTTCGACCTGGATCTTCTGGTGAAGGCCTCGCTCCAACCGCAACGCACCGCCCACTTCCGTGACCGCCGGCATCGCGGACGTGGATTGGTCAATCTCGCTGGCAACCTGGGCGTTACGCGCCGTGGCCAGATGATAGGAAACCGCCGTGTCTCCGCCGCGCCAGGTCACCGTGCCGAAGGGATGATTGGCGATCTCCATATTGCTGCCGCGAACCGCTTCGAATTCGTTGCCCACTTCCGCATCGAGAAACGGCGTCAACTGCATCGTCTGCGCGCTGCGCAGCACCATCGTCTGAATGCCCTGCTGACTCGATGTCTGTTCGATGCCTGGCAACTCCTGCATCGCAGCCACGGTGCGGATCGTGTTGCCCATGTTGAGTTGGCGTTCGTAGCCCACCAGCGTCTCTGCCGAAGCCACCGAAGCCATATCGCTCGACCCGATATCGGCGCGCAGGATCAATCGCTGGTCATCCTGCTTGGAGCGTTCAATCTCAAAGGCGTTGTGCATTCCGCCTTCGCCAAACTCGTTTGCGCCGCCCGCGCAAAATGACCCGCGCCTTAAGCACCGGCGCGGTATCCATGTCGGAGACCACCACCAGCGGCCCGTCTTCAAGCATCCGCAGCAGCGGCCTGTTGGCGGCCGAACGCAACGTCCAGGCCCACTCGTCGTCCGGCTCATCCACGCTGCGCCGTTTCGCCGGCAGCCATTCAAACGCCTCCATCACCGTCGAGAGGGTCAGATTCACCGAAGTACGTTTGTGGGCCAGAACTTGAAGATTTTCGCGGAGTGTCGGAAGGAAGAGGGTGCCGGTGGCTTTGAGACTGTACGTTCCGGGAACCAGATGCGCCAGCAGGAATCGCCCGTGCTCATCAGTGAAGATGCTGGCCACGACCGAGGTGTCCGGGCGCAGCAACTCGACCATGGCGCCTGCCTGAGGAGCTCCGCGGCCATCGCGCACGGTGCCGGCGATCGAGGTGGGCTCGTCGAGGGCATTCAGCTCAGGGGAGTACGCGCAGATCGCGCCTACCGCCAACAGCAGCGCAACCGCAGTCCCGACTTTAGAAAATCTTCCAGTCACACTTGTCCGTAATTTGCTCCCTGGCCAAGTCCCCTGTTGCCAAAACCTACGAGGATGGCAGCTCTGACGGCCGCCTTCCGGAATGCCACTATTCAACAGTAAACGGAGCGGTCTGCGCAATGGTTTGTTTCGAGACGCTGTCGTTGACTGAGATCTTCACCATGTATTTCCCCGGCTGCAGGCTGGCCAGGGGCATCGATTTCTCCAGCGTGACCTGGTCCTGATTGGCGCCCAGCGCCTTGCTGTCGTCCGACGTGGTCACAATCGCCTGATTGTTCGACGAATCGATGATCTGGTACTGGATCGTCGCGGAGTTTTGCCGGCTCTTTTCGTCAATGCCCAGGTTGTACACCTGCATCCAGAAATTCAGCTTCTGGTCGCGCTTGAACGACGCCGGCGTCGCCTCCGTCTGCATCACCCGGGGCCGGACATAAGTGTTGCCGATAATGAAGTTGCCCGTTCCGATCTGCTTCGAAGGCACGCGCTCCATCTTGTCAGCCAGAATCAGCGACGAGGCCGAAAGCCTGTCATCGTCGAACTTGGGAACCATGATTCCCTGCCCCCAGATGCCGACATGGTCCGGGTTGTTCACGTCCTTGATCCCGATGTCGACCCGATACCGTCCCGGACGCAGCGGCAGCGCCTTCCAGTAAACCTTGGAGTTGTCGAGGACCTTGTCCATCAACTCGCTCGGCTCTTCCACTTCGACGGTATCTTCAAAGCTCTGCACGATCCGGCCGGTAATCGTCGCGACCCGGCCCTGAATGTTGACCACGCCCTTCGAGACGCCATCCTTGGCCTGAAACGTGATATCGCGGTTCTTGATCTGGATGGTGATCGGCACCAGCACGGTGTCGTCCGTCACCTTCACAAAATCGGTGCGCACATCGAACGGGAAATACGGCCCGTTCAACAGCTTGTGCTGGCTCATGTAGGCCTCGAGATCGAGGTCCTTGTACTTGATCACCGGCGGCGCCATGACCTTGGCCATCAGCTCGATGCGGTCGAACTGCTTGCTCTGGTTCGGTGCTCGACATGCGGCCCCGTGCCCAGCTGCTCCATCCCGCCGTTGAAGCGGTCCGCCTTCTTCGCCTGGCCCATCTACTCGGCCTGGGTCAGGCCGGCGCCCGGGGTATGCAGCAGCGCGTCCTTTTCGGCGCGGTTGATCGTCATGTGATAGTCGCCGCACATGCAGGTGTCGACAAACTCAAGATCGATGTTGTCGCCAACGCCCTCGAGATAGCGGTAGTGCCAGGTTTCAAATGGGAACGTCGAGGTCTGGCCGCCGCCTTCATCCATCGGACGGTCATACGCTCCGCCGCTGGGGTGCGAATCGATGCTGTCCGGCTTGCCGAAAGAGATATAGATATGGCCGCGGTCCGTCTTCCATCCCGGCTTGCCGGCGGCGAAATGCTCGTTCGCGTAAGCGATGCGGCGGTAATGCTCTTCGCGAAATTCGTTTTCCGGCGAATCCGGATTCGGATTGCGCCGCAGCCAGAACTGCTCGATGAAGTTGTCCCGCTCTTCATCGTTGCTGAGGCTCTTGAACGCCTTCAGTTCCTGATCGGTGATGATCCAGTGAACGTCCTCATTCACCCACTTCTTGTACGGCCCTTTGAGTTCCTCGCGGACTTGCTTCTGCTGCTTGAACTTTTCCTTGTCGGAGAGCTGGCGGTTCAGCGGGTCCTGGTTGGACTCCTCGGTCGTCGCCCCGGCAGCCGGACGCTGCGCAAGCTGCGGGTCCTGGCTCGCCGGAGCAGGACTGCTTTGGGTGTTGCCCGCTTGACTTCCAGATGGGGTGGCGGCCGGCTGCTGCGCCCGGCCCGGCGTCGCGAAAACAGCCAGCGTCAACGCTGCAACTGCTGCGGAAGAGATACCTTGCGACAAGGCCTTCGAGGAAATCGACTGCACGGACTTCAACATAAAGCCTTGAAACTCCTGCTTCTTCTGCATCCTTGATCTTAAGACCTTCGCAGCGTGGATTCAAGCTCTTGAGACAGAATTAAGTTGCCTTTGCTGAAACCTCCCCCGCAGCGTGATGCCGACAGCAGGCCAGCCTTGGAAGAGCAACATCGAAACAGGCTCCGCGCCTGTTATCATTTTGACGAACCACATTTTTATTGGAGAGCCGCTGGGCAGTATTTGCCCGAGTCGGCCGGAACGCCCGGAAAGCTGACTCATTTCGGTTTTCGTATACCGGATATTTCGGCGTGGGCGGAACTCTGCAAGCTCGAGTTTCGTATATAGCGAATCAGGGGTGAAGACTGCCCTGGGCCGTTCGTTCTCGGCAGTTCGTTAATTGCTTGGTTGCTGAAAGCAAGTCGATCGCACTTAGCTCGCAGCGAATGGTCAGTTGTAGCGTAACGCATTCCAGCAAAATGGAAACGGGAAGAGACGCGTGAAAAAGAAGATTGCTGATCGCAGTTGTGGTGTTGTTGGTGGCCGGCGGCCTCATTGGTCTCACGGTCATGCGCGCCCAGTCCGGTTACACCAAGGTCATCTCCGGCAAAGTCGTCCGCCAGGATCTCGCCTCCACCGTCAGCGGCACCGGCCAGATCAAGCCCAAGACCTACGTCAATATCGGCGCCACCGCCTTCGGCCGCATCACCCACCTCTACGTCAAAGAGGGCGACAAGGTGAAGACCGGGCGAGATCCTCGCCACCGTCGAGAATGTCCAGCCGCAGGCCAACGTCGACGCGCCAGAAGGCAGCCATCGCCGCCGCCAAAACCGACATCTCCTCCTACATCGCGGCGGAGAATACCGCCCAGGCGAACCTCGAGAAATCCAAGGCCGATCTCGAGCAGAAGAAGTTCGATTACGACCGCTACACCTCGCTCTACAACGAGAAGCTCGTCTCCAAGCAGGACTTCGACGCCAAGAAGTCCGCCTATGACGTCGATGTCGCTACGGTCGAATCAGAATATTGCCGCGCTGGCCCAGGCCAAGGCTCAGACCGAGTCCGCCCGCGGCCACCTCGGCACCCAGGTCGCCACGCTGCGCAGCAACGAGGATTCTCTCAACAAGACCGTCAGCATCGCCCCCTTCAACGGCATCGTGACCAACCTGCCGGTGCGCGAGGGCGAAACCATGATCGTCGGCATCCAGTACTTCGGCAGGCTCAACCTTGATGACCCTCGCCGATATGTCGGTCATCACCGCCGAGGTCAAAGTCGATGAGACCGACATCGTCAACGTCGCGCTCGGACAGCCCGCCGACGTCAGCGTCGATGCCCTTCCCGGCAAGATCTTCAAAGGCCACGTCACCGAAGTCGGCGACCAGGCGCTGCTCCGCTCGACCGGCGTCGCCACCAGCCAGACCACCAGCGGCACCGAAGAAGCCAAAGACTTCAAAGTCGTGGTTACTCTCGATCAGATCGACGGACAGAATAACGACGAGCTGCGTCCGGGGCTCTCTTCAACCGCCAAGATCACCACCGCCCGCAAAGAGAACATCATCACCATCCCGATCCAGGCGCTTGACCTTGTACACGCCCCAGCCCGTCGACTCTAAAGGGCACGTCATCCCGGTCGCCGCCAGCAACGGCCCGGTCGTCCCGGTCAAGCCCCAGCAGGGTGTTTTCGTTCTGCGCAAAGTCAGACGGCAAACTCAAGGCGGTCTTCGTCCCCGTCACCACCGGGATTACCGGTACCACCGACATCGAAGTCACCAGCGGATTGAACGCCGGCGATGAGATCGTGACCGGCACCTATCGCATCCTGCGAAGCCTGAAGGACGGCACGCCGTCAAGATCGACACTACCCCAGTGGTCGTCAAAGATACCGACGCAAGTTCGTCTTAGGCAGCATTGATCTTAGCGTTGCGATTGAAGGGGCACGGCTTCAGACCCCGGAGACGCTAAGACAAAACAAGGCCTTTAGGCCGGTTTCTTTGGTGGAAGCCGAGGGCTTTAGCCCCCGGAACACAAAACAGGATTCGAGGCCTTTAGGCCTGAGTCCTTCCGAGGCAACACGGGAACCACTCCCGGACGGAAAACGTAGACTGGTAAGCAAGCAGGAGTATCAATGGCCGTGCAGATGATCAGCGAAGTGGATACCTCCCAGCCCGTCACCGTCCCGCAAGGCGATGTCATCGTCCTCGAAGACATCTGGCGCACCTACGACATGGGCTCCGAGCAGCAGGTCAACGCCCTCCAGGGCATCAACCTCAAGATCCGCCATAACGAATACGTCGCCATCATGGGCCCATCCGGCTCCGGCAAATCGACGCTGATGAACATCATCGGCTGCCTCGACACCCCCAGCCGCGGCAGCTACCGGCTCAACAACCATCTGGTCAGCGACCTCAACGACGACGAACTCGCCCGCATCCGCAACCGCGAGATCGGCTTCGTCTTCCAGACCTTCAACCTGCTCGCCCGCGCCACCGCTCTGCACAATGTCGAGCTGCCCCTGATCTACAACGGCACGCCCGCCGCCGAGCGCATCGAGCGCGCCACCACCGCCCTCCGCGCCGTCAACCTCGAAGCCCGCCTGCACCACAAGCCCAACGAGCTCTCCGGCGGACAACGCCAGCGCGTCGCCATCGCCCGCGCCCTCATCAATCGCCCCTCGATCATCCTCGCCGACGAACCCACCGGCAACCTCGACTCCAAAACCGGCGACGAAATCATGGCGCTCTTCGACGAGCTCCATCACCGCGGCAACACCATCATCGTCGTCACCCACGAACCCGACATCGCCGAATTCGCCCACCGCATCGTCCACATCCGCGACGGCGTCATCGCCTCCGACGTCCAGTCCTCCCGCATCCGCAATCCGGGGACGAAAGCAGGTCATAGCAACGAATAAATCCTGTAGTTGCTACCCAGCCAGCTGAGACTTCGCGAATATGAAAAGTCAGGGAATAGGCTCAGGAAGCTTTTCGTTCACCCCACAACTCTTGTCACATCATCCTGACGACCCGCAGCGAAGCCGAAGAGGGAGGAAGGATCCCTGCGATCCGCCCCCAGCACTAACGCCTCAAGTCCAGTCGCAGATACAGGTCAGTTTCAGCTTTTGGTGAAATCCCTCAGTTGCTCTTGAAGTCAAAGTAAGCAAGATTCATATTGCCACCGGTCAGAATATGCACGGTAAGCACGCTCTTCCCCTTCGGCAACCGCACCTTCGCAATCCCTGGCGCGAGATTCCAATGATGCCATTGCCGCCAGGCAATCGGATCCGAAGCGTTATAGGTCGATAAGATCGAGATCGGCCCAGTCGCGTCCTTGCCATTCACATCGATTGAAATCGTGCCGCCCCGGTTCGACGTGTAAAGAAGATCGCCGCGATAGACGCCCGCCTTGGCCACATCGACGGTAAGGTTGAACCACTCCCCCGGCTCCGTCCACCCCACATAAAGCTGGTTCTCTTGAGGCTGAACAACGTCATAAGGACTGTTGTCGATCTGGTCGTGGAACTTCGTGTACGAGATGTCCACGCCCTCCTCCATGCGGAACTGGTTCAGATAACTCCCATCCGCCGGGATTCAGACCCCCACTCCCGTTATTCTTCGCATCGGAGTCGTGATAGGCGACGCCCTCGCCGCCGCTATCGTAATAAGCGCACTCCACCCGCCCCGGAATCTTCTGCGCCCCACTCGAATAGCGGCTATCCTCGTACGGAACTCCGAAGTATGCCTTCTGGCTCGTCGCATCCCCCGCGCTCACTGTCATGACGAAGACAGCAACGAGGGATAGTAAGCGGGAAATGGATCGTCGCAGATGTCGGACCATTGCACGAGAATATACTTTGGCTTGGAAAGACCGGCGGCAACCATCCACGACCATCGGTGAATGAGCAATGACTCGATCCTTGAATGGCCGGCAAACCTTGATCCTGACAGCTCTCTTGCTGGCATCGAGCGCGGCGTTCGCCACGGAATGCTCCCCGCCCCAGCAGCTGCAAACGAAGCTGCACGCCCATCCCTCCGCCGAAAACTATGCCGCCCTCGGACAATACTTCGGCGACAAGGACCAGTATCCATGCGCGGCGCAGGCCTGGGAATCGGCATTCAAGCTTGAGCCGAACTCGGCAAAATTCGCCTACATGCTCGGGTCTCAATCTCTTCTTCTCCGGGCAGCCGGAACCAGCCATCTCCGCCCTGCAGGAGTCGGCCCATCTGAACCCCAACGAGCTGCAAACCCACCTCCTACTCGCCAGCGTCTTAAACCAATTGCATCGCAGGCCCGAGGCGGCCGCACAGTGGCAAGCCGCGCTCGATATCGACCCAACGTCAGCTCCCGCCCTCGATGGTGTCGCGAAATCCTACCTCGCCTCCGGCAATTTCCCCGCCGTCGTCCAGCTCCTTCGTCCCGCGACCCGCGATGAAAATCTCGCCGTCGACCTCGCGCTCGCCTACCAGCGCATGGGCAAGCTCGACGAGGCCAAGGCAACCCTCACCGCCGCGCTCGATGCCTCGCCCTCGTCTCTGCGCCTCGCCAACACCCTCGCCCTCATCTACCTCAGCCAGGACCAGCACGAGATAGCCACCAGTCCTCCTCGAAAAGCAACTCGCGCTGCATCCCGACGACCTCGACGCCCAGATCGACTACTTCCGCGTCTTGGCAGTAAACGATCAGCAGGAAACAGGAGCACCTCTCGGCAAGAAGCTCCTCGCCCGCGCCCCGCACAACTTCGATGTCCTCTACCTCAACGGGCTCCTCGAGCGCGAAGCAGGAGACTACGCCTCAGCCAAGGTCCATCTCGAAGAAGCAGTACAACTCGATCCCAACCACGCCGACTGCCGCTACAACTACGGCGTCTCGCTCGCCCGGCTGCATCAACCCGCCGAGGCGCGGGAGCAATTCGAAGCGGCGATTCAACTCGGCTGGAATAGCCCCGAAATCCACTACGACCTCGGCAACGTCTATCGCGCGCTCGGCGAGACCGATCTCGCCGCCGCCCAGATGAAGCTCTACCAACAGGCAACGCAAGCCAAGGAGCAGCGAACCATCGCCCGAAGCAAAGCCGCCCAGGCCGATCAGCAGATGCAATCCGGCGACCGCAAAGCAGCCATTCAGAACTACCGCGACGCACTAGAAGCGTGGCCTACGAACGCCCTGTACGCCTACAAACTCGCCATGGCCCTCGACGCCGACAACAACCTCGCCGAAGAACGCACGGTGCTCGAACGAATCATCCAGCAAGTTCCCGGATACCCTCCCGCGCATCAGCAACTCGGCGCCCTAGCGGCACGCTCCGGCGACAAGGCCACAGCCGAGCAACAGTACCGCATCGCCGTCAAAGCCGACCCCAGCATGACCACGGCCTGGATCGGCCTCGCATCGACGCTCGCAGCCGAGTCAAAAACCTCAGAGGCCCAGGACGCGCTCAAGACCGCACTCCGTCTCGATCCTGAAAATACGCAAGCGCAGGCACTAGCTCAGCAGCTCAATCGTCCTGCTGCCTCACCCGACGGCACCCAGCACCCCTGATTCAGTGTCAGCCCCCTCCCCAGCTAAACTGTTAAGAATGGAAGGAAGCAACTGGAGCCGCCGGAAACTGCTGACCTGCGCCTCCACAGCCGCGGTTTCCGCAATCGCTCCGCGCACGCTTCACTCGCTCACCTCTACACAGGCCAAGCCCACAACCTTCCCGCTTCCCTTCTCCCGCTTTACCGACATCGCCGCCACCGCCGGCCTCACCCAGCCCATGATCTACGGCTATCCAGACCACGCCACCTACATCATCGAAAACATCGGCGGCGGCTGCGCCTTCTTCGACTACGACAACGACGGCTGGATGGACATCTTCCTCCCCAGCGGCCGCCACCTCGAAGACGTCCCCCCCGGCGCCACCAACCGCCTCTACAAAAACAACCGCAACGGCACCTTCACCGACGTCACCGAAAAAGCCGGCCTCCTCAGCTCGGGATGGGCCAGCGGCGTCTGCGTCGGCGACTACAACAACGACGGCTTCGAAGACCTCTTCGTCACCTTCTACGGCCAGAACCGCCTCTACCGCAACAACGGCGACGGCACCTTCACCGACGTCACGGCAAAGGCCGGCCTGCTCCAACCCGGCACACCCTTCGGCACCGGCTGCACCTTCGTCGACTACAACCGCGACGGCCTGCTCGACCTCTTCGTCTCCAACTACGTCGACATCGACCTCGCCACCGCCCCGAAACCCTCCCTCGCCATGCCCAACTGCAACTACGAAGGCGTTCCCGTCGCCTGCGGTCCCGCGCGGACTCGCACCGCCCGCCACTACCTCTACCGCAACAACGGCGACGGCACCTTCACCGACGTCTCCAAAGAATCGGGCATCGCCGCGGTCTCGCGGCTCCTACGGCCTCACCGCCGTCGCCTTCGACGCCGACGAAGATGGCTGGCCCGACATCTTCGTCGCCTGCGACTCCACGCCCAGCCTGCTGCTCATGAACAACCACGACGGCACCTTCCGCGAAGAGGGCCTGATGCGCGGCGTCGCCATCAGCGCCGACGGCCAGGAGATGGCGGCATGGGCATCGGCGTCGGCGACTACGACCTCGACGGCCACCTCGACATCCTCAAGACCCACTTCCAGCACCAGGCCTCCGGCCTCTACCACAACAACGGCAAAGCCGAATTCGAAGACGTCACCGTCAAGCCGCGGCATCGGCGCTCGAGCACCGCTTCGTCAGTTGGGGACGCGGACATCACCGACCTCGACAACGACGGCTACCCCGACATCCTCATCGTCTGCGGCACCGTCTACTCCCGAACTCGAAAAGGTCTATCCCAAATATCCCGCCACGCGATCCGCGCCTCGTCTTCCGCAATCGCGGCGATGGCACCTTCGTCGAGCTCGGCGACGAAACCGGACCCGGCATCTCCGCCCGCCACGTCAGCCGCGGCTGCGCCTTCGGCGACTTCGACAACGACGGCGACCTCGACATCCTCATCATCAACCAGAATGAGCCGCCCTCTCTGCTCCGCAACGACGCCCCCCCCGGCAATCACTGGATCAAAGTCCGCCTCGAAGGCGCCAAAAGCAACCGCAGCGCCATCGGCGCGCGCGTCCTCGTGCGCTACGGCGGCAAAATCCAGGCCCAGGAAGTCCTAAGCCAGTCCAGCTATCTCTCCGCCAACGACCCCCGCCTCCACTTCGGCCTAGGCGCCGCCACAACCGCCGATATCGAGATCCGCTGGCCCCTCGGCCTCACCGAAAGCTTCCACGCCGTCGCCGCCAACCAGCTCATTACCATCCGCGAAGGCCAGGGAATCGTCAAAGGCCGCCCCTTCCGCTAGCGATCACTACGTCTCGACCGTAACCCGAAGCTGCATTCGCATCCTGCACTAAGTCAACTTATTCCCGCACTTGCCGATAACTTCAATGGCCGGGGGACATTCTCGCCAAGATTGCGGCAGAGTCAAGGCGCAAACACAATCCAGGATGGTGATCGAGACGATGGCATCGACTTCGGCTTCGAGTACGGCGGCCCCGTCGGGATCGCCTGCGTTTGACGAAGCCTCTGCGCCCGAATCGACCTCCGTCTTCAACAAAAGCCCCACGCCTCACTCGCCAACCATCTTTTCTTCCAGCGAACTCGAAGACTATCCCAGCCTTCACGGCCTCACCGGTAGAAGTCCGGCCATGCGTCGCCTCATTCAGCAGATGCGCCGCATGGCCCCGCATTTAACCCTCGCGACCATCGAAGGCGAAGAGGGCACGGGACGCACCCTCGCCGCCCGGGCACTGCATGCAGCCGGCCCGGTACCGGATGAACCGTTCGTGCCCTGCCCCGCCGCTCAATTCTTCGCCGCCGAAAGTGCCGCCACAGTCACATTCGACAAGCACCACCCCTGGTCTGAATCCGTTCTCCTCAAAGCCCACGGCGGAATGCTCTTTCTCGACCGCGTCCATCAGCTATCGCCTGATCAACAGAATGGCCTCGCCGACTTCCTGCACTGGTTCGACGACCGCCACTTCCGCGCCCGGCATCCACCCGCCGGCGCGAATATCGCTCAAGAGAGGCCTGGCCGCGAAGATCCCATCCCCGCGCAGATTGTCTTCTCCACCTCGATCTCGCTGCGCAATCCCGATAGTCTCGCCCGCTTTCGCGACGACCTCGCCTCGCGTCTCTGCTCGGTCCGCTTCCATCTTCCACCGCTCTCCCAGCGTCGCGAAGACATCCCGCTCCTCGCCCAGGTCTTCATCCAGCGCTTCGCCCGCGTCTACGGCAAGCCAGTCCGCGGACTCGGCCCCGGCACCATCGCCCCGCTCCTCCGCCATCCCTGGCCAGGCAACGTCCGAGAACTTGAGGAGACGATCAGCGCCGCCGCCCTCGAAACCGAAAGCCAATGGGTTCGCCCGATCGACCTGCCGCCCTTGACCGCGACCCCGCGCCAAAGCCACCCCAATGAAAACTGCGAATGCGTCAACGACGACGACTTGAACCTCGACCGCGCCATCCGCAATCACGTTAACCGCGTCCTCGAGCGGACCCGCGGAAACAAGCTCCGCGCCGCGCAACTGCTCGGCATCAGCCGGTCGACCCTCTACCGCATCCTCGCCGCAGAACCCGGCGCACATTCCACGGCGCAGAACACTCTCTAAACTACCCTCTTCTCGCGCCATCGAAGACAACCCTCTTCACCAAAGAAAAAGGAGCGCATCCACTGCGCTCCCTTCTCCACTCACCTAAAGTTTCAATCAGACCCTAGGCGTAAATCCCCCGCTGCTTGATAGTCGACGCAACCCGGTCAATCGCCAACATATAAGCTGCAATGCGGTTATTCACGTTGTGCGCCTCGGCATACCGAACCACATCGTCAAAGCTCTCGCGAAGAATCGCCTCCAGCCGCTCATTCACCGTCGCCTCATTCCAGAAATAACCCTGGCGGTCCTGCACCCACTCAAAATACGAAGCAGTCACACCACCAGCGTTCGCCAGAATGTCGGGAATAATGAATACCTTCTTATCCGCCAGAATCTCGTCCGCAACCGCCGTCGTCGGGCCATTCGCGCCTTCGCAGATGATCCGAGCCTTGATGCGATCGGCATTGCGGCTCGTGATCACATTCTCCGTCGCCGCCGGAATCAGCACCTCGCACTCATCCAGCAACAGCTCATCGGGATCGACAGCTTCTCCGCCCTTGAACCCCAGGATCGTGCCATTGCGGTCCTTATAGTCGATCAGCGCGCACACATCGATGCCATTCACGTTGTAAAGCCCGCCATCGTGCTCGGCGATGCCGATGATCTTGTAGCCCCGGTCATACATCAGCTTGGCCGCGTTCGAACCAACATTGCCAAAGCCCTGCACAATCACCCGGCAGCCCTCTTGGCGAAGACTGAGATACCGCAACGCCTCATCGCAAACCGTCGCGATGCCGCGCCCCGTCGCCTCGCGCCGCCCACGCGAACCGCCAATTGACAAGGGCTTCCCGGTAACGACTGCGGTCACCGTCTGCCGCATATGCATGGAGTAGGTGTCCATGATCCACGCCATCGTCTGGTCGTTGGTGTTCACGTCCGGCGCAGGAACATCCTTCTCCGGTCCGATGAACTCGATAATGTCCGACGTATACCGCCGCGTCATCCGCTCCAGCTCGCCCTGTGACATACGGTGCGGATCGCAGATGATTCCACCCTTCGCGCCGCCAAAAGGGATATTCACCACCGCGCACTTCCACGTCATCCAGCTCGCCAGCGCGCGCACTTCATCCAGCGTCACCTCCGGCGCATAACGGATCCCGCCCTTACCCGGTCCTCTCGCCACAGAATGTTGCACGCGAAAGCCGGTGAAAACTTCAATGTGTCCGTCATCCATCATCACCGGAATGTGAACGATGATCTCCCGATTGGGATAACGCAAAATCTTCCAGATGCCGTCGTCCAGGTTAAGTTTCTTTGCCGCATAGTCGAATCGAGCAGCCTGGGCTTCCCAGGGATTGATCTCCTGCTCGAGAGTAATTGTTGCCATGATTTCTCCAATGTCGGTTGCTTCATTCCAGCCGCCGCATCTTCTCCTAACGAAGGGCGTACCAGGTGGCAGAACTGCGAATTCGGGGCGATCTCCATGGCCCTGCAATCCTCAAAACATCGCCGCGGAAGCACCGCACGCGGCAATCAGCCAAACGCTCTGAGTATAGGCCTCCCCCCAGCAGCGCAGCAACCACCTGGGTCCGTTTCGGACGTTACCGAAGTGGATTCCCAGCAAATGCAGCAACCCCCGTAACTCATTTTATTTACAGCAGTTAGGTGGATGCGCAGGAGCCTGTCCGGAACGAAGGGAAGGAACCTGCGGTTTACTTGAAAGCCGCGCCGCAGGCACGTCCGGAATGCTTTTCGAGAATGAAGTAGAATCCTCGTTCACGGCTTGCGAACGGTGGCCAGGAAAAGGTCTGGCAGGTCTTGAACCAACTTGGACGGGGGATAAACAATGCGTATTCGTGCACTGGTGCTTGCAGGTGCTGTGATCGTGAGTGGTGGGCTACAGATGCGCGCACAGATGAGTGGGCCGCCGCCGTCGCCGCCGGTGGGCACAAAGGAAGATCCCGCCAAAGCGGTGGACGGTTTGCTTTCGATGATGGAGTTTCAGGTCGTCGGCGCCGCGAAGGCCATGCCAGCCGATAAGTACACTTTTGCGCCGGCGCAAAGCCATCTTCGCTCCGACCCAGACGACGCAGTTCGATACCGTGCGCACTTTTATAGGACAGGTGACGCACCTGGCACAAGCGAACTACTTCTTTTTCAGTTGGAGCGGCATCAAGCCTGACCGCGACGTCAAGGCAATCGGCTCCATTACGGCGAAGGATGATGCCGTGGCTGCGCTGGAAGCATCGTTTGTCTACGCGCACAAAGCGATCGCAACCATAACGACAGAAAATGCGTTCGTCGCCATCAAGCCGATCGACGGATTCAGCACGCCAGTGACGATTGCCGCATTTGCAGCGGCCCACGGAAATGACCACTACGGCCAAATGGTGGAGTACCTAAGAATGAACGGCATCGTGCCACCAGCAAGCGCCAAGTAGCGGAAGAGGAGCAAAGCCAGTCGGAGAGCAAGTCACTGGGAGAACGGCAAGAGGACTATCGCTACTCCGAAAAACCAGTGGGTGCCTAGATGCCGCGCCGCAGGCGCGCCCACAACCACCACGCGGAAGTCTGCGATCGCGGAAGAACTCTAAATCTGCAAACGATCAAGACCAAGAACGAGAAGGATCGCCTCAGTAACGACCCCCTTTCGTTGCGGTCCTTGCATGCTTGTCCCTTGCAATGAGAGACCGGTGGTCAAGGCCATAATGATGTCGGCAAGATATCGCGGGTCAGATGGCGGAGTTCGATCAAGCTTGGCAAACAGCTTGGTAACCAATCCGGCCATCGTGTCCCGGTGAGTGCGGTGCAGCTTGGCATAGGTCTTGGCAAACGCCTTGTCGCGGCAGGCTTGCAATTGGAACTCCGCGGAAAGTAAGCCGAAGTCGAAATCAGAGCCACGCACCGTTTCAGAGTTGCGGATCAGCGACAGAAGCTCCGACGCCGGAATATCCTGCGCAAGAAGCTGCGCCAGAGCGTCAATCTCGCGTCGCTTATGAGCGTCGAGAAGTTCCAGGAAGATCGCTTCCTTGCTCTCAAAATTGGAGTAGAACGCTCCCTTGGAGTAGCCTGCGCTCTCCGCAATCAGATCGACCGACGCGCCCTCATAGCCGCCCCTGGCAAACAATTGCGCCGCTGACTCCAGAAGCCTGGTCCTGGTTTCGAGCCGGCTCTCCTGTCGGGTCAATCTCTGCTTGATCGCTTTCGGCACGCTTTCAGAATAGCGCACGGAAACTATTTGCAACTTAAATACCGATTCGGTATATCTATACCATATAGGAATGCAGATGCAGGCGTCATCCGGGCTGCATCAGCTCAAGGACGATTGCCAATGGCCGAAAACTATTCTGATCACCGGCGCCTCCAGCGGCATCGGACGCGCTACCGCGCTCTATTTCGCCGCAAAGAGGCTGGAACGTCGCCGCAACCATGCGCGACCCGCTCAAGGCCGATCCCGCGCTTAAGCATCCGCAAATCAGCCTGTTCGCACTGGATGTGACGAATGCAGATTCCATTGCAACAAGCAATCGCCGATACGTTGGACTCGTTATAAGAAGATCGATGTGCTGCTGAACAACGCAGGCTACGGCCTGTTCGGCCCGATTGAAGCAATCGACAGCGAGCAAATCCAGCAGCAATTTGCGACGAATCTATTCGGCTTGATCGGGGTCACTCAGCAAGTTCTTCCCGCCATGCGAGAAGCGGGGGAAGGCCTGATTATCAATGTCTCTTCGATTGTGGGCCGTTTCGCTCTTCCGTACGCCTCGACCTACGTCGCGACGAAATTCGCGGTAGAAGGTCTTAGCGAATCGATGCGCTATGAGCTGGATCCTTTCCGTATCCGCGTCAAGCTGGTCGAACCCGGCAGCATAGCTACTGAATTCGGCAAGGGCAGCAAGCAGATAGCCATAAGTGACCCCTACCGAACAAGCATGAATAAATTTCTGGGCGTCTTTGCGAAAGGAAACTCAGCAGCGGCCAGGCCCGAAGAGGTAGCGAAAATCATCTACGGCGCTGCAAATGATTCGAGCAACCGGCTGCGTTATCTCGCCAGGCCCGGCCCATTTTTCTGGATGAACCGCTTCCTGCCCGATGCACTATGGCGACGGTTGCTGATAAAAGCGATGGTGAAGTAGAAAGAAGATCGACGATGAAAATACTCTTGCTTGGAGCTACTGGTTTGGTGGGAAAGAATGTGCTGGCACAGGCTCTCGCGCATCCTGCCGTTACAAGCGTAGTCGCGCCCACGCGCCAGCCGTTAGCGCCACATCCAAAACTCATCAATCCTGTCTCCGACCGCCTGGAGTCGCTGCTCCCCGTAACCCCGGAAGTTGACGCCGTCATCTGTGCCTTGGGAACGACGATCGGCAAGGCTGGTTCTAAAGAAGCATTTCGTGAGGTGGACTACGCTCTGCCTCTGGCCTTTGCGCGATCTGCTCACGAGCAGGGCGCGGAAACTTTCGTCCTCGTCTCGGCGAGCGGTGCATCTGTCAGCTCGTCATTTTTCTATCCAAGAGTCAAAGGCGAAATCGAGCGAGATATAGCGCTCGTGGGATTCAAATCACTCACCATAGTTCGACCCAGCCTCATCGGCGGCGAACGAGACGAACCGCGCTTCTTGGAAGGCATCGCTCTGCGACTATTCAACTTATTTGCGCCGGTTCTCCCAAAGAAGTTTCATATCAATCCCGCTCCCACACATCGCTGCGGCGAGCTTGAGTGCCGCGACGACGGCCGAGCCGGGCATCCATTTTCGCTATGCCGAAAGCCTGGCCTGACGCCCCAGTGATTACGCCGAGGATGAAGACGATACCCAGGCTCTACGCCGATGCGCCCCGCTCTCGCCGGCGCCAAAACACCCAAACCAAAATCAACGGAAGATCGAACAAGCAACTGATCGCCTCCACCATCGGCACCCCGCGAAAACCATACCGGTGTGAAGCCAGCCCCTCGATCCACGTCATATAAGCGATCGGCACATACGAGAATGCAGTCAGAATCGAATACCGCAAACTCCCACTCTTCCCCACCGCGCCCACAATATCCAGCACCAGGTCCATCGAAAGAGTAGAAGTAAATCCGATCGTGAAGAGATAGACAACCGTGCCAACCATATAGACCCGGTAACTCGGCGTCGCAAAAGCAATATAGAACGCCGGAAGCGCATTCAAAGCGCCCGCCAGCGCATAAGCGATACGCCGATCGAACCGCGGCACCCACATTCCTGCCAAACAGCCCAGAGCCATCAACGATCCGCCACCAACCCCATTGATCCAAACCACCGAAGAGCCCGCAACCCCATAGTCAGGCGAGATAGCCGGCAACAACCCAATCAGCGCCCCCGCACCCGGAGGAGCCAGCAACAAAATCAGCCCAAAGAAATTCTTCGACGTCAGGCATGTCGCCTTCAGCTCATGCCCCACCCGCCGCAGATGCTCGCCAAAGCTCACGCTCGCATGAGCCGTAGGCTCGCGAAGTGTGAGCACAACCAGCCCCGGAACAACCAAAATCAGCGTCGCCAAAGGCACCCAGAGCGGAGGCTTGAGGTGCAGCGCCAACCAGAGAATCAAACCCGGCCCAATCGCCCCGCCGCCAAGATTGCTCGCCTGCGCCCACGCCGCCCCGCGCGTCCTGCTTCCCGGAGTCAGCATCGACGCCATCAGCCCGCCATAGGCCGATGAGATCAGCATGCAAAACACCAGCCCGCAGAAATACACCCACACCGCAAGTTGAGCGTTGCGATAGAGCAGAAACGATCCCAGAGCCAGCGCCGCCGCCGAACCCAGCGTCGAAAGCAGATACCAAGCCCGCCGCGAAACCCAAAGGTCCGCCAGCGGACTCCACAGGAAATAAATCGACGAGGGAATCCCCAACAGAGCAATGGCATTCGCCACCTGCGGGACCGACATGCCCACCTGCCGCAACAGCAGCGACAAGCCGCCATTCGTCGTGAAGCCGATGTACACCGCATACGGCAACACAATCCAAAAAAACCGCTGTGGAGCAGCCAGGTCCCGCCCCGGCGGCGCATCCAGATCAACGTCAGAGCGAACTTCCGTGGTCAAGCGCACGCCTCAGGAAAATGTCAGAGTAGGAAAAAGCTATTCTAAGCGCGCGCTTGGGGAGTTCGCGATTTGGCACCATGAGGGTCGCATCGGCCGCAAGAATCACCCTTGTACATCATTTCGAAATCGAGGATAATAGTCCTCGAAAGCGAGAATTACATGGCGGCAGCCCCAACCCTCGTCCTCCCTCGCATTGCAGGTTACACCTTTGACGCGGGCGCCGACCTCAGCAATCCCGCCGAGCGCGCGGAACTCTCACCCGCCGCAATCAAAGCTTTTCTGAATATCCGCGCGAAGTGGAATCTCAATGAGGAGCAGTCTCGCGCACTCCTTGGCGGCCTCGCATCCTCGACCTTTCACGCCTGGAAAACGAACCCCAGACGCACCCTCGATCAAGACACTCTCACGCGAATCTCCCTGCTGATCGGAATCTACAAAGCCCTCAACATTTATTTTGGAAAGCCCTGGGCCGATCGCTGGGTCACGCTCGAAAACCGCGGCCCCGTTTTCTCTGGCCGCAGTCCACTCGCCTACATGATCCACCATGGCCAGCCCGCAATGCTTGACGTTCGCCGGATGCTCGACTCCTGGCGGGGCGGTCAGTGACTCCACCCGTCCGCCGCGTAAATCTGGATGGCGCGCACCGCCTGATTCCCTCTCGATACAGCAAGGCCGGAACAGTTCTCGATGAGATCTCCGATGACGAAGAGATGCTGGAGAAGCTCATTCGCCTCGACGGCGCAACCAATGACCGCATCCAGGGCGAACAATCCGGCCTCATCGGAATTGGCCCTTATGAGCTCGTCTACGGAATCCCCAATGCCCACATCATTCGCGCGGCATTCCTGCACCCCAACCCTGCCGGATCGCGGTTCAACGATTCCACCCGCGGAGCCTGGTACGCGGCGTGGAAGCTTGAAACCTGCATCGCCGAAGTTGGGTATCACAAAGCCAAACGACTCGAAGACATGGTCGTCCCGGAGTCGCCCGCCGGGCTACCCGACTCCGAAACCTCCACCTACGATGACTGGCTTGCGGACTTCCATGCGGACTTTCACTCGCTCGAGCCCGCCTCCGACTACTCAGACTGCCTCGCGGCTGAGCCGGTCCCAGACTGCTACGCAGAGTCGCAAAAGCTGGCGCGGCGACTGCTCAAAGAGCAATCCAATGGAGTCGCTTATCCCAGCGTCCGGCATAAAGGCGGAAGATGCCTTGCCTGCTTTCGTCCAGCTCTTATTTATCAAACCCGCCGCGCCAGACGATATGAAATCTCCTTTCGCTGGGAGCGAAAGCGATATCGACAGGAAATACGGGAAGTCCTGATCGACGAGGAGTAAAGGCCCAATCCGTCGGCCGCTTCACCCTATAAGATGAAACCCGGATGACACGCCATCGAATGCGATAGCATGACTTCAATATGGCTGCCCCACAACCGCCGAGTCTGCCTCTCCGCAAAGACTTCGAAAAACTCGCCGCCGCGCACACATTAGTCCCCGTCTATCGCAGCCTCACCGCCGATCTCGAAACCCCCGTCTCCGCCTTCCTTCGCCTCGCCGAGGGCGAGCCCGAATGTTTCATGCTCGAGTCCGTCGAGGGCGGCGAACGCGTCGGCCGCTACACCTTCATCGGCGTCCGCCCCTACAAGAAAATCGTCGCCTGGGGAAAGTCGATCGAAGTCACCGAAACCGGCGCATCAACCAAAGCGGAAACTCGCGTCTTCGAAGGCGACATCTTCACCCTCCTCAAAGATGCCCTCAACGGCCACAACCCCGCGCGGCTCCCCGCCCTGCCACCCTTCACCGCCGGAGCCGTCGGCTTCTTCGCCTACGACGTCGTCCGCCAGATCGAGCGCCTGCCCACCCTCGCCAAAGACGACCTCGGCATGCCTGACGCCTGCCTCATGTTCTTCGACGAAGTCCTCGCCTTCGACCACGTCAAAAAGGCCATCCTGCTCATCGTCACCGCCGACCTCTCGCGCCTGAAACCAAAGGCCGCCTACGACGACGCCATCGCCCGCCTTGATCGCCTCGAAAAGAAACTCGCCAAGCCCCTACCCAAACAAAAGCCAAATAAGGTGTCCGGAAAGCTAATCGTCAAGCCCAGCAGCAAGAAACAAAACTTCCTCAACGCCATCACCACATCCAAGGAATACATCGCCGCCGGAGACATCTTTCAAGTTGTAGTCTCCCAGCGCTTTGAGGTTGAGCCCGAGGTCGATCCCTTCTCCATCTACCGCTCGCTGCGCATCGTCAATCCGTCGCCCTACATGTACTTCCTCCGCTTCGGACTAAAGAAGCCCGGAAAAAGGCAACCCAGAAGCCACCCACATCGTCGGCTCTTCACCAGAACTCTTAGTCCGCGTCAAACAGCGCGCCGTCGAATACCGCCCCATCGCCGGCAGCCGCCCCCGCTGCGGCGACGAAGCCGAAGACATCCGCCTCGGCGAGGAGATGCTCGCCGACGAAAAGGAACGCGCCGAACACCTCATGCTCGTCGACCTCGGCCGCAACGACGTCGGCCGCGTCAGCGAATTCTCCTCCGTCAAGGTCAAAGACTTCATGTTCATCGAGCGCTACTCCCACATCATGCACTTAGTAAGTGCGATTGAGGGCAAGTTACGCGCAGAACTATCTCCGGTCGACGCCTTCCGCGCCTGCTTCCCCGCCGGCACCCTATCCGGAGCACCCAAAATCCGCGCCATGGAGATCATCGAAGAGCTCGAACCCACCCGCCGCGGCATCTACGGAGGCAGCATCCTCTACGCCGACTTCTCCGGCAACCTGGATAGCTGCATCGCCATCCGCACCCTGCTCCTCAAAGGCAAAAAAGGCTACATCCAAGCCGGAGCCGGAATCGTCGCCGACTCCGTACCCGAGAAGGAATATGAGGAGTCGGTGAATAAAGCGAAAGCGGTGGTTACGGCGATTGAGCGGGCGAGAGGTTAGCTTCTTTGAATGAGAAGGTCAGAGGAGAATGCGCTTGGTTAAATCCCTTGCCCGAAGATTTGCAGGGACAGCATTGTTATTCAGCGTCCTTGTCGGGATCGGGACGAGCCTTGTTCTCTTACTGTCAAGTTGTCTCGGCTATTTGCCCTACAGTGATAGACCCGGACCCGGTTGGTGGGGACGTCTTCATTGGCCTTCTTGGACTGAGGCTGCCACTTACATTGGATTCGCACCTTGGTTTGCCTATTCCTGTCTCTATTTTGGCGCCGGACTTTTCGCGCTGAGCCTCGTGCTCGGCGCTGCGTCTACTCCTCGATGGCTTAATCGTCTTCTAGGTGGAACGGTCGCCGCTGTAACAGCCGGCCTCGGTGTCTTAGGAGCTGGGTGGATCTTAGCGCTCGCAGAAATCGGTCCTGATTCAGCACTCATACTGGGCTTGCTTTATGGAGTCTTTCTCTTTCCTCGCTTTATCGAACCACGTCCGCGACCCCTACCCACGTGGATCAGATTTAGTTCGGTGACGTTCGCCACACTCCTATTTCTATATTGGCTCCTTTTTCCACTTTTGCCGAAGACGCCTGCCCCGAGCATCAATTATGACTTGGTACGAATCACTTCTGGGGACAAGGCGGTCGTCGCCAACGAATTTCTGGGAAAGGATATCTCTATCGGCATGGCGGCCCTGAACCTACGCGGACAAACTCACGGCGGCATAGGCGGCTTAGCCGCTAACTCGGGGAAAGATGCGCCGACAATCGATGTTGAACTGATTGCACTGGAAGCTATAACAAAAGAAGCGCGACTACAATTCCCAAGACCGGATACGTCATCTATGTCCTGAAGGACGGAGCATGGAAAGCGTACCCGTCGATCTCGCAGAAGGATAAACGCGCGCTGATCATCGAACCGGGAACGGATCCAAGATACGACGGCGGTCGCATAAAGCTGGGCAATAAGGCCGACTTCAACGCATTCACATGGTATCCGACCATACTGAAAGGGCAATGACAACTGGACCAAGGAGTCCTACGGCCAACCAGCTTCCCAATCTCCTCAATCCGAAAAGAAATCCCCCCGCGAAGGCTCCTCAAAAACCTCGCCCCGCGGCAACTCCCCGTCCAGATAGAGCGAAGACTCGCGCCATCCTCTTTGGCACACCCTTCCGAAAATAATGGACTATGTTATTATCCGATGATAACCTAATAGCAGGTGGAAGTTCGCGACCCCAGCCTAGACACGCTCCTGCTGCTCGACGGCGAAAGCTTTGTCGCGGACGCAGACGGCAAATGCTGGGTCAAGTTTGTCGTTAAGCAGGTTCCGGTGTCCCTGGAGCGTCCGCAGGGATTGAATTATTCGCTCACCTTGCACGACGAGCACGGGGAGCGGCTACTGGGCTTCGATAACGCCCACCCAGTGCGCGAAAGCACCGGGCCAGGCGCCAGGACGCGCATAGAGTTCGACACAAGCATAGTGGTCAAAGGATTCGGTTTTACGTTTACACCGACGCCGCGACGCTTCTGGCGGATTTCTGGACGGAAGTCGAGGCGATTTTGCAGAAACGGAAGAAGGCATGACGACATTAAAGGTAGGTATCGCCACGCTCGAACAGTATAAGCAACGAACCATGGCCATCGCGCGCGGGGAACACGTCCCCAGTCCCGGAGAACCGAAAGTATGGTTTGAATCGCTCGAAACCATGTCGCAGGTTCTGTCCGACAAAAACCGCGCGCTGCTGGCGCTGATCTCAAAAACGCAGCCGCAGTCGCTCAATGAGCTGGCCGAGAAAACCGGACGCGCAAAGTCGAACCTTTCCCGCACTCTCAAAACGATGGAGCGCTACGGCCTCGTGCATTTCGAGCAAGGCCCAGGGCGGCAGATAGCACCCCGGGTAAACTACTCAGGCGATTCAGTTGAAAATGACCTTCCAGTAAGGAGGGGGATACCTCTCCTGATTCCCGCGCCTCAGCAAAGACTCCCGCCTACCAGCTTCCCAATCTCCTTAGTCCCGAAAAGAAATCCCCCGCGAAGGCTCCTCAAATACTCCGCCCCGCAGCAACTCCCCATCCAGATAGCGAACACTCGCCCCATCCTCCGGATCGATGACCCATTCTGCGGAATGCCCATCTTCGCGTAATCAGCCAGCTTGTCACATCCGGAACCCGAATCGGCGTCGCCGCAACCTGCACCCGGTACTCCGGCACAACCTAACGTTCCACCCCTGCTCATGTTTGGCAAACCAGAGCAGGATCGCCTTCTGCCAAGCCGCATGGTTGTATTCCCCTGCTGGCCGCTCCTCGATTTCGCCATCCACATACTCCCGGCATCCGGCTCATAAGAGGAGCGCAAATAGTCTTCAACCGGAACATAAGTCGAAGTGGCCACGAGTCATTCCTTTCCGTGCAAGCTTATCGCAATGCGCGGCGCAGGATCGAGAACCTCCCAGTCAGCTCACTCCCCAAGGCGCAACCCCTCATATTCCAGCCCCAGTTCCCCACAAATTCCCTCAACTGCAAGCTCATGGTCCGCCCGCTGCGGCAACCCGGAGACAGTCACCGAACCAATCACCCCCGCCTGCAAAACACGAAGCGGAAAGCACCCGCCATGGCTCGCATACTCGCTCACCGCAAGCCCATAGCGATCGAAGAGGTTCGACTGCTTCGCTTCCATCTCCAACCCAATCGCATAAGAACTGCGCAAAAAACGCGCCGTCACATTGCTCTTGCGCCGCACCCAATCCACATTGTCAGGGACCGTCCCCGCAAGCGCGGTATAGAAAAGCGGCTGCCCAAACCGCCGCACGTCGATCACGATCTTGAACTCGCGCTCAACCGCGATCGACCGCAGCCGCGAACCCAGCCGCCAGGCGGTCTCCTCATCGAAGCTTGCAAATTGGAGCTCCTGCTCCTGAAACGCAATACGCGCAAGATCATCGGATATCGACATAGGGATCGAGCAATGCTCAAATCACTGTAGCACCCACGCGCGCCAGACAACGGACTTTCCAACGTGACCGACCAACCGCCTCAAAACCCCGCCAGCAACACCCTCGCGTCGCTCTTCGCCGCGGCAGCGTCCACCGCGCCCACTCCAGGCGGAGGCACGGTCACCGCCATCTGCGGCTATCTCGGCGTCTCGCTCCTGCTCAAATCCATCCGAGTCTCCGCCCGCCGCCAGCCCGATTCCATCTACGCGACCTTTGAAGATAAGCTCCTCAAACTCGCCTCGCAATTGCTAAACGCAGCCCAAGCCGACTCCGACGCCTTCGCCCAATACATCCGCGCCATGCAGTTCCCCAAAGCCACTCCCCAAGAGCAAACCGCAAGGCAGCAAGCCATGAACGACGCCAGCATCGCCGCCACCGAGTCCGCGCTCGACATCCTCGACCTCGGCATCGAAGTCCTCGATTGCGCCCATCAACTGCAAGACCGCGTCATCGCCGCGATCCGCGCCGACGCGCGGGCCTGCGTCGAACTCGTTTCGGCCATGAACATCATCGCCCGCGAAAACGCGCTGTCGAATCTCGCCGGCATCAACTCGGCTGACGCGCTCAAACAGCGCCTTACCTCAGCGACGGATCGATATCAGGACTTGCTCGCCGCCTGCCGCACCCCGTCCTCAGCGCATTGAGCCCCCAGCGTTCAACCGCAGCCACGTGGTTTGCTATCCTGCTGCTTGCAAAAGCATTCCCCTTGAAAGCGGAACGACCCATGACTCCACTCAAAACCTTCAAAGTCTTCGGTGAACCCGTCGAGGTCCTCATCCCCGGCGAGGCCACAGGCGGACTATCTACAACCCTCACCCAGACCTCACCGCCCGGCGGGGTCCACCACCCCACTCTCACACCCAGGAAGACGAGACCTTCTTCGTGCTCGATGGCGAGTACGAGTTTCTTGCAGACGGGCAATGGCAAAAAGCGGAACATGGCCGCGCCATCCTCGCGAAACGCGGCTCCGTCCACACCTTTCGCAATGTAGGGAAGACAAACGGAAAGATGTTGATCTTCCTCACGCCATCCGGACTGGAGAAATATCTCGAAGAGATCTCCACGCTCTCAATGCCTCAGGATGCCCCGAAACTGATGGCCATCTCGGAACGCTACGGCATCACGTTCGCACCGTAACTCTCCCCGGGTTGGCGCCAATCAGGCGCCGACTATTGGCAGCTTCGCCGCCTCCCAGGCAGCGAGGCCACCGGCCAACTCAACCAGATCGGTAATGCCATGCTGATTCAGAATCCCCACGGCAATCGAAGATCGGTAGCCGCCGGCGCAATGCACAGCAATCCGTCGCCCTTGAGGCAGGCTACCAGCGCTCTCTTTCAGATGAGCGAGCGGCAGATTCACACTGTCGCCAATATGCTTCTGGTCCCACTCACGGCTTGAGCGAATATCCACCACCAAAGGCGGATTCGCTGAAACCAATTCCTCTTCCAGCATCGGCGCACTCACCCGTTCCGTCGTCTTGACCAGCTCTGGCCGGCCCGCAAGCGCTCCCATCCCATCCTTCAAATATCCATTCACGCGATCGAAGCCGATCCTGCCCAACCGCGTCGCAGCCTCTAGCTCTCGTCCCGGCTCCGCAATGATCACGATCGGTCGCGCCGCATCGAGCACCGTCCCCGCCCAGGTCGCATACTGCCCACCCAGGCCGATATTCAGGCTGCCCACGAGATGCCCCTTGGCATACTCCGCGGCATCGCGAACATCCAAAATCTGCGCTCCCTCATCGCCCATCTCCAGCACTTCCAGCAAGCTCAACGGATGCAAACTATGCTCCAGAGCCTCGTCAAGCGTAGCTCTCTCGCGCGTGTTCAGCACCGCGTCATAGGTGAAGTAAGCCGGAGCATCCGGTTGGTCAGCCGTCACCAACCGCGTAAACTCCTCTTTCGTCATCGGTTGTAGCGCATAGTTGAAGCGCCGCTGATCGCCCAGCGTCGATACCGTATCCGACGACATGTTCTTACCGCATAGCGACCCAGCGCCGTGCGCCGGATACACCAGCGTCTCATCCGGCAGCGGCAGCAGCTTATTGCGCAGAGAATCGTAGAGGCGCCCGCCCAACTCCTCCGCCGTCCACCCGAGCGAAGCGCGCAGGTCGGGACGCCCCACATCACCAATAAACAACGTGTCGCCAGTCAGCACCGCATACGGCTTGTCGGCGTCCTTCTGCAGATCGAAAACGAGATATCGAGATCGACTCGATCGTATGTCCCGGCGTCTCCAGAATCTGCAATCGCAGCCCCGGAAAATCCAACGTGTCGCCGTCCTTCATCGGAACAAACGCATAGTCTGCCTTCGCCTTGGCCCCCAGCCGGATCTCCGCACCACAGCGGTCGCGCAACTCAAGATGCCCCGCAAGAAAGTCGGCATGAAAGTGGGAAAGAAAGACGTAGCGAATCGTCACGCCTATCCGCTCTGCATCGGCCAGATATTGCTCAATGTCTCGTTGCGGATCGACCACAATCGCAGTCTTGCTGGCCTCGTCGGCGATCAAATAAGAGGCATGGGCCAGACAGCCCAGGTAATACTGTTTGAGGAACATAGCACTAATTTTAGAACAACTTAGCAGGTTGCCGTTTCGGGACGGCGCCAACTACCAGGCCTTCGCCCGCTCCGTGGACCCGGCATTCGCATACACACACTTCCGCTGTGGCTTCCACGAAGTTCCGTCGGCATAAGTCACCTGCGACAACTCGATCCGGTCGAAACCGATCGCGTTCGCCGCCAGCTTCAGCGCCTGCGTCGCCTGCACATCCTTACCCAGCAGTGCTTTCCGCGACAGCTCCAGCTCGACCGAATGGCTGACCGAGTCCAGCTGATAAGGGCTATCTTTCACCTTGATCCAGCCCGTCAATACCACCGACTCAATGTCCTTGCCGCTAAAGTTTTGATAGTCCAGCCGAAGCGTCGGCGCACTCTCCGCCCGCGAACGGGCAGTCAACATCAATTCCGCAGGCCGATCAAAGGACGCATCCACAATCTGCACCGGACATCCAGCCTGCGAGCTGATCTTATTCTCCAGATCCACAGCGCCCGGCTCCTGAACAAGTGCCTGCAACTGGCCGAGTGTTGCAGGAGTTTGCAGCTCCTGCATCCGCCCATCCGCGCCCCGAACCCAAACCTTTGCCGGTTGATTGGAATCTGCCTGAACTCTATCCAGCGTCTTCGGCGCCTCAACACTATCCTGACCCCAGGCCGGAATCGGCGCCGCTACTGCCACCACCAGGAGAAGCCGCTTCATAAGTCACCTCGCTATGAGTGCAGGAGCCTTACTCGATGCCAAGAGAATAAGCCCGCCGAGAAGTGAATTCAAGGCCGGAAAATCCCGGCTTTGAATTGGTACTTTCATTTCCCGCTGCGGAAGTGGTCCTCGATTTATCGCCTCAAAAGCTTGGCGATCTCTTCAATTCGGAACGAAATCCCCCGCCCAGGCTCTTCAAAAGCCTCCCTGCGCAGCAGTTCGCCGTCCAGATAGCGAAAGCTCGAGCTGTCCTCCGGGTCGATCACCCATATCTGCGGAATGCCCATCTTCGCGTAGTCGTCCAGCTTGCGGCGTAGCCGTCTCACCGTGTCCTCTGGCGACAATACTTCAAAGACCGCGATCGGCGGGTAGGTCGCTATCTGCTCGATAGGCCTGTCGCAATCGAGAACGGCAACATCGGGAACCCGGAACCTGGACGGCGACACTTGTACTCTCAGTTCGGGAAGCACTTCAATGTTCCACTCGCGGTCGTGAGCAAAAAACCACCGCTGAATCGCCGCCTGCCAGGCAGCATGGTCATGCTCTCCCATAGGCCGCTCCTCGATCTCACCGTCCACATACTCTGCGTCTGGCTCATACGAAGAGCGAAGATAAGTCTCGACCGGAACATAGGTGACTGTCGCCATTAGCGCCGTCCTCCTGCACCTAAGGTTACAGCAATCGCAAGCACTCCCGCTGCCCCTAGCTCGCCCCGAACTCAGTCGCCACTAACCCAACTGCTATCCTCGACTTATGTTCAACCCAGCGGCATCGGCGGACTCGGCCCTCCTTCTCACCGAGGAGTTCCTCGTCTTCGCCACCGTCGTCGGGTCGATCGCCACCCTGCCCACCTTCATCGAATTCATCTCCGAGATCCGCAAGCGCCGCGAGCGCATCTATCTCTCCCTCGAAGACGTCCCCGTCAGCAGCCTCAATCCCCGCCTCGCTGGACTCGACCACCTCATCACCAGCATCGCCGACCTCATCGACCGCGCCCGCAACCCCGCAGCCTACAAAGACCTCAAGATCGGCAACGAAGTCCTCGTCATCGGCCCCGTCCAAAGCGGCAAAAAAAGCCTCGCCGAACGCATCGCCCAAATGGCCGGCATGGAGCGCCTCGTCACCGTCTACAACCCCCGCGACTCCGACGCCCTCGCCAAAGCCAAAAGCATAGTTCGCGGATACAAATCCAAGAAAGTGATGCTGCTCCTCCCCCGCATCGACCTCGCCTACAAAGAGAGCGACCCCGACGTACTCACCGAGCTCGACGCCCTCATCGAGACCACCTCCGAACGCCACAACGTTCTCGTCGTCGCCACCACCGTGACCTTTGAGACCAATAGCGACCTCGACAACCTCTTCGGCATCAAGCTCAGCCTTCCCGGCGCAGAAGTCACCCACGGGGGCAACCGCGAGATCCCCGACGACGCCCGCGAAATGCTCGCCGAAGTCGCCGTCTTCTATCTGAAAGAGGCCCAGCACCAGGGCTTCCGCCTGCAAGACATGACCGAAGAAGAATTCCGCGGACGGGTCCTAGAGTCCGCCATCAACCCCGCCGAGATCGAAGACATCGTCGTCCTCTGCCAAACGACAGCCCTCTACCGCCGCCGCACCGGCACCGCCCAGGACCTAATCTTCACCCGCGAAATCCTCGAAACCGCCATCTCCCGCGTCGCCGCCGAGTAGTTGCTCTTCCCTAAACACACGCGTCATCTTTGTATCTCTAGGAACAGCGACAGCTTCTGTAGCAGTTGTAAGAAACTGTCGTGGCGGACGGCTCCCGTTCATCCTGAGGGGAGTTGCCACCGATCGTCAGCATCGGGACCGCTGCCCAAGTCACGCACGATGGAAGGGAGGAAGGACCCGGCGAATCATCGGCCTCCGCTAGACTCCCAAATCTCGCCACAAACAAAAAGGCGCACAACCCACAAGGGTCATGCGCCCAACTGAATCAAACCAGCCTAAAAACTAAACGTGGACCGAGCTCGAGTGACCCGCCGCGCCAGCTACCGAAGGCTTCACGCGAAAGCGCTCCATCGAAATCTTGAGCGTACGCTCAATCTTTTTCAGGTCGCCGCGCTCGTCCGGCTGGGCAAAGGTGTGAGCCACGCCCTTGCGATCCGCGCGTCCGGTACGGCCAACGCGATGCACGAAGTCTTCCGCCATCTTGGGCATGTCGTAGTTCACAACGTGCGCCACATGGTCGACGTCCAGACCGCGCGCGGCCACGTCGGTCGCAACGAGAATCCGGTGCCCACCCTTGGAAAAGCTCTTCAACGCCGCGCTACGCTGCGCCTGGGTGCGGTCGCCGTGAATGCTCGTCGCCCCGTGGCCCGAACGCGTCAGCCGCTGGGCAACCCGCTCCGCGCCATGCTTCGTCCGAACAAAAACCAGGAAGCTGCCCTCTTCGGATTTCAGCAAGTGCTCAAGCAACTCCTGCTTTTTGTCTGAAGTCACTTCAAAGGTCTGCAAGCGAACATTCTCCGCCGGCTTCAGTACTGAGCCAATCTCGATCCGCACCGGGTTCTTCAGGTAGTCGCGAACGACCTCCTTGATCGCCGCATCCAGCGTCGCCGAATAGCAAAGCGTCTGGCGGTCGCCAGGGATCTCGCCCGCAATCCGCTTGATCGCCGGCTTGAAGCCCATATCCAGCATGCGGTCGACTTCGTCCAGCACCAGGATCTGTACTTCATTCAGCTTGACCATGCGCCGCTTGATGTAATCCTCAAGCCGGCCGGGGTCGCCACGATCAACCGCGCTCCACGGCGAATCGCCTGGATCTGCGGCCCTTCGGCCAGCCCGCCAACCACCAGCGCCACGCTATGCGAGGTGCCCTGCGTCAGCGTACGAAAAGTCTGCTCGACCTGCATCGCCAGCTCGCGCGTGGGCAGCAGAATCAGCGCCGTCGCATTCTTCGACTGCGTCGATTGCAGCTTTTCGATGATCGGAATCAGAAAGCTCAGCGTCTTGCCGGTCCCGGTCTGCGCTGTCGCCAGCACATCGCGGCCCTCAAGCGCCGGAGGAATCGCCCCATCCTGTACCGGAGTGGGCGTCGTGAAATTACAAGTCGCCAGACGCTTTTTCAGCGAGGCGGAAATCTGAAAGTCATTAAATTGAGTCAAAGTTGTCCTATGGTCCCGTTGCTTCGGTTCCTGAGTCTTGCTTTGGAGCAGACAGAGACCGGTCCGGGACGCGAGTTACTGTCTCGCGACGGCTTCATCCGTCCGTGACAGAAATTGTTTCTTTCGAGAGGGAGTGCCGGGAATCAGTAAGCCGGGGGCTGAAGAAATGTCCCTGGCTCGGCTCTGCCGCACGATGCCTTTTGCGGGGAAGCGATCAAGCAACAACAAGCATGATCAAAACTTCCACACACCGCCGCGCACATCATATTTGCGGGCGATTACGCTGAGGGGCTTGGAGATACTGTGGAAGGCGATCCAGCTTTCCAGGCAAGAAGGCTCACAACCAAACAACTGAGCGCAAAATAAGAATACC
>CAVZRF010000025.1:0-228717 GCA_963777685.1 uncultured Acidobacteriaceae bacterium | reverse complement strand
CCGCCTTACTCAAGAGCCAATATCGACGGCTTCCCATGAATCTTCTTTGGTGACCTCTCGATTTCGCAACTGGACTGCCCTCGGAGACTCCTACGCTGCTGGACTTGGCTGCGGCTATCCAATTAGCCCCAACTGTGCCCGCTTCAACATGAGCTACCCTCAACAGCTTCAATCCTCATCCGCCCTCGGGACTCCACCCTCTGGTCTGAATTTACAGGCGTGCTCGGGCGCCTCCATGCCCGACGTGCTTCATAATCAAATCCCCTTACTAGGCCCTAAAGCCGAGTTCGCGACCTTGACAGTCAGCGGCAACGACGTCGGATTTCCCAAACTTATGAATGCATGTATCTACCGTTTCTTTGGCTGGCTCAGCGGCGTTTGTGATGATGAGATTAGAAGGACCCAAAGCCTCATTGACGGAGAAGTCTTGAGGGAACAAGTTTGGTGGATCGCAGGGAATGCTACCGCGAAAGGAGTGGGTCAGATCCCTACTTTTCGACTATTCATCACCGGATATGCAGCAATACTAACTGAGCTGTCGAAGGTAAAAAAAAAAAACGATTGCTAAATCTGCCCCGATGAAATCTCTGCCGCTGCTGTTCGTCGCGGGCATGCCTTTGATGGATCCCATTCCAGTGAAGACGCCGTTCGCACTCCCATCGGTAACTCCCATTGCCCACATCCCCGCGGTGGGGATGACTTCGCTCAGGAAACCGGTCTGTGTGCCGTCATCGGTGCCGAGCGTCGCGACCGTTGAGCTGATCGGGATGGTCACGTCATATCGCAGACCAACCCCCATCGGAGCTGCAACCGAAGTATCGATATATTCCGACGTCTGGCGCGTGAAGAGGGCAAAGAAGGTGGCGCTACCCTCGCTCCATCCCAGCCTCGGATCGTATTGACCGGTGAGCATGTGCGTTCCCGCCGGAGAGTTGTCGACGGAATAATACTTCTGCACAAAATGACCATACTCATGCAGCAGCACCAGATCGTCGTAGACGTCTGAATCGGTCGCGGAATCGAGAACGTTGATGGTGTCGCTCGACCCGGAGAAACAGCTCACGTTGGGACAGACGGTGGGGTTTTGCCCGGGGAAGTAAATCCAGGTCAGCTTGCTCGGCTTCGAGCCAAACCAGCGCGCGGTGCTGATCGAGCCGTCGACCCCGATGTTCCAGATATTGAATGCCGGTGCGACATCGGCAACCAACGCGTGGATCATGACGCCGGTGTTGACCGGCGTCACGGTTTCATCATAGCTGGCAGACTTGATGAAATAGTCGTTCGCATTCTGATCTTCCACTTCCTGGACAACGTAGTTCGCATCGGTATTCGTCGTCACGATTTTCACGTAATAACCGGGCGCTCCGGTATTGGCGAAGGTCAGATCGAAGTTGCCCGCTGCGTCCGTGCTTCCTGTGGCAAGAACGGTGTCATCGCTGGCGCGATGCACCTCGGCGGTTGCGTATCGAATTGGAAGCGGGACCGGGGTTGTCGATAGGCCGGTCGGCGTCGCCTGCAGGTCGTCATAGACCGCCGTTCCCGGAAACTTCGGAAGAGTTACAGGGAGTGAAGTTGAAGTGGAGACCGTCACGCCGGAGCCGGAATAACCGCCATCCGCCTGATCGGGTGTGAACGAGCCGGTGAACTGAGAGACGTTGCCGCAATTATTTACAGTCACCTGATAGGCGGGTGAGAGTCCGCTGCAGCTTGCGTAGAAATCTGTCCTCACAATGTATTGGCCTGCGGGCGGAGTGACGTTGGGCCAGGTCACGTTCTCGTTATCGATATTGTCGATTTCGCACGCTGGGTTCGAATCGAGGTCAAGGATTCCTCCATCGGAGGATTGCGTATGACCGTAGAAAATCTCTTCCCCCGGACGGCTCCACGACATGCAGATCGAGATCGTCAGGCGTTCCCCAGGACAGCGAGATTTGCAGCGTTCCGGATCCGACCTGCAGGGTCGAGAAGGAGGTGGTGTCGGGGTCGCTGATATTCCCCTGGGTATCGACGGTCTGAATGTCAAGGTCGAGCGTGCCGGTGTCAATCGCATCCGCCGGCCTGAGCGACGGTCTCTTCGCAAGGCGCTGCCCTACGGTGCGGATGCGGCCTCTTGCGGCCGGCGGCGCCGCGAAGTAATTCTGATCGAGGGCCAGGTCGAAATAGAGCTGTCCGTTGCTGAGCTGCGCGGGGACGATGAAATAGCCAGGAACGCCGTGCAGTCCGACCTGCAGGCTGACGATCCCTGCCTTGGGTAAGTTGGCGGAGGTTTGCACATAAATTCTTGCTAGCGCGCCGTTGATCAACTCTCCGGGACCGGTGGCCCCGGTCACCGAGATGGTCCCGGTCTGACTTACGGCTGCGGGAAGGGAATCGCCGGGCACATAACTCGCGCCCAGGATCGAGTATGCCGGTAAGGCGATGCTAGTAGGCCGCACCTGGAACTGCGCCTGAAAGATTTGCGGGCCGGCCGCATACTGCACCGTGGCGACGATCTGGCAACTGCCTTCGTTGGCGACGTTCGCCGTCTGTGTATAGCTGCTGCCGTTCAATTGGCCGCTCAGGAGACTTCCGCAGCCTGCGCCCGTGAACTGAACGCTGATCGATGTCGCGGCCGCGTCGCTGAAGGCGACTGTGACGCTCTGTCCTCCATAGGGAACGGTCGGAGTCACATTCAATAGTGCTCTCGGGCCAATGATGGGGGTCTTGGTTTCGTTTCCGCCGCCGGAAGGGACTGTTACCTGGATGGGGCCTGTGTATTCCGCGAGGGAGCCGTCCATATTGACGGTGACCGTGGCGCTCAGAACGGGTTGGCCGTTGTTGGTGATGGTGAGTGCCTGGCTGCCTGGGTAAGCCATGGCCTGAAAATTACCGTGCGGGTCGGTGTAAACCGGTCCACTGGCTGTGGCGAATGTTACTGCGAGGTTGTTTATTCCGACATTTGTCTGATCGACGACCTGTTTCTTGATCGCGACGGTCGCAGGCACGATGGTTGCCATCGCTGTACCGGTTACGCCGGCAAGAACAGCGGATACCGTCACGCTGCCGGGAGCGACGGCGGTGACAGACCGCCACTGGCGGTAATCGTTGCCGTGCCCGCGCTCGAACTGGACCAGGAAACCTTAGTGGTAAGGTCGGCGGTCGATGCGTCGTCGTAGGTTCCGGTTGCGGTGTATTGCTGGGTGTTGCCCACCGTCACACTGGCGCCGGCCGGAGTAACGGCGATCGACGTCAAGCTCGGGGAGACAGTAATGACTGCGGTGGTCGATGTCTTACCACCACTCGATGCAGTAATGTTAGCCGTTCCATGTAATACGCCGGTGACCAGGCCTGTCGAGGAGACGGTGGCCACGGTGGCTGCGGACGAGGCCCAGGTTGCCGTCGCGGTAACATCGGTCGTGCTCGCGTCGCTGTTGGTCGCAACCGCCTTCAACTGGGTGGTGCCCGTTTCGGCGATCGTCGCGGTGCCCGGAGTGACCGCTACCGAGGTCACGGTAACGGACGCGGGCTTTGTGCCCCCGCCTCCGCCGCATCCGGCAAGGAACAGGACGAGAGTCGCCAGGACAGGCGCTGCTTGGCAAAAGAGAGGAAAACGAAAAGGCGGATCTGGCGCTCGCATGGCGAGAGGGGAAGGGAAAGCTGGACAATTGACAACTCCCGATAAGACTTGAATCCCGGTCGAACTAAGGCGGGGCTGATCATACACATCGCGCTGGATCAGCGCCAAGACAAAAGCTGACAATACTTCCAGAGACTTTCATCTCAGCAAATCGGGGAGGGGGGACTATCGAGCCGGACGGGGGTTCCGCGCTATTGCGATGCTCTGCTATTGCTCGCGACCGGCGGTCCGATCTTGAAGCGGCGAATACGCTGGTCAGCGGTGAGGACCACCAATTCCGTACCCTTTTCGCGGAGGCTCGCAAACGCAGCGGGCTGCCGAGAGTGAGGTGTTGCAGTTCGACGCCGGCCTTGTCCAGCACTACGGCTTCGCCACGACGGTTGGTAGTACAGATCGCGCCGGTTGCCGGATCGGCGGCGACGACGTTGCCGAAGATCTGACGGAGCTGCGACCCATCCTTGATGGAGTAGACGATGGTTCGATTGTCGCCGGTAGACAGATAGAGGAGATCGCCGACTCGGGTAAAGCCGTCCACTCCCTCGTAGGTGCGCGGCACTTCCACGACCACTTGAGCGCGAGTGGACCCATCGGATGAGCTGACGATCTCGATGAGGCGGCCGGATCCCTTCTCTTTAACGGCGTTGATCTCATCCTTGAGATTGCCGGCATTGCGGAGCTTGTCTTTGGCGAGGGAAGACTGCAAAGCATAGCTATAGATGAGGTCGTCATCCGCCTGGTTGATGGCGGAGCTGGGATGGCCATCATTGAAGCTTTTTGACCATTGAACCGACGCGTCCAACGGAGAGGAAGTGATCAGAGTCCACGTCTTTTTTTCAGACTTCCATTCATAGAGGTGCCCACTTTCCAGATATGCCTTGTCGGCGAGCTTGTAGCTCAAGGTGTCGGCATGTTGAGGGACCATGGTCATCTCGCCAACTACTCTCAGATCTTTGTCGTGTGCCGAAAACTCGGCAAGCAGCTTGCCTTCGGGCGTCCACCACGCGCTTCGGAAGCCTCGCACATAAAATGCACGCTTGCCGGTCTGGAGGTCCCAGACACCGCCGCGGGTGTGAGTGGAAAACGCGAGATAACGGCCATCGGGCGAAAGGCTGGCTGCATTGGCAGGAGCAAGCGGGCTCAGAGACAGGAGAGTGTGAGAGGTGTCTTTCGGATCCTGGCTGCCTGGCTTGGTCAGGGCGAGGGACCCATCCAGACTTTCACTGACAAACGATCTGGCAGTTGAGCTGCCAAAGACATCGATGGCCGGCGATCTCGATGCGACCACATACCTCGCGGCGCTCACGTCGGCCACAGCGACCGCTGCGTCCTTTGACCCTGCTGTGAGGTCTTTGGAGGCTGCCGTTATGACGAGCTCACCGCCGGTGGTCGAGGACATGTACGGAAGATTGAGTTTGATCTTCTGGAGGCGTTTGCCGTCAGGGAAGCTGAAGATGCCGGATTCGTCAGGGGTGATGGGATTCACGGCGACCACTTTGTCGTTGCCCAGGAAGCAGTACGAGACGGGAAAGGCGTATTGCTTCAATGCGCCTTCGATCTTGATTGGAGTGCGAGTGCGCAGATCGAACGCGAGCCTGTCGGAACCGGGGCCGATGAGCAGAGTGTTTCCGTCGGCGGAGAACGCGGCGGTGACGATGTCCGAAGTATCGTGCGTGAGCAGGCGCTGCAACAGCGCGTATTCAAAGCTGAGATTTGGATCGAACCAGGACTTCTTCTCGAAAAGAAGATGGCCGGTGTCGACGTCGATCAGGACAAATCCAACACCGTGCTCGGCACTTGGCGTCACGACGCAAGCGACTGTGCGCGCATCGGGCGATAGCAAGGTCTCGATGCAGTCCTGCTGAGCCACGACCTCGTGGGCCGCAAGAAGCTTTTGCTGAGAGATACTCCACTGCTCGACGTGAAGCCCGGGAGTCGTGAACGCAACTTGTTGAGAGTCTGGAGTGAAGTCCGCCGGAAGAGCGCGTTCCGCGTCGATGCGGAAGAGTTCCTTGAATGGTTCGCGGGTGAGCACGAAGATGGAGCTTTGATCCTGGGCAAGAACATATTTGCCGTCGCGGCTGAAGCGAACGCGGTCGATGTCAAGGCGCAGAGGCGGCGTGAGTTGGAGGTCGCTGACGGCGCTCGATGTGCTGGCGGCAGTTACGGGAGCGGCCTGATCTTCCAGGACATCGTGCTGCCAGTGTTCGAACTCGGGACTGGCTTTTGCTTCCTTCGTGGTTCCGCATCCGGGGGGCAGCTCGGCGATGATACCGCGGATCTTGCGCAGGCGCTTCTGCGATGGCGAGGTCGCGCCGAAGAAGTCGCTGAGGCGGCTGCCGGTCTTACCGCCCACGAAGAAGGAACGGTCCCAGAACTCGGCATAAGCCTGGGGGCGATAGCCCGCGGTGGCGGCGGCATAGACAGCCACGCGGTCGGCCTGGTCCTGCTTGTCGTCAGAATCGACGTCAGTCTGATGTTTCTGGTGCATTCGGGCGTCGACCAATCGCTGGAACTTGGCGTAGATGTCGGCGCGATCGCTGACCGAAGTGACGCCCAACAGGCGGCGGAGGTCGGCAGTGGTCTCGATGGCAAATTGATGAGTGAGGATGTGACCCAGTTCATGGGCGATGACGCCGGCGATTTCATCTTCGCTATGGGCGCTGGCTACAAGCTTACTGGTGATGTAGACGCGTCCCCCGGCGATGGAGAATCCGTTGACTTCAGAAGATTCCACCAGCGTGTAGTGGAACTGCATCGTAGTGGGCGGAAGCGCGGCAAGAAGGCGGGAGCCTATGGTGTTCAGATAGGTATTCAACGCCGGGTTCTTGATCTGCCGAATATCGTGATCAAAATAATCGGCCATGGCTTCGCCCAGCCACTGCTCCTGCTGCTCGGAGAAGATGTTGGGCTCCGTAGACTGAAGGATGATTGGAGGCTTGCCGCATGGGGTCGCTGTCTGCTGGCTCAAGGCAGCGACGGTCAAGGCAGGAAAGGAGAACAGCAGTGCGCGGGCAAAGATCGTGCTTACGTGCATGGATTCTTCTGATTGCGAGATAGTGACATTATGCCACTGCCAAAGCAGCTGTAAAGTCTGCGCGGAAGGCGGACATACTGTGGGAGACTCGGGCGCCTCCGCGAAGCAATGAAGCTAGATGTAGACCCTGGACAGATGCCGGCGACTGTCCAGGAATCGTGCCCCCAAGTTGTAAGATATAAGTTGAGGAATTATGCCGGAAATCTTTCGTAGGAAGACCGTAACCGCGACCATCGGCACCGGGTCGGGGCAAGTTCGCGTTGGCTCGGACGCGCCGGTTGTCGTGCAGTCGATGACCAATACCGATACCGCCGATGTCGCAGGCACCATCGAGCAGGTTGCCGCGCTTTCCGCTGCCGGTTCTGAACTGGTTCGCGTGACCGTGAACAACGATGCCGCCGCCAAGGCTGTCCCATA
This sequence comes from uncultured Acidobacteriaceae bacterium, assembly GCA_963777685.1. Taxonomy (GTDB): domain Bacteria; phylum Acidobacteriota; class Terriglobia; order Terriglobales; family Acidobacteriaceae; genus Acidisarcina. The sequence continues at coordinate 221,650 of CAVZRF010000025.1, read as the reverse complement.
TATCGTGGAGGGACTCGACCGGCGCGGCGTCAACGTGCCGATCGTCGGCGATTTTCACTATAACGGCCATCAGCTGCTCAGGAAATATCCCGAGTGCGCGCGGTCGCTGGCGAAGTATCGGATCAATCCGGGCAACTCTTCAATAGGCGCCAAGGGCGAAGACAACTTCCGCACCATGATCGAGTGTGCGGTTGAGAACCAGAAGCCGGTGCGTATCGGCGTCAACTGGGGCTCGCTCGACCAGGCTCTCCTCACCCGGATGATGGACGAGAACTCCCGCCTCGCCGAGCCGCTCGACGCCCGCGACGTGATGATGGAGGCGATGGTGGTGAGCGCGCTCGATTCCGCCGCCGCTGCTGAACGCTATGGACTACGCCACGATCAGATCATTCTGAGCGCCAAGGTGAGCGGCGTTCGCGACCTGATCGATGTCTATGATGTTTTGGCGTCGCGCTGCGACTACCCGCTGCATCTCGGCCTCACCGAAGCCGGCATGGGCATGAAGGGAATCGTCGCCTCGGCTGCCGGCTTGGCGCCGTTGCTGCTGAAGGGGATCGGCGACACGATCCGCGTCTCGCTCACGCCCAGCCCCGGCGGCGACCGGACCGAAGAGGTCCTGACCGCGCAGCAGATTCTGCAATCGCTCTCGATCCGCAGTTTCACTCCGCAGGTGACCGCCTGCCCCGGTTGCGGACGCACCACCAGCACTTATTTCCAGGAGCTGGCCCAGCAGATCCAGAGCTACCTCCGCGAGACGATGCCGCGTATGGCGCGAGCAGTATGCCGGAGTGGAAGAACTGAAGGTTGCGGTCATGGGCTGCGTCGTCAACGGGCCCGGCGAATCGAAGCACGCCAATATCGGAATTTCGCTTCCCGGCACCTTTGAAGAGCCGAAAGCACCGGTCTATATTGACGGCCGTCTTGCGCTCACGTTGCGTGGCGACGACATCATTCCGGAGTTCAAGCAGATCCTGAACGATTACATCGCGCAGCGCTATGGGCATTCGTCAAGCGAAAGACAGCTCGTCGAAGTCACTTAGCCGGATAACACTGCGCCACTCATTTTCCGCCGTCCTCCCGCAGGGCCTCGGCTGTTCTGCCAGGTCATTCGTTCCCATTTCGGGAACGCCCCGCCTATTTTCTCTGTTGAGTACCTTTGAGGCAGACTTTTGGGTACTAGAACGAGTAGCTTGAGGTTACTTTTTCATACACCAAGGGGAGGGGAGCGGGATGCGCCAAGTGGCGTTTCTCTGGCTGGCGGTTGCGGGGTGGGGTGTGTCCCCACTCCGCGCGGCGGCGGCGGGCAAGCCCTGTTTCGACATGCTGCAGGCCGGCCAGCACCTGAACCAGGATGTCTGCATCCACGCGCACGTCTATGACGTGATTCAGCTCACCGACGGGACGCGTTTCCTTGACGTTTGCAGCCCGGAGACCTCCGATGCGGCGTGCCATTTCACGGTAATCAGTCTCCGCCAGGACCAAAAGGAAGTGGGCAGCCTCGATTCGCTGCGCGGACAGGAGATCGATGTGCGCGGCACGATCCACTCCTTCGCCGATCGTGCGGGGATCATCCTCAGCCACGAGCGCCAACTTCACGGAGGAGCGGAGAAATTTCGCCCTAATCCCGCATTGCTGAAAGGCTTCTCAGCCGCCGATGGCAAGTCGGCCTTTGACGATCCGGCATTTAAGAGCGGCGGCCATCGCCATAAGTCCTCGGCGGTTCCGACGAAATAAGCCTAGCCTCGCCAGATCGGAAGGGCCTCGGGAGCGGAAACCCGCAAAGTTGTCAGCAGACCGTGGTGCGGGCTAAAACCGCAGACCGGATCGATTGCCTCGGCGTCGCCGGTGAGCAGGAACGCCTGGCAGCGGCAGCCGCCGAAGTCTTTTTCCTTGCGGGGGCAGGCGAGGCAGGTGTCCGACATCCAGCTATCGCCGCGGAAGCGATTGAAGGCTGGCGAGGACTGCCAAATCCAGCGCAGGTCATGCTGGCGGACGTTGTCGAACTCGAGCCCGGGAATGACTGCGGCGGCGTGGCAGGGCATTGCTTGACCAAGCGGGTCGATGAGGATCATTTGCCGTCCCCAACCGCCAACGCAGGCCTTGGGAAAGCTCGCGTAGTAGTCGGGAAAGACGGCTTCGAGATGGATCTTGCCCTTGAGGCGCTCTTTCGCCGCCTCGACAATGGGGATCGAGCGATCGACCTGTTCCTGGGTGGGCATAAGGAGCGAACGATTCTTGAGCGCCCAGCCGTAATACTGGACGTGGGCGATCTCGAGGCGGTCGGGAGCCAATTCTTCGGCCAGTCCGATGAAGGCTTCGAGCCGATCGAGGTTCATTCGGTGCACAACGAGGTTGACCGTGAAGGCGAGGGGAAACTTCCTCAGGATCGGAACCAGCGCAAGCTTCAGAGCGTGAGAGCGGGTTCCTGCGATGTGGTTGGCAGAGGCTTCATCAATGTCCTGAAAGCTGAGCTGGAGATGTTCGAGCCCGGCGTTCACGAGGGTGGCCAGGCGTTCCTCGGTCAAGCCGACTCCAGAGGTGATCATGTTGACGTAGAGTCCGGCTGCGCGGGCAGCGGCAATCAGTTCAGGCAGGTCTTTGCGAGCGAGCGGCTCGCCGCCAGTGAGATGAACGTGAAGCATGCCGAGCTCGGCCGCCTCGTGGAAGACGCGCTTCCAATCCTCGGTCGAGAGCTCCTCTTCAGCGCGTTGCATCTCGATCGGGTTTGAGCAGTAGAGGCAATGAAGGGGACAGCGGTGCGTTACTTCGGCGATGAGAGAGAACGGCTTGTAGGGGAATTCGACCGGGGTGGGCATAGCCTAGCTGCGCACCACGCCGCGCTGCTCCATGCGGTTGAGCAGGTTCAGGACGTCCTGGGTCATCTCTTCCTTTGGAGCGCCGGCGTATTCCACGAGCAATTGATCGACGATCGCTGCCACGGTCTGCTTGCCGTCCACATGAGCGAGAATGTCGCGCGCGGGGCCGGCGAGATTGAGGGTTCCTTCCGGAACGAGAAGCACTGGCTCGGTCGGATGCAAGCGGCAACCGGGGGCAAGCTTTGGGATGGAGTTCAAGTCCATGTCAGCTCGCGTCTGCCTTAGGAACGAAGCAGCCGGGAGGGATATTTCCCGGCTGCACGTAGGCGTAGTCGATCGCGTCGAGCTGCGCCCATAGGATCTCGCACTTGCGCTCCAAGGCGCGGATGACCTGTTCCTGCTCTGCGCGTGTTTGGGCGTGGGTTGAGACGTAATCGAGGGCGAAGGCCGCGTCTTCCGGGGCCTGGGTAAGCCGGCCCACAAAATAGGCGAGGCCGGGAATCAGGTAGGGATAATGAATCCGCATCTGGTCCATGCGGAGCGAGATGAGGTCGCGCGAGAAAAGCTCGGTCAGCGAAGAGGCGACCGCGACCAGCAGGGAACTGTCGCGGACGAGCGCAAGATAGGCGTCGACGGCGAAGATGACTCCGGGGAGCAGGCCTTTTCCAGAGATGACGTAGTCGCGGTCGACGCCCGGTGGCTTCGGCGAGCTGGATCCACTTCTCGACGCCGCCGTAGCCGTCGGTGTCTCCGTCGTGGTCGAGAATGCGCTTGCGCCAGGCGCGGCGAAAGGCCGGGTCATCGCTTTTCGCGAGCAGAAGCGCGTCCTTGATCGGGATGCGGCTCTGGTAGTAGTAGCGATTGAGCGCCCAGGCCTGCAACTGGCCGCGGGTCAGCTCGCCTTTATGCATCCGCAGGTGGAAAGGATGGCGGTGGTGGTATCGCGCCTCGCCGACTGCGCGCAGGCGTGCATGCAGCTCGTCTCGCGTGAGCAGGCCGGTTTGGGTTGTCTCCGGTGTTGCTAGTTGAGTTGCCATCCGTCGTGTCCTATTTCCCATCCGGCATCGATAACTTGTTTATACTCCGCGCTTCGTGGGTCGAGCACCGGGTTGGTGTTGTTGATATGAATGAAGACTTTGCGTGGTGCCTTGATCTTCGCCAGGAGCGCGATCGTGCCGTCGGCGCCGCTCATGGGGATGTGGCCGATCGATCGAGCCAGAGGCGTACCCGACTGAGTTTCGCTCAACTCGGCGTCGCTCCAGAAGGTGCCATCGACCAGGATGACATCGCTGCTGTCGTAGATGGCGAGGAGGTCGTCGGTGATTTCAGGCAGCGATGGAGTGTAGGCGAGGCGAAGACCTTCGGATTCGAAGACGAGGCCGAGGCTGGCCTGACCTGGCGCGGTGATGTCCATATCTTTGGCGTAGAAGGGTAGAGACCCCAGCATCGACTTTGGCGTGCAGGTGATGCCGCCGGGAAGATGAAACGGCACGCCGGGGAGGATCGTAGTCCACGTGAGCTGATTGGGAATGCGCTGCAACATGCGTAAAAAGGAGTTCGCCTCAAGCACCTGGCGGACAAGCGGCGTGGCGTAGACATGCAGCGGCTGAAACTCTCTGAGCAGCAGAAGGCCAAGCACCTGGTCGAGGTCGGCGCTGGTCAGGATGATGCTTTGAATCGGGGTATTGCGTCTCCCTTTGGCCTCGGAGGGCTGCAGCTCGGAGTTAGCCTCGATCTGAAACCTGAGATCGGGAGAGGCATTCACCAGCACCCAATTCTCTCCATCGCCGGAGAGGGCTGCTTGCAGTTGCATGCGGGGTGGGGATATTTCAGGATGGGTTCGGGAAAGAGCGCAGGACTTGCAGGCGCAATTCCACTGGGGGAAGCCGCCACCGGCAGCTGTCCCCAGCAGTTTAAATTTCAGCAACGATTAGACTTCCGCGGGGGCGTAGCAGTTGATCTCGCAGCCTAAGCTAACTTCTTGAAAATCAGGACGGGTCCATGCCTTCATTGAATAGATCTCCTTTTGAGAATAGCGCGGGAACAGGTTCACTTCATCTGATGCGTATGCTGTGATTTTAGACGCTTGACGGGGAAAGGCCAAGCTTTTTCGGGCCGCGGGATGATTTAGGTAGAGCGATCTTGCAATGCGGACTCCAGCGAGAAGCGCCGGATCTATTTCGAAGAGGTCAGCTGGGGCTGCCAGCCAACCTCGCCGGAGGGCTGAATGACGATCGTGAGCTGCCCCTCCTGCCCCTGATTTAAATCGGGTCCGTCGGCGCTGTGAACCTTGTTTGCCGCATCCGTAAACTCAAGTTTCACAGGGCCCGAGCCCTGTATCTTAAAGTGATAGTGGAAGCGTGAATGCGCGGCGATACTACCCACGCCAAAGCTTGCGCTGGGGTAGTCGACCTCGACCAGTCGCACCGGCGTCTCGCTCTGGTTGTCGATGGTGGTCTCCACAAATGCGGAGTGGCACCCACTTAACAGGAAAGTGAAAAGCGAGACAAGAGAAGCTCCGACCCAAACGGCAGCCTGGCGGCGGTTCACGATTTCCGTTCCAGAATGCGAGCGCTGAGCACGACGCCTGGCTGGTCGTTGTGCAGGGTCATAGGGAAGGCGAGCACGTTCCACACCCATTCCTCGCCTTTGCGAGGGAGGTTGAGCAGTCCGCGATAGGTCCGATCGATGTAAGTCTCGCGCGTGGTCACGACAGTTTGCAGGATTTCCTGCCAGTCGGCCGAGATTTCGGGAAACTCTACAAACATATTTCGTCCCTGAAACCAATCCAGCGGACGCTCCAGTAACCGGGCACAGGTCTCGTTCACGTAATGCCAGTTGCCCTCGGCATCCAGCACTTCAAGAAGCACGTCGTCGCCCATGGCCATGTTGATGCGCGAATAGAAGAAATCGCGCGCATTCACCACTACCGGCTTGCCGCGAAGTTTGGCCTCGAAAGAGCGCAGGGCATTCACGAGATCGTCGATCGAGCTGTAGCCCTTCAGCAGATGCATGTCTTCGACGCCGCCAAAGCGCCGCTCCAGGGTGGCGGAGAGGATGATGATCGGTACTTCGGGGCGGCGGCGGCGCAGCTCGGCAGCGACCTCGGTGCCGAACTGGCCTGCTCCGAGATGGTAGTCGAGCACGGCGATATCGATCTGATCTAGGAGTTCGAGGGCCTCGTGGATCGTGCTCGCCGTTTCGGTCACGTAGCCATATTTGCGAAGGATGGTCGAACGGAGGAGCAGATTCTCAGAATGGTCATCGAGAAGCAGAACGCGGATCAGCGCTTCGCTGGCGGGTGGTGTGGCGACCGCGGTCCCAGAGCCTTGTCCCTCATCTGGTGGTCCAGTAAAAAACTCTTTTGACATGAAACCGTTAGATGCTGCAAGTTCAGGTTTGGTGTGAACTCAGCCTACTCCACTGCTTCTCGATTCTCCATGTCTTTTTCTTCGCTGGCGCGCAGCCGTAACTTGCGAAAGATCTCTGGAAGGCGCTCGAAAGAGGCCACGGCGCGCAGCCACTTGCGATTGTCGATGGCTGGATATCCGCTGACCATTTGTCCGGCGGGGACATCGTTGGGGATTCCCGACTGGGCAGTCGCGACTACGCCGTCTCCAATATGGCAGTGCCCCGCGACGCCGACTTGTCCGGCAAGAATGACGTTGTTGCCGACCTGAGTCGAACCGGCGAGGCCGACCTGAGCGCAGAGCAGAGTGTGATCGCCCACGCGTAGACCCGTGGCCGACCTGCACGAGGTTATCGATCTTGCTGCCGATTCCGATGCGGGTCTCGCCGACACTCGCCCGGTCGATGCAGGCGTTCGATTGCACCTCGACATCGTCGGCGATGACAACGGGGCCGGATTGCGGGATTTTCTGCCAGGCTCCGTCGTCGTTCTTCGCAAAGCCAAAGCCGTCACCGCCGATCACAGCGCCATTCTGCAAGATCACGCGGTCGCCGATGCGGCAGCCTTCCCGGACAATTGCGTGGGAGTGAGCGAAGAAATCATCGCCGATCTCGCACTCCGGGGTAGAGCACGGTATGGGCCAGGAGGGTGGCTCGATCGCCAAGGACAACTCCTTCTCCCACAACGACATACGGCCCGATATGGGCGTCTCGCCCGATGATGGCGGTGGCGTCGATAGCCGCCGTCGGATGAATTCCCGGGGCGTAGGCTGGCGGTTGGTAGAAGATTCCGACGGCCCGGGCGAAGGCCAGATATGGGTTCGGGGTACGGAGCGTTGCCGTCCCGACCTCGGCAAAATCCGGCGTCACGAGGATCGCGGAGGCTTTGGTTGTCCGCGCAAAGGAGGCGTATTTGCGGTTGGAAATGAAAGTTAGTTGACCGGGGCCGGCTTCCTCGATCCCTGCAACTCCCGTGATTTCCAGTTCGGCTGGCCCGTGGCATTCGGCGCCGAGCTGCCGGGCTAAATCTTCCAGTTTCATGGATAGGATTGTAGAGGAGAGCAATGCAGGCTACTCGAAGAGGTCGGTCTGGCTTGGCCGGTCGTCGGTCTTACGCCGGGCGGCGGGGCTGGCTATGGCCGCAACCACGGCGAATTCCGCGATCGACGACCGGGGAATGAACATTCTTTGGGTGTTGGAGCGGATATCGGGCGGAACGAGGAAGATTCCGAAGCTATCGAGCAGAGCTTAAATCGTTGCCGGCTATGCCTTCGATCGAATCGCCGTCGGTCAGGTTAAGCCGCAGCCAGAGCCCCTCGGTTCGCGGTCGCCCCATGTAACTCTTGCGCAGCAAGTTCTCGGGATTGTCCACTTCACCGGAATTGAAGTCGCGAACGTAGCAGACCCACTTGATCTCCTCAAGAGGCAGCACTGCGACTTTGCCTGCCAGATCGAGCAGTTCAATCCCTGACTCGTCGGCAAAGTGGGCAGCCGGAAGGTAACCCGCCAACCAATCACGGCTGAATTTGCGGACGATCACCTTTTTGCGGCCGGATGGCATGAGCGACTCGGAGACGACTGATAATAAAGAACCTAGAATCCCGGATTGTTACATATTCTTTTCAAAAAGCAGCGAAAAGTGTGCAGAACGGTAGCCAACGGGTTGTCAATATGTTAAGTTATTGTTTTGCAATCAGCGCCCGTGCGCCCCTAACTCTTTCAAAATGTATGCCTTAAGGTGATATCCAGAGGGCGGAATGGGACGGCGGCTGGAGCGGTAACGCACGCATGCCCGACTACATATACCTTCTCGAAAATCGCCTCTCTCCCGCCCAACAGAACGCCCTGCAAGTCATTCGCGAGGCAGCCCGCCAATCCGGCATGACCGTCTTCCTCACCGGCGGCGCCGTTCGCGACCTCACCAGCGGCTCTCCCGTTCGGGACCTCGACCTCTCTGTGCAAGGGAAGGTCTCCGATCTGAAGCCACACCTCAAACAGGCGGGCGCAGTGGTTTGGGGCGAACATACTCCGTCGCACACTCTGTTTGCCAGGTTTCCGGGCGGCGTTCGGGTCGAGGTGAGCAGTACCCGCCGCGAAGAGTTCCCCAAGCCCGGCAAGCCGGTCTACCACTCCGGGAGCATTCTTGAGGACCTTCGCCGCCGCGACTTTACCGCGAACGCCATGGCGCTCTCGCTCAACGAGGGTTCGTACGGCCTGCTCATGGACCCGCTCAACGGCGTGGCCGACCTCGAAGCGCGCGTTCTGCGCCTGGTGAGCAACTATGGATTCCTGGAAGACCCGATCCGCCTGATTCGAGCTGCTCGCCTGAAGGCACGGCTCGGTTGGGAGCTTGAAGAGAAGACCCAGACCCGCTTCGAAAATGCTAAAGGGGAAGGTGTGATCAGCCTCATCACTCCCTATCAGCAGGGTTACGAGGTCGAAGAGATCGTCCACGAAGAAGACGGGCTGAAGATCCTGAAGGCCCTGGAAGCGGACGGCTGGATGAAGGCGCTCTTTCCGGCCTGGACCAGCGCCAAGGTCGACGCGGAAGCCCTCGAGGCGATGCGCGAGGTACTGGTCCAGCTCCAGATGCAGGGAGTCAACCCGGACCAATCCGCGGCGCAGGCACAACTACTGACCGCAAAGCTCTCGGCCAAGGACCTCGCCGCTCTGAAGAAGATGTTTGCCCGGCAGGGCTTCGTCAAAGAGTGGGAGAGCCAGGAAGAACGCGCCAAAGAGGTCGGAAAACGGCTGACCAGCAAAGAGGCGGCGACGCCGTCGGCGGCCTGGAAGCTGCTCACCTCGGCGGACCCGGAAGCTGTGCTTTGGCTTGGCATGACCAGCAAGAACGCGGCTGTGCAGCAGAAGTTTAAAGACTTCTTCACTCTCTGGCCGGAATCGCGCGCGCGCATCCCGTACACGATCATGCAGGAGATGCGCATTACCCCGAGCTCCCTGGATATCAGGACCTGGTCAAGAGCATTTTCTTTGAGCTGATTGACGGCAAGCTGACGACGGAAGAGGAGATTCGGCAGTTTCTTGAGCCGCATTCGCCCCCGGCGCCGCCGCCGCCGGTTACGATTCGCCGCACCCGCGCCAAGAAAGGTGCGCGCAGCGTCGAGGCGCGCGAGATCGACGAAGACGACGCGCCAACGCCGCGTGGCCACGGTGACGACGAAAGCGGCGACGAAGTCGATGAAGAGAGCGAATCGGGTGATGAGCGGGTCGAACTCATTGCGCGTAGCGCTCCGCCAGTGCGTCACGAGCCAGAAGTGATTCCCGTTAAAGCTGCGCCAGTCGCGCCAGTCGCCGTTCCTCCTGCTGTAGCTACACCGGAGAAGGCCACCAAGTCTGCCGGCAAGCCGGCACCCGCAGCTAAGGCTCCCGCTCCGGAAAAACCGATGCCCCCAGCCCCGGAACAAAAGGCCAAGGTTGCTGCCGTTCCCGTTGCAAAACCGGTCGCGAAACCGGTGAAGGCTGTTCCAGTGAAGGCTGCTCCGGCTCCTAAGTCGAAGCCAGCTAAGAAGCTTCCGGTGAAAGCTGCGGTGAAGGCCGCGCCGGCGAAGAGCAAGCGGCCAAGAAATCTGCCAAGGCTGCGCCCGCAAAATCGGCCAGTGCTAAATCTACCCGGCCGCCGGTGAAGGCTGCGCTCAAGCCGTCCGCAAAATCAAAGCCCGCGCTGAAGAAAGCGGTCGCCAAAAAAGGCGCCAGCAAGCCGGCAGTGAGCAGCAAGCTGCGCAAGGTCGTGGCGAAGCCGCGTCCGGCCAAGGCCATCGTCAAGAGTAAGCCTGCAGTCGGTAAGGCGAAGCCGGCGATCAAGAAGAAGGCCGTTGCCAAGTCCGCGAAGAAAGCTTTGCCAGCCAAGAAGAAGCGCTAACCGGCTGTTAGATCGCGCGCAGATCGGCCGAGACTGATCCGGACCCTGCGAACACAGCGGCAGTAATTGCTGCCCCGCGTGATATCTTCGTCTTCATCTGAATCGATCTCGCGGAGAACGAGCTTCCATGAAAATACCTATGTTCCGGGGAGCCGCTGTGCTCGCCCTGCTGACCGCTACCGCTGTCTTTGCGCAGACCGCGAAGGACCCAAGGCTTGCCGGCGGCTACACCTTTCCTCGCGCGGGTTGGACCTATGTGCACCTGGAGGGAACTCCGGAGCAGATCGGCTTCCAGCACGGGTATCTGCTCGCGACCGAGATCGCCGACACGTTGAACGTGCTCAAGCTCGAAGCCACCCACCCGACGGGCCGCGATTGGCAGTTCTTTCGCGATGCCTCGAAGAACATACTCTGGCCGCACATCGACCCTGAATACCAACAGGAGTTATCGGCCATCGCCGAAGGCGCGAAGGCGAAGGGCGTCGACATCGACGTGTGGGACATCGTCTCGATGAACGCGGAGATGGAGCTGTCGGAATATTATGTGCCGTGGCTGGATAAGACAGCAGCACGCCCAGAACGCTCCGCATCTCGCCGCGCCCGGGAATTGCAGCGCCTTCGTCGCGACGGGCAGCTATACCAAGGACGGCAAGATCGTCATCGCGCACAGTAACTGGTCGAGCTACGCCGATGGTTCGCGCTGGGTGATGGTCTTCGACATCGCCCCGAAGAATGGCCATCGGATTCTGATGGATGGCCTGCCCGGCATCATCACCAGCAATGACGATTTCGGGATCAATGACGCCGGAATCATGTCGACCGAGACGACGATCACGCAGTTCATTGGCTGGAATTCCGACGGCAAGCCGGAGTTCATGCGTTCGCGCAAAGCGCTGCAACATGCGGGATCGATCGACGAGTATGTCTCGATCATGAAGGACGGCAACAACGGCGGCTATGCCAACGACTGGCTGATCGGCGACCGCAAGACCGGAGAGGTCGCCTTTCTCGAGCTTGGCCTCAAGAACACTCCGCTGTGGCGTACGAAAGATGGATACTTCATGGGCTCCAACTTTCCTCGCGACCCGAAGCTGATCAAGGAAGAAACCGAAGGATTCAATCCGAACAATCTGGCTTCCTCAATGAATGCCCGCCATCGCCGCGGCGACGCCCTCATCGCGCAGAACAAGGGCAGCATCGACACGACCTTTGCCGAACATTTCCTCTCCGACCACGTGGATAGCTATACGGGTAAGGTCGATGCCGACGAGCGCAGCCTCTGCGGCCATGTCAACAAATCGCCTCGCGGCGTTCCGGAGTGGGACCAGAAGGCCTACACACCCTTCGGCGCGGTGCAGGGGAAGGTCGCCGATAGCGATATGGTGGCGAAGATGAGCTTCATCGGCCATGCCGGGCATCCCTGTGGTGAAGACTTTTTAGCCGCGCCATTCCTGGCGGCGCATCCTGACTATCAATGGATGGCGCCAGTTCTCAAGGACATGAAGTCGGGGCCGTGGACGGTCTTTTCCTCGGGTGAGAAGAATTAAGACATCGGGCGCCTTCACTTCGAAGCGGCAGGTTGCGAAGTTGAGCTGGACGCGGTCAGGAACTGCGTCGTATACGCAGTCTTCGGATCGAACGGCTTCTTGAGGATCTTCAGATCCAGCAACTGCTGATACATTGTCTGCCAGCGCACCGGGTCGAACTGCCCTAACTGGCTGCCGCTCGGATCGGAGCCGGTGATGAAATGACCGTCTTTCAGAGCCTGGTAGGTGAAGGCCATCTGGTCGCGGCTCATCGCCGGGTTGAGCTTCGAGATGGCTTCGTTCGCGACCGTTGGATCGTTCATGTAGTCGCGCCAGCCGCGCAGCGAGGCCCGGACGAACTTGCCGACGATCTCGGGATGCTCTTTGAAGAAGGCGGTCGAGGTTTCAAAGACGCGGTAGGGGTCGTAGCCGGTGTCGCTGGTCAGCAGCGTGCGCACCTGGGCACCCGATTTGCGCGCGAAGAATGGCTCCGAAGTAACAAAAACCTGCTGGATGTAGTTGGGGTCCTGAAGAAAATTGGAGACGCTGTAGGTCGCGGGAATCGTGCGCAGGTTCTTCAGCTTGAAGCGCGCCTCGAGATAAGCAAACCACGTCGAGCCGGGCTTGACTGCCACGGTATGGCCCTCAAGATCGGCAAAGCTGTGCACATTGAGAATCGGCATGCACCATGATGCCCTGCGGATCGTGCTGCATGGTCGCGCCGACCGCGATCAGCGGCTCGTCGTTGCCGATGGCCTCGAGAACCTTGTCTGAGGAGGACATGCCAAACTGCACTGCGTCCGCCGCGACCTGCTGGTCTCCAACGACATACGGGCCGCCTGGGACGATCGTGACGTCGAGGCCTTCGTCTTTGTAATAGCCCTTGACCAGGGCGTCGTAGAAGCCGCCCTGCTCGGGCTGCGGATACCAGTCGGTCAGAAACTTGACCGGATAGAGGCCGTTGGCCGGCTTCTTTGCAGAGCACCCTACAAACACTGCCGCACCGCAGCTCAGAATGAGCAGCAAACATCCAAAGATTCGCTTCGACATAAGTCAGCCTAGCATTGCGGATTTCGCGAGTGTGAGCAAAATCTACGACTGTAGTTTCTCGCCGAGATAGGCGGCGAAGGCGACCAGCGCGGCGTCGGCGCCATGACGCCCGATCAACTGCACTCCAGCGCCGTCGAGCGGAATGGCCACTACCGGGGTTCCGGCCAGGCTGGCTGGCGATGTGTAACGGAGGATCTTCCCTCGCGCTTCGGAATGGTCCGCGCCGACAGCCAGACGAACTCACTGGAGAACACGGCAGGATCAGGAAGTCGTAAATCTCGAACAGTCTGTCGAAGGTCTTGCGGAAGCTTTCATGACGGCTGCGCAACTGCTGCAACTCATCCGTCGAGATTGACGCGCCCCAGGCGAGCCGTTCCGCAATCGCTGGCTCGAAGTGATCGAAGTATCCGGCGTGAATCGCTGCCGCCTCGCTCGCCTGGATCGGCGCGAAGATATCGAAAGATCTTTCCAGATGCTGCTATCGAAGCTCTCGACCCCGATCTCAAGGCCGCGTAGGGTCTGCTTGAACGCCTCGAACTCCTGAACGACCTGCGGCACAGCGTCAATGAGGAAGGCCGAATCGACGGAACCGATGCGGAGCTTCTTTTCGGGGGAGTGAGTGACGAGCGGAACATCGAGCAGCGCGTTCGCCAACAACGGAGCATCGCGCAGGTCGCGAAAGAGCCAGCCTAGCGTGTCGAAGATGGCGGCGAGATGAGCTGCGCCGCGCCAGTCGCCGAGTCCGACGGAAGACCGATAGCCCGCGAGTCCGCAGAGCGCGGCCGGGCACGCGAATCGACCCTCCGGTATCGGTGCCGATTGCAGCCAGCGGCGAGCCTTCCTGCACGCTTGCCGCTGCTCCGCTCGACGAGCCTCCCGTGAGCCACGCAGCATTGCGGGGCTGCAGCGCAGTCGCCGTAGTCTGGTTCTCGCCGGTGATGCCGTAGGCCAGTTGATGCAGGTGGGTCTTGCCGGTGATCACTGCGCCCTGGCTGCGCAGCCGCGCGGCGACCCAGGAATCTTCCGATGCAATGCCGTTGTGCTCGGCGTAAAAGCGCGACCCGCAGGTGGTAGGAAAGTCCGGCGAGGTCGAAGCAGTCTTTGAGCGATACCGGTAGCCCATACAGCGGCGGACGCGTTGCTGGGTCAGGGAAGCGCTGGGGGAGCGCTGAGGCCTCGAGCGCAGAGTCCACGCGCGATCCTGAGCGAGATAGACATTCCGCGAGCGTTGCTGTTCGCGTGATCGCAAAGCCTCACGGGCCAAGGCAACGGGGTCAGTTGCGCCGGTCCTGAGGCGTCGCGTAGGCGTCCGATCTGTGAGGGACGGGCCTGCGATGTAGTCATCTTTGCATTTTAAGCGCGCGATTCAGTGGCACAGGAAGGTCGCAAATTCTCCGCATTGGGATTTCGGCGGTTCATGCTAAATTGCGACATGGGCGCTAAGACATCCGGTTCAGCCTCGGCCGATTCAAAAGATGAGGAGCGAATGGCAGAGCTCGTCGCCTTTACCGCGAAGACCCTCGACACCGCTCGTCCTGTTCCCTTCGGCGCGCTGATCGTGAACTCCAAGACCGGAGAAAGGCTGCTGCGCGCGGTCAACGCGGTTGCCATCGAGAATGATCCAAGCTCGCACGCCGAGCTCCGCACCGTGCGCCTTGCCTGCAAGAAGCTGAAACAGGTTTCGCTCGCCGGCTACACCATGTACACGACCTGCGAGCCTTGCGCGATGTGCATGGCCAATGCGCTCTGGGCGCGACTGGACCGCGTCGTCTACGGAGCGACGATTGCCGACGCCAGCAAGCACTGCCTGCAGATTCATATTCCGGCAAAGACAGTCGCTGCTCGCAGCGATATGCGATGCACGGTCGATGGCCCAGTGCTGCGCAAGCAGTGCTACGCGCTCTTCACTCATCCCAATATGCTCGCGGCCTTTGCCCTTGGACGAATCGCAAGCCAGCGACGGCAGGTCACGCATGAGCCTGTCATCGCTGATAGATTCGACGCCTCTTGCGGCGGCGCTCTCCGCTTTGGTCGGCGATCCGTCGCGGGTCATTGATAATCCGCAGGTCGTCGAGCGGCTGTCGCGGGACTTCTACTGGTACTCGCCGGTGCTGAAGAAATTGCTCGACGGCAAACGCGGCGATCTCGTCGTGCAGCCGGTGAATGCTGACGAGGTGCAGGCGCGTGCTCGCGTACTGCTATGAGCATGAAATTCCTGTCACGGCGCGCGGCAGCGGCACCGGCAACTATGGGCAGGCTGTGCCGCTGCATGGCGGCGTGGTGCTCGACCTGCAGCGCATGGACCAGATCGAAGAGATCACCGCGGACGGCGTCGCGCAATGCCAGCCGGGCGTGCGGCTCGCCGCGCTCGAAGCAGAGGCGCGCAAGATCGGGCTGGGAGCTGCGCTGCTATCCCTCGACCGTGGTGAAGGCATCGGTCGGCGGCTTTCTCGGCGGAGGCTCCGGCGGCATCGGCTCGGTCGCCACGGCGGCCTGCGCGACTTCAACACCGTGCGCGCCATCGAGGTCGTCACCATGGAAGCCGAGCCGCGCGTTGCTGAATACGAAGGCGAGAAGGTCCATGACATCCTGCATGCCTGGGGCACCAACGGCATCATCACCCGCATCTGGCTTGCGCTTGACGCCGGCCGTCGAATGGGCGCAGTGTGCGATCGCATTCGATACCTTCGAGGCGGCGTTCACCTTTGCCGAGACGATCGCCAACGCCAGCGATTGGACGAAGCGGCTTGATCACCGTCTTCGAGTGGCCGATCCCGTCGTTCTTCTCTCCGATCAAACAGGTCGTGCGCGAAGGCAAAGCATTGATCTTCTTCATGATTGCGGCGTCACAGATGGAGGCTTTGAGCGGCTGGCAGCAGCAGTCAGGCGGCGCTGTCACCTTCTCTGGAGCTCACGCCAGCTTCAAGACCAGCCCGCTGCTCTCCGACTACACCTGGAACCACACGACGCTCTGGGCGATTCGTGCCGATGCGAGTTACACATATCTGCAGTGCGGCTTCGATCCGGTCCGCGTGAGGGAACAGTTTGCCGAACTGAAGCGCCGATTCGGCGAGCGACTTCTCTTTCACATCGAATTTATGAAGAATGGGCAAGGACGTCGTCATTCCCGGAGCGATCCCAGTTGTGCGCTTCACCACCGAGGAGCGGCTGAACGAGATGATCGATACCTGCCGCGAGATCGGCGTCGGCGTCGCTAACCCGCATGTCAACCATGTCGAGGGCGGCGGCCGCTATCGCGAAGACAACGTTCAGCTACATCGCCAAGTAGCAGCTAGATGCCAAGGGACTGATGAATCCAGGCAAGATGGCGACCTTTGTACGCGCCAGGTTACAGAAGGGGAGGCGCGATGAAGACGTGGATTCCTGACGCGCGTAACTTCGCTTATCTCAACTGGAAGCAGGTCGATGCACTGATCGCGACGAGACGCTGCTGGTGCTGCCGACGGCCGCAATCGAGCAGCACGGACATCATCTGCCGCTCGCCACCGACACGCTGATCAATAACTTCATGCTCGGCAGAGCGCTCGCGCTGCTGCCCGCCGAGATGCCAGTCTACGCGTTGCCGCCGGTCTGCTATGGCAAGAGCAACGAGCACATCGGCTTTCCCGGCACACTCTCCGTCTCGGCGACGACCTTCATGGCGGTGGTCCGCGATATCGGCGCGAGCATCGCCGCGTCGGGATTCAAGAAGCTTGTTCTCTTCAACACTCATGGTGGCAACGCGGCGCTGGTCGACGTGATGGCGCGCGACCTGCGCGCCGAGTTTGGGCTGCGCACCTTCACGCTCTTCGGCTCGGGCGGCGCGGTCTTCGAGGGTCTGAACCCGCAGGAAGCTGCCTACGGCTTCCACGCCGGCGAAGTGGAGACCGCGTTCCTGCTCAGCGCGACTCCGGAGCTCGTGGACACCGATCAGTACACGGTGAACTACATCGCGACATCAATAAGCCAGAGCTACTGCAAGCCTGAGTTTGCCAGCGCTAACTTCGCATGGCTGACGCGGGACATCGCTGAGAGCGGAGTGATGGGCGACCCGCGCCCAGCGACTGCGGAGAATGGCGACAAGTGGATCGAGGCAGCGGCGAAGCGAGTGGCTGAAGCACTGACCGCGATGTATCACTACGAGAACAGGTTTCGTCCGTGAGTGCTCCTTCACAGGGGAAGCTCGTCGATTGCGGCGCCGGAGTCCGGCTGGAGCGCGGTGTGCGCTGCACGCTGTCCGACGGCATCACTCTGGTTTCCGACCACTACTATCCTCCGGGCGCCGGGCCGCATCCGACGCTGCTGATGCGGCAGCCATACGGCCGCGATATCGCATCGACGGTCGTCTATGCGCATCCGGTCTGGTTTGCGCGGCATGGCTATAACGTCGTCATTCAGGATGTGCGCGGCCGAGGCGGCTCCGAGGGTGCGTTCTATCCCTTCCGCCACGAGCGCAACGATGGCGCGGAGACCATCGCTGGCTGCGAACACGGCCCGAGTCGAACGGCAAGATTGGCATGTACGGCTTCTCCTATCAGGGAGCGACCCAGCTACTTGCGGCCGCCGCGCAGCCTGAGGGACTAGTCTGCATTGCGCCGGCCATGACCGTGCACGATCTGTATCACGGCTGGTTTTACCACAACGGCGCGCTGCGCCTCGCGTCGTCGCTGGGCTGGGGCCTGCAGATGCTCAAGGAGGACGCGCGGCGCCTCGGATTGCGTGAAGGCAGCGCTGCTCTGGAAGCAGCATGGCTCAATGTGCGCAACGAGCCTTTGCGCGCGCCATACCGGAGCCATCCGGTGCTGTTGGAAGAGGGCATGCCAGAGCTATGTGCTCAACTGGTTTGATCATGACCATCCCGGCTGATTACTGGACGGAGATGGATGTAAGTCAGTCGCTGTTACAAATCAAGGTGCCGGCGCTTCATGTCTCCGGATGGTTCGATACCTATCTCAATGGCAGCATCGACGGATTCCTGGCGTTGACGAACCAGGCAGGTTCGGAGCACGCGCGCAACAACCAATATCTGATCGCCGGGCCGTGGGTCCATATTCCGTGGGGTGACCTCATCGGCGATCAGAACTTCGGCAACGAGGCTCTGCTCGATACCGATGCGTTGCTGCTGCGCTGGTTCAATCACTGGCTGAAGGATTCAGGCGAGTTTAACGCCGAGCCGAAGGTGCGTCACTTCGCGCTGGGCACGAACGACTGGCACGCGGCCGAGCCTGGCAGACAGGGCGGCAGCTGGAGCTTTTATCTGCATAGCGACGGACCGTGCCAATTCGCGGAAGGGAACGGGGTGCTCTCTGCCTCAGCGCCCGCGACCGAAGAGCCGCGTGACGTCTTCGTCTACGATCCTGAAGTCCCAGTCATGGCCCCGGCGGGCCCAATTCGCTGAGCGGTCCAGCGAACCAGGCCGCACTGGAGATGGGCAACAATCTGCTCGTCTACACCAGCTCGCCGCTCACGGAGCCGGTGCACGTCTTCGGTCACCCTGAGGTCGAGATCTACTGCACCACCTCCGCGGACTCGGCAGATCTTGTTGCGAAGCTGGTACGAGTCACTGCCACAGGGCAAGGCCGAGTTCATCTGCATCGGCATTGCGCGATCGAGCTATCTATTTCACGGGTCGACCTATGCAGCCAGACGCAGTTCATCGCTGGCAATTCGCTCTTGAGCCGACCTCATGTGTCTTCTTTGCAGGCGATTCGATCCGGCTGGAGATTGCTGGGTCGGCGTTTCCGCTTTACGATCGCAATCCATCCGTCGCGGAAGTCAAGCCCTGTCTTGCAGAGCCGTTGGAACTGGCAGCGCTCGACGCACATGGTTTTGCATGAGCCAGAGCATGCCTCTCTACTTCGTTTACCCATCGTGAAGGGCGATGCATGACGGAGACGCGCGAGGTTCCGCACGTCAGCCTTCGCGGCGTGACCAAGCGCTATGGCTCGGCTGCGCCCGTGCTTGAGAATATCGACCTGACCGTGAGCAAGGGGGAGTTCGTCAGCATCATCGGGCCCTCGGGCTGCGGCAAGTCGACGATCCTCAAGCTGGTCTCGGGCCTCGCTCCGGTCACCTCAGGCTCGTTGCTTGTCGATGGCATGACTCCAGTCGAACGCTCGCGAGATCGTCTCGTTCATTTTTCAGGACCCGACGCTGCTGCCCTGGCGAACGGTGGCGAAGAACGTCGGCCTTGGCGCTCGAACTCGACCACTCCCCGCGCGACACCCGGCGGGAAAGAGTCAGCGCGCTGCTCGAACTCGTCGGCCTCAGCCACGTGGCGAAGTCCTACCCGCGCCAGCTTTCGGGCGGCATGAAGATGCGTGTCTCGATTGCCCGCGCACTCGCCAGCAAGCCGCGGATCCTGCTGCATGGATGAGCCGTTTGCCGCGCTCGACGAGATGAGCCGCGACCGGCTCAACGAAGAGCTGCTTCGGCTGCACAGAAGCAGCAATGGACGGTGCTATTTGTCACTCATTCGGTTGCAGAAGCGGTCTTTCTCTCCGACCGCATCATCGTGCTCGCGCCGCATCCGGGCCGGGTCGCCCATGAAATCGTTGTCGATCTGCCCTCGCCGCGCGATGCCGAGCTCGCGCTCGAGCGCGGCAATGGATGAGTGCATCGCAGTCGTCTCTCGAGGCGCTGCGAGGGGTGCACAACGCTATGAAGAAGCACGCTGATCACCGTGCTCAACGCCTGCGTCGTGCTGCGTAGCGCTGCTGCTGCTGTGGCAGCTGCTGGTGTGGGCGTTGTCGTATTCCCAAGTACATGCTGCCGACGCCGCTGGGCGGTCGCGCACGCGGTCGCTCAGCGCGTACGACTCGCTGCTGACCTCTCTCTGGATCACCGGCGAGGCAGCCGCAGGGGGCTTGTTGGCGAGCATCGTGGTGGGCGTGATGTCGCGCTGATCTTCGCGCAATCGCGCTGGATGCGGCGCATGTTCTACCCCTACACGCTCCTGCTGCAGACGGTGCCGATCGTGGCGATCGCGCCGCTGATCCTGATGTGGATGGGGCCGGGCATCTTGTCCGTCATGCTGCGTGGCCTTCATCATCTGCCTTGCGCCGATCATCGCCAACACCACGCAGGGTCTGATCAGCGTCGATCAGAATCTGGTCAATCTCTTCCTGATGCACAATGCCAACCGCCGCGCAGATGCTGTGGAAGCTGCGCCTGCCGCACTCGTTGCCCGTCGCTGTTCACCGGCATCCGTATCGCCAGCGGCATCGCCGTCATCGGGGCGATCACCGGCGAACTTTTTGCCGGCTCCAGCCGCGTCGGCGTGGGGGCCTTGGCTATTCGATTCTGTATGCGAGCTCGCAGCTTGAGACCGACTATCTCTTCGCGCTGGTCTTTGCCGCGACCGTGCTGGGCTTCTCGTTCTTCTTCATCGTGATGTTTTTCGAGTGGTATTTCCTGCATAATTGGCACGAGTCGGCGCGCGCGCCGGAAACTGAATAGGAGAAGCAACGATGCTGCGACTGGAATCCGAAACCGGCTGGTGGCTGATCACGCATCCCGATCACGCGCGGCTGGCGGCTGCATTTGCGGAGCACTGGGGCAATGAGTCGTTTCGCATCGCCAGAGCCGCGCGCGCATGTGCTCAACGGCATCGCTACTCACGATGATGGCTGGGCCGTTCGCGATGCCGCGCCGCAGATCACGAAGCAGGGAAAGCCCAGCGCATTTTCGAGTGAATTGGTAGGGAAGTACTCGGCGTTTGAAGAGATCGACCTCGCCGACTATCTCGCCGTTCGCGATCGCGCGGTCAACGCTCGTCGCTGAGTCGGATGCTTATGCCGCGATCCTCGTCTCGATGCATACTTACAATCTGCTCACCGAGCGGGCCGACCGTTCGACGATCGTTCCCGATCAGCTGCCTTTGCTCGATGCCTTTCTCGCCGATCAGAAGAGCCTGCAGGAGAAGCTGCTTGCGAAGATCCAGAGCGATTCACGCTGGCCACCGCAGAGAAATCGCGCGAGAGGATCGACGATCACTTCCGTCTGCTGCAGGCTTGCGACAACCTGTCGCTCTTAGCTGCGTCGATTATCAGAAGCCGGCCACTTTGCTGCATCCGTTGCGTTTGAAGGATGGAGACGCCGAGCCGGTTGTGGTGGAATCGTTGGGCGAGCGTTACTTCTGCCTGACTCCGTATCCCTTCGGCGTCTCCCAGGTCGAGGTTCAGTTTCCTGCACGTCATGTTGAAGGCAAGACCTTTGCAAGTGCTGAGGCATTGCAGGAGCAATTTGCCGATGCGGAAGTGACGATGCTCACGGTCACCATCACCGCGTAGAAGCTAGTTTGAAAGAGAACGGCCCGGACCGCTTTTGCAGTCCGGGCCGTTCTCTTTTGAGGAAGTCTTAGAAAGTCAACCGCAACGACATCTGGATTTGCCGTGCGCTACCGATTGTGTGAGTGACAACGCCCAAGCCGAATGGAGCGTTATACAAGCTGTAAGGATTGGTGCTGTAGGAAGGGAAGCTGTTGTAGTTCTCGTTCTGAGAGACTTCGTTTCCGGGTACGTCGAAGCTGGCGGTGTTCGACAGGTTGTAGACATCGAAGGTGTACTTTAGGTTGAACCGCTCGGTGATGGCGGTGTTCTTGACCAACGAAGCATCCCAGCGCTTCTGGAAGGGCTGCCGGAAGATGTTGCGCTGGCCGCTGGTGAAATTGGTCTCGAAGACGTCATTACTCGGAATGCCGCCGTTAAAGGAACCGGGGGCGATAACGGGAACGGTGAAGCAAGAGGCTTTGAGGGCGGGAAAGTCTTCCCCAAATCCTCCGGAGTAACCGGTCTTCGCGTTCTTGGCTGTGCAGCCCGGAGCGAGCGGAACGATGGGGTTGGTGATGCCGTTGTTGGTGCTGTAGTAAATACTGCCGACCGCACCGGTGAAGTCGATGATGCTGTAGGGTTGACCGCTTTGCAGCACCGTAAGCCCGACCACTTGCCAGCCGTTGGCAAAGTACGAGGCGAGGGAATGTTTCGGGGCGAGACTGGGAACCTGGTAAACGTAAGTGAAGTTGATGACGTGAGTACGGTCGAAGTCGGACGAACCGTAAGCGTTCTGCAGATTGAGCGGATTGTTGCCGTTGTAGAAGAGTCCCAGTCCGCTCTGCTCATCGGTCGCATGCGAGTAGGTGTAGGAGAAGCCGACTTGAAAGTCATGGCTCATACGCTTCTCGACGTGCACCTGGAGAGCGTTGTAGGCGTCAATGCCGGCCGCTTTATAGTCGATTGACTCGGCAGCATAGCCAATATATGGAACACGATGGTCCACGTTGCCGCCTTCATAGTCGGCGCGATAGCTCGTCCCATCGGGCAGATTGACTCCGCCGACGGTGTAACCGTAGGTGTAGTTCTCGCCGTTGATGGGCGCATTGGGCATCGCGATGTTCGGCTGATTGAACGGGACCGGGATGATCTGATGGCGGCCGACATTGCCGACATAACCGATGTCGATCGCGATGTCATTGCGCGGCTGCCACTGGATGTCCAGGGTGTAGTTGAAGGTGTAGGGAAGCTTGTTTGCGCGATCATAGACGCCAAGTGAAACCGGCTGGCCGCCGTTGCCGATCTTGGCAAGATTGGGCAGATAGTTGACCAGATCCGAGGACTGCGGATTGGTAGGGGCGGGCGACAGCACCTCGGTGTAGGGGTTAGCCAGATTGCCAGTGGCTGCAGTCGGTGCGATGGTCGGCGGCGCGAACGGATCGCCGCCATCGGCAAGCCCGCCGCAAGTGGGAATGTAGTAGCTGTAAAGAGTGGCCGTCGGGCAGGATTGCGCTGTCACGAAGGGAAGTTGCTGGTTGACGCCAAAGGGGCCGCCGGTGACGGTGCCGATCGCATAACCGGGCGAGAAATAGCTAAACAGCTCGCCGCGGTCGTAGTACATGCCAAAGCCGGAGCGGACGACTACCTTCCCGTGCAACTCCTCAGGCTGCCACGCTACGCCGAGGCGCGGGCCGATGCCCCACTGGCGTCCAGTGAGAGTGGTGGAGCTGACTCCGGGGGTACCATTTTTGTTGTTCCCGGCGATGATGAAGCCCGGATTCGAGATCACGTCTTCCTGGGTGTTGTATCTGTAGAGTGAGGGGTCGAAGTTGAAGATCCGCCCTTCCTTCTCCGTCAACCCGCCGTCCCAGTCGTAGCGGATACCGGCGGTCAGGCTCAGGCTCGAAGTTACCTGGAACTTATCCTGGAGGTAGATGCCCAACTGGTTGGCGCGATAGTAGCGGCTCGCATTGCCCTGCAGGAAGGAGCTGACGTAGAAGCCCGTCGAGGATCCGCCTGGGGTGACATAGCCCTGGGCGTAGGCGCTCAAGTCATCGGTTGCGATCGTTCCCGTTCCGGTGCGGTTATCGATAGTGTTGAGCTGAGTGTAGGCATAGCTGGCGCCGAAACTTACCGTATGTTTGCCCAGGCTCCAGATCGCATTGCCGGAAGGCTGGAAGCGATTCTGGAACGACCCGGTGTTGGACCCCTGGGCCTCGGCGTTGGGGCCGATATTCAGAATTCCAGTCGATATACCGGCATTGTAGGCCGCGTCCCCGAGCACGTTGACGATCGAAACGCCGGGAAAGTAGGTTGAGCCGAAAGTGTTGATTGAGGTTGTCCCAATCGCGCTCGGAATGCTCTGCGGAGCAAACGGCTGGGTGTTGTTGCCGTAAATCTTTTCCCGCACAAAGCCAAAGGTCTGAGTTGTACTCAGGTTAGGTTTGACAAGGTAGGTGTTGTTGATCGAGGCAACCTGTGCGCCGGCGTCGAGGTGCTGGTCGAAACCAGGAACGTTCGAGTAGGCATAGGGCGCAATGGTAGGGTCATGCTGGTAGTAGTACTTCAGTGCGAGGGTGTCTTTCTGCGTCCAGTTATAGTCGAGGTTTGCGACTGCCTGATCGGCAGTGAAGCGCCCGGTGCCCGGCAGGAAGGCGTTGTAGGCGTGGGTAGGCGAGAGGTTGGATGAGCCAGTGTCATTGGGCACCAGCCAATTGCCCGGCTCTCCCTTTATCGACGGAATGTTGAAGAGCGAAAGAGCGGTCGGATCGATGTTGGCGGCGGTGAGATTCGTGCCGTACTGAGCGTTGACCAACTGAGCAAAACTGCCTGCATTGCGAGTGGTATCGCTGAGTCCAACCGGGACGTTCAGGAACGAGTCGCCGATTTCCTCGTCGGAAACATGCAGGTGCTGGTAGGCGACGAAGCCGAAGAGCTTGTTCTTGATGATCGGGCCGCCGAAGGTGCCTCCGGCGATATAGCGATGGAGTTCCGGGTTCTTCTTATTTTGGGGAATCGCATCGTCGTTCTTGAAGAAGAAAGGATCTGCGTTGATCCAATTCGTGCCGCGATGCACGTAGGCCTGGCCGTGGAAGGCGTTAGTGCCGGAGGAAGTGCTCAGGTCGATGTGCGCGCCGCTGCTGGCGCCCTGTTGTGCGTCATACATGGAAGCGTTGACGCGGACCTCTTGAATCGTCTCTGGCGCCGGGGTCGGGATGGAGTTGCCGATTGCCAGATAGATCGAAGCGCTGGACTGGATGACCCCGCCGGCGCCCGACTGGCCGACACCGGTGCTGTTGACCACGCGCGCGGAGCCGACCTGGCTGGTGCTCTTGCCGTTGAAGAGTGTGCTGCCGTCGACGCCATTCAGCAGGAAGCTGTTGGAGGTGTCGCGCTGGCCATTGGCCCAAATGGGCGCGTTGCCAAGACCGCTGTTTGCTCCAGTGCCACCAGGCAGTTCGGCGTTGACGCCGGGCGAGAGAATCGCCAGACCGGTAAAGCTTCCGGTCGAGAGCGGAATATCGTCGATCTGGGTTTTATCGAGCACGTACCCATTGGTCGTGTCGGTTGCGTTCATCAGCGGCGTGGCCTCAACCTCGACCGAGGTGCTGACCGTGCCGACTTTAAGGTCGACGTTCAGCGTAATGGTACGTTCCGCCTGAACATTGATGCCCGGATATTTCGCGCTATCGAAGCCGTCTCGGGTGTAGGTGACGGTATAGGTGCCGATCGGCAGGTTCACGAAGGCGTAAGTGCCGCTTGAGTTGGAAGTTGCGGTACGCGTGAGGTGAGTCGAATCTTCGACAGCTGTGATGTTGGTGTCGGGAATTGTGCTGCCGGAAGCATCGGTTATCGTTCCGGTAATGCCACCTAATGTCTGTTGGGCAATAGTTGCCGAACAGCAGCCGATAACGAAGAGGGTCAGCGCGAGGATCTGATATGAAAGTCTGTTTACTTTTGAGTGCATAATTCCTGGGCCTCCGTTGCGGGTAGAAGCTGGGGAAGATCTCGGTCAACAAACCGACCGTTTTCTAAAAAGGCACTGCGGTAAAGCGGTGGGTACGCTTAACTAAGTTGGTGGCCCTGGATGTGGCCAGTTCTCTGGGATTGGGTTGAGGATAGCGTAAGTTTCTTCAACGCCATAGAGAAAAATTCATGCACCTTTCATCGCTGCCTGCGACCAAAACGCACTTAATGTTGCGCATAAATTTTGTTTATAGCGAGCATCAGGTTTGACTCGCTGAGTCGAGCTGACCCACTGTCCAGAAACGCGCTCTCAGGCGAGCAATGAGACGTGCGCGGCAACCACTCGCCATCCCTCAGGCAGGCGCACCCAGGTTTGGCTCTGACGGCCGCGGATGACTCCTCCGTCCTTGTCTCGCTCGAACTCGAGGTGAACGCAGCCGAAGTCATTACCGAAAGTAGAAACATCGAGGCGGGTGATCCGGCGGGCGAGGTTCGTCGATGGCCGTCCCGCGCGAAAGGCCGCGATCTCCTCAATGCCGTGGAGGTTTTCCGTCGCCCCGAAGCGCACCACATAAGGCGACGCCCAGAAAAGGCGTTGCATCGTCTCGATATCGTTGTTCACCAAGGCGGCTTCGTATTCGGGATAAAGAGCGGTAAGCTCGGCGACGGTTTCGGGATCGTTGATTTCCATGGCTAGAAGAGTTTGACTCCTGGTATCACGGACTTCGGCAAGGCTGCGCTGACCGTAATCATCGGTTCATTCACCACCTGGCTGAGGCGGAGGTTCATGACTGCGCTGCAAAGGATGTAGGCATGGACATCCGAGATCGCAAGGCGATCCACGAGCAAGTCGATCATGCGGTTGGTCGCCGCCTTCGCCGCTTGAAGCGCATCGGTGGCAGATTCGACGACAAGCCATGACGGTCCAACGCGGCTCGGTATAACCAGTCTCGACCAGCGGCCCGCTCAGCGCGCGACTCTTCAGCAAACGAAAGCGAAGTGTTACGTCCACGGGGCATTCAATGCCGTTGATGCAGACCTCGCCGTCACCTTGCGCGGCATGGGCATCGCCGGCGGAGAAGAGCGCTCCGCGATTCAGAACCGGAAGATAGAGGGTCGCGCCAGCACATAGCTCGCGGACATCTATATTTCCTCCGAAGATTCCCGGCGGCCGGGTGCGAAACTCGCCCGGCTCGGCGGGAGCGACACCCATCACGCCGCAAAAAGGACGCAGTGGCACAATCGCAGGTGCAAGCGATCGGCTCTCTGCGCCTTCGAGTTTCCAATGGAAGAGTGATGCTTCCTGGAAGCGGTCTTTCAAAAAGCCAAGTCCCGGGATTGTGCTCGACCAGCCCCAGCCTTTATGGGTAACGTCAAGCACTTCGATAGCAAAGGCATCGCCCGGCTCAGCGCCGTGAATGGCGATTGGCCCGGTGAGCGCATGGATCCTTCCGCGGTCGATCGCCATGAAGTCTTCGACGGTCGAACCCGGCCGCACCTGACCGCCGCTCGAGTCGACGCACTCCATGTGAACGACGTCCCCGGAGTCAATCGTCAGCCGCGGTGTGAGCGCGTTGTTCCATCGCGAGTGGGTTGGTTCTGCGGCTAAAGTGTGTTCGGCCATAGGTCAGATCGCCACGAGCATTTGCAGTTCGACCAGCGCGTTCACCGGCAGGCCGCTCACTCCGATGGCTGCGCGCACGTGCCGCCCTTCTTCGCCAAAGACCGCAACGAGGAGATCGGAGGCGCCATTGATCACTTTAGGCGAGTCGGGGAAGCCGGCAATCGAGTTCACATAGCCATTCACGCTCACAATGGCCGAGACGAGATCGAGCGAGCCGAGTTCGCGTCGAATCACCGCCAGCTGCGTAAGTGCACAGGCGCGCGCGGCCTGGTATCCCTCGTCGACGGAGCGGTCGAGCCCAACAGTGCCCTGGATCACGCTGCCCGCCACCGTGGAGATGACGCCTGCGAGATACAACAGATTCCCGACTTTTCGCGCGGGAAGATAGTTGCCGCCGGGTTGAGGCAATACCGGCAAAGCTAGCCCGAGATCAACAAGTCTCGCTTCCGCTTCCATGGGGTGAATGTAGCATGGAGCGTCGCGAATCGTTGAATGGGATTCCGGCGTGGTCTGTTATTTTCACCACAGGGGCCGAAGCTCTTCCATAACAAAGCCCGACTGCCGGCTTGCTGTGAACTCAATTCCCAGGAAGGCGTATGACTCGATTTGCAGCCGCCACAGCGGCGATCTGTTTTCTTCTATCTGCACTTCGCCCGATCCCCGGCACGGACGTTCCGGCCCGATCCCTGCTGCATGTGAACCGTCAGGCCGAGACAGACCTCGAGATTGGGGGCGATCTTGCCGGCCTGCCGCCGGGCAGCACCCGCTATGTCGCCTACAAAGATCTGCTGACTCTTCCGCAAGTGAGTTACGCCGTCTCCGACGACACGAACTTTAAGCCCAGGACGAAGATCAGCGGAATTCCTCTCCCTGAGCTGGACCGTCTGCTCGGTGGCGCGAGCGATGCGAAGCTCGTGGTGGCGATCTGTTACGACGGTTATCGCACCAACTATCCGTCTGCGTATCTGGCGGCCCACCAGCCGCTGCTGGTGCTCAAGATCGATGGCAAGACAGAAGATGCGTGGCCCAAGTCAGAGTATGGAGGTTCGTTGGGGCCATATCTCATTTCACACCCTTCGTTCACACCTTCGTTCAAAGTCCTCTCGCACACGGATGAAGCGCAGATTCCTTTTGGCGTGACCCGGATTGAGTTTCGCGATGAGCGCGTCGTGCTTGGCTCGATCGCGCCACCTGGGCATTATCCACCCAATTCGCCGGTCGTGGCCGGGTATCGCATTGCTCAGCAAAATTGCTTCCGATGCCACAACATGGGCGCGGAGGGTGGCCGGATGTCCGGTCGCAGCTGGCAAACGCTCGCGATGTGGGCGTCGAGCGAACCTCAGTACTTCACTCGCTATGTGAAGAACCCCAAAGCGATCGATCCGAAAAACCACATGCCCGGCTTTCCTCAATACGATGCCGAAACGATTGAAGCGCTGCGACAGTATTTTTCGACGTTTGCCCAGGTAGGACAATCAAGAGGGAATCCATGATTATCAGAACCGCCAAGGTGCTGTTGCTTTCCGCCGTTGCCTTGTTTTACACGATCGTCGTCTTCAATAACCTCACCGATTACAACTCCAATTATCTTTTCGTCTTTCACGTGTTGAGCATGGACTCCACGTTTCCCGGCAACTACGTGATGTGGCGTGCCGTGCATTCGAGCTTTGTCTACCACTCCTTCTATCACTCGATCATTGCCTGGGAGGCGCTGACAGCTGTACTGGCGTGGACGGGCGCGGTGCTGTTGCTGAGGAAGCTGAAAGCCCCGGCCGCAGCCTTCAATCTCGCCAAGCGTATCCCAGTCGCCGCCCTGACTCTGAGCCTGCTGATGTGGCTGGTCGCCTTTCTCACCGTCGGCGCGGAATGGTTCCTGATGTGGCAATCGAAGACCTGGAACGGACAGGAAGCTGCCTTCCGCATGTTCACGGTTGTGGGAATCATCTTGATCTTCCTGGTCATGCCCGATGTCGAGGAACAGGCATAAATGCGACTAGGCAAGAGTTTGCAGAAGGGATCTAAGCTGGCTGAACAGCCATAGCAACCCCGCCACCCCCACCGCCCAAATGGCCATCAGCGAATGCACCACCCAAGCTGGAGCAGCACCCACCCGGCGCAGGACGAACGGCAGAAAATTCCAGCAGGTGATGTGGACGTAGTCCCATGGGTCCTGGGTCATCGCTTCGTTATTCAATCCCCAGGCGCTCATCTTGCCCAGTGCGAAGGCAACGATATTCTTGAAGCGCAGGGCAATGACGAACGTCGGGTGGCCAAGTGTTTCCATCTGATAGATCTCAAGGGGCAGCCAGAAGCAGAGCGATGCCAGCTGGATTGCAACACTCGCTCCAACGATCGCCCAGGCCACCCAGCGAAGCCACCACCGGCTCGGCTCGCAATATCGCAGGAAGATCGGCACGGCCAGCAGCGCTACTATCTGCGCAGCGGTCGAGACATAGCGGTCGCCCCAGGCAAAGTCGCCGGTCCAGACAGTGTACTTGGCGTAAAAGCAGATGTAGGCGAAGAGCAGCAGCCATGCCGCGACCGTGTAGGCCTGAAGGACCCTTGCCAGGCGTCGCCAATAGAGGATTGTCACCAGCAGCGCCAACAGCAAAAGCGGATCGAAGAGGAAGATCGATTTCTCGGGCAAAAAGAGCGGGCCGAGGAAGCCGTCGATAAAGCGTCCCTCGAAGGGATACGCAGCGGGGAGCGAGGGATCAAGCGCCCGTTGCTGCGCACCAAAGATGCTGATGTAGGTGTTCAGGAAAGATCCAAAGCGGTGATATTGATAGAGTCTGTCGATCAGCCCAAAGAGCGCATAGATCGGCACTGTCGTCCTCAGATATTCCACAGCGCGCATCCTGATCGTCTTCGGATCGATTCTTTCGAGCAACAGCAGGAGCAAGAGAAATCCACCCGCGGCGAGCAAATCCAGCCCGGTCGTGAGGCGCGTGAGCAGGTTGAGGCCGAGCGCGGTGCTGCCGAGAAACAAAGCACGGCGGCTTCCAGTGCGCAGCCATTCATATTGAAAGCAAATCCCGGTCAGCGTGAGCAGGAAAATGTAATTGTTCTCGCTCATGTTCTGCGCGTAGTGCAGATGGGTCGTTGCAAAGAGGAGCGCCAACACGCCGCGCTGCGGCCTGCTTCACGCTAAACCCGAAATTCAGCAGCAGCCGGTAAGCGACCAGCGCGGTCAGTACCGAAATCAAGACACTTGTTGTGAAGCTGACGAAAATGCTGCGCACCGCCGGATCGTGCCCGTTGTAATTGGCGAAGACCGGAAGGCGCTCGACGTAGGTTCGCGACAATATCGGTAGGCAGCATCAGCAGCGATTGCCCGATCCCGTACCAGCTGTAGAGCCGGCCATCCCGGCCAATCAGGCCAAATTCGGGGTAATCCGCAGGGAAGACCGCTGGTTCGCTGGTCCAGAAGGAGTGCGCGGTTTGCAGGCGGTGCATCGTATCGCTGGTGCCTAGTTCGCCGGACTGGATCAGCAGCGTACTTAGAAAGGCAATGGCCGCCAGCAAACACGGCACGCTTTGCGACCAGCGCGTCACAGGCTTCATCATTGCTTTCATGATGGCATGAGGCGTCATTGGCGGGGCAAATCGCTCATTCTTGATGCACTTGCATTGGCGCAGTGCTAAAGTGTTCTGGTCGGAACGGAAATATTACTAGTAATCATTTGCGCAACTGTAACTTTCCCCAAAAGGCAGCCTGAATGGAGTTTTGCACCTTCGATCGAGCGTATCTGGAGCGGTTGCGCGCCGGCGACTTCCGCACGGAGCAGCATTTTGCGTCGTATTTCGACTCGCTGATTCAGATCAAGCTGCGCTCGCGGGGCCGCTCCCCGGAGGACATTGAGGATATCCGTCAGGAGACTTTCAGCCGGGTGTTCAAAGCGCTTCGTTCGGAGAGCGGGGGCCTTCGCGAGCCGGAGAAGCTCGGCGCTTTCGTCAATTCGATCTGCAACCATGTTCGCAACGAGTTTCACCGCAGCGGTCAGCGTCTGACCGCGATCGAGGACGAAAATGCCGCCGCTGCATCTCCCGACCCCGGCCCCGATGCGCTTCACCAGGTGATGAGCAGCGACTCCAGGGAGTTGGTCCAGCGGATCGTCGACGAGCTTCCGGAGCGCGACCGGCGCATCCTGAGGGGAGTCATCCTCGAGGAGCGCGACAAGGACGAGGTCTGCGAGCAGATGGGTGTCGACCGTGATTACCTTCGTGTCTTGCAGCACCGCGCCATTAACTCCTTTAAGAAGCTATACATGGAACGCACGGCACAGCGGCGCTACCAGGTCGAACCGGCCAAGATTGGAAATGAAACCAGAGAGGCTTGATACGTTTTGAGGGGCCAAATCACTATTGGTCAGTACACAAAAATATGAGGCTTCGGTGAACGATGGACCACAAAACAGCAGAACGGATGATGGCGGTGGAGAAATATCTCCTCGATGAATTTACCGCCGAACAGAAAGACGATTTTGAGGAGCACTTCTTCGCGTGCGAGGAGTGTGCGCAGGAACTGAAGCTGGGTGCGGCATTTATGGCGCACGCCAAAGAAAGTTTGAAGACCGTTCCGGCGGTCGCGCAAGTACGATCTCCCGCGAAAGCTACGAAACGGGATTGGTTCAAGTGGTTTTCTCCGGCCTTTGCGCTTCCGGCGATGGCATTCATGCTGGGTCTGGTCGTCTTCCAGAACCTGGTCCAACTTCCCGAGCTGCACCGGTCGCTCGAGGCCATGAACGCTCCCGAGGTGCTGCCCAATGCCGACTTGAAGAGTGGAAGCGCGCGGGGCGAGGCCAATGTGGTTTCGGCAAGGCCCGGGAAGTTCTTTCAATTAACGATCGATATCCCCGACACGGCAAACACCGCGCACATCGGCGGACTTGCTCGATGGCGCCGGCAAGCGGTTGTGGTCGCTGGCAATCCCGCAGGACGCCTCGAAAGATGGACTCGCGCTGAAGATGCCCGCAAGCCTGCCTGCAGGGAACTATGTGCTGGTGGTCAGGCAAGCAGGGGCGCCCGAGACGAGCGAAGTGAGCCGTTAC
Organism: uncultured Acidobacteriaceae bacterium; assembly: GCA_963777685.1. GTDB lineage: Bacteria > Acidobacteriota > Terriglobia > Terriglobales > Acidobacteriaceae > Acidisarcina. The sequence continues at coordinate 190,062 of CAVZRF010000025.1, read as the reverse complement.
CCGTTCCTATTACGGCGTGACTAGAATGACTTCGTAACCGAGCAAGAGAGCAATAAGACTGGAAAGGCAGAACGATGAGCGAACCAACGAAGACAACGAGGTTTCACTCCTACCAGGCATCGGCCGTCGCCATTGGCGGCTTCCTGCACCGGCCGATCCGCGAAAACTTGCCGGCGGTCGCGCCGACCTGCCTGCCTTCGGTGGGCGGCTTCGATTCGGCCCGTCATGAGAGGTTCGACTTTCGCGGGCTTATCACCGTCGATGACGCTTACACCCATGTCGGTGGCAGCTATGACGAGAGGACCGGCAGTTGGACGACGATCGCGTCTTCGGTTGTCAAGGGGCTCAGCGTCGGCCACACGCTCTTCGCTGACAGGATCGTTGGCCAAGTCTCGGTTGAGCACCCCGGCGACGGAGGCCATCCGCGGGTTTCGTTTCTCGGGACCCATTATGACGCCCTTCGCGTCGGCGACTGCGATCTCGCGCCGACACTGAACCTCGACTTGCTCGATGACCCGGACAATCCTGGTGCGTTCCCCAAGCAATCCCATCTCAAGGACGAATGCTTTCTCAAAACCGTTGGCGAAGAGAGCCAGAAGTTCCTGCAATATTGGATCGGCGATAAGCCGGCCTTGCCAGACGGGAAACCGCTGCCCCAAGATGGAGACAACACGCCTGCGGCTATCGAAGACCGCGGAAACGTTTTGTCGTCGATCGTCACGGGCATCGGGGGAGAATGCGCTACCAAGAGCTATGGTCACGCTCTCTACGTTCCCCACTTCGGATATATCTATCTGGGCGAACTGTCGGTGGGGCCAGGGAACTTCCAGCTGACGATGCTGAGGCTGGATCTGGGATCTCCGATAGGGGGCAGCGTGGCTGCGGGCCAGGCAACGGCTGGTGGTGGCAAGGGCGGCAAGGGCGGACCCAGTGGTGGCAATTCTGGAACCGGCTAAACCACGGTGCGCCCTGTCTGAATTGGTTTAAGGCGCTGCGATCCGGATGGGAGCCAAACTGGCAGAGGCTGATTTCTGTTTGTGTGGTCTCAGTCTGCATCGCGACTTGTCCGTCGTGCAAGCGTGGGCAGCAGCAGAACCCTGCTCAGGCTTCCGGCGAACGCGAAGCGTCTGGTGACCTAAGGCCGATCGCAGTCGATCCAAAAGAGCTATACGAGGTTGCTCAATCCAATCGGCAACACGGCCAGATCGCAAAGGCAGAGGCGCAAGCGGAAGAAGGGTTCTCGAAGATTTCGCTCCTCGAACCCCGAATGGGCTGGCCAGTTCAGAATCCTTCAAGTCCAAATGATGATGGCTCATGGGAGAAACTCCTATGGGGCCGTCCTCCGCGCTCTGGATGAGACGCCTCTGACAGTGTTTGCATCCTGCGACCTGTTGGCCCGCAAGGCGATGCTGGAAGCCTACGCGTACAGCAAAATGGGGCACTTCCGCCGAATCGGAGGCCGCCATGCAGAGATCGGAGCATGCATGTCAGCATCCCGACGACGCCCTTCAGACCGACTTGGCGAGGTACCGAGGCCACGTCAGCGACTCATGGCCTGCGGGTGAACGATCCTATCGACTCGAACTGGATGCCGCACGCAGGCAGCACGACGGTTTTCCGGAGTCTGCAGCTCTCATCGACATGGCCGATGCGGTGCAAGGCCAGGAGCGGTACGATGAATCGCTCCAATATGGAGAAAGCGCGCTCGCGATCTCTCAGAGCAACGGTTATGACCTTTATGCTGAGAAAGCTGAGGGGAGTTTGGCGTTTGCCTATTACAGGCTTGGCGATTTCGACCACGCGCTGGAGCTGCTCCGTGATGCAGATCGCAAGGCTCGCGCAATCGATGCCGGCTCCGACCGAATCCGTTGGCCCAACAATCTTGGATTGATCTACGAAGAACTCGGCCAACTCCAGCAAGCGGAAAGCAGCTACGCCGAGGCGCTGACAACGGCGCGCCAACAGGAGGACCAGGAGCAGATCACCATCGCTCTTGGTGAGCTCGCCTATTTATCGATTCGGCGCGGAGAGTGGGACCAGGCACAGAACTACACCACCCAGGCCATCGAAAATGCCCAGCGAATTCGCGACAAACCCATGGAACTCGAAGCGCGGCTTGCTCAAGCGCTGATCACGGCTCACCGGGGAGACCAGAAGACGGCGGAGAAAGAACTTTCGGAGGTCGCCCATGGCGAGGGGTACGAAAGCGAGTCCGCGCGTTGGGCGGCGCAATCAGAGCTCGCAGATCTCTACGCAGCAGAACACAAGAATGCGGCCGCGCAGGCGGAGCATGAAGTCGCACTCAATACCGTCCGCGATGCGAGATGCAATGTCCAGAGGGAGGACCTGCGCCTTTCGTTCTTTGCTAATTCCACCCGCGTCTATCAAAGCTACATCGACTTTCTCGTCCAACAAGGCAAGACCGCCGACGCTCTCAAGATCGCTGACGAGAACCGCGCACTCACCCTCGCAGAGGGACTAGGCATCGGAGAGAAGAAGTGCCTTGCCTCAGAGGCCGCCTTCAATCCGCAGCGCATCGCGCGAGACGCTAATGCCACCATCCTCTTCTATTGGCTTGGCGCGGAGCATTCCTATCTGTGGGCGGTCTCGTCCGATCAGGTGAAGCTCTACAAGCTCCCGCCCTCGCCGCAGATCGACACGGCCCTGCAGGCTTATCGAAAGGCCCTCGTGGGATCGCGGGACGTCCTTGCAACGGGTGACGCCAGCGGAGCCGCTCTTTTCCAGACGCTGGTGGCCCCGGCCGAGGAGTTCTTGCATTCTGACTCGCAAAAAATGGCCAAGCACGTCATCGTCGTCGCCGACGGCAGCTTGAGCGGACTTAATTTCGAGACGCTGATTAATCCGAAGCCTCAGCCTCATTACTGGATCGAAGATGTCTGCATCGAGAACGCCTCATCTCTGCGCCTGCTCGCCGCCAGCCCGCGAAAACATCTGCAAACCGGCGGACGACTTCTGCTGATCGGGGACCCGATCCCTCCCAAGGGGAGCGATTTCGAGATCCTGCCGAACGCCGCGAAAGAGATAGAAAGTGTGCGGACGCATTTTCCCCCTGCCGCAGCGCAGATCTATGAGCGAGGCAACTCGACGCCTGCGGCCTATCTCGATAGCCATCCCGAGCAATATGCCTATATTCACTTTGTGGCCCATGGAGTAGCGAGCCTGAGTGACCCGCTCGACTCGGCGGTCGTGCTTTCCCCTGCGCCAGCTCCAGCTGTGGACGCCGGTTACAAGCTGTACGCACGCGACGTGATGACTCATCCTCTAAAGGCTGAGCTGGTGACGGTCTCCACTTGCAAAGGCGCAGGCGTACGGACCTATACCGGCGAGGGATTAGTCGGGCTCTCCTGGGCTTTTCTGCACGCCGGAGCTCATCATGTGGTCGGCGCCTTATGGGATGTCAGTGACGAGTCCACGCCGCAACTCATGTCCACCATGTACGCCGAGCTGGTGAAGGGAACTCCGCCCAACGAAGCCCTGCGTATCGCCAAGCTTGGTCTTCTGCACTCTGGTGCGCCATTTCACAAACCTTACTATTGGGCGCCGTTCCAGCTTTATACGGGATCTTAATCGAGGCGATACTTGGTCTCGGCCAGGTGATACATCCGGCGCCAGAGCAGGCGATTCACCGTCACCACCATGGTCGCCATGATGATCGTCGCCATCAGCAGCACGCCAAAGTCACCGGAGTCGCTGGCCGCGCTGATCTGCGCACCCAGGCCTAGCGTCGTGATGGTGTGCTCCTTGAGGTGGAAGTATTCCGCGATGATGGAGGCGTTCCACGCGCCGCCTGAGGCGGTGACCAGTCCGGTTACGAGATACGGGAATATGCCGGGCAGGATGACGGTCGTCCAGCGCTGGACGGTGCTGAAGTGGAAGAGGTCGGCGACCTCGCGCATCTCGGAAGGAATCGCCATCGCTCCGGCGATCACATTGAAGAGGATGTACCACTGGGTGCCCAGCAGCATTAACACCACCGACCCGATGCCCAGGCCGATCCTCATCCGAAACATGGCCAGAATGATGATCGGATAGAAGACTGTCGCGGGGAAGGAGGCGACCATCTGGATCAGCGGCTGCAAGAGACGAGCGAGCTTGGGATTGAAGCCGATCGCCACGCCCACTGGGATCGTCCAAAGCGAGGCGATCAGTAATGCCGCGTTCACCCGGAGGAAAGTTGCAAAGGCGCCCTCGATGAGTAGTAAGTAGTCCGAACCCGGCACCTGTCGCAATAGCGCTAACGCGCGGATCGCAGCCAGCAGCACCGCAGCCACGGCGAGAATCCCCAACACTATCGTCGAGAAGGAAGCGACGCGACGCGCAGCAGGCTGCGCCATGACATGCACGACCTGGTTCTCTTTTCGCTGCGCGAGTCTCGCATAGATGCGCTCACCGAGCGGTGTAAGTGTGCGCTCCTGCACCCAGGCTAGCGCCGTCGAGTTGCGCAGCAGGTGCAGGATCGGCGAGCTCACCCGGCTGCCGCTCTCGCTGTTCTCAAATTTGAACTTGTCGGACCAGACGATGAGCGGCCGCCAGACCAGCTGATCAGTCAGCACGATGATTACCATCATGGTGATAATGCCGTAGATCGTTGCGGCGGTGTCGCCATTGTTCGCCGCCGTCTGCAAGTACGAACCAAGCCCGGGCAGCCGGAAGTGACGCGTCCCGACAGGAAACATCTCGCAGACCACGAGGATGAACCACCCCGCCGCGACCGAGACCATGGAGTTCCAGATCAGGCCGATCGCCGAGAAGGGAAGCTCGAGTTGCCAGAACCGCTGCCAGGCAGAAAAGCGGTTGATCGCGCAGGCCTCGCGCAGCTCGCGCGGAATGCTCTTCAGCGAAGAATAAAAGCTGAAGGCCATGTTCCACACCTGGCCGGTGAAGATCAGCACGATCGCGCCCAGCTCGATGCCGAGCTGCCGCCCTGGAATCAGCGCGATCATCGCCAGCATGACTCCCGGCAAAAAGCTCAACACTGGAATCGACTGCAGGATGTCGAGCGCGGCGATCATCAGCGCCTCGACGCGTTTGTTGTAGGCGGCGATATAGCCGTATCCAACCGCGAAGATCAGGCTGAGAAAATACGCCGCGATGGTGCGGACAATCGAGTAGAAGGCATACAACGGCAGCGCCGACGGCGACCGATTGATCGCCACTTCCGGCACTGGGAAGCTGAACCAATAGCGGCCGACGAAGATGATCGAGTAAAACCCCGCGAGACAAAAGGCCGCGACGACCAGGTCAAGGACGATCGGCCAGGTGCGCTCGGGCACCAAGGTGCGCGCAAAGGTGTTGTCGATCTTGATCACGACTAAACCTTCTCTTCTTCGACCGACTCCGCAGTCTCTTCGGTCTCGGGCAGCACGAAGCGACGCCGTGCGGCATCGTAATCGAAGAGCTCCGCATAGCGACCCCAGTTGACAGCCGTTTCAAGCTGACGCCGGGTCTCTTCGTCGCTGAACTGCTCATCGAGCATGTCCATGAAGAACTCTTCGGGCACCGTGTGGTCCGATTTATTCTCGAGCGCACGGGTAATCTGGCGCAGCAGAAGCACGTGGTCGATGGCGGCTTTTCGGAAGAGTTCCTTCTGGCGCAGAATCTCTGACTCCGCATATTCATGGCCTGCTGGGGTAATGGCCGCATCGCCTTCCTCCACTCGCAGGAAGTCCAGCAGCTGTGCCGCTTCGACAATTGGAAAGAGGTCATCGATCTCGAAGGCGAGGTCGTCGGCGAGTCGGTAGATGTCGGCGCGGCCTTTGTGGTCGATCAGCAACTCCAGCAACCCGGCAATGCCTCCTGGACGAGCATGGGGTAGCGTTTCGTACTTCATCTGCCGCTGGTCGCGTACCGGCCGGGCTGGATGCTGGTGGTCAGGCTGAGTCTCAGGCACCACATCGGGACGCGTGAGCACCTTGTAGATGTAGTCGACGATGTTGGTGAACGGCGCAGCCTTACGGTCGCGCGGATGCTCGAGCGTCACCTTGAAATCGGTGCGGATATGTCCCGGATTGCGCCCCAGCACAATGATGCGGTCGGCCAGCAGTACCGCCTCCTCAATGTTGTGGGTGACGATGAAGATCGACTTTGTGGGGATGGTTTTCTTATGCCAGAGTTCGAGCAGTTCCGAGCGCAGGTTCTCAGCCGTCAACACATCGAGAGCGGAGAACGGCTCGTCCATAAACAGCACTTCGGGCTCGACGACGAGGGCGCGGGCAAAGCCCACCCGCTGGCGCATGCCGCCCGACAGTTCTTTAGGGTAGGCGGCCTGGAAGCCATCCAGCCCTACCGTGTCGAGAATCCGCATACTGCTCTCGCGGCGCTTGTCGGGTTCGATACCGCGCGCCTTAAGCGGAGCCTCGACATTTTCGAGGACGGTCAGCCACGGAAAGAGCGCAAAACTCTGGAAGACGATCGAGACATTAATCTGCACTGAACCAATGGGGTTGCCATGCCAGAAAACTTCACCCGCCGACGGCGCGGACAGCCCCGAGAGCATGCGCAGGAGAGTCGATTTTCCCGAACCGGAGGGGCCGAGCAACGCAACCACTTCGCCGGGGACGATCGAGAGGTCGGTCGGGGCAATGACCTGAATCCGATTCTCGCTCGGCTGCGCGTAGAACTTCTCGACGCCCTGGGCGCGGATGATCGTCTCCGTATCTATTTGAAACCTCGGTTCCGCCATCACCGTCAACCCATCGACCAAGAAAATGAGGAGCTTGCCATAAACCGATTCTGCATTTGCCGGCCTCGCCAGAACAAGCGAATCCCGTCGAGCGGAGTGCGCCCGAAAGCGATCTATTCCTGTGAAGCATCCCTTGAGGGAAGCGTATCATCTGAAAAGGGGATTTGAACGCAGGCGGATCGGCTTTCTTGATTCCTCCAGCGTCGGTAGTGCGAAGTAGGCTGCCTTCAGGCACGAGTGAATCCGCAGACCATCAAGACCGAAGAAAAGGAACGAATGTCCGAGACAGTTTTGAAACGGAAAGTGCTCGTCGCTGACGACGAGCGAGTCATTGCCGACACCCTCGTAATTATCCTCAACCAAGCCGGATTCGATGCGACGGCGGCTTACAGCGGTCGCACGGCGGTCGAGTTGGCAGAGAGCCTCCGGCCCGACATGCTGATCAGCGACGTCATCATGCCCGATCTGAGCGGCATCGATGCGGCGATCAGTGTCCGCCGCATCCTGCCCTCATGCAAAATCCTGTTGTTTTCGGGCCAGGCGGCGACCGCCGACCTGCTGGATAAAGCCAGATCGCAAGGTCACGAGTTTGAGATTCTTGCTAAACCCGTCCATCCTCAAGACCTGCTTGCCAAGTTGCAAAGCTGACTCGCGCGTTAGAGTATGGCCAGTCGCTTCGACCGACGATATGCGGTTTCAGACGTATCTGAGAACGTCGCGGCGCTGGTCACTTTGACGAATTCATTGGCATCTTCATGTGATCGGCGCTGATCGTGAAGGTCTTGTGCTCTACCGGCGCAAGTTTACCTTCGCCCTCGCGGAGACGATAGCTCTGGTTCGGGCGGACATTTTCAAATCTTTCCGTTTTGCCTGAGGTTGGCCACTTGACCTCAATCTGGTCGATGGTCGCGTGCTTGCCCAGCCCGATGTGCTGCCGCCAGGGATTCCCGCCAAAGCTCGATCCGTAGCCGACCGTGCGGTAGATTCGCCGCTTGCCCTCCGCGCCGCTGACCGTGACGCAAATCCGCGCTCCGAAGGCCGCGCGGTTCGTCTCGACGCCTTCGAGTTCCAGCGTGACCCAGTCGTTGCCGCGCAGCGGATTCTGATACAGCACGCTCTGGTACGTGTCACCGGGAAAAGCCCCGCCCATCTCTTCGAAGATGTCTTCTGAACCGTTGTTCTCGAGGTCGCCGAAGGCAACGGCATGGCCCTTCTGTAAATGGCCGAAACCACCGTTTGTCGTTACGTCCTGGAAATCTTTGCCGCCGTTATTGCGAAACATCCGGTTCGGTAGCAGCGCCTCATAGGAGGGTTCGCCGTCGCCGAGATAGATATCGAGCCAGCCGTCGTTGTCGAGGTCGCCGAAGTTCGCGCCCATGACCAGGATCGCGCGGTCGAGATGCATCTGTGTTGATGACGTCGGTGAATGTGCCATCGTGGTTGTTACGATATAGCCGCGGAGTTTCGGCGTGGTAGGGCAGCCCGAGCTCAAAGGCGCCCACGTCTTCCATTGAGTCGGTGTAGTAGCCTGCGACAAAGATGTCGGGCCAGCCATCGTTGTCATAATCGAAGAACCAGGTGGCGAAGCTGTCCTGCTGCTGACCGACGCCTGCCTGTCTCGGTCACGTCGGTGAACTTCCACCTCGCCGGAGTCGGGATGTTTCGGATCCTGGGGCCCATCGTTGCGAAAGAGATGGTTGCTGCCGCCCTTGACGGAGACATAAAGGTCGGGGCGCCCGTCGTTATTGAAGTCGCCCCACGCTACGCCTTTCACATATCCCAGCGAAGCGAGGCCATTTGCCGCGCCGACTTCGGTGAATGTGCCATCGTGGTTGTTATGAAAGAGCTGCGAGGGTGGGATCGTCCGGGAGTGGACTCGTGGCCGACGAACAGGTCCAGCCAGCCATCATTGTCATAGTCCGCCCAGGCCGCCGTCTGTGTCGGATGCAGCGACATCAGTCCCGCCGCTTCGGTCACATCGTCAAAGGTGCCGTTGCCGTTGTTGCGCAGCAGTGACATTGGGTATTCGCCGTACTTGCCCCACCATGCCCCGCGCAGCACCAGCACATCCGGATGGCCGTCGTTGTTGTAGTCGGTGGCGACGATATTGAGGCCGCCGATCTCGCCCGTGAGGCCCGCCTCGCGAGTGCGGTCACTGAATGTTCCATCGCCGTTGTTATGGAAGAAGTGCAGCTGATCGAGCGGACCGGAGGACGAAACCATGAGGTCCAGCAGGCCATCGCCGTCGAAGTCCTCCATGATCACGCCGCCGGAGTGGCCGGTTACGTCGAGTCCGGCAAACATGGCGACATCGGGAAACTCGGGTATCGCCGTGTCCGAGTTGAAGAGCTTCTCCGGAACCAGCCATTTCGCCGGAACATCTTGCGGATATCGCCCAAGTTGCATATACGCGACGTTGAGCAGCCACCGCGCCAATGCATCGTGCGGGTCGGCATTCAAGAGCGCGGTGTATTCGCGGACCGCGCCCTCGGCGCCGCGCGGCAGGGTATGAATCCCCGAGCCCTTAATCGGAAAGATGCACGAGCGCTGCCCATGCATGTGGGCGCAATTTTCCTGCTCGCCCAATCGGAGATAGGAGATGGCCAGAAGGGAAGTGATCTCACGCTCGCGCTTCAGGCGGCAGCTTGATGCCTTTCTGCGCGCAGACCTTGCGTAGCTCGAGCAACGCATTGACCGCGCCCTCGCTGTCGCCGGCGCGAAGCAGTTCGCTCGCCAGCGTCTTGCGCGCGAGGACCTCGTCGTTAGGATTGAGGTCTTTTGTGAGGAGAAATTTGTAGTAGACGGCGCGCTCGGCAGGCTTATTCGGATCTGACTTCCAGTCACTCTCGCGATAGATCTTCCGTAGCAGTTCGGCCATCTTCTTTGTGCCGGGGGACTGGTAGAACCCCGCAGGCTGGCTCTGCTGCGCCCGGCAAGGGCATATCGACACTGCGGTGAGACCAGCCATTAATGTCAGGAACCGCGCAGCGCGGGGGAAGAGTGGCATTGCAATCCGAAGTTTAGTGCATTCATGCAGACCCGGTAGCGAATGCGCTCGCCATCTTTCAGGATTGATCCCGGATCTCCTACTTTCGGTTGATGGCCTTTGCGGCAACTGGAATCTAGAATCCAGCAAGCACGACTGTCACGGCCGTCTGTAGAATCAGTCACGGAGAATCCGAACCAACAGAGATGGCCACCTCGAACGAAACCAGCCTAGATACGGAGTCCACTGCTTCGACCGGAATGGACAGCCTCGTGCCGCCCCCTCAATCCCCGCTTCGGTACGCTTTCTTTGGCGCTGACGGCCTTCGTGCCGGCTGGGGACTGCTGATCTTCATCGCGATCATCGCTGGGTCTTTCTACTCGATCCATCTGGCGCGAAAGGCAATCGAGCGACCGCACCCGGCAGTCACCGCTTCCCAGATGACGGGAGCCGATGCCGGGTCGTCCAAGCCCGACGCCGAGTCAAACAGTGGGAGCTCGGCGGAGGCTTCGAAGCCGCTTGCGCCTCGTGCCGCCTTCCTCAGGGAAGGCCCATCTCTTCTCGTGGTGATACTCGCGACCGTTATCATGGCGCGCATCGAGCGCCGACCCTTCGGCGTCTTCGGCTTGGACGAGAATCGGTGCACCCCAAGATTTCTGGCGGGCTTTTTCTGGGGCGTGGTCTGTCTTTCTCTCTTAGTCTGTTTGCTTCGTCTGCTCGGTTTTCTTCAATTTGACGCCGTCGTGCTAAGTGGCGGCGAAGCCCTTCGGTACGGTGTTCTTTGGGGAATCGGTTTTCTGCTCGTAGCCCTACTCGAGGAGACGCTGCTTCGCGGTTACGTGCAATACACGCTAGCCCGCGGATTGGCGGGAGTGTATGGCGCCATCTTCAACAACACTCGCCATCGCCACGCCCTCGGCTTCTGGACTGCGGCCCTGATACTGTCGTTTATCTTCGGCATCGGCCACAGCTCTAACCCCGGCGAGTCCCCGATCGGATTGCTCGGCGCGGGGCTCGCTGGTCTGGTCTTCTGCTTCTCCCTGTACCGCACCGGTTCCCTCTGGTGGGCTATCGGGCTCCACGCGGCGTGGGATTGGTCGCAGTCGTATCTCTACGGCGTCCCCGACAGCGGGTTGATGGCGCAGGGTCATCTGTTTGCGACGCATCCCGTTGGCAAGCCGATTCTCAGCGGAGGCCTTACCGGGCCAGAGGGCAGCATCTTCGCAATTCTGATGCTCGCTGTGATTGCCGGGATCATCTTCGTGACGCTGCGCCCGTCCGCCAAAGCTGCGAACCGGGTCGCCTTGTAATAGACGCCGATCACGCGAGCGCGCAGCTCTAAGCTCAAATGCGCTGCTTGGCCCAGCTTGCCCTGGCGGAAGAGCACGAAGCTGATGAGCACGATGACCGATCTGCGCCACCACCACCGAGACGAAAACGCCATTCACACGCATGACGGTGTGCATTGCCAGCCACCAGGCCAGCGGAATCTCCAGGATCCAGAAGCCGAAGAGATTGATATAAGTCGGGGTGAGCGTGTCGCCCGCTCCATTGAACGCCTGCATCAGCACCATGCCGTAAGCGAAGGCCATATTGCCGCAGCTGAAGATGCGCAGGCAGTTGACCGCAGTCGGCACCACGGCGGGATCCTGCGTGAATAAGCCGATGATCCAGGGCGCGAAGACGATGAACACGACGCCGACCGACCCGAGAAAGACCATGTTCCAAAAGCCGGTCCGCAGTACCGCGCTGCGTGCGCGATCGGGATGGCCCGCACCCAGGTTTTGGCCGACCAGGGTTGCGGCGGCGTTGCTCAATCCCCACGATGGCAAAATGGCGAAGATGACGATGCGAATCGCGATCGTGTAGGCGGCGAGAGCCGGCGCGCCGAACAGGCTGACGATGCGGACGAGGCCGATCCAGCTCGCCTGGCCGATCAGGAACTGCAAGATTCCGGTGATGGAGACGCGCACCAGTCGCCACAGCACCGACGCCTGCACGCGCATGTGGCAGCGCGAGAATGCAGAGCCGCTCCGTGCCCTTGCCCAGCCGGTAGAACTGGTAGAGAACGCCGATGCCGCGCCCGGTGAAGGTGGCCAGCGCCGCGCCGGTCACCCCCATCTTCGGAAATGGCCCCAGGCCAAAGATCAGGCATGGATCGAGGATCAGGTTGAGGATGTTCGAGACCCACAGCAGGCGCATGGCGATGGCCGCATCGCCGGCGCCGCGAAAGATCGCGTTGTTTAGAAAGAGCATCAGCACGACGCCGGAGCCACCGAGGGCGATGCGCGCGTAGTTGACGCCCGTCGAGATGATCTCCGGTGACGCGCCCATCAAGGCCAGCAGTTTCGGCGCGAAGAGGAAGAAGGGAACGCCCATTGCCAGCGATCCGATGAGACCGAGGAAGATCGCCTGGACTGCGGCAACGGCTGCGCCATCCGGATCTTTCTCGCCGATGCGGCGCGCCACCATGGCAGTCGTCGACATGCCCAACCCGATTCCGACTGCGAAGACCAGAGTCAGCACCGATTCGGTGAGGCCAACGGTGGCGATCGCGTTCGCACCCGAGGCGGCTGACCCAGAAGACATCGACGACCGCGAAGAGCGACTCCAGCACCATCTCCAGCACCATCGGGATGGCGAGCAGAAGGATCGCCCGGTTCAGGCTGCCCGCGGTGTAGTCCTGATGGCTGCCGCGCAGCGCCTCGCGAATGGATTGCCAGAGCGTGGGCGTGGGCCCCGATTCAATCGTTGTCTGCATAGGGAATCTGGCCTATCGTATCCCGGAACGCCTCGTAGGATTCGAGAAGCGCTACATCGGCAGCCCGTGGTGGTTCTTTTCTCAGAGTATTGGCCATTGTTTATTCCGGCTAGCCAGCTCTGCTAACCTTGATTCATGCAGATCAGGGCCAACTTCCCGACGACCTCTCGCAGCAAGCCGATCCAGGGCGGGTTGCGTTGGAGGCTCTCGCTATCGAAGGATACAAGGCCGGACTCTGTCTCATTATCAAGCAGCCCAGCTTTTGGCCTTTCGCGCTTCGAGTTCGACGGCTTTCTCAAAGATCGGCAAATACTTGGCCATGACCTATGTCTCAGGAAATGGAGCAGGCCGTCGGGAACTTACGCCGCTTTGAGGCCGCTCGGGCTATGCTTCGGAGATATCGCTGTCAGCATAATGAACAACGCATCTCCCCTCATTTCTTGATTCAAATGGCCGCGATGGTGTTATTCCATGGGTTTACAAGACGAGTTCAGAAGACGCCGCAATCCGGATATTGCGGAGCTGGCCCGCGCGCGGTAGACGGAGGTAGACCAGTGAGCGAGATCCGCTTACACCGCTTCCCGCTTGAGATTCCAGAAGTAGGTATTCACGAGGACGCCACCAACTTCGCCGTAAAACGCGTGCTGTCGTGGAGATGCAAAAAGCCATGCAGGGACTTGGAGAACGGGAGGCCGATACGGCTCGGCGAGGGAGCGAGCACGCCGATTTGACTCTTGTTGGACCCCGAACGAAAGGTGAGTTGGATACTGCAGCGGGGGCGGCGGCTCAGGACGACGGGAAGGTTGGAGTCTTGTTGAGTGCAGGCCAGTTGTCGACTTGCAGAATCCTCGGACCGCCTTGTCCGGTTCCCTATCCCTGGCCTCGAATCCCCTAGAACGACTCCCCGATGCCGTCACGTCATCGAAGCCCTGCGCCTTTCTAACTCCTCTTTGGTCAGGCTGGGAAATTCCTATTCGCTCATTTAAATCTCCCGTCGACCCTCGATCGCTCGCGAAATTGTTACCTCATCCGCATACTCAATATCGCTGCCCGCGGGCACCCCGGTCGCGATCCGCGTCACCCTCACCGGCGTCGCATGAAGCAGTTCGGCCAGATACCCTGCCGTCGCTTCGCCTTCAGTCGTGGGATTCGTGGCGAGGATGACTTCCTCGATTTCACCGGCTTCGACGCGCGACAAAAGATTTCCGGTGCGGAGATGCTCGGGGCCTACGCCATGCAGCGGCGAGAGAGTGCCATGCAGTACGTGATAGACCCCGTTGTAACTGCGCGTCTTCTCGATGCTGCCGATATTTGTCGGCTCCTCGACGACGCAAACCAGCCGTTGGTTGCGCGTCGGGCTCGAACAGTAGACGCAGGGATCGACGTCGGTGATGTTATTGCAGATCGAGCAGAGGCGGAGCTTGGCCTTTAACTCGCGCACCGCAACGGCCAACGCTTCGGCGTCGGCTGCGGGAGAACGCAAAATATGAAACGCCAGGCGTTGCGCACTCTTCGCGCCAATTCCGGGCAGCTTGCGCAGCTCTTCAATCAACTGCGCCATCGGTTCGGCAAATCTTGACAATCGGTTCCTTAATCTCGCTTGGAGTCTTGCGGTTAAATGAGGCCCGGAGGAAGGTTCAGCCCGCCCAGCATGCCGGAAAGGCCGCTCTTGACCGCCTCATCCACGCGGCGGTTGGCTTCGTTGATCGCTGCGACGATGAGGTCTTCGAGCATCTCGACATCGGCAGCATTGCCGCTTAGCCCCATCACCGCGGAAGGGTCGATGGTCAGCTTCTGAATTTGCTTTTGCCCATTCATGCGAACGGTCACCGCACCGCCGCCGGCTCCCGCCTCGACCACGGTTTCGCTCATCTTCTGCTGCAGCTGCTCCTGCATCGCCTTTGCCTGGCTCATCATCTCTTGCAGTTTTAGAGGATTCATACCCATCACCACCACCATTGCCTTTCAAACTTTGCCTGAGCCCGAGCTTCAGGCATTCTTCTTTTCGCGCAGGTCCAGCACACTACGCACTTCACCGTCGAAGAGCTCCAACGCCCGCTTCACCAGCGGATGCGCCAAAGCCTCGGCCTGCAAACTCCCCGCCGGGGACGGGCGCTTCGCCGGAGGCTGCGACCCATTCGGTTCCACCGCACCATTAGCCGCCGAGACGACTGAGATTGCACCGGCAAACCCAGCCTCACGCGCCGCCGTCTTCACGATCTTGTCTGCCTCGGCATTCATCGTCAGGCCAAGCATCATCTTCTTGATCCCGACTTCGACTCGAACCTTCCCGTCGGCCTCGCTCCACGCGCCGCTCGAGAGCAGGGCGGCCGCAGTATTGTGCCCATTCGCTTCCAGCGCATCGCAGATGCGGTCGCGCAACGACTCGAGATCGAAGCTTGCCGAACCCGTGTTCTGCGGCGGCTCCAAAGTAGCCGCCGCATTCCCTAACTCAATGTTTGTCTCGATCTTTGTCTCGGTTTTTGAAACAGCGGCCACGCTCGCGGCTTGCGACGTCGCCTCCCAAGGCGTCGGCTGGCGTGGTGTCGCGACAGGGCGCTCAGGTTGAGCTGCTGCTACCGGCAAAGATATCTCCGCCTTGGCTGTCGGATCTTCCAGCTTGCGACTACGATCCGTCTCGAAGGGCGAGAAGGGAACTGTCGTAGCCGGCTTTGCCTCTATGGCCACTGGCGCCGCTTTGGGTGCAGGCGTCACCGTCGACGCTAGTCGCGGACCGGAAGTAACCGGCGCCGCCCGCCCGCTCCCCGCGCTCGGCAAAGCGCCGCCACCACTGGGCCCGCCGCGCCCTGAAACCGGCAATTGGCTGAGCAACTGTTCCACCGGCAGCAGCCGTTGCAGATGCACCAGCTTGAGCAGACCGAGTTCCAGATGAAAGCGTTGCTCCTGGCGGTAGTTCAACTGGTCAAAGGTGCGCAGCATCACATCCAGGAATCGCGTCAGATCTTCTTCTGAAAATAAGATGGCCGAACGTCCTGCCCTCGCCCGCTCGTCTGGCGATATCTGCAACAGCTCGGTTGATTCGCCGCCCAGCCGCGCCATCAGGCAGTTGCGCAGATATCGCACGAACTGCCGCGCCAACTGTGCCGGACTATTGCCCGCATTCAGCAACCGATTGATCTCTTCAATGACCGTCGCGCTCTGGTTCTCACTGATTGCTTCCATGAGCCGCTCAAAGACGGTGTTTGGAACATTGCCCATCAGTTCGAGAATCTGCTGCGCATCCAGATGCGGCTGCGCGTCTGTAACCGGAGCGCTGGCGATCGCCTGATCCATAATCGACAGCGCGTCGCGCATCGAGCCGTCGCCAGCCTCGGCTAGCAGAGCGAGGGCGGCCTCGTCTGCGGTGATCTGCTCATTGGCTGCGATTGTTCGTAACTGGATCAGGATGTCGTCGAACTTCACTGCGTGGAAGCTGAAATGCTGGCAGCGCGAGCGAATCGTCTGCGGAATGTCTTCCGGCTGGGTCGTCGCCATCATAAAGACGATATGGTCAGGCGGCTCTTCGAGCGTCTTCAGCAGCGCATTAAATGCTGCGTCGGTAATCTGGTGAGCTTCGTCGAGGATGTAAATCTTGTAGCGGTCCCGCGCAGGCCGATAACGCGCTGCTTCGCGAAGCTCACGAATCTCGTCAATACCGCGATTGGTTGCTGCATCGATCTCGATCACGTCCACTGCGTTCCCGGCGCGGATCTCGGTGCAGGAGACGCAGACTCCACAAGGCTCTGCGGTCGGACGCTCGGTCGAGCCAATCTCGTTGCGGCAGTTCAGCGCCATCGCCAGAATGCGGGCGATGGTCGTCTTACCGATGCCGCGATGGCCGCTGAAGATATACCCGTGCGCAATGCGTCCCTGGGTCAGCGCGTTCATCAGGGTGCGCGTGACATGGTCTTGCCCGGCAACATCGGCGAAAAATTGAGGACGGTATTTGCGGGCGAGTACGAGGTAGGCCATGGGATTCGAATCGGGTCAGGCCGCTGCATCAGGCCTCAACAGATTGTATCGCCTGCTGGCTTGCCGGTCCCTGCGCCTGCGGAAATCTGCCCCGCTCCGCTCACAGCCACCGCAACATTCGATTTCAATTCGGCGTCTCAGTAGATGTAGTCGGAGGAAATCACCATGCGGAAATCTCTTTGTAGCCTTTTTTTGACCGGCGCGCTTGTTGTCGCCGGCAGCGCGGCCTTCGCGCAGTCTGACAACACGGCGCAGCAGCCCGCGCCAATGGCAGGCATGCATCACGGGATGAGTGCGGACGACCAGCTTGCGCGCATGACCAGGGACCTCAATCTCACATCGGACCAGGCGACCCAGATCAAACCCATCCTCGTGAACCGTCAACAGCAGATGATGACGTTGCGCCAGGACCAGTCCATGAGCCAGGAAGACAAGATGGCCAAGATGAAGAGCCTGCGCGAAGACAGCAACACCAAGATCGAAGCCGTGCTCAACGATACGCAGAAGCAGCAGTTTGCAGAGATGCAGGCGAAACAGCAACAGCGCATGCAGCAACCACCGCCGCACAATAGACCAGCGACGGCTGTAGCTAGATCAACTTGGAGATATCCATCCAAACGGCGGGAATGTCACATCTAGTCATGATCATGTCATAATCGATAGCAAGGTGACATTCCCATGCCGATAGCGCCAGAAGTTCGCGCCGACGAAGCCCGAACCCGCTTGAATGAGAACGGTCGGATCGTGATACCCGCCGCGCTTCGCGCCACGTTAGGTCTTCACACGGGCGATGAGGTTATTCTGATCGTCGACGATGGCGAGTTGCGGTTGACGACCGCAGCCAAGCGCATCGAGCGTGCCCAACGACTCGTGCGGAAGCATGTTCCCAAAGGAGTCAGCCTCTCTGCCGAGCTGATCGCTGACCGTCGTAGAGAAGCTGCGCGTGAGTAGGGTCGTTTTCGATGCCTCAGCGATTATCGCGGCTTCCAACAATGAACCGGGTTCCGGACCGTTCTCGCCCTGAAAGACCAATCCGCGGTAAGCACGGTCAACCTTGCCGAGGTCAAAACGAAACTCATCCATCGCGGTCTCACACCGGGCGATGCGTGGGCCGTTGCTCTCACTTTTTCCGGACAAGTGTTCTCCTTCGACAGCGAACAGGCGAGCATCGCCGGCGGCTTGGTAGAGTTTACCCGGCCATACGGACTATCGTTGGGCGATCGCGCTTGCCTCGCGCTGGCGCTGGTTCTCGATGCCCCGGTCTATACAACCGACAGGACCTGGGCCAAGCTGGACTTAGGTCTGCAGGTTCACCTGCTTCGCTAGCCTTCAGGTGATCTAGAAGTTGAAAAACTCTTTTCTCAAGACGTCCTCATAGGCGGCCTTTGCGGTCTTCACTTTCTTCCTGGCCAGCTCTTCGCGCTCGGCGGCATGCTCCCACTGATCGATCTCGGCGACCGAATGATTGACCGAAGCCAGCGCTTCTTCGTACTGAATTGCGGCGATCCACACATCGACCGCCTCTTTGTAAGCTTCTTGCAGCCGATCCAGTTCTGCGATCTCTATTGCCATGACGTGCTTTCCCTCAGCAGTTAAGCTTAGCCACGGATTATGAACAAACGATGTATGCGGCGGTACAAACGACCGAATTCAAGGGGGATTGGCCCAAGAGGTACCTCAATACTTCCATTGCGCATGCATCAATATTGATGCATAATTGATTCATTCTTGGAGTTAGCCTGTGGCTGCAGCTTTAGTCTTGCCCAATGTTGCCGGATATCCGTTCGACACTTCGCCCGATCTTTCCAAAGCCGCAACACGCCAGCGGCTCAGCCCAGCCGCGGCGAAGGGCTTTCTGCGAATCATGGAGAATTGGGGAATCAAAGACCCCGATGCCCGTCAACTGCTCGGCGGCATCTCCTCAGGCTCCTACTACAGCTGGAAGAAGCAATCCAAGCGCGTTCTCGACCAGGACACGCTGATACGTATCTCGCTGCTCCTCGGCATCTTCAAGGCCCTGAATATCCTCTATAGCGAATCCCTCGCCGACGCCTGGATCACCCTTCCCAATCGCAATCCGATGTTTCGCGGCCAGTCGCCGCTGGCTTACATGATCGAGCGCGGCCAACCTGGGATGCTGCTTGTCCGCCAACTGCTCGACGCCCGGCGCGGCGGATAACGATGCCTGATATCCCTACGACTGAGATCAGGCTTCAGGACACCCATCGCCTGATTCCTTCGAAATTCAGCGCCCCTAAATATGGCGAAAGCGGAACCGTCCTCTCCCGGCTCACCGATGACGAGGCCACGCTCGACGCCCTGATCGAGCTCGACGGCGCAACCAACGATCGCCTGCTCGGCGAAGAAGGCCTGCTCCCCGGCATTGGCGTGCATGAGCTGGTCTTTGGAGTTCGGCTACGCCCACATCGTCAACGCGGCCTTCACCCATGCAGCGCCCGACGGAGGCCGCTTCAACAGCAACCAGCGCGGAGCCTGGTACGCCGGCCTCGAGCGTCTGACCTCCATCGCCGAGGTTGGTTATCACAAGCAACTACAGCTGGAAGAGATCGACTGGGCGCACGAGGAGGTCTCCACCTGCGATGACTACCTCGCCGACTTCGCCACCGAATTCCAAGACCTGCGCGGACGCCGCGCCGAATACAAAGAGTTTCTCCAGCCGCTGCCGCTTGCCGGAGTGCTACCAAGCGCCGCAACGGCTCGCCGCCGACTTGCTCGACCGCCAATCGAACGGAATCATCTACCCCAGCGTTCGCCGCAAAGGCGGGACCTGCATCGTCTGTTTTCGTCCCGCGTTGGTCTATCACGTGAGGCAGAATGCGCGGCTGGAGTTTCGGATGAGGGCTGGCGAAAAGTTTGTGCCGGAGCAGGTGAGAGAAATTCCTATCGTCTGAGCGGTTCTGCGATATCGTCGTATTCATCGTTATCAAACATCCTTGCTCAGGATAGGAATTCCATGGCGGCTGGCTCGCTCCGTATTCGCAGCTTCAGGCAAAGACTGTTTCCCTCGCAACGGTTGTCGATCACGGTACTCCTCGGGCTCCTTTGCTTCGCCCCTTACTGTGCGACCGCCGCGCCGGAGCCCGCCGGCTACGCAGCGTTAGTGACGCTGTTTCAGCAATGGCGCGAGTTCGAGCATCCAGTCATGAAGGGCAGCCTCCCGACTACAGCGCCACCGCCATGGCCGCGAAGGCCAAGGCCGCGTTCCCCGGCTGGCAGAAGCGGCTCGCTGCGACTCGACATCTCCGCGTGGCCCATCGAGCAGCAGAACGACTACAAGCTCGTCAAAGCCGAGATGAACGGCCTCGACTTCAATCTCCGCGTCCTCGCGCCCCTGGGCCCGCGACCCCGCCTTCTACGTCAGCGTCTGGCCCGCCCGCAGCGATGTGCCCTGCGCGAAGGTCCGATCTCGTATCCCGAGATCGAGCTCTACAACTACAACTTTCCGCTCTCGCCCGCTGCCCAGAGCGAGCTGGCCCCGAGACTCAACATGCGTCCCCGCCCTCCTCGCCGAGGCGAGAGAAAATCTCAAGGACAGCAACGCCCACGACATCTGGGTCTACGGCGAGCAGGAGCTGCGCAACCAGTCCGCAGACCCTCGCCTCTCTTGCAAGCCGGAACCCTCACCGTCACGCACTCTGGAGGGAAGCCAGCATGCCACTCTGACAGGGACCGCCCGAGCTGCTCAGACCGCCGTCGCCAACGCCGCAAGGCCACCGACGACTTCGTCGCGTGGCTCGAGCAGTTGGCGCCCACCAAGACCGGCCCCTCCGGCGTCGGCAAGGAGAACTACACCTGGTACCAGCAGAACGTGCACTTCCTCCCCTACACCTGGGACGAGGAAGTCGTGCTGCTGCACCGCGAACTTGAGCGCGCCCAGGCCTCCCTGCGCCTCGAAGAGCACAACAACCGCAACCTGCCGCCGCTCGAGCCGGCCGCCGACGCCGCCGCCTTCGACAAGCTCACCCACGCCCGTCTGGACAAGTTCGTCGACTTCCTGGTGCAGCAGGAGATCATCCCCGACAAGCCTTACATCAAGAGCGCGCTCGAGCCGCAGCTGGGCCACTTCGTTCCCGAAGACAAGCGCGTCTTCTTCACCCGCGTCACCCATCGCGAGCCCATGCTGCTCCTCTCGCACGACTATCACTGGATCGACCTTGCGCGCATGCGCGACGAGCCCAACCCAAGCCCCATCCGCCGCGTGCCTCGCTCTCTAACATCTGGGACACGCGCGCCGAAGGCTTCGCCACCGCCTTCGAAGAACTCCTCATGCACGCCGGCCTCTACGACGACAATCCCCGCGCCAAGGAGCTCGTCTGGATGATGCTCGCCAACCGCGCCGCCCGCGGCCTGGCCTCGCTCTACGTGCAGGCCAACGAATTAACGCTGGAGCAGGCCGGCCACTTCCAGGGCGAGTGGACGCCGCGCCGCTGGGCCGGAGCCAACGATGACCTCACCGCCTTCGAGCAGCTCCTCTACCCCCGCCAGCCCGGCTACGGCACAAGCTACGTCACCGGCAAGATCCTCTTCGACCGCCTGATGACCGAGTACAGCCAGCAGCAGGAGCCGCCGGCAAGCCGTTCGTGCTGCGCGACTTCATGGATCGTTTCAACAGCGAAGGCATGATCCCGGTGCCGCTGATGGAGACGGAGATGATTTCGAAGGCGGCGAGGGAGCCGTAGCAAGAAAGGTCTAACCAGCCTTCTTCTTGGCCGCCTTCTTTGCCTCCCGGGCGCGCTTCTTCAATTCATCCACCGAATACATCGACCCCCGGCATTTCTTCGTGCCGCAGTTGCAGGTGGCCGGATCTTCGTCGCCGTCGTAGAGGTTGTAGTCGTAGACCAGCTCTTCGCCGGCGGCGATGTTGCGAATGGCCTTGATCCAGACCCGGCCGCCGGTCTCGTCGGTCTCGCAGTTTGCGTCGCAGGAGTGGTTGAGAAACATCGCCACGCCGTGGCCGTCGATCACGTACGTCCCGTCGCCGAGGCCGAAGAGATAGGTGACGATCGAGTCTTTATAGCGCTCGTCGGCGACGTCTTTGGTGATGCGCTGCCCGGTGTACTCGACGATGCGCGTGCCTTTGGCGATCGGCTCGGTGGTGTAGCAACCGGCTGCGTGGATGGCGGAAGAACGAATGATAAGCCCCATGGATTGCCGCGAGTATAGCAATAACTTGGTGAAAATCGAAGGCCTTCTCGGTCCGAACTCGCCGCTGCCTGCGTCTAAAATAAGAAGAGCGGGGTCTCGCTGGAGAAACTAAGGCGCCGGCCCATCCCACGCAACTAGAACGGCATTTGGATTCATGCGGAAATTGAACATACTCGCGGCTGCGATGCTGGCCTCCGGCCTGCTCGGGACGAGTGTCTTTGCAATGGCCCAGTCGGGCAGCCAATCGAGTTCGAGCTCAGGAGCCTCTGCCCTCCGCGCCGACGCCAGTCGCGCCGGCAAAAGATAAGAGCAAGCCTGGAACAACGCCCGCCGCGAACCCCGATCCGAATTCTGCTCCTGCCCAAGACCCGCCACAGAGTGCACCATCGCAAAGCACCGCGCCCAACACATCACAGGACGCACCGCCGGCGCCCGCCAAGAAGCCCTCTACCGCGGACGACAATCCCTTCCCAGAGGAAGTCTCTAAAGATGCGGCAGCTGCGGCGAAGGCTGCGGCGACTAATTCCGCGACACCCGGCGCGCCCAACTCGACAGACCAAACTCCAGCCGAGAAGCAGGCTCAGGGAAGCTCCAGCCGCGACAACACCGACCAGCTAGGCCTCGACGACCCGGCGCGCAAACAGCTCAAGCTCGAGTCGCCCGACGGCACGACCGATATCTACGATCCAAAGCGCGCGACCGACGACGTGAGGGTCGGCAAGTTCTACCTGCAAACCGGCTATTACAAGGGAGCCTACGACCGATTCAAAGACGCGACCACCTTCGATCACGAGAATGTCGAAGCCGTCTTTTATCTCGCCGAAGCGGCGCAAAAACTCAATCTGGCTAAAGAGGCCGAACAGAACTATCAGCTCTACCTCGCCGCCGTCCCCGACGGCCCCAGCGCTAAAGCGGCGAAGAAAGCCCTCGGCGAACTCGGCTCCGGCAGCAAGCCCTAAATGGATCCGGGACTTGAGCGACTCAACGACGGCTACGCGAAGGCTCTAAAGGGCCGCTCAGCCGAGGACCTCGAAATCCATCCCGCCAGCGACCCAGCTCGCTGGAATGGCCGCCAGATCGTCGAGCATCTCATCCTGACCTATCAGAGCTCGGTAGCCGTCTTTTGCGATCGCCTCGCCAAGGCTCGTCCTACCCAATCGCGGCCAAAACCGTATCAACGAGTCCAGCAACTCTTTGTCTGCCGATTTGGATATTTCCCGACCGGACAAACGGCTCCCCTCGGAGTCATTCCGGCAGCAAGCCCCAGTGAAGCATTCGATGGAGACGCCTTGGCCACAATGCTGCAATCCGAGTTGCAGTCCATGGATGAGACACTCGCCGTCTGTGAAGAGCGGTTTGGCAAGGATAGATTCGCGACTCATCAGGTTTTAGGCCCGCTGTCGGCTGAACAGTGGAGGAGATTCCACGTCGCCCACGGCCGCAGCCATCTCAAGCAGTTGCGGGGAATCGACTCGCTTCGTTAGCGAAAGAAGCCGAGGTACCAGTGCAGGATTGGCTCACCCTCGAAGATCGCGAGAATCCCCGCCGCGCACAGAAACGCGCCTAGCGGGATGCGAGCAGTGAATCCGTTCTCAGACGATCGTCTCATCCCGCCCCACGCAATCAGTCCCAGACCATAAGCCGCCGCGCAGATCACTGCGATAAATAGCACCAGCCCTGCCTGCCACGGCCCCAGCCACGCCGCAAACATTGCCAGCAACTTGGCGTCTCCGAGGCCGATCCCTTCGCGCCGTCGCACCAGCCAGTAGAGTGCGCGAATCACCAGGATGAAAGCGGCCGCGCATGCCGCCCAGAACAGCGACTCTCCGGCTGCTCGAAGCGAAAAAGTCGGGCCGCCCTGGAAGGACGAAGCTAAGATGCCAAGGGCAATTCCAGGCAGGGTGAGCGCATCCGGCAGCCGCAGCGTTTCGGCATCCATGACGGCTAAACCCAGCAGCAGCCAGCAGAGGACGGCCGATGCGACGCTATGCGGGGTTAGTCCAAACTCAAGGAAGCACAGCAGAAACAGCGCCGCTGTCACACCTTCCACCAGCGGATACCGGGCCGAAATCCGCGCGTCGCAACTCCGGCAGCGCCCGCGTAGCAATACCCAGCTCAGCAACGGAATATTGTCGCGATCCAGTATCGGCGTGAGGCAGCGCGGGCACCGCGAGCGCGGCGACACCACCGACTCATGCCGGGGCAACCGGCTGATGCAGACATTCAGGAAGCTGCCAAAGGCCAGCCCGAGCAGCACCGCAAAGATGGAGATGAGCACAGACACGCTGTCAGTCAGTATATGGACGCGCGCCGGTCCTCAGGCGCGCGCACGCAGAGGGCGCCTCGGCATACGGTAAAGTGAAATCATGATCAGCTCTCATGATGGACAGTCCGCGGCTTCCACCGAAGTGGCGGCCAGCCACGTCACGGCCGGAGAAGCCTTTGCCGAGGCGGTCGCGATTATGGCGCGGCTGCGCGGCCCCGAAGGCTGCCCCTGGGACCGCGAGCAGAGCTTCGATTCGATCCGCAAATACACCCTCGAAGAGACTTACGAAGTCCTCGACGCCATCGAGCGCCGCAACTGGCCCAACCTGAAAGAAGAGTTGGGCGATCTGCTTTTGCAGGTGCTTTTCTACGCCGAAATGGCCGCCGAACCGGGCTACTTCACGATTGCCGAGGTCATTGACGGGCTCAACCGCAAGCTGATCCGGCGTCACCCGCATGTCTTCGGCGATGAAGCCTCAATTGCGGCAGGGAACGCAGTGCCGCCCGGCATGGAAACCAGCGGCATCGACGCCAGTCAGGTGCTCCGAAACTGGGAGCAGATCAAACGCGCCGAGAAATCAGGCTGGCGCTGATTCGCCCAAATCCTTGCTCGACACCGTGCCGGGCAGCTTTCCCGCCCTGATGGAAGCGGCCAAACTCGGCTCGAAAGCCGCCAAGGTCGGCTTCGACTGGCCGGATACCGAGGGCGTCTTCGCCAAGCTGGACGAAGAGATCTCCGAGCTTCGCGAAGCGATCACCGAGAGAGGCCGGCATTCGATCCAGAAAGGCGACTCTGCCGCTCCTGATCCCGTAGCCGAAGAGCTCGGCGACCTGCTTTTCACCGTCGTCAATTTATCTCGCCGCCTCGGCGTCGATCCGGAACTCGCCCTTCGGGGCACGAATCAGAAATTCCGCCGGCGCTTCGCGGCCATGGAAAGCGCAAGCGACCGTCCCCTCGAACATCAATCGCCCGAACAACTGGAAGCTCTCTGGTCCGAGGCTAAGGCCGGCGAAGTGTCCAAGAATGAGACAGCCGCTCCGATGGAGGCAGGGAAGTGACGACGCCCGCCCCCGAGATTCTCATACGCAAGTGCAGCGGCTTTGAGGAGTATGACGCCTGCGTTCGCCTGCAGACCGATATCTGGGGCTACGATGTCAGCGATGCGATACCGCTGCGCGAGTTCATCGTGATCGAACATATCGGCGGCCAGATCATGGGCGCCTTCGATCTTGCCCAATCAGCCAAGCCCGGTGGCGACGGCCCTTCGATGATCGGCTTTGCGATGGCCATGCCCGGAGTTCGCGACGGCAAAGCCTATCTGCATTCCCACATGCTCGCTGTCCAACCTGAGTACCGGAACTCCGGCATCGGCCGCAAGTTGAAGCTGGCGCAGCGCGAAGACGCCCTTGCCCGAGGCGTTACCAAAATGGAGTGGACCTTCGATCCGCTCGAGATCAAGAACGCCTACCTCAATATTGTTCGCCTCGGGGCCGTAGTTCACAGCTATACTCCAAACTTTTATGGTGTATTCTCTAGTCGGCTGCAAGCTGGGCTCCCAACCGACCGCCTGCACGCCGAATGGTTCATGGACTCGCCGCGGGTCCACGCAACACTCAACGGCGGCCCGGTGCTCTTGCCTGAGATCAAAGAGACAATTGTCATACCCGGTGCGATCGGGGAGTGGAAGCGGTCTCCGTCTGGTTTTTCCCAGGCAGAAGCCTTACAAACCGAGGTCAGAACGCGCTTTCTGGATGTTTTTGCTCGCGGTTTGACTGTGGTCGGATTCGAGAAGAGCAACGCCGAAGGTGACGGCGCCTATTTGCTAACTGACGGACCAGTTGATTCACTGTAAGGCGACCGAGGCAAATCTGGAAATGGTCCTGTTCTGCAAAAACGCCCGCGACTCCTGTAACAAGCGAGACATCTATTCCCTATGAAGATCGACGCAATTTACCTCCGCGAACTGCGACTTCCCCTCGTTAAACCCTTCGTCACCAGCTTCGGTGCAACCACCGAGCGTCGCGTCCTGCTCGTCGAGATCAAGGGTGAAGGCTTCACCGGCTGGGGCGAGTGCGTCGCCGGCGAGCATCCTTATTACAGCTATGAGACGATTGACACCGCCTGGCTGATGCTCTCGAGCGAACTGGCGCCCAGGCTCCTGGCGGCGGATCTTCCTCACAGCGGCAAATGTTCCAGCATCTTCAAGCAGGTTCGCGGCCACCGCATGGCCAAGGCCGCTCTCGAAAATGCCGTTTGGGACCTTGAGGCCCAGATGCTGGGCGTCCCTCTTGCGCAGCTGCTCGGCGGAACTCGCGAGGTCATTAACTGCGGAGTTTCCATAGGCATACAGCCGTCCATTGAGGCGACACTTGAAGAAATTGAGAAAGAGCTTGCCGCCGGCTATCAGCGCATCAAGCTGAAGTGCAAGCCGGGTTGGGACATCGAACTCTTCGCCGCCGTCCGCAACCGTTGGCCTGGAATCCTGCTCAGTTGCGACGCCAACTCCGCCTACCGGATGAAGGATATGGACGCGATCGTGACCTGGGACCAGTTCGACCTGATGATGATCGAGCAGCCGCTATGGGCCGATGATTTCTACTTTCACTCGATGCTGCAGCGGCGCCTGCAAACGCCCATCTGTCTCGACGAATCCATTCGCAATCGCCGCGACGCGCTCGCCGCGATTGACATGGAGTCCTGCCAGATCATCAACATCAAAGTGGGCCGGGTGGGCGGTTTCAGCGAGGCCATCGGCGTCCACAACGCCGCCCAGGAGCGAGGCATCCGCGTCTGGTGCGGAGGCATGCTCGAAACCGGCATTGGCCGGTCGCACAACATCGCGCTTTCATCCTTGCCTAACTTTTCCCTTCCCGGCGACGTCTCCGCTTCGAAGCGTTATTGGAAGGAAGACATCATCGAGCCGGAGGTCGAGGTCTCCAATGCCGGGCAGATTACGGTCCCCGACACCCCCGGACGAGGCTTCGAGGTCCGCACCGACCTGGTCGAGCGCCTTACCGTTCGCAAGGAAGAAGTCCGCGCGATGGAACTCGTCTCCTGACCCCCGCCGCCTGGAACCCGGCGTGGCATAAATCCGTATAAAGCAAAGAGGAGAGCGCCTGCCGGTAAGGCGCGAGATTTTGCTTGCGCAAAATGTGATTTTTCATCCCAAAGCGCTTGAGAGCGAGTTAACATTCTCCACCGCAAGAGTGTTCTGTTATTTCCAATCCCACCTCGCGCATCCAAACCTCAAATTCGGGTTTAAGCAGTACAAGGAGTAAGCAATGACCCCGCAAGAAAGCACGATGTTGAACGACCTGGTCACCAAGATCAGGCAGACCCAGCTCCCCGAAAAAGACGAAGAAGCCGAACAGTTTCTGAAACAGAGTCTCGCCACCAGCCCAGACGCGCTGTACATCCTCGCCCAGACCGTGCTGGTGCAGAACATCGCCCTCGATCAGGCCAGGTCGCAGATGCAGCAGCTTCAGGAGCGCCTGCAGGAGGCCGAAAGCCAACTAGCGCCTCCGCCACCCCCGCCCCAGCAGCACACCAGTTTCCTGGGCAGCCTGCTCGGACGGCACGATGCACCGCCGCCTCCGCAACAGAGCTATCCGCCGCAGGGATTTCCCCCTCGCCCCGCCGCTGCGCCGCAGTATTATCCGCCCGCTCCGGCCTACCCGCCCGACTACGGTGCACCTCCACCGCCGTCGGCAGGCTCCAGCTTCCTGCGCTCGGCCGCGACTACGGCTGCCGGTGTCGCTGCCGGCGCCCTGGCCTTTGAAGGCGTTGAATCTCTGCTGCATGGCTTCGGCCACGGTGGAGGTGGATTTGGTGAGGGTTTCGGCGGAGGCGGTGGCTTCGGGGAACGTCCCGCCGGAGAGACGATCATTAACAACTACTACGACGACCCCAATCAGAACCTCGGCGGCACGGAGCGTGGAGGGCGCGAGGCGTCCTTCGACGACCGCTTCGGCAATGACAATGGCGGGGCCCAGTTCAACGACGCCAGCTACGATCCCAGCGGCTCACAAGATCTCAGCAGCCTCGACGACCAAAACAGCGGAGACCTGGGTAACAGCGGAGACTTCGATGACGGAGGCGGCTTCGACAGCGGGGACGACTCGAGCGCCGTCTAGCCGATCGACAGCTATTTCTTGGCGCTCGAGTCCTGCGCGACTTGAGCGCCGGTATTGTCGCTGGTGAGCAAGTGTATGGCGTCCTGATAGCTCATGTTGACGGGAACGGGCTGAAAATCGGTCTGCGTCTCTGTCGTCTGAAAACTCAGCGCCTTGAGCATGAGTGCTATCCCGGTCAGGTTGAGCTTCATCAACGTCGCTTCCCAGTGCCGGTGTCCGACGTCTTTTTGTTCGATGGTGAGGCTGCCGCCCTTGTAGAGTTTGCCTAGAATTCCCCAGCCGAAGTTGACGTCGTCGATAAGGTGGGCGTCGAGCTTAACGATCCGCTCCTGGCCCTGATCGATCCACAGTTCGCCTTCCATTCCGTGATACACCTCGGCCTCACGATCGGGCGGGTGAAAGTTCGGATTCGGCTTGAAGGAGAGCCGATAGGCCGGGCCGTTCGGACCAGCCGTCATATCGATATAGGTATAAATAAAGGCGTCAGGGAGCAGGCGGATCATCTCGTCGGCCCGGCCGCTGTCTTCCTGCTCGCGTTTGTGACGATGCTCCTGGATCTCGGGATGTTGGAGCAGGTTGTTCAGGCGGTCGAGTTCAGCCTTGTTCTCGTCTGGCGTTAAAGGCCTGTCGTCCTTGGCGATCAGCCGGGCAACGTCTCCGTCCTTCGTCGGCGACAATCTCTTTCGTCGTGACGCCCTTGTCGTCTTGCTTGCGCAGCTTGTAGCGGACCGGGTACGGCGGCGCTGAGTTGTGCAGCTCATTGTAGGAAGCGTGGCGGACGAGAGTAACTGGATCGTTCGCGTAGTTCGTTGGCGCTTGGGGAAGTGCACTTGCCGGTGTCACAGACAGCGTCACAGCCGTACACGCGAGGGCTACGGTCGAAATCAACCACTCGCCTCCGCGAAACTCGAAAATCCTCATACCACTCCAGACGTGCCATTGCCGAGGAAGGTCGCGTCCGGTCCCCGGATTTGCTTTCCTTAATTGTAGTGGGCTTTTACTTGCGAGCGCCGAGTTGGCTTTCTACCCTTCGGCTTGCGGTCGCCTGCGCTGGTTGCGTATAGTGCGGGCAGCGCTAAGCATTCTAAAAGGCTCGGGAGCAAGCACATGGCTGTAGTGGAAGGAACCGCCGCTTCGATCGGAAAATCGGTCGAAATTCGCGGAGAAGTGAAGGGCAGCGAGGATTTGATGATCGACGGCCGCGTCGAGGGAACCATCACGCTGACGGATAGCAAGCTCACCATCGGGCCCTCGGCGCATGTTGACGCCGATGTTTCCGCGCGTGATGTGGTCATTCTGGGCGTGATCAACGGCAACGTCACGGCGACCGTTCGCGTCGAGCTTCGCAAGGGGGGAAACTTGACTGGCAACGTTCGCGCCGCTCGCCTCTCCATTGAAGAGGGCGCGCTGCTTTCGGGTAAGGTGGAGCTGACGCAGGGCGACGCCGCTGGCGTCCGAACCTCACCGCTGGGAGGCCCTGCCGGGACCTCTTCGTAGGGGAAGCGCCTTCACCGAAACGGCAAGAGTTTGTTTTGCGGGAGGCCCACTAAGGGACGCAAACTACGCTTTCTCAACGGAAAATGCCAGCAGCTGTGTGTTTTCGGGTGTAAACCTAGAGGGAGATGCTCGAGCGGCGCAGGGGGCACCAAGCCCCGCCGCCGCTGAGGAAAGACTCCATTGGCTTTGAATGCACTGCGCAGTCTCTTTAGCAAAGGCTCCGACGAAGCCGCTCCCACGCCTCGTGTGAGCCTGGTAGGGCCTCGCATTCCCCGCCATTCGACCGGCTGGGCGGCGACGCTGAAACACCTCAAAGAAGAGGAATCGCTCCAGTTATTGGACATCGGCCCGACCTCGGCAACGAACATCAACCTGCTCACCGGCCTGGGACACAGCCTTTACATGTCCGACCTGGTCATCGAGGCGCTCGACGAAGAGTGGAGCGGGCGACTCGCCGAGGAGGAAGCCCCCATTGAGGACTTCCTCGATCAGAGTCTCAACTTCGGCGGTCGTCATTTCGATGTCATTCTTCTGTGGGCGACGCTCGATTATCTGCCCGAGATACTGATCGGGCCAGTCGTCGCCCGTCTGCATGCCAGCCTCAACCCGCACGGCCGGATTCTCGCTTTCTTTCACACCAGGCTCACCGACGATGAGCGCATTTTCTATCGTCACCACGTAACGGATACGGAAAACGTCGAATTGCAGGAGGCCCGCAGGCTTCCGCTCAGCCGGGTCTACACCACACGGAATATTGAGCGGCTGTTCTCCGAGTACCAGGGCTGCAAATTCTTTCTCGCCAAAGACAACGTGGCTGAAGTCATCGTCACCCGCTAAGGCTCTCTCCTGTGACGCTCGCCGCCATTACATCGTGCATGTCGAGTGGCCGGGAGCAGTTTCGTTCGCTGTCTTGGGATAGAGAGTTCGCTGCGGCGGTTTGTTTACCGGCCACAGTTCCACTTGGCCGATCGGCTCTTTGCGTTGCGATTCGCCGACATCGCGGGTGAGCAGGGCATCGGTAAGGCGGCGGCTAAGGCCATGCTTGCGGGTGACCTGCTCCACCAGTTCCTGAATTCTCTTCCGGTAGCCTGCCGCCACGAAATCCCTGCCGTCGAAACGAAATCGGTAGAGCGAATCGAGCTTAGGGAAATGCTCATGAACGAAGGCAAGGTATGTCTCTCGCGAGCAGGGTTTCAGGAATAACGGCTCGGCGGCAAAGAAGCTGGCGCCGACGCTCTTTGCCCGGCGGGCCATCGCGTCGAGCGCCGGCAGCGTGTCCGTCAAGCCGGGAAGCAGCGGGGAACAGAGAATCCCCGCCCGCAAGCCGGCCTTGCGCAGCTTGGCTACGGTTTTGAAGCGCAGATCGGGCCTCGGAGCGCGCGGCTCAAGAATCCTCGCCAGCGCGGCATCGGGCGTCGTGATCGTGAGGTGAATGACCAGTTCGTTGTGCTCCGCGATCTTCTCCAGCAGATCGATATCGCGGGCGATCAGGGTGGATTTCGTAACAATGCCGATTCGCAGCCCGCGTCGAGTGGCAAAGACTTCGAGCAGACTCCGCGTCACCTTCGCCTTGCGCTCGATCGGCTGATAAGGGTCGGTTGCGGTGCCGATCGCAATCTCTTCGCCGGGCCGCAGATCGCGGAGTTCCTGCTGCAGCAGCCACGCCGCGTTCTGCTTGATGAAGATCTTTCGTTCGAAATCCTCAGGTCGGCGCAGCTCCATGAATTCATGCGTGTAGCGCGCGTAGCAATACCGGCAGGCGAACTCGCATCCGCGATACGGGTTGATGCTCTTCGCGAACCAGAGCCCCCGTCGTGAGACAGACTTGTTCAGCAGCGACCGCACATTGAGCGAGCGGAACTCAATCTCGTGGCCTCGGCCAACCTGGGAGCTGCTCAGCGCAAGCCGGGCAATGCCTTTCGTCTCGGAAGCATCCGAGGGGAGAATTGGAAAGAGGGAAGCAGTTTCAATATTCGCCATTTGTTCGCCTCAATGAAGAGGCTAGTCCCGCGATACCGGCTGGTCAAGCGCTTATCCGAGATTCTTTTCTCGACCGTTATCCAACCGGATACGCGGGCCTCCCAGCGTTCTAAAACTTCAAATCGCCGATACTGGAAGCAGATGACCCTCCTTCCCAAGCGAATTGTGCTCGCAACCATCGGTTCGCTGGGCGATCTGCACCCTATGCTGGCGCTCGCTCTCGGCCTCAGCGAACGCGGCCATCAGCCGGTCATTGCCAGCACCGAACTCTATCGCGCCAAAGTCGAAGGTCTCGGGCTCGAGTTTCACGCCATCCGGCCAGACATTGCGCACGACGATCCGAAGCTCATGGCCGGGATCATGGATATGAGGCGCGGCCCGGAAGTGCTGTTGAGGCAGCTGATTTTGCCGGCTCTTCCAGATACTTACGAAGATCTCTTGGCAGTCGCTACCGGAGCCGACCTGCTGATCGCGGGCGAGATCGTCTTCGCCGCTCCGCTAGTCGCCGAAAAGCTTGGCTTGCCGTGGGTCTCCGCCCTCTTATCTCCATTTTCGTTTTACTCCGCCTACGACCCTCCGGTATCCCCGTACGCTCCGTCGCTGGCGTTCGTGAGCAGCCTGGGCTGGCGGGTCAATAGGGTCCTCATCGCACTTGGCCGCCGTGCCTTACACAAGTGGTGGGAGCCGGTGTACCGTCTGCGTCGCGAGAAAGGCCTGCGCCCAGGCGGAGACCCGCTCTTTGAGGACAAATTCTCCGCGGAGCTGATCTTGGCGCTCTTTTCACCGGAGATCGCTGCGCCACAACCAGACTGGCCCTCTCATACAGTGCAACCCGGCTATCTTTTTTATGACCAGGATGAAGCGCGATCCGGGCTGCCGCCAGAGCTCGAAGCTTTTCTTGACGCCGGCGAAGCCCCCATCGTCTTCACTCTCGGCTCGAGCGCGGTCCACGATCCGCGGGGATTCTTCGAAGTGAGCGCGGAAGCCGCCAGAATCTTAAACCGGCGCGCAGTTTTCCTCTGCGGCCAGAGTCCGCCGCCGGCCACGGTACCCGGGAAAACCATCGCCGTCCCCTACGCCCCATTCTCGGAGTTGTTTCCTCGCGCTTCGGTCGTCGTCCATCAAGGGGGAAGCGGCACCACCGCCCAGGTACTGCGCGCCGGCCGGCCCGCTCTGGTCATGCCCTGCGCCTTCGACCAACCCGACAACGCCGCCAGGGTAAAGAGGATCGGTGCCGGCCTCACAGTCTCGCGCGAGCGTTACAGCGTACGCACAGCGGCTCGGCGATTGGAGCGGCTACTCAGCGACCCTGACTATGCCAGCAACGCCGCCAGAATAGCCGATAAACTCCGGGCCGAAGACGGGCTCGCAGGCACATGTGACGCCATCGAGCGATTGCTGACTAACGCCGCTCAAGCACCAGCGGCACCCCGCCCTTCGGACGAAGGCTGATCATGGGGCTCATCGGAAGCTGCTCCGGAGAGCCTGGCGCTGGGCTCACTCGCCAATGGCGGAAGATCGTCGCCAGCGAGAAGACTCCTTCCATCCACGCGAGCCCTTCGCCGATGCACTGTCGGGAGCCCGCGCCGAAGGGATAATAAGCAAACCTCGGCCGTGTGGCCTTTTCTTCGTCTGCAAAGCGAAGCGGGTCGAACTTGTCCGGATCCGGCCAGAAGCGGGGATCGCGGTGCACGACGACCTGCGGGGCGATCATGATGGAACCCGGCGAAATGCGGAAACCCCGAAAATCATAGCCTTCCGGGCCACAAGTGCGTCCGATGACCCAGACCGGGGGAAACATGCGCAAGGCCTCGGCAAAGACCATGTAGGCATAGCGCAGCTTAGGGAAGTCTGTCGCGTCCGGCGGCCTATCGCCGAGCACACGGACAGCCTCCCGATGCAGCTCCTCCTGGGCCTCGGGATGCTGCCCGAGCATCCACAGAGCGAAGCTGAGGGCATTGCAAGTCGTCTCATGCCCGGCCAGGATGACGGTCAGACATTCGTCACGGAGTTGCTTGTCGGTCATGCCCGTCGCCGGGCCGTTCGGTGCTCCTCCGGGATTGTCCTCGACATCGGTTGCTTCGAGCAGCATGGACAGCAGATCGCCACGGTCTCCGGGAGACTTCCGCCGCTCGGCGATAATTCCATAGATGAAAGCGTCGACGTCGGCGCCGCCTTTGCGGATCTTCGTCATCGGGCCGAAAGGCAGCTTCTCAATGTGTTTCGACAAAGGCAGAAAAGCCAGCGGCAGAAAGCCCATGAAAGCGTCGACGGCATCCCCGATCTTCTTCGCCTCCGACCGGGCGTCGGTGTCAAAGAGGCATTTACTCACAATCCGCAAGGCGAGCATCAGCATCTCGGGATACACGTCGAGAGGGCCGGGCCGCCAGTGCTCGATCATCTCCGCGGAGTACTTCGCGATGACATCGCCGTACGCGGCAATGCGGTGGCGATGGAAGGCCGGAGCGGCCATCCGCCGCTGCCGCATGTGCAGCGGCTCTTCGCTGGTCAGGAGACCGTTACCCAGAATGAAACGCGAACGCTGCATCACCATGTGGCGATGATTGCGCGGCTCGTGGTTGAGCATCAGTTCCTGGATCAGGTCAGGATGATTGATCTGATAAATCTTGCGGTTGATCGCGCGGAAATGCACGATGTCGCCGTAGCGCCGCGCGTTTTCCCGGAGGATGTTGATCGTGCCTCCCCGAAAGAGCCTGCCGGTCAGCAGTCGGGAAAGAAATGGCGGGCCGGGCGGATACTCCGACCCCGGCGTGGCGCGGATATCTGGTTCGGGAGTCACTCCTTCCAGTGTAAGCGCCGCACCGGTGGGCACATTGATGCGGTAAATATGAGTGGCCTCGCCTTCCGCGCAACATCTCTGCCGAAATGCTGTTCTATAAAGACGACAGGAGCTTTCCGTCATGCCCCACCGTCGACTGCTCGTACTCTCATTGCTGCTCGGCGCGCCCGTCGTCCTGCCGGCGCAGGCGAAGAAGACGCCTCACTCCGTCCTATCCGCTGAAGCCCCTCTCACCGACCGCGAAAAGGCCACACAGCTTCTCAACCGCTTCACCTTCGGCCCCCGCCCCGGCGACGTCGATGCGGTGATCAAGGCCGGCCCGCAGAACTGGTTTGAGCAGCAACTGAATCCCGCTTCAATTCCCGATCCCATCCTCGACAAGCGCCTCCAGGACTACCCAGCACTTGCCCTTACCCCTGCGCTTACCGTCTCCAACTTCCCCACGAATCAGATACTGCGGCAGATCTCCGAGGGCAAGCAGCCCATGCCCAAAGACCCAACCACACTCAGCGTCTACCAGGTTCTCGAAGCGAAGTACACGCGTCAGCAGCAGGAGAAGAAGGACGAGCAAACCAGCAAACTCACCCCCGAACAGGTAGAACAGCAGAAAACCGAACAGAAAAAGCAGGACCAGGCGACCGCGCTCCCCGTCGCCGAACAGATGCTCGGCCTTCCCAAAGCGCAGCGGATGGCGGCGATCTTGCAGCTGCCCCTCGATCAGCGGATGGCTCTCGCCTCAAACACTCCAGATGCACAGAAGAAGATGCTTCTCGCGGACTTCACCCCACGCGAGCGCGAACTCTTCAATGCAATGGGCGGAGGCCCCGATGCCGCGCATGTGGTCGATGACGAACTCATGCAGGCCAAGGTCGTCCGTGCCATCTTGAGCGAACGCCAGCTTCAGGAAGTGATGACCGACTTCTGGTTCAACCACTTCAACGTCTTCCTCGACAAAGACACCGACCAGATCTACACGCCGTCCTACGAACGCGACGCTATTCGTCCTCACGCCCTCGGCAAGTTCCGCGACCTGCTGCTCGCGACCGCGCAGCATCCGGCGATGCTCGTCTATCTCGACAACTGGCAGAGCATCGGCCCCGATTCCCAGGTCGCGGAGAAAGCCGAAGAACGGCCAGAAGCGCGTAGACCGCGGCCTGAACGAAAACTACGGCAGGGAAGTGATGGAGCTGCACACCGTCGGCGTCAACGGCGGCTACACGCAGGACGACGTCACCAACCTCGCCAAGATTCTGACTGGCTGGACGATCGACCATCCGGAATACGGTGGCGGGCCCGCAGTTCGATCCAAACAAACACGAGCCCGGATCGAAGGTTTGGTTCGGCCAGAAGATCAAAGAGGATGGCTTCGAGGAAGGCAAGTCGGCGTTGACCTGGCTCGCCGCGCAGCCGCAGACAGCGCACTTCATCAGCTACAAACTCGCCCAGCGCTTCGTCGCCGACGACCCTCCGCCCGCGCTCGTCGACCGCATGGCCAAGACTTTCCTCGCCAGCGACGGAGACATCAAAGAAGTTCTGCGGACCATGGAGGCGTTCACCGGAGTTCTGGTCGCGCAAATACTACCGCACCAAGGTGAAGACGCCGCTTGAGTTCGTCGCCTCAGCCTTTCGCGCCACCGGGACCAACCCCACCAATCCCGGCGCGATCGTCAACACGCTCAAGACCATGGGAGAGCCGCTCTACCAGATGCAGCCGCCGACGGGATATCCGATGACCGCCGACCACTGGATGAACTCCGCCGCCATCGTCGACCGGCTCAACTTCTCGCTCGCCCTCACTGGAGGCAAGCTTGGAGGCGTCCCCTTCGACGCTCCGAAGCTCCTCGCCTCGGGTTTGCTCGCGCGCCAGGCCGAATCGCCCGGCAGCGCCGTGCGCCGCATCTCAGCGAGTCAGACAAACTCCGCCACTGCCGGAGCGCCCAGCGGGCGCGAAGAAGCACTCGCGCTCATGGAGCAGCTGGTCATCGGCGGAGCCGTCTCGCCCAAGACCAACGAAGTGATTCTGAAACAAGTCTCGGACTCAGAGACTACGCCGGAGCAGCGACACCGCCACCCGACCCAACCCAGGTGCTCAACACCATGGCCGCGATGATTCTGGGCTCGCCGGAATTTCAATTGAGGTAGATCCTTAGATCGGGAATGGGGACAAGTTGGCGCTATCGGCGCTGCCAGTGCCGCGGGTTACGCTTCCCGTGAAAACAAGCGATCACTACGATCCGGGCAGGTTCGAGAAGGAAGAAAATCCCATAAGGAAAACGCCGCACTCCGGTCCTCCGCCGGTGTTTGTGGACGATGGGGAAGCGAAGGGGCGATTCGGAGATGGTGAGCACGGCCTCTTCGACTGCTTGAATAAAACGTCGCCCGAGTTGCGGGCTGACGTTTGCATACCACCGCACCGCGTCGTGATACTCGGCGGCCGCTTCGCGTCGCCATACAACCGGAAGTGTCACAACTTCGGCTGCCCGGCCTTGACCTGTTCCCAGGAAACCACGTCAGAGGGGTTCATTTCGTGGTCGGCAACACGCCGATCCAGCTCTTCGGCTTGCTCGGCGCTCAGAGCCGGCGAGTGCGCTTCGAGGTCTAGCCAGAGCGCGTCAATAAGGTCGAATTTCTCGGCGTCGGAAAGACCGCTGATGTTGCTCGGAAGGGTCGCCATAGGTTGAGAGTAGGAAGCTTGGATCTGGTTGTCAATTTCCGCGCGCAAGAACGTCCACGGGAATCGTTCTGCGACCGACCTATGTCAGCATGGCAGGCCTCCGAGCTAACTCGCATCACCAATGTCCATCCTCCGGATGAGCCCGTTCTCAATCAGATAAGTGTGTTCCACCATCTGATCCGCAAGGAGAGCACCGTCCAGACTCCGGACCACCTGATGCACGGTCACCGTGACCTTGCCGGGCCCGTCCGTCGCAAAGCTCAACCGGTTCAACATGCGGATCAATCATGCCCCATTGCCGTGTCCAGTATTCGCGCACGCCCTGGTGGCCGTGCACGCGGCCACCTTCCATCCCATTCGGCCAATCCACATCTTCGTGCATCAGCGCGAGCGCGGCGTCGAGCGCGCGTGCATTGAAATTGGCGTAAGCAGCAAGCAGCAGTTCGCGGTCGTTAGGCATAGGGTCGTTAGCGGCTAGTGCGAAGGGAAAGCGCCGATTTGCTGAAGAATTCCGAGTTGGTCCGTGCTGCCCCAACGCTCGACCAGCTTGCCGTCTTTGAAACGGCCGATCTGCATGCCGCGTACCTTGATCGCTTTTCCAGTCGCCGGGATGCCGAAGAGGTCGCCTTTGTGTGTGCCGGTGACGGTATAGGCAAACGCGACGTTGTCATCATCTTGCACCAGATGCTCGACAGCTAGGTTCAGATCGGGAAAGGCCTTTCGGAATTCTCCAAAGAAGAAAATAAAACCCTCGGGCCCGGGAACCTGACCCTCCGCGGGATCGTGGTCGACGCAGTCCGCCGCTACCACATCACGGATGCCTTCCAGGCGTCCGGTGACGACCGCTTCACCAAACTTGATTTGCGCTTGCAGATTCGCTTCTTTGCTCATGTTTCCCTCAGTTCTCTTAAGTTGCTTCGAGATTAGGATGCGCCCGATGCTGAAAAGTGCGCAAATTCGCCCACGAAACAATCGCCCGCTCGATTTGAATGGGCCGACAAGCTCCTATCAAACAAGCACCGGAATATTCGCAACCCCTGCGGTCCCAAAGACGCGACGATACCGCTCGATATCGCTCGGAGTTCCGGTCGCCTTTGAATAATTATCAGACAGCTTCACGGCTGGCCGGCCGTCGGCAGAGGTAAGCTTGCACACCAGGCTGATGGGGTCGAACTGCACCCCATTGCCAGGGTCACAGCCGCGAAAGTCGTTGGTGAGTAATGTGCCCCAACCCGAACTGAATCGAATTCGCCGCTCTGGCACCCATTTATGCGGATCATGAAAATCGGCAGCAGAGAGGAAATCTTCCGGTCGTGCTTCGCCCACGATCGTGCCTGCAAAGTACGCGTGAAGTTGCAGGATCAAATCCACATCGAGGCCATCGGAAGCGATCAGCAGCTTGCCGCGAGGATCCCGGCCTCGCTCTTTCATCCACGCGATATATTCGTCTCCGGCGACGAACGGATCTTTGCTGTCGATCCTCACGCCGGTCCAGCCGGTGGTCCAGTCGGGCGCGGAGCGCAGGAACTGCGTCGTCCCAAAAGTGTCCGGAAGCATGATCAGCAATTCGCCCTGGTAGGTCTGCTGCCACAGCTCGAGCACGCGATACTGCGCGGTCTTCAACTCCTCATCGTTCTCCGCCATTGCGGCTAAAGCCATCGGAAGCTCATGCGCGTTGGTGCCGATCGCCTCCATATCGTGCTTGTAGGCAAGGTAAGTATTCGACGTGCCCAGGAAGCTCTCACTCAGCGCGGTGCGCGCTACGTTGATCGCATATTCCTGCCAGAGAAAGCTGTGCCTGCGGCGAGTGCCAAAGTCGGCGACCTTCAGCCCTGGCACGTCGCGCATCCGGTCGAGCTTCTCCCACAGCTTGGTCTTGGCCCGCGCGTAGAACATATCCAGGCCAATCTCGCTCATGCCTCTAAGGCTGGCCCGCGTCTTCAATTCGTTGAGGATCGAGAGCGCATAGAGCTCCCACATTGTGGTCGACGTCCACGGTCCGTCGAACTCTAGCCGAAACTGCCCGTCCTCGATCGAGAGCCGGTAGTCGGACAAGCGAAAGTCCTTCTCCAGCCACTCCAGAAAAGCCGGTTCGAAGATTCCTTTGCGGCCATAGAAAGTGTTGCCAGCCAGCCAGATCAGCTCTGACTTGTGGAATCGCAAACCACGCGCATGGTCCAACTGCAGAATCAGCTCTTCGCGAGGGAAAAGCTCAGCCAGCCGAACAGAATCGGTCCGGTTCATCACCTCGAAAGAAGCGTGGGTCTTGGGAAAATGCTTCCAGATAAACTGCAGCATCAGCAGCTTGTAAAAGTCTGTGTCCAGCAGCGAACGCGTCACCGGGTCGAGGTTCCAGTTGTGGTTATGCGCGCGCTCGGCAAAGTTCACAATCACGAGTCGATGTCTCCTGCTTTCATATTCCTATGAGCAAGGGATTGCGTGAATCTCCAGAAAGATTCATTTGAGGGCCGCTGCGCACGAACCCGCCAGGTTTTGTTCCAGCAGCCGAGGCATATAAAACTCGAAGAATTTATCCGAGTCAGAGCGCAGGCAGACGAAAGTATTCGGCGCCCCCTGCACCTCACGAGTGAAGCCCTTCGCATCGACCTCAAGTCTCATCGGCGTTGTCGGACATTGCGATGGATCGATGACATAAGCCGCAGCCACCGCATCGAACATGGTCGGAGTGACCTGGTGCGTGCCTTGCGCCCACTCCTGATAAAGCAGAGTCAGCGCGTCGGTCAGATTGGTGCTCTTGGTGAAGAGCAGCTCTCGCTTGACCTCGTCGAGCTTGAGCAGCGTGGAGTCGAGCGGCATGACATAAAGCGGAACGCCCGAGGTAAAGACCGCCTGCGCGGCGGGGATGTCCATCGCGATGTTGTACTCGGCATTCGGCCCGCGGTCCGGCGCATAGCCCAGGTCGCCGTATCCACGACGCACGGAACCGCCCATGATCACGATCCGCTTCAATTTCTTGAATGTGACGGGATCTTTGGCGAGAGCCGCACCAAGATTTGTCTCCGGAGCGATACCGATAAGAGTGATCTCACCAGGGTGAAGCTTGATTTGCTCAAGCAGGAAGTCAACCGCGCCCTGATGCGGTTTCGCCGGCTGACGCTCCGCCCAGGCCGCCTGCCAGAATCCGCTCTGCCCCGGACCATGCTTCTCGATTCCGACCGCGACCGGAATATCGGTGCGGCCCGTCTCGCAGAGTAATCGGTCGAGCATTCGCGCGCGCAGTTCCGTATCTCCCCAGGCGGAGGTGATGCCCAAGATCTTCAACTCTGGACTCGCGAGCGCCAGCCCGACTGCAAGCACGTCATCGATATCGTCGCCGATATCGGTGTCGATGATGACGAGTTCGGGCGATGCGACTTGCGCCATTGCTCTCGACGCCACGGCTGCCATGGTTAACAGGAAGAGAAAGGTCGATAGTTGCCGGAAGGTTTTTGTGCGGATGATGGTCATGAGTCTCGTGACGAAATTCCATCTTAGCTCTTTAGAGCCGCGAGTTTTGTGCCTTCATTGTCTTCCAGTCAGGGGAAGAGTCCAGTCTTCAAGCTTCAGACGGGGGACGCGGCGGAAAGCGTAATCACTCGACGCGAGCACAAGCTCTTCCGCAAGGGCCTGGGCGGCGATCATAGTGTCGAGGGCGCCAAGTGGCTTGCCACTCGCCTCGAGTTCCGTCCGCAAATGAGAATAGCGCCTTGCGGCGTTCGAGTCCCACGGCAGGATCGTCACCCGTGCAAGAAACGCCTCTATCAGCGCCCGCAATTGCTTCGCCTGAGGTCGCCTTTCGAGGCCGAAGAGCAACTCCGCTTCCGTCACCGTCGAAATCGCCGTTTGTTCAATCGAGACTCGATCGAGGTGATCAAGCGTCACCGCGGGGTTCACTCGGACGATGTAGCTGGCGGTGTTCGTATCCAGCAGGTAGGAGCGCCCCATCAAAAAAGGTCTCGTTCCTCTGGAGGATCGTCACGACGATCATCCATGAAATCTGCAGGCACGATCCGCCTTTCGGGCCATTTCGATGAAATCATGCCAGGTTCCTGGTCGAGGAGACAGGATTACGTCGCCGGTCGCCTCGTCGCGGCGAATGTAAACTTCTTTTCCTTCAAAACGATACTCCGCAGGAAGTCGTACTGCCTGGCTGCGACCATTGAGAAACAATTTAGCTGTGCGTAGCATGTCGGACCTCCAAGGCCAAAAGGCGGTGGTATATACCAGAGTCTATCACAGGGGTAATCAAGCTTCCCGAACCGCCAGCAGCACCCGCAAATCCCGCAGATTATTCCCCGTCGGGCCGGTCACGATCGTGTCGCCGAGGGCTGTAAACAAGCGAGCAGCTATCGAATTTCGCCAGCGTCTCCTCCGGATCGAAATTGTATAGCTGCGCGCTCTCGCGATCGTAGTGGTGTCAGCGATCGCCCCAGCCGCCGGGCTGTCGCCATCGATCCCGTCCGATCCCGCGCTG
Organism: uncultured Acidobacteriaceae bacterium; assembly: GCA_963777685.1. Taxonomy (GTDB): domain Bacteria; phylum Acidobacteriota; class Terriglobia; order Terriglobales; family Acidobacteriaceae; genus Acidisarcina. The sequence continues at coordinate 148,650 of CAVZRF010000025.1, read as the reverse complement.
AGTAGCGCCAGATTCTCCCCTTCATACTCCGCCAGAGTCCAGCGCGGCGGTGAGAACGCAACTGCTGATTGCGGCCGCCGCATCCGCGCTCCGGCCCGAGCCGTACCGTCACTTCGCCGCTTGAGAGCAGGCAGAGTCGCGGATGTTCCCGGCGTAGCGCGTGAAAGCGTTCCAGTAAATATCTTGAGGCCTTTGCGTAATCCCAGTCGTCGCAGCTGTTGTCGATGACAACTTTGAAGCCAAGGGCTTCGGCTCGCTCCCGCGCCGCGTTCACAAAGTCGTGGTTCGAAAGCAGCGTATCGAAATTCGATCTTCCAAAGGCTGTCGCCGAATCGGGAGTCGTTTTCTTTCTGCCCAAAGACAGACGACTCTTAAGGCCGGCCTTTGCAGTCTCGGCGACGTGCAGCTCCTTGATCGGCAGCTTGCTGGTTGCCGTGTCCATGCCGAGCATGGTGAAGTACTCCCGCACCTTGAACGGAAACATCTCCAGCAGTCGATAGCGCGCCAGAATCTCGGCACACTCCGCCGGAGTCGACTCATCCGGAAGAGTCGGCGAAGACGCCACCGCAACGCGGTCTTTGAGCGGAACATCGGCCAGCAGCAGGGTCAGTTTCTCTGCCAGCGGCGCGGCCAGCGCCAGTCGGCCGCCCTTCACCGCGGAGAAGTATTTGCGGACCGTGTTGATCTCGGTGATCGTCGCGCCCGATGCCACCAGCGCCTCATGGAAGCCGATCGTGTCTTCAAGCGAGAGGTGCTTGTTCAGTGGCAGCTCGTGCATCGCCGAGCCACCGCCGCTGATGAGAAAGAAGATGAAGGTATCTTTGCCGGCCGTCTTCAGCAGGCTCAGCGTCGCCTTCGCCGCCGCGAAGGAGTCTTTATTCGGCAGCGGATGACCGCCCGCAAAATATCGAATCTGCCGGGTATGTTCTTTAGGAATCATCGGCGCAGAGCAGACTCCGTGCACATTCAACTTCTGCGGCAGCCGCTGTAAGAGGGCATCGGTCATGGTGAGCGCTGCTTTGCCGAAGGCAATCACCAATACCTTCTTGAACTTGTCCAGATCGACGACATCCGGCTTCAACACCGGCGACGGATGCAGCACCAGCTTGTGTTCTTCAAAGTGCAAATGCCGGTCAAACGCCGCCGGAACGTTGCATTCTTCGAGTGCCGTGGTGAAAATGTCGAGCGCTATTTCCGGAAGAGGTTGTGCCAAGTCGATCCTTCCTGCATCCCTCGCGCGATCCAAAGCTTCGCTGGATTCATAGGATGCGCGGGGTCAGGAAATGCGCTTCGACCCATTTTCGGATCGCGCCCTGCATTGCGTCCAGCTTGCCCACGAAAAAGTGGTCGGCGTCCGCTATCCAGACTAACTCAGCCGGAGGCGGCGCAGACCGCACCACTGCCTCAACCTGGGTCACCGGTCCGTATTGGTCGCGGTCGCCGCTCACGAAGAGCTTGGGCGCAGCGCACCCGGAAAGAAAATCATAGTGATAGTCCCGCCCCTCGGCATGGACCGGAACGCCCAACGCAATCAACCCTTTCACCCGGTCGTCGCCGCAACAGGCACGCAGCCCGACATTCGCCCCGAATGAAAACCCGGCAAACAGAATCGGCAAGCTGAACTTCGCGATCGAGCCAATCGAGCGCCGCTCGAACGTCGTCGCGTTCTCCGCGTCCATGGTCATGCTCGCCCGCGCTCAAGCCCGTTCCGCGAAAGTTGAAGCGCAAGCACCGGAAACCCAAACGATCCCAACGCCTTCATCGCGTGATAGACGACCTTGTTGTGCATTGTGCCTCCGCCAAGCGGATGCGGATGCGCGACCAACGGCGGCAAACTTCGCGTCGGGGCGTCCTGCATTCAGCAGCGCCTCAAGCGGCCCGGCGGGGCCGCGCAGGTCCTCGATGCTTCGGATGGACGTTGTCGCTGCTGGAGGATGCGAACTGGTGGGAACGATCGGGTTCATGCGTCTGCTTCCATTGTAGTGGTGGCTGCCAATGTATTCTGGGTCTCAATGAGTCTCGACCCAGTCCATCTCACCCGCAGCCTGATCGACATCGAATCGATCACCTACAACGAAGGCGCGGTCGGCCTCTGGCTGGAAGGCTACTTGGAGGGTCTCGGCTTTACGGTCGAGCGCATGCCCGTTCCTCAGCCCGCCGATAGCCCGTCACAGCGGGGAACGCTTCAACCTTTATGCCTCGATCGACGGTGCTCAGCCCGACCTGGTCTTTTCGACCCACATGGATACCGTCCCACCGTTCCTCCCCAGCAGCGAAGACGAGGAGTTCATCTACGGCCGCGGCAGTTGCGACGCCAAGGGCATCATCGCCGCACAGATCGCTGCCGCCGTGCGTTTGCGCGAACAAGGCGCGAAGGTCGGCATGCTCTTCGTGGTCGGCGAGGAGCGCGACTCCGCAGGAGCCCGACTTGCCAACGAAAATCCCAAAGGCAGCCGCTTTCTCATCAACGGCGAGCCCACGGACAACCGCCTCGCGCTCGCCTCCAAGGGAGCCTTGCGGGCGACCTTCCGCGCCACCGGCAAGATGGGCCATTCGGCCTATCCCGAACTCGGCGACAGCGCCATCCACAAGCTCATCCACGCTCTCGAAAAGGTCCTCGCGCTCAAACTGCCCTTTGTCGAAGACATCGGCCCCGGCACGCTGAACATCGGCATCATCCACGGTGGCCACGCGCCAAACGTGATCGCCGACGTCGCCGAAGCCCACGCGCTGGTGCGGCTGGTTGGGCCTTCGGAGGAAGTCCGCGCAGCGATCGAAAACGCCGTTGACCGGTCTGGCGACCGTCGATTTTACGCTGGAGATCCCTTTCGTCCGCATGAGAAAGATCGAAGGCCTCGAAACGATGGTCGCGGCCTTCACGACCGACATTCCCGCGCTCACCAACTGGGGTGAGCCGCTTTTGCTCGGCCCCGGATCCATTCACGTCGCTCATACGCCGCACGAGCGGCTGGCGAAGAAAGAACTCCTTGCGGCGATCGATCTCTATACACGACGGTAGCGCTCCGTCTGCTGCAATGAAATTGCGCCAACTGGGCGAGCGACTCCGGCCCTCGCTGATCGCAGTTCTCGCAGGCTGGGCTAGCGGCGATGATCGCAACCTTGCCCATGCAGATTCGTCAAGATCGCGGCAAATAGCTTCGGTGGTTCGGTGGTTCTGTTTCGGTCTATTGCCGAGGGCACGCTGGTTTGGGCCCTTTGGGCGCCTGGCCGTCGCCGCCGGAGGCTGGCTCCTGGGTCTCATTCCCGTCATACTGCTCGTGCCTGAAGACTGGCTGCTCGGCCACCGCGGAGTTCAATCGTCGTCGCTGCGGTCTTCGCATGGATCGCCATTCTGGTTGAGTTCCACGTTTGGAAGCTGGTGCTGCCCTATTACACCCTGGCCGTCAGAATGTTCACGCTCTATTCACTGCTATTCGTTGTCTACGCAACCGTGTCGGCTGCTGTCTATCTTCGTCTCATCGCTCCTCGGCTGGATCACGAGCCGTGAGCACCACCACACTCCACCAACGCTCACTCATCGAATCCGGGAAGGCAGTTCCCGAGCCATCGAGTCAATCGCCGCTGACAGCGTAAACTTAAGAGGATGAGCACCGAGTCCGCAACTCAATCCCTCGCCGCCGAAGCCACCACCAACTCCCTCAGCAACGCATCTTCCGCCTACCTTGCGCTCGGCGATGCACCAACCGGTGCAATGGCATGAATGGAGCGAAGAAGCTTTCGCCAAGGCTGCCGCCGCACGACAAGCCGATCCTGCTCGATATCGGCGCCGTCTGGTGCCACTGGTGCCATGTCATGGACCGCGAATCGTACGAAGACCCCGCGCTCGCCGAGATCGTCAACGAACACTTCATCGCCATCAAGGTCGACCGCGACGAGCGCCCCGACGTCGACAGCCGCTACCAGGCAGCCGTGCAGCCGATCGCCGGCCAGGGCGGCTGGCCGCTTACCGCCTTCCTCACCCCCGACGGCAAGCCCTTCTTCGGCGGCACCTATTTCCCGCCTGAAGAGCGCTATGGCCGCCCCAGCTTCGCGCGCGTCCTGCTCACCATGGCCGATGTCTGGAAGACCAAGCGCGACGAAGTTGCCGAGATCCGCCGGCAGCGTCATGGCGGCCATCGAACACGGCGAGACTTTCGCCGGTCGCTCCGGCGCAGCTCAGCCTCGGCCTGGTCGACAAGCTCGTGCAGCACGCGATCTCGCAATTCGATCAGCACAACGGCGGCTTCGGCTCGCAGCCCAAATTCCCCCATCCTTCGGCGCTCGACCTGCTCATCGACACCGCCGTCCGCAGCGGCGACGAAGCGGCAAAGAAGACCGCCGTTGTCACCCTCGAAAAGATGGCCCACGGCGGCGTCTACGACCAGCTCGCCGGTGGCTTCCATCGCTATTCGGTCGATGAACGCTGGGTCGTGCCCCACTTCGAAAAGATGCTTTACGACAATGCCGGCCTGCTCAAGAACTATGCCCACGCCTATCAGAGCTGGGTCGATCCCGAGTTTGCGCGCGTCGCCAACGACATCATCCGCTGGATGGACGACCGAACTGACCGACCGCGAGCGTGGAGGCTTTTACGCCTCGCAGGATGCCGACATCAACCTCGATGACGATGGCGACTACTTCACCTGGACGCAGGCTGAAGCGGCTGCTGTGCTTAGCCCGGAAGAACTGCGCTTCGCTGAACTCTATTACGACATCGGCCCGGTCGGCGACATGCACCACAACCCGCAAAAGAACGTGCTGCACGTGAAATACACCATCGAAGAGACGGCCAAACGACTCAAGCTCGAACCTGTCGAGGTGGTCACGTTGCTTCGCAACGTTAACGCCAAGCTCTACGCCTCTCGCCTCGAACGAAGCGCGCCGTTCATCGACAAAACCATCTACACCTCGTGGAACGCGATGGCGATCTCCGCCTATCTTCATGCCGGACGCGTGCTCAATCTCCCCGGGCCCGTCGAGTTCGCGCTGAAGACACTCGACCGCATCCTCGCCGAAGGCTGGAGCGAGAATGCTGGACTTGCGCACGTAATCTCTTATGCCGATGGTCAGCCGGTAAAACAGCCCATTGCCGGAGTCCTCGACGACTACGCCTTCATCATCGAGGCCTGCCTCGACGCCTGGGAAGCAACTGGAGAACTGCGCTACTACCAGACCGCCGCAGCATATCGGCGATGCCATGATTGCGCGCTTCTACGATTCCGTCGGAGGCGCATTCTTCGACGCCGAACTACCCGCCGACGGCAAGGTGCTCGGCGCGCTCTCCGCCCGCCGCAAACCGCTGCAAGACACTCCTACCCCAGCCGGAAATCCCGCCGCCGCAATTGCGCTGCTTCGCCTCGAACATCTCAACGGCCGCAAAGAGCTCCGCGAAAAGGCAGAAGACACGCTCGAGAACTTCGCTGGAATCGTCGAGCACTTCGGCCTCTACGCCGGCACCTACGGCCTCGCGCTCGAGCAGTATCTCTTACCGCCAACGCAGGTGGTCGTCATCGGGCACTTCGCCGATGCCGCTCTCGCCCTCGAAGCGACCGCGACCGCCGGATACGCCGTCAACAAGAGCGTCATCCGCCTGAAACCCGGCCAGGTCAAGGCGGAGAATCTCCCGCCCGTCCTCGCCGAAACGCTGCCTTCGCTACCTGGAATCCAAAGCGAGTCGCCGGCCATCGCCGTTGTATGTCGCAACAACGCCTGTCAGCCGCCCATCGACGACAGCCGGCAACTGCTCGAAGCGCTGTCTCAGTAGCAAACAAGTTTCTGATTTGTCATTTCGACGCTGCGCGTAGCGCGAAGTGGAGAAATCTGCGGTTTCGATCTTGACCGAGCACCGCATCTTCAAGCAGGGAAACAGCCTCTAACGGGTGGAGAACTTCGCTCCAGAGTATCCAGATGCCAATCGAGGCCGAACAATCCGTAGCCACTAAGGAGCACCGGTTCGCGCACGCCTGGCGCGCATTGCGCCACCGCAACTTCCGCCTCTTCGTTCAGCGGGCAAAGCGTCTCGCTCATCGGCACCTGGATGACCCGCGTCGCCACCAGTTGGCTGGTCTACCGGCTCACCGGTTCGGCGTTGCTGCTTGGCATCGTCGGCTTCGCCGGTCAGATCCCAACCTTTTTGCTGGCCCCGTTTGCCGGAGTCCTGGTCGACCGTCTCAACCGCCGCAACCTGCTGATCTGGACCCAGGTGCTGGCGGCGATCCAATCGCTCGGGCTCGCCGCGCTCACCTCACCAAGGTCATCAACATCCAGGAGATCATCGCGCTCAGCGTATGCAGGGGCTCATCAACGCCTTTGACATGCCGGGCCGCCAGGCGTTTCTCATCCAGATGGTCGAAGACAAGCAGGACCTCGGCAACGCGATCGCGCTCAACTCATCCATGGTCAACGTCGCCCGCCTCATCGGCCCAGCCATTGCCGGCCTGGTCATCGCGGCGGTCGGCGAAGGCTACTGCTTCGCCATCGACGGCGTGAGCTACATTGCTGTCATCGCCTCGCTCTTGATGATGCACGTCACCGTCGCGCCTATGAAGCGCGCCGCTACGTCTATGCTCGAACAGCTCCGCGAAGGTTGGACCTACGTCTCAAACTTCGTCCCCATCCGCACCATCCTTCTGCTCTTCGCGATCATCAGTCTGATGGGAATGCCGTTTGTGGTGCTGATGCCGATCTTCGCCTCGCAGGTGCTCCACGGCGGGCCGCATACGCTCGGCTATCTCATGGGCGCATCCGGCGTTGGAGCCCTGGTTTCAGCCGCGTCGCTCGCGGTGCGCAAGAATCGTTCGCGGACTCGTCTCGCATGATTCAGATCTCGGCGATCGTCTTTGGCGTGGGGCTCATCCTCTTCGGGCTGTCGCACAACTTGTATCTGTCGTTGGTCCTCATGCTCTTCGTAGGTTTCGGCATGATGCAGGGCCTGGCGGCCAGCAATACCGTGATCCAAACGCTGGTTCCCGAGGAGATGCGCGGCCGTGCGATGAGCTACTACACCGTCGCGTTCGTGGGAATGGCGCCGTTCGGCAGCCTGCTCGCCGGAACACTCGCCCACCACTTCGGCGCGCCCCACGCCGTGATGATTACCGGCGCGTGTTGTCTGCTCGGCGCGGCATGGTTCGCGACTCAGCGCCCAGCGCTCCGCGCCGTCATGCGGCCGATCTACATTGAAATGGGAATCATTCCCGACCCAGCCGCGCCCGCCTTTGAAGATCGCGCCGGATCGCAATAGAAGAGTCGCCGATTACAACCGATTCAGAGTGGCATGATCAGGCGCGGCGTGGAAATACTTCGCGAGCAGCTTCTCAAAAATCTGATTACCCGAGTCGGCTGCGGGCTTTCTTTTTGCTGCCTCAGCGAAAAGCGTCGCCGAAGAGTGAAACTTCAGGTCGTCAGGGTAGCCAAAGATCTCGCTGACCGATCGCCCTTCCACTGCATAGACAAGCTCAGCGCATTCACGCAGCCGGCGACCAAGGAGCGGATGATCCAGGTACGCGATTGCCTCATCGATTCCAGAGATGGCAAAATGCCGCGCTGTCGGGCTCGATCCCAATCCCTGAATCTGCGGAAAGATAAACCACATCCAGTGCGAACGCTTTTGCCCCGAGGCGAGCTCTCGGCGCACCTGCTCATAGATCGGAGACTGCGCCTCGACAAAGCGCTCAAGCTCAAAGCTCGGCTGAACCATGAAGCCTTCCCTGAAAAGAAATCTCTACACTTAGACAGAGTGCGCAGCCGTCATCGCGGCTGTTCCGCGCAAGTCAAAAGCCTCCGCCAACAGCTCGTAAGACCGCACCCGCGCCGCATGGTCATGCACAATCGTCACCACCATGATTTCATCGATCCCCAAAGCCTCGGCCATGGTCGACAGCGTCCGCCGCACACTCTCTGGAGTTCCCACCACATAGCGCGGCCACTCGCCACGCTCGGGAAACCACTGCGCGAAGACGGCGTCAGGGATTGTCGCCAGCTCCGCAATGGCGTCATCCGGTGAGGCAATCGGCGCAGTATTTCCAGAGCGAATCCGCCGAAAGAGCAGCCGCGCGCTCGTTGCCAGCCGCTCCGCTTCAGCTTCGGTCTCGGCGCAGATCACGCCCAGCGCAACCATCGCGTGAGGATACTCGCCGAAGCCAGCCGGCCGAAAGCTCTCTTTGTAATTCCCAATCGCCTCGCGCGTCGTACTCGGATCGATGAAGTGGGCAAAGTTGTAGGGCAAACCAAAGAGCGCCGCCGTCTCCGCGCTCCACAAGCTCGACCCCAGCAGCCAAACTTCAGGAGCACCCGGCATATCCGGAGCGAGCCGAACTTTGCGAAAACGGTGATCGGCAGGGAAGTCTTTATGCAAAAAGGCCAACAACTCACGCAACTGCTCAGGAAAATCGTCTGGGCTCAGTTCGCGGTTGCGCCGCAAGGCGTACGATTCCAGCGGACTCCCACCCGGTGCCCGCCCAATTCCCAGATCGATTCGCCCCGGATACAGAGCATGCAGCACGCGAAATGTCTCCGCCACTTTGAAGGCGATGTAATGCGGCAGCATGATCCCGCCCGATCCCAGCCGAATGCGCGAGGTTTCTCCGCCAACTCGCGCCAGCATAACCTCCGGCGCAGGGCTCGCCAAGACATCCATCGCGTGGTGTTCGGCGATCCAATAGCGATGAAAGCCAAGTTCATCCGCCACTCGCGCCAGGTCGATCGTATTCTGCAACGCCTGGCCCGCAGTCATCCCAACCGAGACGGGGGATTGATCCAAGACCGACAGCTTCACGTTCGCCATAAATTCAATCTCTTTCTGCCTTATTCGATGTCCAGTTCCGCACAAAGGATCAAACTCGATGATCTGAATGCAACACACTCTTAACAATCCGTCCAAATTCCGCCAATAGAATGGGTTGCGCTGCGCTTAATTGGAAAGTTCCGGTCACAAGGGAGAACGAAGCAATGCCCACCCCCGTCCTGGCGTCGATTGGCGACCACGGTGTTTTGAACGCGACGCTCTCTGACGAACAATCTCAAATCTGGATCGATCGCGACTTTAGCTGGCTCGATTTTAACGACCGCGTCCTTGCCGAGGCCCTCGACGACCGCACGCCGCTGCTCGAGCGCGCCAAGTTCCTCGCCATCTTCACCTCAAACCTTGATGAGTTTTTTATGAAGCGGTTTGCGATCCTCTGCCAGGCAAAGAGCGACGCAGAGCGAGCGCTCTTCCATCGACTGCGCGAGAAGCTGCTGCCCATGCTGGCGACGCAGGCGGAGTGCTTCCGGAAGACAATCATCCCGGGGCTGGCCGCCAACGGAGTCTTTCTCCGCCGATGGGACGAGCTGACCCACGAACAGCAGCACGAGGCGAGCGCCCATTTCGACACCAACGTTTCGCGCCGCGCTCACCCCGCTGGTCGTCGATCCGGAGCATCCGTTTCCGTTTCTTTCGAATCTCTCCACGTCGCTGGTCTTTCAAGCTGCACGACCCTGAGCGCGGCGACACCATGTATGCCCGGCTCAAAGTGCCCACGGTGCTGCCGCAGTGGGTCACGCTGACCGCCGGCCTCGAGCCCGGTCAAAAGCTGCTCGTGCCCCTTTACGAAGTCATCCGCGGCAATGTCGGCAAGCTTTACGGCGGAATGAAGCTCTCGGCGATGAGCATCGTCAGGATCACCCGCGATGCCGAGGTGGAGATCGAGGACGAATCGATCGGCATTCGCGAGCTGGTTCTGGAGCAGGTGCGGCAACGCCGTTACGAGCCCGTTGTGCGCCTGGAGTTCGGTCCCGGTTCTGATCCCGCCATTAAGGAGCTGCTGCGGGCCCGCTTCGAGCTGAGCGAGGGCGACATCTACGACATGGCCGAGGAGCTCGATTACACCACCCTGTTTGAGCTCATGGGTCTGCCGTTGGGCGGCGCTCTCCGCGATGCTCCGTGGACGCCCTTGCAGCCTCCCTCGATACCAATGACCCACGGGCCGCTCTTTGCGGCTATCTCGGCGGGAGACATCCTCGTTCATCATCCTTACGAGAGCTTCGACGCCAGTGTCGAGCACTTCATCAGCGCCGCCGCTGACGATCCGCAGACCGTCTCGATCAAAATGACCGCCTATCGTATCGGCGACGACACACCCTTCGTCAAGTCACTGATGCGCGCCGCCGAGCAGGGCAAGCAGGTCGCTTGCGTCATGGAGATCAAGGCCCGTTTCGACGAGGAGCGCAACCTGCACTGGGCTGCCGAATTGGAGCGTGTCGGCGCCCACGTCACCTTCGGCATCGCCGGGCTCAAGACCCATGCTAAAACAGCATTGGTCGTCCGCAAAGAGGCCGGAGGCCTGAAGTGCTACGCGCACATCGGCACCGGCAACTACCACGTCAAGACAGCCAGGCTTTACGCGGACTGGGGAATCCTGACCTGCGACCCTCGGCTGACCAAAGACGCCGTGAGTCTCTTCCACTACCTCACTGGGCACGCTCACGATCCAGGCACCACCACGCTGCTGGTCGCCCCATCGACCATGCGTCCGAAGCTGCTCCAGCTTATCCACCGTGAGATCGAGCACCACAAGGCCGGCAAGCCCGCGCGCATCGTCGCCAAGATGAATCAGCTCGAAGATCCCGACATCATCAACGCCCTGGTTGAGGCCTCCAAGGCCGGTCTGCCCATCGATCTGATCATTCGCGGATTCTGCTGCCTGCGCCCTGGCGTTCCGGGCTTGACTGAAAACATTCGCATCCGCTCCATCATCGGCCGCTTCCTCGAGCACTCGCGCATCTTCCACTTCGCCAACGGACACAAGAAGCACGTCGACGGCGAGTTCTATATCGGATCAGCAGACTGGATGACGCGCAATCTATCGAAGCGAATCGAGGTCGTCACGCCCATCTTCGCTCACGGCCCGAAGAAGAAACTGTGGGAGTTCCTCGATATCTGTCTGCGCGACCAGCGCCAGGCCTGGACGCTCGACGCGGACGGAAAGTACACGCAGCTCAAGCCGCCCACAGATGGAGATGGCCCCGAGGTATTGGGAACTCATCAAACCATGATGAACCTGACCCGCGCCTGTTGCAGTTAGCTTTTCGCCGCACCCAGCTCTTTCAAAAGAAAGGCGTAGTCGAAGGCGATTTCCTTCAAATAGTCGTATCGCCCCGAAGCGCCGCCATGGCCAGCGCTCATGTTGGTATGCAGCAACAACACCGAGTCATCGGTCTTGAGCGTTCGAAGCTTCGCCACATACTTCGCCGGCTCCCAGTACATCACCTGGCTATCGTTGAGCGAAGTCTTCACCAGCATCGCCGGATAACTTCCAGCCTTCAAGTTATCGTAAGGCGAGTAACTCAACATATACTCGAACGCCTCGGGTTCATTCGGGTTTCCCCACTCCTCATACTCTGGAACAGTCAGTGGCAGGGAAGCATCCAGCATCGTATTCATTACATCGACGAACGGCACGTGGCTCACGATCGCGCGATAGAGATCGGGACGCAGATTCACCACCGCGCCCATCAGCAATCCGCCCGCGCTGCCGCCCTCTGCTGAGACGCGCTTCGGATCGCCGAATCCGTTGCGCAATAGCTCTTCGCGTAGCAGCGACAAAATCCGTGAATGTATTCCGCTTCTGCATCAGCCGCCCGGCGTCGTGCCACGGCTTGCCCATATCGCCGCCGCCGCGAATATGCGCATAGGCAAACACAAAGCCGCGATCCAGCAGACTTAACCGGTTCCCATTGAAACCGATCGGCAGCGAGTACCCATAGGATCCGTATCCGTACACATGGAGCGGATTCGTTCCATCACCCTTCATGTCTTTCCGATACACCAGCGACACCGGAACCTTGACGCCATCTTCTGCAGTCGCAAATACGCGCTCCGATGCATAGAGCTCGCGATCGAAACCGCCCGGCACTTCCTGTTGCTTCAGCAAGCCGGAATCGCCCGTCTCCACGTCATATTCATAAACCGATCCCGGAGTTACGAGTGACTGATAGCTATAGCGGAACTTCGTAGTTACAAATTCGCGATTGGTATGCGGATGCGCGCTGTAAACCGGCTCAGGAAACGCGATATCGACGGCGGATCCGGCCTCAGGGCCTTCGCCAGCGAACCGCGCCACACGCAACCGTGGCAGACCATCGGCACGCTCGCAAGCTACATAGAACGAAGCAAAGAGGTCGACGTCTTCAAGCATCACTTCCGGGCGATGCGCGATCAGCTCCGTCCAGTTATCAGGCGAAGGCGATGCAACCGGCGCCGTTACTAGCCGGAAATTACGCCCCGCGTCGTTGGTCCGGATGTAGAACAGCCCATTCCGATGATCGGCGGAATATTCATGCTCATCCTGCCGCTCGGCAATGAGAGTCCACACGCCCGATGGATCTTCTGCTGAGAGAAACCGCTGTTCGCTGGTAGTGTGGCTCGCCGATTCCAGCAGCAGATACTTGCCGTCTCGAGTCTTGCCCGCGCCGATGTTGAATCGCTCGTCGCTCTCCTCATAGACCAGCACGTCTTGATCGTGCGGTGCGCCCAGCGTGTGCCGATAGAGTTGAAACTGCCGCTTCTGCTCCTCGTCTTCGACGGTGTAGAAGAGCGTCACATTGTCGTTCGCCCACTCGATCGAACCCACGCGTTCCACGCGCTCGCTCAGCAATTCGCCGTTGCGCAGGTCTTTTACATGCAGCGTGTACTGACGAAATCCTGTCGTGTCCGTCGAATATGCCAGCAGGTTGCCGTCATCGGAGACAGAAAATCCTCCGAGCGCCATGAAGGCCTCGCCCTCGGCCAGCTTGTTCACATCCAGAATGATCTCTTCCGGCGCATCGACCGAGCCCTTCTTGCGGCAATAGATCGGATACTGCAACGCCTGCTCGGTGCGCGAGTAGTAGAAGTAATCGCCATCGCGAAAAGGAACCGACTCGTCCGTCTCCTTGATGTGGCTCACCATCTCGTCGTAGAGCGTCTTCTGCAACGCCTCGGTCGGCTTCATCACCGCATCGGTATAGGCGTTTTCCGCCTCAAGATATGCGATCACCTCTGGGCTCGATCTTTTCCCGAAGCCACGCATAGTCATCGATCAACTTGTGGTTGTGAAGGTTCGTTTCGGTGTGCTCGACGCGGGCAACGGGAGGGGCAATCTGCAGCAGGGAAGTCTCAGTCATGATCAGTATTCAGGATATAGCAGCGAAACCCGAGGGGCTGCCGCAGCTGCGGTTCAGCGCAGCAACAACTGGTGGTTCTCCGTGAACACGCGCCTCGTTACCAGGTAGCTGCTGACCAGGCAAGTCAACGCCGCCGCGGAAAAGATCGTCGTCAGCACCACAAACTGATACAGAGCGGCATATACCGGCGAAGCCCCCGACAACACCATCCCCGCCATGATCCCCGGAATCCAGACAATTCCCAGCGACTTCACATTGTCGAGCGAGGGAATCAGGCTCGCGCGATAGGCTGCCCGCAAATAGGTACCGATCGCCACATCGGGCGTTGCCCCCAGCGCCAGAGCCGACTCGATCTCCCCGACATGGCTGATCACTTCGCCGCGAAAGCGGTCCAGGAAGATCGACTGCATGTTCATCGTCATGGCGATGACCATGCTGCCGACCGGCACCACCATCGCCACCTTCAGCGGAATTACCCCGAGCGCCACCATGATCGCGAGCACCGAACCGGCGCCTACGAAGATCGAGATCAGCGCGAGCGTATAGGCTCGGGGAATCTTCTTTGCCCGCCGCCGCACGATGCTCGCCGCCGCCAGCATCATTCCCGCCAGCACCAGCAACGACGTCCACTGCGGCCCATGCAGCAGCCATTCCAGGATCGCGCCGACCGCAAGAATCTGAACAATGCCGCGCAACTGCGCCAAAGGCAATTCGCCCAGCAAATCCACGCCGCGCCGCCGAATCAGCAGCATCACGAGGAAGGAAAGCAACGCCGCGAGCGCGCATTCCGCCACGCCACGGCCCAGCTGCGAAGGGAAAAAGTGTTCAACCATTGGCGACTCCGCCGCTCTGGATCTCGAGCGCAACCTCTCTCGAACTCAATACCTCCGCAGCGCGGCCGAAGGCGCTCATCCTGCCGCTCTCCAGCAACAGGACGGAGTCCGCCATGCGCCCGGCCTGCGCCGCGTCATGTGTAACCCACACGCACGTCAGGCCGCGCTGCCGGATCAGCGACTCCAACAGCGTCTCCACCCCCTGTTTGGCAACCTCATCGAGCGCCGATGTCGGTTCGTCGAGCAGCAATACCTCCGGCGAATTCGCCAGCGCCCTTGTGATCGCGACCCGCTGCGCCTCGCCGCCCGAGAGCGTCTTCACCTCGCGCCCCGCGAAGCCCTCGAGTCCCACCTGTTCCAGCAGCGACGCAATCTCCGCGTCGGCCATCGTCCGCCCTTGCTGCGCCGGCCCAAAGCGGACGTTCTCTGCGACGGTTCCGGGAAACAGATACGCGCGCTGCATAATCATCCCCACTCGCCGTCTCAGCGCCTGCGGAGAGAGGCGCGGTAATCCTCTCCGCCCAACAGTACGATCCCCGAGGTTGGTTCATCGAGCCGGTTCAGCAGCCGCAAGAGCGAACTCTTGCCCGCCCCGCTTGGCCCTAGCACCGCCACAACCTCGGCCTTCGCCACGCCAAAACTAATATCTGTCCAGCAGCGTCTTCGGCTCCGGCGCGGGCAGCACCCTTGAAACCCCTTGGCATTCCAGCACGTGCGATGGCGAAGTCATGCGTCTATTCGCGAGTGTATTACGTCTCCGTGGTGCATCTCATTGACAGGCCTCCCCGCCTCGCACGTCCGCATCTGAATCTATTGAGGAGTCGATACCATGAGCTTTTCCGAATCGAATATCTTCCCGTCTCGCGGTCGTTGCCGCCGGCTTTCTGCTCTGCGGTGGCGTTGCCATGGCACAGGGAATGGGTCAGCCCAGCCAGACCGGATTAAATAGCCCGACCAGCCCTAACACCAACAACATGAACACCACTCCCAATGGCATGGGCGCCGTTCCCGCTGGCGCCACCAGTCCTGAGGATCGTGTCTTCCTGAAGGAAGCACTGGAAGGTGGCATGGCGGAGGTCCAACTCGGCCAGCTTGCCTTGCAGAAAAGCAACAATGCCGATGTGAAGCAATTTGCTCAGAAAATGGTCGATGACCACACCAAGATGGGCGACCAGTTGAAGCCGATCGCGCAACAGATTGGCATGAAGATCCCCGATAGTCCCTCGAAGAAAGACAAAGCAACCATCGCCAAGATGCAGGCGCTTAACGGCGACGACTTCGACAAGGCGTACATGAAAGACATGGTCAAAGACCACAAGTCTGACCTGAGTGCCTTCCAATCCGAGATCGACCAGGGCTCGAATCTCGCCGTGAAGGGTGCGGCCAGTCAGAATGCACCGATCATCAACCAACATCTGCAAATGGCGGAACAGATCAATCAGAAGACCAACGCCATGGCATCGAATGGCGGCACGAAGTAACAATCCCCGCGAACTGAACGACCAAGTCCCGAAGAGGGTGTCGAAAGGCGCCCTCTTTCTCTTGCCGTCCTGCCCGGATCCTATCGATCTCACCACTCCTCCCCGGTGAGGAGCACAGTGGAATGAGTACAATCGAGCTGATGCAAGTCCGTTCGATTCGCGCAGTCTTTGCGGCTCTTCTGGTTGTCACGGCCGTCCCTTTCCTCCGCGCCGAGCGGGTCCAGGACCTTCCCCAGCCGACCGGCTACGTTAGCGATCTTGCCGGAGTCCTCTCCCCGCAGACCGTGCAGGGGTTGAACGCCCTCTGCCAGCAAGTCGATCTCCAGGCCCACGCGCAAATTGCCGTTGTTACCGTCAAGACGCTCGACGACGTGCCGATCGAGAAGTTTACAACCGCCCTCGAAGACAAATGGAAGGTCGGCGCAAAGGGAACCGATCGCGGCGTGATCCTGGTCTTCGCTATCCAGGACCGCAAACGCCGCATCGAGACCGGCTACGGCCTCGAAGGCATCCTGCCCGACAGCAAGGTTGGCGTCATCGGCCGTTCCATCGTTCCGCAGCTCAAAGCAGGCGACTATAACGCCGCCATCAGCTCGGCCGTCGTGCAGGTAGCGCAGATCATCGCCGCCGACGCCGGAGTCGATCTTCAGGCAGCGCCGCGTCGCGGGCCGCCGCATCGTCAGGTCCAGCAGATCAGCCTCGGCCAGTTGCTGATCGGCGGCGTCGTTCTCCTCGTTATCTTCTTCCTTCTCGCCCGTTTTGCGCCCTCCGGCACCATCGGCTTCCTGCTTGGCATGTTCCTCGGTGGTGGAGGCGGCGGCGGAGGTGGTGGCGGCTGGGGCGGAGGAGGGGGCGGCGACAGCGGCGGAGGCTTTGGGGGCTTTGGCGGTGGAAGCTCCGGCGGCGGCGGCGCTTCCGGAGACTGGTAAGATTAGGCTGCAAACGGGTAACCGAGCCTGCGGCGCAGCCGAGCGGCTCTATTCCGTTGAAAGTGGTAGAGATTTCAAGGGCTTTGGGCCTGGTTTTTAAGGTAAAGGGAGTATTCGAATGAAGCGTGGACTCGTAGTTGTATTAGGAATCGTGGCTGTGATTGTGGTCGTTCTGGTGATGGTCGGCGGCAGTTACGTCACGGCCAAGAATCAGATGGTCGCAAAAGATGAAGCGGTGAAGTCGGCCTGGTCGACGATTGACGCCGATTTGCAACGCCGCGCTGACCTTATTCCCAACCTGGTCGCCACAGTCAAAGGCTTTACGAACCATGAAGAGGCCGTCTTCGGCGACATCGCCAACGCGCGGGCGGGGTTGTTGAATGCACGCGATCCGCAAAGCAAGGCGCAGGCCGACGGGCAGCTTCAGAGCGCCTTCGGACGCCTGCTGGCCCTCTCCGAAAACTATCCCGAGCTGAAGTCCAATCAGAACTTTCTCGAACTCCAGGACCAGATCGAGGGCGCGGAAAACCGTATCAACGTTGCCCGCAAACGCTACAACGACGCCCTCCAGGACTACAACACCTTCATCCGCCAATTTCCCAACAGCATCTGGGCCGGGTTCGCCGGATTCCAACCCAGCAATGCCTATTTCCAGGCAAGCGAAGGATCCAAGGCCGCACCGGTGGTGAAGTTCTAGTCTTCGCGAACCGATCGCGCCGGCAGGGAACTACCGGCACTCCGAGGCCGCAAACAGCCCAGCAAGTAGAAAGGCCAGAGGGATTAACCTCTGGCCTTTCTCTTGCCCTTGCAGTTCTGCTTCTTACTTGATCGTTACCGTGAAATTGGTGGAGACCGTGATGTTGCTGTTGACGCTGTCTGTCGCAATCACGGTTACGGTATAGGTGCCTGCCGGAGATCCGCCCGAGCCGCCTCCACCCCCGCCCCCGCCGCAACCGATACCGGTACCCAACGCGCCAAGCAGCA
Source organism: uncultured Acidobacteriaceae bacterium (assembly GCA_963777685.1). Taxonomy (GTDB): domain Bacteria; phylum Acidobacteriota; class Terriglobia; order Terriglobales; family Acidobacteriaceae; genus Acidisarcina. The sequence continues at coordinate 131,283 of CAVZRF010000025.1, read as the reverse complement.
GAAGCATAGTCAGCATCGGCCACCGCTTCTTCCGGAAACCCGGAATCCCCAGCAGGAAGATGAAGCCAAAGGCCGCAGCGGTCCCGGCGATTGCTCGATTACTGCTGGTCTGGGTCTTCCTGAGATTGCCACTGACACCTTTCTGGATGTCTGCGGCAACTGTCTGAATACTAATCGTCGCAGACCCAGTTCCTCCGCTCGCGATGGTGACTTCAGCAGGAGTAATAGTGTAGCTGGCATTCAACGATGTCGCAGTTGCAGTTAGATCCACCGCCCCCGCATATCCGCCCGTTGACGTAACGACGATCGCAGACGACCCGGTGTTGCCCGGAGCAGGCCCGGAGATGGTCATGTTCGCCACGGTCATCGTCAGTCCTGGATTGGTAACGGTGATCGTCGCCGTTCCGGATGACTCCGCATAACCGCTGTTGCCGGTGTAATGCGCAGTGACAGAATTCAAACCGACAACGAAGCCCTGACTAAGTTGCACGTTCGAAACCGTGAAACTTGCCGTTCCCACACCTGGGGTTGTGGGGGTAACCGCTACAGGGCTGGGGTTAAGCTGCGTGCCGCTCGTATCTGCACCAGCGAAGAAATTTACCGTGCCGGGGAGGGTTCCCGTTGCGGGATTCGCCGTGACCGTCGCGGCGATCGTAAGGGAGCCGCCCACGGCGACGGTTGTAGCCGGAGTAAGCACGATCGCCGTTGACGTACTGATTCCGCCAGTCGCTTGCACCGTGATGCTTTGCGTTGTTGTGGAAGAGAAAAAATTGTCATTCGTGCCCGGTGTATAAGCGGCTGTTACTTTGTGGATACCACCAGTAGAGAAGCTAGTGGTCGTCATCGCAACCCCGGCCGCCACGGCAACCGAAGGCAAAGCTGTTCCATCGACGGTAAAGACAACCGATCCGGTTGGCGTCACCGTTCCAGCGCTCGCGGCGACCGTAGCCGTCAGAGTCACCGTGTCTTCCACAACAGGAGCAGCGGGGGAGACTGTCAGAGTCGTCGTCGTTCCTGGGGTCACCGACAGAGTTGCGAACGCCGTTGCAAGAGCGTTCCCATCGACAGTCCCTAGTCCGGTGGCTTGGTCATAGCCGGTTCCGGCTGAGTAGCCAAACTGACCGCTGCTTGGGCACTGCGTCGCGGCACCCGCCGTGGAGGGCGTGCCAGGTGTGCAGGGCACTATAATATTCCCGGTCGTAACGTCATGAAATGCTGTCGCATAAACAGTAGAGTTTGCTGCCAGCGTGTAGAGATATGGGTCGATGTTGCCCAGGGGAGTTCCCAGCTTCCCCTCGATCACCGCGAGGATTCCTGCAAACGCAGGCGCCGCTACTGAGGTACCGCCGACCTGCTGTAGAAAGGTATCGTCACTGCCTCCAGGGTCGGAGAGGCGGAACCCATTCGTGCAACTGGATACGATACTTCCGTTCGACGCCAGCTGAACTTGCGTGCAAATCAGGTAAGGATCGTGGTCGGCCGAAGCATCCAGTGAGATATCCGGCACATCGCGAGAATTGTCTGCCGGAATACCGGCAACGCCTGCTTGCCAGGTTGGCTTGGCAAACAGCGTGCTTACGCCGCCGCCGCCGGCTGATAGGCCTCCCCCATTGGCGATTGCGAACGTGGTGTCATTCCATGCCATCTCCGGGATGTAGGACTTCGCGGAAGTGATCACATCGTTGGAACCGTTCGCGGTCCAATAGGTGTCTGATCCGAGAGACGGGTTTGCCGCCGTGCCGTCACCCATGAATTCGCTCCCGCCAACGCCGGTCACAAAAGCGCTGCTCGCGGGGTAATTTACGGCGAGACCTTGGGTAGCGGTGGTAATCGGGGAGTTCGGATTGGTCTGCACGTCGCAAGCTGCGGCGCCCGAATCGCCGGAGGAGTTGAGCACCGTCTGGCCCTGCACGTTCGCCTGTTGGAACGAAGTTTCCAGGCTGTTAACCTCGGCCGAGGAGAACCCTACCTCGCAACCGGCATAACTCATCGTGAGGATCGGGATCGTCAGGCTGTTGATCTGATTCGCGATGGCATATTGTAGGGAATCCAAGACATTTGTCGAGTTCACATAAATGATGTTGGCATTGGTTGCCACGCCGCCCGACCATTCAATATCGATGTCAGCCTCGCCAATGTCGTTGTAGCTGATTCCCGGATCGGCGGACGTTGGAATCAGGAAGTTGGTGAAGGTTGGGCCACCCGCGGTGCCGTAGGCAGGTAGAGCGGGACTAGATGCGGCTCGGAAAGATGTGATGTCCGCCATCACGATGTCCGTTTGCCCGATAACGCCGATTGTTACGCCTGAGCCCGTAAGACCCCCTGAATAGAGGGGATTCATGTCGTAGATGACCGCGAAGTCGCCGGGCTGGATGCTGTGATAACCGGAGGCGCCGGAGGTAAAGTCAGGGTGCAGACCATTCTGATTTGCACTCGAGGGACGCACCACGTGCGGTTTCAGCTTGAAGTCGCTCAATCCCCCGACCTGAATAACACTGCCCGCCAGCGCGCTCGGAATCGATACCGGCGCAGCGTTGGCAAAATGCGTCTCGCCATTCACGCTGTAATTGTGGATCGCGGTATGAAATGCGGCCTCGGCCGTCGCCGCCGTTCCGCTGAACCAGATCGCATTCTGGCTATCGGCTACCTTGTCCACGGTAAAGCCCTGAGACTGCAGCCACGAACTGACTTTGGCGATATCGGCTTGCGACATGCCAAACCTCGCCGCGTATTCCTGTGGTGTGAGCCACTTTCGGTAGCTCGGCGACGAAGGGGTCTGCTGCGCCTTCATCAACGAGGTAAGCGCGGCCTGCTGGCTCGCCGTAGGGGCGAAGGTCATGCTCATTCCGCTCAGCCGCATCGATCCATCGACTGCGCCCTGATCGTATTCGGCTCTTGCCTTGGGAGAAACCGTCCCTGCGAGGGCCGAAATCTTGCCATCTGCCAGGGACTGGACGATCCTGTCCTGCACCAGGCTTTGCCCGGAGGCCGAGAGACCCAAAACAACGATGGACAACACCACTAAGGAAAATTCTGCGATACGACGGAAAGACCTTTGCATTGTGCCTCGTCTTGGTAAATGAAAAGTTAAACAGTATTGAGACGCCGGGTGAACTCGTTGGTCATGATAGACCCGCCATCATAGTCCCGTCATCGCTGCGTGTCATTGTGCCTTCGCGACCTCGCGAAGACTTTCAATCCACTGGGACGTAATTCTAGAAAATAAGTCGCGCTGCGTCAAGGATTTGTTACCACGCGGTAAACCTTTCGATGAAGGGAAAGCGCTGCGGCAGCCGAAGCATTGCTCCGCTCTGAGACTTCGGGTACACCGCGCAATCGTCGCGGCGGTGGTGATGGGCTATTTCTTCTTCTTCTCGGATTTCTTGGCCAGCTGGTTGAGCGTGGTTGCGTCAAGTTCCGCTTCCAGCGCTTCCTGGGCATCGCGGTAGATCTTTTCCGAGCGCCCCGTTCACCTTGTCCGCATGCTCGCCGGTAAGGTTCGCGCCATGAAAGATCGAAACCGGTTCGAGCGCCCGGTAGATGTCGCCGAGCTTGATCGCCTTGCCCGGTTTGGCCAGCTTCGAGCCGCCGCTCGGGCCTTTCTGGCTGTGTCACCAGGCCCGCCTGTCGCAGCAAAGATAGTACTCTACGAATAACGACTGGATTGGTATTCAGTTTGCGGGCTATCTCGTCCGAAGTCTGCTGAACATCGGGTTCTGCGGCGAGCAGGACTAGGGTATGGATTCCGGTGCAGAATCGGGTGTTCACGGCCATGCGGTCACGCTAACACATCGACCGCAGATTCAAAACTGTGAATTGTACGCTATTGCTAACTTTTGGTCAGCGGTCGAGTATCGCCGCGCTTCGGATGCCGTTTCATCAATTTGTAACAACGGAGTGAATTGATTGCGAATTCTCTTTGTAGGGGATGTCTTTGGAAGCCCGGGCCGCCGGATCGTCGGCGAACATCTCGCCTCTCTGATTGAGCAGCACCAGGTCGATCTGGTGATCATCAATGCCGAGAACTCTGCCGGAGGCTTCGGCGTCACGCCGGCGACCGCCGACGAACTCTTCGACCTCGGCGCCCACGTGCTCACCACCGGTAACCACGTCTGGGACAAGAAAGAAATTATCGAATACATGCAGTCCGTCCCAGCCGACAGCCATGAGCGCCCGCGCCGCGTGGTGCGCCCCGCAAACTACGCCCCCGGCGCGCCCGGCTACGGCTTTTACGAAGGGGAACTCCCCAACGGCCAAAGCTACGCGGTCATCAACCTGCAAGGCAAGGTCTTCATGAACACCCCTGAAGATCCCTTTCGCACCATCGACGCTGTGCTGAAACAGATCACCGCCAAAGTCATCCTCGTCGACTTCCACGCCGAGGCGACCTCAGAGAAGGTCGCCATGGGCTGGTATCTCGACGGCCGAGTGACCGCGCTCGCTCGGCACCCACACCCATATTCCCACCGCCGACGAACGCGTCCTCCCCGGAGGCACCGCCTACCAGACCGACGTCGGCATGAGCGGCCCTTACGACGGCGTGATCGGCGTTGAAAAGGAGTTGGTGCTGGCCAGGTTCCTCACCGGAATGCCGGGAAAATTCGAAGCCGCCCGCAACGACGCCCGCATGTGCGCCACGCTGATCGAGTGCGATGGCGGGACGGGACGAGCCACCGCGTCCAGCGGTTTATGCTGGGGGAGTGAGTTCCGATAAAAAGGGGACAGAGACTTAGGCTACGTTCCGATATTGGAGACTGAGCGCCTGACGCTGCGTCGCATTGCCTCGAAGACTTTGCCGCCTGCGCCAGTCTCTGGGCAGACCCAGCCGTGACCCGCTACATCGGCGGAGTTCCGCTCACCGCCGAAGAGTCTTGGTCTCGCCTGCTGCGCTATGCCGGCCATTGGACCCTGCTCGGCTTCGGCTACTGGGTCGCGGAGGAGAAGGCTACGGGAGCTTCCTCGGCGAGATCGGCTTCGCCGATCTGAAGCGCGACTCGACCCGCCGCTCGGCGACATTCCCGAGGCGGGATGGGTCTTCCTCCCGCCGCGCACGGAAAGGGCTACGCTACCGAGGCTCTTCGGGCTATCCTTGCCGGGGCGAGCATACTTCACAGCGACGCAGACAGCTTGCATCATCAATCCCGAGAATGTCGCTTCGATTCGAGTCGCCGAGAAATGCGGCTATCGCGAAGCTTTGCGAACGGCTTACAAAGGTAAGCCGACTATCGTCTTCTTTCGCGATCGTTGAGGTCTCTCCGATGGACGCTACCAGAGCGCGAAGTCTTGGGAATAGACATCATGACCGTCATGATTTATCATGACAACGGGAGATTGTCATGTCTCAAGTGCGGGAGAAGTTCGCCACCCAAGTCAATTCGAAGATTCTTACATCTGTTCGCGCCCTCGCGGAGAAGGAAGGGCGGCAGATCCAGGCACTCGTCGACGAGCTCTTGCCGACCTTATCGAGAAGCGGAAGAACGGCACGCCTCGCCCGCAGGTCATGGCCGCATATCTCGCCAGCCACGAGCAATACGCGGATCTCTATAAGAAGCTTGCGGAGTGAAGGTCTACCTCACCGTCGTCGAGGTCCTGGCCATGCACGTCGACCAGATCGAACGCTACGGCGGCAGCCATGGAGTTAGAGACCCAGGACTGCTGGAAGCCGCGATCTTCCGTCCGCAGACTGGCTACTATTCCAGCTTGATCGAGGAAGCGGCGGCGCTCTGGGAGAGCCTCGCGCAAAATCATCCTTCATCGATGGGAACAAGCGGACGGCTTTCGCGGCCACCTATACCTTTCTCGCGATCAACGGGATGCGGCTAACCGCCGATTCGAAAGAGGCCTATGCTTTTTCGCAGGTCTCTACAAGAGAAACCAATTCCGATTCGATGAGTTGGTTCCATGGTTGCGGGACCACACCACTCCGATAAGTTTACGCACTGAAATGAATCTGTCCGCGCCAGGTCTACGGCATCGGATCAAACTCTTCAGGGTCTGGAGCTCCTCTGTCCTGCAACCGGCCGCAGCAACGGGAACAGAATCACATCCCGAATCGACTTCGACCCGGTCAGGATCATCGTCAGCCGGTCGATGCCAATCCCTTCGCCGCCCGTCGGAGGCAGTCCGTAAGACAGCGCGCGAACGTAGTCCTCATCCATCTGGTGGGCTTCTTCGTCGCCGCGTCGCGCTCGGCGAGTTGCGCCTCGAAGCGCCTGCGCTGGTCCTCAGGATCGTTCAACTCGCTGAACGCATTGCCGACCTCGAAGCCCCGATGTAGAACTCGAACCGCTCCACCCAATCCGGCTCATCCGGCTTCACCTTCGATAGCGGCGAAACCGCGAGAGGGAAGTCATAGATAATCGTTGGCTGGATCAGGTGCTCTTCTGCGACCGCTTCAAAAATCTCAGCGATCGTCTTCCCGTGGCTATGCCACGCTCGAAGTCTCTGAGTCGGCAGAATGCCAAATGTCGCGTATGCCCTGGCATGTTTGAAGCCTCGACTCTGTGGCTTGTCTGGCCATTGCGCTCTATACGCTTCGGATGGCTACTGATATGTGCGAGCCCGTCAGACAGAGCATAGGCTACTGCGTCCGAAAGTCGCCATCCTCGGCTTCGCGCCAAACTTCGGCTGGCCAGAATTCGATGATCGCCTCCCGCATCGAGTAGCGTCGCCACTTCGCCAAGATCAATCTCCACCTCGATTGAAATGCGTCATCGTCGTCCCGTTCACTTCCATCGCCACAAACTTGACAATCTCCTCCGTCAACTGCATCAGGTCGTGATAGTTCGCATACGCCTGGTAAAACTCCAGCATCGTGAACTCGGGATTGTGCTGCGGTCGAAATCCCCTCATTCCGGAAATTCCGGTTGATCTCATAGACGCGATCGAAGCCGCCCACCACCAGCCGCTTCAGATAAAGCTCCGGCGCAATGCGCAAAAACAGATCGAGATCGAGCGTGTTGTGATGCGTCATGAAAGGCTTCGCCGCCGCGCCGCCCGCAATCGGCTGCATCATCGGCGTCTCCACCTCGATGTAGCCGCGCTCGTCAAAGAACTTCCGCAGCGCCCGCAGCACCTGCGCCCGTTTCACGAAGACGTCGCGCACATCGGTGTTCATGAACAGATCGACATACCGCTGCCGGTAGCGCAGCTCCACGTCCGCGAGGCCGTGATACTTCTCCGGCAGCGCCAGCATCGCCTTCGCCAGAAACGTAATCGTCTCGACGTGAACGCTCAGCTCGCCCGTGCGCGTGCGAAACAGATATCCGGTCACGCCGATGTGGTCGCCCAGGTCGAGCAGCTTGTAGAGCTCAAATCCCTGCTCGCCAACCGCATCCTTGCGGACATAAATCTGCAGCCGTCGCCATTCTGCTGCAGATGCGCAAATCCCGCCTTGCCCTGTCCGCGAATCGCCATCAGCCGCCCGGCGACGGAGACATTCACCCGCTCCGCTTCGAGCGCTTCGCCAGCAGCCTCGCCATACTTCGCCCGAATCTCGGGGATCAGTATGCGGTCGCATATGTATTGGTTGGGATAAGTCTGCTGCCCGAGGGCGGCAATCTGCTTCAGCTTTTCCTGGCGCAGCGCAAACAGCCCACGCTCAAACTCCGATTCAAACACTCACTTGCCTCACTTCGTGCGTTGTGTCGCCGAGCGTCACTCGTAAACGTCGCGCCGATGACGAATCCTGGTGACCTCCACTACGGCGTTCTTGTCGTCGATGAAATAAATTGCGCGATAATCGCCAATTCGAATCCGCCATTCATCGTAGGAGTCGCGGAGCTTCTTGCATCCGGGGGGACGGGGATTTACGGCCAAAGCCTCGATGCGGAGGAAGGCCTTCTCCGCCCAGGGAGGCGATAGTCGCTCCAGCTCCTTAAAGGCGCTGGTCTTGAGGCGAACCTCATAGATCTTCACGAAGCTTTCCGCTCTTCTTGAGGCGAGCCTTCACCTTCTCAATCGGAATGCCTTTTTCCGCGCGGCGTTCTTGCGAAACCAGGACATCCTGCAAATCCTCCCACAACTCGCCGTGGATGGCTAAATCGATCTGGACCGCAACCCGCTTCCCTTGTTGATCGGTGACAAACTGAATTCCAGTCATAGCAACATTATGCCTCAGCAGGGAAGATAAGCCTGCCATCTGTCGTGGGTCCTACGTGACTTCTGTCGCACCTGGTTAAACTAAGATTTGTGGACTCCATGCCCTTCAACGCCCCCAACCCGGACCCCAAACCCGAGAAGCCGCTAGGCAAGTCTCTCGTCCAGGCCGAGCGCCTCATGCAGATCGCGCTCGTGCTCCCCATTGCCGTGCTCATCGGCTGGTTTTTCGGGGCGCTGCTCGATCGCTGGCTGCACCAAACCTGGATCACCGTCGTCGGCCTCATCCTCGGCATGATCGCCGGAATGCTCGAAGCCGTGCGCATGGCCCTCGCCGCCGGAAAACCCAAAAGCAAGAAACCCTGATGCCCGCCACCCCTAATCCCGCTGAGAACCCGTTCCTCACCTTTAACGACGCCGATCTGAGCGCCGCCCTGCTGCGCGCGATCCGCAACGTCGGCCTGCTTACCCTCATAGGCCTGCCCACGATCTGGATCATCTCCGGATTGCAATCGGCTGCGCTTTTTCTCGTGGGTGCAGCCATCTCCGCCGGAGGGATCTACGAATCCCGGCGTCTCATTCGCGTCGTCAACGCCAGGCTCGACAACCAGCTCTCTTCCCGCTCCACAAGCCTGGTGATCGCCATGTTTTTCCTTCGCCTATTGATCGCCGGCGGCGCGCTCTATGTTAGTCTGAGATGGCTGAATGGAGCGGTCTATTCCATCATTGCGGGGCTTGCTTTAGCCATCGTCGCGCTCTCGATCGAAGCCGTCCTGTTGACCAGAAACTGATCTGCTCGAAGCCGAAATACCACAAATTATGCACGCGTTTATCCATTCCATTACTGAGCTTTTGAACTCGCTCGTCGGCGGCCCGCTGACCTCTCTGCTTACGGCCATCGGCATTCATCCCGACACTCCCGGCGCGCCCATCTCCGATGTGCTGACTCTCCAACTCATCGCCGCTGCGGGTTTGCTCGCGTTTTTCATCCTCGTGCGGCTGACGTTGAATGTGGAGCGTCCCAACCCGGCGCAGTCCGTCGCAGAGATGATCAACGAATTCGTCAGCTCGCAGGGAGAGGCGATTCTGGGCCACGGCTACGAACCGCACTTGCCGTTGACCACCATGCTCTTTCTCTTCATCCTGCTGCTCAACTTTTGGGGTCTGCTGCCCGGCGTCGAAACTCCCACCGCCAAGCCTTATGTCCCGCTCGGCCTCGCGCTCATCACCTTTGTCTATTACAACTACCGGGGTGTTCGCGCCCAGGGAGCGGTAGGCTACTTCAAGCATTTCCTCGGGCCCGTCTGGTGGATCGCCCCACTCATGCTTCCGGTTGAGATCATCTCGCACCTCGCGCGCAACATGTCGCTCACCGTCCGTCTTTACGCGAACATGCTGGCGAGCGATCTGTTGACCCTCGTCTTCTTCTCGATCTTTCCGTTAGTGCTCCCGATCGTCTTTCTCGGCCTGCACGCCGGCGTCGCGTTGATTCAGTCGTATGTCTGGATGCTCTTGGCCTTCATCTACCTCGCCGAGGCAACCTCGCACGAGGAACTACCGGATTAGTTTTCAAAGCTCTTCGGCCGGAGGCGGCTTCCACTCCGGATAACTGAAGCGCTGTTTAAAGCAGCTTTGCTATAGGCTTGGTCGGAGAGAGAATCTCGGCTGGCCTTTTCCTTAAGAAAAGGCCAACATAGCAGCCGCTGGAAGATTCAACGTAGTAGCAAAGCTGCTTCAGCGTGAGGGCGCCAGCACGGTGAGCGTCAACCACCCACTGGGCAGCAATTCATAAAGTAGTAAGGAGAAACACAATGCGCAAGCTGCAATATCTACTCATGACCCTGTCGGTGCTCTGCTTTGCAGTGCCGGCATTCGCCCAGGGAACCGAAGGCGCAGGCGCGGTCAGCCTCGTGCCGATCGGCGCCGGTATCGGCATCGCCATCGCCGCCGGTCTCTGCGGACTCGGCCAGGGCAAGGCAACCGCCTCTGCCACCGAGGCCCTCGCCCGCAACCCCGGAGCCCGCGCCGGCATCCAGTTGCTGCTGGTGCTCGGCCTCGCCTTCATCGAATCCCTCACCCTCTTCACCTTCGTCATGATCTACCTCAAGGTGAAGTAACAGATCTCTGCAACAAGCAAAGGCCTCCGGTTCGCCGGAGGCCTTTGTTGTTGCTCGTACAACTATTTGTCATCCTGAGCGGAGTGCGAAGCACGTAGCCGAAGGACCTGCATTTCCAACTATGCTTGCACACTGAATATCAAGCGTTCGTTCCGCCATCCACGGTAAGGTTCGCGCCGGTGATGTACGCCGCTTCTGGACTTGCCACAAAGGCCACCAGCGCAGCCACTTCGTCCACGGTCCCATACCGCTTGAGTGCCGTATTCGCTACTTGAGGCTCGGCCCAGTCGCCCGCAGCCGGGTTGAGATCGGTATCGATCGGCCCTGGCTGAACGTTGTTCACCGTGATCGCCGCGGCCTCCCACCTCTCGGGCCAGGCCCTGCGTGAACATCTTCACCGCACCCTTCGTCGCCGCGTAGGCGGCGAGGCCGGGGGTGAAGTTCCGCTCTCCCACGCAGGAACCGACCATGATGATGCGGCCGCCATCGGGAATATGCTTGAGCGCGGCCTGGGTTGTGACGAACACGCCGCGCACGTTGATATCGATCACCCGGTCAAGCTCCTCCAGCGTAGCCTCTTCGAACGGCTTCGGAATCGCCGTCCCGGCATTGTTCACCAGCACGTCGATGCGCCCGAAGGCCTTCGACAACCTGATCCACAGCAGCCTTCACGGCTTTGGCATCCGCGGCGTCGGCCTGTATCGCGAGCGCCTTGCGGCCGCTGCCCTCGATGGCCTTGACGACCGCATCGGCGGCCTTCGCATCCTTGGCATAGGTAATCGCGACATTCGCGCCTTCTGAGGCAAGCCGCTTGGCGATGGCTGCTCCGATTCCGCGAGAAGCGCCGGTGACCAGCGCTACTTTTCCTTCGAGCGAGTGAGGCATTTGATTCCAACTTTCCTTGTATGAAGTTTTGAGGTTTGCGAAATACGATTGACCGCTTCTTCTCAGATGAAATCCTCGCCAATTCGGGCGCAATATGGGAATTACTTAGTTAGCTGAACGGGTATGCTTTACAGGCAGAGGTGAGTTTTGGAGCTAAGGCATCTTCGCTATTTTGTGGCTGTGGCCGAGGCGCGAAGCCTCAAGCTCGCCGCGCAGAAGACTCTGCACACGACGCAGCCCTCGCTCAGCCGCCAGATTCGCGACCTCGAGACCGAGGTCGGCACGCCCCTTCTCACGCGCAGCGCAAAGGGCGTCGAGCTCACCCCCGCAGGCCGCGTCTTTCTTGACCATGCCAGGGTGATGCTCGCTCAGGCAGAAGCGGCGATGCAATCGGCACGGCAGACCGTACACCCCGTGAAGCCGTCTTTCTCGCTGGGCTTCATGATCGGCCATGACTCAACGTGGATTCCAAGAGCGCTGCATCTGCTCCGCGACGAGCTGCCAAATATCCGCGTAGTGATCTCGACGCAAAACTCGCCCCAGCTCGCCGCCGCCCTGCTGCAAGGCAGAATCGATGTGGCCTTTCTGCGCAGAGAGGATGGTGGACCGGAGCTGTGTTTCCGGCAGCTTATCGAGGAGACCTTCGAAGTCTTCCTGCCCGTGGATCATCCACTCGCCGCGAAATCGGCGATCGCGGTCGAGGAGATCGCTGGCGAGACGTTTCTCAGCGTATCCGGCACGGCCCTCGGCATCTCCGGCAAACAGCCTGCTCTGCGCCGGACGATCGACCGATATCTTGAAGCAGAACGGAGTCGATCTCAAGCCAAGCCATGAAGTCGACAACCTCGGCGCCGTCATGTCCCTGATCGCCTCCACCGGCGGCGTCGCGCTTCTCCCTGCCTACGCGAAGACCTTTCTTCCCGAGTTCTGTGACCACGCGACCTCTGCATGGCATTGCGCCGCAAATTGATCTCTCGCTCGGGTATCGCAAGGCAAATACGTCGCCGATCCTCAAGCTGTTTCTGTCGAGAGCCGGTGAGTTGGCGGAGCGACCCCACGCAACGCCTTGATGTCCGGCCCTTCCTATTCGTCCAAAGAAATCGTCATTCCTTCGGTGGCTGAGCGCCCTCAGGCAGGGGACAGCCAAAGGTCAGAACGTTGCCATCCGGGTCTTTCAGCGCAAAGTCGCGCATCCCATAAGGCTCGTCTGTCGGCTCAAGGGCGATCATGGCCCCGCGCTCTTTCACTGCCGCACAGTAGGCATCGACCTCGTCGGAAAACACAGAGACCGCTCCACCGCCAAGCGGCCTCTTCCAGGTCGTATGCGCGCACAGGTGTAGACAGCATTCGCCAAGATGCACCCCGGCGTAAGGACCGAACTCGAAGTCCTTCTCAAAGCCAAGCACCTCACAATAAAAGCGGAGAGCACTCGAGATGTCTTTCACCTGAAGAACAGTAGAAGCGCCAGAGACCTTCATGCCCGCAGTATAGCTCCTGGATCGTCGCCATCGGCGAAACTCGCGCAGCTGCTTCGCCGACGCCTCTCCGTCACTTTGTCTTTGCGCCCAGCTCGATGGGATCAGTCTCCAGCAATCGTAGCGACTTCACCATTCCCTGAGTGGCCGCTTTGTACTTCTTGAAGTGCGGCGTCTGCAAATGAGACTGATACGCGGCGGGGCTGGCATACATCTCGAAGAGCCGAATCTGCGCGGGATTGTCTTTCACTGAAACAGCATAGAGAGCCAATACCCCCGGTTCGACGCGGATCGACGTCTCGATCTCTTCTTTGAGCGCCACCTTGTATTGCTCGATTTGATTAGCATCGATCTCTAATTCTGCTAAGCGCACCACGCGTCCCTGCTGCTCCTGAGCGGGAGCCTGCTGCGCCGCCGAAAGCAGTGACGCGAAGACAATCGATGCACCGGCGAACAAACACCACTTCCACTTCATGTTTGTCTCCCATTTGCTAATTCGTCGCCAGCCACCCGTTCACTCGCAGCCAATCTGCCAGCCGCGCCGTCCACGAAGACAGCACCGGATCGAACGGCGCTAGCCCAAATCCATGCCCGCCGTGCAGGTAGATATGCATCTCCGCCGGAACGCCCGCCTTGCGCAGTGCCAAATAGAAATTCACGCTGTTCTCCGGAAGAACAGCCTTGTCATCATCCGCCGCCACCAGAAATGTCATCGGAGTCTGAGCCGTCACACGATGATCGTTGGTAAGCTCTTCCGTCAGCGCCGGGATCGGCGTTCTTGCCCAGACAGGTTATCGAACGAGCCCACCGACGCCGGCCCAAGCGGCCCAATCACCGGATAAGTCAGGATCAGGAAATCCGGCCGGCTGCCTAACCTGTCGATTGGATCGGCAGAGGCAGGATCACCCGAATCGAAATGCGTTCCCAGCGTCGACGCCAAGTGCCCACCCGCCGAGAATCCCCAAACCCCAACCCGATTCGGATCATAACCGTACTCGGCAGCATGGCTCCGCACCCAGCGCAGCCCGCGCTTGGCGTCATTCATCTCGATCGGATGGTGATACTTCGGCCCCAGCCGATACTCCAGCATGAACGCCGAGACACCGAGGTTGTTCAGCCACTTCGCCACCTGCAGTCCCTCGTGGTCAGTCGCCAAATGGGCATACGACCCGCCGGGCAGAATCAGAACCGCAGTATGCGTCTCGCGACCGGCGACCTTGGGAGCAGGGAAGGGAGTGATCCTCGGCTGATCGCCCGGGCTTTCATTCCCCAAAGCCCCCGGAGCGCCCTGCGGCCAAAGAGGTATCGGCGCGGGCGTCTTCTCTTGCGCTCTCGCTGCAACTGCGAATAGAAGAAGCGTGAAAGCGCTAGCGCAAAGCCGCAACAATTTCATCTGAAACAGTCCTCCGTCTGGCCGTCCGCAGCAATGCCCGCTCCGGACTGGAATGAGAATACATCCCAGGGCTCGCCATCTTTCTCGACATGGTGCGGCTCGATCGGTCTCCCGGCAAAGCTTGAAATAGATCCCGCCCAGAATCGCAGCGCCAATGCGTTCCTCTGCATCACCCGGACCTCCCAGCCTCCGGGAAATCTCGTCCAGACCTCGTGTGCCGCCAGAGTCCCAACTCCACATCGGCGGTAGCCGCGAAGTATGAAGAACTCAGCCATGTCCCAAAGCGCTTCGCGACCAGAGGCCTTCGCAACATTCCTCACCAACGCAAATCCCGCTAGCTTGCCGTCCGCTCGGATCAGGAACGCATGATGACCAGCCTCCGACCAATAGAGCGGCAGAGACGGGTAACCAAACCGGCCATCCTCACCTATCTCCAAATCGAGGAATTCGCTGAAATCATGCACATACAATTCCAGCAGATTCGCCAGGACTGGCTCATCCTCGAGCGCAGCTTCGATCACTTCCACGCGCGGGGGAATCGCATAATTCTCTCGGATCATTGATGCTTCGAAGGATACCTCGTCATGAGGGAAGTTGGTAATGCCGGTTGGGACACAGCGATCTCTGTCGTAATGTATGAAAGGAATTCCAAAGCCGTTCTCGCAACGAGTTTCTCGCTTTCGTTTCTCCAGCTTGCTTTGCTAGAGTGAAGCGAATAGAAGGCCGCCGGAGACCAAATTGAGTGCATGAGACGACCTGCCACGAGTAGCGCCTTCTCATAGGTGCGACCATCGGCATCCTATGCGTTTCCCTCGCTTATTGCGGGCGCAAAGCGATTACGCAATCGTGAGATTAATAGAGCTTGAATCTCATTTATGCCAAAAACTTTATAAGCAGCGGCGGCGATGGCACCTGTGAACATAATTGCGGATGCTACCGTCCATCCCAGGTGCCAGGTAGCTTCCTGATAGGCAGGGTAGGCAGATAACAAATGCAATGACCGTAAAAACTGCCAGCTTTATCACAGGCTCCATCGTGACCCATGTTCCTCGGGAAACAGCTTTGCGTTCAAACTAAGAACATAACCGGTTTGAATGATCTCCCAAATCACCATGTGACGACAAATCCATTGAGGCCATACATCTTCATCGTCACCAACGACACCGCCAACATGATCGCGTAACCGGCGACGATGAAAAGTGACATGTCCTCGTGCTTATTGCTTGAGGATTGGAACTGTGTCTTATGTTCCTTCACTCCCAATACCGCCGATATCATGGCCATCAGCAGACAAAGCTCCGGCTGATAGATGTCTCGCTTATGCAGCCAGATCGCAAACAGGAACGGGCAGAACAGAAACTGCCAATACTGATGGTCGGAATCAGAAACAACACAACTCGCTCAGAGAGGTCGTAGAGCCGCCGCAACACACGCCAGTCACCTTTGCCGAAGAGCAGCGTAATGTCCTGCCCGATCGTATAGCTGGCGATGGCAAGTATCTGCCGCGACATTTGAAAGACGGTTCGCACCAGCGCAAAGCTGCCCACCGCAGCCGGCCCCAGAACTTGTTGAATAATCAGCACTGGCCCCTGCCATGTGAGGAAGCCGGCTACCGCAATCAGGCCGAAGTGACCGCTCGGCTTCAGAATGGTGGCGACTTGCTTCCAACTCCCATGGCGCAGGGATGGTACCAGAACCGGCGCAATGTGCCGAACATCCCAGAGAATCGCAAGACTGAAGATGACCAGCGACGCCAACTGAATCGTCGCGAGTACGGGGAAGGTCGCATGAAGGTACAACGCCAGGGCCACGGCGAGAACGCTGAACAGCCGTTGGCCGCTTCGCCCAATAGTTTCCCCGGTGCAACTTACCGACGACCATGTAACTGTTCGCCAGCAGGTTGAACATCATATTGACCACAAATTGCAGGATCAGCAGGTACAGCGTTAGCCCCGCGACAAAGTTCGATTCGTGACGCAGCTTCAGTACCGAACTGACAGGTATGACGAACACAATAAGGCCGACCGCGGCAAAGCAAAGTGCCATGGAAATGAGCAAACGGCAGGCGCTCCCCTGAATAGCCTTCGCTCCACCCTCATCGCCCCGGTTGTATAAGATTGTCATCTCGTTGGTGGCATAGGTCTGGACGCCGTAATAGAGCGTCCCAAGATAGTTCACCGAGGCGCTCAAGGCGATCCACTCTCCATAAACCTCGAGTCCGAAGATGGAGAGAAAGAACGGTGGAATAAGCAGCTGCGAGATGACGCTGATCCCCTGGCCGAGAAAGCTCGTGAACAGGAGCTTGAAGATTCTGCTTAGATTCATAGAGTTTGTGCCTTGGGCGTCGTCCACCCTGGATCTGTTCCGCGGGAAATGCTATCCCAAGCCGCCCATGCACAGATATTTCAGATTCAGATACTCGTCCAGGCCCTGCCGCGCGCCCTCGCGCCCAAAGCCAGACTCCTTCACGCCCCCAAAGGGCGCAACCTCGGTCGAAATAATTCCTTCGTTGATGCCAACCATCCCGGCCTGTAACCCAGCCGCAACTCGCCAGATCCGTCCAATGTCTCGCGCGTAAAAGTAAGCGGCCAGCCCGAACGGGGAATCGTTCGCCATCGCCAACGCCTCGGCTTCATCATGAAAACGGAACAGCGGCGCAATCGGCCCAAACGTCTCCTCATGCGCAATCTTCATCGCGGGGGTCACATCCGCCAGCACTGTCGGCTCGAAGAAGTTGTGTCCGAGCGCATGTCGGTGCCCGCCGGTTAAGACCCGCGCTCCATGATCGAGCGCGTCACGCAGATGATCTTCCACCTTCGCCAGAGCCCGCTCGTGAATCAGTGGCCCCTGCTCAGCGTCTGCCTGCGAAGCCGGCGCAACACGCAGCTTCGCCGCAGCTGCCGCCAGCTTCTCGGCGAACGCATCATAAATGCTGTCCTGCACCAGAATCCGATTTGCACAAACGCAGGTCTGCCCCGAGTTGCGAAACTTCGCCGCAATCGCACCCGCGACCGCCGCATCGAGATCGGCATCGTCAAACACTAAGAACGGAGCATTCCCACCCAGTTCCAGCGAGAGCTTCTTCAACGTGTCGGCGCTCTGCCTCATCAGGTGCTTGCCCACCGCCGTCGATCCGGTAAACGAAACCTTCCGCACCACTGAAGACTGCATCCACTCGCCAACCACTTCGGCATCATGCGCTCGCCCGGCAGTCACTACATTGAAGACTCCGGCAGGCAAGCCCGCCTGCTCCCCAAGCGCGGCAAATGCCAAAGCGGACAGCGGAGTCGCACCGTCCGGCTTCGACACCACCGTGCATCCCGCAGCAATTGCCGGAGCAACCTTCCGCGCCAGCATCGCCAGCGGAAAATTCCACGGCGTAATCGTCGCGACCACCCCGACCGGCTCCTTCACCACGATCAGCTTGCGGCCACGCACCGGCTCAGGAATCACTTCGCCATAAGCCCGTTTCGCCTCTTCGGCAAACCACTCGACGTACCCGGCCGAATAAGCAATCTCGCCGCGACTCTCGGTCAGCGGCTTGCCTTGCTCCATCGAGATCAGCTTGGCCAGGTCCTCCTGGTTCTCGATCATCAGCGCAAACCACCGCTTCAGAACCGCGGAACGCTCCTTCGCCGTGCGCGCCTTCCAATCCGGAAAGGCCGTCGAAGCCGCGTCCACCGCAGCCCGCGCCTCGACCGCCCCGCAATCGGGAACATTTGCGATCAAAGCATCCGTAGCAGGGTTGTTCACCGCAAGCGTCTCGCCGCCGGCAGCGGGAACGCGTTCGCCACCGATCAGCGCCCTATTAAGAATCAACTCAGGATGGGTAAGTTCAAGTTCAGCAATTTGAGGTGCGATCGCTGTGGAGGCAAAGCTCATGATTTGGATTCCTGTGACCAGGTTCCAGTATAGCGAGCGCGTCCCGAGGCTAGGTCTCCTGATACAACCGGTAGCGCTCCGTCGCGATGTCCGAAAAAGGTCTCATCGTGACCTTGCCGCGGTCCGTCTCGACAAGCCAATCCACTGACTCCGAATTCGCTTGCTGCGCGGCCAGCATCTGCTTCTGGGTCATCTTCGCCGCACCCGGCTCAATCGCGAACAACGTCACCGGCCCTCGCACAAGCGCGACCAGATTGGAATGTTGCGCATCCAGCGGGACCACGCGCAGCGGCATATCCAAGGAAAGCTCCACACGGTCGCCGCTCTTCCAGGTGCGGTCAATCTCGGCCCAGCTCCCCGGTTTCACGACGACGTCGGCGGCCTTTCCGTTCACCGCGATCCTCGTGTCTTTACCCGCCCAAGCCGGAATCCGCATCGCAACGACAAACCGTTCCTGCCGATCCAGTGTGAGCTTCATGCTGCTCACACCGACAGCTGGATACTGCGTCTCCTGGGTCAGCGTCACACGCGCATTGCCTTGCTTCCAGCTCACTCGCGACGGAGCATAGAGGTTCACATACACGCCCTTCGGACTGCGGAAGTAGGAGCTGATCCCATAGTCAGCCGCAAGCTGCGGAAATGTCCCCGAGCAACACGGCCATTTCTCCTCGTAGTCCGACTTCACCGCATCCATGTTGTAGTCCGAGTAGTAGAAGCTCACGCCATCGGGGCGAATCGGCTTCGCCCCCAGAATGGTGTTGTACAGCACCATCTCCATGCTGTCGCCGTACGTGCTCTCGCCGGTCACGCGCATCAGGTAGCGCGCCACCTTGAAGTGCCCATAAGCGCCGCACGGCGTTTCAAAGCTGCTGTGCGTCGAGGTCAGAGATTTCGCCAACCCATCCGACGCTGGCTTCTGAAAGCCCTCATTCGGTCCCCATCCACCAGTCGCAAAACTCTGATCGAGCACGAACTGGAAGCCATTCTTCGCCGCGCGAAGATGCTTCTCGCTTCCATCCATCAGGTATGCCTGTATCGCCGAACACAGCGCGTTCACATGGCTGTAAGCATGCAGGCCGGGCAGCACGTTCTCGTTCTCGGCCAGCGGGTTGAAGTAGGTATCGTCCTGAAGAAACCGCACCGCCAGATCGTGATATCGCGCCCCTGCGCCACGCCGGTAGGCAAGGTAGAAATTCTCCGGCAATGTGTAGCTTTCATCCCACGTATAAGAAATATTCGGATGCGGCCGGGCCATCATCTCATCGCGGTTGAGGGCCTTCGGTGGCAGCCACGGCATCACCGCGTCTGTCGCGTGGTTTAGCACGGCAAGTGCATCGGGATCGCCGGCAAACTGGTGCGCATCGATCAGACCACAATTCGTCTTGTCGAAGGTGTAAGCAGGGAAGGCAGTAGCCGTCATAAAACTTCGGCGTGATCGTGCGTCGCGAAGCCCGTCACCAGCCGGTGGATCTTCGCCTGCGTCGCCTTGTCGCCGGTCACTGCATAGGCGCGCGAGAGTCCAGACAGATATTGCCCGAAGCTGTGGCCCGGAATATATCCCGTCATGTTCTTCGGGGGATTGAAGTCCGGCGACGGCGAGTACCAACCGCCCATATCTTCACCCGGAGCAGCCTGTCCGCCCAGTTGCCGGAATGGTTTCAATAAACTGTCTTCATTCAGGTTTAGAAAGAGCGTATGGTTTTGCCGGAACTGCTCCAGCATGGGGCCATCCAGGAGCTGTACGTCCGCATAGTTAAACTGCTCTAGCTTTGTGGCTCCTGCCTTCGCAGCCACATTCGCGCCCCAACTGCGATGCGTTGGTGGGATCACGGACGCTGCCGCCAACGCTCCTCCGGCCTTCAGAAAATGCCGCCGGCTCTTCTTAAACGAATTCACTTTGATTTCCTCCCGGCAGGAGAAGAGCGGCAGCGCCGCGTCTTCTTCTCTTCTACGGAAACGTTTTCCCGATTCACAAAAAATCATACTTCAACCGTCCGGCCGAGACTTCGGCGGGTGCGAAAATCGAGAAGGCAAAACTCATGAGTCTGTTCTATAAAGCGATGCCGTCCCCAGTCGGGAAGCTCAAACTGATCGCGAGCGACAACGGCCTCGTGGCGATCCTCTGGGAAAACGACCCGCCGCGTCGCGTGCGCCTCGGTGAACTGACCGAACAACCCCGGCATCCGGTCCTCGTCGAAACCGAACGTCAGCTTTGCGAATACTTCGCCGGACGCAGAAAAGAATTCACAATACCGCTCGACATGAGAGGCACCCGTTTTCAAAACGATGTCTGGAAGGCCCTGATAGCAATCCCGTTTGGCGAGACCAGAAGCTACGCGCAGCTCGCAACGCAACTCGGAAACCCTCGCGCGACCCGCGCCGTCGGGGCGGCTAATGGCAGAAACCCGATCTCCATCGTCGTGCCCTGTCACCGTGTGATCGGTTCATCCGGAAAACTCACTGGCTTCGCCGGCGGCCTCGTAACAAAGGCGCGCTTGCTCGATCTCGAAAACGATGGAATGCAAAAGCTTCATCGCTGATAAATCCCAGCCGCATTGTCATGCAGATATCCCCGCGCGAAACCTAACGCCTGCTCTTCCGTGACCTCATGGTTCACCACCATCTCAGCCAGCGCCGCCGCCAGCGAAGTCCGCGCCGTCCGCACCGCCATCCAATAACTCTCCTCGGCGCCCACTGAATCGCTGAACGGGAAGGCATCCGAGCCGAAGACTACCTTGTCCGGAAACAGCAGTAGCCAATGGCGCAGAGCCGTCTTGAAGTCCGCCGGATAGAGATACAGCTCCATCAGCGAAGAATCCAGATAGACATTCTTCCGCGCCGCTAACCAGATCGCCTGCTCCTGAAACGGATAACCACCATGCAGCAGCACAAAGGTCGTCTTCTCGTAGCGCGGATCGCGCAACACATTTTCAAGATTCAACGCAGTGCTGCCGGTGACGTTGTAAAAGTCTCCCGTGCCGACCGCGGTATGAATTTGCACCGGCAGGTGCATCTTTCCCGCCTCCAGCAGCAAGTACCGAAAGAGATAATCCTGAAAATCCCTGTACTCGGCCTCCGTCGGCACTCCGCCCGCATGATACTTCGCATAAACCGCCGCAGCTACTGACTCAGGAGGATCATCGAAGTGCAGCGAACGGAAATACCCAATCTCAAACTTGATCCCCACGCCACCCTGCCGCTGATTGTCCTCAAGCAAATGGCGAACGAAGAGCAGGTAGTCGCCAAGATTCGCCGGCGACGAGACCAGCCCCACTTGCGCCAGTTCATAATGCAGCTTCTTCTCCTGCATCGGAACATAGAGCGCCAGATCGCCGTTCTTCGCAATGAAACCCTGATTGTTCAACGGGAAGAGCAGGGAATCGACAAAAAAGACCCAGCGGAAGCGCTTCGGGTCGAGATAAGGCGGCATTCTCACCCGGTTAGCAACCGCCGTCTCAATATTGAGCCGGTCGAGAATGCCGTCGAAGTACGCATACCCCGTCTGCTGCTGCCGCAACTCCAACTTCTTCTTCGCCAGCCACTGCAGGTGTTCGGGCGTCGCGTCGTTATACGGATAGTTAAAGAGGTCCTTTGACGCCGCGATCAATTCGGGATTTCCCGTTCGCAGCCGGTAGGGAACGCTGCCGTCCGGTGTCGACGCCATAGCGTCAACGTCCGGATCGTCGGCAAATCCCGGATGGCCATGATCATCGAAGATCGGAATCTTGTTGATCGCCGTCAGCAACCGCGCATACGTGGCTTGAAGATCGGCGCCAGCGTCGGGCAACGGCTGCGGTACCTGCTGTGCTCGAGCAAGAATCGTCCCGGCAATCCACACCGCGACGAGCATCGAGCGCCAAACACGTCGCTGGGTGGCGCCAGTCAATAGCTCTCGTCGGCGCGGCATGAATGAATCATTTTCCAGAGAAACCTTCCCAAACAAAGACGAGAAATCCGCCCCTGCAACCCGATCTGCAAATTGTATTCCGCCATCCTTCAAAGATGTACAGAAGCCGCGCCAGAAGAGATACTGTGAAGCACGATGCCGCCGCAACTTGGGAAGGTGGAAGAACTCGATCAGGGCAAGGCCACGCCTCCCGGCCAATGGGATTTCCGAGGCGAGCTGCGCGCTCTTCTCCGGCTCGCCATTCCCGTCGTCCTCTCTGAACTCGCCTGGATGTTGATGTCGGTCGTCGACACCATCATGGTCGGTCGTCTCAGTCCAGAGGCGATCGGCGCCGTCGGCCTCAGCAGCTCGCTCTATTACATTCCCGCTCTCTTCGGCACCGGGCTTCTGCTCGGCCTCGACACACTCGTCTCCCAGGCCTACGGTCGCGGCGACCACGCCGATTGTCGCAAGTCGGTGATGCAGGGCATCTATATTGTCCTTTTATTCAGCGTGCCGGTGATGGTCATCGTGCAGTGGATTCCAGCGCTGTTGCCCCGCTGGGGAACCAATCCCGCTGTCGCGTCGGAAGCCGCGGCGTATCTCCGGCTGCTGAACTGGGGAACCCCCTGGCTGTTAACTTACGCCTGCTTTCGCCGCTACCTGCAAGGCATGCACATCGTGAAGCCCGTCACCTTCGCCTTGGTCAGCGCCAACCTGATCAACCTCGCAGGGAACTGGCTCCTCATTTACGGGAAGTTGGGCTTCCCCGCGATGGGCGTTCGCGGTTCGGCGCTCTCGACCGTCCTCGCACGCGTATACATGGCGGTATTCCTGGTTGGGGTTGCCGTCTGGCACGAACGCAAGAGCGGGGGATCGTTCTTCGCGAAATTCCCTCTACCTGATAAGAAGCGGATTCTGCGTATTCTCCAACTTGGCGGCCCAGCCGCCACGCAGATGATCTTTGAGATCGGCGCATTCGGCGGAGCCACCGTCATCGCTGCCAAGTTGAGCGCCGATAGTCTTGCTGCTCATCAGATTGCACTGAATATCGCAAGTGTTACTTACATGGTTCCGCTCGGCGTTTCAGCAGCGGCAGCCGTTGCAGTTGGCCACAACGTAGGCTCGCGTGATCCCGCTCGCGCCCGCCGAACCGGGTACCTGGCCATCGGAGTCGCTGCGGCCTTCATGGCCGTGATGGCAGTTCTGTTGACCGTCTTTCCGCGCCAGATCGTCTGGATTTACACCCCGGACCCGCAGGTCCTGGCGATCGGCGCGCCCTTGTTGGCCCTCGCCGCCGCCTTCCAGATATTCGACGGCATCCAAACGGCGACCACGGGCGCGCTTCGCGGCCTCGGCCACACCAAGGCGCCCATGATCCTGAACTTCATAGGCTACTGGATTATCGGGCTGCCGCTCGGCTACTGGCTCTGCTTCAGCGGAAAGCTTGGCGTCTTCGGAGTGTGGATCGGCCTCACCATCGCACTGGTCTTTATCGCGACGTTAGTGCTGCTGAGTGGAGAAGGAAATCTAGGCCGCGCTCAGCTTGCCGTGATGCGGCCACTGGATATGAAGCGAACGCTCTGGGGCATCCGGCGGACTATCATGGAAGTGTTAGTAATAGAGGAGAAACGTCCATGGCGACCTCAACCCAAGTCTCCCTCGAAACCTATCTCAGCACCATCTGACGAGCCGGATGTCGACTACGTCGATGGCTGAGTTAGAGGAGCGGAATGTGGGCCATTACGATCACAGCAGCGTACAGCAGGAAATCTGGCTTTGGTTCCACATGCGCGCAAAGGAATGGCGTGTCCGTTCCGTGATTGAACAGCGGACTCGCGTTGCCACCACCAGAGTTCGAAGAATTCCCGATGTGAGTGTTTTCTCGCGCTCCACGCCCGTTGAGCAAATCTTTAGTCGGCCCCACTTGATGTGCTGTAGAAGCCTTCTGATCGCCCGAAGACAGGCGTTCCCGCATGGACAAGAAGATCACAAAACCTATATCGACTTCGGCGTGCCGAATGTCTGGATCGTCGATCCTCAAAAGCCGCGAGGGATGGAATTGCAGCGACGGGAACTGGGTTCGTCACAGAAAGATTTGATAGTCTCCGAACAGCTCGATCTATCTAGCCCTCGCCGAACTGTTCCAACTGGTTCGACGAAGACGTCCAAGGATTAAGGCACAGATGGGATTGTAGGCAACCGCACCTCCTTAGATGTTACGTCCGATAACAGATATTCTGTTAACTAAAGCACCAAAGACCAGCCAATCGGGCCACTCCTCTACATCTTGTAGCGGCCCATATCCTCATCATTGAGGTTTTCCAGCCAGCGCGCAGCTCGTCCGCTGAGCCGAGAATCCGCCGCATTCGGCACCACCTTGGCCGCCTGCAGCACTTCCTCGTGCACGAAGATCGGGCAATCCGACCGCAGCGCCAGCGCCAGCGCGTCCGACGGCCGGGCATCCAGAGTGACAGATCTCGCCGTTCTGCTCCATCCAGATGACCGCGTAGAACGTGTCGTCTCTAAGCTCTGTCACCACAACGCGTTGCACCTCTGCATTCAACCCATGGATGAGGTTCTTCAGCAGATCGTGGGTCATCGGCCGCGGCGTCGTCGTCTTCTCAACCTCAAGCGCAATCGCGTTCGCCTCGTACATCCCCACCCAGATCGGCAGCACGATGTCGCTCGCAACGTCTTTCAGGATGCACGATCGGCATATTCGTCGACCGGGTCCACCATCAGGCCCGCGGATCTTCATCTCGACCTCCATAGCTCCCTCTCTTCGACTGCACTCGACGACTTACAAAACTCAAAGCGTACCGCCTCGCCAACCAGGCTGTTCGGAAACGCTCTGCGTCACCCGCACCTGCACATAACTGCCCGGCGCCGGCAGAATCGGGCTGCAGTCGTGAAGTTCAATGTCTTGTTCTGCGATCGTACGTCCGATAACCTGCCCGCGCTGCCGGTTGTGACCCTCCACCATCAGCTTCCATACCTGCGCCTACTGCTTGTCGTAATTACCGCTTGCATCTCGCGCTGGCGATCCAGCAGCGATCTGCAGCCGCTGCGACTTCTCCTCTTCCGGGATCGAATCGGCCATGTGAATCGCCGGCGTGTTCGGCCGCGGCGAATACTTGAAGGCAAAGACCGCGTCATATTGCACCTCCGCCAGCAGCTCCATCGTCTCGATGAAGTCCTCCGCCGTCTCGCCCGGAAACCCGACGATGATGTCCGTCGTCATGCTGATCGGCCGCTTCGCCGCCTTGATCCACGCGATGCGCTCCAGATACTGCTCCCGCGTGTACTCCCGCTCATCGCGCTTCAGCACCGCGATAGACCCGCTCTGCACCGGCAGATGCACGTGGTCGCAAAGCGCCGGCACCGCATCGATCGCCTCGACGATGTCCCGAGTGAAATCCCGCGGATGCGAGGTCGTGAAGCGCACCCGCCGAATCCCGGCAACTCGCCCACCGCCGCCAGCAGCTCCGCGAAGCTCCGCTTCCCTTCCGGATCGCGATACGAGTTCACGTTCTGCCCCAGCAGCTGGATCTCGGTATAGCCGCGCTCCGCCATCCGCCGCGCTTCGGCCAGCACCGAGGTCTGACGTCCGGCTGCGCTCCTTGCCGCGCGTATACGGCACCACGCAGTACGCGCAGAACTTGTCGCAGCCCTCGATGATCGTGATGTAGCCGCGATGCGGATTGCGTCCGCGCGGTGAACTCCGTCTCGAAGGTCTCGTCCGTCTGCCGGTCGTCGAGCCCGGTGATCCGCGTTCTCGCCCGCCTCCAGCCGCACCAGCATCTCCGGCAGCTTGCGGTACGACGCCGACCCCGACACCAGCGACACATAGGGCGCGCGCTCAAAGATCTTCTCGCCCTCCTGCTGCGCCACGCACCCCAGCACGCGCAAACGCTTCCCCTGCTTTGCAGCCTCTTGTACTCGTTCAGCCGGTTAAAGACCTTCTGCTCCGCCTTGTCGCGGATCGAGCAGGTGTTGTAGAGGATCAGGCCGGCCTCTTCCTCGTCCTCCACCTGGGCATAGCCCTCATGCTCCAGCGTCCCGATGACCTTTTCCGAGTCATGGACATTCATCTGGCAGCCGAAAGTCTCGATGTAGAACGTCTTTCCCCGCGCCGCAGATTCCGTCAACGATTGCCCCATAACAAGCCTGAGTATACAGCGTCTGTGAACGCAGCATGAAGCGGCCCACGCGCCCCTGAATCACAGCCTGACCGGACTTTCGCCCTACCTTAAACCCCAAACTGCCGCAGATGATGGTCCAGATGCTTGTACGTCAGGATGGCCCACTCCTCCGGAGTAAGCCGCCCAAAGAAGCTATGCGGATGCGTCGTGCACCCTTGGGGCCCGGCCTGACAAAATCGGGCAACCAAGCCGCGCAACCGCTCCCGCTCTGTCTCAAGATTTCGATCGTCGCTCACGATCAAGTCCTTCGTGGTCGGCGAATTCGGACGCATCGGTGCGTCATCTTTAAACACGAACGGCTTTACAAATGTCCCAACAATCCGCCCCACAAACATTCGCGGCGGAGCTTTGTCTCCCACAGCCCACTCCATACTGGCCGCACAATGTGCCGCCGCTTGCGCAGGACTCATCTTGCCCCACAACCTCTCGCTATCCGGCCGCAGCCTCGCAATCCGCAGTTGGACTTCTTCCGCCGTTGCCGCTTCAAAAAGGTTCTTCATAGGTCGTCTAAGCTGCCCCAACATCCCCGGCCGCAGGGCGCGAAGCGCGCAGCAAAACCAGGCTACCGATCACCCCGGCCATCACCGAAGCGGCGAGCGTGCCAATCTTCGCCATATCGATGATCTGGTCGGACTCCAGCGCCAGCCCGGCGATAAACAGAGACATCGTAAACCCGATACCGCACAACCAGCTCGCCCCAAAGATCTGCCGCCACTCAACCCCAGCCGGAGGAGCGCCCAGCTTCGTCTTGTGCGCCAGCCATGCAAAGCTCATGATCCCCAAAGGCTTGCCAAACAGCAGCCCAAGCATGACCCCAAGAGTCACCGGATTCTGCACCGCCGCCTCGATCTTACCCAGGACGTGCACACCCGCATTCGAAAACGCAAAGACCGGCATGATCAGGAAGCTCACCCACGGCTGCAGCGAATGCTCGATACGATGCAATGGCGTGTCGACCTTTTCGCATTGGCTCTCCAGGCTATGGATCGCCGCGTGGGCCTCGGCAGAGTTCGGGTCGGCATGCTCAATCCGGTCGAGCAATCGACGGCATTTGCTCAGAAAGCTCTCCTTCTCGATCGAGCTCTTGACCGGAATCGAAAACGCCAGCAAGACGCCGGCAATCGTCGCGTGCACCCCGGACTGCAACACCGCAAACCAAACAAATACTCCGATGAATGCATACACCGCCGGTTGCCGCACTCCCGCCCAGTTCGCCAGAAACGAGACGCCCACGCCCAGCAATCCCAGCAAAAGGCTGACATAGGAAATATGGGCGGTGTAAAAGAGCGCAATCACCAACACGCCGAAGATATCGTCCACAATCGCCAGGGCAGCCACGAAGACCTTGAGTGATATTGGGACCTTGTTACCCAGCAACGCCAGCACGCCCAGCGCAAAGGCGATATCGGTAGCCATGGGAATGCCCCACCCCCGCGCATGAACGTCGCTATGATTCAACGCCAAGTACAAAAGCGCGGGAACGATCGAACCGCCGAGGGCCGCCAAAAACGGAAACGCCGCCTGGCGTAGTGACGATAGCTCCCCAATCAAAACCTCGCGCTTGATCTTCAGTCCCACCAGGAAGAAGAAAATCGCCATTAGCCCATCGTTGACCCAGAGATGCCGGCTCCACGAAAGCACATACTTCCCGACGCCTAAGGTGAAAGTCGTATGCCAGATGCCGTGATAGCTCTCCTCCCACGGGGAGTTGGCCCACACCAGCGCAATCACCGTCGCGATCAGCAGAAGTATCCCGCCGGCCGCCTCCAGCTTCGCAAACCGTGTGAACGGACTGAACAGAATATCGATAGGGGCGCGGTTTGTTGCAGGCACTTGCGCCGACGGCGACCCGGACATGCGGTTCCTTCCAGTTGCGGAGGTTGGCCTGTGAAAGTCACGCACGTTTGCGCGCGCCAGTCCATGCAAAGCGAATGTAGCATGATCGGATTTACGAGGAAACGACCCTCTTCAGTTGTCGAAATGCCTCGCCCCGGAGCCAAGCCCTTCACGAACCGACCGAAACCCGGTCCTTGCCCTGCCGCTTCGCCGCGTACAAGGCTTCGTCGGCACGCCGAACAAATTCGCTCTTCGTCCAGGGGGAGCCATTCAAAGTCGATAGACCCACCGAGATGCTGACCCGGCGAGGTCCAATCTCAATGTTGCCCACCGCCAGTCGCAAGCGCTCGGCAGAATCGGCCGCCGCCGGCCTCGAGGTATTCGGCAGCAGTACGGCAAACTCCTCGCCCCCGTAGCGCGCCACGATGTCGCTGCTGCGGAAGCACCTCTGCATCACTCCCCCCACATGCCGCAGCACGCGGTCCCCTTCTTCGTGACCAAAGCTGTCGTTGAAAGACTTGAAGTCGTCGATATCGACGATCAGCAGAGACAAGGGCAGAGGATTTCGGAGCCACATCGCAAATTCCCGCTCGAGGGCCGTCTCAAAGGCTCGGCGGTTCAAGAGATTGGTCAGGTCGTCGGTCGTGGCCATGGCCTGGAGCTTTGCATTGGCTGCCAGGAGCGCCTCCTGGAAAATCTGAATCTGTTCCTCCGCCTCCCTTTCCGCTGTCATGTTGACCGCAAAGCCGGCCACATACTCGACACCGTTCACGTCACGGAAGGGAAACTTGTACGATCGCCAGAGCGTTGCGACCGCTTCGGTCGGATTGGCCTGTTCATCGACCACCACGGTCCTCCAATCCCGCAGCACCGAGAGGTCATTCCGGCGGATTTTCTCGGCGAGTTCGACCGGCCAAAGCTCGGCGTCCGTCTTGCCGATCCAATTCTGCCGGCCAATGGAGAAGCGGTCGGCGAGATGTTGGTTGTAGTAGACCAGCTTGCCTTCGGCATTTTTCATGAACGCCACAAAGGGAGCATGGTCCATGAACGCGTGAAACAGTGACTCGCTTCGTCGAAGCTCCTGCTCGACCACGCTGTTTTCGGCGATAGCCTGCGTCAACGCGTTCTGCTTTCTCCGCAGGTCGATCTGTTTGTTGGCTTGTTCCGCAAGCAGAAGGAGCGCTTCACGCTCCACGGACGACAGACCTCGCGGTGATCGGTCGATGACGCAAAGCGTACCCACGCGCAGGCCGTCAGCGCCGCTCAGCGGCACGCCCGCATAGAACCGGATTCCGAGGTCCCCGGTAACCAGGGGATTCTTGGCGAATCGTGGGTCCTTCCATGCGTCTTCCACGAGGAAAATATCCGGCTCGAGGATTGTGTGCGCACAAAACGCGATGTCGCGGTGGGTTTCTTTCGCGTCGAGTCCGACTCTTGCCTTGAACCACTGGCGTCGCTCGTCGACCAGCGTCACGAGCGCGATCGGAGTGTTGCACACCACCGAGGCAAGACGGACCAGACTATCGAAGTCATCTTCCGGTCGGGTGTCGAGGAGACCTGTTTGTTGAACCGCATGAAGCCGGTCGCTTTCATTTCCTGGTAAGGCTGCCTTCATGCGGCAAGATGCTCCGGACAAGTTTTTTCGACTACACGAAACACACATTGTAGTGAGGGGTCGTCCGTTCTCTATCGCATATTGCTCACAATAGAAAGTTTTCACTAAGAATGTTGCCCGATTGTTCACCCCTTCAAATTCGTCACAGCCGATTTGAAAGGACTTTTCTACATAGCCATTCGCGGCATTGCTCGCCCTCGTCTTCGGCCCAGACCGTTTCTTTCTCGACTTCCTCTGTGGCCGGCTGGTCGCGCCAACGCCCGAGTAGGCCTTTCGGTGGCCTGTTCCTCCCCTTCCTGAGCAACCGCAGTACCCGCCAGCAAACTGTTAAACTTAGGGGAGATTATTTAGGCAAGATGGCGCGGCCGGCGTGGCTTTGCGCAAACAGGAGAAGCAAGACATGGTCGAAGCGGGAAAAAACGGCAGCAACGGAAGCTACAGCGGCGCAAATAACCTCAGATTGAAACTCGGCCTCGCCGAGATGCTCAAGGGCGGCGTCATCATGGACGTGATGAACGTCGAGCAGGCGCGCATCGCCGAAGAGGCCGGCGCAGTCGCGGTGATGGCGCTCGAACGCGTGCCCGCGATGATTCGTGCCGAGGGCGGCGTGGCCCGCATGGCCAACCCGAAGCTCATCAAGCAGATCATCGAAACCGTCTCTATCCCGGTCATGGCCAAGGCCCGCATCGGCCACTTCGCCGAAGCGCAGATCCTGCAATATCTCGGCGTCGACTTCGTCGACGAATCCGAAGTCCTGACCCCCGCCGATGAAGCTCATCACATCGACAAGCACGCCTTCACCACTCCCTTCGTCTGCGGAGCGCGCGACCTCGGCGAGGCCCTGCGCCGCATCGCCGAAGGCGCAGCCATGATCCGCACCAAAGGCGAAGCCGGGACCGGCGACGTCGTCCACGCCGTCAAGCACATGCGCCAGATCGTCAAGGAGATGAAGGCGCTCACCGTGCTCGGCGAAGAAGAACTCTATGCCGCAGCCAAAGAACATCGCGCACCCTATGAATTAGTTCGCATGGTCGCCAAGACCGGCAAGCTCCCCGTACCCAACTTCTCCGCCGGCGGCATTGCGACACCCGCCGACGCAGCCCTC
Organism: uncultured Acidobacteriaceae bacterium; assembly: GCA_963777685.1. Lineage (GTDB taxonomy): Bacteria > Acidobacteriota > Terriglobia > Terriglobales > Acidobacteriaceae > Acidisarcina. The sequence continues at coordinate 100,787 of CAVZRF010000025.1, read as the reverse complement.
ATGATGCAGCTCGGCGCCGAAGCAGTCTTCGTCGGCTCCGGAATCTTCATGAAGGAGCGCGCCACGCCGCTCGACGTCGAGGGCGACGCCCACGAACGCGCCGAAGCCGTCTCCCGCGCCAAGGCCATTGTCATCGCGACCACTCACTACGGCGACCCAAAGATCCTCGCCGAAGCCAGCGAAGCAGTCACCGGCACCATGAAGGGGCTCGCCATCGCAGCTATCGAAGAGTCCCAGCTGTTGCAAACGCGAGGCTGGTAAAAATCAATAGCCGTGTGCCCCATTCAAGCCATCGTTTGGCTTGAGTGGGATCACTGGTCCATCCACTCGACGAATGTCATCCTGAGCGTAGCGAAGGATCTGTAGCTTCTTCTCTGAAGGTGGCACGGCTTTAGCTGCTGATGGAAAGGCCGAGCGAATTTGGGCACAACTTCCCCACAACGAAACGAATCGCCAGGTGGCTCGCGCCCACTCATCGGTGTCCTCGCCATCCAAGGCGACTACGCCGCTCACGCTACAGCCCTCACGGAAGCCGGAGCCGAGCCGGTCTTGGTGCGCACCCCTGAAGAACTAAGGAATCTCGACGGACTCATCATCCCCGGCGGCGAATCGACCACCATGCTCAAGTTCCTCGAGCGCGGCGGCTTTCTCGACTCCCTCAAGGCCTTCGCCGAAGCAAACCCACCTTCGGCACCTGCGCCGGGTGCATCCTGCTGGCGAAAGAAGTGCTGCATCCGCCCCAAGCCAGCCTCGGCGTCTTCGATGCCACCGTCGAGCGCAACGCCTACGGCCGCCAGATCGACAGCGCCATCATCACCCAAGAGACTTCCCTGCCCGGCGGCCCGCTCGAGATGGTCTACATCCGCGCACCCGCGCATCACCCGAGTCGGAAAGGCGCCGAAGTCCTGGCCGACCGCGACGGCTTCCCCGTCCTCGTGCGCCAGGGAAAGCTAATGGCCGCAACCTTCCATCCCGAACTCTCCGAAGATCGTCGCGTGCACAGGCTCTTCGTCGATCTGGTCCTGAGCGAAATGCGCCGAAGCGACCGGGTGGAAGCCCCGGCCTTTAGGCCGGGGACAGAGACACCATAGGACTTGGCCTTTAGGCCTGGCTTACACTGAAGCCAATAGCTAGTAGAACGGTTGAGCGACCACTTAGGAGCAACCACTTGGTGATCTATGAAGTTGCCGATGACGGCATAGTTAGCGCCGATGTACCTGATCTTCCCATGATCCTTGTCTTGGCCCGCAACCACGACGAAGCACGGAGGGACGTCGTCAGAGGCAGTCGTCTGTATCGCAAGGAAATGGATCGCATGGGCAAGCAGATGCCAAAATCCATGACGTACTGCGAAACTCTGAGCGTCTGAAATGCCCTCGCTCTGGATGCCGGCCAACGGCGCACTCCACGGCATCGCCCTCGATCAGCTGATGAAGATCAACCTCATCGCTGTTGCGCTGCTCTTTGTCGTCGCCCATATCCTCCTCGGCCTCGCCTTTCTTAAACGACGAAAATCCACCCTCCCACGATTGCTATTCATTGAAATCCTGCCACTGATCGCGCTCTGCGGGCTCTACCTCTGGATGGCGATCACCGCGCAACAACTCTGGGCCGCGAATCGCTTCGAAGGCCCCTCCCTAACCGCCATGCAGGTCGAGGTCGTCGGCGTCCAGTTTCAGTGGTACTTCCGCTATCCCGGCGAAGACGCAACCTTCGGCACAACCCAGCCCCAACTCGTCAACGCCGGAGCCGGCAATCCCCTCGGCCTCGACCCCCAAGACTCACTAGGCAATGACGACATCGTCAGCAGCGAACTCATCCTCCCCGCCGGCCGCGAAGTCGACCTCCGCCTCACGTGCCCACGACGTGATCCACGGCTTCTTCATCCCCGGCATGAGGCTCAAGCAAAACGCCGTCCCCGGCCTCACCCTGCACGTTCACTTCACCCCGACAATACCGGGCGAATATCCAATCCTTTGCACCCAGGTCTGCGGACTCGGCCACGGCCACATGGAAGCCAAACTCCGCGTCGTATCCGAAGCTGAATTTCAGCAATGGCTCAAGCAACACGAGCAAAAGCGGCTCGCCGAACAAAGCGCATCGGTGGTGGATCGTGAGCGCAGACCCCGGCGCCGGACCAAAGATCGGCTCACAACCATGGGCTGAGAGGCTCGACGCACTCGCACCAGGCGCGAAGCATCCCGCTACGAAACGCAACCCGCTCCCCTGGCTCTTCACCACCAGTCACCGCATCATCGGAATCCAATATCTCCTGCTCTCGCTCGTCGCCGTAGCCGCGGGCACGATTCTCTCGCTCGTCATGCGGATCCACCTCGTCTGGCCCGACCTTGCGCTTCCCTTCTTCGGCCAGGTCAAGCCCGAAGATTACCTCGCCCTCGTCACCATGCACGGCACGCTGATGGTCTTCTTCGTCCTCACCACCGCGCCGCTCAGCGGCTTTGCCAACCTCGTCCTGCCCGAGCAAATCGGCGCGCGCCAGCATGGCCCTGCCTACGATGAACGCGCTCTCCTTCTGGCTCACCGCGCTCGCGCTCGCCGTCCTGCTCGCCGCCTTCCTCGTTCCCGGCGGCGCACCCATCTCCGGCTGGACAGCGTATCCCCCGCTCAGCGCCATCGCCTCCGCCGGCCCCGGCCAGGCGCTCGGCATGGACATGTGGCTCGTCAGCCTCGCCATCTTCTGCATCGCCTCGTGGATCGGCTCGGTCAACATCCTCGCCACCATCGTCGGCGAACGCTGCGAGGGAATGACCCTCAACCGGATGCCGCTCACCGTCTGGTCATGGTTCGTCTCCTCGCTGCTGGTCTTGATCTGCTTCAGCGTCCTGCTCGCCGCGCTCTTGCTGCTCTTCTCCGACCGCCATTTCGGAACCAGCTTCTTCCTACCCATGGGCGACCTCGTCGCCGGCCACATCCGCTCCCATGGCGACGGCTCGCCGCTGCTCTGGCTGCATCTCTTCTGGTTCTTCGGCCACCCCGAGGTCTACATCGCCGTCCTTCCCGGAATGGGCATCACCTCATCACTGCTGGCAAATTTCAGCCGACGCCCGGTGCTCGGATATCCGATGATGTCAGCAACGACAGTGCTCATCGGCCTACTCGGCCTCGTCGTCTGGGGTCATCACATGTTCGTCAGCGGAATGAACCCGTACGCCGGCACCGCCTTCGCCCTGACGACCATGGCCATCGCCGTCCCCAGCTCGGCAAAGGTCCTCAGCTGGCTCGGCACCCTCTGGGGCGGCGGTCTGCGCCTGACCACACCCATGCTCTTCTCCATGGGCTTCGTCTCGCTCTTCATCGCCGGAGGCCTCACCGGCCCCATCCTCGCTCAACCCGTGCTCGACACCTATCTGCACAACACCTACTTCGTCGTCGCGCATTTTCATCTCATCATGGCCATGGCCGGAGCTTTCTCCATCTTCGCCGGCGTCTACTATTGGTTCCCCTTGATGACCGGCAGGCTCATGAACGAGACCCTCGGCAAGCTCCACTTCTGGATCACCCTGCTCGCCGCCTACGCAACATTCTTGCCCATGCACTTTGCCGGACTCGCCGGCGAGCCGCGCCACTATTCGCAACTCGCCGGAACCACCCCTGCGCTCCAGGCGCTCTTGCCGCTCCAAACGCACATCACCTACTTCGCCCTCATCCTCGCCGCAGCGCAGTTTCTCTTTCTCGCGAATCTGCTCTGGAGCGCCTTCCGCGGAAACCGCGCGTCTAACAATCCGTGGCAAGCCACCACGATGGAATGGGTCACTCCACTTGAATATTCACGAGAAATTTCCACATCTACAGTCCAGCCGCACGCATCGCAATCAAAGCGCAAGGTTTACCGTGGCCCATATGAGTACGGACTTCGATCGGACGGATCGGACTTCATAATGCAGTGTCATCCCAACCCCAAACCGGAGTAAGCTCTTAGTCAACGGAGTCGCCATGCCCGCCACATTCACCCGTGCCACCCAAGTCGAACCGGAGCGCCGAGACACAGGAATCGGCGGCAAACCGCCCGTCGACAGGCGGCCAACCGGCGGCGGAGGCGAGGGCGACAACTGGGAAAACCGCCAGCCGGGGCGGCGCGGCCCGCGCGAACTCCTCAATCGCTATCGCCTGGCTGTTGGATTTGCCCTGGCCGGCGACATGATGTTCTTCGTCGCGCTGGTCAGCGCTTTTTATGTGCGCCAGGCAGCCGGCCACATCGACGGCGCGAACAACTACATCTCCGACTGGCACCCCATGGCGCTGCCGCCGATCCTCTGGCTCAACACCGCCGTGCTCGTGCTTTCGAGCCTCACCGTCGAAATCGCTCGCCGCCAGCTCTTCCGCGAGATCGACGTCATGGAAGAGTGGTTCGGCCTAGGCAAGCCGACCGTCCGTCGTGCAACCCCGTGGCTCATCGCAACCGGCGTTCTCGGCATGCTCTTCGTCGCCGGACAATGGCTCGCCTGGAAGCAGCTCTACGCCCAGGGCTTCTTCTACTCCACCAATCCGAACAGCAACTTCTTCTACATGATCACTGGAACCCACGCCTTCCATCTCGTGCTGGGCCTTCTCGGTATCGTCTTCGCCTTGGTATCGCTTCGCGTCCTCAAGCGCATCGAATATCGCCAGATCGCCGTCGATTGCACTGCCTGGTACTGGCACACCATGGGGGCCTTCTGGCTCTTCCTCTTCGGCCTCCTCGCCTTCGCGCAATGAAGACTCAGCTTCGCGTTGCCTCTTTCCGACTCATCGTAGTTTTGGCCTGCACTTTGCTTTTCGCTTTCGCGTCGCCATCGAATGCACGCGCCCAGGGATGCTCCCTATGCCGCGACACCACCGCCGGCAGCGCTCCTCAAGCTCGCAAAGCACTCCGTCTCGCGATCCCCCTCCTCGGAATTCCCGCGATTGGCATCTTCGCGGGAGTTCTTGTGCTGGCCCGGAGAGTAAAACCAGGCCAGGAATAGCCGTTTTCACGATGGATTTTGTGGCTTACGAGATCCGCCCTTCAACTAACCTTTCACACCATTCCCGACTCCAATAAACATGTCTAAGAGACCATCAAAAAAAGCAAAGTTCGCAGCAAACCTCCGCCCCGGCATTCGCATCTTCGCCATCCTTGGCGCGCTCCTACTCGCTGTCCCCCTCGTCTCTCTCCACGCAGCAAACCGCCGCGCCGGAAACGAAGACTGCAACCTCAGCAAAAACTCCCACGACGCCACCATCTCAGTCACCTCAACCCGCCGCGCAACCCACGACTGCGGTACCCCCCGCCACGCCCGACGTGGCTTCCGAAGACCAACCAACCTCGGCCGCCGATCGCAAGAAAGCCATCGTCACGCACCTCAACGCGGTCATCCGCTTCTATCACGACTCTGCCGCGCCCATTCAAAAGGTCGGCGAACCAAGCGACCTGATCTATCGCGACCAGAGCGCGACGCTGGCCGCCCAGACCGCTGCGTTTGCCTTCCAATCCGCCCAGGCTGAAGCCGCGCTGCTGGCGCGACCTTTGCCCGCAGATCCGTCAACCCCCGGAGCCGAGACTCAGGCGCAAAAACTCCAGGCGACGCGCGAAAGCATCGCGCAGCACATCGTTCAGCTCAAAGCGCAAGACGATGCACTCGATAAGCAGATTGATAAGGCGCGCTCGCGCGACATCCCCGCCCTCCAGCAACAGCGCCAGCAGGTGCAGGGCGAGATCGAGCTGCAGACCGCGATGAACGAGGCGATCGGCAAAATCACCGCCATATCGGGCATCTCTGGCGAGACCGGCTTCGCGGCGCAGGTTACCCAATTGGAAAAATCCGCGCCAGGTCTGTCCACTGGAAAACCGGCCACCGTCGCGCCGACACTCGACAGCCTGAGTGCCGCGCAAAGCGCCGGCGTCACCACCCAGGCCCAGGTTCTCTTCTCCTTGCTGGGAACGCGGCGATCGATCGAAGGCCTCCTCAATGAGGCTAACGACCTGCACCAGCAGGTATCGGACCTGCACACTCCGCTCGTCGATTCGCTCAAAAAGACCATCGCCCAGGGCGAGACACTAGCGCAGCAAACGGACGCTCCCCCCCGCCGGCACAATCCACCGCAGCAAGCCCAGCCGCGGCGCGAAAGTCAACCGCAGCTCAGGACGCCCAGGCTCTCGCGGCGACCCGCAAAAGCTTCGACGCCGTAACCGGGAAGTTTAAAGCAATCGCGGCCGCATCCGTCCCGCTCAGTCAGGAGATGATGGCCCTTGAGCAGAGTCAGGCCAGCTTCCAGGCATGGCGCCGCGCGGTTGACGAGGAATACCGCTCAATCCTGCGCTCGCTACTCGTGCGAGTCTTCGGAATTGCCTTCGCGCTCCTATTGATCTTTATCCTCGGTGACGTCTGGCGTCGCGCCACCACCAAGTACATCCATGACATCAGGCGCAGACGTCAGATTCTCGTCATTCGTCGTCTAGCCATCGGCTTTCTCAGCGGCCTCGTGATGATCTTCGGGCTGGTCACCCAGTTCAGCTCCCTCGCTACTTTCGCCGGATTCATCGTTGCTGGCCTGGCAGTCGGCTTGCAAACGATCCTTCTCTCCGTCGTCGCGTATTTCTTCATCATCGGCCGCTACGGAGTGCGCGTCGGCGATCGCATCACCATTGCCGGAGTCACCGGAGATGTCGCCGAAGTCGGCCTGGTACGCTTCTACATACACGAACTTGCAGGCAGCGGAGTCGACCTCTATCCCTCTGGCCGTGTCGCCATCTTCTCTAACGCCGTGCTCTTCCAGGCCGCCACGCCTCTATACAAACAGTTACCCGGGACCGAGTATCAATGGCACGAGCTGACCGTGAAGTTGCTGCCCGACGCGGACTACCGGCCCGCCGTCCAGGCAATGCTCCAGTCCGTCGAAGCCGTCTACGAAACATACCGGCCTCAGATCGAGCAACAGCATCGCCAATTGGAATCGTGGGCGGATTCAAGCATCCAGACGCCGAGAGTTCAATCGAACCTGCAACTCGGGGACGGAGGATTGCAGTTCTGGGCAAGATATCCCGTAGTGATCAACACCGCCTCGCAGACGGACGACCGAATGACCGAATCGCTTCTCAAGACCATCGCATCCGACCCAAAGATCAAGGCCGCTGTCGCGGCGTCACCGGTCATCAAAGCCGCACTAAAGGGATAACGGAAAGGCAGGCTGCTGCTTCCGCCTCCGATCAAGCGGAAGAGAAACCGGCCTAGAGTAGCGCCTTCAGACTCTTCCGCAACCGCGCAGGCTCGTCGCCGCCAAGCAACGCCTCCAACTCACGGTGCGTACTCTCCCAGACCGGAGTAGCGGCGGCGAGCAGCCGCATGCCCTTCGACGTCAGAATCAGCAGCCTGCTCCGCCGGTCATCCGGATCGGCGGTGATCTTCACCAGTCCCCGTCGCTCCAGCGGCTTGAGCGCGGCAGTTAGTGTCGTCCTGTCCATCGCCAATAACGCAGCGACCGAACCCATCCCGGCCGGCTTGGGACGATTCAACGACATCAGCAGCGAGAACTGCCCATTCGTCAGCTCAAACGGCCGCAACGCCTCATCGAACCGGCGACCTAACGCTCGCGCCGCGCGCTGGACATGCAAGCAAAGGCAGCAATCGCGGACCAGAAGGGTTGTCTCGTAAGGAACACTTGCGACCCTTGACATAGCTTAATAGTGTTGATATCAACGTATGTTGTCAAGCCTCAGCGCCAATTAAACTGGACTCTGAGATCGACGCGAGTTCCCACCGAGTGAGGTCCAGCCCATGTGCCGCAACATCAAAATGCTCTTCAACTTCGATCCCCCGGTGACGACCGAAGAGGTCCACGCCGCATCGCTGCAATATGTCAGGAAGATCAGCGGCTTCAACAAGCCGTCGAAGGCCAACGAAGCAGCATTTCTGGCAGCCATCGAGGAGGTGGCCGCAGTCTCCAATCGCCTGCTGCGCTCTCTCGAAACCAATGCGCCGCCGCGAAGCCGCGAAGAAGAAGCGGCCAAGGCCAGGGCCCGGAACGCGCAGAGATTCGGCGGCGAGCCTATTTCGCCGTCAGCGTGAACCGCTCTTTGATCTCCGTGGTCAACGTCGCCGCCTTCGGATCGGCAACCCGGTACATCGTCGCGTCGGCCTGCTTGCCGTGCACCATGAAGATTAGATAGTTGAAATTCGGATACTCTTTGCCCTGATACAGGTCTTCCGGATTCCGTGCATAGATCGGATAGGGTTTCGCTCCCCCGCCGCCGCTGATGATGTAGCTGATGCCGGCGTGCTCAAACCGCTCGTAATTGTGCACGTGGCCTGAGATGACAATGAACTTTGCCGCGCATCGAGACGCTTTGTCTTCGAGATAGTGCCGCAAGGAAAGTTCGGTCGCCGTGGGAATGTCGGCAATGACCTCGCTCTGAATATCGTTGATGAGCGGCATGTGGGTGACAAAAAAGACGAAATTAACTTCGGGCGGCAGATGGTCGAGCTGCGACTCGATCCACACCCGCTGAGGTTCGCCAGGATTAAACGCCTTCTCCGAATGGCCCCCGTTGGAGTCGATCGAGATGACGTACACACTGCCCAGTTGCACCGAATACCATCGCCGTCCGCCCAGCCAGGGAAATTCAGCAAAGTAATTGGTGTAGCCATCAGACGGGTTCGGCACAAGTTCATGATTGCCCAACGTCGGATAGACTCGCAGACCTTCTGCGGTCCAAGGGGAAGTTTCTTGCCGGTACACCTGCCAATCTGCCTTGAGTGATCCCCGAAACGGAAGGTCGCCCGAAACCAGCAACGCGTCCGGCTTCACCTCGGCGATCTTCTCCGCCAGCCATTTCCGGACTCGAGGATTGGTATCGGTCGTATTCGATGGATCGGTGAAACGCATGTCGCCGTAAGCAACGATTTTCAAATCGCTGCCCGGTTTGACATCGCTCACCACAAACGTTGGCTTTCCAGAATGGTCAGGCACCGGGTCATCGAAGGTCGCCTGCGCCGAAGAGACTTCGGGGTAGGCGGCAAAGGCCGCTACCGCGCATAGCAGCGCCAGTCTCGAGAGGAGCGTGCGCCCCCGACTCACCAGCGCCCGCCGCCCACAAAGTGAACGATCTCCAGCCGGTCTCCGGAACTCACGGTCGCGCTCGCCCACTCTCCGCGCCCCACAATGGAGCCGTTATGCTCCACCGCGACCCGGTCGCCCTTCAGTTCCAGCGCCTGTAAGAGCTCGACTAAAGTGACGGACGTCGCCAGTTCCGGAAACTCCCGCTCCTGCCCATTGATTGTGACCTTCATTGTTGGCGAGCTTACCATCCCGGCCAGTCCATCTATTCCTTGTACTTGATCTTCGGCCCGCTTACCTGCTTGGCGGTGAGATCGATGTCCACCTCGACGCGGTCGGCGATCTTGATGAAAGGAATGCCGCTGTTCATCCCGTAGTCTTTGCGGTCAAAGGCCATGCTGCCCTTGATCGTGCCTTGGCCCGTGCCTTTACCGGTAATATCCACTTTCAAAGTCTCCGGCTTTGAGACGCCGCGGATCGTAAAGTCGCCGGTCACGTCAAAGGTCGTCGGCCCGGTCTGCACGACACTTGGTCGACTTGAAAGTGATATACGGATTCTGCTCCACGTCGAAGAAGTCTTTGCTCTTCAGCTTGTCGTTCTTCATGCCGCTACCGGTATTCACGGTGGCCGCATTGATCTGGATGTTTAATTGTCCGGTGGTGACGTCAGCCGAGGGAAACTTCAGCGTCGCCGTCCACTTATCGAAGTTGCCGATCGATCGGTACCGAGGCTTTTACATTGAACTTGATCGTGCTGCTGACCGGCGTAACCACGAACACCGGGCCCTGCGCGTAAGTAAGAGGCGCCAACGACGTGACGGCGGCCGTCATCCACAAGAGTGCGTATTTCTTGATTCTCATTCCGCTTCCTTTGCCTGGATAGTAAGCGCGCAACATCACGCCGTTGCCAGTCTACCTTAAGGAAGCCGAAATCCTGCCGACGGAGTCGTGCCGTTACCGCCCCATCTGGCTCAGTGCTTCGAGAATCGGCGCGGGAGAGATCCTCAGCACTCCGCTGAAGGGCGTATACATTTCGAGCATCAAAAAGATCGCGCCGGAAACTGCCAGTGCGCTCAAACCAAGCGTCGTGACCGTCGTGGAATTGGGCGCGGCGAAAAGGCCGAAGCTGAGAAAGATCGCCGCCATCCATGAGACCAGCACCACCAGCAGCGGCAGTGGCACCGCGTTCTGTTCCGTCTTGAGGAAGAGCAGCCATTGCGTCTGCCGCAAAGCGATGACCATGGTGAGGGCCTGGGCCTTGACGGCCGCCTGCCTCTCGTCCTTCGGCGTGAGAGCCTCCAGCTCCCCGACAAGTGCCTGAGCTCGGTCCGTCGGCTGGAGGTCAGCCCGCTGCGAAGCCTCCTTGGGCCAGACGCGGTAAAGGCTAAACTCGACCGTCTTGCGAAACTCGCCGCGCAGTTGATCGGCATCCGGGCCAAATTTTGCCAAGACGCGGTCAACCGCGAGAACTTCATACGACAGCTCGGCCACATCGTTCTTGCGCGCGTCGTAAGAGGACTTGGCCGAAGAGACGAGCATGCCGAGAATAATCGAGGCCATCGTAGCAACCAACCCCGTGGAAAGTCTCACAACGTCCTTCGCGTCCGCACCGACATGGTTCTCGGGAACCCGAACAAGCATGCCAACGACCGCCGCTGCAAAGACGCAGCCGAAAACGATCGAACTAACCACGAGTGAATTCATCGATCTTCGCCCCTCCCTGTCTGAAACATCGTGCAGCAGACTACGAAGCTACTACCAGGAGCATGCTCGGCGAGGCAAGAGAGGAACGGCAGAAATGCAAGTACCCTGCTCTCTCCAAATCTCTCGCCTACGTGGATCACTCTCTGCCCGGCGAGTCGAGAGGGTGCCATCGCGCCACGTTCTTATCCTGCGGACAGGTAGAAAGATACAAAGATACTATGGACGAGCTTCTGCCCCGGATACTGGCAAAAGTGACAATCGGACCGAAGGCCTGCGCGCTGCCTTCGCACTTAATCGTTAAGATGAAAAAGATGAAATGGAACGCAGGGGAAACTCTTCCGTAGTGACGAAGTCAGGCAACCAACTCAGCAATTCGGAACCTCTCGCCATCCCGCGCCACAAAGCCGCGATGCTGGGACCGATCCTCCTTTTGTGCACGGCATTGACGACATTTTCCGCCGACCGCGCAACTCAAACTTCCCGGCCAACCGCAACCCCCAGCCACTGCGCCCGCCCAACCCGCGACTCCACCCGCAGCCGCATCCGCTCCCGCAGCGCCGCAGCCGATTCCTCTGCCCCAAATCGCCGATCAGGCCGAAACACTCGACGCCACGCTTGACGAAATCTCCCGCGGCCTTACCACTCAGGCAGAGGAAACCAGGCCCAACCCGGCGATCTCGGGCCAGTCGTCCGAGATCGCCGAACGCGCGCGCCAGGCTGATACCCTTCTCCAGAGCGGCCCAGACGTCCTCCAGCTCCGCGAGGAGATCGTCTACTGGCGAGCGCTCAGCCGCCTCTCCGCCGAGCAGCGCAAGCTGCTCACCGACCGCGCCGACCAGCTCCAGAGCCAGATCACGATGCTCACCCAGGAGCAGGCGATCTGGCAGGCCACCGAGGACTCGATCCACGACACCGAGGGCATCGAGGTTGTCGCCGCCCGCGTCAAGCGTGAACTCGACGCCATCCGCGATCTCCGCCTCCGCGCTCAGACCCAGCTCAACCAGGTGCTCACCCAGCAGAACGAGCTCTCTGAAACCGGACGCAGGGTCTCCGACACCCTCACCAAATTGTCCGACGCCGAGGGGCGCTTTCGGGTCAGCATCTTTGCGCAGGATGGTGCGCCCCTTTGGTCCTCACAATCCATCAATGAGAGTGGCCCAACCGTTGACGTCCTCTTCCACCGCTCGGCATCCCAGGAGGTTGGCACCGCGGAGGAGTTTCTTCACACCAAGGGCGCCGCTCTGATTTTTATTCCCGTCCTCTACGGCCTGGCGCTGGCGGGGGCCTTCCGCTTCAAACGCTACCTTGACACACGCACCGGCCCGGCTGTCTCGGCGACGGCCCATGAAGTCTTCGCCCGCCCATATGCCATCGCGCTGATCGTCGTGCTGCTGGTGACCACGCCGTTCAATCCGTCCCTGCCGCTCAGCATCATTTCGGTCATCTATCTGGTCTGGATGGTGCTGCTCGCGCGGCTGACGCCGATACTCGTCGACGTCGAAATGCGGGCGCCGGTCTACCTGTTACTCGGCCTTAACTTCCTTGAAGTCATTCGCTCGATAATCCCGTTGGGGCCAGGTATGCGGCGCATCGTGCTGACGCTGCTGACCGTCGTCGTGCTGGCTACGTTCGCATGGCTAACCCGGCCGGCCAGGCTACGGCACATGGGCCTATCGAAGTGGCCCGCGCTCGTAATCCTCATTGCTACCCGCGCCGGGTTGCTGCTCCTGGCCCTCGCTCTTGCAGCCAACATCTTCGGATTTGTCTCACTTTCCCGCATCCTCGGCATGGGAACTCTGCTCAGCGCTTTTCTCGCGACCACGCAATACTTTGTCGCTCGCATCGCGCTCTTCGCTCTCGCCATCGCCCTCGAAAGCCCCTGGCTCAGCTACCTCACAACCGACATCCGCGAGGCGGTCCACCTCTGGGGCTGCCGGATTCTCATTCTCATCTCCGTCCTCGTTTGGTGGACTCGCTCCCAGATCTACGTCTTCATCCTCCAGGACGGCATAAAGTCGACCGCCACCAGCGTGCTCGGCTTCTCGATTGATCTAGGCAAGATCCATTTCACCATCGGCGATGTCCTGGCCGTCGTTCTGATCTTGGTCATCGGCTTCGCGCTCGCTAAAGGTTTCAGCTCCGTCGTCCGAAGCGTCCTGACCGCCCGGTTCCCGTTCCAGCGCGGAATGCCTTACGCCGCTTCGAAAGTCACGTATTACATTCTCAGCGTGCTTGTCGTCCTTGCCGCCGTCTCCGCTGCCGGCGTCGATCTGAATAAGTTCACGGTCATCACCGGCGCCGTCGGCGTCGGCGTCGGCTTTGGCCTGCAGGACATCGTCAAGAACTTCGCCTCCGGACTCATCCTGCTCTTCGAGCGCCCCATCCGCGTCGACGATGTCATCGAGCTCACCGGCATGGTCGGCACCGTCAGGCGAATCGGCGCCCGCTCCAGCACCATCGTCACCGCCCAGGGCTCCGAGGTCATCGTGCCCAATAGCAATCTCGTCTCCACTCAGGTCATCAACTGGACCCTGTCTTCGCAGCAGCGGCGCGTCGAAATCGCTGTCGGCGTCGCCTACGGCACCGACCCCGAACGCGTAATGAAATTGCTCACGGCCGAGGCTGCCTCTCACGACAACGTCATGACCAATCCCGCCCCGGTGGCTTACTTCATCGGATTTGGCGACAGCGCGCTCAACTTCGAGCTGCGCTTCTGGTCGGAGCGTCAGGACATCTGGTTCCAGCTCAAGAGCGACGTTACCGTCGCCGTGTGCAAAGCGCTCACCGAGGCCGGCATCGAGATTCCCTTCCCCCAGCGCGACATTCATGTCCGCACCGTCGATCAGTCGATACCCACCCAGTCGCTTCCTCCAGCGCTCGCGCCTGTGAAGCCGCGTCCCGCAGCGCCAATCGAAAGTAACCTGCCCGAGCCGAGCGAAAGCTTCTCAGCCGACACCGCCGGCTCGTAAGACAGCTCCATTCTTCCCTGAAGTTCTCATAATGCCTCTCTATCGCGAGAGAGCGTTCTCGCCGATATCGATTGCATATCGGTGCGACGTTTTGTCGAGCGACTGCCATACCTTCGTGAGCGGTGCAAGCGCCCCCATAAGGGTCAACGGTGAGCGCCCAAGAGGAGATCGGAGCAGGGTTGCAAGCTATCGCCACATCTCTGAATTACGGACTGGTCGTCATCTCGGTTCTGATTTCGGTCGTAGCCTCGTATGCTGCCTTCAGCTTCGCCGAGCGCCTGCTGAAATCGACAGGCATCATCTTCGCTGCGTGGTTCGTCAGTGGGTCGCTCGCCATGGGCCTCGGCATATGGTCGATGCACTACCTGGGTATGTTGGCGGTCCGCCTGCCCCTCGTCGTTTACTATCACGTCCCCACCGTTTTGCTCTCACTGTCGCTTGCCGTGCTGGCCTCGATGAATGTGCTCCTGGTCGTGAGCCGCCCAAAGCCCTCAAAAGGGCAAGTGGCCATCGGCAGTTTGGTCATGGGTTCGGGCATCGGCGCCATGCATTACACCGGCATGCACGCCATGCGCTGCGCCGCGATGCATCGGTATCAACTCGCTCTGGTGCTGCTTTCGATCGTCGTTGCAGTTGCATTCTCGTGGGGCGCGCTATGGATCGCCTTTGCCGTGCGCAATCACGGCGAGCGGCGCGAGCGCCTTCAGATCGGCGGCGCAGCTCTCATGGGCACTGGCATCGCCGCCATGCACTACACCGCAATGTCCGCCGTCACCTTCCGGCCGGACGAGATGCCTTTTTCCATTGAGCACACCGTCCAGATCAACACCATCGGCATCTTTGCCGTGGCGATAACCACGGCCGTGGTGCTTCTTGGATCGCTAATAGCCGCCCTCGTGGATCGCACCTTCTATGAAAAACTCCGCCGCGAGCGCGATTGCCTTTACGCCGTCGCCGAATGCAGCCCCGATTGCCTCTACATGTGCGAGAGCGTGCGCGGCCGCAAAGGCGAGATCGAAGACTTCATCTTTACCTTCGTCAACAGCAATGTCGAAAAAGTTTCCGGCATTCCCCTCAAACACCTGCTGGGCGCGAAGATGTGCCAGGTCATGCCCTTCATCCGGGAGATTGGCCATTTTGCGCTTTACCAGCAAGTCGTCGCCAGCGGAGAACCGCTGATCACCGAGTTCTCTTTTCCGGACGAAGAACAAAATCCTACCTGGACACACATTCAGGCGGTAAAACTCCGCGATGGCCTGGTCATCAACACGTCCGACATCACCGACCGCAAGCGCAATGAGGAGCACATGCGGCACCTCGCCCATCACGACCCGCTCACCGGCGTCGACAACCGCAGCCTGCTTCATGACCGCATCGACCAGGCCATCGAGCGGGCCGTCCGTTATGCCACCATGGCCGGGGTCTTTCTCATCGACCTCGACAGCTTCAAGCAAATCAACGACACCATGGGGCATGCCGCCGGAGACAGTGTTCTGATCGGAGTCGCGATGCGGCTGAAGAGCGCCGTACGCTCGATCGACTCGGTCATCCGCATTGGGGGCGATGAGTTTGTCGTCGTGATGCCCGAGATTCACACCTGGAAAGATGTCGAGCGCTGCGGTCTGAAGTTTGTCGACGGCTTTCAAACGCCCCTGTGGGTCGATGGCAAGCCGGTTAACGTCACCTGCAGCATCGGCGCTTCGTTCTATCCGGACGCGGGGACCACGGCAACCGATCTAATCGTCGCCGCGGATACCGCCATGTACCAGGCCAAACGCCGCGGTAAGAATCAGTTCGACATGTTCCGCTCCACCCCCGGCCCCGAAGAAACGATCGACCCCGTGGCCGACCAGGTGCAGACGGCATAAGACACATCTGTTACGAACTCGCCGTTCTTTCAAGACGTCCCTCATCCCGGCGTGGCGGAAGCATCAGCCGTCAGGGCCAATATGCAATAGTTAAAGGCGAAGCTGCGGTCGGCCGAGATTCCGGCAAAAGGAGCTGTAATGGACCGTCGTCAGTTCGCAGTGCGTTCACTCGCCGCAGCCGCCGGGGCTGCCCTGTATCGCGGTCATGACCTCGCTGCCGGCCCAGTGATCCAGGACCAAACTCCCGGATTCGTTCCCGAATCCCTGATACAGAAGGCGCGGTTCCCTCCAAATTTCCTTTGGGGAGTCGCCACCGCTTCCTACCAGAACGAAGGCGCGTGGAATGAGGACGGAAAAGGCGAATCCATCTGGGACAAGTTCACTCACACTCCCGGAAAAGTAAGAGGAGGCGTCACCGGAGACGTTACCTGCGATCAGTACCACCTGTTTCGGCAAGACATCGCAACGGCCAAGAGTCTCAACATCAAGAGCTATCGCTTCTCCGTCTCCTGGCCGCGCATCCAGCCGACCGGAGTCGGCCCGGCCAACAAGAAGGGCCTCGATCACTACAGCCGATTCGTCGACGCCCTTCTTGAGGCCGGCATCCGGCCCTGGTGCACGATGTATCACTGGGACCTTCCCCAGGCGCTCGAAGACGTTGGCGGCTGGCCGAACCGCGATCTGGCCAGTTACTTCGCGGACTACGCCGGTATCCTCGCGAAACATCTTGGAGATCGCATCACCGTCTGGGCGCCTTTCAACATGCCGTGGGCAATCGCCTTCATGGGTTATGCCGCCGGAGCCTTTCCCCCATGCCGCACCAGCTTCAGCGACTTTCTCAAGGCGGCGCACACGCTGGCCCTCGCTCAAGCCGAAGCCCACCGCGCCGTCAAGGCCGCCTCGCCAAAGGCGACGTTTGGCAGCGCGTATGAGATGGCGCCCGCATACCCAAAAACCGATTCCGACGACGACCGCGCCGCCGCCGCGCGCTACCACGCCATGAACAACGTCTTCTTCCTCGAAGCAGCGATGACCGGCAAATACCCGAAGGCCTTCGTTGGAGATCCGCCATACGACGTGATGGGCTTTAAACCCGGCGACGAAAAGATTCTGCTCGCACCCTTAGATTGGATCGGTCTCCATTACTACACCCGCCGCATCGTCTCCGACGCAAGCAAGGAGCAGTTCCTCAACGGCGGCAATTTCAGCGGAGCCGAGATCGAGAGCAGTTCGCCCGGCGGACGCGACCCGTACACACGCTTCCGCGCCGGAATGCCCACCGAAGGCCCGCTCACCGATGCCGGCCTGGAAGTCTGGCCGCGCGGCATTTATGACCTCGTCACCAAAATCTCCAAGGACTACAACAACCCGATCATCGAAATCACCGAGAGCGGCTGCGGTTATCTCGATAGCCCCGATGAGTTGCAACAAGGCCGGGTCCCCGACACGCGCCGCATCCAGTGGTACCGCCAAACCCTCGCCGAACTCGCCCGCGCAATGAACGACGGAGCCAAGGTCCGCGCCTTCCACGCCTGGACGCTGCTCGACAACTTTCAATGGGCCGAGGGATACACCGAACGCTACGGCCTGATCTACACCGACTTCCGCAACCAAAAGCGCACCATCAAGGATTCCGGCCTCTGGTACGCCAAGGTCGCAGCCTCAAACCGCCTCGATGTCTAGCGATGGCGGCTCAAGCCAAACGTCCCCAACTGGCGACAAGTTCCCTCTTTGGATACTCTGACCAGTGAAAGATATTCGCCTCATGCGCCCCAACCTTCGCGCCAGCCGCCGCAGCTTCCTTCGCCAGGCCGGAACCATCGCCGCCGCATCGTTGCCCGTCTCCAGGCAGCTCGCAAGAGCAGCCTCACTCGATCCGAAGACGACTCAAGATGCGCAAGCCAAGCTTTCCTTCGTCGCCAATCGCGCCCCGTTACAACCAAGCGCCTTCTATCCACTCCCTCTTGGCGCCGTCCGCCCAACCGGCTGGCTGCGCGATCAACTGCAAATCCAGGCCAGCGGCCTTAGCGGACACCTCGATGAAACCTGGGCCGACGTCGGCCCCAACAGCGGCTGGCTCGGCGGAACCGGAGAGTCCTGGGAACGCGGCCCATACTTCCTCGACGGCCTCGTCCCGCTCGCCTACCTGCTCAACGACGCCCGCCTCAGATCCAAAGCACAGAAATACATCGACTGGACCCTCACCCACCAGGCCACCGACGGCATGATCGGCCCCGCCACCAACAACGATTGGTGGCCGCGAATGGTGATGCTCAAAGTCCTTGAGCAATACCAGGAAGTCACCGGCGATCCCCGCGTCATCCCCGTTCTTACTCGCTACTTCGCCCATCAACTCGAAGCGCTGCCCGCCCGCCCTTTGCGCGATTGGGGAAAATTCCGCTGGCAAGACAATGCCCTCGCCGTAATCTGGCTCTACAACCGCACCGGCGACCCCAAGCTCCTCGACCTCGTCCGTCTTCTCCATCAGCAAGGCCACGACTGGCAGGCGCAATACGCGAATTTCCAGTACACCCAGATCATCACGCCCCAGTTCATCAAGCTCAACGAAGATCAAGGTCTCGGCGACATCGCGCTCTCCACCCACGGGGTCAACAACGGCCAGGCCATCAAGTCCGCCGCCGTCTGGTGGCTCCTCTCCGGCAAAACCGTCGATCGTGACGGAGTGAACACCATGCTCGCCGCGCTCGACAAGTATCACGGCCTGCCCAATGGCATGTTCTCCTGCGACGAGCATTTCGCCGGGCGAAACCCCTCTCAAGGCTCGGAGCTCTGCACCGTCGTCGAGACCATGTATTCGCTCGAACAGTCGCTGGCGATTCTCGGCGACGCAAGCCTCGGCGACCGGCTCGAAAAGCTCGCCTTCAACGCGCTGCCCGGCACCATCTCCGACGACATGTGGTCGCACCAATACAACCAGGAACCCAACCAGGTCGAGTGCAGCCTGCACCACAAACCCTGGACGACCGACGGCCCCGAATCGAACCTCTTCGGCCTCGAACCCAACTTCGGCTGCTGCACCGCCAACTTCCATCAAGGCTGGCCCAAATTTGCCGCAAGCCTCTGGATGGCCTCCGCCGACAACGGCCTCGTCGCCGCCGCTTATTCCCCCTGCGAAGTCGACACCGTGATCGGCGAGACGAGAGTCCGCCTGCACGAAGAGACCGATTACCCATTCCGCGGCAAAGTCAGCATCGCCGTCAATCCCGCCTCGCCGCTGAAATTCCCGCTCAGGCTTAGCATCCCGGGCTGGGCGTCGAATGCGTCCATCCGCATCAACGGCAAATCTCAACCCACGCCGGAAGCAGCAAGCTTCGTTCGTATCGAGCGCACCTGGAAGAGCGGCGACATCGTCGAGCTGGATTTCCCCATGCCTCCAAGGCTCACTCGCGGATTCAACGAATCCATCTCTATCGAACGCGGCCCGCTCGTCCTCTCCTACCCAATCGCCGAATCCTGGGTCAAGCTTCGCGACCGCGGCATGACCGCTGACTGGCAGATCTTCCCCGCCTCAAGCTGGAACTACGCCCTCGCCGTGAATGCGACCAACGTCGCGCAACTCCCCACCAAAGAATCTCCACTGGGCGCCGCGCCCTTCGCGCTGAAAGCAACCTCCGTCCAGGTCGAAGTAGAAGCCCGCCAACTACCATCCTGGCGCGCCGTAGACGGAGTCGCCGACCCCGTGCCCGCCAGCCCAGTCTCAAGCAACGAACCCCTCCAGAAAATCACTCTCGTCCCCTACGCCGCCGCCAAACTCCGCATCACAGCCTTCCCCCAGTTGAAGAGCAGTTAGCCAGGGATCTCGCCTGGTTCACGAGACTCGCGCTTTCACTGCGTGTGCCGTTTCATCCGGAGAGAGTGAAAAGCTTGACGAGCTCTTTCACGCGCTCTTTCTGACGGCTACGCGGAAATCGCTTGGTTCTTGTGAGCTCGGCGATACCATGAAGGCTCGCCCAAAACAACTCCGATAGAACCTCCGGCTTCGAGCCCTGCCCCGGAAACAACTCTAATAGTTGGGAAAAGGCAAATCGCAGCTCTGGAGGAGTAGCCGGGTCATCGAAGGGCACGCTCAGGCTGAGCGAAAACATCACTTCATACAGTGCCGGTGAAGAAGCAGCAAACTCCAGATATGCGGCTGCGACCGCTTCGACTGGATTTCCTCGCTTAACCCCTTTTCGTGCTTCTCCAAAGCCAGGCCGATCTCCTGGAAACCCTCGATAGCGACCGCCGCGAGGACCCCTTCGCGGCTTCCAAAATGAGCGTACAAGACGGGTTGGCTGTAGGAGATTTCGTCAGATAGCCGCCGAACGGTTACATTAGACCACCCTTCCAGCTCCGCGATTCGTCGTGCGGCACTGATGATCTGCGCCCGGCGGGCCTGCTTGTCCCGCAGCTTTCGTTCCGCAATTCGGTTCACTGCCAGAGTCGCCTCCACAGATCACTAGTCTAGCAGTGCTAGAACATGTAGCCATAGACAAAAGATGTACGAATGTTCTTGCATCGCGTTCGAATGTCACGCATCTTTTATAGCGTTGCTAGATTATCTAACGAGGTAACTTAAATGTATAACGCCATTCCGCTTTCGCTCGCCGCTCTCATGGCAGTCGCGATCATTGTCATCGGTTGCTTCTACCTCTTGTCTCCGGAAAGAATGACAGGAACCTTTGGTCTCAAGCCGCCTGCGTCCGATGCCGACACCCGCGCCTGGCTGCGCCTGAAGGGAATTCGAGACATCGCCTCTGGATTGGTCGTGCTGACATTGATGCTGACCACGGGCACGCGGTCGGTAGGCATCGCTCTGCTTGTCTTAGCCATCGTCCCTCTTGGCGACATGTCGATCATTCTGGGGTCGGGCGGGTCGAGGTCGAAAGCGCTCTCCATTCACGGCGTAACCTGCGCGGCGATGCTTGTCGTCGGCCTCTTGTTGATCCATGCCATTTGAGAGAAATACCTCAACCAGTCGATCGCTAACCCAATTGTTTATGGAGAAATCATCATGGAAGTCCTGAATGTTGTTGCCATTATCGTCGCTGGATTGATGGTTGGATGCGAACTGGCCATCGCCGCGTTTATTCATCCAACCCTCGATAAGCTTCCGGACGCAGTCCATCAGCCAGCCGCCAGCGCCATAGCTCGTGTGCTGGGGACAGTCATGCCGTTCTGGTACAACCTCACATTTCTGCTCGCGTTAGTCGAGGTTGTCATTCGCTGGCGTCAGACCGGGCACTTACCCATCTGGTTCGCGACATCGGCCCTTTTATGGATGCTGGCGAGTGTCTATTCACTCATCGCCCTCGTGCCGGTTAATAACCGCATTAAATCTTGGGAAAACTCCACTCCGCCTGCCGATTGGAAGACCTACCGGCGTAAATGGGACATTCATCACCGCTGGCGCACCGTACTCCTCACGATAGCGTTCGCGTTTCTGATTGTGGGAGTTGTTGGCTAGTAGGCATCTTTGGCGCCTCTTCCCCACAGGCAGCTACTTTCGGAGATCGGGAGCCATGGCAATCTTCGCAGGCAGTCGGTAGGCATCGCACACCGTGTACGTATCAGCGCGACGCATTGTCCCGAGTCTGAAGCCGAGGCGAACACGCATCCGAAAATGGGTTCGCCAGAAATGTTCCCGGAATGCCCGAAAGAATAATGCTCCCATCGGCATTGAAATGCGAAGAGCGGTATTCCCCGTCGGGCAGATCGTTCAACCGCTTCCACGTCTTGCCGCTGTCCTCACTTGTGTAGACACCGGTGATCGACGTTACGACCTCGCGGTTCGGGCGTGCCTTATCGACCTCAATCCCATAAGCGCGAATGTTGGGTCCGACCTCATCCTTATTGCGATGCAGCAGAAATCTCGCATCGGTCACCCGCTGCACCGCGTCCGCGCTGAGCGGGTTATAAACTCCCCAGCACGCAGCCAAATGAGGGCCACCCACGATGCTCATTGCATGGATCGCCGAATCGTCGCCAACCCCAGCAATCCGCCGCCACTTCATCGTCTGGAAGTCGAGCCGATAAGCCTGATCTCCCGTGCCCAGATAAAGCGATCCCGGCTTCGCACTTCGGGCGTCATCGTACTGCATGGAGAGAATATCCAGGTCGCTCGGAAGATTCGGCAGCGATCTGTCTTGAACCCACGAACCGTCGCCATCTTTGTGATAGCTGACGATCCGCGGATTCAGGTCAAAGTAACCGTAACCCACCAGCATATGTTTTCCATCCCCGGCGATCAGCACTACCCCCGCCATGATCGGATCACCCGGCTTCTTGGGTCGATTCAACCTGAGTCGCGGATGAGGAACTCGCGGCCCGGCTACAGATTTGATCGTGGCGTCAGACGGATCTGAACCAGGCAGCACCTGAAACGCTCCACGCTGCGTCGTAAACACAAGATCGCTTCCACCCGGAGAGACGGCTAAACCATTGCGAAGTCCCTCACCGATCTTGGCATCGAAATAGTCGGATTCAAGCCGCGCAATTTCGATCCAGGTAACTCCGCCGTCGACGGTCTTCGAGAGATACATCGCTCGATCTTCCGCCGGCACCTGCTTGCTCAGGTCAGCGGTAAGCGCCCAAACCGCGCCCGCCTCTTTGGAGTTCGCATCAGGATCGCTCGCCATCGCCACAATGAACTCGCTTCCGAACTGATGGCTTCCCGGAAGGCCCTTCACCTGATGCACATGACAGCTCGCAAGATCGCGCCTTGCGAGATCGGCTTCGCTATCGTCCGAGGAAGGCGTCGAACCGCCCGCCAACGGAAGTAAACCGGCAGCCATCGGGAGCGCGATCAGTAGCGCCAATTGAAGCACGCGCTTCAGAGCCGGCCACTTCAGATAGCTAGGACCGATAGACATTCCACGCCGCGACCTCCAACTCAAATCTACTGGAAGTCGCAGGCCATCGACGTCAAAGCTCCCTCAAGTGACTCCTGAAAATGTCCCTACCCTCTCTGGCGAAACTGCACGCCGCTGCTCGCGTCTGATTTCCAACTGTTGCGCTACGTATCTCCGTATCTCGACGACAAATACCTCCGTATCGAAGCGCTCGACATGTTTGCGAATTGCTTCAGGATCGAAGAACTCTTCGACGCTCTCGAAGCTCAGAATCGCATTCCCAAGCGCAGCCGCACTCTGCTCCGAAAAGAAAACCCCCGTATATCGGTCCGCAAATATCTCCTTGCTGATACCGTCAATGTCGTCGGCCCACACTCCACGCACCGTTTCGAGCGAGCCGCCACGCCCATACGCGATCACCGGGCGTCCATGCGCCTGCGCTTCCACCGAAACCAGCCCGAAATCCTCGTCCGCCGCAAACAATAGCGCTCGGCACCGCGCATACTTCCCTTTCAGCTCGGCATCGCTTAACCTGCCAAGGAATTCAACGGTCGGGCCGGCCAAGGCCCGCAGGCAAGACTCCTCCGGCCCCGTCCCCGCGATCTGCAGCCTTCGTCCCAACCGGTTACACGCTTCAATCGCCAGGTCTACCCTCTTGCTGGAAACCAGTCGCCCCACCGATAAATAGAAGTCTTCCCGGCCCCCGGCTATAAAAGCTCCACTCACATCGACCGGCGGATAAACGACTGCGCTCTCGCGCCGGTAGTATTTGCGCACTCGCTCAGCGACGTAGTCCGAATTCGCAATGAAGCCATCAATCCGTTGCGCCGCCGCAAAGTCCCACTGCCGCATGAATTGCGCGATCGGAGCAAAGACCACGCGAACAATCCACGGCATCGTCCGCCGGTTGGCCGCGTATTGGTCCCAATACGAACGCGGCGGGCTATGGCAATAGCAAAGGTGAACGGCGTGCTGATCGGTCAACACGCCTTTGGTTGAAGCACCGTCGGCGCTGATGACCAGGTCATATCCCGAGAGATCCAGACACTCAACCGCGAGCGGATACAGCGGCAGCAGTTGACGATGAATACGCTTCACGCCGGGAATCCAGTTCAGGAACGAAGTGGTGATCGTTCTTCCCCGAAGCGCAGGAGGAAGAAACGCCGGATCGACGAACAGCGTAAAAAACTCCGCCTCCGGATACATCTTCGCTAGCTCCTCAAGCACACGTTCGGACCCCCCAAATGAGAGCGAGTAATGATAGGTGATCGCAACTCGCGGAAGACTAGTCTCTCTCACTTTGCGGCCATATACCCCGAGAAGATTCCCCGACCGTGTACCGCACAGAGCTTCGCTGGCTCCGGCTGTCCACGCAACAGGCTGTAAACGAATCGCAACAGATCATAGGCCACAAAGGCCGGCAACAGCGGCAGCTTCGCCCGCTTGCGAATGACTCGTCCCATGCCACATCCATAGCTATAGGCACGCGCAGCGTTTGCGCCACCGCTCAGCATGTCGCGCCGTGGATGATAGACGGTCAGTCGGCGATCGAACCTTCCCTTCATTCCAGCCTCAAGCAGCCGGAAAACAGTAGTCGGTATCTTCCCCTGAAGCAAAAGGAGTTCCCGCTCCAACGCCCAGCGACTCATCGAACTCGAATACACCCCGCACCCTGTCGCGACGAATAAACAAAGCCATCCCGACCGAAGTGCGAAATAGGTTCGCCGTGGCCAGATCGCATCGCTCGCGCACCCAGCGGTTCCCGCTGGGCGTCCCAGTCTCGTCGCGGACTCCTACGCTCAACAGCGCGTATTTGGGGTTCCCGGCAAAGAAGGACTTTACCCCGTCGAGAAGGTAAGGCGAGTACCTGCAGTCGTCGTCTGGAAATCCCAGCACGTCGCCGGTCGCCGCCGCCAGTCCAACGTTTCTCGCATGAGATAACCCCGGCGCTGACCTCAAGTGAGTGATCGCAATCCTGTTCTTCCAGGCAGCAAGGATCGGCAGCAACCGATCATCGGGATTCTGGTCGACGACAACGCACTCACAATCCCCGCCGCCGGAGGCCTCAAGCGATGCAAAGAAACGGGGCAATTCCTCCGTGCGCCCCAGGCTTGCGAGAATCAGCGAGATATCGGGCATGTAACCTCCTGTACTGAATCAGCAGTAGCCTCGGTGTTCAGTTCTCCTGATACACGTCGCTGGCTAAGATCTACTCCGTCGAGGCCGTCAAGCACCTCCCGGTAACGGCGATGCGCCGCTCTCCACGTAAAATTCTGCTGAAATGAGGAGTAGCCTTGCGTCGCCAGTTCCACTCGTTTCGCGCGATTTCGAATAAGCGCCTCGAGCGCGGAGGCCAGTTCCGTCGCCGAGCCCCGCTCCACCAAAACGCCGCCGCCGGACGAAAATATCTCCGGCACTCCGCCGCCCCGTGTCGACACCACCGGCAGCCCGCTCGCCATCGCCTCGACGTTCACCAGGCCAAAGGGCTCTTCCCAGACTGACGGCGAACAAAAAATATCTGCGCGCCGGAATTCCTCCGCCAACAGCGAGGCCGGACGATATCCTCCAAACTCTACATTCGGAGGTGCATCCTTCCTGATGGATCGGGAATACGCAGTTGCGGGGTTGCTTGAGCCAAACCCCGTCGCCCCGAGCAATCGGGCCCGCGCTCGGATCCCACGGGCCAACAACAGCCACATCGCCTCGACCAGCACATGAGCTCCCTTTTCCGGAACCAGGCGTCCCGCAAAGAGCACTACAGGCGTACGCTGCAAGCCGGGTCGGTCGTCACTTTGCGTTGCCGGAAAGAACCGCCGCTCGTCAGCGCCGTTGTGAATCACGTAGGTGCGGTCCAGTTCAGGATGGAGCCGTCTCGCCTCCTGTTCCAGATACTCACTGCAAAATACAAGACAATCAGCCCGTAACGGACCACGGATCATGCGCGGGAACGACGTCAGCAGCGAGTTATGCAGGTGGACGACCAGCCTCGCGCCCGCCGCCCGCACCTCGGTCTCGATCGCTGCGGCGTAATCCGGCCGATTGTGCACCCAGACCACCGACTCTGGTTTGAGCCCGGCCAGCACCGGCTTCAATATCCTTCGCAACATCTTCTGGCGGAGGCTCCACGGCAAGCGATATCGGCCCTTAAGTCGGCTGTAGGCCCACATCCCCGGGAGACGCATCGGCGTCACCAGATCCAAGCCCCAACTGGAGTCGGCACGCGCGCAGGCGACAATCGCGGCCTCATCTTCGAAGCGCAGGACATTGGCGACCCAACGTTGCAGAGCGGCGCCGTGTACATCGGAAAACGAATCCGTTTCAGTCAATAAATGGACAACTGTTCCACTCATGGCGTCTCCTCCACCGTGTGCAGTCCGGTTTCCACGCACTCGTTGCTGTATGCAGCCTTTTTCAGGCCCACGCAAGCGACAATATAGAGAATCCAGGGGAGACACTGCGGAGCCATGAGCGTCCGCTCGTCAAGGTTATAGACGATCGTCAGGAAGACGATCCCGATGCACCAGTCGACGTATCCCGAATGCCCCGGTCGAAAGGCCGTCATAGCATGGCGGCACGCCTGCACAAAGGTGAGCACCACCAGCGCCAGGCCCACCAACCCCAACTCCAGCGCCACATTTAAGAACCCGTTGTGAGCGCTCGTCACCACCCAACCGGTAGCCGAGAAGACCCGGGTCGCCTCGCCGGTAAGCATCGACCAGAACGCATCGAAGCCATAACCGCCCAGAGGCCGCCGCATGACCGAAGCAACAATCGCGCCCCAAATCTGCAACCTGCCTGAAAAGCTCTCCGATCGACCCATGACCGAGAGAACGAGCAGCGGGTAAGAGACCATCGCCACCGCGATCACCCCTGCGCCCCCAAACAATATCGCACTCAGCGGTAAGAGATCCCTACGCCCGAACGCTCTCAGCATCCGAAGACTCCCGGCGAAGCCGAAATAAACCAGCGTGATCGCCCAGCCTGTTCTCGACTGCGTCATAAGGATGATCCCAAGACACAAGACGATATACAGCGCCCGCAACATCTGCCCGTACCTGCCGACGGCAGGCAAGGCCAACGCAGGAGTGAGCAGGAAAAGCGTCGCCTCGGCGCAAGCGTTCTTCTGGATGAAGAGTCCCTGCAACGCGCCCTCGTGTTGTTGGTGATCCAACCCAAACTGCGGCCACGCAGCCGCCGTGATGACGCTTCCTGCCGCCACGCAAGCGCCAACCACAGTCAGCAATTCCATCTGCTGTCGCTGGTTAAATCTCTCCGTCAGATAGAAGGCAAAGAGCGTCGTCACCAGTAGCGACAATCCACTACGTAGGCTGGTGCCCGGGCCCTGCGACCAGAGCGCCGAACCCATCGCATAGATTGGCAAAAACAGCATCAACGGCATTCTTTGCGCAAATCCAGCCAGGATGCGTACATAGGCCGCCATCGCGCCAAGGCAAAACGTCAGGCCCAGCGCGGTTTGAAGACGGTCCCGCATCGCTTCCCCATCCGTGGTGACGACCGCCATCTTTCCGCCGAAAGCGTAGAGGTCGCTGTTCCACGTGGAGTGCTCGAACGAAAAACCCCCATGCACGGCGAACAGCATGAGTGGAACCAGCAAGGCATAGGTGAGTGCCATACGAGTGACTGGCACGTCTGCACGCGCCTGCTCGGACGGTTCCACGTCGAAATCGCCTTGTATCCAGTTCCGTCGCGCAGAGATGGCAATCATCTGCTTACCCTGGCCGTCACTGGCCCGCGTTCCGGCACTGAAACTCGGCGCGTGGCTTTGCGAAGTGCATCATGCTTCGCCCGCACCTCCCGCCTGCGCGACTCCGGCATCCACCAGCAGATGAAAAACAACAGCAGGCACTTGCCGCTTGCCGAGCCGTTCATCACGCACGAGCGAAGCAGAAAGAGGAAACTAGCCGTCCCCTCCCGCTGTTTTGCGGCGCTCGGCACACAGAAGGTCGCCACAAAAAACGAGAACGCCTTCGGCGTAAGGTATCGCTTATTGGTCAACGCCCAGGAATAAAGAAATCTCCAGTCAGGCGTGCGACTCACGCGTACCCGGCTCTCGTCATGATGAAAGACCGCAAGAGTTTCGGGGACCACGCGCACTTCTACCTCCGGCAGCGCCGTCGCGTGCAGCAGCCAGTCGAGGTCCTGGCACCGTTTCAGGTCACGCGTAAACGGCACCTTGAGCATCAACGCGCGCGAGACAAACCACGTCGAAGTCTGCAGAAAGCCTTCCCCGGAATGCCACCCGCGCCGTGCAAACAGATACTCGCTGAAGGCCTCTCCCTCTTCCGGAATTCTTCGCGGGAGCACGCGTTCTGCCTCTTCGCCGCGCTCGATGAATTGGCTGCTTACGATTGCGTACTTGCTGACCATCGAGATTCCGAGCTTCCATTGCTTCTCCAGCTTGTCGGGAAGCCACTCGTCATCGTCATCGAGGAACGCGATCCATTCCCCGCGTGCGAAGCGAACACCGATGTTGCGCGCCTCCGAGCCGCCGACATTCTCCGCGAGATGAACCACGTGCAGCCGCTCATCGCGAATCTGCCGCAACGTTTCGCCCGTTTCGCGGTCCGGGCCATCGATGACAACCACGATCTCGAACTCCTCGAACCCCTGAGCAAGTGCGCTCCGCACCGCGCGCTCCGCTAGCTCAGGCCGCCCTCGGGTTGGAATCACGACGCTGACCCGAGGCAACATTTCGCTGGCAGCCTGCACCATCGAGAGCGTCCCCGATGCCGGGCACCGCTCCGACCAGATTGCCGGTAGGTCGCTCCTTTGTGAGCTGAAACTCTTTGGAGGCGCGGTGATCGTCTCATTCTCAGTTGTCGGCATATTGTCCCCTCTTCAATCCGGGATAAGGCGTGGCTCCGGAGTAACCGTAGTATTCGTAGTGGAACGACGAAGCCTGCGAAACGCCGTTCAGCACGATTCCGATTCTGTCCTGCGTCGACTGTTCGCGGATCGTCAGATGGGACCGCGCGAGAGAGAGCCGGTTGGTCAACCCATAACGCGCCACCAGCAACGTCGCATCGGCCAGGCTAGCCAGCACGACAGGATCGGTCACCAACAGCACCGGCGGGCTGTCGAGAACGATGAAGTCGTACGACTCGCGCCATCGCGCTAAAGCTTCTTCCATGCGCACCGAGCCAAGCAGCTCGGCCGGGTATGGCGGAATCGGCCCCGAGGTCAAGACGTGCAGCTTGGGCAGAGCGGGCAGCTCGACGATGTCCTCCAGCAGATGATCGTCGGTGAGGAATTGGCTGAGACCTGTCGAACTATGCAGCCCCATTCGACCGGCCAGCGTCGGCTTGCGCAGGTCCGCGTCCACCAACAGTACCTGCTTGCCCCATTGCGCGAGGACTGCGGCGAGGTTCGCGCTCAGGACGCTCTTGCCTTCCCCGGCGACCGAGCTGGTCACCAATAACAATTGCGGAGGCGCAGAGCTCTTGGCCAGCAGCAGCGCCGTCCGCAGTGCGCGCAGCGCCTCGGTATAAGGCGAGTTCGGATGTTCAAAGATCGCCAGCCGCTCGGCCCCAACCGGGTGACTCTTGCGCGTCAACACGGGCACGCGACGATGCCGCCCATACCACTGCGGTTCGCCCAGATGCGGCAATATCCCCAGCGGGACCATCTTGAGATCGCGCTCGATCTCTTCAACGCTCTGGATCTTGTCGTCAATCGAATCCATCACCAACGCTCCGCAGGCGCCGAGGAAGAGTCCCGCTCCCAGCGAAAACCCCAGATACAACGGGACATTCGGCTGCTTCGGCCGGGATGGCGTCCGGCCCGGATCGACAACGGTAATATTCGACGAGCGTAACCCTTGCAACACTCCGGCTTCCTTGAGCCGCTTCAGCAGGTCCTCATACAAACCCGCGGCTCTCTTCGGCTTCCTGCCGGACGATCGCGTACTCGATCGCTTTGTCGTTGAGCCGGTCGGCCTCGCGCTTCTGCTGCGCAAACTCCCGGCGGGATTCCTCCTCAGCACGCCGCGCCACCGAATAATCGTTGCGCGACCGCTCTGCTACCCGGTGAACCTCGGCATGGAGCGCGCGCTCCGTGCCGTCCAGGCTGGCCTTCTCTTCATCAAGCTTCGGGTAAGACGGCCCGTATTTCTCTTCGTCCCGCGCGATCTGGCCTTGCAACCCCGCCTCTTGCAAGCGCAGTGTTTGGATCAACCCCAAGGAAGTGGTCATCGTCGGCGAGCCACTCAGGATTCCATTCGCGCTCAGCCCGGAGATCAACTCCGCGTCGCCAGACTCGACGATCTTTTCGACTGCGCCCTTGAGTATCCGATTCGATGTCGCCTGCGACAGACTGGCCGTCGCCTGCTGCAGCCGGTCCACGACGACGCTATAGGCTTGATCACGTCCCTGAGCATCCTGCACGCCCAGGCTCACCACACCAGACTGCCGTTGCAGCGCGATCACTCGTCCCTGCAAAACCTCCGCCTGTTTCTTCAGATCTGAGAGCTGCCCGGTAAGCCACGCCGATGCCTCGGTGGTCGCCGTGAAGCGAGTTTGAAACGTGTACTCGACCAGGCCCTTCATCAACGCGTTCACGACCGCGGCGGCCAGCTTCGGATCGGCGCTCAGAAACCGAATTTCGATCAACCGTGTCCCCGAGACTACCTTGACCGTCAAATGCGAACTGAAGATTCTTAGTGCTCGCGTCCGCCGTTGCGGCGACTGTTCGAGCGAAACCCCTTTCAACTCCGCCCCTTCCTCGGGAGACGCCAGCGAGACCAGCCAGCCCACTGGATCAAACCGCGCCTGGAAGTCAGCTGTCCGTTCGAGCCCTAGATCCTCGATGACCTTCAGCGCAAGAGTGTCGGACTGTAAGAGGTCGGCCTGGGTTTGCAGAGTAATGCTGGCGTCGAGCGCGTCGGACGCTCCCTCTGCGCCGCCCATCATGGTGTCCAGCCCAAGAGTGTCGGCGCTCTCCTTCTGAACCTGGATCTCGCCGGTCGCCTGATAGCGCCGCGTGCTCAGCAGACAAAACAACACTGCAACGCCAAGGCAAGCCGCCACGCATGACACGATCACCCGCCGTCGCCGCCGGCAGATATGCCGCAGGTCGCCAAGCGTCAGGGGGCGCTCCGCCATCGCGTCTCGCTGCTTCGTCAAGCTACTCAACGCGCCCCCAAACTCCCGCACCCTCGCGGGAAGACACCACGACCCAGGCCACCTCTCCCATCGCATGAGGCGATCGGTAGAGGAAGCAAAGCATCATCGCCTCCTCGATCGCTCGCATAAACGCGAGCCGACCAAGAGACAACTGCGAACTACATTTCCAGGAATCTTGAAAGGAGACTAGCGCCGGGGTCTCAGGCGTGTCAACGAACTTGCCAGGTCATTCGAGTTATTTCTTAAGGAAGCCGCGTCCTGGTTCCAAAATGGGTCTAGAGCATCCCCGAACAAGCAACAAAAACGATTCGCCAGGTGGGCGGCACGGCGCTTGCGTCACGAAAGACAAGTTTTCATGAAGGGGAAATCGCGATGAAGCGGCACTCTTACTTCGGCCGCTCCAGATCGAAGCGGTCCTGGGTCCGGCAATACGTCGGCCCGCCCATGCGCCCAACCGCATTCAGCTTCGCGGGATCGATCCGGTAGTTGTCGAAGAGGTCTTCTCTCACATGCAAGCGCAGCACCTCGCCGATCACGATGCTCCCGCCGCCCGGCTCCGCGCTGATCGTCACCACTTCGCGCAGCCGGCACTCCATCTGCACCGGACTCTCCGCCACGCGCGGCACCCTCACCGTCTCGCTCGCCAGCGGAGTCAGCCCCGATAGCGCAAATTCATCCACCTCCGGCCCAACATCCGCCGCAGTCTGGTTCATCTGCGCCGCAATCTCTTCCGAGACGATGTTGACGACGAACTCCTTCGTCGCCAGCACATTGCGCAGCGTATCTTTCGACGTGCCCGTGGTCAGTCGCACCGCCGGGCAAAAGAGGATCGTCGGCGGCTTCGAGCAAACCGCCGAAAAATAGCTGAACGGCGCGAGGTTATAGATTCCCTGCTCGTCGATCGACGAAACGAAGGCGATCGGCCGCGGCACCACGCAGCCGACCAGCAACTTGTAGATATTCTGCGGAAGATGCTCGGCCGGATCGAACCGCAGCATCTTCTGCGGATCCGAAGCACCACTCATTTCGGATCCGCTTTTGGGTCCGCCCAACCACCCTGTTCCGCAGTCAGCTTAACAGCGGCCTCAGGCCCCCAGGTGCCCGGCTCGTAAACCTGCACGGGCGGCGGATTATTGAGCACCGGCTCAAGAATTCGCCACGCCTCTTCGACATAGTCCTGGCGGGCAAACCAGGTTTGGTTCCCCACCATCGCGTCGCCGATCAGCTCCTCATAGGGCAGCAGGGTTTTCATACCGCAATCCTGGTGGGCCGCCAGTTCTACCGGGCAACCGGTAAGGTCTTCGCCAGCCTCCTTGATCGAGGCGCCAAACGCGATACACGGAACCGGGCTCAACCGAAAGCGCACAAAGTTTGCGACTGGCGGATACTTGGGAAAAATAGCCGGCGGCTGGTGAAGCTTCGCCACCACCTCGGTCGCCGTGATCGGCAACGAT
Source organism: uncultured Acidobacteriaceae bacterium (assembly GCA_963777685.1). Taxonomy (GTDB): domain Bacteria; phylum Acidobacteriota; class Terriglobia; order Terriglobales; family Acidobacteriaceae; genus Acidisarcina. The sequence goes on along the minus strand of CAVZRF010000025.1, from coordinate 68,767 downwards.
TTGCCCGAACGAATAAAAAACGGCACTCCCTGCCAGCGCCATGAGTGGATCTTCAATCGCAGCGCCACAAATGTCTCCGTATCGGATCCCGGCGTCGACCCCCGGCACATCGTGATATCCCGCGAACTGCCCGCGCACCATATCCTCAGGCATGATCGGCGAAACGCTCCTTAAGACCTTGGCGCGCTCGTCCCGCAGCGCTTCCAGCGCCAGGCCCGGAGGCGGCTCCATCGCAACGTTGCTCAGCACCTGCATCAAGTGGTTCTGCACCACGTCGCGCACCGTTCCCACGTCGTCGTAGAACGATCCACGCCCCTGCAATGCAAACTCCTCGGCCATCGTGATCTGCACGCTCTCAATGTATTGCCGCCGCCAGATCGGCTCCAGGAAGGAATTCGCGAAGCGGAAGAAGATCACATTCTGCACCGCGTTCTTGCCCAGGTAGTGATCGATCCGGAAGGTGTGGTCCTCATCGAAGACCTCATGCACGATCTTGCTCAGCGCGATCGCCGATGCCAGGTCGCGGCCAAAGGGCTTCTCGATGATCACCCGCCCGCCCTCCGAGCATCCCGACGACTTCAGCTGTTCCAGCACCTTGCCAAACAAGCTCGGCGGGATCGCCAGGTAATGGATCGGATGCTTCGCCGCGCCGAGTTTTTTCCGGACCTCGGCAAAAGTCGCAGGATCGTTATAGTCGCCATCCACGTAGCACAACAACGAATCGAGCTTGGCAAAGCCTTCAGGATCGAGGCCGCCATGCTTCTCCACGCTGTCCTTCGCCCGTGCACGAAACTGATCCAGCGTCCAGCCAGCCTTGGCAACGCCGATCACCGGCACATGCAGCTTGTCCTTTTGCGCCAATGCCTGCAGCGCGGGAAAAATCTGTTTATAGGCAAGGTCGCCCGTCGCTCCAAAAAATACCAGTGCGTCAGAAATCTCGTTAGTCACGTGTGAAGCTCCTGAAGTTCATTATGCGCGAAGTTCCTTATGGGTTCGATGAAGAACGATCAGACGGGGGCCGAAAACAGCAGTGAGATTTTGATCGAAAAGAGTGAAGTCCAGGCTGTGCCCTGTGCCCTAAGCCCCGCGCCCTGTCTTCAAGCACCAATCCAGCGCAGGAAGAGCCCCGTCAACACGCCCCCAACCGCCGGCCCAAGAATCGGCACCCAGGCGTAGCTCCAATCCGAACCGCCCTTGCCCGCAATCGGCAACACTGCATGCGCCAGCCTCGGCCCAAAATCCCGCGCCGGATTGATCGCATATCCCGTCGTCCCGCCCAGCGAAAGCCCAATCCCCCAGACCAAAGCGCCCACCAGCCACGGAGCGAACCCCGTCGCCGCCCCATTCGCAAACACCAGCTTCGACCCGATCGCGCCGACCACGATCACCAGCACAAACGTCGCAATCGCTTCGCAAATAAAGTTGGAAGGATAATTCCGGATCGCCGGAATCGTGCAGAAGACCCCCCGCTTCGCCTCGGCGTCTTCGGTCACGCTCCAGTGCGGCAGATAAAACAACCACACCAGCACCGCGCCAACAAACGCTCCCAAAATCTGCGCACTAATATATGGAACGATCTTCGAACTGTCCCCCGACTGCGCAGCCATCGCCAGGGTAATCGCCGGATTCAAATGCGCATCCGCGCTTCCGCACAAGTTCGAGACCAGAATCCCGCACAGTACAGCAAAACCCCACGCGGTCGTGATCACCATCCAGCCGCTGTTCTCCGCCTTGGAGCGCTTGAGCAAAACGCCGGCAACCACGCCATCGCCCAGCAATATCAAAACCAGAGTTCCCATGAACTCACCAAAGAAAGGCGATCTCATCCTTGCTCACTTACCTCGCTCAAATGCTCCTCTTTCTCCCTCGCAACCAAGCTCCACCCCCGGAGAGAGATGTCATCCTGACGACCGAAGGGAGGAAGGACCCCTGCGATCTATCGTCCTCCACGGTCGCATCACATTTTTGCCACAAACCAAATCCGCTACTCAAACAACCTGATACTTCTTCGCAAAGCTCTGGAAATTCGCCACCTCAGCCTCAATCCAATCCTGGCCAAACCCCAACTCCCCAGCCATAATCCGCGCCACCGCCGGAGCCATCTCGCTCGACGCCTTCGCATTCAGGAACAACGCCCGCAGCCGCCGCGAAAGCACATCGTCCAGCGTCCGCGCCATCTCCTCGCGCACCGCCCAGACGACTTCCGCTCCAATATAAGGTAGAGCCGGATGCAGCAACTCACCCAGCTTCGCATCCGTCGCCGCAATCGCGCGAATCGCCTCGATGTCCGTGCCATACACGCCAAACGAATCCAGGCTGTCCACGCCTTCGAGATACCCATGGATCTTCAGGTTCTTCGTCACGCAATCTTTGTCCGCAAGATTGCCCAGCGTAATCGCATGGTTCACGCAGTCTTCGGCCATATGCCGATAGGTCGTCCACTTGCCGCCAACGATCGTCAACAACCCCGATTGGTCCACATGAATGGTATGGTCGCGCGACAGTGCCGAGGTCGAACCCTTATCCCCGCCAGCCGCCTTCACCAGCGGCCGAATCCCGACATACACGCTCAACACATCGCTCCGCGTCGGAGGCCGGCTCAGATATTGCCCCGCCGTCTCCAGCACGAACTGAATCTCTTCCTCAAACGGCAGAGGATCATACGACGGCCCATCGATCTCCGTGTCCGTCGTGCCGACCACCGTGTGCCCATGCCACGGAATCGCAAACAGCACCCGCCCATCGCTGGTATGCGGCACCATGATCGCCGCATTCGCGCGCAGAAACGAACCCTCAAAGACCAGGTGAATTCCCTGGCTCGGCGCGATCATCTTCTTCGCTTCGGCGTCGGCCATATGCCGGATCTCGTCCGCAAAAATCCCCGCCGCATTCACCACCACCTTCGCCTGGATCGTGAACTTCTCCCCACTCTCGCTATCTTCCGCGATCACCCCAGTCAGGAATCCGCCTTCGTCTTTCGTCAGCTTGATCGCCGGAGCATAGTTCACCAGCGTCGCCCCATGGTCGACCGCCGTCTGCGCCAGGTGAATCAGCAACCGGCTGTCATCGAACTGGCCATCGTAATAAACCACGCCGCCGCGCAGACCATCGCGCTGCAAATTCGGCAGCTTCTCCAGCGTCTCTTCAAGCGACAGAATCCGCGACCGCCCAAAGCCATACTGCCCCGCCAGCAGGTCATAGATCTTCATGCCGATGCCGTAGAAGGGCGTCTCCCACCACGAATAATTCGGCACCACAAACGCCAGATCATGCACCAGGTGAGGCGCATTCTGCCGCAGCAGCCCGCGCTCCTTCAGCGCCTCCATCACCAGCGAGATATTCCCCTGCTCCAGATACCGCACGCCGCCATGAACCAGCTTCGTGCTCCGGCTCGAGGTCGCCTTGCCAAAATCTTCCCGCTCCAGCAGCAACACATCAAGCCCACGCGTCGCGCCATCGACGGCAATGCCCAACACCCGTCGCGCCCACCACCAATAATCACCAGGTCCCAGGGATGGCTATGCGCCTTCAACCTGCCCAACATCTCATTCCGATTCATCGTTCCTTCTCATTCCTGCCGCCACTAGTAAGAAAATCTGCCATTCGCTTAAACAAATCTTGTCATCCTGAGCGACCAACGGGAGCCGAAGGACCTGCACGGATACACCGGCCTCAACGACACCCTCAGTCCCTAGTCCCTAATGCTTCCGTCCACCCCTTCGCCCGCCCAACCGCCTCGTCCCACCGCGCACGAATATGCTTCGCCTTCGCCTCATCCATCTTCGGCGCAAACTGCACATCCCCCTTACGCTTCGACCAAATCTCTTGCGGACTACCCCAGAACCCCACCGCCAGCCCCGCCAGATACGCCGCGCCCAAAGCCGTCGTCTCAATCGCCGCCGGCCGCACCACCGGAATCCGCAGCAAGTCCGACTGGAACTGCATCAGCAGATCGTTCCCCGACGCGCCGCCATCCACTCGCAGCTCCTTGAACGGCTCCTTCGAATCCGCATCCATCGCCTCGACCACATCGGCCACCTGAAACGCAATACTCTCCAGCGCCGCGCGCGCAATATGCCCCGGCTTCGTATTCCGATTGATGCCAATCAGCAGCCCGCTCGCATAAGGGTCCCAATGCGGCGCGCCCAAGCCCGTAAACGCCGGCACCAACACCACGCCATCCGTATCCGGAACCGTCGCCGCCAAAGCCTCAACGTCCGACGACTTCTGAATGATCCCCAGGTTGTCCCGCAGCCACTGCACCACCGCGCCGCCAACGAAGACGCTGCCCTCCAGCGCATATTGCAGCTTCTTGTCCAGGCTGCACGCCAGCGTCGTCACCAGCCGATGCTCCGACTGCACAAACTCGTGCCCAATGTTCTGCAGCAGGAAGCAACCTGTCCCGTACGTATTCTTCGCGTCGCCCGGATTAGTACAAAGCTGCCCAAACAACGCCGCCTGCTGATCGCCGGCAATCCCCGCCAGGTTCACCGAACCCAGCCCCAGCGTCGTCGTCACCTCGCCAATCGTCCCGCTCGACCACACCACCTCCGGCATCATGCTCGCCGGAATCCTCAGCAGCCGCAGCAACTCCTCGTCCCACTTGCCCTCGACGATGTTGAAGACCATCGTCCGCGAGGCATTCGTGTAGTCGGTCACATGCTTGTGCCCGCTGGTCAGGTTCCAGATCAGCCAGCTATCGACGGTGCCAAAGGCCAGCTTGCCGGCCTCCGCCTTCTCGCGCGCACCCGCAACGTTCTCCAGAATCCACGCAATCTTCGTCCCGGAGAAATAAGGATCCATCAACAGCCCAGTCTTCGCGCGAACCGTCGCCTCCGCCCCATCCTTCACCAGTTGCTGGCACAGCGGAGCAGTCCGCCGGTCCTGCCACACGATCGCGTTATAGACCGGCTTGCCCGTCTCGCGGTCCCAGACGATCGTCGTCTCGCGCTGGTTGGTGATGCCCACCCCAGCCACATCGCGCGGCCGCAGCTGCAGCTTGCCCAGCGCCTCAACCGCCGAACTCAATTGTGAAGTGAGAATCTCGAAAGGGTCATGCTCGACCCATCCCGGCTTGGGAAAGATCTGCGGGAATTCATGCTGTGCCTTCGCGGCAACATTCCCGTCAGCATCGAAAAGAATCGCCCGCGAACTGGTAGTGCCCTGGTCTAACGCAAGTATGTAGGACATATGTCTTTCAATGGTGCTCGAACGAACAGACAGCGAAAGACGCCGCTCAATCCTAACTTAGAGTTAGTCATCAACCCGAACAAGGGACGCCGGTTTCTCGCGCAAATATTCAAATTTTGAAGATATGCGCCGGCAACTCCGCCGGACGCAGCTCCACATAATTCCGCGCCCCCGACCACGCATACTTGTTGTCCGTCAACAAATCATGCACCTCAAAGCTCGCATCCGCCGCCAACCCCAGCCCAGCCAAATCCAGCGTCACAAACCCAGCCTGTGTATTAAACGGATCCAGATTCACCACGACTAAAATCCTGTCCGCAAAATCCTTCGTCGCCTTGCTGTAAGCAATCAGATAAGGATTATCCGTCGAATGAAAAGCAATCCCCTCCATCCCCTGCAGCGCCTTGTTCCCGCGCCGGATCGCATTCACCTGCGCGATATAGCTCTTCAAGCTCGTCGGCGAATCCAGGTCCCAATGCTTCAGCTCATACTTCTCTGAATTCAGATACTCTTCGCTGCCCGGCTTGAACGGAGTGTCCTCCAACAGCTCAAACGCCGCGCCATAGATGCCATAGTTCGAAGTCATCGTCGCCGCCAGCACCAGCCGAGCCAGAAACGCCGGCTTGCCGCCACTCTTCAAACTCGCCGGCAAAATGTCCGGAGTATTCGGCCAGAAATTCGGCCCAAAATATTCATGCACCGGATACTCGGTCAACTCCTCCAGATACGCCTGCAACTCCTCCTTCGTATTCCGCCAGGTGAAGTAGGTATAAGCCTGCGTGAACCCTGCCTTCGCCAGCCGCTGCGTCACCCGCGGCCGCGTAAACGCCTCCGACAACAAAAGCACGTCGGGATATTCGCGCTTGATCTCCGGAATCGCCCACTCCCAGAAAGGAAATGCCTTGGTATGCGGATTATCCACGCGGAAAATCCTCACGCCCTGCCCCGCCCAATACAGAAAGACATCGCGCAGCGCATCCCAAAGCCCGCGCCAGTCGCGGCTCTCAAAGTCCAGCGGATAAATGTCCTGATATTTCTTCGGCGGATTCTCCGCATACTGAATCGTCCCATCCGCCCGCTGCTTAAACCAATCCGGATGCTCCCTCACCCACGGATGGTCCGGCGAACACTGAAACGCAATGTCCATCGCAATCTCAATCTCAAACGCCTTCGCCGCGGTCAGCAGATGCTTGAACTCCGCAAGCGTCCCAAGCTCGGACAGAATCGCCGTATGCCCACCCTGCTTCGCCCCAATCGCCCACGGACTACCCACATCGCCCGGCTCCGCCGTCACCGTATTGTTCTTGCCCTTGCGAAACGCCGTCCCGATCGGATGAATCGGCGGAAAATACAGCACATCGAATCCCATCTCTTTCACATACGGCAGCCGCGCCTCGCAATCGGCAAAAGTGCCATGCACCCCAGCCTCGGCCGCCTGAGATCGCGGGAACATCTCATACCAGCTCGAGAACCGTGCCCTCTCGCGATCGACTGTGATCACAAGTTCGCGGTCATAAACCGTCTCCATCGCCAGATCCGGATACGCCCGCACCATCGCCAGCACCTCAGGCGATAAGCGCCAGCGTCCGGCTCGCCGCTTCCGTATTCGCAGTCTTGAGAAGGTCGGCCCAAGCCGTCAGCTTCGCCGCATTGACGCCGGTTGCGAGCCCCGCGTAATGCTCCAGGATCGCCGCCCCATGCAGCAACTCCACCGCAACATCCTGCCCGGCTTCGATGCGCTTCGCCAGATCGCTCTGCCAGGTCTCATAGCGGTCGACACCGCCGGCAACGGTATAGATATATCGTCCAATCTCCGTCACCGGAAATGCCCCACGCCAGCGATCGTTCCCCAGCGCCGTCATGTACACGTACTTCCAGCCTTCATCGCCTTCGCGCTTGAAGAGCAGCCGCGCAATCACATGGTCATGCCCGTCGCCAAAAACATCAGCCTCGACCTCCACCACATCGCCAACGATCCGTTTGATCGGAAACCGCCCCGAATCCACTTCGGGCACAATCCCTTCGACGACGACCCGTCTCTCTCCATGCAACGGTTTCAACATGCGCGCAAATTCCCCTTCACTGGCAATATCTCTTCCATCTCCATCGGGCCGCCTGAGGAACAAGCACAGCTTCAGCCCCGGAAGGAATCTTAATCCTCAAACTTGAAAAAGACATTGTTCAGCGCCTCTGACCACGTCGGATGCGACCAGGTCCCATCCCGCAACGCGGTATAGGGCAGCTTGCCCATCATCGCGATTTGCACCATCGAGGCCATCTCCCCGCCATCGACGGTCAGCATCGCCGCCCCAAGTATCTGCTCGGTCTCCGCGTCGACAATGACTTTCAAGAAGCCGCGCGACTCATCACTCTCAAGCGCCCGCGCAATCGAGGTCGCCGGCATCTTCGCCACGCGGATCTTCTTCCCCTGCGCGCGTGCTTCCTGCTCCGTCAGCCCAATCCGTCCCAGCTGCGGATCGATAAACACCGTATACGGCACCATCCGCCCCGCAATGCTGACCCGCTGCCCTTTCAGGACGTTGGCCTCAGCCACTCGATAATCGTCATAGGAGATATGCGTAAACGCCGGCCCACCCTTCACGTCGCCAATCGCGTAAATACCCGGCACATTCGTCTCCAGATATTCATTCACTCGAATAAACCCATGCTCGTCGGCCTCGATCCCCGCCGCCTCAAGATTCAGCATGTCGGTATTCGGAACCCGCCCCACAGCCAGCAGCAAATGAGAACCCGAGACCTCCCGTTCGCCGCCCGCAGTCTTCACCGTGACCGCAACTCCACTGCCCTCGCGCCGAACACTCCGCGCCGAAGTATTCAGCAACACCTCAATCCCGTCTTCCTCCAGAATCTTCTTCACTTCCTCGGCAACATCATCGTCTTCCCTACCAAGCAGCTTCGATCCCGACTGGATGACCGTCACCGCACTCCCCAGCCGCCGGAAAAGTTGCCCAAATTCCAGACCGATGTAGCCACCACCCAGAACGATCAAATGCGGCGGAACCTCGTCCAGCTCCATCACCGAACGATTGTCGAGATACGGGACATCGGCCAGCCCATCCATCTTGGGAATCGCCGACCGCAACCCGGTATTCAGGAAAATCAACTCGGCCGTCAGCAACCGTTCGCCGCCCGCATTGCAAGCCACCCTCACCAGCTTCGGCCCCGCAAACGACGCCTCGCCCATAATGATGGTGTCGCAGTCCGTGTCCTTCAGCCCGCGCTCATTGCCCTCGCGGAAGCTCTTCACAATCGCGCGCTTCCGCTCCCGAATCTTGAGCATGTCGATCACGATCTCGCCACAATTCACACCAAAGTCGCCGCCGCGCCGTGCCAGGTATGCCACCCGCCCACTCGCCACCATCGTCTTCGTCGGCGTGCAGCCTTCGTTCACGCAAGTGCCACCGATATGCTCGCGCTCGATGACGCAAGTTCTCTTCCCTGCCTTGGCCAGTGCACGGGCCAAAGGATTCCCGCCCTGCCCGCTTCCAATCACAATCGCGTCAAACTGCTCGGTCTCGCTCATATCGCTCACCAGTATCCAGGGTAATAGTTGCCGTTGGGGATAAGATGCGTCGTTTGATCGAAGGCGTCCTCACGGACGAAAGAACCAGACAACAGAAAGTCACGCACCTGTGTTCACCGCCAGCAATCATCGTTGCTCGCCCCGCCAGATGCAAACACTCCGCCGCGCAATCTCGCTTCTGGCGGCCGAGCCGATGGCAACTCACGATTCTCCACCGCGCATCGACTACTGGTAGGCGCACGGAAACGAGCAAGCTCGGAGGTATCCGAAAGATAGTCGGATTTCCGTCAATTCGTACTTTTACCAATGTCTGTCCGGCCCGTGACACATTTATACTTCCCGTAGTCTATTGACTGAGCAAGACAGCTCACTCCGGCGCATTTTTGCACGGATTTGGCGAGACGCCAGCCACTCAGATTGCACGATCCGAATAGGAGGCAGATTGCCACCGAAATTGATGTGCATTCCGGTCCAATGGCGAAGGAAGCTCCTCGCCCTTTTCCCGGTCTGCTTTCTGGCCTGCCTTGTAGAGACAGGATTCGGACAATCCAGCCCAAATTCAGAAACAAACGTCGCCGATCTCACCCCGACCCTCCGTTTCTTCGAGATTGCTCCTCGCTTTAGCTACATTCGCAGAGCATCCATCGCCCACGACGAAACGGGCAATGTAGAGCTGCTCCCCGACGTGCCCCAACCGCAACCCCCGGTCGTCCCCGATTCCGCCTCAGGCCCCGCCGCCGACCCAGTCGTCGCGCCCATCGTCAGCCTGAATCTCTTCGCCCTCAAGCCTCCTCCCTTCCACCCGGCAAACACCATGTGGCAGCAGCCGAAGCCCGATTCCATTTCGGTCCAGGATCACGCTGCGGCCCAGCAAGACGGCCCAATCTTCGATCCCAGCCGTTCGGTAGCCGACGAAAACGCCGACTTCGGCAGTCTCTCCGTCTTCGGCGTCAACGTCGTCGATGCCCAGGACGCTCTTCAGCGGATGATGCCCCGCTCCGTCGACCTCTACGCCCGGGAAGTGCCCGTCGTCGACCCCAGCTCTCCCGATTACCGCGTCGACGCAGGCCCTTACAATTGGAAGGGCCTGCTCGCCCAGTCACTCTTTTTCAACGTCGTCGAGAACACCTTCCGCGCCGCCAGTGACGACCAGATCCGCCTCATGTTGGCGAAAAAGCCCTTCTGGCACGACTACATTGCTTCGACCAAGCAGTTCAACATGCACCGCTGGAATGATGGCGACGACTTCCTCGTCAACTACATCGGCCATCCCCTGCAAGGCTCCGTCGCTGACTTCATCTTTATCCAGAACGACCCAGTCGGCCGCCAGCTCGAGATCGGCTCCAATCCCGAGTATTGGAAGAGCCGCTTCCACGCCTTGATTTGGTCTGCCGTCTACAGCACCCACTCCGAAATCAGCTTCCTCGGCGAGGCCGGAATCGGCAACGAGGGCGGCTGGACTTATCCCATCAAATGCAAAGACCCCGCCTGCCCGCAATGGCATCCTGGGTGGCACTACACCAACAACACCGGCTGGGTCGATTTCATCGTCACACCCACCGTCGGCTTCCTCTGGATGCTCGGCGAAGACGCTCTCGATCGCTTCGTCAGCGACCGCTTCCAGGGCGGAGATCGCTTCAATCTCGGGCTCGCCTTCATGCGCGGCGCAGTCAACCCCAGCCGCACCTTCGCCAACCTCATGCGTCTGCAGTTGCCCTGGTATCGCGACTTCCAGCACGACCCCGAACTAGAAAACTCGCTGCTCGTCCATCCTCAGCCCAGCGACGAGCAGATCGAGGAGGCCGGGCGCTTCCGCCACTTCGCGATCGCCCCCTTCTACCACACCATGCCCATGGGCAGCCCGGCCCAGCCCTGCACCATGTGCTTCAGCCAGGGCGGCTTTGGCTTCACCTTCGACTACGCCCTCACTCATTGGCTCGCCGTCGATTTCGCCACGTCCAGCCAGCCCGGGCTCTTGCAAAAAGGCGCCACCCAGACCGGCTCAACCACCACCATCGGCTCCGGGCTTCGCTTCATGCACGACGGCCCCATCAACAACATCTCTTTCGTCGTGCGGCCAACCATGGTGACCTCTCACATCGACATGCCGCTCGTCCTCGACGAACGCCACAATACCTACGTCCATCCCCAGATTGAGAACCAACGCGCCGCCGTCACCCTCATCCTGTCGAACGACTACAAGCTGAGCAAGACCGTCGCCATCCGCACCTCGATCGCCGACACCATCGTCCGCTACAAGAGTGACATCGAAGACCCGCCCGGCATCGGCAAGCCCCCATTCCTCAGCTGGCTCTCCAAAGACGAATTCACCAACAAAAGCAACTGGAGCGCCGAAACCGGCCCCGTCATTCGCTTCTAACACTTCGCCGCTTACCCTTATTCGGAACTTGTCATCCCGAACATTTATGATTTGTCATCCTGAGCGAGCCTTCACGAAGTGAAGGCGAGTCGAAGGACCTGCAGTTTCAGCAATGACCAATGAGGGACTTGGGTCCCCGTAGCTCCCTTGAAACCCCGCCCAAATTCACCGACCACTCGCATCTCTTTGCGGTACCATTACGTCCATAGAACAATCCGCCAATTGCGGAGCCATAAAGCTAGGCCTTAGTACACCGTAATCGACCCATCGGAGGGACGACCATGGCCCACTTATCCAGACGCGCATTCGTCAAGACCGGCCTAGCCGCCGGAGCCCTCGCCTCCACCGGAAGCCTCGCCGTCGCGACCGCAACCAGGCAAAGCGCCACCGACTGGGTCACCCTCGGCGACTCCGGAGTCAAAGTCACTCGCCTCGCCTTCGGCACCGGCAGCATGAGCGGAGCCGTCCAGCGCAACCTCGGCCAGGAAGCCTTCACCAAGACCGTCCGCTACGCCTATGACAACGGCGTCCGCTTCTTCGAGACCGCCGAGTCCTACGCCGAAATGCACAAGATGCTCGGCATCGCCCTCCAGGGAATTCCCCGCGACACCTATCGCCTGATGTCCAAGATCACCACCCACGGCGACGTCGACCCGCAGGTCAAGATCGATGAACTCCGCAAGCTCGCGCAGACCGAATACTTCGACATCATGCTCCTCCACTGGCAGCACACGCCCACCTGGCCAAGCGAATCCGTCCGCTGGGCCGACGGCATCCAGGAAGCGCAGCAGAAGAAGGTCGTCATCGCCCGCGGGGCCTCCGTTCACGGCCTCCCCGCCCTGCGCCAGGTGCCCGGCGACAAGTGGCTCGAGGTCGCCATGATCCGCTGCAACCACAACGGCACCCGCATGGATACGGAAGTCGCCGACGGCCCCGGCCTCGGCAGCGTCCCCGAAGTCGTCTCCCACATCCACCAGGTCAAGAAAGAAGGCATGGGCGTCGTCAGCATGAAGCTCGCCGGCGAAGGCGCCTTCGACCACAACGACCGCCAGGCCGCCATGAAGTTCGCCTTCCAAAACGCCAAAGTCGACACCGTCACCGTCGGCTACAAGAACACCCAGGAAATCGACGAAGCCATCCAGAACATCAACCTCGCGCTCGCATAGCGCCGCGCGAACAGAACGAGTTGCATATCACCCCAGGCGGAACGGCTAAACGACGAATGCCGCTTCCTCGCGCCGCAAGCCCTCCAGAAGAGTGGCTTCCAATCCCCCTCGGTAAAACATGTTGAATGTGTCGAACGGAATGAGCCGCTTCCCATCCGGATGCGCGATATGAATGCAGCTCTTCTTCACGCTGCGCACGTCGAAAGCCTCCGCATCGATGAACTGCACGATCAGGATGCGAAACAGATTCTTGTAGCCCAGCTCTTTGGGCATCAGCACCTTCGGCAGACAGCACAGCAGCTCGCTCAGCGTCGAAGCCTGCGAACTGGGCGAGTGGTTGGTCGCGAAGAGCTTGAAGAGATGGTCGCGCAGCCCTGCTTCCTGCTCGTAGACGATCGTGTTCTTCGCCCCGTCGATCAGCACTTCGGGCGGCATCATCCCCGTCAGCGGAACGGTCTTGCCGCCCAGCTTCAGTGCATAAGCCATCGCCAGCGCATCCGGATGGCACGGCACCGGAATCAGGTCTTCGGGCCGAAAGACGTCCGTCTGCTCGAGAATGCGCCGTCGCACCTCGGTCAGCGTCAGGCGGTGCTGCGCCGAATCGAATCCCTGCATGCGGCCCGCCTGCTGCACCGGCTGAAACGTCACTCCGCGCACCGCCGGCTGGTGCAGCGCAAAGTCGACGATCGCGCCCAGTTCGCCGTCGTTCACGCCGCGCTCCACCGTCACCACCAGCGTCGTCGAGATGCCGAGCTGGTTGAGCCGCTCCAGCGCCTTCTCGCGCATGCTGCGCAGATCGGCGCCGCGCAACTGCATCAGCGGCTCGCGCTGCAGCGAGTCGAACTGCAGATAGACCTCAAACTGCGGCATGAAGTCCGCCAGCCGCTCCGCGAACTCCTCATCCTGCGCGATGCTGATGCCGTTGGTGTTCACCATCAGGTGGCGGATCGGCCGCTCCTTGCACATCTCCAGAACGCGAAAGAAATCCGGATGCAGCGTCGGCTCGCCGCCCGAGATCTGCACCACGTCCGGCTGTTTTTCGTTGCGCACCACGCAGTCGAGCATGGCCTCAATCTGCTCCAGCGTGCGAAACTCCGTCCGGTGCTGGCCGCTGCCCGCGTAACAGATGGGACACGTCAGATTGCATGCGTCGCAGATCTCAACCAGCGTCAGGCAGCTATGCTGCTCGTGGTCCGGGACAGAGTCCGCAATCGTACGGGCAGCCATATTTCACCGGCGTGTTGTAGACCATCGGCTGCTCCGGCGTCTTGATGAAGACTTCGCGCGAGCGCCGGTAGTAATCCACATCGTCGGCCACCAGCACGCGCTCATGTCCATGCTGCGGGCAGCGCTTCAGCATCCACACCTTGTCGTCTTCAAAGACGATCTTCGCGTCGACGCGCCGATAGCATGTCGAGCAGATGGAGATCGCCACGTCGTAGAAGAGGTAAGGGCGGAGTTTCTCGGTCATCGTTCCTCCGGGTCTTGAGCGAGCTTAACGAAGCAAACTGGGCAATGTTGTGAGAGGAGAGGCAATAAGCCGCAACTTGCATGAATGCATCTGATTTCCAAATTTCTTCTGGCGTAATGTATCCGACCTTAAATTCGCATTTGGACTCCTCTTTCGATCGATGCCAAATCAATTTGCCATCTCGACCGGTGAGAGTCGACGATGTTATCAACACAAGGCCGCATCTCTGGAGGAACGGAGTGGAAGGTTCGCATGACAATGTCTTACGAACCAGGCCGATCTTTAATGTGGCGTCATCGCCCATCGAAGGCTGCATAACATCGAAATGGACGTGCTTTTTATTCTGGCCAGAGTCCCAGTTGGCGACAACCACTTGACCGAGCGCGTCGCCGTCGACAAGATCGCCGCCTGAGACATCCTCCACCTGGATTGCAATGGTGTGGACTTGCGCCAAACCAGGTATAGGCGCCGGTGGTAGATGTGGCACGGGCGGCACAGACACGGTCACATCTCCAGCACAGGCGCCAAATGCGAGAATTCCGGCCGCGCATGCCAGCGCCGTCAGCTTCTTCTCCAGCATGTCGGCATTCTACGCCTGAAATCCTGTCTCTCCTGGCGATTAAGAAAAGGATCTTATATCCTCTTTTGCGATGACCGTCGTCAGCCCGTGGCTTGCTCATAAGTTTCCGTGCTCTTTGTTTGTTGGTCCGTTTCCCAGCCACAAAGCGAGAGTGCTCGGCCCTCCAGGGCTAGCCCATTGAATAACATCGAACCCATGGATCAGCGGCCATCGGCTGTTCCGGCACCTCGATCACGACTTCGCGCGAGCTGCGGTAGTAATCGACGTCGTCAGCTACCAACACCCAGGCGAGCATGTCCGTCCTGCGGGCACTGTTTCAGCGTCTGGACCTTGTCCTCCTCAAAGACCATCTTCGCGTCCACCCTGCGAGAGCAAACCGAACACATCGAGGTCGCCACATCATAAAACAGGGAAGGGCCCACCTTTTCCGTCATGGAGACTCCTTAAACTCATAGAGCAGTTCATAGACAAACTGACGGCTGACATTGTCGACCACACAATATCTGAACTTAGGGTCATTCCACGCCGCCGCATCGCCGCCGCTGTTCGCGCAGCTGGTCGCATACCGCACCGCGCTCCGCCGCCAGATTACCGCCCCATCTTTACTGGTCAACTTCGCCGCCAGCCAAACTACCTGCCCTCCATGCTGCTGCCCGCCCGAGGGTGGAGAAGACTGCACTCCAGCAGGCCCGTCGCTCAGAATTGTGATCTCCAGCCCCGCGCTATCGGTGACCGGCTTAGAAGGGGCTTTCATTCGGATCGTCGTGCGTTCCGAGCGCCAATCGGACACCAGTCCCGCCGCCAATTCCGACGGATCGAGATGATGCGAATCGTCGCCCCTCTTCACCACCAGTTGCAAACTTCGAATGCCAAACGCTTCCAGCACCGAAATCACCGGCGGGGGCGGCGGCGGGGGCGGAGTGTAGGCCGTACCATTACCACAAGCACCCAGCACCACGATTCCCGCAACGCAACCCAGCGCCGTCAGCTTCTTCTCCAGCATCTTGGAATTTTACGCCCGAAGATACGGCTCGCTGTATGAATTCGAGACTCTGCAACTAAGTGTCACGACCCTCGTCGCCTTACTTGTCTTCAGGATCCTCGAATAACCCTTATGGATCGTTTCCGCGTCGGATAAGACCGAGGCTGTCTAATAGTCCAACCACCGCCCATGCCAGCAAAGAAACTACCAACCCCACAAACGAAACGACAAGGATGACAAGAGACAGCAGACCGAATGGTTGGAATCCACCGAATTCCTCACCGCTACTTCCGGCGTGGTGAGCGTTGAGAAAGAAGCCCAGCCCACACAGCCCCAGCCCGACGCCAAAGCACGCCGCAAAAACAGCAACGAGCTTCGCAAAGGGAATGCGGTCAGCCAGCGGCTTGCTCATGGGCTCCCTCGGACTTCGCCTTAAGATTCATTCCCCACAACAGAGCGAGGGTAGCCAGCCCCGCCAAGCAAGCCCACTGAATAACATCGAGCCCATAGATAAGCGGCTGTGGCTTTAGGAAGTCGATAACTACCCTCCAGGCTAGATAACTCGCGACAAAGATCCTGAACCGGACGCCTTCAGGTAACTTACGATTCCGCTCCAGAAGCACCCCCATGAGCATCAGAAAGACAATCTCATAAGCCTGAACGGGATGCCGGCCAATCCCGTCGCCGAAATCCACCGACCATGGCAAGCTCGTAGGCTTCCCATAAGTATCGTCGGCCAATCCAGCAACCAGGCAGCCAACGCGCCCCACCGCAATCCCCACACACAGCGGCAGAACGAACAAGTCCCCAGTCCTGCGATAAATCCCGCCAAACCTCTTGGCGATCTCGACGCCCAGCCATCCGCCCAGCAGCCCACCCACCACCGTCTTCCCCCAGGGGAGAGGAGCAGCCTGAGAAGGTCCCCCGACCGCCATGCTGCGAACACCGCAGGCCACTGCTCGGCCAATCCAAGCAGTCGACAACCCACCAGGGCCCCAAGCGCTGCCGCCGCCAGTACCGTCCAACGCTGCCCCTCGGGCACAACATCGCCATATCGGGCTCGCTCACGCCGATAGACCAGGTAGCCCGCGACGTAGCCCAGCGTCTCGAACACCGGATGCCACTTCGGGTGCGAACCGAGGAGAATCATTGTGGAAGTATAGTTGTTGCGACCGCTATGCGGTTGTTCCTCAAGAATCGATCCGCTTCGATCTCCGGCAGCCTCTCCAACCGGGCAGCGGCCGTCACGATTTCTCTCAGCTAGCCTCTTTCTCAGTCTTGACCGAAGGACTTCGAACCAGTCCCCTGTCAATGCCATAGCTGGATTTTCAGCAAAGACCCGTTCTGTGCTATCGTTCTCTGCGCAGCGAAACACTTTTTCCCCGGCCAACTCTCTGGGTGATCCCGTAGCGGCCTTGAACGACTTCCCAACTCTCCGAAGGAGCTACGCATGTTCGGATCGAATATTCTCGACATTGCGATTGGTCTAATCTCCCTCTTTCTTCTCCTCAGCCTCATCCCGCATCGGCGACCAATGAGCTGATCGAAGGATTTATGAAGACACGGGCGCAGAACCTGGAGAAAGGAATTAACTCGCTCATCGGCAGCAAGGATGCAGGAGATTTCGTGAGTTCCCTCTACAATCACGGCCTCATCAATAGCCTCTACCGCGGAAACTATGCAACCGCGCCGAAAAAGGAGCTTCCCTCCTACATCCCTTCGCGCAACTTTGCTCTGGCTGTTCTCGACCTCGTCAAGAACTCACCCGATGATGCGGCACTTCCCGCAAACGTCAGGACGGCTATGGGCGCTTTAATATCCGCTGCCGGCGATGACGCGGACAAACTCCTGAAGAGCGTCGAGGACTGGTATAACAGCGCGATGGACCGGGTCTCCGGCTGGTACAAGCGGCGCACGCAGGCAATCACCTTCATGCTCGGCATCATCCTGGCAATCGGTGCGAACGCCGATTGCATTGGATACACGAAAAGACTCTCCACCGACGCAAGTCTTCGGCAAAGTGTGGTGGCTTACGCCGAGGCTGCGGCGAAGACCGATCCAACCGCCAACGCCAATGGCACTCCCACTCAAAAGATCACAACAGCTATTACGCAACTAAACGGCATCGATCTGCCGATCGGTTGGAAAGGTGTGCAGTGGGACGATACTACCGGCAATGTCCAGCGCATCTTCGGCTGGTTACTCACCGCGCTGGCAGTCTCCCTCGGCGCACCGTTTTGGTTCGACATGTTGAACAAGATCATGGTCATTCGCTCGACGGTGAAGCCGCACGAGAAGAGCAGCGAGGAAAGCTCGAAAGACCCCAAGAAACCTCAGGCAAATTCCACGACTTAGCGGCAGCCGGAGGCAGGCCGGGCGATAAGGAGACTCCGGTAACCACCGATGCGGAGTCTGTTCCCATGAGTCAAGCCTGCCAAGGTTAGGCAGAGGCTCGAGGTACCGCCAGTGCGGTCGCGACGTAAAGCACTGGACGGTGCTCGACAGGATTGGGCTGATCGCGCACTTATCATCCGCTCTCAACTAGGCTGAGCGCGCCTGTTACTATTGCAACTCATCGAAGTCAAGAGGACCTTAATCTATGAAAGATACCCCGGCCCCGATCGCATCGGGAATAGGCTTGACCGCCCTCGATCCGGCCTTTCGCGAAGACCCTTCCCAGCATCCTCGACGCCCTGCGTTCTTCCGAACCTGTCCACAAAGACCGAACCTTCGACCGGATCTTTCTGACGCGCGCCAAAGACATTGCCGCCGTGCTCAACGACCGCACTCTGTCCTCGGATCCGCGCAAATCTCGGCCAGGTTCTTTCTCGCGTGTCCAACTGAACGTGGACGATAATTTCAGGCCCACCATGCTGCACCTTGATGACCCCGACCATAGGCGGCTCCGCGGCCTGGTGGCGAAGGCCTTCACCGCGCAATCGATCGAAGCCGCGCGTGGCCGCATCCGTGAAATCGCAGACAAGCTTCTCGACGCTGTCACAGGCCAGAGTTCATTCGATGTGGTCGCCATGTACTCCAATCCCCTGCCGACGATCGTTATCTCCGCGATACTTGGCGTGAACGAGAGCGATCAGGAAGACTTCAAACGCTGGTCAGATGCGCGAGTTCAAATCTTTAACCCCAATCGCACCCCTGAGCAGAAGGCCGGCATGGATCAGGCCCTGCAGGCTTTCACAAATTATCTCTTGAAGGTGATCCAGGAGCGCCGCATCAACCGTGGAACTGACCTCATCAGCAACCTGATCGGCGTCGAAGAAGCCGGAGAACAGTTGTCCGTGCCCGACATCGTCAGCATCGTCCATCTCCTGATCATCGCCGGCAATCTGACGACGACCGATCTGTTGAGCAACGGCGCGCTGGCTCTGCTGAAGCATCCGGCAGAGCTTGCCAAATTACGGGCGCAACCTGAAGTGATCAACGCAGTCGTGGAAGAAGTCCTCCGATACGACTCGCCCGTACTACAGCTTGACAGGGTATGCCCTCATGCTAAAACGATAGACGGCGTCGCCATTGAAGCGGGACAGACCATCACATCCTCATTACACGGCGCCAACCATGACCCAGCCGTCTACGAGGCCCCTCATGTCTTCAACCCCGAGCGCATAGCCAATCATCACTATTCCTTCGGAGGCGGGGCTCACTACTGCATTGGTGCACCGCTCGCCCGCGCCGAAGCGCAGGTCGCGCTCCTGGCTCTTTTCAAGCGATTCCCGAACATCCGTCTTAGCGAAGCGCTTCCTCCCGTTCGAAAATCCATACCAGGATTTAACGGGTTGGAATCGCTCTACGTGGATGTGGACTGATCTCCTCAACCGGCGAAGGAGCAGCCTGTTACTCGGCCCCGAGCCGGAAGATTCGGAGATGGCGCGACGAATCAAGCATGAGCCAGCCGCGCCCTACGCCAGAAGCAAGCCACCAGCAACAACCCCATCGAAGCCGCCAGATAAAGAGCCGGACTACTCGATGCAGGATCCGTCCCAATGAAGTCCAGCTTGCCCAGGTGATGCAGCGGCCCGATGTACCACCAGATCGAGTAGATCGCTTCAAAGGCCTTCGGACTCCCGGTACAAACGCCGAGCGCAAGGGCGAGCGTGGGAATAAACAGCGCGCCTACAACCCACGTAGCCAGCCCTTCCCAATCTCGCGCAAAGACCAGGTGCAATCCCAGCCCTCCGCCGGTAATCACCGCCAGTAGTACCCCCGCCGTCCATGACGCCAAAATCTGTCGCGGAAACGCATGAGGCGCGGAAAAGATCAGCGCATGCGTCGAGAACTGCGCCTCGCGCGTCCCAAGCTGCGACCAAAGCAGCGTCGGCCAAAGCCAGGCAGCAAGAATAATCCACGAACGCGCATCGGCCAGCGGCGCAAAGACGCACGCAACGAACAGCCCCGCCGCAACCGTATACCACCACCATCGTCGCCCCCAAAGCAGCAAGCGAAGCTCGGCCACAACCAGCGCAGCAAAACGAGACTGTCCTCCACTACGCGCAAGTGGCGTAAGACCGGAGGCAGTGAGTTGCTGTCCTCTCGCCGCAGCGGGCGTGCCTTCCGCCGGCTCTAGCGCAATAGCCTGCTGTTGCCTTCCCTGTCTTACTCGCCCGAACGACAATCTCTCCCGCGCCGGATCAAAACGGTCGAATAGCCCCGCGGCAAGCAGCGTAAGACTAAGAGCAACTCCAAGCCAGAAGACACGCGCCAGCAGAATCGTCGGAGTCCATCGCACTCCCTGCCAGAGGAAGCTCTTGGTCGCGTGATGCAGGGATCCAACGGTGAAAGAAGATCCGCCTTTATACTCCGGGTCAAGTTCACGAACCTGCGCCTGCATTTGCCCCGAGATGGTCCCGATACCCGCGTAATCACTCAGCGAAGTCAGCGTGCTAGCAGGCTTTCCGGCGATAAGTGGCGCAACGCTCATGCTGATCAGGTAGCACCAAAGAAAGAAGTAGACAATGTTTCCCAACCCGCCACGCAAGCCCGGAATCGTCTCAAAGAGAACGGCAAGAGCCGAGGTCACACCAACCGAGCAAAGGCCAAAGACAAGAAGCGGAGTAAGCAGTTCAAAGAAATCAACTCGCCCCATGCCCATGCGGGCCCACTGAATGACCACGGCCTCCGCCGCGAGAATAAGTACCATCAAGCCAAGAACGGCGAAGTTGCTCAGCGCCTTGCCAAGCGTGTAAACGATCTTGCTCAAAGGCGTCGCCGCAAGTATCCGCCCCACGCGAGTTTCGCGGTCGCGCTGGATCGTGTTCTTGACCACATAAAAGCCGACCAGGCTCAGGAAGACCGAGCCAACCAAACCGGCAACCGAACCCAGCCACGCAGAGTTGGCGACTCCTTGATAGTTGTTGAGCCGCAGGCTGATCTGGCCGGCATAGATCGCATATCCGAGATAAATCGAGAACGCCATCGTCAGCAGAAAGCTGTAACGGCGCACGCGCTCGAGGAAGTCCGCCCGCACAATATGGAACAGCACACGAAAGCTCCTCATGCGGAGACACGTTCCCGATGTTGTGAGAGGCAGTAAAGGTAAGCGTCTTCAAGATTCGCGCTCACTGCCACCGCCCCCGGCGGAGGTTCATCGCCCAAGATGCGAACATGCACCCCATCGCTCCGCCGGTTCGTGCTGCTGATCTGATATTGCCGCCGCGCCGCGTCCAGGTCGGCGCTCGAGACGACACATTCCCAAACCTTGCCCTCCACTCTCAGCAGCAAAGCCTCGGGCGAGTCATGCGCCACCAGCGTTCCATTCGCGATCAAAGCGATGTCGGTAGCGGTGGCCTCAATATCCGAGACGATATGCGTCGAGAGCACCACAATCCGCTCGCCAGCAAGGTCCGAGAGCAGATTGCGAAAACGCACCCGCTCTTCCGGGTCGAGTCCTGCGGTCGGCTCATCGACGATCAGCAATTGCGGATCATTCAGCAGCGCCTGCGCAATCCCCACGCGCTGCTTCATCCCGCCCGAGTAGCCTCCCAACGGCCGCTTGCTCGCATCCGTTAGATTCACAAGCTCCAGAAGCTCCGCAATGCGCCGCCGCGCCGTCGCGCCGTCCAAACCTTTGACTGCCGCAAGGTACTCAAGAAACTCGACAGCGTTCAAGTTCGGATAAACGCCAAAGTCCTGCGGAAGATATCCAAGCACCGAACGCAGCCCGTCGGGATTCTTAGCGACCTCAGCTCCATTCCAAAGCACACGGCCTTCACTCGCCTGAGTGATGGTCGCGAGAATCCCCATCAACGTCGTCTTGCCCGCGCCATTAGGCCCAAGCAAGCCGAGCACGCCAGGTTTCAAAGAGAGGCTGAAATTGCGAAGCGCGCGATGGCCGCCACGATACTGCTTGCTGACATTTTCAATAACGAGATTCAATGAGGTCACGAATAAGCATCCGCAATGCAGAACGCTTTTCGCAAGTCCGAAGTTCCCTCGACGTCACCCATCAACTACTCCGCAGCGTCACCATCGGATCAACCCGCATCGCCCTCCGCGCCGGTACAACACACGCAAGAATCGACGCCAGCAGGAAAACACCAGAGATAATGCTCAACACTCCCGCGTCCCTCATGCTGCTCTGCGTCCACTTGTGCACCGAATCGCTAAGGCCCACGCTAAGCCCGATGCCCAGGAGCAACCCAAAACCCGTAGTCCACGCCACGGACATTAACGCCAGAACAGCCACGCTCAACCGCGGCGCACCAAGCGCCATCCGGATGCCGATCTCGCGAGTCCGCTGCTGCACCGAGTAAGCGACGACCGAGAAGAGGCCGATAGCCGCCAGCCCCAGCGCCACCGCCGAGAAGACCGCAAACAGTATCGAGATGAACCGGTCATGCGACCAGACAAACGTCGAAAGAAACTCCTCAAAGGAATATTCTCGCGTTATAGCCTGATTCTGATCCAGCGCCCTCATGCTGCTCCCGATGTCCCGAACCAACAGACTCGGGTCACCAGCCGTGCGCACCATCAAACTGATCCCCGGAAACATCAGCACCGTCGAAGGAACATAAATCTGCGGCTGAATCGGCTGATGCAGCCCATCGTTCCGAACGTCGCCAACCACACCGACGATCTCGTAAGGCAACTCCGGATTCGCGCCCAGCAAAGCTTGCGGAAAGCCACGCTGCAACTCAACAGGAACAACCTGATGTCCGATAGGGTCAACGCCGCCAAGGTAACGCTGCACAAAAGTCTGGCTCACCACCGTCACGTGAGCGCCGCGCAAGACCTCAGCACGCGTGATGGTCCTCCCCTCAAGCAGCGGCATGCGTAACACCGCAAAGTAATCGGCACTCACCAGCATCACGCCGGCCTGGCGGCCATCGTCCGCAGGTGCGCCCAGCATATGCACCGGCTGCCGCCACACGCCCTCCGGTGGAAGTCCACCATTAAAGGCAGTCGCATCGACCACCCCTGGCGTGGCCTTGATCTTCTCGACCAAGGCATCCAGATACTGCGTCCGTGTCTCCCACGTCGTGTAAGAGCGCTCCGGAATCGCCATAAACATCAACAACGAATTATGCGGATCAAACCCAAGCCGCGCGGTGTACGCCTCAAGAAACGTCCGCATCGCCGCGCCCGCTCCAGCCAGGAGCAACACCGTCAGCGCCACCTGCGCGACGATCATCACGGACCGCACTTTCGACGCCCGCGAAGTCGCAGTGCGGCTATCTCCCGCCTGCAAAATCGCATTCAAGTGCGGCCGCGAGAACTGCAGCGCCGGAGCAAGTCCCGCCGCGATTCCCGTGGCAACCGAGATTCCGGCGCTGAAAAACAGCACCGGAATATTCAGGCTGATAACCACTTCATGAGGGATCGAATACTCCGGCAACAGCCCGACGATGAGGCGAATCGCAAGATAAGCCAGCCCCATGCCCAGCGCTCCTCCGGTGACCGACAGCAGCACAGCTTCCGTGAGCAGTTGCCGCACAATACGCAGACGCGTCGCGCCAAGCGCGGCCCTCATACCAAGCTCCTGCTGCCGTGCCGTGCCTCGAGCCAGCATCAGGATCGAGACATTGCCGCACCCAATCAGAAGCAGCAGCGCCACAGCCGCAAAGAGCAGAAACAGCGTGCCCTTGAACTCGCCCAGCAGCGAGTCGTTCAAGGTCTCGACCTTCACGTCAAACTTCTCGCGAGGCAGCATCTCCGGATGATCGTGCCCGATCTGCCGGACGAAGCTATCCAATTCTCCCGTGGCGGCAGCAAGAGAAACCTCTGGGCGAATCCGCACCAGAATCTGCACCCGCGTCTTAGGGTCGAGATCGGCAGGCAGGGGCAGATAAACATCACCGTCTCCCCAGGTAAATCGCGGCCCAACCACGCCGATCACCGTGTACTTCTGATGATCCAACTCCAGGCTCTTGCCAATCACATTCGGATCGGCGCCAAAGTGGCTCTTCCAGAAAAGAAAGCTGATCACGGCAACCTGCGGCGGCGCCACGCCCTCGGGAACCTCCGCCGCGGTCCACAACCGTCCCATCATCGCCGGCGCACCGAGAAAGTCGAGACCGTTGCCGCTAAACTGGTAGGCCCGCGCCGTCGTCACCAGGTCACCGCCTGTAGCAGTCATAGTCGCGTTGCGTCGCGCCATTACTTCCGACAAAGACTTGGCCTTGCGTAGCTGCTGAATCTCCGCCAGCGTGAAAGGAACATCCCCCTCACTTCCCTGCTTGTCATAAATATTGACCAGCGCAATGTGGTTCGCGTCGCGATAAGGGTAAGGGTCGATCAGCACGCCATAGAGCACGCTATAGACCGCAGCCGTGGCAGCAATCCCAAGCGCCATCGAGACGATTGCGGTGATAGCGTAGACGCGGTGACGAATCAGCTGCCGAAGAGCGAAAACCAGGTCGGAGAAGAGCGCAGACATACTGCCTCCACGATACGGATCACTTGTGTATGACGGAAATGACAGAAGATGCGAGAGCAAGGTGAGAAGACCTCACGAACCGCTCCCGCAATCCTCCACGACAATCCACATCATTCTCAAACAACCCGCGATGCTACTCGTTCCGCAACGCCACCATCGGCTCGACACCGGCCGCACGCCGCGCCGGAATCACCGTAGCGATCAGCGCCGCCAGGCCAAGCAATAGCGTAGCAATCGCCAGCATGATCGGGTCCCACGGCTTCACGTGAAAGAGCTGATCGGTGATCAGCCAGCCCACCAGGATCGCCAACGGAATCCCCAAAGCCAGCCCGATGCCCACCTGCGAAAACGCGCCATGCAGCACCATCTTCACCACGCTCCCGCGGTCCGCGCCCAACGCCATCCGCAGCCCGATCTCGCTCGTCCGCTGCTCCACCGAGTAAGCCATCACGCCATAGAGCCCGATTGCCGCCAGCACCAGTCCCAGCACGCCCAGCAATGAGGTCAACGTCGCAATCATGTTCTCCTGCTGGAAGTCGTTGCTCACCACGTTGCTGTAAGAGTCCACCCCGTAAAGCACCAGGTTCGGATCGACGCTCGCCAGCACCTTCCGGACTTTATCTTCCATGCCCGGCGGGTTTCCCGGAGCCCAGATCACGATGTTGTAAAGGAAGTGCGACCAGACCTCGCCCGCGGTGTAAGCCGGATCGTCATATTGCACCGTTTGCGTCTCCGGAACCCAGAACATCGCCCCTATCGGGTCCTTGTAGTCGTAGGTCATATACCGCATGTCCCGCACGACGCCAACGATCTCGTAATTGGAGGAGTACTTCAGCTTGTCCGGCCCGAAATGTTGCCCGATGGGATTCTGGTCCTTAAAGAACTTCTTCGCAAACGCCTCGTTGACGACAGCCACCTTCCGCGTCGCCGGCGTGTCCTCATCGGAGAACGCCCGTCCCAGCACCATCTTCGCGCCGATCGTCTCGAAGAAGCCCGGCATCACCCGCGCCCACCCGGCGCTCGTATCGTCCTTGGCTCCTGGCTCCGGCCTGCCTTCGATGCGAACACCGTCGTTCCAGCTATCCCCCGTCATCGGCGAATAAAGGGCCGGCGCAACCATCCGCACCCCGGGAATCTGGCGCAGCTTGTCGTCGATCTGGCGGAACATCGGTTCCATCTGCTCCGGCTTGTAGTTGCCAAGCATCGGATTAATGGCCGCGATATACCGTCCCTCCGTCTCGAATCCAAAATCCTGATGCTCCAGGTTTCGCAGGCTCTGCGCCAGCAGCGCCGCCGTCGAGATCAGCATCAGAGACGTCGCTGCCTGCCCGATCACGAGCGACTTCTGCGCCCATGACCGCCGTCCGCCCACCGAGCGATGCGCCCCGCGCAACGCCTCCACCGGATCGGCATGAGAGGTCACCCACGACGGCGCGATTCCAAACACAATCCCGGTCAGCACCGAGATGCCCAGCGCAAAGAGCAGCACCGGCAACGACGGAGTCGCATGAATCGGCACGTAGTTATTCCCACCGCCGATCTCGAAGGCAAGATACAAAATCAGCCGTGTCCCCGCATAAGCGACGGCGATCCCCAGCGCCCCGCCAATCAGAGAGAGCGTCACGCACTCGACCAGCGCTTTGCGCACCAACCGCTGCCGCGATGCCCCCAGCGCCACCCGCACCGAGGTCTGCGCGCGATCTTTCAATCCACGCGCCAGCATCAGGTTCGCCAGGTTCCCGCAGGCCACCAGCAACACGCAGCCCGCGACCGCAAGCAGCAGCTTCAGCCCTGCCGCATACTGGTCCTTCATCGCCGCCACGCCCGCACCGCCAGGAACCACGTGCAGCGTCTGCTGCTGCCAAAGCTGCTTCTCGCCCGGCTCCATATCCGGCACATGGCTGGCCAGCCAGTCGTGAAACTCCACGCGCAGCTTAGCTTCCAGTGTCTGCGGATTCACCCCCGGCTTCACCCTCCCCAGCAGGTCCAGGAAGTTGCCCTGGGGCCGCTTCAACCGCGCCGTCGCCCCATCGAGGGTCAGCTCCGCGGTCAGCGGCAGCCAGAAATCCGGCATCCCGCCGCCACCCAGCTTGGCGCCATAAAATCCGGGAGGCCCCACGCCAATCACCGTGAATGGATGCCCATTGATCTGATAACTCGACCCGACCACCGAGGGATCGGAGCCATACTTCTCCTGCCAGATGTGAAAACTCATCACCGTCACCGGC
The DNA here is from genome assembly GCA_963777685.1 of uncultured Acidobacteriaceae bacterium. Classification (GTDB taxonomy): domain Bacteria; phylum Acidobacteriota; class Terriglobia; order Terriglobales; family Acidobacteriaceae; genus Acidisarcina. The sequence goes on along the minus strand of CAVZRF010000025.1, from coordinate 42,336 downwards.
GGAGCGCCTTCCACATCGTCCGCATCGGTCATCATCCGGCCGATCCACGGCTGCACGCCAAGCGTCCGGAAGAAATTCCCCGACACATACTCGCCATTCCGGGTATCCACCGGCGCCTGCGATCCCTCTTTCCGAACGCCCAACGCCGCGTTGCCCGCCTGTAGAGCCGCCAAATCGCTGAACTCCGGCGTGCGCTCGCGAAAGTTCTTATACATCTCCCACGAGAAGAGCGCGAAGTCTCCATCCTCGCCCTGCGTGTACCCGCCCCAGTTGCAGCAGCGAATCTTATCCCCAATCCGCCACAGCTCCTCCGGCTTCGTCACCGGCAGCGACTTCAGCATCACCTGCTGCACCAGCGAAAAGATCGCCGTCGTCGCCCCGATCCCCAGCGCCAAAGTAATGACCGCCGTCGCCGTAAATCCCGGAGCCCTTCGCAGTTGCCGCAACGCATCGCGCAAATCCGCCAGCATTCGTCCCCCTCGCATCAGCCCGCAACTCTCCGCGAGCCTGAATGGGAGTACGAGAGCACGTTGCCCTCCAGTTCCATCAGCGTCTACCTGTTTTAGAACAAAGGACTTAGCTCGCCGCACGAACAACCCACCGTCCGCAATCGACCCATACCGTCCAGAATCGAACATAATGGAATTGCCCTTAAGCGCCGCCATTTCTTCGTTGTCCAGATGTGGGCGGCCCATTCACGTAGACGGACACCTATTCCTCCGCTACTGCCAGACCCAGCAGAAAATGCTCCGAATTCTTATCTGTTTCAGCTCTCCAATGTTGGAATACGAATTGCCCATGCAAAGGCAATGTCACCTAAGATCGATTGAAATAGGAGAACTCCCTCGCGTGAGAGCACTGCGAAATTGCCGCTTCGTTTGTCTTCTTTTCCTCATCTGCCCGCTCTTTCTCGCCAGTGGATTCGCCGTCGCACAGCAAGTGAAGTGGGTCGCAAGTTGGGCCACCAGCCCACAAGCAACAGACCCCTCGCCCGATGATCCACTCACCAACATCGCCAATCAGACAGTACGAGAGCGCGTTCGACTATCGAGTCGGAGGAGACCGCATATGCATCCGCCTCTCAAACGAATACGGAACAACACCTTTGCTCATAGGCGCGGTCACCGTCGGCGTCCCGGTCACTCCCGAGAGCGTGAAACCCGGCTCGCTCCAAAGTGTCACCTTCGGCGGTCAAAAATCAGTCACAATCCCCGCAGGAGCGCCGATCCTCAGTGACCCGGTCTCCTTTCCCGTCACACCCGGAGCCGAGATCAGCATCAGCATCTACTTCCCCCAGAAGGTTTCGACGCCAACCGTACATTCCCTCGCGCTGAAGCGGGCAGTCATCTCCCAACCCGGCGACCATACATCTGCAGAACAGATAGACGGAGGAGCTAAGTCGGATTCCTCAATCCTGATCAACGCCGTGCTCCTCCCGAGTCAGCCTGCTCAACGCCTGATCGTTGCCTTCGGCGACTCGATCACCGACGGAGATCAGTCCACCGTCGATGCCGACCGCAACTGGCCTAGCGACCTGATTCGCCACCTCGAAAAAACTCCCCAAGGCTCGAAAGTCGCAGTGGTCAACGAGGGCATAGCCGGCAACCGGCTCTTAGACGACGTACTCGGCACCAACGGTCTGGCCCGCTTCGAACGCGATGCTCTCGCGCAACCAGGCGTAACCCACATCGTGCTTCTCGAGGGAATCAATGACATCAGCTTTCCAGGAGCAAAGCTCGGCGGAGAATATCTCGCCGACCCATCTGCCATTCGTACACCCGAAAACATCATCTGGGCATACCGACAGCTGATCGCGCGCGCTCACGCTCACGGCGTCAAGATCATCGGCGCAACCATTCTTCCCTGCGAGGGCGCTGCACTCCCCGGCTACTACTCCGAATCCAAAAACACAATTCGCCAGACTGTTAACGAATGGATCAGAACGAGTGGTTCTTTCGACGGTGTCATCGACTTCGACGCTGCTTTGCGCGATCCCGATCACCCCAGCCGGCTGCAGCCGCGCTTCGCGTCCCCGGACCATCTCCATCCCAATGATGTTGGCTATCAGGCGATGGCCGACGCAATCAACCTCGCGCTTATTCAGTAATGAAACATCGATCCATTCTGTATCCTCAAGCGACACCACGCGTCGAATGCGTGGAGCCATCGAGCCGTGATCTTTCAACGGCCGCCGCTCGCTGAAGAAGTCACAAGCAACATGGTCTTGTTTGTCCTCCCGTACTTGGGCGGCATTCTCCCCGGTGTGCAGGCATACTCGTTCACCTTTGGCTGAGCGTGGAGGTACGATAGGTCGCATGTCCGCGCACAACGAATCCGCGATATCGCTACGGTGGCTCCTCGACGACATAGAAGAGCCGCTGGCTGCGGCGTGGAGCGAGGTCCGCGACCAGATGCGCAGGCCAACTGGCCAGACAATCTCCTCGCTGGTCGACTGGATCTCCGATCCCTGGATTGCAAAGGGTGTTCGCGCCACCGATGTGATGCGAACGGCGATACCCATGTGGGCTCCCCCGGAGAACTTCGACGAGTGGCCCAGTTTCGGCGTCAAAGCTCTGCTTGCGGCAGCTTCCGTTCCAGTGACCCCAACCCGGAACGACACGCTCAGCGCGATCCTTGCAGCAGCGCCCGTAGATACTTTGGGAGCAGCCGGTGCGCTCGAAGAGTTCAATGCGTGGGAAGGGCTGATTCAACAACACGGCGATCAACACATGATCCTCGGCGATCAAGTGCGTGCCTGGGTCTTGGCAGCCGTTGGTTCGCTGCTTCGCGGTATCGCGTTCACCTCGACCGAGGTCGATCCGGAAGCAATCGCGAACGTGACTGCGTTCCGGATGGGCATTCCATCTCAACTCCAGTTGCCGCGAAATTGGGTAATCTCTAACTTTTTTGGCGAACGCCATCTCGAACTTCTCCTGAACATGACGATCCAGGCGAACGGAGAGCTTGCTCCGCTCGATCCCGCCGACCTGCGCGTAGGTCAGGGCCTGCAGTGGAAATTGGCCTGGGGATGGTTAAGCAGAGACGTCCCGGCTGAACTCACGCTGAGCGCAATCCAAATGGCGGCCAGACTGTTGCGCAGCATTGGTTTACGTCTGGGACTTCACCGTTGCGTTACCTCGTCCGACGCCAATCTCCGAACGTTGGCAACGGGCGTCCTTCGGCGGTGGGTACTTACGCTGAAAGCGATGGCATGGGCAGAACATGCGCTCAGCCTTCCTTGGGATGTCGTGCGCCCCGCTGACATAGCATGCATGGCATTTAGCGCAATCAAGCCTGAGTGGCCGCGCCGTCTTTTCGCCATCAGCCATCGATCGGGAGAGGTCAAGCCGGCACTCCGGCATTTGCAAGCATGGAAGTCCTGCCGGTATGCAATCGACGCCACCTACATTCCTGCGTGGGAGACCAACACCGGGATGATCTGGGGTCTCTTCGCGACGCCTCCTCTCATTGCTCGCGTGCGAAGTCCCGGATACGAGACATCGGTCTGGTGCCGCCGCGAAGCGGAGATGGTGCAGCACCTGATCGATCGCGCTGATTATTGCGCGAGTCGAGTAGCCGTCGATGTCGACCCAGATCAACTCCACGCGCTCGCCAAATGGAGTGCGATCGTCCAAGGGAACTCCGGTGATGCGCCAGCCATCGAGGAACCACAGTTCCCGCCGTCGATGCTTCAAGTCTGGAGTCCGCGCCCTTCGCCGGAGTGGGAATTGGCGGTGCAGCGAGCCGCCGGCGCGCTGCGGGCTATCAACTCGTTCATCGGCGACGCCTCCCTGGCGAACCGCATCGTTGAGCAACTCATCGCGCGCGGAGACTTTCCAGGGCCGGCGCCCACCAACCAACCCGGCGGCTGGCGTCCGTATGCCGCGATCTTCCAGAGAGTTGCCGCTCTCGGCGGGCCATCCTCTCCTGATGTCGTTCCCCTGCGCTTCCCGGAAAACTACAGTCAGGAAGATATCGCACGGGACCAGGCCCTTATCGAATACATTCCCGATCTAAGCTCTGGAGTGCCTCAACTCGACGACGTCTTAGTCGCTGTTGAGTTCCTGCGTACCAGATGGCCGGTTTTGGTGGACCAGCATCAGGGAAGATTCCTCTTGCTCAATCTGCAAGGTTTGAGCAAACAGCAGTGGAGCGACGATCCGCGATGGAGTATGCACCGCGGCCTTGTCCATCTTTTGGCGTCGCCGGTTCCAATATGGCTCCTCCAGGTTGCCGACCAAGGCCTTAGCGCATGGGGTCTACCCCACGATCCACCGATCCTGACCGAACACATGGAAGCACAATTCGGCTGGATGCTCGAATCCTATCCCGACCCTGACATATGGCGCGCCCAATACCCTCAGGATTCCGGACTCGATTTCTCCCCCTCACTACTGCGACTCTTTGAGAACCCCGAGAAACAACTTTAGTAACGGATGTTTTCACAGATAGATCGCCGAGGATGCTCTCCAATCGAGTCTGCAACCTCATTTGCTATAACTAAACATGGCGTCGATCCCAGTAATCCAGCCTCCGCCCACAGCAACGAATCTCCCGCTCAACTGCACCTTCGACGCCGACGATTGGAACAAGCTCGCCCGCCACTGGTACCCAATTGCCCTCTCGCGCGAAGTCGTCGACGGCCCCGTAGCGGCAAAGCTCCTCGACGAACTCCTGGTCGTCTACCGCATCAACGATCAGGTCATCGTCGCCAACGATCTCTGCCCCCACCGCGGCACGCCGCTCAGCATGGGCAGCCACGATGGCAAGGGCATCACCTGCGCCTATCACGGACTTCGCTTCGGCGAGGGTGGCCGCTGCAACATGATCCCCGCGCAGCCTCACGATGCCATTCCGCAGAAGCTGCACCTCCGCACCTATCCGGCGGTGGAATTCTACGGCCTCATCTGGACATGCCTCCGGCCCGATCCAGACGCCTCCGCACCCGACATTCCAGACATGCCGCACTGGAACGATCCCGGCTTCCAGCAGATCACCTGTCCCAGCCTCGACATCTTCGGATTCGCCGGCCGCCAGATGGAAGGCTTCCTCGACGTCGCCCACTTTGGCTTCGTCCACGCCGACACCTTCGGCGACCCCAACAACACGATCGTTCCTCCCTACACGCCCAAGCCCACGGAGAAAGGCTTCGAAGTCGAATACTGGAGCTCCGTCGGCAACTATCCCATTGGCGTGGAGGATCGCGGGAAGGCGGGCTTTGAATGGCTCCGGCACTTCCGCGTGCATCTGCCCTTCACCGCGACGCTCGAAATTCACTTCCCCGGCGAATCTCGCCTGGTGATCATGAATGCCTCCTCGCCCGTCTCCGCGAAAGTGACTCGCCTCTTCGCGCCCATCGCCCGCAACTTCGACACCGATCTGCCCGTGCAGGCCGTCTACGATTTCAACGACAAGATCTTCCGCGAAGACAAGCGAATCGTCGAAGCGCAAAAACCCGAATGCCTCCCGCTCGACCCAAGGCTTGAAGCCCACATCATGGCCGACCGCAGCTCCATCGCCTATCGTCGCGGACTCCGCGACATGGGCCTCAGCCGCTTCTTCCTCGCCTAGCTTTCGTTTCCAAGAACTGACTCGGAGTAAAGATGATCGTAGCCGAAGACCAACGCGCCTCAGAGCTGCTCGAATCGCAGACCAAAGCCGTAGCGCTCTTTCACGAAGTCGAGGCCCGTGGCCTGATCCGCGCGGGAATCACCGAGCAGGCACTCAATCAAGATATCTACGCGCTCGCCAAAGAGATGTACGGCATCACCACCTACTGGCACAAGCGCATCGTGCGCGCCGGCAAGAATACCCTCCTGCCCTATGCCGACAATCCCCCTGACCTCACCATCCAGGAAGACGACATCCTCTTCCTCGACCTCGGCCCGGTCTTCGAGCAATGGGAGGCGGATTTCGGCCGCACCTTCGTCCTTGGCTCCGACCCGCTGAAGCACAAACTCAAGCACGACGTCGGCCAGGCCTTCGCCGACGGCAAGAGATTCTTTGAGGAAACTCCGGACCTAATCAGCTGCGATTTCTTTCATCACGTCGTCTCGCTTGCAGAGAAGTTCGGATGGGAGTTCGGCGGAAGAATCGCCGGACACCTCATCGGCCAGTTCCCCCACGAAAAGATCGCCGACGACAAAGTCACGCTCTATGTTCATCCCAGGAGCAATCTCCCCATGCGCTCGCTCGACGAAAAAGGCCAGAAGCGTCACTGGATTCTCGAGATCCATTTCGTCGACAGAAAACACGAAATCGGCGGCTTCTTCGAGGAATTGATGACGATTTAACCCTTCAACGCGGAGAGCGAGAAACCGGTCGCCGGTCCTCCGCACCGTCGAGCGTCATCGCTCAACTTACTGGGCAGAAGAAGACTCAAAGACATCGGGAAAATCCACCGCGAAACCAATCTGTCCGCCGAGACGCGGACTCGCAACGTATCTCCCTCCGAGCAAGCCAAAGGCTAAGCTCAATCCCTTGCGAACCGCATACTGGCCGCCAACCATGGTCTGAAACTGCGATCTCCCCAGGCTTCCATTCTCAGCGTAAGCAGCGTAAACCTCAGCACCAAGCGTCAGCGCGGGAGTGAAATCATGCAGCAGCGAAATCCCGCCCGGAAAGACATGTCCCCGCGTAGTTTGCGTTCCCAGTGCCCCGGTGCTTGTATTGCCGGCAAACAGATATCCCAGGTTTCCAGTGACTCTGGTCTTTGGCGAGAGCGATTTCTGTGCGATGAAGTTCAGCCAGTAGTCCTCCAGCCCTGAGCCGAGCTGCTGTTTTACATCTCCGCTTGGCAGCTCAATATAAAAGCTGGCGGCGAGAGCGGGAGCGCGCGACCCGGCGGACTCCTTGCGGAAATTCATCTTGACGCCTAGGTTGGTATCTCCGATGCCAGCGGAACCCTGGTTCCCCGTCGTGCGGTAGATCGAGAGATACGGCGAATCCAGATCGATTTCAAGGTTGTGCGGCAGACCGTAGTTGATCTTGAAGTTCGCCGTATTTTGATTCTGGTTGGGATACTGAAGCTGCAGAGCGTCATACTCATCAAAGAACTCGAAGTGCCACTTCCCCCGTTCCGTAACTCCGGTGTCGTCGGTATAAAAGGGCAGCTGCGCGTAAAGCCGGCCGCTCATGCCAAGCATGCAGGCCAGCGGCAGCAGGGCACAAACAATCAGACGAATCGATCGCACTTCGGGAATGGCGACGCGCAAAGTGGGTCCTCCACCCTCAAGTGCTCGAAACTCCATATCTAACAGATGTTCGTCCTGACCATTCAAGAAGAAATCATGAAACCTTCCGCGCGGTCGCGACCGTTAGCTCATCCCCACAATCTCACCATCCGCATCCACATCGATATCCAGGGCCCGCGAAGCCTTCGGCAACCCAGGCATCAGCATCATCGCTCCCGAGGTCACCACCAGAAATCCCGCCCCCGCCGACAATGACACATCGCTCACCCGCAGCGACCACCCCGTCGGCGCGCCGCTCAACTTCGGATCATCCGACAGCGAATACTGCGTCTTCGCAATGCAAACCGGAAAATTTCCAAACCCCCACCGCTCCATCCGCGCAAGGCTCTCCTGCGCGCGTTCGCTCAGCACGATCCCATCCCCGCCATAGACCGACGCACCACCTTCGTGATCTTCTCCACCGCCGAGTCGCCTTCGTCATAGGTCGAAACCGGCTCGACATCGGCATTCGCATCCAGCACCTCAACCACCTTCGCCGCCAGCGCCGCCGCGCCTTCGCCGCCCTTCGCATACGCCTCCGACAAAGCGAACGAAGCCCCGCGCGCCTCGCAGAACTGCTTCAACACATCCAGTTCCTCGTCGGTGTCTTTCGGAAATCGGTTGATCGCCACCACCACCGGCAGACGAAACCCCTGCACAATGCTCATATGCTTCTCCAGGTTCTTCAAGCCCGCGATCCAGATCGCCGTCACCTTGCAGGCGAACACTCTGCACCGTCGACACCAGCACCGCAATCGAAGGCTTGATTCCCGACGAAGGCATCACCAGGTCGATATACTTTTCAAATCCCAGGTCCGACGCGAAGCCCGTCTCATTCACCACATAATCCGCCAGCCGCCGCCCCATCTCCTGCGAGATCACCGAGCTCGTCCCATGCGCGATATTCGCGAACGGCCCGCAATGCACCAGCGCCGGAGTTCCCTCCGTCGTCTGCACCAGGTTCGGCAGCAGCGCCTCGTTCAGCAGCGCCATCATCGGCCCGACAGCGCCAAGTTGCGCCGCCCACACTGCCTCCCCTTTTCGATTCGACCCCACAATGATCCGCGCCAGCCGCGCGCGCAGATCGATGCGGTCCTTCGCCAGCGCCAGGATCGCCATGATCTCCGACGCCGCCGTAATCACAAACCCCGTCGCGCGATTGCTCCCTTCGCGGACCTTTTCCGGTGCAGTCACGCTCACCACAATGTTCCGCAGCGCGCGATCGTTCATGTCCAATGCCCGCGGCCACGTGATCGCCGCCGGATCCAGATCCAGCGCATTGCCATGAAACAGATGCGAATCGATCAGCGCCGCCAGCAAGTTATGCGCCGACGTGATCGCATGAAAGTCGCCATGAAAATGAAGGTTGATCTTCTCCGCCGGCTCCACCTGCGAACGCCCACCGCCCGCCGCGCCGCCCTTCATGCCAAACACCGGCCCCAGCGAAGGCTCGCGCGACGTGAGAATCGCCCGCTTGCCGATCTTCTCCAGCCCCTGCACCAGCCCAATCGAGGTGACCGTCTTCCCTTCTCCAGACGTCGTCGGCGTCGTCGCCGTCACCAGAATCACCTTACCCAATCGCCCGCTAGCCGGTGCAGACTCCAGCAAGTCCAGGCTAAGCTTCGCGCTCACCGGGCTACGCTTCTCATACATCGCGGCGGAAAGATCCAGCTTCGCCGCGATCTCCTCGATCGGCAAAAGTTCTTTCAAGGCAACCTCACAAGCAACAGCCTGCCCAGGTTGCGGCAGGCTTGCATTCGTTTCGTATTCAAAATCACTGCAATTCCCATCGAAACATTACGTCGCACTCTCGCCAATCAATTCCCCGTCACCGGGTGACCCTCTCGATGCACCGCAAGGTGCCGAAAGACCTCATGCAAGCGCCAGGATTGGTGCAGCATCCTCACACCCACAAAACACAGATATGCGCCGATTAGCAACGTAGCCAGCTCATCGTTGTTCGAGGTCGCAAAGAAGATCATCGCGATCGCAAACAGCAGCGAAACCCCACCCGCCAAAAACAACAATCCGCGATGGTGCGCCCGGTGAAGATGGCTCAGCTGAAACGAAAATACCGACATCGCATACACCAGCGCATGAACGCCGGCGAAGCTAAGCATCAGCGCCAGAGTCCGGTAATGGGAGTAGGCCAGAAAAGCGCAAGCCATCAGCAGCCCAAAGCCGCACAGCAGATAAAATGCGAAGCGCCGGAAATGCTCTACGCCCTCGCCCAGCGCGGCAATCCAGTCCGCCAGCGCCGTGATAATCAACGCCGCCACAGTCAGCATGATTGCGATGCCTACGTCGACGACATTAAAGACCTGCTCCGTCATATTCGCGCGCAGGTAAAGAAAAACCAACCCCAGCCCCAGGATCAACACGCCCTGGATCACCAGCACATAAGATCGTATCTTGAGATCTCGAAGCATGGTTATGGACCCCTTTCTACCGGCGCTCAGATCCAACCGCCGCTGCAATCGCCAACGCAAATCGAAGTCTACTTCATTTCCCCACAGCCTACCCAGCCACCGCGAGATGCAGGCGACTACTAAGTCAGTCGGCTTTCGCTCAAATCCAGTTCGCGTTCGAGATTATGGTGCACGTTATCTCCGATTCTTCCATTGGCCCTCAGCAGATTCAGCTCCTCGCGTTCTCTCCGGATCGCATCCAGCTGTAGATGATTCGCCGTCAAGCCGTGCGCGCTTTTCTCCAGATCGCTTCCATCCGGCCCGCACTGCTCGACCTCTTCAAGCTTATGTTGGTACTGGTGCAGCAGATCGTCGTAAAGGTGCTCCTCATGTTCTCCGTCCGCCGACTTCCTCCGTTCATCAAGGAAGTCGATGGCCGCCTGCAACAGCAGATGCCTGGCCTCTCCCTCTTCGCAGAATTGCGCATTGCCGGCGGATAATCCCAGCAAGCGCACCATCCACGGCAAAGTAAGACCCTGCAAAACAAGCGTCACCAGGATCAGAGAAAACGTCAGATAGATGATGAAGCTTCGCTGCGGAAACGGACTTCCATCATTGAGCGTGAGAGGCAGGGAGTTCGCCGCCGCCAGGGCGACGACCCCACGCATCCCCGTCCACCCTACGACGAAAACCTGATTCGCTCCCGGCCTTTGATAAATCTGCCCCACAAGATGTCTCCGCACCCACCAGGCCGCCCTCGCCGCCGGATACATCCAGGCCAGCCGCAGCAGCACCAGGACGGCCGAAAATGCCACCGCATACGTGAGCAGACTGACTTTGTCATGCCCATGAATGCCGGCCAGCACATACGGAAGCTGCAGACCGATGAGCACAAACACCAGCCCGTTCAGCAGAAACTCCAGCGCGTCCCAAACAGCCAGAGCTTGCAGTCGCACGCCGGGCGAAAAAATCGACGAACTGCGCCGGCTCACAAATAAACCGCACGTGACCACCGCAATCACGCCCGACCCATGGACCGCTTCTCCCATCAGATACGCCGCATACGGCACGATCAGCGAAAGCGCGATCTCCACCGGCCCATCGTCCACCCAACGCTCCAGCCAGACGACGACCGCTCCGATGAGTAACCCGACGAGCGCGCCTCCGATCGTCAGCCAGGCGAACACAGCCAAGCCCTGGCCGATCGTAGGTGTCGTTCCCTGTACAACCATCTGCACGCCGAACTGCAAAGCCAGCAGCCCCGTCGCATCGTTTAACAGACTCTCGCCTTCCAGCAGGTCGACAACGTACTGCGGCATGCCCACTTTGCGCGCGATCGAAGTCGCCGCGACCGCATCTGTGGGCGAGACGACCGCTCCCAACAGAAATCCGAGTTGCCAGTTAAATCCCGGCAGCCACCACTTCGCCGCAAACGCAACACCAAAGGCCGTGAAGAAAACCAGAAAGATCGCCAGGCTCGAAATCGACACCAGGTTGTACTTAAACTCCCGCCACGACGTCTGCCACGCGGCCACATAAAGAAGCGGAGGCAAAATCACCAGGAAAACCAGGGAAGGAGAAAGCTGAACGTGCGGCACGTGCGGCAGCAGCGAACACAGCAATCCAAAGATCACGAGAACGATCGGGTACGACACCGCAAACCGCCGCGCCAGACCTGCCACGGCAGCGACCGCGCAGAGCAACCCGATCAGCAGCACCAAGATGTAGTTCACATGATCCATTCGGCTGAGCGAGGCTCTCCTTCCCTCTCCATAGTGTCATTAGGCTGGGTTGCGAACAAACACCGCGGCCAGATCGAACATATCGGCCCGATATCGCTCAATTCAGCGGAGGCCCGCTCACCCGCTTCCCCCTCAGGTGAATAGCCACCTCCACATGGTCGGCGATCTTGATAAACGGAATCCCCTTATTCATCCCGTAGTCTTTCCGGTTAAAGACCATCTTCCCCTTGATCTCGCCCGAACCAGTCCCCTTGCCCGAAACCACCAGCGTCAGCTTCTCCGGATTCGAAACCCCGCGGATCGTGAAGTTCCCATCCACCTCATATGTCTCCGGCCCCACCGGCACAAACTTCGTCGACTCAAACGTGATCTGCGGATTCGCCTCGACATCGAAGAAGTCCTTGCCCTTCAGCTTCCCGTTCTTCATCCCGCTTCCCGTATCCACGCTCGCCGCGTCAATATCGATCTTCAACACCCCGGTCGCCTCGTCCGGAGAGGTAAACGTCAAACTCGCCGTCCATTTGCCGAACTTCCCCTTGATGTCCACCGACGACTTCACATCAAACCGGATCGTGCTGCTCACCGGAGTAATCTCAAACACCGGAACCTGCGCACGACCCAGCCCAGGCACCATCAACCCGGCAATCGCGCAAAGAACAGCAAGAGCCCGCCGTCCCAAAGGCACAAAAAGGACCCAATCCAGTCGCATGGCGCGAAGATTAAGTCCTTCCTTTTCGCTTGTCAATTGCGGTGGCGGCGGCAGGCGTCCTCTCGTCCCCTCAAAGCGTCGTCTGTCCAATTCCAGAAAGCTCCGTCCGCATCCGAACATCCAACGACCCACGCCGGCAGCAACTACTGCCCCGTCAACGTCCCTACCCCGCGCAATGCCTGCTACACCAACAGATATATAGGCTCCCGGCAGTCGCCCCACCTCGCCTGACCACATCTTCAGAGTGGCTACCTTCGTGCAAACAGGCAACACGACTGTAAAGCACTCGGAGAAAACCAAATGCCCAAGCTCTCTCTGCCGTCACGAACAATCCAAGCACTCCTGGCTCTATCCCTATTCACCGGTACGCTGCACGCGATCACCGGCACCGCCGCCGACTCCTTCACCGGAAAGTGGAAGCTCAACCCCTCCAAAAGCACCCTCACCGACGAGATGAAGGTCGAGGCCGCCGGTCCCAACAAGTACAACCTCATCTTTTCCGGAGACAACATCGAGACCGTCACCGCCGACGGAACCGACCAGCCCGGACTCTTCGGCACCACCATCTCCATCACCGTCGACGCTCCAGACAGTTGGAAGATCACCCGCAAAAAGGACGGAAAGACCACCATCATCGGCCTCTGGAAGCTCTCCCCCGACGGAAGCACCCTCACCGACAACTTCACCGGCTATCGCCCCGACGGCACCACCAGCAATCTTCACTACATCTACACGCGCACCGCCGGCACCACAGGATTTCCCGGCACCTGGGACAGCACCACCGAAGATGTCAACTCCACCTACGAGCTCCAGATCCAGCCCTGGCAGAACGACGGCCTCTCCTTCCTCTATCCCGGCGGCTCCATGACGAAGAGCTTGAAACTCGACGACAAAGACTATCCCGGCTCCGGCCCCAACGCCCCCGCAGGCTACACGTCGTCCATTCATCGAATCAACACGCAAACTCTCCTGATGACCGACAAGGTGAACGGCAAGCTCTTCGACACCCAAAAGATCGAGCTCTCTCCCGACGGAAAAACCCTCACCATAAGCACATCCTTCCCCGGCCGGACCAAACCCAACATCCAGGTCTTCGATCGCGAGTAGACAGCCGGCCCCAGCAAGCACCTGCGTCACAAACAATCCGGGTGCCTTATCATTCGCGCACTCCGCATACGGTGGGAGGGATCAAGAGCCCAAATCGTCAAATAGATTGTCATCACGACCGGATCGCGCAGCGCGGAGTGGAGGGGCCTGGAGTGTCCACCATGCTCAAGGAGCAACAAACCCGCCGCCTCGACGAATTTGTCATCCTGGAGCGGAGCCGCAAAGCGGCGTAGCGAAGGATCTGCGGTTCCACCGACCGCTTCTGGTTTTAGAGATGAGCTAATCTTCGGCGCAGCAGGGGTCTCGAAGAAGAGGCCATCAAGGATTTCAAGCGCTGGCGGACGGCAGCTGCTGCGTCTCCGAAGCTTGTCAACCCCTCCAACTTGAACAATCTCCCCTAATCAGCTCATTCGATTATGGATAAAATTCTTCAAAAGCTGGCGTAGTGAACATATCCCACCTGATATCCTGAATATAGGCATGAAGAAAGGCGGCGAAAGCCGTCTTTTTTCATGCCCCGTAGCAGTTTGCGGACTCGAAGCACAGCAAGAATTATCCATCTCATTGAAAAGATGGAACTTAAAGAACTCCACCATCGCAAGCCGCTGAAAACAAAGAACTAAGCCAGTTTCCGGGGGGAGGGGGGTACCCCTAATTTGAGGGGGCCGGCTTCAGCCAGGTCATCAAAAGCTGTCAAAGACAGCGGCTTTTAGCCGCTAACGGAAAACCAGCCCGAGTGGAGCGTAAGCCGCAAGCAGGGTCAGGAGTCTATTCGTCCCGCAACATGCTCGGCTCTTCGGGCGCACGCAGACGCACCAGACGGTCGATCGTGTAAGGAGCGCGTGCCGAAGGCGTGTGGTAATGCCGCACCTGGAGCTCGCCCAGCAGCCCGATCGCCAGCATCTGAATGCCGGCCAGCATCAGAACGCCGGCGCTCACGATGAGTGGCCCGTGAGTGTCCATCACGTTTTGCGTGGTAAAGAACTTCTCCAGCATCAGGAAGATCGAGATTCCGCCGCCGGTCAGGATACTCAGCGCGCCGATCGAGCCGAAGAAATGCAGCGGACGGCTCATGTACTTGAGCAGGAACCGAATCGTCAGCAGGTCAAAGAAGACCCGGAACGTCCGCGAGATGCCGTAGTGCGACTTGCCCCGCTCCCGCACCACGTTCTTGATCGGGATCTCACAGATGCTCGCGCCGTACCACGAAGCCAGCGCCGGAATGAACCGGTGCATCTCGCCATACAGCGGAATGTTGTGGATCACCTCGCGGCGATACGCCTTGAAGGTCGTGCCGAAGTCGTGAATGTCGACGCCTGAAAGCTTGGCCATCAGCCAGTTCGCGCAACGCGAAGGAAACTTGCGCATGACCGCGTTGTCGACCCGCTCCCTGCGCCATCCGGAGACGACGTCATACCCCTCTTCCAGCTTCTCCAGGAAGTTCGGAATCTCCGCCGGGATCGTGCTGCAAATCGCCATCCATCGCCAGGATGTATTCGCCCTGCGCGTGGTCGAAGCCCGCCGCCAGCGCCGAGGTCTGGCCAAAATTCCGTCGCAGCTTCACAACCAGCACCCGGCTATCGACCGCGGCAATCTCTTCGAGCAGTTTGTAGCTGCGGTCCGACGAACCATCGTCGACCAGCACCAGCTCAAAGCTCTCGCCAACCTGCTCCATGACCGCCTTCAACTGGTCATAAAGCGCGGTGACGTTCTCTTCTTCATTGTGAAACGGGACGACGACAGAATATTTCGGCATGACTTAAGTATTATAGACCCGCTTTTCGGCCCGTTTGGCTCAAGATCGGACAGAATTACTATGCCCGAATTTGGTTTGTCATCTCGACCGAGCGCCTCCCTTTCCTTGTCATCTCGACCGGAGCGCGAAGCGCGCAGCGGAGAGATCTGCGGTTTCAGCGATAGGCTAGAGTCGATTGATCTCTTCAGTAAGGATCTCCGCAGCCCGCTCGCAATCCGCCCGGCTCACATCATTGTGAGTCACCAGCCGAATACCCGTCGGCCCCATCGTACCCAAAATCACTCCCCGCGCCCGCAAACGCGCCAGCAACGTCTCCGGATCGCCAGTTTTCAAACTGAAAATCGCAATATTCGTCTGAACCGAGCCCAAATCGAGCGTCACTTCCGGCAATTCCGCCAACCGCTCGCCCATCATCCGCGCATTCGCATGGTCTTCGGCCAAACGCTTCGGCATCTCTTCCAGGGCAATCAATCCCGCCGCAGCCAGAACGCCAGCCTGACGCATTCCACCGCCAAGCGCCTTGCGATAAATCCGAGCCCGCTCGATCACGTCCCTGCTGCCCACCAGCATCGACCCAACCGGAGCGCAAAGCCCCTTCGACAGGCAGAACATCACCGTATCGAAACCCCTCGTAATCTCCGCAACTGGCAATCCCAGATAAGTCGCCGCATGGAAGACCCTCGCGCCATCCAGATGCACCGGCAAACCAGCATCCTTCGCGCCCGCCCAAACCTCTTCCAGCACCTCCAGCGGAGTCACCGTTCCGCCGCCGCGATTATGCGTGTTTTCGAGCGTAATCAGCCCAGCTTCCGCGCGATAGTAAATCTTCGGGAAGATCGCCGTCTTGATCAGCTCCCAGGTCAGAATCCCGCGATCCGCATACACCGTCCTCACCTGGCAACCGGCGAAAGCCGCAACCATCGCCATCTCCCAGTCGACGACATGCGACCGCGCCTCGCAGATCACTTCCTGCCCATGCTGCGTATGCAGCCGAACCGCAATCTGGTTCCCCATCGTTCCCGTCGGAACGAAGATCGCCGCCTCGCGCCCGAAGATCTCCGCCGCACGAGCCTGCAACCGATTCACCGTCGGATCTTCGCCATAGACGTCATCGCCAACCTCAGCCGAAGCCATCGCCGCCCACATCGCCGCAGTCGGCTTCGTCACCGTATCGCTGCGCAGATCGATCGTCGCCAGCTTGCGCTCCGCCGTCTCCTGCTCATTCACCTGTACTGTCGTCGCCATCAACGCTCCTAATCAACCGATACGAGCTCAGCTTCCGCCGCCTCGCCCACAAAACGCTCAAAGACCTCGTTCGACATCAACCGCCCACGCGAAGTCAGTCGCAGCCGATCCCCTTGACGCTCCACCAATCCAAGCCGCCCGGAGTTCCGATATCGCATCATCATGCTGATGAGCGTCGATCACCCCAAACTCCCGCTCCAGCGCCGCGACGCTGACACCCTCATTCAACCGCAACCCTAGAAACCACGCCTCCTCCAGCGCCTCAGCCTGAGAGACATGGCGAACGTCCTGCCAGTCAGCACCATCCAGGAACCGCGACAAGTCGTCCCCAATCTGAAAGCGGACCGCTTCGCCGTCCGCAGTCCGAAGCATCGAGTGAGCATCCAGCCCAAATCCCAGATAAGGCTCACGCCGCCAATACTTCATGTTGTGCCGGGACGCAGCTCCGGGACGCGCGAAGTTCGAGATCTCATACTGCGCCAAACCACTCGCAGCCAGAGAGTCGATCGCCTCCAGGTAGAAGTCCGCAACCATCTCGTCCGTCGGAACCGTGCCCGCATGGTACCGTTCGCCGCCATCGATCAGCTCCCGGCCCAGCCGCGAATCCTCATCAACCTCCAGCATGTAGACGCTGGCATGATCGACGCCCGACGACACCAGCACCTCCAGCGATTCCCGCCACGATTCCGCTGTCTGGTGCGGCAATCCAGCAATCAGGTCCGCATTCACCGACCGAATTCCCGCACCGCGAACCCGCTCGATATCCCGCAGCGCGATCTCTCGCGTATGCAGCCGCCCCGTAACCGCCGCTTCCCTGTCGACGAACGACTGGACGCCGAAGCTGACACGGTTCACCCCGCACTCGACCATCGCCGCCAGGAAGTCATCGTCAAGCTGTCCAGGAGCGCATTCGAGCGTAATCTCTGCGTCGCCGGAGACACGGAACTCGCTGCCGATGCCCTCAAAGAGACGACGCAGCAGCGCGGGCGCAAGGATGCTCGGCGTTCCGCCGCCGAGATATACGCTGTCGACAACCTCGGGCAACGCCGCAGAGATCTGACCGGCAAATCGCCGCGAACCTCTGATCTCAGCCAGCGACCCGTTCGACATACCGCTCCTGTTTCTCCGCCGGAAAAACCCCCGACGCGAAGTTGCAGTAGGTGCATTTCGAGCGGCAGAACGGCACCGAGATGTAGATTCCCAGAGATTCCATGGAATCTTTATCTTCCCACGAACCCTCTATACTTGAGAGGAAGTCCCACTGCTGCACCTGTAAATACCACCCGAATGAGCAATACAGCCGACGACGTTGTAGGCAAGGTTTACGACAGCCGCCTGATGGGCCGGTTGCTCAAGTACCTACGCCCATACAAGTGGCAAGCTGGCGTGTCTTTCGTCGCGATCCTGCTCAAGGCCGCGACCGATGTGGTTGGACCGTTCCTCTTCAAGGTCGCCATCGACAATTACCTCACCTCCAGGCGCCCGGAGCACCCGAACTGGCTCGCGCGCCAGCTCAGTCCAAGCCCCGTCACCGGGATCACGCAACTCGCCGGACTATACGTCGCCGCGCTTCTCCTGACATATCTCTTTGAATTCGTCCAGACCTACCTCATCCAGTGGATGGGCCAGAAGGTCATGTTCGACCTGCGCAGCCAGATCTTCCGCCACATCCAGGGCATGCATGTCGCCTTCTTCGACCGCAACCCGGTCGGGCGCCTGGTCACCCGGCTCACCAGCGACGTTGATGCTCTGAACGAGATGTTCACCTCCGGCGTCTTCGCCATCTTCGACGATGTCTTCGTCCTCGCCGGAATCGTCTTCATCATGCTGCAGATGAACTGGAAGCTGGCGCTGCTCGCCTTCGCTGTCCTGCCGCTCATCGGCGGCGTAACCGCCATCTTCCGCAAACATGTGCGCAATTCCTACCGCCGCATCCGCTCCGCCATCGCCCGCATCAACGCCTTCACCCAGGAACACGTCAGCGGCATGACCGTGGTGCAGCTATTCAATCGCGAACAGCGGGCCTACCAGGATTTCGAAGACGTCAACCGCCAGCATATGGTCGCCTTCAAAGACGCGATTCTGGCCTACGCTCTGTACTATCCGGCGGTCGAAATCCTCTCCACCGTCGCCATCGCCCTCGTGCTCTGGCGCGGCGGCGATGGAGTCCTGCGCGGCACCGTCACCGTCGGCGTCCTCGTTGCGTTCATGCAGTACTCGATGCGCTTCTTCCGCCCCATTCAGGACCTCAGCGACAAGTACAACATCCTGCAGGCGGCGATGGCGGCAAGCGAACGCGTCTTTCAATTGCTCGACACGCCAACCGAGATCGTCAATCCCACCGAGCCCGACGCTGCCGCCCAGATCGGCAGGATCGAGTTCCGGAATGTCTGGTTTACTTACCAGCCACTCGACGCAGACCAGAAGCTCCGCGTCGCGACTGCCTCTCCAAACGAATTGGCCGAGCTTGGCTCTTCGACATCGAATGGATTCTGCGCGACGTCTCGTTCACCATCGAACCCGGCCAGACCGCGGCCATCGTCGGGCATACCGGAGCCGGCAAGACCACCATCGTCAGCCTGATGATGCGTTTCTACGACATCCAAAGCGGCAGCATCCTGGTCGATGGCGTCGACGTGCGGCTTCACGACCTCAAGCAGCTGCGCCAGCGACTTCGGCGTCGTGCTGCAGGACCCGTTCCTCTTCGCAGGAACGATCGCCGACAACATCCGGCTCGGCTCCGACTGGATCACCGACGAGCAAATGAAGCAGGCAGCCGGCGATGTCAACCTGCTCGACTACATCGAGGAGCTGCCCGGCGGCTTTGAAGAGCCCGTTCGCGAGCGCGGCGCAACTCTCTCCACCGGGCGTAAGCAGCTCATCAACTTCGCCCGCGCGCTGGCACACGATCCGAAGATCCTGATCCTCGACGAAGCAACCTCAAGCGTCGATACCGATACCGAACTTCTGGTTCGCTCCGCGCTCGAGCGCATGGTCGACGGGCGCACCTCAGTCGTCATCGCCCACCGGCTTTCCACCGTGCAGCGGGCCGATGCGATCCTGGTCATGCACAAAGGCCAGCTCCGCGAGATGGGCACTCACCAGGAGCTGCTCGCGCGCCGCGGACTTTACTACAAGCTGTACCAGCTCCAGTACAAAGACCAGGAACTGCCGTCGCTTCGCCGTCGAGTCCGCCCCGACCTTGGTAGGCACCGACTAGATGGCGGGGCCCACGATCTTTCTCTCCGCCGGCGAGGCAAGCGGCGAGCACTACGGCACCTGCTCATTCACGCCATCCGCAGACTCGCTCCCGATGCCAGCTTCTTCGGCCTCGGCGGAGAGCGAATGGAGGCAGCTCGGCTTGCGACGAGTCGTCCGCGCCGAAGACGTCGCGGTCATGGGCATCACCGAAGTCATCCGCCACATGCCACGCATCTACGGCGAGTACCGGAAGCTGAAGCGCAGCCTTCGATCCCAACCAAACCTGCCCGACGCCGCCGTGCTGATCGACTTTCCCGACGTAAATCTGGGCCTTGCCCGCGAGCTCCATCGGCTCGGCATCCCCGTCATCTTCTTCGTCAGCCCCCAACTCTGGGCATGGAAAAAACATCGCATTCACCAGGTCAAGCGTCACGTCGACAGAATGCTGGTGATCTTTCCATTTGAAGAGCAGTTTTATCAGGGCCACGGTGTCGCAGGTGACCTTTGTCGGCCATCCGCTGGCGGATCTTCCCGCGCCTTCGGTCACCCGAGCAGAGTTCGCCGCCGCCCACAACCTGGACCCCTCGAAGCCGTGGATCGCCCTTCTACCGGGCAGCCGGCAGAAGGAGATCGACCTGAACCTCCCGACGATGCTCGAAGCGGCAACCCAGCTCGGCGAAGAGGTCGAATTCCTGCTCCCTATCGCACCGATGCTCAGCCCCGCATATCAGGCCAGGGTCGCCGCAATCATTGAATCTGTGCCGCCACGCGTCACCCTCGTTCATGACGCACGGGCCGCGCTCTTTCATGCGCGGGTCAGCGTCGTCGCCAGCGGGACGGCCACGGTCGAGGCCGCGCTCATCGGCAACCCCTTCCTGGTCGTTTATCGCATCTCAGAGTTGAGCTACGCAGTCGCCAAACGCGTGGTCAAGGTGCCTTTTGTCGCCATGGTGAATCTGATTGCGAACCGTGAAGTTGTCCCCGAGCTGATCCAGGGTGACTTTACCGCAGCGAATGTCGTCTTACACTTGCGACGGCTGATGCACGACGAAGATGATCGACAACAGATGATAGGAGACCTCCGCCAAGTCGCAACTGCACTTCGCTTTGACGACGCCAAGGGTAAATCAGTCGACCACACGACCGCCATCAGCCGGGTTGCGGAGATTACCGTAGACTTAATCTCAAAGGAGCGGGTGGGGAGCGGCCGCAAAGGTCTGAATCAACTCCAGAGCTCTTGAACGAAGCCGAATGAAGACTCTCCTAGCCCATACGCACGCCTTCAAAAAACGCCAGCTAGCCTTCCTTCTCGCGCTGCTCGCGATTCTGCCGTGCGCCTCTCCGCTGGCCATCGCCCAGGTCCAAAGACCGGCAATCAACATCACCGCCTACAATATCGACGCGGAGCTCGACCCCGACGCTCACACGCTGAAGGCAACTGCGAAAGTCACCTTTACTGCTCTTCAGCCCGTCGACACGGCAGTCTTCCAGCTCCACAGCGCGCTCAAGGTCGACAAGGTGACCGACGGAACCGGCAAAGTCCTCTCCGGCGAACGCGGCACCGACGCCACCATCCGCCTCACGCTCACGACCCCGATGTCCAAAGGCCAGACCACCACCTTCACCTTCGAATATGGCGGCGTGCTCAGCGGCACCGAAGAGAGCCCTGTCGAAGGGCTTGAAGCTCGCCTCGATCGGCGCACCTATCAGCTATCTGTTGTATCCGGCCCGCTGGTTTCCGATGACCGGATATCTGACCGACCGCTTCACCGCCGATATTCACGTGACCGTTCCGATGGGATACCGGGTTATCGGCAGCGGCGCAGTATCGCCGCTCGGCCAATCGCGGCGGGACCTTTGAGTTCAACTGGACCAAGCCCGGCTTTCCCGGCACGATCATCGCCGGCAAGTTCAATCCCCCGTCTGCCCGCGCCCAGCGCCTCCTACGTGCATATCTGGACGACCGACGCTCATAAGGCCGCGGCGCCGGATTTCGCGGATACAGCGGCGAAGGAGTTCAACTACTTTACCGGACTCTTCGGGCCCGCCGAGTCAGTCCACTTCAATGTCGTCGAGCTCCCCGACGATACGCTGCCCGCATTTTGGGCGCCGGAGATCGCGATCATCCCCGGCAATCGCATGACCAAGGCGAATTCTCGCCTGCTGGCCAACACCGTCGCCCACCAGTGGTGGGGCAGCCAGGTCTCGCCGGCGACCCTTAACGACGCATGGATCACCAACGGCATGTGCCGCTATAGCGAGCTGATGTATACTCGAAGATGAGGGCGGCCAGACCGCGCTCCAAAGAGCCATCACCAACATATCCGCCAGCGCCCTCGCCTACGACACGATCCCCCTCTCCGGCATCGGCCGCGACGATGTCTTCAGTCCCGAGTTCCAGGCAATGACTTTTGACAAGGGCGGCATGGTCTTTCACATGCTCCGCTGGGAGGTGGGTGACGACAGCTTCCACAGCATTCTCAAAGCAGTGCTCACGCAGTATGCCGACAAGCCGGTCGCGAACGGCGGACTTCATCAAAGTCGCGGAATCCAGCTCGCAGCAGCAGCTTACCGCATTCTTCGCGCAATGGATCGACGGCACCGGCGCGCCTGCCTTCAATAACAAGTACACCGTCTACCGATTGGGCAACAACAAGGGTTTCCGGACTATCGGCGAGATCGGGCAAGACCTCGACCTCTTCAGCATGCCCGTCGAACTGAAGATCGAGACCGACGGTAAGACCGAGATCAAACGAATCGACGTGGTCGGAACCGACTCGCAATACGTCGTCGACACCTTCGGCCGTCCGCGCCACATCTCGCTCGACCCAAATGACTGGGTGCTTAAGAACACGCCCGACATGCAGGTGCGCATCTCGATCCTGCGCGGACAGCAGTTGATCGCTCAAGGCGATACGACCGGGGCAATTGCCGAATACCAGAAGGCCCTCGCCGCTAATCCGAACAGCTCCCTGGCAAGCTACCGCATCGGCGAGGCGCTCTTCAGCATGCGCAACTACCAGGCATCCGCGAATGCTTACCGCGACGCCCTGCGCGGGGATGACGACCCCAAGTGGACCGAGGTCTGGGCGCATATTCAGCTCGGAAAGATCTTCGACGTTACCGGCCAGCGCGACCGCGCCGTGAACGAATACCGCCAGGCCGTGCAGACCAACGACAATACCCAGGGCGCACTCAACGAAGCCCGGCAGTACCTGCAAACCCCGTACAAGCGGGACGAATCAAGCCAGTGACGTAGTTCCTGTCCGGCGAAACTTCACGCTTCGTGTTCAGGCAGCGCTACTCGTAGCGCAGCGCCTCGATCGGGTTGAGGTTCGCGGCCTTCATGCGCAGGCACCATGCCGCTAATGATCCCGACCACGACAAGGATCCCCGTCGCAAGGATCACGATCGCGGGAGAAATCAGCAGCTGAATGTCGGCGTTGCTAGCGTTCGAAGCAAGCGCGCTGTAAAAGGTGATGCGGCCAACTCCGAGCGAAACTGCGTAGGCGAGGGCAATTCCCGCCGCGCCGCCGATGCCGGTGATGACCAGCGCCTCGGCGAGAAACTGCACCAGAATATGCACCTTGCGCGCGCCGAGCGCCTTCTCGATGCCGATCTCCTTGGTTCGCTGCTGCACCGCAACAAGCATGATGTTCATCAGCCCGATGCCGGCGATGCCGAGCGTCAACGCTCCAATAAAGAGCAGCATGACCTGGAGCGCAGTGCTGACAATATGGAACTGGCTGAGCTGCTTCTCCAGGTTCGCCATGTAGATCGCGTTGTGATCGGTCGGGCGAAAGCTGTGCGCCGCCGCCAGGCTGTTGCGCACCGCATTCTCCACTGTCTCATTCTGGCCTTTGTAGTTCAGCCAGATCCCATCAAGATATTTCGGGTCCTTGATGTCGCCCATCGTGTTGAACGGGATCCGAATCTGGCGGTTGACATCGTCGTCGCCCTCCTGCATCTTTGCCTGCAAAACCCCAATCACGGTGAAGCTGATGCCGTTGATTCGAATGCGCTGGCCGATGGGATACTGGCCGCCAAAAAGCTTGGTCTTGGCCTCCGAACCGATCACCGCGACATGCGCGCGCTGCGCATCGTCTTCCTCGGTGTAGAAGCGGCCGTAGTCGATGTCCAGTTTCATAATGTCGTTGGCGACGGGGCGGTTCCCAATAACTGTCCAGGTGAAGGTGTGCAGTTCGTTCTGCACGGAGACGTCCTTGTCCAGTTCGGGTGTGATGTTCAACAGTCCGGGCACCGTGCTGCTCAGGCGGTCTACGTCATCCTGGGTGAGCCTGACCTGCACACCTGCCTTCGACCCGCCGACCTGCTCGCTCGTTCTGCCTGGAAAGACGCCGATCAACTGCGTGCCCCATTGCGCAAAGATCGCCTCGATCGCGCGGCCAAATCCAGCGCCATAGGCGAGCAGCAGCACCACGGTAGCGATTCCCCAGGCCATGCCGACCATCGTGATCATGGTGCGGCGCCGGTTATAAATCATCGCCTCGTAAGCCTGCTTTAATATTTCGACGAGCATCGCTTCCCCGCTAATTCCTTATTGTTCTCTTTCGACGGCTACTCCCGCCGCAACGCCTCGACCGGCTCCAGTTCGGCGGCCTTACTAGCGGGGTAAAGCCCTGCGAAGATTCCGCTCAACGACAGGGCGCCCATCGCTAACGCCGCCGACCACGGCACCAGCCGCGGCGGATCGAATCCCTGCACTGCATTCCCACCAACCGCAGTCTGAATGAGCCACATCAACAGTGCGGAGCCCGCCGATACCGATCAAACCGCTAAAGCCAGTTAACAGAAGACCTTCCAGAAAGAACTGCATCAGGATGCTTCGTTTGGTTGCGCCAATGGCCTTGCGCAGCCCAATCTCCCGCGTCCGCTCCGAGACTGAAACCAGCATGATGTTCACGATGCCCACCGCACCCAGGGCGAGGGTTACGATTCCTACTCCGCCCAGAAAGACATCCATGGCCGTGAAAATCTTTCCGACCATCTGGTCGCTCTTAATCGTGTCCCACTCTTCAAAAGCGTCAGGGTTATCCGGGCTCGAAACCATGCCGGCTTGCGATGATCTGCCTGCGCCGTCGCCTTGGCCGATTCGCTCTCGCCACGCACCCGCGGCTGATACTGGATCGAGGTCAACGCATTTTGCGGGATGTTCTCGCCCTTGATGGGAAACATCTCGAGCATCGTGGTCAGCGGAATGTAGAGTTGCTGATTGGCCGCCATCATCGTTGCCGTGGCCGCTCTTTGCCGCCACGCCGATCACCTGAAAGCTGGTTCCGTTTAACAGAACCGATTCGCCGAGAGCAGGCCGGCCGGGAAAGAGCAACGCTGCGCTCTTCTGGCCGAGAACCACCACGCGGCTGCGATTCTGGAGGTCGCCAGTCGCTGAGAAAGCGGCCGGCTGCGAGAGGCAAGGTACGCACAATCGGATAGTTAGGCTCGGTGCCAATCACCTCTCCGCCAGCGCTCTGGTACTGGCTCTGCTGCTTCAAATCGTTGCGGCGAACAATCGCAATCACCTGGCGGAAACTCCCCGAGGCCCGCATCGCGGCCTCGTCATCCAGAGTGAGATAGTAGGGCCTCATGCCCGTATGTTGGCTCGGCACCGCAGGAATCGTGCCGCCCCACATCATGATGACGTCATTGCCGATGCTGGCAAGCTGGCGATGCTGGCCGGAGCGAAATCCCTCGCCGACGCTGATCAGCAGCAGCATCGAGCCGACGCCCCAGGCGATGCCGAACATGGTCAGGAACGAACGCACCTTATTAGCCGCGATCGCGCGAAAGACCTGCCCGAAGGTGTCCCCAATGTTTTGCATTCCAAATGTTAGTTACGAGAAGACGCCCAAGGAAGTTCCTGCCACTCACTTGGACGAGGCAGGCTCAGAATAGTGTGCCCGCGGTGACGCTGGCTTCGGAGGGATCGAGCTGCAAATCTACCCGAAAGCCGAGCCTTATCCAGAATCCAGCCACGCCATCCAAAACTTCAGCGGAGGTCCGGCTGGTCGAGACCAAAATGACCGTCTCACCCGTCAACAGCTCCTTCGAGCTAAGCTGAACCGCAACACAACGGTCGGCGCGGTAGGTGCAGGACGCCAGGTCGGCAATGCTTAAGCTTTTGGTAGGCGTCACGAAAACCGCCAGCGGAGGCGCCATTCGGTCAAGCAGACTGAATATCTCCAGCTTCGATTCGAGCTCATCCGGTACGCAATCGACAATCAGGTCGGCGGTGCGCACCGCATCTTCGACGCTCGTCGCGAAGCGCAAATTGCCGATGGAGGACTTCCGAGTCTTCTCCCAGACCCTCCGCCGCTTTTCTCAGATTGGAAGGGAGCACATCCTCGAGGACAGTATCGAAGCCGGCCCCGGAGACGAGTTCGGCTAGTCTCCGGCCCAACGGGCCGGCCCCAATCACAGCTACAGTTTGGATCTTCATTGGCTCTCAGCCCCACCAACTACTTGACGCTGAGCGCCTCCAAAACGGAATCGGCGTTGGGTGAGGAATTCTTGAGGTACTCGCTGAGCCGCTTGCGCTCATCGACCGTCAGCGTCGGCGCCAAAGCGAGCACACGGCGGAGCGTCGTCGACACGTCATCAACGTAATTCATGAGGCGGATGGCCTCGCCGGAAAGGGGGGTCGCGCGCGGTGGTGTAGCAGGAACAGTGTTCGACATGAAGCCTCTCTTCTTTCGTCTTGTGTCCTTATTTTCAGCCCTGCGCCCGGTTTCGTAAAGGCGCGGGCCGCCCTGCATTTATCGGCTTAATTTCCCGGCGCAGCATATCCGTCGCGGTCGGTCATCTCCATCAACGCCGCCAGCGTGGCCGCGGATTCCGTCTTCAGCGCACCTTCCTCGTAACGCCAGGCCCAGTTATTTTCCGGCTGCGACGGAGTGTTCATGCGCCCCTCCGAGCCAATTTCTAAAATGTCCTGGAGTGGAAATAAACAGATATCGGCGACCGACGACGCGGCCGCTCGAATCAACGGCCAGACCACCCCTTCCTGGACCGGGGTCGATGTAAGTCCGCACTCCCGATTTCTCCTGCGCGGTCGCTCCATGCTCCCACCAGCCGCGAGTCGTGTCGTTGTCGTGGGTCCCGGTATAGACGACGGTGTTCGGCACGAACTTGTGGGGCAAATAGTTATGCGAGGCGCGGTCCCCAAAACCGAACTGGAGAATCCGCATCCCCGGCATACCAAACTGCTCGCGGAGCATGTCGACCTCGTGCGTAATCAAACCGAGGTCCTCGGCAATGAAGGGCAACTCTCCCAAAACCTCATGAAACCGGGAGAAGAGTGCCGCACCCGGAGCCTTGATCCACTCTCCACTGATCGCCGTCTCCGCGGCGGCTGGAATCGACCAATACGCCTCAAAGCCGCGAAAGTGGTCTAGCCGGATCACGTCGTAGAGTTCACGAGCACGCCTGATGCGCGCCACCCACCAGGCAAATCCCTCGCCTTCCAACTTGTCCCAGCGGTAGAGCGGATTACCCCACCGTTGCCCGGTCGCGCTGAAATAATCTGGCGGAACACCGGAGACACGTACCGGGTCAAGGTTCTCGTCCAACTGAAAATCTTCGCTATGCGTCCAAACGTCCGCGCTGTCATAGCTGACAAAGATGGCGACATCGCCGATAAAGCGAATGCGCCGTTGCAGGCAATAGGCTCGCAGCTCACGCCACTGCTCATCAAAGGCGAACTGGATCGCCTGTTCGACAGCCAGTGCTTCCCCGTCCTCGCTCCGCTATCTTGGCCATCGCCTCCGGTTCGCGCCGGGCGATCTCCTTCGGCCACGCCGCCCAGGCGCCGGTGTTGTACCTCCTCCGCAAGACACTGTAGAAGGCCCAGTCGTTCAGCCAGTAGGCGTTCTTGCGGCAAAACTCCTCAAATCGCGACCACCGTTCCGCCCCATAGTCACTGCTCGCATGATTCTCCAGAAAATTCCGGGCGGCCTCATGCAAGAGGGGGAGCTTGGCCTCGACAACTTGGTCAAACAGCACTTTGCCGCGGTTGTCCGGTAGATTCGTCAACCGGTCCGCCGAGATCCAGCCCCACTCCGCCAGCCGGTCAAGGCTGATCAGTAAGGGATTTCCCGCAAAAGCCGACAGCGCTGCGTATGGCGAGTTCCCATAGCCAGTCGGACTCAACGGCAACACCTGCCAGTATTTCTGCTTGCCGGCTGCAAGGAAATCGGCAAACTCATACGCGGCGTGGCCTAGATCGCCGATACCGCCATGCGAGGGCAGCGAGGTAATGTGCAACAACACTCCAGAAGCTCGATCAAATGGCATGAGTGACTCTTTCGCTAAGGCAGAAAAAAAGCGGCCAGCGCTTAAGGAGATTCCTTTGCGCTGGCCGCTGGTTGCTTTTCATGCGTGCACGATCTTAATTCAACGCACGCCGGCCGATCTAGTTCGCACCGCCAGGGAGCGGCGACGACTGGGCCTTCGCATTCATGCGAATGCGCCCCTGCTTCTGATACTGATCGACGAGGTTCGTCACGAAGACCTCGAACATCTCATCGCGCCGCTGACTGAGCAACGTATCCCGAGTAGCGTCGAAGTTCTTCGCTATCTCGTCTGCCGTCGGCTGTTCCTTATCGAGAAGCTTGGCAACGATCCCACTACGCGCGGTATCGATAGGGTTGCTTACCTGGCCGACCCCGAGGTCGAACAATCCAGGGGCAACCGAAGACAACTGCCCAATATCAGGCACCTGCCCGGTGCGGCCAACCAGATCGCTGGACTTTACCGGAATGCCCATCTCCTTCGCCGCCTTGGCGAGATCGTTGCCGTCGGCTTTCGCTTTGGCTGACAGCTCGCTGGTCTTGCGCGAGAGCAACTGCGGCAACTGCTCTTGCCGGTAGTCGGTCAACAGGGTCGATTTGAATTCGTCGAAGTTCGGTGCATGTGCCGCCTTCACGTCATCCACCTGGAAGACAGCGAAGCCTTCCCCGGTCGACGCAGTCAACGGAGCCGCGCCAGGTTTGGAGGTAAAGGCGCTCGTGAGCAGCTTCGAGCCATCGGCCAGTCCGGGAATGATTGCTCCTTCTTGCAGGTAGTCGGTGGTGACCACTTGCAGATGGTGAGCTTCGCCAGTCTTGGCGATCCCGTTCTTCTGAGCTTCCTTCGCGAGTTGGTCGGCATAAGTCTGACCTTGCGCCGTCTCCTTATCCCGGGTCAGCACTGCCAGGATGGTAGGCTTCACCTCGTCGAGCGGACGAGTGTGCGCGGTCTGCTTCTCTTCGACCTGCAGAATGTGATATCCGAATTGGGTCTTAATCAGATCGGACGTCTGACCCACCGGAAGCGTAAAGGCTGCCTGATCGAACTCAGGAACAGTCGCGCCACGCTTCAGAAATCCCAGCTCGCCGCCCTGCACCTTGCTGCCCGGGTCGTCGGAGTTGGCCTGGGCCAGCTCCGCAAAGTTGCCGCCCGCCTTGATCTGTTTCAGGATGCCTTCCGCCTTCGCCTTCGCAGCCGCGTCGGTTTTGGCGTCAGCGCCCTTGTCGACCTTGATCAGGATGTGCCGCACCCTCACCTGGTCATCGACCTGATATTCCTTTTGGTGCTGGGTGTAATACTGCTGGATTTCGGCATCGGAAACCTGCGGCGTTCCGCCCGGCTCCTGGCCATCGCTGAATGCCAGATAGCTGATCTTCCGCGATTCGGGAATCGCCTTCCCATACTTCGCCGTGTTCGCCTTGAAAAACTTCTGAAGGTCGGCGTCGCTCGGGCTGATCTCCTTTTCAAGATCGGAAGAATTGATCACCGCGTAATCGAACTTGATCTTCGTCCCCTGGTCCGTATAGTAGGTGCGAACGTCCGCATCCGACACCGTAATTCCCCCGGTGACCATCGCCTTCAGGCGGTTCTCTTCGATCTCTTTCTTCACTTCCGTCTCGAACTTCTGCGTCGAGATATTGAACTGCTGCGAGATCAGGTTGCGATATTGGTCGTCGCCGATATAGACGCCCTTGGGAAACAGCACCTGACCGTACATGCCGGTGTGCAGAAACTGGCGAAGTCCTTCGTCGGTGACCTGTAGTCCAAGCCGGTTAGCTTCCTGCAGGACGACCGCCTGCTGCACCATGCTCTGGCCCACGCGCTGCATCATGTAGGGCAAAACAAAGTCGGGAAGGCGCTGGCGTTGCAGCATCTGCGCTGCAAGCTGTTGG
Source organism: uncultured Acidobacteriaceae bacterium (assembly GCA_963777685.1). Lineage (GTDB taxonomy): Bacteria > Acidobacteriota > Terriglobia > Terriglobales > Acidobacteriaceae > Acidisarcina. The sequence goes on along the minus strand of CAVZRF010000025.1, from coordinate 12,740 downwards.
ACGTCCGCGGTAGGAATCTCGGTGGACTTGCCAAAATACTTGCCCAATATCCCGCCCGGCCGGACCGTCGCATAAGTATCGGCAGCGGCAGCGGCGTCGTTGAAGATGCCGGGGACCAGGGTGATCACCATGGTGATGCAGGCAACGGAAATGATTATCCAAAAGATGCTCTTGACGAGCCGGTTGTCTTTTTGCAAAAAACGGATCATGAAGGGAATTCGACCTTTGCTGGGCGTGATGGCACGCGGGTTGGCCGTGTCTTGCGACCACAGGCTGCTTACCCTAGAAGTATAAAGCAGTTGGAGGGACTACGCCGCCTTTCACCCTGCTCAGACCAGGGTGATCAGCGTAATCTCCGGCGGGCAGCGGAAACGGAATGGAACTCCGACGGTGCCAATGCCTCGAGTGACGTAGAGCTGCAGGCCGCTAAGCGAAAAATGCCCTTCGACATATTTCTTGCCCATCGGCGGCAGATTCATCGGGGGCATGAAGGGAATCCGCACCTGGCCGCCATGGGTATGGCCCGAAAGCATCAGGTCGACCCCCGAACCAACAACTTCATCGGCATAATCGGGCTCGTGCGCCATCAGGATCAGCGGCTCCGACGCCGCCTGGCGACCCTTGGGAATCGCAGCGCTCAGGTCCGCGTCGGTATTCACAATCGTGTCAGCGACGCCTGCGAGCCAGAGCCGCGCGCCGTCTTTCTCGATCGGTATCGCGTCATTGTGAAGCACGGGAATGCCGCGCGACTCCAGTGCATCGGTGACCTCCCTGCGGCCCACGAGAACATCGTGGTTGCCCATGGAGGCAAACTTCCTGGGACACTCGAGCTTTCCGAGCAAATCGGCACAGTGGTGGGCGAAGTCAACCGAAATCCTCCTGACCATAGGGCCCGAGCTGATGAAATCTCCGGTCAGCGCGATCAAGTCCGGGCGAAGGCCGTTCACCCTCTGGACCACCGAGCGAATGAACGTCGGTTCCGAATATTCGCCATAGTGGAAATCCGCCATATGCGCGATGCGGAAGCCGCGAAACGCCTCGGGCAGGTTGCCCAGCCGGATCTCGACATGTTGAACGTCGACCCAGTGGCGCGCAATCTCACCGGAATAGAGCGCCAACCCTCCGGCCGCGAGCACGCCGCCCTGCAGAAAGGCCCGGCGGGTCAACAATCCGGCGGAATTGTCCGTCATGGAACCATCATAAATGCTGTCATTTCAACGAAAGCCGGCGAGACGCAGGCGCGCATGGCATAGCGCTGTTTCGAGAACGGACAACTGTGGAGACGATCTCTCCATCCCACTTAGGTAACAAAGGAGACCTAATATGCTCACTGAAACAAACGTGAACCCAACCGGTACCGGTCAACAAGGCGCAGGAAGCCCCGCAGGCGTCAAGAAAGATATTCCGATACACGTCGAAGGCGGAGAGCCGGTAGACAAGGTAGAACATGCTGCCGACAAGGCTGCGAAGAAGGGTTTTGAGCGTCAGCAACGCGAAGATCCGACCGTCTTCACAAAGTAACGCCTCCGCAAGGCGCCACGATTCAGCACCAGGATTTCCGATAGAGACTGAAGAACGACAATGCCTGACAGTCCCCCGCTGTCAGGCATTCTGCGTTATCCGTGCGAGTCTCTGGCCTTGCGCGATAGTTCCTCTTCGGCAATACTGCTTGAGATGCGAGTTTCGTCAACGATCTCCACAGTTGTCATGCCGGCCCGCTGTTGTACGCGGTTGCCGCAGGTCCCTTGGAAAAATCGCTGGCTCACTTAGAAACCACCAGTCAATTTCAAGGCCCGCGGCGACTTTCTCCCCGCGGGCCTTTTGATTTTCGATCTCAATATTAGAAATTTTCTCAGGAGCACGACGATATGTCCGACGAAGCTACCCCGAAACAGCATCTCGCAACCCTGGCCGTCCACGGTGGCCAGGTTCCCGACCCCACCACCGGCTCGCGAGCGGTGCCGATCTACCAAACCACTTCTTACGTCTTTCAGGATGCCGACCACGCCGCACGTCTCTTCGGCCTGCAGGAGTTCGGCAACATCTACACCCGGATCATGAACCCCACCACCGACGTCTTTGAGAAGCGCGTCGCCGCCCTCGAGGGCGGAGTAGCTGCCCTCGCCACCGCCAGTGGTCAGGCTGCCGAGACGCTCGCGATTACCAATATCGCCAATGCTGGCGATGAGATCATCTCCACCACGTCACTCTACGGCGGCACCTACAATCTCTTCCACTACACCCTGCCGAAGTATGGCATCACGGTCCGCTTCGCCGATGCTGACGACTTCGACGGCATTCGCGCCGCGATCAACGACAAGACCCGTGCCATCTACACCGAAACCCTCGGCAACCCAAAGCTGGATATCGCCGACGTCGAGACCCTCGCGGCAATCGCCCACGAACACGGCCTGCCACTCATCATCGACAACACCAGCGCCTCGCCAGCCCTGGCGCGGCCCATCGAATGGGGTGCAGATATCGTCGTCGAATCCGCCACGAAGTACATCGGCGGACACGGCACCTCGATCGGCGGCGTGATCATCGATGCCGGCAAGTTCGACTGGCAGGCCTCAGGCCGTTTCCGCGATTTCACCGAGCCCGATCCCTCCTATCACGGTCTCTCCTACACCACGGCATTCGGCCCGCTCGCATTCATCCTGAAAGCGCGGGTGCAGGGGCTACGCGATACTGGAGCAGCGCTGTCGCCCTTCAATGCTTTTTTGCTCTTGCAAGGAATCGAGACGCTGCACCTGCGCATGGAGCGTCATTCGCAAAACGCCCTCGGAGTCGCCAAGTTCCTCGAAACACATCCCGGCGTCGAGTGGGTCAACTATCCCGGCCTTTCGTCGAGCAAGTACCACGAGCGCGCCAAGAAGTATCTCCCCGACGGGCAAAGCGGCCTGGTGACGTTCGGCATTAAAGGTGGCTTCGAAGCAGGAAAGAAATTGATCAACTCGCTCAAGCTCTTCTCCCTCCTCGCCAACATCGGCGACGCCAAGTCGCTCGTCATTCACCCCGCCTCGACCACCCACCAACAGTTGACCGGCGACGAGCAGCTCAGCACCGGAGTCAGCCCCGAATTGGTTCGCCTGTCAGTAGGAATCGAAGATTTGCGCGACATCGTGGCCGATCTCGACCAGGCCATCGCGACCGCGAACGGTCATTCAGCTCTCACGCCCGAGGCGCTGACCGCACAATGACGCTGGCCGCGCCACCGACCGCGTTCAAGCCTGCCCCAAAGCCGGCCTTCGAGGGGGATTTCGCGCTGCCCGCCGAGTTCCCTCTCGAGGCCGGCGGCATGTTGCGCGGTGCGCACCTTCACTACGCGATCTATGGAAACATCAATGCAGCGCGAGATAACGTCGTGCTCGCCTGCCATGCATTATCCGGCTCGGCCCAGGTCGCCGAGTGGTGGCCGGCGATCTTTTCTGCCGCAGGGTTGATCGATTCAGAAAACGACGCCGTTCTCGGCATCAACATCCTCGGCTCCTGCTACGGATCGACCGGCCCGTCTTCCATCGACCCGGAGACCGACGAGCCCTACGGCGCGAGTTTCCCCCTGGTCATGTGTTCGCGATGTGGTTCGTGCGCAGGCCTTGCTCCTGGATTCGCTCAGGATATCGCGGTTAAAGCTGGCCATCGGCGCATCGATCGGCGGCATGCAGGTGCTGCAGTGGACAATCCAGTTCCCTGCCCGCATCACCCACGCCATCGTCATCGCCGCGTGTCCACTCGGCGCAATGGGGCTGGCGCTGAATCATCTACAACGTCAGGCGATCATGCTCGATCCTAGGTGGAACGACGGCGAATATGCCCCTGACGGCGCTCCAAGTCGTGGCCTCGCGCTGGCCCGCGCTCTGGGCGTCATCAGCTATAAGTCCGCTGAGCTATTCGAGGAACGCTATAAGCGTAAACCCGACCGAAGCGGCGAAGATCCATGGAAAGACGAAGGCCTTCCCGGCGGACGTTTCGACGTCTCCGGCTACCTCGACCACCAGGGCGAGAAATTTAATTCCCGCTTCGACGCCAATTCTTACCTGACGATTACCCGCATGATGGACCTCTTCGACCCCGCCAGGGCCTACAGCTCCCCAGCGGAGGCATGGAGGCGCATTCAAGCCAAACTTACGATCGTCGGGATATCTTCGGATTGGCTCTTTCCCTCCGCGGAGGTCGAGGCGCTCGCCGCCGAAATCAAGGCAGCTGGAGTTCAATGCGACTATCGCGAGCTGATCTCAAATCACGGACACGATTCTTTTCTCGCCGAACCGCAACACCTGCTCGATATCCTGACCTCCTGACCGCTCGACCCAAATTGCAGCCATCGTCGATACTTGAGCTTTGCCACAAAAGTTCGTCGAAGGAAGGCGGCAGATGACCGTTACACAAACTTGGAACGCAACGCAGTACGCCCAGCAGGGACGGTTCGTCGCTGATCTTGCCGGGGGAGTTCTTGGCCTGCTCGCTCCCCGCCCCGGAGAACGCATTCTCGACCTGGGCTGCGGCGACGGCGCGCTCACAGCCAAGATCGCTGCCAGCGGCGCGCAAGTAGTGGGCGTCGACGCATCCGCCTCCATGATCGAAGCGGCACAGGCTTTGGGCCTTGATGCTCGCGTGATGAACGCAGAGGCCCTCCCCTTCGACGCCGAGTTCGATGCCGTCTTTTCGAATGCAGCACTGCACTGGGTGCGCAACCAGGAGGCAATGCTCACCGGAGTCTACCGCGCGCTCAAGCCAGGCGGACGCTTCGTCGCCGAGATGGGCGGCCACGGCAATATCGCGGCAATTCGCGTCGCGCTCGCCGGAGTGCTCAGCCAATGGGGTCTCGACGCTTACACCATGGAGAACAACTTCTTTCCCAGCGACACCCAATACCGCACCAGGCTCGAATCGGCAGGCTTCCTTGTCGAAGAAATCGCTCTGATCCCGCGCCCGACGAAGTTGCCCGCCTCCGGCATGCGCGGATGGCTCGAAACCTTCCGCCGCGGCCTGCTCGAACAGCTACCGGCAGAGCGCCGCGAGACTGCCATCGAGGAGACTGTCGCGCTACTAAAGCCCGTGCTCCATACCGAAGCAGGCGGTTGGACCGCCGATTATGTACGGCTAAGATTTCACGCGCAAAAACCTGCCTGAGGGACAGTTTGGTATTAGCATCGAAGCAGAAAGGCGCTGCCCATGCGACTGATCATTGCCTTCTTTTTTCCCTGGCTGACCTTCTTCACCATCGGACGGCCATTCGCCGGCATCATTTGTCTGTTCTTGCAGATCACCGTGATTGGCTGGCTTCCTGCGGCCATTTGGGCAGTCTACGCCCTGAGCCAGTACAAGACCGACGAGAAGATTCGCCACGCGCTGGGCTCGCGCTGAGGCCGAGACTCTTCTTACATATTCATCTTCTTGAAGATTCTTTCGGGAATGTTCCGGATGAGGAACATGATCGGCCGCCAGATCTTCGGTAGATAGACGACATCTTTGCGAGAGGCGATGGCGTGGAGAATGCCATCCGCAATCTGGTTTGGATGAGCAAAGAGCGCATTCTGCTTTAAGTGCGCTGTCATCGGAGTCGAGACAAATCCCGGCCGAATCGTCAGCACATGCACCCCAGCCCGATCGACCCGATTGCGCAAGCCGTCCAAAAACATGTTGAGAGCTCCCTTAGACGCGCCATAGACATAGTTGCTCTTCCGCCCACGGTCGCCGGCGACCGACGAGATCACGGCCAGCACACCATCTTTGCGCGCCTCAAAATAATTGCCCAACCATGTCGAGAGCGAAACCGCAGAGAGAAAATTCGTCTGAAGTATTTTCTCAGCAACCAGGTAGTCAGCCTGCGCCGCCTCTTGATCTCCGAGCACGCCGTGGGCGATGAGTGCAAGATCGATATGCCCCAGGCTTTCAACCGCAGACGCAAGCATCTTCGGGTGCTCTAGCGTGTCGTCGAGGTCGATCACCTGGGCAAAGACCTTCTCGGCCCCCCGCGTCTCGAGATCGCAGGCGACCGCCTCCAGTTTCGATTCGGACCGGGCCACAAGATAGAAGCTCGCGCCAGCGGCTGCAAGCTTGCGCGCGACGGCGATGGCCATCGCTGAGGTCGCACCCAACACCAACACTTTTCTCGGAAGCACAGCCGACGGCCTAGCCAAGCGTCGTCACCCGTTGCCAGAATGCCGAGTCAAAATGCGGATCGATGTAACGCGCAAAATCCCGCCATTGCGGGTAAGAAGCCTGATACTGTGCAGCGGTCATCCGGGCGTCTTTGGCGGAATACATGCGCCCACCATGCTCGAGCGTGATCTCACCCAGACGATCAAGCAGGTCAAAGCTCACCTCTTCGCGGATCGGGAAATCGAGTGCCAGCATGACGCCCGGCTGAGGGAAGGACATCATGCCCCTGGAAGGAATGTCTCCGAAAAACTTGATCACCGCAAGAAATGAGGCCAGCCCGGAGCGAGTGATCGCCTTCAGAATTTGCGCCATACCCTCTCGCCCGCTGGCATGCGGAAGCACATTCTGGAATTGCAGAAGCCCGTTCTTGCCATACATCCGGTTCCAGTGAAGCACCGAGTCCAGCGGATAGAAAAACGGCTCGTAGTCCACTTGTGTCGCTTTCACCTTCCCAAACTGTTTGTGATAGTAGGCAGTGTTGAATGCCGACATGGTGACGTGATTCAGGGCGAAGGCCGGCAGGTCCATAGGAAAGGTAAGTCGTGGCTCAGGGCTTTTCTTCAGCGCGCCCGGCTCATTCGCATGGTCGCCTTGCATAAAGATCCCACGCGCAAAATTCTTGCCGGTAGAGACGCAGTCGATCCAGGCCACCGTGTATTCCGCCGTGGCGTTCTGAGCCAACGTGAAGAACTCGTCGAGGCCGACAAACTTCTCGCCCCGGTAGTCCATCCGGCGCGAGACGATGGGGCGCAAGCGCACCTCTGCCCAGCTAATAAGCCCGGTCAGACCCATACCGCCAATCGTCGCGGAATACCAATCCGGATTTACCGATTCGCTGCAAAGAAATCGGCTACCATCCGAGCGCACCAACTCAAACTGCGGAACGTGATGACCGAACGTTCCCGCAACGTGATGGTTTTTCCCATGGATATCGTTCGCGATCGCGCCGCCAACGGTCACATACTTGGTGCCCGGCGTAACCGGAAGAAAGAACCCACGCGGCACCGCGAAATCGAGGATCTCCGCAAGCGTAACGCCCGCCTCGCAACGCAGCACTCCCGTCTCCGGATCGAAGTGCAGCAGCTTATCCATGCCACGAGTCGGAAAGAGCGTGCCATGATCGAGCAGGCAGACGTCGCCATAGCTGCGGCCCGCGCCCACCGGCAAGATCTTGGTTGCCGGAAGCTCCTTCGGCGGAAAGTCGGTTGTCCAGTAGAGCGGAATCAGATCCGATTCCAGGCTCGGGTAGCGCCCCCAGGATTCAAATCTGGGCCGGGAATTTGTCATAGAAAATTTCGGATATCCTTCTGTTGCGCATCCGGTGAAACACCGGCTTCCATCACAGGCGCGGCCCGCTCGGTGCAACCACGCTCGTTGCGAGTCCTTTCCACATCATACGGCGAAGAGGACAATGATCAGCACGCAAAGCCCAATGAGCAGGCTCATGCGGTCGGTGAGCGCAAACAGGACCGGGTCTTCGTCCAATTCCCCGCGCCCCGCCAGCAACCACACCCGGCTCACCCACAGGATCATAAACGGCGTAATCAGCCACATCCGCGCCGGATGGCTGTAAAGGGCAATCACTTCATGCCCGCTGATATACAACGAAAAAACGACCACCGAGGCATAGGCGCTAGCCGTGCCGAAACTGCGCAGTTGTTCGATGTCGACAAGTTGGTAGCCTCGCGCGCTGGAAGGTACATGACCCCGCGCCCGAACGTTTTGCAGTTCACTGAACCGTTTCACAATCGCCAGGCTGAGGAAGAGGAAGATGGAAAAGCCGGCAAGCCAGGGCGAAATCACCACATGGACGGCGGCGCCGCCAGCCAGCAGCCGAATCGCATAGAGCCCCGAAAGTAATAGAACATCCACCAGCGCGACTCGCTTGAAGTACAGCGAATAGCTGAGGTTCATAGCCAGATACGCCAGCAGAAGTCCAAAAAACTCAACCGGCAAGAACCACGCCCCCGTCAGAGCCAGCGCGAGAAAGACAAATGCAAGGCCAACGCCTGTTGCCGCCGGCAAGTCCCCTGCCGCGAAGGGACGAGTGCGCTTCTTCGGATGCCGCCGGTCAGCCTCGATATCGAGCAGATCGTTCACGAGGTAAGTCGCCGAGGCGGTCATGCTGAAGCACACAAACGCAAGCGCAACCTGGACCACCAATCGAATTCCAAGGTTGTGCGAGAGCAAGAGTGGCACAAGCAACAGAACATTCTTGGCCCATTGATGCGGCCGGATCGCCTTCACGATCGCTCGCGCGAGCGGCCTGCGATCTTCAAAACTCCGCGCGACGACGAGATTCGCCGCCTTGAGGCGCGACGTCAGGGCACGATCGGGATTAGCAACCATCGGCTCAATCGCACCCGCCAGTAGGGGCATATCCGGGCGAGCATTGCCAACATAGTCGAAACCATCCTGAAACCGCTCCCGCAGGCTCGCCAGCTTGTGATGACCCGTCAGATTGGTATGGCCATCCGAGGCCAATACCCCCTCAAAGATGCCTAGATGTTCAGAGACTCGCCTGGCTATTTTGTCATCCGCCCCAGTCGCCAGATAAAGCCTTCGCCCCTCCTCATGTTGCTCCTGAAGATAAGCAAGCAACGGCCGGTTGTAGGGCAGATTAGCAACGTCGAGAGAGACGACCGAGGTCACTCTTTCCTTGAATGCCGCTTTGCCGCCCATCACCCAGAAGGGCGTTCGAAGCGCGACCAAAGGATGCGTTCGGACGAGCAACAGCAAGGAGTCGATCAAGGTATCGCTCTTGACCAGAGTCCCGTCCAGGTCCACGCAGAGAGGGCGCATCGTCGAGGTTTGAGCTGACGGATTGGCGTATGTCTGACTATTCATTGCCGCTTCCGTTTTCAGATGCCCTGCCTGGCCGAGATGAAAAGAAGAGGCCGTGACCCGCTCCCTCCAATGACTTGGCAGCTTGACAGCATCTACCTGCTTGGCGATCGAGAAAAGCTCTGATCGCGACGTCTTTGTATTATCCTCGCAAAGTTAGACCTCAGCGGCAATCTCCTATCATGCGAATCGATTCCCACCAGCACTTCTGGCACTACAGCCCAACCGAGCACACCTGGATGTCCGGCGAGATGTCAGCCCTCAAGCGAGATTTCCTCCCCGGCGATTTGCAGCCGTTGCTGGCAGCAAATGAGTTCGAGGGCTCCGTCGCCGTCCAGGCGCGGCAAAGCCTTGAGGAGACACGCTGGCTACTGGAACTGGCCAGCCAGCATGACTTCATCCGCGCTGTAGTAGGCTGGGTCGATCTTCGCTCGGAAGATCTGCCAACGCAGCTGGAAGCGCTGTCCCACAATCCAAAGCTCGCCGGAGTTCGTCACGTCGTCCAGGACGAACCCGACAACGAATTCATGCTGAGGCCGGATTTTCGGCGTGGCATTTCGCTCCTGGGCGAATTCAATCTCACTTACGATCTCCTGCTCTACCCAAAACATCTGCCGGCGGCGATCAAGCTAGTCGAGGAGTTTCCAAACCAGCCGTTCGTTCTCGACCACATCGCGAAGCCAAAAATCGCAGAGGGTCTGCTTTCGCCGTGGCGCGAGCATATTCAGGCGTTAGCCACATTGCCGAACGTTTGCTGCAAGCTCTCCGGTATGGTCACCGAAGCGAACTGGAGTCAATGGCAAGCCGAGGACTTTCATCCCTACCTCGATACCGTCTTCGCCGCCTTCGGACCCAGCCGGCTCATGATCGGCTCCGATTGGCCCGTTTGCACGATCTCAGCAGACTACGGCCAAACGACGCAGATCGTGATCGACTACCTGCGCCAGTTTCCGGAACAAGAGCAAGCCGAAGTCCTGGGCGGAAACTGCGCGCGCTTCTACGGGATCGACACCACGGAAAATTCAACTCACTGATTCAAGCAAATCAAAAGATGCGTGAAGCCCATCGGCCCCACGCATCTTTTGGTTTCTGAGTACTTTTCGTTTTCAGCGTCTGTGACTAGTGGATGGTATAGGCCCCTGTCGCGACTGCGCTGGCGGAGAAGTTCGTCGCAGTGGCGATGGCTTTGATCGTTTCAGTTGCCGACACTGCGATCGGGCCGGTGTATTTGGTGGAAGAGGTGGTTGGCGCGCTCCCGTTAGTCGTGTAGTAAATGACCGCACCGGCCGTCGTATCCGCGATCTTGACGCTCTGCGCGCCGGTATAGGTTCCGGGCGTTGGAGTAAAGGTAGGAGTCGCGGCAGCGGGAGCCGTGACCGTAATCGTCGAAACTGCCGACGTGCTGGTGACGAAGTTGGTGTTCCCCGTGAATACAGCGGTCACGGAGTGGCTGCCGACTGCCAGGCTGGTTGTTGAGAACAGTGCCTGCGCCGCTCGTGACGTTGACGGTCCCTAGAACGGTCGTGCCATCGAGGAACTTCACCGAGCTGTTGTCCACCAGGTTAGAGGGTTTGTTCGGAGTAACTGTAGCGGTCAATTGCACGGTCGTGCCCTTTACCACCGTAAGTCCCGGCGAAACGTTAAGAGTGGTTGTGGTTGGGATTGGCGTTCCGGTCAGTGCGATAGTCGCGGACTTGCTCGCCTTCTGTCCGGTAGAGCCGCCAAAGCTGGCAAAGACGTTGTGGGTTCCGCCGCCCGGAATCGAAACCGGCGTCAACGTTGCGGTGGAGAAGACATACGCGTGGGCATTGTATAGCTGGACAGTGCCCGATCCTTCATTGGCGACTGCCAGATCCATATAGCCATCGCCGTTCCAGTCGCCGGCCACGATGGCGAGCGGGTCAGAACCGGTGCTTAGGCTGGCGCCATTGGCCAGAAAGCCGGTAGCCGTCCCCTTCAGAAAGGTAACTTTAGAGACAGTACCGTCCCCGGCGCTTACGGGGCCACCATCGCTCGAGGTAATGTAGGCGACGTCCTGGAAGCCGTCTCCATTCAGATCGGTCACCACAAGCGAAGCATTGGTGGGGGCCTTCGTCAGCCCGGTCTCATAGCCCTGGAGGGGCGTCATGGTTCCATCTCCGTTCCCGGTGAAGGTGTATACGATATTTTCCAGAGGGTCGATCGTAACGACGTCCGGAATACCGTCCCGGTTGATATCGAGAACGGCAACCGAGGTCGGTTCGTTGCCGAATGTATTCGCAGGCACTGCGGTAAAGTTTCCGTTGCCGTCCCCAAGCATCACCACCGGCGGATCAAAACTGAGACCAAGCACAACGTCCAGGTTTCCGTCTCCATTAAAGTCGGCCATCGCAATCGATCCAGGGGAGCCAGGAAGAACAAAATACTTGGGCGGATCGAAGGTTCCAAAACCCGTGCCCGCAAGAAAGTCCAGCTTGGCGCCATCCGTCGTGATCGCCAGATCCAGAACGCCATCGTTGTTGAAATCGCCCACCGCGATGTAGCCCTCTCCATTGCCCGTATCCTGGCTGGACACTTCGCTCATAGACAGGTCGCTCAGATTGACTTCAAGAATATGAACTCTGCTGAACGAGTCTGCCACGGCGATATCGGGGATGCCGTCGCCGTTGAAGTCCCCAACCGCGACCGACCATGCGTTGCTCACCTGAGTCGAACCGGTGTTCGACACGCCACCGTGCCCGTCGCCGTATAGCACCTGGACCGCATTAGTAAGAAAATCGACCACGACGAGGTCGGGGATCCCGTCGAGGTTGAAATCGCCCACCGCCATATTGACGGGCCCAGCGCCGGCAGTCAGTAAATTGAGATTCGTCGATGTTGACGATGTTCCGGTCTTTGCGAGCTGGGCCGTTCCCAGCGAAAAATTGCTGTCGGAGCTGTCGAGAAAGGAGATTGGCCCGACAGCCGCAGCCCGCCCGATCGACGTCACTTTAGCGGTGAGAGAGTAGGCGCCGGGGCTGCCCGAGGAGGTCAGCGACATATTCGTGGTGTGGCTCCCGGTAACCGTGATCGCCTGAGTTGTCGACACGCTCTTGGCGTAGTTTCTTTGCGGCGAGAAGACCGCCTTGATACTGTGATTCCCGATCCCAAGCCGCGTAAATAAGGCAGCTGTCCCAGCCGCCGGATTATTAGTCACCTCCACCTGGCCGAGCATCGCCGAGCCCGTGCAGCTCGGAGCGTTGGCATCGCAGAAAGTCACCACCCCAAACGGAAGATTGCTGCCCCCAGACTGCACGGTAGCGAGAAGTTCGACGGTGGTGCCAAGAGCAACGGCGTTCGACGGAAACACATCGAGCGTGGTGACCGTCGCGGCCTGACCGCTGGCCTGTACGGCACTCAATGACCAGAAGGCGAATGGAAGGACCAACGTTGCGAGAGCGGCAGAGGCGCGCTTTGCCGCTCCGAGCAATGCTTGATGGGGTTGCAAAACTCGATGGTTGATGCCGGAACTGGAATTCCCGGCTACGGCAGGCTGAATCGTTGCAGCTTTCATGTGATTTCTCCCTCGTTGTATCCGGGCTTGCTCAGGCACCGCGGCAGAAGGCCCTTCAAACAGACAACCGGAGATCGGGAGCGAATCGTATCAAGCTATTTGCAATTATTCTCGGCAGCTAGTCGCCGATACTGGTGTGGATAGCCGGTCACTCAGCCTATCGGTCGCGATACAATATAGAGGTTCATCATGCGAA
>CAVZRF010000024.1:0-250628 GCA_963777685.1 uncultured Acidobacteriaceae bacterium | reverse complement strand
TCATGTGGCGCCGCTGGACTCGTCGTATTGCTAGACGTCTACGACGATCTGGTGCTGCTGCATGAGTATGGTCATTTTGTGCAGAAGTATTATTCCGCCGACAACTCTCCGGCCGGAACGCACATGCTCACCGGTCAATACGATCCGAGGCTGGGATGGAGCGAGGGTAGCGCCACTTTCTTTGCCCTCTTCACTCGCCAGACATCGGAATACATCGATACCTCGGTTGCAGCTCCGATGGGGGTTGGTCTGCGATATGACGTGACCATCCCGATCAGCTCAACGGTCGCGACGCTCGGCACCGATGACGGCACACAGACCGGTTTCCTGAGCGAAGTCATCCCCACCGCGGGGATGTGGGCAATGGGAGTTACCGATGGGAGTGCGAACGGCGTCTTCACTGGAATGGGATCCATCAAAGGCATGCCCGCGACGAACAGCAGCGGCAGAGATTTCATCGGGGCAGATTTCGTCGATTTCCTTGACGGCTGGTTCTGTACCGGCAACGATCTGCATACGAAGATGCAAGTGCAGATCAATACGAGGCTGATGTTCCCCTACGACTACGTGACGCTTGGCGATGCAACATTCTGCACCGCGACCTTCCCGGATGTCGCTGGCGGGCCGGGAGTGCATCCTGACTCGACACCGTTGCGCCCCTATGTCCAAGGCACTCCGCATCCGCGCCGGACCACCAGCAAGATGAGGCGAAAACTGAACTAAAGGCGAGTCACTCAGCGCGCAAGGCGATCATAGGATCTGCTTCCGTCGCCTTCCGCGCTGGAATATAGCAGGCGACGATCGCCACTCGCGATGACCGCGACAGCAATCGCCGTAAAGGTCATCGGATCGGTCGGACTCACTTCGTAGATCAGACTCTTCAACGCGCGGCCCATCACCAGGGCCAAGATCACCCGATCGCCGTGCCTGAGAGCACAAGCTTTGCCGCCTGGCCGAGAACCAGACGCAGAACATCGACCCGCCGTGCGCCCAGCGCCATGCGCAGACCAAACTCCGGCGTCCGCTGGCGTCACCGAGTACGGAGATCACGCCATAGGTGCCGATGGCCGCGAGCACAATCGCCAGCCCGGCAAAGAGTCCCACCAGGATGAAGGCAAAACGCGGCGTCGCGACCGAGCCCGCGACAATCTGATCCATCAACCGCACGTTCGCCGACCGCCAGCGCCGGATCGAGCCGGCCACCTGTTCCGCACCGCATCGATCAGCAGTTGCGGATCGGAGTCGGCGCGAACCACCAGCGACATACTTCGGAACGCCGACCTGGAGCGCCGGCCACCAGAATGCAGGCTCGTGCCCGGGGCTGTTCGGCTGGTCCTTCACGTCGCCAACGACGCCGACGATCGTGAGCCAGTCTTTGTCTTTCGGGTGGTCTTCGAAGGTGAGGCGCTTTCCCACCGCATCTTCGCCGGGCCAGTAACGCTCGGCCATCGCGTGGTTGATGATCATCACCGCGGCGCGTCTTTGCTTGTCGCCATCGTGAAGAAACGTCCGCGCAGCAACGGCGTGCCGAGCGCGCGGAAATAATCCGCGATCGCCATGTGATAACGCCCGTGAAACCCCTCGTGGGCGGCGGCTGCTTGCCCTCGATGTTGAATCCCGCATTGTCGTCGTAGCCAGTCCACGGCAGGTCGCTTCCCAAGCCCGCACTTTGGACGCCGGGCAACGACTGCGAGCGCCGCTAACGAGTTGATGCGTAGAACTCGCAGAATGCTTCCGTCGTTTTATATTCGGCGTGCGGCAGTGAAAGCGTCGCCGTCAGCACATGCTCCTGGCGGAAGCCCGGGATCGAGATGCATCAATGTTGAGCAGGCTGCGCAGCATCAACCCCGCGCCGATCAGCAGCACGCAGGCGAGACCCACCTCCGAGACCACCAGCGCATTGCGCAGCCGGCTCTGATGTCCGCTGCCGGTCGTCGCGCGTCCGCCCTTATGCAGCCCCTGCTTGGGATCGGTTCGCGAGGCCTGCAACGCCGGCGCCAGGCCAAACAGAACGCCAGTAACCACGCTGACCAGCAAAAGTGAACGCAAACACCGGAGCGCTCACATGAATATCATGCGCGCGCGGAAAGTTCGCGGGCAACAGCGAAACCAGCGCCTTCACCCCAACCAGCGCCATGCGCGAGCCCGAGCACTCCTCCCACGCAGGAGATCAGCAGGCTCTCGGTAAGCAATTGCCGCACCACGCGCGAGCGCGGCGCGCCCAGCGCCAGCCGCACCGCAATCTCCCGCTGCCGGGCCGACGCGCGCGCCAGCAGCAGGTTGGCGGCATTGGCGCAGGCAATCAGCAGCACCATGCCGACCGCGCCGAGCAGCACCAGCAGCAACCGCCGGCTGGCGCCCACGATTTCGCTGTTCGAGCGGAACAACCAGCACCTTCCAGCCCGTATCTCGCCGATGCTCGCGCCGATCTGGGTCATGCAGCGCATTCATCTCCTCGCTCGGCCTGCGTCGACGCTCACGCCCTTCTTCAGCCGCCCGATGCCCTCGATGTAATGCGAGCCCCGCTGCGCCGGATCGCCCTCGAAAGTAAACGGCCACCAGGCATCGACATCTTCGCCATAAGGCAGCGGCTGATACTCGTTGCCCGGATGCGCCGTGCCTGGCGGCATCACGCCGACGACCGTGTATGGCTGCATGTTCAGCGTGATCTTGCGTCCGATGATGTCCGGCGCGCGTCGAAGCGCGTGCGCCATAACCGGTCGCTCAGGATCACCTGCAGCCCGTTGCCGGGAATCTCCGCCTTTGCATCGAATTCGCGACCAAGTTGCGGCTGCAAGCCCAGCACGCGGAAATATCCCGAGGTGATGCCGAAGCCGGTCAGCCGTGATCGGCTCGCCAGATCCCGAGAGCTGTACGTCCCCACGGGTAAAGGCCGCCATGCGATTCGAACGATTGTTGCGGCTCGAAAGTCGCGAAAGTCGAAAGGGTTGAGCGGAAATTTCGGAAAGCTCGCATTGGAGAGAAAAATTCGCACCAGCCGGTCCGGCTGCCGGATACGGCAGCGACTGGAACAGCACGCCATGAATCACGCTGAAGATCGCGCTGTTCGCGCCGATGCTCAACGCCAGCGTGAGCAGTAATGACAATGGCGAACGTAGGATTCGCCCGCAGCTGACGAATCGCATAGCGAAGGTCCTGCACAGCGTTGTCGATGAACCGCGTGCCGTGCGCTTCGCGGATATCTTCCTTCATCTGCTCATGGCCGCCGAAGGAAAGCCGCGCTCGTCGCTTGGCCTCTTCAATCGTCATTCCCGCCCGCCTGTACTTCTCGACTTCATTGTCGAAATGAAAACGCAGTTCCTCGTTCAATTCGGTTTCAACTACTTCGCGCCGAAACAACGACCGCAGGCGAAATCGCAAATCATTCCACATGGACTGACCCCTCAAAAGCCTTACCTTCAATCACTCTCCAGAACTTGCGCCACCGCCGCAGTGAGCTTCCGCCAGCTATCGGTTTCGGCTTCGAGTTGCTTCTGCCCGGTGCGCGTAAGTTCGTAATATTTCGCGCGGCGATTGTTTTCGGACACGCCCCACTTCGCCTTGATCCACCCCCGGCGTTCGAGCCGGTGAAGCGCCGGGATAAAGACGACCCTGCTGGATTCTGAGTACATCGCTCGAGACCTGCTGCACGCGCTCGGAAATCGCCCAGCCATGCTGCGCTCCAGCGATAGAGTCCTCAAAATCAGCAGGTCCAGCGTGCCCTGCGGCAGATCGATTCGTTGCTCTTCCAATGTGCTCTTCCCTTTCGCTTCTACAAGAAGTAATACACGCTCTCCTGTAGAAGTGCAAGGGATGAGATCGGGGCCTTCACGGAATGAGCGCGCACACAACTCAACTCGTATCCAACGAAGCTGCTATAAAGCTTGTGTGCTGACTGAGCGAGCGGGCGAGGCGACGGGAGTTCAAAAGGAGCTGCGACGGCGCTGGTTTTATCTGCTGCCCGCAGTCTTCATAACCTATAGCCTGGCGTATCTGGATCGTGCCAACTACGGCTTCGGCGCGGCCGCCGGCCTGGCGAAGACGCTCCACATCACCAACTCCCAGACCGCACTGCTCGGTTCCCTCTTCTTCCTCGGCTATTTCTTCTTCCAGGTCCCGGGCATCGCCTATGCGCGGCGGACCAGCGCCAGCCGATTGGTCTTCTACTCACTCATCCTCTGGGGAATACTCGCGGCGCTGACAGGCGTCATCCACCAATTTTGGCTGCTCGCGATCGACCGTCTGCTGCTCGGCGTGGCAGAGAGCCTGATCTTTCCCGCGATGCTGATCCTGATCACCAACTGGTTTACGCGGGCGGAACGGTCACGGGCCAACGCGATCCTCATCCTCGGCAACCCGATCACCGTCTTGTGGATGTCCGCCGCCACCGGCTATCTGATCAAAGCCGTCGGCTGGCAGATGACCTTTGTGATCGAGGGGCTTCCGTCGGTGCTGTGGGCCTTCGTCTGGTTCTTTGTCGTCCGCGATCTGCCCGAACAGGTCTCATGGCTCAGCCGCGACGCGAGCAAGTACCTCGAGAGCGAATTGGCGCTCGAACAACACGCGCTCCCGATGACCTCGAACTTCTTCGCCGCGCTGCGAATACCCAGCGTTCTGCTGCTCTGCGTGCAGTTCTTCTGCTGGAGCTTCGGCCTCTACGGCTTCGTGCTGTGGCTGCCGACGATGATCCGCGCCGGCATGAGCCAGGGCATCGAGACGGTCGGCCTGCTCAGCGCCGTTCCCTATCTGCTCGGCATCATCCTGATGATGTCGGTAGCTTATTTCTCCGACCGCACGCTCAGCCGCAAGCGCTTCGTGTGGCCATTTCTGGTGCTCGGCGGCATCGCCATGTTCGGCTCCTACCTCACGGCCCCGCACAGCTTCTGGGCCGCGTATGGATTTCTCATTCTCGCCGGCGGCTGCATGTACGCACCCTACGGCCCATTCTGGGCAATTTTTCCCGAGATGCTGCCCAGCAACGTCGCCGGAGAGATCCTCGCGCTGGTCAACTCCTGCGGCGCGCTCGGCGCCTTCGGAGGCTCTTATTTGGTGGGCTGGCTACAGGCAGTCACCGGAAATTCTCAGGCGGGATTTCTGTTGATGTCGGCGGCGCTCGTGGTTTCGGGGGCAATTATCTTCTTCCTCCGTCCGGCGAACCAGTTGCTCCGAAGCCAGGAGTAATCACGCCGCCTTTGTCCCTGACTACGAGACCTCGAACAATTCTGGCAACACTTCCCCAGCCTTCCCGAGAACAACCTGACTGAAAGCATCCGCATTCGCCGGCCGCTCCGGACCAACGTACACGGTGCGCACCTCGCGGCGGCCCGGACGATTACGCTGATTAGCCCAGTGAACAAAGTTCGCCGCCGGATAGACCACGCCCGATGTACCAACAACCAGCAGCACCGTGCAGCGATCGATCTCCCGCTGAATGCGGTCCATCTCCAGCGGAATCTCGCCGAACCAGACAATATGCGGGCGAATACGCGCCCCGCAAGCGCACTTCGGAATGGCGGCAAGCGATTCATACTCGCCCCGATCGGCAAAGACCGGCTCGCCGCAATCGTCTTCGCAGCGCGACTCGAAGAGCTGGCCATGCATATGGATCATCCGCCGCGATCCAGCGCGTTCGTGCAGGTCGTCTACGTTTTGCGTGCACAGGAAGAAGCGATCGCCAATTGCAGTCTCAAGTTCAGCAAGCGCCCGGTGTGCCGGATTCGGCAGCGCTTTCGCCGCATCGCGGCGACGCTGCGAATAGAACTGCCAGACACGGCTTGGGTCAGCGGCCCAGCCCTCCGGCGTGGCAACATCTTCAATGCGGTGACCGCTCCAAAGGCCGTCGCTGGCGCGAAACGTCGCGATCCCGCTCTCAGCGCTGATGCCTGCGCCGGAGAGGACGAAGACGCGGTCTTCAGGCGAGATATCGATGCGTTCAGCCATGAGTTCCTGTTTGATTCTAAGCAAGGAATGCCACGCCTCACCATCGCTCCGGTCTCATATCGTTTAGTCTCAAGAGGACGATGCGTGTTTATCCCAAGTTCCTGCTCTCGGCCATGGCGCCCGAGCACTTCCCTACGCCCTCAGTTCCAGAGGTCGCCTTTCTAGGGCGATCGAACGTCGGCAAATCGAGCCTGATCAACGCCCTGCTCGGGTCAAATCAGGCGAAGGTCTCGCAGACCCCGGGACGAACCCGGGCGATCAACTTCTTCGCCATCGCCGATAGCCCGACCCGCCAGCAGCCGCGCTGGATCTTTGCCGACCTCCCCGGCTACGGATATGCCAAGATTTCAAAGTCGATCTCTGCCGAATGGCCCAAGTTCATCGACCCTTACCTCACGAATCGCGAGACGCTCGCCCTATGCATCTGCCTCGTCGATAGCAATATCCCTGTCCAGCCCGCCGATGCGCAGCTGATCGAGTTCCTGGCGAGTGTGGGGCGGCGGTTTCTCGTGGTGGGAACCAAGGCCGACCGGCTCTCCGGCAACGCACGCGTCAAAGCGGAGAAAGCGCTTCGCGAAGGTCTAGGGATCGATCAGAATGCTCTTGTGCTCGGCAGAAACCAAACGCGGGCTCAATGAAGTCTGGGCTGAAATCAGCGCGGCCGCTGAAGAAGCTGCGACTCCCGGCGCTGGATCGTGATCTTCGTCCCAATCGAGCCCGACGCCATCGCCTCCGCGACCAGCCTTCCAAAGTGCTCCGCTTCCTCTGTCGTCATCCGGAGATAATGCTGACCGGCCATCGTCCGCCCAAGATAGCGCGGGGCAAGCTTCAGCCAGCGCGAGCGTTCGTCTCCAGACGGAAGGACTTGAGCCGCCAGCGCATCAACCTTAGGCAGCCAAAGCGCTGCGGAAGATTCGGCGGTCCAGGTGATCTCCTCCGATTTCGCCACCAATCCTGACTCCTGTCCGAAAGGGATTGCGCCACGCTGGATCAGAGTGTCGATAGCCGTAGACTCTTCGCTTACAGCCAAAAGGTCCGGTTGAACTCCACGCTCAACGGCCTCCGCCAAAGTGGTCATGAGGTCGCCCTCAAGACAAACCGAGACAGGCTGCTTCTTTCGAACTTCGTTCTTCAGAATGCGCAGGGCCTCATCGAAATGGTTCACCACAAAATCGCAAAAGCCCTGACGAATCCCCTGCCGCAAGCGCTCTGAGTCCGCCTCCACACCAAGTGTGGCAGCACCGGCGATATTCGCGGCAAGGGCCACGGCGGCACCGTAGGCGTCGAGCGGCCCATACAGCAGCAGTTTGCCACCCAATTCTCCATCGAAGCGCTGTTTCGCAAGGGCTGTGAGCGCGGAGAAGCAGGCGTAGACCTCCGCAACTCCGGGAACGAGAGAAGTAGAGGTACTTACCTTTTCAGGGGAATCTTCGTTGTCGAGGGAAGGCCTCACAGCATTACTTTACGCGAGGGCCGAAATGAAGAAGCAAGGCCGTTACCACTCCGAATAGGCCCGACCATCACTCCCCTGCTCCGACGAGCCGCTATGAACGTCGGTGATGCCGGAATCGGTCTGATCGAGGCTCTGCACGGAATCGTCGGTCGTGGTGACCCAGGTCGTGTTGCTGTGGGTCATCGGGTCCTCGGGAATCGTCTTCATATACCCTGCCGTGACGAGATCGTCGAGCGACTGCGGCGCCTTTTCCTTGTCATTGGTATAGGCATCGATCTGCTGCCGCAGAACGTGGAGATCTTCTTTGAGCACCGCTTCTTTTGAGGATTTAAGCGACGAAATGTAGTTCGGTATGGCGATGGTCGCGAGCACGCCGATGACAACGATCACGATCATCAGCTCGATGAGCGTAAACCCGTCTTCGCCTCGCCCCTTACCTAGCTTTGTCAGTCTCGCTCGATACAGGATGTTATTCATTCCGTGTCCCAATCCCGCTGCCCATCCATCCCAGCCCTACCAGTCTTTGTACTTCGTGCCGTCAAGCCCGGTGCCTTCGGCCTTGGTGTAGACGTCGAAGACGTTTTGTCCGCCCCAGGAATCGCTCGTAGCGTCGTCCTGCATCGAGCGCAACCCCCACTCCGCCTTGCCGGTCATGGGATCGACGGGAATTTTGCGCAGAAACTTCAGCTTCTTGCCCTGCACATCGACTCCGTTGACCAGGGTCTCGAGATCGGGCGGATAGTTCTGGCTATCTACCTTGGTCTGGAAGGCTCCCTTGTCCGCAGCGTCCTTGTATTTGTCGATCGCGTCGCGCATCTGCCACAGATCATAGCGAAGCTCCCGTTCCTTGGCCCGCTTGATCTCGAAGCGCGTGACCGGAACCGCAGCCGAGGCCAGAATGGCGAGAATCGCGCACGTCACGATCAACTCGACCAGCGTCAGACCGTTTTCGGCAGTCGAGCGGCGGTCTTTCCGCCGCCGTAACCAACTGCCGAGATTGTCGCTACCCATCCTCATCGCAACCTACTGAATGTGGACGGTAGTCTGCGACCCGCTGACCGGAAGCGACTGTTGCGCGCTGTTCTTCGCCCCGGGCCGTGTGATCGCGATGGTCGCCTCGCCGGGCGCCTTGGCCTGGAAAGTCATCACGCACACCTGGCCGCTCCCATCGACTCCCGCAACTCCCGGCGGACGCGAGGCAGAGATGGCCACACCGCCGCTGCCGTCGTCCCGGTGGACGAGCGCCACAGCCTGACCGTCGCCGCCGCCCAGGTAGTTCCCCGCATCCACATTGATCAGCGTGAGCTTGTTCTGGTCGTACTGGACCTGCAGGGGCACCGAGTAGATATCGTGGCCGCCGTTCAGGTTGATCGAAACCTCGAAGTTGCCGCCCACCTTCTGCGGCAGCGGCGGAGCTACCAGTTGCAGCGCCACGGGAACCCCCGGATTGGTGCTTGCCTGGTTGTGCATGACGGCGAGGGCATTGCCGGCGGCGACCGCAGCCGTCTGGCCGGTAACTCCACCGCTGCCGGCGTTGTTCGCGGCGCTGTTATTCGAAACGGGCGTCGACGTAGTCGCACTCGGTGCGGTTCCATCCTGGGCCGCGGGCTTGCGGCGAATCTCAAATCCACTGGTGGTGCCGGTATCGATGGTCTCCAGGTTCAGAGGACTCAGTTCCGCTGCACGCACCACATGGGGGATCAACAGGAAAACAATCTCATCGTCGATCCTGGTGGTGGAAATGGTGCTGAAGAGATATTTGAGGAACGGAATCTCGCCCAGGCCCGGCCAACCGCTGATGCTCTTGTCCTTTTCGTCGTCAAGCAGGCCTCCGATGAGGTTGACCTCGCCCTCTTTGAGCCGGATCACCTGATCGACACTGCGCTGGCTGATGATCGGTTCGGTCACGCCGCTGATATTGACTTGGCCGCTTTGCGAAGAAATTTCGATCTTCAGCTTAAGCGTGACGTCGCGATTGAAATGGATCGTCGGCTTCATGTCGACATTCACGCCGACGTCGATGTACTGAAACTGGGTCTGCACCGCACCGATACCGCCGAGGGCCGAGCCGCCGACACCGTTCGAAAACGATCCAGTCGCAATCGGGATGCGGGAGCCGATCTTGAGCGTCGCCTGCTGCCCATCGGAGGCCCGAAGGCGCGGATTCTCAAGTACCTTGGTATCGCTGTCGCTCAACAACAGATTGGCCTGCGCCTGGCCGATAGTGACCGCGAAGTCGTTGGCGTTGAGGTGGGCAATGTTATTCAAAGTCAGATTGTTGCTGGTGGTGCTGCCGGTGGTGGTCGTCGTCGTAGTCGAGGTTGTCGTCGCGGTCGTCGGCGTGGTGATGCTGACCGAAACTGTCTGCGGCAATTGAATACCGATATTGCCGCATCTTGTTGCTGCTGACTTCCAGAACGGCGATATCGACCACCACCTCGGGCCGGGCCTTGTCGAGGTCGTTGACCAGCTTCTGCGCCAGCAGCAGCTCGTCGGGCGTGGCGCGCATCACGATCGCGTTCTGGCTGGGCACTCCGTAGACCTTCGCGTTGGCCAAGCACGTTGCGCAGCGCCGTTGTTACGTCGTTAAGGTCGTTCTGCTGCGAGGAGTTGGACAGGTAAAAGGTCTGCACCGCCTGCTCGTCGAGCTCGGTGCGCTTGGCGCGCGAATCCTGCGCGACAAAGATCGTGTTCGAGGTGATCGGGTCGCCAGAATGTCCCGGAAATGGTCCCGATGATGCGCAACGCGTCCAGCAGCGAAACATTCGACAGGTCGACCTGGATGCGCTTGACGTTATAGTCGGGATCGAAGAGAACGTTGATGCCAGCAGCTTTGCCGACGGTCTGATAGATGATCTTGCTGTCTTCGACCGAGTGGAGGGTGATCGGCTCGTTCGATATCGGCCGCAACTGTACCGGGCGAGCGACCTCGCTCAGCGTGTTCAACTCGGCCACGTCACACGGAGGTCTCCGACGCTCCTGGGCCGGCGCGCCCATCGCCCGCTTCGTCGCGTCGATGTCCTGTTGCGCGAGTTCATAGGTGGGATCGATCTCGAGCGCATGCATGAACTCCGTCATCGCGCCAACGAAGTCGCCCTGACTGCGCAGCTTTTCGCCGCGCTTGGTGTGCAGCGACGCCGCTGAGAATTTGAGCCGCTCATATGAGGTCTTGTAACGGCCGTTCTTCGGCTCTTTCTGAAAAGCTTTCAGGTAAAAGCTGTATGCGTTATCGATGTCGTCAATCGCCTCGGCGGCCTGACCACTCTTATAGTCTTTGGACGCCGATTCCGCCCTCGCCTTGGGTGCGGCGCCAGCGGCCATCAAGAGTACCGAGAGAATAGCAACACTCAGGCTGACGGACAGGGCCGATCGCGTGCCCGTAGATTTCTGACGACTCATACCACTCCACAATAAAGTCCACTGCTGGAAGGTCCGCAACAGGGAGATCTTCGACAATGACCGATTCCCGCCGGCAACCGCCGAGCTCGAAACCGAATTGTCCATGTCATTCTTACGGCGATCGGCGGAAGATCGGCGCCAGATCGGCAAACGGTTGCCGTTGGCGCAACCGGCGCTGGATGTTGCTGTTTTGACCACGCTTCGCTCCCCGAGTATAGCATCGGCGGCGGCGGCGGTTTCGTCAGCCGCGCGCCCCCCCGGGCAGCGTATCTTGCGTGCTAGCATTGGGATAGAGTCCTCATTTCATGGCGCGCCAGGCTACACATACGGTGGGGCCAACCCCTTCCCAGAAAACGAAACCGCGCGACCCGGTAGCCTCGGGCGAACGCGACGCCGCCGTCAACCGCGCGGCCAGCCACAACTACTTTCTGCTCGACCGCTTCGAGGCCGGCATCGCCCTCCGCGGCAGCGAGGTCAAATCGATCCGCCAGGGCAACGCCAACCTCAAAGACGCCTACGGGCTGCTCAAAAATGGCGAGGCTTTTCTGCTCAACGCCCATATCGGGCCCTACTCCCACGACAGCTCCCAGAATCATGATTCGCTGCGGACCCGTAAACTCTTGCTGCACAACACCGAAATCGAAAAGCTATTCGGACAGACGCAGTTAAAGGGACATACGCTCATCCCCACCCGGCTGTATTTCCGCAAAGGCAAGGTCAAATGCGAACTCGCCGTCGCCAAGGGAAAACAGGACTGGGACAAGCGAGAGACCGAGAAGCGCAAAGACGCCGACCGCGAAGCGCGAGCGGCGATTGCGCACAGCAAGGGGAAATACGCAAAGTAGGCTGCTGGTCGAGTGCTCAGTAGAAGATTTTCATAGACAACCCGAATTCGTCCCCGGCGGCTGAACCTACAGATTGAACCTCCTTTCGGATGTACCGGATCGCAGTCCATGCAGCTGCGGCGGCGTCAAGAAGGTCGTCAATAGCCACCCCCGACGGCCTGGCTCTTAAATGCTCGTCGATATTAGGGAAAGACCAGCTGATCAGCTTTCTTCTTTCCTCGTGGCCCTCAGGCTTTTTCTTTCGGTAGATCATCGGTTTCCGATTGTTCATCTGCCAAAAACAGAGCTCCGGATGTACTTCGAATAGCCCAGCCTGAGCACTGTTTTTCAGGAAATCGTCAACCTCTTTAATCTTGGGAATGATCCCCCAACTTTGTTGGGTCAGCCTTTTCGTCGTCATGCGTTGGTTAATATGGCTGGCCTCTGCGTAGCTCTTGCCGAGCAAAGCTTCTCTGCAAGGTGCGGGGAAAACGCTGCTACTTCGTGGCTTGCGAAGCAATTTGCGTGCCTCGAGATCACATTCTCTTGCCCTGTTGATCAGGCCTATTGGTATGTCGATGGCAGCACAGTCGAAGGAAGGGCGACGGTTGAACAAGTCCGCGACCTCCGACACGCATTCGACCGTAGTGTTACAAATCCGAGCCTCGTTGCCGTCGGAAAGCTCAGCTTTGAAAACCACCCACCCATTTTTGCAGCCATCGATTCCAGCAATCAGCACGTGCGGCTCCTGGGATTGGTTCAAGATCAAAGATATGCCAGGATTTGTCAGCCTTGGATCCCAGTGGAGCACGGAGAATCTGATAATCTGATTCCATGAAGAAGCAAGCGATCACCGTCACCGAGGCCTCGCGCAACTTCGCCGACTGCGTGAACCGCGTACGCTATCAGGGCGCAAGCTTCGTACTCCACAAGAACGGAGAACCCGTCGCCCAGCTCATCCCAGCGGAACGCAAAGGCTGCACCGGCCCAGAGCTGGCAGCCGCCTTGGAAAAAGTCCGGCTCTCCGATGAAGAACTTGCCAGCTGGCGTGAAGACCTGAAGGCTGCTCGTGCAATGCTGCTGCCGCCAACCGATAAATGGAAATAACCATCGATAGCGATGTGATCATCGCAGGCGAAAGAGGAGTCTTCGACCTTCAAGCATGGCTGCACTCCCGAATCGGCGATGACTTCTCCATATCGGCTGTTTCCATCGCTGAAGTTCGTCACGGCATTGAACGAGCCTCGGCAGCCCACAAATCTCGCCGCGAACGTTATCTCGACACCCTGCTCGCCGGACTTACCATTTATCCCTATACATCCCGCACTGCTGTCGAACATGCGCGCATTTGGGCCGAACTCGAATCCTCCGGTCGAATGATCGGATATTACGATCTAATAATTGCAGCAACAGCACTGGAGCGTCGTACCGCAATCGCAACCTTTAACAAGAAGCATTTTTCACAGGTCAGAGACATCGTACTGGTTGATCCGGTTGAGTCGAGCCTGTAAAGATGCCATTTCCGAGAATCTAAAACGAGGATTATGAAAACCGAATTGAAATTCAGCGGCGCCGCTGGCGTCGAGTCCGAACTACTCGTTGTCTTCGCCGTCGACCACTCCACCTCCAAAGACAAAGACGCCAAACCTGAGCTGGCCCTGCTAACCGAAGACTCCGCCGTGACCGCCGCAGCTGCGTCCGTTCTCACCTCGGGAGAATTCAAGGCCACCGCCAACGAAACGCTCTTGCTCCACTCCCCCGTCGGCCTCGCCGCCAAGCGCTTGCTCCTGGTTGGCCTGGGCAAGGCTTCCAAAGCGAACGTCCACGACGTGCGCCGGGGCGCCGGGTCAGCGGTCCGTTTCGCCAAGCCGCGCACCATTCGCGAAGTCACGATCGCCGTTCCCGATTACGAGCTGCTCCCGCCGGGGCCATGCATTCGCGCCATCACCGAAGGCGCGATTATCGCTGACTTCGACCCCGACACCTATCGCTCCGATCGCAAAGACCAGAGCGTCTACACCGTCCAAATCCTTGTGCCTTCCCCCGACACCTCCGACGACAAATCCATCGCCGAGCTCGCCTTCCAGGAAGGCAACATCATCGCCGAGTCGCAGAACTGGGCCCGTTCGCTGGTCAACGAACCCGGCAACGTCTTGCCCCCCACCGTTCTCGGCCAACGCGCCGCCGAGATGGCCAAAGAAGTCGGCCTGAAGTGCGAAGTCTATTCAACCGAAAAGCTCCACGAGCTGAAGATGGGCGCATTCTGGGCCGTCGCACAGGGCTCCGAACAACCCCCAGCGCTGATCGTCACCACCTATGAGCCCGAAGGCGCACCCGCCGACGGCCCGGTCCTCGGCCTGATCGGCAAGGCCATCACCTTCGACACCGGCGGCATCTCGATCAAGCCCTCCGAAGGCATGGAGAAGATGAAGTACGACATGGCCGGAGGCGCGGCGATGCTCGGCGCGATGCGCGCCATCGCCCTGCTCAAGCCCAAAGTCAAGGTCATCAGCGTTGTCTGCTCGGCGGAAAATATGCCCTCCGGCAAGGCCTACCGTCCCGGCGACGTGGTCACCGCCATGTCCGGCAAGACCATCGAGGTCATGAACACCGATGCCGAAGGCCGCATGGTGCTCGCCGACGGCCTCCATTACGCCAAGCAACTCGGAGTCACCCACCTGATCGACGCCGCAACCCTCACCGGGGCGTGCGTCGTCGCGCTGGGCACGGTCAATGCCGGAGCCTTCTCGAACGACGACGAAACCTATGGTCATTTCGTCGACGCAACCAAGATCTCCGGCGATAAATTCTGGCGCCTTCCCGAAGAAGACGAATATCGCGACCAGATCAAGTCCCAGATCGCCGACATCATGAACACCGGCGGAAGCCGCTGGGGCGGCGCGACGACCGCGGCGATGTTCCTGAAAGAGTTCGTCGGCGAGACGCCATGGATTCATCTCGACATCGCCGGAGTCGCCTGGCTCGAAGAGCAGAAGCCCTGGATGGCAAAAGGCCCCACCGGAACTCCCGTACGCAGTCTTCTTGAATGGGTGAAGTCCTACGCAGCCAAGTAGAGTCGAGTGGCGTAAGTAAAGGGCGCAGCTAAGGCTGCGCCCTTTAGATTTCCCGCGAAGCCAGCAGCTTTGGCGACTTCTTCGCGATCGTCAGGATCAGTTCGCCAAACAAAGTATTCGCCCAGGCAAACCAGGCACGGGTGAACTTTGCGGCGTCGTTCTTGTTGAAACTCTCATGCATAAACCCGGTACCCGCGTTGCTCGCTTTAAGCCAGCGCAGGCACTGCAGCTGCTCGCGTTCGTCGTCAGTGGTGAGCGCTCGCATGACGATGGACATGGGCCAGATCATGTCCTGACCGATGTGCGGCCCGCCCACGCCCTCGGCTACCGATCCTCGATAGAAATACGGATTGGCCTCGCTCAGCACGAACTTCCGCGTCGCCGTATACATCGGATCAGTCATCGAGCAGCAATCGAGGTACGGAAGACCAAGCAGGCTCGGGACATTCGCGTCGTCCATGAAGATCGCGTTGCCGAAGCCATCGATTTCATAGGCCCATACTTCGCCGGCAACCGGATGACGCCGCTTCGCAACTTGGTCCAGCGCGGCCAATATTTCAACGCGCAGCTTTGCCGCTTCCCCCGCCGCCTCGGAATCATGCGCGATGTCGGTCAACATCTCTTCGAGCCGGGCCAGAGTTCGCACCGCGAAGAAGTTGCCGGGAATATTCATCGGATAGGTGCAAGCGTCATCCGAAGGGCGAAACCCCGAATAAATCAGCCCCATCGGCTTCGCAGCCGCTCCAAATCCCCCGCCACCGAGGGTGTCGGTCGGAATGGCGCTGATTCGCTGAAAGGAATAAGGCCCCGGAGACGATTTTCGCTGCTGCTCTTTGAATGTGGTGACGACGCGGTGCATCGCCTCGCGCCACTTCCCATCGAAGGGCGATGTGTCTCCGGTCTCTTTCCAATACTGATAAGCAAGGCGCACCGGATAGCAAAGTGAATCGACCTCCCATTTCCGCTCGCCTACGCCCGTTGTCATATGGGTGATGTCGGTCTTGCTCCACGGCAGCGGCTCGCGCGCTCGTCAGGTCGCTCATGAAGGCATTGGCGTACGGGTCAATCAGGATGCAGCGTGTCTGCCGCCGGATGACGCCCTGAATCAAACGCGCAAGATCGGGATCGCTGGCAACAAACGGCAGATACGGCCACACCTGCGCGGACGAATCGCGCAGCCACATGGCCGGGATGTCTCCAGTCACCACCACCGTGTCAGGAGCGCCGTTAAATTCCCCCGGAGTCACCGTGGTGTCGAGCGTATTCGGCAGGCAGTTCGAAAACAGCCACGCCAACTCCGGATCGGCGATCTTGCCCGAAACAGACTCGATGGCGGCATCGACGGCACGGCTGCGAAACTTTCGCGCCGACGGCTCCGGCCGCTTCGAGGAATATGGAATGGTTTCGGGTGCGAGCCGCCAAATTGCGCTTGGGGTGAGCGGAGCGGCTGCGGCGAAAGCAAATCCGCGAAGAGCCTCCCGCCGGGAGAAGGATTTGAGCGGTGTCATCTTCGACCAGATTACTCCAGACCTAGGTCCTGACAGACCCAATCTGCCTAATCGCAATTCACCTTCAGCCTGGAGAATAGAGACGTGGGAGCGCATCCACGTTCGACGCGCCCCTCGCTCTTTTCAATCGATAATTCTTTAGCTGGCAGCCCTCAGCGGCATGCCGCGCGAAAACTCCGTAATGATCTCCTTGTTGAAGGCAGGAATATCCTTCGGATTCCGGCTGGTGATCAACCCTTTATCAAAGACGACTTCTTTATCGACCCAAGTCCCCCCGGCGTTGGTGATATCGGTCTTCAGCGACGGCCACGAGGTCAACACTCTACCCCTGACAACGCCCGCCTCGATCAGCGTCCACGCGCCATGGCAGATGGCGGCAACCACCTTCCCGTCGTCCACGAAGCTCTTGATGAACTTGGCAACCTCCGGATGCGTCCGCAACTTATCCGGATTGGCCACTCCGCCAGGGAGCACCAGGTTGTCGTAGTCTTCCGCCGTCACGTCGCCTATTGCCTTATCGACTTTGATCGAGGGGCCGGGTTCGTCATGATTGAAGCCCTTGATTTGTCCGGTCTTGAGCGAAATCACATGAACCGTGGCTCCCTCGTTCTCCAATGCCTTCTTCGGTTCGGTCAGCTCGACGGCTTCTACTCCATCTGTCGCTAAGATTGCGATTTTCTTGCCTTTCAGCTTTGACATGTATTACTCCTTTGTCGAGAATCGAATGCCACGCGGTCTTCTCGCCGCACACACGGTCTCTGTAAGTGGGAGTCGGCGGAGCGGAATAGCGTTGCCCGCGCCACGGTTCGGCGGGCGGTGTTCCCCGAGTTGTGAAAATCCCGTGAATGCGAAGCAAACCAGGCATCTGTCTGCCATGCTTAATACAACCAACGGTTCGGTATCACTGGAGGAAAAGGTGCTTATCACCAGGAATCAAAATAAGTTAGCAATGACGCTTTCGCTCGCTATTGGCAGCGTCGCCCTCGCATTCGGCATCTCTGGCTGCAACTCCGGCGGTGGTGGCTCGGAAAAAGTCAACCTCACCGGCGCGGGAAGTTCCTTTGTCAACCCCGTCATGCAGCGCTGGATTCAGAGCTATTCGCAGGCCCACACGAATACGCAGATCAACTATCAGTCTGTCGGTAGCGGCGCAGGGATCCAGCAGGTCAAGTCGGGCACGGTTGACTTCGGAGCCTCCGACGCCCCGCTCACCGACGAGCAGCTCGCGGGCATGAAGCCTGTTATCCAGATTCCCGAAAGCGCCGGCCCGGTCGTCATTACCTACAATCTTCCCGACCTGAAACAACCCGTGCAGATCTCGGGCGAAAACCTGGCCGACATCTTTCTCGGCAAGATCAAGACCTGGCACGACCCGGCCCTCGCCAAAGACAACCCCGGCGTCACCCTCCCCAGCAGCAACATCGTCGTCGTGCATCGCGCCGACAGCAGCGGCACCACGAACGCCTTCACCACATACCTCTCGTCGGTCAGCTCCGAGTGGAAAGACAAGATCGGCAAAGGCACCCAGGTGCAGTGGCCGGTCGGCCTCGGCGGCAAGGGTAGCGAAGGCATCACCGGTCAACTGCGCCAAACTCCGGGTGCAATCGGCTATGTCGAACTCACCTTCGCCGCGCAGAACAAGCTTCCCGTAGCCTCAATCGGCAACCAGGCACACAAGTACGTGGTTCCCGGCACAGCCAGCACCACGGCGGCAATCGCGGCCTTTGCCGACCAATTGACCAAGGACCCACGCGTCCCGATCGTCAATCCTCCAGCCTCGGCGCCAGACGCGTACCCAATTTCAACGTTGACCTTCCTGATCATTCCCAAGGACGGCACCGATGCGGCGAAGCGCTCTGCGCTGAAGTCGTTCGTCACCTACGTCATCACCACCGGTCAGGCCGAGGCGGAAACCCTCCAGTACGCACCCCTCCCCGACGCAGTGAAACAATATAACCAGCCAAGTGCTTGGCCAGCTAACCACCAACGGCCAGCCCATTCAATAAAGTGAAGGGACATACGGACGAGCGTTCTTGAAGATGGACCAGTGATACAGGGACTAGCGCACACTTGATAGACTCCTCCAAGAGGGCAAGCGCGCGTGCGGAGCTGAATTCAGTTTCTAGTCCCTAAGTCCCTAGTCCCTACGTCCCTGTTTTCTTATGCCCGAAGGAGATACCATCTTCCGCTCCGCCCGCGCCCTCAACCTGGCGCTACAGGGCAAGCGAGTCGAATCCTTCGAGACCGCCTACGCACAACTCGCCAGTGTCAACGACCAAAGCCCAGTCGCCGGACGCACCGTCGAGCAAGTCGAATCTCGCGGCAAATGGCTGCTCATTTACTTCAGTGGCGACTTGATTCTCGTCACCCACATGCTCATGAGCGGAAGCTGGCACATTTACCGCCGCGGCGAACGCTGGCAGCGCGCCCGCCGTCACATGCGGGCCGTGATCGCCACAGCCGATTTCGAGGCAGTCGCCTTCGACGTGCCCGTCGCCAGCTTCCATACCTCGCGAACTCTCGAGCGGAACACAACCATCCCCAAGCTCGGCCCCGATTTGCTCAGCGCGGGATTCTCTGGCGACGAAGCCCTACAACGCCTTTCCGAACGCGGAGACGATGAGATAGCGAATGCGCTCCTCAATCAGCAGGTGGTCGCGGGCATCGGCAACGTCTTCAAGTCGGAGATTTGCTTTACCTGCGGCGTCAACCCCTTCACCAAAGTCTCGGAGTTACCCCAAACGAAATTAGAGGAGCTGCTGGACGCCTCGCGCCGCCTCATGGCGGCAAATGTAAGCGAAGGCGCCGGCGACCGCATCGTCACCTACACCGGACTGCGCCGCACCACAGGAGCGGACAATCCAACCGCGCGACTATGGGTGTACGGAAGAAGAGGCGAGCAATGCCGCCGCTGCGGAACGCTCATCCTGATGCGAAAGCAAGGTCCGGGAGTACGCTCGACCTATTGGTGCCCCGAGTGCCAGCCAATGCCGTTGACCGCTTCAGCAGAGGCGATCGATGGATACTCGACACCGATTCGCAGACGCAAGGTAGGTTGCAGCTAGCCCTCACCCACTACTGTGGCGGCGTAGCTTGCTGCGGCTGCGGCGCAGGCTGAGCAGCCGGCTTCTTATCGTCACCCTTGCCGCCGCCAAAGATCTTGCTAAAGAATCCCCGCTTCTTCTTCGGCTCCGTGTCGCCAGCCACACTCGGGCTGGGGCTTTGCCCAGCGCCTGGAGTCCCCGGCTGCGGCACCGCTGCGGTCTGAGGAGACACGACCACCGGATGGGTGCCGGCCGGTAACGCCGGCATGCTGCTCTTATCGCCCAGGCCGAAGAGCTTCTGGAAGATGCTCCGCTGGTCGCCATTCAGATGATCACAAGTATCAGTCGGCTCGGTGCCGTCGAGAAACGCCGCGGTATAAGTGTTGTTCGGGCAGCTCGCGTCGGCGAGCAGGTTCGTGTCCTTGTCGAGCGTCAGGACGGTGACCCCTGAGGGCGGAACAAATTCGCGCGTATCGGAGTATTGCGGCAGCTTCACGGCCGCTTTCATAAACTCCGCCCAGATAGGCGCGGCAGCGATTGCCCCCGACAGCTTGACGTCTTTGTAGTCGTCATTGCCGACCCACACGATGCAGATCAGGTTACTCGTGTATCCGGCGAACCACGCATCGTTTGACGTGCCAGTCTTGCCCGCAGCCGGCGCCATGAAACCAAGCTTCCGCGCCGCGTAGCCGTAGCCGAAATTCATCACGCCTTCCATCATGTTGGTCGTCAGATAGGCGACGCGCGGATCGAGCACCGGCTTCGTGGTCGGCGTGTAATCGTTCATCACATCGCCGTTCGATGCCCGCACCGAGGCCAGCAACCAGGGATCGATCTTGATGCCGTTGTTAGCAAATACCGTGTATGCACCCGCCATGTCGAGCGGCGAGGCAACGTACGTCCCCAGCGCCACCGACGGTGTTCCCTGCGCCGAGCGGATGCCCGACGAGCGCGCTAACGAAGCCACATTGTTGAACCCCACCATCTGCGCCAGCGAGATGGTGGCGTTGTTCAGCGAATGTGCCAGCGCATAGGTGGCCGTCACTTCGCCGTGATATTCGTCCTTATAATTGTGCGGACTGTACTCCTGGTCGCCGCCAAAAGTGAACGTAGTCTGCTCGTCATTGAGCATGGTCACCGGAGTGAAGAGAGCGTCGGCGCCGTTGTCGTCAAGCTTGATGCCGGCGACCGCCGTGTTAAACGCACTCGCAAAGACAAACGGCTTGAATATGGAACCAGTGGGCCGTTTCGCGACAGCATGATTCAACTGGCTCTGGCCGTAGTTGCGTCCGCCAACCAGCGCGAGCACCTGGCCGGTATGGGGATTCAGCGCAATCAGCGCAATCTGCGGGTAGGAAATATCGCCTGTCGTCGTGACTGTGCCGTCTTTGTTCTTGTGGCTGTGCGCTTTCAGCACGAGGTCGTCGACAAACTTCGCGCCAAACTCAACCGCCTGGGTTGCCGCATGCTGCAGGTCCGGATCAAGCGAAGTATAGACGCGCAAACCCGCGCTGTTGAAGCTGCCTTCGCCAAGCTTCTGGGTAAGCTGCTCCCGCACCAGATCGACGAAGTACGGCGCTTCACCCGCGTTCACGCCTGAGGGTGAGAGCTTCAGTGGTTCAGCCTTTGCCGCATCGGCCTGCGCCCGCGTGATCGACCCAGTGTCGACCATCGTGTCGAGCACCAGGTTGCGCCGCTCCATGGCGCGCTCGAGATGTCGATAAGGATTCAACCGGCTCGGGCTCTGCACCATCCCCGCAAGCAACGCGCACTCGGAGAGATCAAGCTGGCGGACATCCTTGCTGAAGTAAGCCTCCGCAGCCTCGCCAAAACCGTTGATGGCAAAACTTCCCTGCTGGCCCAGCGGAATCTGGTTCGCATACATCTGAAAGATCTGCTGTTTCTTGAAGCGGCTCTCCAGCTGATACGTGATGACGATCTCGATGAGCTTGCGCTTGATGCGCTTTTCCGGCGAGAGGAAGAAGCCGCGCGCCAGTTGCATCGTCAGCGTCGAGCCGCCCTCCATATAGCTGTGGCGATGCGTGAGGTCGTTCTTGACCGCGCCGAGCAGCCGAATGTAGTCCACGCCGCCATGATCAAAGAAGCGCCGGTCTTCAATCGAGGTCACCGCGTGGACAAGGTTCGGCGGAAGCTCGTCGTAGGTCACCAGCCGCCGCTTGGTGCGGCTCTTCTCTTCAGAGAGCCCGGTAATCAGCAGCGGTTCCAGCTCGAAGGCATTCAGATTGACGTTGCCGTCGCCGCTGATCTGCGACACGACACCGTTGGTGAAGCTGATCGTCGCGCCATCCTCGGAGTGGTACGACTCCGCCCCAGGGTGAATGCTGATCGAGTCGCCGCTCTCAGAAAAATGGCCCATCGGCGAAGGCTGGCCGACGCCGTCTTCGCTATATCCAGCGTCACGCAGCTCCTGCGCCACCGAGTTCACGGTCAGCTTCTGTCCGGGACGCACCTCGCGCGGCGCGGCATAAATCTTGGCCGTGTTCTCAAAGAGCGGCTGCGTCAGCCGCTGATCGACGATGCTCTTGTACTTGAACCAGTAGAAGCCAAAGACCGAAACGCAGAAAAGCAGGACGACGCCCAAGCCAACCGCCGCCACTTTCAGAAGGCTCAGCTGCAGCTTGCTCAAATTCCCGAGTTTTACTTTGACTGCCAATGCTTCCTTCACCTTCGTGTCATTCTGACGACCATCGGGAGGAAGAATCCCGGCGATCTTCGCCAAGAAACGGGTTGCGCCCGCTTCTCAGTTTTCGCGACTCAATCCCACTAAGCGATCAACCCAGCAAGCAGAGTCGAAACTTCGCCGATCTCGACATCCTGGCTCGATGACGTGGATCGCGTCACCAGTTCCACCTTACCCTCGGCCGCTTTCTTACCGACATTGATGCGATATGGGATGCCAATCAGGTCGGCATCCTTAAATTTGACGCCCGCGCGCTCGTCGCGGTCATCCAGAATCACCTCAAAGCCCGAAGCCTCAAGCTCCGCGGCAATCCGCTCTCCCGTAGAGACGAGTGCCGCGTCGGTTGTGTTCGTAATGGTCACCACAACTTCAAACGGCGCGATCGAGGGCGGCAGCCAGAATCCGTTCTTGTCATTGCTCTGCTCAATCGCGGCAGTCAAGATACGTTCGATGCCGATTCCGTAGCAGCCCATGATCGGCCTCACTTCCTTGCCGTTCTCATCCAGTACGCTCGAGCCCATCGACTCGGTGTACCTCCGGCCCAGCTTGAAGATATGCCCAACCTCGACCGCCTTCGCCACCTTCAGCGGAGCACCGCACACTGGGCAGCCCTCACCCTCGGCAACATTGCGAATATCGGCTGCGATGGTCCATGGGAAGTCACGCTTCGGCGTGACGTTGCGGAGGTGATAGTCGAGCTTGTTAGCTCCGCAGATTAAGTTCTGGCGGTCGGCGAGAGCGTTATCCAGAACGACGATCAATCCCTCAGCAGCGATGTCTTTTGCAACCTCCAGGCCAACGGGTCCCAAGTATCCAGCAGGCGCGTGAAACCACGTCTCCAACTCGTCACCAACCATCGGACGCAACTCAACCGCGCCGACCAAGGAGCTAAGCTTGGCTTCGTTCACGCTGTGATCGCCGCGCAGGAAGACCGCCAGCGGCAACCATTTGCCCGAGCGAAGGAACATATACGCCACGCACTTGATGTCCTGCTTCGGCGAAACCTGCAGGAACTCCGCCACATCGGCAATCGCGCCTTTGCCGGGAGTGTGCACCAGCTCCGGCAAGCCATCGCCGGTCGGCGCAAGGTCGTCTTCGACCAAAAGCAGCGAGGTCGCCTTCTCGATGTTCGCCGCGTAATCGCCATTGGGGCAGCTGACAATTAAATCTTCGCCGGCGTCGGTGTAGACCATGAACTCCTGCGACTGCGAGCCGCCCATCGCGCCCGAGTCAGCCTCGACGGCCACATACTTCAGCCCGCAGCGATCAAAGATCCTCCGGTAAGCGGCATCGTGCTGGTTGTAGCTCTTATCGAGGCCAGCGTCGTCGATGTCGAAGCTGTAGCTGTCCTTCATGATGAACTGGCGAACGCGCAGCAACCCCGCCTTCGGCCTCGGCTCATCGCGGAACTTGGTCTGGATCTGGTACCAGATCTGCGGCAGTTGTTTGTAGCTGCGCAGCTCGTTGCGGGCGATGTCGGTCATCACCTCTTCGTGGGTCATGCCCAGGCAGAGTTCCGCGCCCTTGCGGTCTTTGAGGCGAAACATGTTGTCGCCCATCACCGTCCAGCGGCCGCTCTCTTTCCAAAGCTCGCTGGGATGGATCGTCGGCAAGAGGAATTCCTGGCCGATCTTGTCCATCTCCTCGCGAACGATGCCCACGATCTTGTTGATCGAGCGCTGACCAAGAAAAAGATACGAATAGATGCCCGCCCCCAGTTGCCGGATATATCCGGAGCGGAGCAGAAATTTGTGGCTTGCAACCTCGGCGTCGGCTGGAGCCTCGCGGAGTGTGGGGAGAAAAAGCTTTGACCAACGATGCATGATTTCCTATATTGACTTTCTCGCGGAGCAGCCTGCGACGGCCCTCCGCCTCACCTTGAGCACAAGACTTCATTTTAGACGCTGGCGCGGCCAGGGCTGCTTGCCGGGTATCCACCCCGCCACCTTCAAGGGCGTATTCATACTGTATTCATCAATCCGAGTATAGTTTTGCTTAGACTTACAGCCGAGATGCAACAAGAATCCCTAACGATCAGCGCCAGCCAAGGCAAGTCGCCAGACACCCGAATTCTCACCTTTGAGGGCCCGATCACCTTAAGCGGCCTCTTTGCCTTTCAAGCCGAGCTCCGAAAAGAAAATCCTCCGTTGACCATTCTCGACCTAAGCGGAGTGCCTTACATGGACTCCTCCGGCATGGGCGCGATCATCAACTACTACGTCTCCGCGCAAAAAAATGGCCGCAAGCTCATTCTCGCCGGAGTCAACGAACGGGTCTACGCCTTGCTCGAGCTCACCAACACCACCAAGTTGCTCAAGGTCGTCCCTACGGTTGCGGACGCGGAATAGAAACGATCTCCCACGCCTAAACCACATCGCGCAGAGGAATCACTCCGAGCGTTTCGCTCCACAATCAGCGAGGGAATCTCTGCCTCCTCGAAGCGAATAAAGGGCTCTCACGGCCAGGTCCCGCAGTCAAAATCGTCTCCGGTGAGCGGTTAACTGCAGAGCGTCTTCGCGCAGCTCATCAGGAGAGGGATCGTCTGGGAGGTGTAGTCTTGCTTATACATGCCGCAGATGTCTCAAGAATCCCTCAAGATTCAATCCCGCCAGGGAAACTCGCCAAACACCCGGATTCTCGCCATTCTTGGCCCTATCACGCTGAGCGTTCTTTCGGCCTTCCAGGCCGAGTTGCGCAAGGATACCCCTCCGTTGACGATCCTCGATCTCAGCGCAGTGCCTTTTATGGAATCTTGCGGTGTGGGCGCGATCGTCGCCTATTATGTCCACGCACAAAGGGTCGGACACAGGATCATTCTTGCCGGCGTCAGCAAGCGCATCCATACCCTGCTCGAGCTCACCAACACCACCAAGCTGCTCAAGGTCGTCCCTACAGTTGCGGACGCGGTATAGAAGCGATCTCCAATGCCTGAACCACTCGTGCAGGTGAATCACTCCGACCACGATCGCTTCGTCGTTCACCACCACGAGGGAAGTAATCTTCGCCGATTCCATCGCATCCAACGCCCGGATCGCCAATTCCCCAGCTGGAACGGTTCTGGGCGACCGATTCATCGCCTCTCCGGCGGTCTTTTCCAGACTCCCGCCCCCTCCGCTCCAGCAACCGGCGCAGATCGCCGTCGCTGATCAGGCCGACCAGTCTGCCCGCCTTCGGTCACCGTGGTCATCCCCAGACGCTTCTTCGACATCTCGTAGATCACGTCGCGCATCGGGGTCGCCGGATCGACCTGCGGTATCCGCATCGCCGGAGTGCATCAGCTCGCTCACCCGCGCCAGCTTGCGGCCAAGCTTCCCGCCCGGATGCAGATCGGCGAAGTCCTCTGCGCGAAAGCCCTTCCGCTGCGAAACCGCAATCGCCAGCGCGTCCCCCAGAGCCAGCATCGCGGTCGTCGAGGCCGTGGGCGCCAGTCCCAGGCCGCAAGCCTCCCGCGACACCGAGCAATCGAGCACTACGTCGCTCGCCTGGGCAAGCGTCGAACTCAGATTGCAACAGAAGCTGATCAGCGCATCGCCAACGCGCTTGAGCGTGACCAGAAGCCGAAGAATTTCTTCGGTTTCGCCGCTAGCCGAGAGCGCGATCACCACGTCGCCAGGCGCCAATCCGCCGATATCGCCATGGACCGCCTCGCCCGGATGCAGAAACAGCGCCGGCGTCCCGGTCGAACTGAGCGTCGCCGCAATCTTCTGCGCGATGATGCCGCTCTTGCCCATCCCGGTCACGACCACCCGGCCGCGATTCTCTCCGCACTGCAGCACCAGTTCGACAGCGCGGTCAAAGTCCGCGGCCATCGGCCCTTCGAGCCGGGCGGCAAGTGCATCAAGCGCAGCGGCTTCAATCCGAACGAGTTGCGCCGCCGTCGAGTTTGGTCGTGGGAATGCCGATTTCGTTCATCGCAAACAACTGATGCTACCAGAGCACGCCGCAAAGCCGGGCGGCGTAACCTCTCGAAGCCTATAGAATCAAATGGAGATGACACGGAAAACAATCGTCGCTTTTGTGATGATCGCGGCCCTCGGGCTGATGGTCTGGTCGGGATTCAAGGAACACCAGCGGCGCACGCAGGAAGCAGCACTCCAGCACGCGCCGCAGCTCGCGCTCGTTCCCGATGGGCAGGCGCCCCCGACCGCCACTCCCACTAGTGCGGACGCAGCGGAAGCCCAGCCGCAGCCGCTCAAAGGCAAGCCCGCTCCCAACTTCACGCTCGTCGATCTCAACGGCAAGAAGGTCTCGCTCGCCGACTACAAAGGCAAAGCGGTGCTGCTGAATTTCTGGGCCACCTGGTGCGGCCCGTGCAAGCTCGAGATTCCGTGGATCGTAAAGCTGCGCGACCAATACAAGTCACAGGGATTTGAAGTGCTGGGCATCGAATCCGACAACTACGACACCGACCCAAAGGCCTACGCCTCCTACAAATCCGGTGTGGAGAAGTCCGCGACGGCGTTGAACATTAACTATCCGGTGCTGCTCGGCGGCGACTCCATCTCCACGCCATACGGCGGACTCGATGGCCTGCCCAACTCCTTCTACGTAGATCGCAAAGGCGTGGTCACCGCGCAGATCGTCGGGCCTCGCCGACCGCGACGAGATCGAGGCCAATATCAAGAAGGCCCTCGCCAGCGGAGGCGAATAGTCATGCGATCGTCACTCTGGCCGCCTGTTTGATTCTGCTCTGCGCATAGCCGCGGGCATGGCGCAGAGATTTCTCCGGCCTCAAGTTCCTCCGAATCAAAGAGCGGAAAAGGGGATGGTGCAGCTACCTCTTCCCCGAGCAAGTCTCGATTCCGGCGCAGAAATCAACCGCCATCGACCTGCATTTCCGCGTAGCCGACGGGCTTGCACATCAACTCCCACACGCCTCGCGAGAAAAGCCTGATCCGCCACGAATCTCGCCGTCGCCGAGACCAGCACGCTGAAAGTCACCGGAGTCGAGTTCCCGCACCGGAACCGACTACGCCTTCGCCTTCGATCCCGAAAGAGAAGCTCAGCGTCTACACCGGCGAGTTCAGCGTGAAGGCGCATCTGACCGCACCCGCAGGAAATTACATGCTCCAGGGACTTCTCCGGTACCAGGCCTGCGACTCAAGGTCCTGCTATCCGCCGAAGACAATTCCAGTGGCCTGTGGATTGTGATCGCGAAGTAGCGGCAAGGAGTCGACCGCTAACTCAATCCCTGTGTCACAACCGCAATCTCCGTCGGCGCGCCTTCAACCGCTCCAACGACCCGCTCTTTCCCCAACGCCGCCATCACAGCGAACAGGCTCGGAGCCACTCCCTGCCCCGTCAGCGCGACGCGCGATCCGTTGATCAACACACCCGCCTTGACTCCCTTCTCCTCGGCGAACGCGCGCAACACCTGTTCAGTCGAAGCCTCAGTGAACTCCGTCGCAGCCTCATAGCGCGACCCAACTCGGCAAGCAACAGCGGCAGCGCATCGTCCTTCAAAAACTTCGCCACAGCGGCAGAGTCAAATTCAAATTCATCGCTGAAGTAAGCCTTGAAAGCGCCCGCAAAATCCTTCAGGCTGCGCGCTCGTGGCTTGAGCAGATCGATGGTCGAAAGAATCTCTTCAGCTCGTCCGATTCGGCTCGAAGCCAGCCTTCGCCCATTCCTCCTCGATCAGCGGCAGCAGCTTCTCCGAAGAATAGGCGCGGATATATTCCGTGTTGAACCACGCCAGCTTGTCGTTGTCGAAGACGGCATTCGATTTCGAAATTCCATCCAGCGAAAACAAGCTGAATCAGCTCTTCCGAGCTAAAGATCTCGCGGTCTTTCTCACGCCGCCTTGCGGAGTCCATCCCAGCAGCGCCAGAAAATTCCGGAAAGCCTCCGGCACAATGCCCATCTCTTTGTAAGAGATCACGCTGGTCGCGCCGTGACGCTTCGAAAGCCGCGTCTTATCCGGCCCCAGAATCAGCGGCACATGCGCGAAGACCGGCAAGGGCGCACCCAGCGCGAGATACTGCAACACCTGCTTCGGAGTATTCGAGATATGATCGGCGCCGCGAATGATATGCGTCAGCCGCATGTCCATATCGTCGGCGACCACGCTGAGGTGGTAGGTCGGAATGCCGTCCGACCGCAGCAGCACAAAGTCCTCGATCTCGCTGTTGGCGAACTCGATCTTTGCCAAAAACGGCATCCTCAAAGCTCGTCGCTCCGCCCTCCGGCACGGCAAAACGAATCGCGGGAGCTACACCTGCCGCGCGCATTCGACGCAACCATCTCCGCGAGTTAGGCTGCGGCAGCGGCGGTCATACATCGGCGGACGCCCAGCAGCCGTCGCTTCGGCCCGCCGCGCTTCCAGCTCTTCCTTCGTGCAGAAGCAAGGGTAAGCATGCCCGCTGGCCATCAGCTTCTCAGCCGCAGTCCTGTATAAGATCGAGCCGCTTCGATTGGAAAAACGGCCCCTCGTCCCAATCGAGGCCAAGCCAGGTCATCCCCTCCAGAATGCCGTCGACCATCTCTTCGGAGGAACGCTCGAAGTCGGTGTCTTCAATGCGCAGAATGAGCGTGCCGCCGGTATGGCGGGCAAAAAGCCAGTTGAAAAGCGCCGTCCGCGCGCCACCGACGTGAAGGTAGCCAGTGGGCGACGGGGCGAAACGAACTCGTGGTGCTAAGGATATATCTGCCATGATCGGTGTCAATTTCCGATGCTAGCAGTATCGAGAGAAGAGTCCAACCGAGAGAGCTAAAGCCTCGTCTGGTTCACGTCAGTCTGGAATTGCGTCACCGAATACGGCGGAATCGGAACAACCTTCCACTGCGAGAAGGCCACCACGTAAATGATGATGATATTCGCGAGAGGCACGAACATCAGGATCGAAAGCCAGGGGCTGAACCCCGCCTTCTTAAAGATGAACCAGAATGGAATCACCAGGATGACGTTGGCGATGATCCCAAACAGGATCATCGGGATAAGAAACATCGCCAAATGGGTTGGATCGAATCCTGTCTGGTCCATGCACGCCTCCTTGGCTCCGCTAGGCAAAAGTTATCCCATGCACTACAGATTGGGCAACCTGCAACGCCTGTCAATGACTGCGCGGACCGTGTTAAGTAATATCTTCGGTATCGAAGACAGGAACAATCGTCCGCCGTTTCGGCACGCCGTGTACGGTGCTCACCAGGTTTTCAACCACGTCTTCAAGCTGCCGCTGGCTTTCGATGACAGCGGTCATGCTCTTCAACTCCTCAGGGTCTTCGACCTTCTCGAGTAGCACCACGGCCTGCGCCTGCGCCACATGGTCCAGGTTCAGCCCCTCGGGAGTTTTGGCCTTCACGCCAACGCAACTGGGGTCGACATCGAGCATGTCCGCGAGCCGTTCCCGCATTTCGTGGGCGATAGGGCGAATCTTGGGTGCAACCAAAATCAATGTAGTGTCCACATTGACGATCCGGTAACCGGCGTTCTGGATCTCTTCCAGCGCAAGGTTCAGAAAGATCGCCGAGTCGGCATCTTTCCAGCGTGGATCGCCGGGCGGGAAGAAGCTCCCAATGTCGCCGGCAGAGACCGCGCCAAGCAGCGCGTCAGTGATGGCATGGAGCAGCACATCGCCGTCCGAGTGCCCCGACAACCCCTCAGGGTGTTCGATATGCATTCCGCCAATACGCAGCGGAACTCCGGGCTTGAATTCATGGGAGTCCCAGCCACAACCAATTCTCAGGCTCATCGTCTTTTCTCAGTCTTCGTCGCTTCGATTTTGTCTCTTGAGGCCTTGTGGAATCTTACCGCGAACCGGACCGATTCGAGCGCCAGGTCTTGGCGGATACTCGCCAATCTTCCTCAGGCGCGCGATTTCTCCCGCTGCGAGAGGAAAAACTCAGCGAGATCGAGATCGCCCTGCTGCGTGATCTTCAGGTTTTCGATCGTGCCCGGTACGACTGCGACCTGCATTCCCGCGCGCTCCACGATGGAAGATTCATCGGTGCCCACAAATCCATCGGCTTCCGCCTCGGCATAAGCGCGCCGCAGCAGACCGAGACGAAATCCCTGCGGCGTCTGCGCCAGGACCACATGTTCCCGAGGAATTGTGGACGAGATGATGGCGCCGTCCGCTGTGCGTTCCACCTGCTTAATCGTGTCGATGGCCGGCAGAGCGACGATCGCGGCCCCATGCTTTTCGACGGCCTCGATAGTCCGCGCGATTACTGTGGCTGGAATCAACGGCCGAACCGCATCGTGAACCAGAACTATGTCGTCCGCGCCCCCATCGACCGCTGCCAGGGCATGGCCGACACTCTCCTGTCGGGTATCTCCGCCTTCAATAATGTGGATCGGAGGCGATTGCTCAAGGCCATCGAAGCCATGAGCCTCAAGCAGCGCTTTGAGGCGCGGAATCTCTGGTTTGCGTACGGCAATATAGACGGCGGCCACGGAGGGCAACTCCGTAAAAGCCCGCAAGGTATGAATCAGGATCGGCGTGCCGCGCAGCTCAAGGAACTGTTTCGGAGCCGCGCCGGTAGCCATTCGTGTGCCCAGCCCGGCGGCCGGAAGGATGACAAAAACGCGCATAGAAGATGGAGTATACAAGGATTCCCGACGGCGTCGCTCCCCGTCGTGCGTGACCAGTGTTACGGCAAGAGGAGAATGAAACCTGCAACCAGCGGCGGCGACACTGCTTGACTCTTCCTCGCGCTACGATGGCAGAAGCGATGAAACCTGCCAATTCTCTCCCGGCGCTGCAGACAACTCTGTTCCGTCCCGGAATGAGGATCGCAGTTGCCTGCTCCGGGGGAGCAGACTCGGTAGCCCTGCTTCGAACTTTGCTGGATCGGCGCAACGAACTAGGGCTGGTCTTGTCCGTTGCGCACATGAACCACGGGATTCGCGGGGAGGAATCCGACGCCGATGCGACATTTGTCGAGGCACTGGCCGCGAACTTCGAGCTTCCCTTCCACCTGCGCCGAGTCGACACCCCGGCAACTGCGGAAGCAAACCGCCAGGGGCTGGAAGAAGCCGCGCGTGCGCTCCGTTACACCTGGTTTTGGGATCTGCTGGCAGACGGCCAAGCCGACGCCGTAGTCACCGCGCACACCCTCGACGATCAGGCGGAGACAGTGCTTCACCGGCTATTGCGCGGCGCATGGACAGAAGGGTTAAGCGGCATCTTCCCGGCGTCTGGAGGCTGATCCTAAAAAATTCGCTGGGCGCGCCAAGCCTCTGATTCTACGTCCGTTTCTATCCACTACCCGAGTTGAGATCGAACGCTACCTGCGGGCCATCGACCAGCCCTGGTGCGAGGACTCAACCAACCGCGACACGACCTACACCCGCAACCGCCTGCGGCATGAACTCCTCCCGATTCTGGCCGAATACAACCCCGGAATCCAGCACCAACTAGCCCATCTGGCCAGCTCTGGCCCGCGACGACGAGGCATTCTGGCAAGCAGAACTCGCCCGCTTACTACCTTCCATGTTGCTTTCCGGCAAAGCAGTGCGCGGAGGCGGTCGGGCAACCGGCACCCTTCACGCTGGCGATTCCCTGTCCATCGAAATCGAGCGGCTCCGCGCTCTGCATCCCGCTCTGCGCAGACGCGTCATTCGAGCGGCCGCAGGCCAGCTCGGCGCCTCGCTCGGCTTCGACGAGACCGAACGCCTACTAGGCTTGTGCGGGCTTCTTGAAGCCGCAAACGAAAAGCCCGCCCGT
Organism: uncultured Acidobacteriaceae bacterium; assembly: GCA_963777685.1. GTDB lineage: Bacteria > Acidobacteriota > Terriglobia > Terriglobales > Acidobacteriaceae > Acidisarcina. The sequence continues at coordinate 219,017 of CAVZRF010000024.1, read as the reverse complement.
GCCGGCCTTAAACTGCAGCTGGAAAAGGGCCTGCGGGCGGAGCGGTCGCCGCGCGAATTGCGCCTGTTCCGTGCCGACAGCGACACCGCTCCAACCAACGATCCGGGCACTGCAAGCGCCGAGTACACGCTACCGATTCCCGGCTCGGTCGACGCTCCCGCCTTTGGCATCCGGATCGAGGCGTCGCTGGGCCATCCACCGCCTGCCCCCGTGCTCGAAGCCCGGCTACGCGCCAGCCGGCCGGGCGATCGCGTCACCCTGCGCCACAGCCGGTCCCGGCTCAAGATCAGCGAGGCGCTAAAGCGGGCGAAGCTGCCGGCAGCCGCCAATGTTCCTGTGCTGGAATGGCAGGGCGAGATTATCTGGATGCCGGGTGTCCCCATCGAGTCCGGCCTGGCACGCGACTGTGGTCTCACCATCCGCTCCACGCCACTTGAGGAATCGGTTCGGGTTTAACAATACAGTCAAGCGATTTCGCCGCAGGTATCTTTGGTTTCACCCCCGCAAAACATCTCCGCCCACCTTTCATGAACGGCATGTTTCAGGGAGTAGAATTAAGGAAGTGTTTCAGGCACAGGTGGAATTAGCTTGCGCCACGCTCGTCGGGGGTAGTGTCGTCTTTGTTTGCATTCTTGATACTTCCCGGCGGCTGTGGAGTCTAATCGTAGATATAGATGAAAAGCCGACCTTAGTGCGGCGATCTGGTAACTGATATTTCAGGCTGACGCTGGTAGAAACGAGGTTCTTACGTGAATTCAACGGTCAAGACAATCATCTTCTGGGTATTTATCTTTGCCTGCCTGGTCCTCCTGTGGCAGGTCTTCCAGAAGTCGGGCGGCATGGGGAAAGACGCTGAGATTCCCTACTCGCAGTTCCTGCAGGACGCCCAGGCGGGCCAGATCAGCGACGTCACCATCGTGGAAAACGAAATCCACGGGCACATGAAGGCTGACAAGAGCCAGTTCCACACCGTCGCGCCGCCGAACGACCCTGAGCTGTACACCGCCCTCCGCGAGGGTAAGGTCTCGATGACCGTCAAGCCCAACTCGGGCAATGGCTGGCTGAATATCCTGATCCAGTTCTCGCCGGTCATCATCATCGGCGCGCTCTGGTTCTTCATGCTCCGCCAGATGCAGAGCGGCGGCAACAAGGCCATGTCCTTCGGCAAGAGCCGCGCCCGCCTGCTCTCGATGCAGCAGAAGAAGGTGACGTTTAAAGACGTTGCCGGCGTCGACGAAGCCAAGGAAGAGCTGAAAGAGATCATCGAATTCCTGCGCGAGGCGCAGAAGTTCCAGAAGCTCGGCGGCCGCATTCCCAAGGGCGTCCTGCTCGTCGGACCTCCGGGAACCGGCAAGACCCTGCTCGCCCGCGCGGTAGCCGGCGAAGCCAATGTTCCCTTCTTCTCGATCTCCGGTTCTGACTTCGTCGAGATGTTCGTCGGCGTCGGCGCAAGCCGCGTCCGCGACCTCTTCGAACAGGGCAAGAAGAACGCCCCCTGCATCATCTTCATCGACGAAATCGACGCCGTCGGCCGCCATCGCGGCGCCGGCCTCGGCGGCGGACACGATGAGCGCGAGCAGACCCTGAACCAGCTGCTCGTCGAGATGGACGGTTTCGAGTCGAACGACGGAGTCATCCTCGTCGCCGCCACCAACCGCCCTGACGTGCTCGATCCGGCGCTGCTTCGCCCCGGCCGTTTCGACCGCCGCGTGGTTGTTGGGCCGTCCCGACGTCCGCGGCCGCGAAGAGGTTCTTCGCGTTCACGCCAAGAAGGTTCCGCTCTCCGACGACGTCAACCTGAACGTCCTGGCTCGCGGCACACCCGGATTCTCCGGCGCCGACCTGGCCAACATGGTCAACGAAGCCGCCCTGAGCGCTGCCCGCATGAACCGCAAGTCCGTCTTCATGGAAGACTTCGAGACCGCCAAGGACAAGGTCATGATGGGCGCGGAACGCAAGTCGATGCTGCTGTCCGAAGACGACAAGCGCGACACCGCCTATCACGAAGCCGGTCACGTGCTCGTCGCCGCCAAGCGCGATCACGCCGACCCGCTCCACAAGGTCACCATCATCCCGCGTGGCATGGCTCTCGGCGTCACGATGCAGTTGCCCGAGGAAGACAAGCACACTGTCACCAAGGATTATCTCGAGACGCAGCTTGCCATTCTGATGGGCGGCCGCTGCGCCGAAGAGATCTTCATGAAGCGCAAGACGACCGGCGCCGGCAACGACATCGAGCGCTCCACCGACCTCGCCCGCAAGATGGTTTGCGAGTACGGCATGAGCTCGATGGGTCCGCTGACCTTCGGCAAGAAGGAAGAGCAGATCTTCCTCGGACGCGAAATCTCGCAACACCGCGATTTCTCCGAAGAGACCGCTCGCCAGATCGACGCCGAGGTTCGCAGGATGATCGACGAGGCCTACAAGTCGGCCTACGACATCCTCGACCAGAACCACGACATCATGCACCGCATGGCTGCTGCCCTGCTGGAGCGTGAGACCCTCGACGCCGACGACATCAAGAAGATCATCGACGGGCAAGACCTGCCCCCGATGAAGTCGATTGGTGGCCCCGGCGGCCCGACTGGCATTGCTGATGTCCAACAGGTGCTACGCCCCGAAGGCGGCCGCGGTACCGGCTTCCCCGAAGGCAGCCCATCGCCTGCCTGAAGAAACGTTGATCGATACGCAAAAGGCGGCCCTTACGGGTCGCCTTTTGTCTGTTCACAATTCCTAGAAAAGCAACGCCAGATTTCTGTTTCCGTGGACTACGCGGACGATCTCGGCTTTACCATTTCGCTGACGATAAAACAGCAAATACGAACCAACCGAAACGCTTCGCAAACCAGTGCCCAGTTCAGGACGTGGGCGTCCGATACCCGGTAGACGTCCAACCCTTAGAATGCTCTCTTCGATTTGGTTCAGCAGTCGATCAGCAATGTCAATACTCCCACTTTGCTGTGCCACATAAGACCAAACGTCATCCAAGTCTCGGCTGGCGCCGCGTAGTAAGACAACTTTCATCGCGTGGAGACTGGAGCTACGTTTTCCTGTGCCAGTCGCTTACGTCCGCGGGCTTTGACACCCTCAACTAACTCATGAAGAGAAAATTCATCCAATTCGATCCCCTCACCGCGATCAAGCTGATCGATTCCCAGCTGAAGCTCCCGGCGCAGTTCTTCGATGTCCCAACCGCCCAGATCGTCGGTTTCATTCTGCTCCAGCAGATCCACAGCCTCGCGAATCGCGGCCTCCGCAGAGATGTATCGTCCTGACTTCACCTGACGCTCAAGGAACGACACCTGCTCGGGAGTCAAAGAGATTTCCATAACACTAGTCTAGGAACCCCTTCATCCCAGTGTCAACGGCATTGCGTATGCTGGTCGCCGCTGCGTTACCCTTGTTAGAAGCCGCGAAGATACCAAACTGGAGAACTCAATGCCTCTACGCGCCGTCATCTTCGACTACGGAATGGTCCTCAGCGGCCCCGCCGACCCCGCAGCCCACCACGAGCTCATCCAGACATTCGGCGCGCCCGCCGAAGACTTCGAGCGCGAATACTGGGCCTTCCGCCACGCCTACGATTCCGGCGAATTCGACGGAGCCGGTTTCTGGCAGCGATGCGCTCAAGGCGCAGGCGTCGCAGTGACCGAAGACCAAATCCGCCAACTCATCGCCGGCGACATCCGCATGTGGAGCATCCTCAACCCCACCATGGTCGACTGGGCGGTCACGATCAGCAAGTCCGGATTCAAAACCGGAATTCTCTCCAACATCCCCTTCGAGATCGCCGACGTCTACAAGGAATTCGACTGGGTCAAAGGCTTCACCCACAACACCTGGTCTTGCTATCTCCGAACCGCCAAGCCCGACCCCGCCATCTATCACCACGTCATCGATGCCCTTCAGGTCCGTCCCGAAGAAGCGCTCTTCCTCGACGACCGCCAGGAGAATATCCTCTCCGCCGAGGCCGTCGGCCTCCAGGGCATCCTCTTTCGCAGTGTCCCGCAACTGCAGCAAGAGCTGGAAGCACGCGGCTTGGCCGCCGTGTTGCCACCCCTGAACGCCCAACACGCCGTACCCGCATCGGCACTCTGATTTATCTCCGCATTCCTGCGACAATACTAGTGGCGATGCCAATCAAGTCCGCGACGCTTCTCGCTGCTCTGCTCACACTCACCGGCTGCGGTTACCACACCGCAACCTCGGCGGCGCACCTGCCCGATACGACCCACTCCGTTGCCGTCCCAGTCTTTGAAAACGCGACCCAGTCGTACCACACCGAACTGGCCATGACCCAGGCGGTCATCCGCGAGCTCACCAGCCGCACAAAGTACACCATCGTCAACTCCGAGGGGCCTACCAACGCCGACGCCGACGCCACCATTCACGGCAAGATCACCACGTTCAGCATTCTTCCCCTCACCTACAATTCGCAGACCGGCCAATCGGCGAGTTATCTCGTTACCGTCACCGCGACGGTCCACGTCAACGACCGCAACGGCCGCCTGCTCTACGAGAACAATCACTACACCTTCCGCCAGCAATATCAGACCACCACCGACCTGACCACCTTCATCCAGGAAGATCCCTCGGCCATCGCCCGCCTCTCGCAGGATTTCGCACAATCGCTGGTCAGCGATATGCTGGAGTCCTTCTAGATGACCGCCACGCCAACTCGCTGGGGAGCCGGCTTCGCCTCCACCGAACGCTTTCTCGCCGAGATCGAGGCGGCGAAAGCCGGCGGCACGCTGCGCCCCGGCTATGTCCTCGTCGGCGACGAGACCTTTCTCTACGAACGCTGCCGCCGCGCCGTCCTCCAGGCCTTCGTCCCGCCCGAGATGCGCGACTTCTGCCTCTCCGATCTCGACCTCGCCGAGACCAATATCTTCGAAGCGCTCGACCGCGCGCAGACTCCTTCGCTCATGGCGCCCGTTCCAAGTGCTCTTCATCCGCAACCTGAAAACGCTCTACACGCGCGGCGCGAAGAAAGAAGAATTCGCGGCCATCGACGCCTATTTCCGCTCGCCCAATCCGCAGGCGCTGCTCCTCTTTGTCGCCGACCACATCCGCATCCCCTCCGATCCGCGCCGCATGGACATGCAGGACAAGGACCGCTTCGACCGCATCCGCGAGACGCTGGGCGACTGCTGCGGCACTCGTCGAGCTGGCCCGCGTCGACGAGGCCGACGCCATGCGCTGGCTCACCGCCGAGGCCGAGAAGCAGCAAGTCCGCTTCGAGCCGGACGCCGCCCGCGAACTCGCCGACGCCCTCGGCGCGGACATGATGCTGATCGCCAGCGAATTCGAAAAGCTGCTGCTCTACGTCGGCGACAGAGAACAGCGGCCGCATCACGCTGGGCGACGTCGAGACCATGGTGCTCGCCGCCAAGCAGCGCTCGCTCTACGAGCTCACCGACGCCATCTCCGCCAAAGACAAACCCCGCGCCCTCGCGCTGCTGCACGGCCTGCTCAACGCCTCCGACGGCGGCGAAGACTCGGCCATCGGCCATCTCTACATGCTCGCCCGCACCTTCCGCCAGATGCTGGTCATCCTCGAGAAGAACGTGCGCGATTCCCGCGCCATCTGGCAGGCGCTCTGGCAGGGCTTCCGCATGCCGCCCTTCGCCGCCGAGGACCTCATCCGCCAGGCCCGCCGCTACAAATCCCGCCGCGAACTCACCCGCGCCCTGCGCCTCATCGCCCGCGCCGACCTCGAGCTCCGCTCCTCGCCGCCCGACAAGCGGCTGGTGCTCGAGCGTCTGGTGCTGGAGTTGGCCAGCGAGCCACGCCCCGCATCCACCTTCGAACACTCCTCGCAATACGCCATGGAGTGGTAAAGAAATTCTCGGCGTCTTCTTCCAGCCATCCAACAGCGTAGGGTGGGATGCTCTGACCTATACATGGCATCTAAACCTGAGATAGAACTACCTCGATGAGATTTCTCCGCCCAATCCCGCGCATGCACCTGGCAGCGTCCTTTGCGGCACTGCTCATCGTAGAGACATTCGCCCTCGCCCAGCAGAAACCCCAACCCCAGCTCACCATCGATCTCAAGCCGCTCGGCGCGGCGCCCGACCTCTTCGCCGATCAAAGCGACTCCAAATACGGGCTGCGCGGGCTCATCAACGTCTTCTGGCTCGACAACGATCGTTTCGCCGCCGCCTTCAGCACGACCCATCGCTGGAGCACCACCCAAAAGCCCGAGCCGCTGCATATTCGCCTCATCGTCTTCGACCTCCAGGGAAAGCAACAGCACACCCGCGACTGGGATCTTGGCGCAGAAGGCCCCGCAGCGGCGATGACCCTCGAACTAACTCCCGGCCCCGACAACTCGATTCTGGCCATTCACCAGTCGAACTCCGAAGGCAAGATTCCCGATGGCGACTTCGTCCAGGTGCTCAACGCCGACACCACGCTCCGGCAGAGCTTCTATGTACCCGCGACCAGCAACTGGGTGCCTACGATCTTGGCCGAGCCCGGTCTGGTGCTCCAAACCTACTACGCCGACAGACACTCCTCTCTCACCTGGTGGAGCGGCAAACCACTAAAACCCGGAGTGAAGCTCGATCTTTCGCCCAACCAGGGACAGCTTCTCGCCGGGCCCCCCGGCGTCGCCACATGGGCCGACTGTACGACATCGATCTTTTGCACCGGCGTCCACGTCTACCGTCAGGAAAAGCCGGCATGGTACTACTCCCTTCCAGACGTAGAGCTGGAGCCGCTGCCACGCGTCTTCCTCAGCCCGGCATCGCTCGTCATCGAGCTTCGCTCCGTGGAAGAGAAGCAAAGTGACCTCGTGCTCAGCCACGCCGACGGCACCCACACCCCGCTACCCAGCATTCCCCACGGTTCCCAGATCGTCGGCATCACCGGCGTCTCCCGTGACGGGCAAAGATTTGCGCTGACCGCAGCCGGCGAGGTTGGCATCTGCGGAATGTTCGACCTATGGTGCAGCGAACGAAGCCATGCAATCGTGATCGACGTTCCCACCAACAAGATCGTCTTCCAACAAGGCGTCGCCGCCGCAGGAGGAACGTCGAGCCTATCGCCCGACGGAAAGCATCTCGCGATCTTCGATCGGGACAAGCTCAGCGTCTACCCATTGCCCTGAGCCCACTGCGCACAAACGCTCTTGCTTTCGCGGCATCGAATCACTTGGCGTACCGGAGATTCCCGGCTACTCCAGAACCCCCTCCGGATCCACCCCACCCCGTGCAGTCAGCACCACCGCCGCCCCAATAATCAGCGCACCACCTACCCAGGTAAGCGGACCAAGCTGATCGCCCATCAGCTTCACGCCCAGCGCCGAACCAAGCGCGGGCTCGAGATTGAGGAAGACTCCCAGCCCGCGAAGCAGGCACATGATGAATTCCCCAGTTCCAAAGCAGCGTCGTCGTGGCCGTACACAGAATGCCGCTCGCCGCCAGCGCCAACCAGACGCCAACGCTGACCCCGCGCACTGGAGGAACCCCGTCAACCACAAGCACCCACGCAGCCATCATCACTGTCCCTGAAAAAACGCCATACGCCGTGATGACCAGCGGCGAATGCCGCTTCATCAGGTTCTGATTGATCAGAATCCAGCCCAGCGCAACGAACATCGACGCGACGACAAGCAGGTCCCCAGTCAGGCTGGACGCATTCGCCGCCTGCACTGGAAGATGCGCACCGCCAACCCCGCTCAACACAATCAGCCCCACGCCGGCAGTCGAGCCAATCAGAGCAAACCATCCAACCTTGTCGAGGCGTTCGTGAGCAAAAATATGCGCGCCCACCGCAAGAATCACCGGCATCGTGCCCACCATCAAACACGCATGGGAGACGTTGGTCAGCTTGAGCCCCCAGAACTGGACAATAAACTGCACCGGAACGCCAAGAAACGAAGCCAGCAACAGGGCCCGCCACTCGCCCGCGCTCAGATTCCCCGCATCACGCGCACTCTTCCGAAGCAGAATCGGCAGCAACCCCAGGCACGCAAAGAGAAAGCGGTAAAGCACCATGTGGCCCACGCCCATCTCCCGCAGCGCAATTTTGCCGAAATAAAAACCGGTGCTCCACAAACAACCGGCCGCCGCGCAAGCCGCGAAACCAAGCGCCGTCCGGTCACGCGGTGTCGATGTCGAAACCATCTCTCCAATGTCGCACACTCCAACAGTAAAGATTGTCATCTGAGCGAAGCGAAGAGCGCGAGAGCCTACCCTGAGCGAAGCCGAAGGGGGAGCGAAGGATCTGCGATGTCCCGAATGCACGCCCGCAGCCACTAAAGTCCACCGCGAGGTGCCATCCCTTCACTCGCAGCGAATCGCAGCAATCGGATTAATCCGCGCCGAGCGCAACGCTGGCAGCAGCGAAGCAGCGCTCGCAATCAGCGCCAGCGCCAGGATCGATCCCGCAAACACCCAAGGATCGCGCGCCGAGACACCATAAAGAAAGCTCGCCAACGCCCGCGATGCCAGCAACGCCGCAATGAGACCGGCCACCGTTCCCGCCACCGCAACACTCGCGTTCTGGCGGAAAACCATCCCCACCACCTGCGCCCGCCGCGCCCCCAGCGCCATGCGAATCCCGATCTCGCTCGTCCGGCGCGCCGTCGCATACGCGAGCGTTCCATAGAGCCCAATCGCCGTAACGACCAACGCGCAGGCCGCAAAGAAGACCGAGAGCATCGCCATCACCCGCTCGCTGCTGAGAGAATCGTCGACGGTCTCGGACATCGACGTCATCAGCGGAGCCGGAACTCCCGCATCCAGACCCTTGGCAATCGAGCGAGCCGCCTCCGCCAGCGGGCCGGGCGGTCCACTCGTGCGCACCACCGCGTGGTACGAAGTCCCCATGTGATCGTCGTCCTGAGTCATAGGGAAATACGCCGTCGGCGGCGCGGGATCGCGAAGGTTCTCATATTTCGCATTCCCCACAACACCCACAACTTCATAATGAAATGTCTTGTCGTTTTCGTGCTTGGTGACCTGCTGCCCGATCGCGCTGCGCTCCGGAAAAAGCAGCTTCGCCGCCGCCTGATTCAAAATGACTTTAGGCCCCGTTGCGGTCGTATCGTCCCACCGGTATTCGCGACCGGCAAAGATCGGAATCCCCATCGTGTGGAAGTAGTTCGGCCCAACGCTGTTCTGGTAAGTGTCCTGCCTTTGCCCGCTCCGCCTGAAAGCTCCTCGTCCCACGTAAAGTCGGTAAATGGCACGATGCGAGCGAAGCTGACATTCGTCACGCCCGGTTGCCGGACAAGGCCGTCACCCAGCTCACGGTAAAACTGCATGAGCGCCTCGCCCTTCAGCGGCTCTTTATCCATGCTGAACGAAATATTCTGAATGCCCTTAGGATCGAATCCCGCTCCCGACTTGTACAGCCGCACCAGGCTCGAAGCCAGCAGCCCCGCACCAACGACCAGCATAAGCGCCAGTGCCACTTCACTCGCCATCATGAAGCGAGGCAGCATGCTCCTCCGCTCATGCGCCTGCGTCGTGTGTTGCCCACCTTTAATGTGATCGTTCAGTCTGCCCGACGTGGCCTGCAGTGCCGGAAGCAGTCCCACCAGCAGCGCCGCCACGATTGCCGCAATCGCCGCAAAAGCGAAGACGCGAATGTCCAGGGAAGTATCCACATGCATATCGCCCTGGCCGCCCAGCAACACCGTCGTCAGAGACTTGCTCGACCAGCGGAGAAATCGCCAGGCCCAGAGCTGTACCTACGAGCGCAATCAACAGGCTCTCCACAAGCAGTTGTTGCACCAGCCTGCGGCGCGTCGCCCCCAGCGCCAGCCGTGTCGCCAGCTCGTTCTGCCGCGCCGCCCCTCGCGCCATCAGCAGGCTCGCCAGGTTCAGGCATGCCAATAGCAGGATTCCTCCGCACATCGCAAAGACCGCTACCAGCGGTTTGCGAAACAACAGGCGAATGGAAGCGAATCCCGCCGATCCATTTTCGGCCAACAAAATGCGCTCTGCTCGATCAAGCCCATCCATTGGGCGTCGCTGGGTACTTGATGAAACACCGCGCTGCTCACCGAGCCAATCTGCGCATTCGCCTGCTCAAGTGTCACTCCGGGCTGTAGCCGTCCCATCACCGTAAGCCACCACGCATGAACTCCCGCAGTCGTCAAACTCCCCGCCCCATTCAGAATGGGCTCCGTGGCCATCGGGATGAAGAGATCCGGCCGTTGCGTCGGGTCCGCTCCTATAAACGCCTTAGGCATCACCCCAACCACCGTGAACTCCGTGTTGTCGATTTGCAGCTTTTGCCCAATCACGTTGGGTGCGCGGTTGAACCACCGCTGCCAAAACGATTCGCTGATCACCACGCCAAACCCAGCCGGATCGCCGCCTTTGCGATCGTCCGCCGGCGCAAGCGTCCGCCCCAACAGCGGCGCGGTCTTAAGCGCATTGAAAAATCTCCCCGCTGACAAATTGCCCAGGCTTGCTCTCGTTGCCGCTGCCATCTTTCACTTGCATGGTCGTTTGGTGGAAGGCGAAGACCTCAGAGAAAACCTCCCTCTTCTGCTCCAGCACGCGAAAAACAGGCTCAGAGAAGCTGTAGTTCGATATCGGGCCTTCCCATATCGAGTCCGCATCACCGCCAGTCGGTCGCTCTCCGGCACAGGCAGCGGACGCAGCAGCAGCCCGTCAATCATCGAGAAGACAGTCGTATTCGCGCCCACCCCAAGCGCCAGCGTCAACAGGGCCACAGTCGTAAAGCCGGGTGATTTCGCAAAGCACCCGGGCGGAGAAAGTCACATCGCGCCCCAGGTTCTCAAGGCTCCGAAACTGCCATAACTCTCTTAGGCGTTCCTGCCACCGGCTCTCACTGCCAAAGGCCCGCCGCGTCGCAGCATCGGCCTCCGCCTGCGACGCCCTTGCCCCACCAGCTTGCTGCGCAGCATCGCCTGATGAAACGCAAGCTCCTCGGCCATGTCGCGGTCCATCCGTCTTTTCTGGAAGAGCGCCTTCAATCGAAGCAGAAATTCATGCAGATTCGGAGCCATACGATTCTCCCTCAGCGCCCGTTAACTCGCCTGCATCACAAAAGCGACCGCAGACGAAAGCCGCGCCCAGCGCTGCGATTCCGCATCCAGACGCTTCTGCCCTTCCGCCGTCAACGCATAGAACTTCGCCCGTCGATTGTTGTCCGACGTACCCCACTTGGACTTCAGCAACCCACGCAGCTCCATCCGGTGCAGCGCCGGATAGAGCGCGCCCTCCTCAACCCTCAACATCTGCTGCGACGTCTCCTGAATCCACTCCGCCACGCTGTAACCATGAAGTGGCCCGCGCAGCAGCGCCTTCAAGATCAGCATCTCCAGCGTTCCCTGAATCAATTCACCCGCTTCCATCCCCACTCCCATAACCGCTTTATGGGAACGATAGAAACAAAGCAACCGATCTGTCAAATACCACCACCCTGGCCCTGAACTGTTTCGAACCAACAAAGTGGATGCCTCAGAGCCTGCCCTGAGCCTGTCGAAGGATTCGCGAAGCTAACCTGGGTCATCTCTCACAACGAATTCCGAATCCAGACCCGCAAATCTCTTCCTCTAATAATCAGCATGCCTCTAACCCAACTCGACCCCACCCCCGCGCTCATAGTCATCGATCTCCAAAGAGGCATCGTCAGCATGCCCACAGCTCACCCGATCGCCGGCATCCTCGCCAACACCACCAAGCTCGCCCGAGCCTTCCGCGAACGCAACCTTCCCGTAGTCCTCGTCAACGTCACCGGCCAAGCTCCCGGACGCACCGACGCAGGCCATCGCAACCTCGCCGGCTTCCCGCCCGACTGGGCCGAACTCGATCCCCGAGCTCGAGCAGCAGCCCACCGACTATCTCGTCACCAAGCAGCGCATCGGCGCCTTCATCGGCACCTCGCTCGACGAATACCTCCGCCAGCGCGGTGCAACCCAGATCATCCTCGTCGGAGTCTCCACCAGCGCCGGAGTCGAATCCACCGCTCGCAGCGCCCACGACTACGGCTACCACGTCGTCCTCGTCACCGACGCCATGACCGACCGCGACCCCGACAACCACCGTCACAGCATCGAGAAAGTCTTCCCTCGCATCGGCGAAACCGACACCACCGAAAGCGTTCTCAGGCTTCTCGCCGACCGCAATGCGACTGCTGCGAAGGAATAGCGCAACCTGACTTTAGGATTTGAATTAGGAGAAGCAATGAGCACAGTTCTAGTCACCGGCGGATCAGGCTTCATCGGCGTCCATGCCATCCTGCAACTACTCGCGGCAGGCCATCAGGTCCGCACCACCGTCCGCAGCCTCAAGCGCGAACCCGATGTCCGCGCCATGCTCAAAGTCGGCGGAACCGACGCCGGAAGCAAACTCACCTTCTTCGCCGCCGATCTCGAGAAAGACGCGGGCTGGACAGAAGCTGTCGCCGGCTGCGACTACGTCCACCACGTCGCCTCGCCCATTCCTCGCCAACGCGCCCAAGCACGAAGACGAGCTGATCATCCCCGCTCGCGAAGGCGCTCTGCGCGTGCTCCGCGCCTCTCGCGATGCCGGAGTCAGGCGCGTCGTCATGACCTCATCCTTCGCGGCCATCGGCTACGGCCACGCGCCGCAAACCGCGCCCTTCGACGAGACCACCTGGTCCGATCTCAACGGCCGCGACATCGCCGCATATCCAAAATCCAAGACCCTCGCCGAACGCGCCGCCTGGGACTTCATCGCCAGAGAAGGCGGCAGCCTCGAACTCTCCGTCGTCAACCCCGTCGCCGTCTTCGGGCCCGTGCTCGGCCCCGACTACTCGACCTCGATCCTCATCGTGCAAAGCCTCATGGACGGCGCCCTCCCCGGCTGCCCGCAAGCTCAGCTTCGGCATCGTCGATGTCCGCGACGTCGTCGACCTGCACCTCCGCGCCATGACCCATCCCGCCGCCAAAGGCGAACGCTTCCTCGCCGTCGCCGGCGACTACATGTCCATGCTCGACATCGCCCAGCTCTTGAAGGCGCGCATGGGCGCGGCCGCCAGACGCGTCCCCACGCGCCAACTCCCCAACTGGCTGCTGCGCCTCGCCGCGCTGCGCGACCCCGCCGTCAAGCTCATCCTCCCCGAGCTCGGCAGTCGTCAAGAGCGCCACCAACGAAAAGGCCAAGCGCCTCCTCGGCTGGACGCCCCGCTCTAACGAAGACGCCGTCATCGCCACCGCCGAAAGCCTGGTGCGGCTCGGGTTATTGAAGAAGTAATTCCGGAGGAGCCGCGTGCCCCATCCTGAGCAATGACGTCGCGGATCTCCCTCCCCCGAGTTCCCCCGGCCAGCCTGGGCGTACTTGAGATCTCCGCCCATGAGAACCCGAAGCGCTTCCTTTCGAAACAGTGGCGGACTGCCGCTGAGATAGCATCTTGCTATGGCGAGACCGAGAAGTCCCGAGAAGCGTCAGGCGATTCTGCAGGCTGCAGTACGCGAAATCGCGCAAACCGGTCTGGGAGCATCGACAGCGAAAATCGCCAAAGCCGCGAACCTGGCCGAGGGCAACCTCTTTACCTACTTCGCCACCAAAGATGACCTCCTCAATGAGCTGTATGTCGAGCTCAAGACCGACGCCTACCGGCGCATCAATGCAAATTTTCCCCACGGCGCGGCTCTCCGCGAACGGGCAAAGTACATATGGACCCAATATCTCCTTTGGGCGATCGAGAAGCCGGATGACCGTAAGGCCACGGTGCAGCTGAATGTCTCCGATGTCATCACAGCAGAGACAAGAGAGCGCATCGCCGGCGACCGCGGCGCGGTCGAACAGACCATGACCGAAGTAGACAAACGCGGAGCGTTCAAAGACCTGCCCTCAGGATTCGCCTCCTCCGCCATGGCCGCGATGCAGGAGGCGGTAAGCGATACCGTGGCGAAAAGACCGCGGCAAAAGGCGATGCTGATCGAGCAAGGCTTTGAAGCCTTCTGGCGAATGGCAAAATGAGCGTGCTCCTTCTCCGAATAAATGAGCAACCACTCGCTCATTTATGAATCTACTAAACAGGAGGCCAGAGAAATGGCTAAAGTTTGGTTGATTACAGGCAGTGGCAACGGGTTAGGGCGCGACATCGCAGAGGCCGCGCTCGCCGCCGGCGACAGCGTGGTTGCAGGTGTACGGCGCCTCGAAGAGTTGGACCCACTCGCGAAACAGTACGGCAGGCGCATCACCCCGGTAAAGCTGGATGTTCGCGACGAAGAGGCTGCAAAGGCCGCGGTACAAACCGCCGTTGACAACTATGGCCGGCTGGACGTGCTCGTCAATAATGCGGGATACGGACACTTCGCCCCCTTTGAGCAGATGACCTCGGAGGAGTTCCGCGAGGTCGTCGAGACCTGCCTCTTCGGCGTGGTCTACACCACCCGTGCCGCCATCCCCGTCATGCGCAAGCAGAAGAGCGGACACATCTTCCAGGTCTCGTCAGTCGGCGGCCGCATCGCCATGCCGGGTAACTCCCCGTACCACGCGGCGAAGTGGGCCGTGGGCGGCTTCAGCGACTCGATCGCCGCCGAGGTCGCTCCCTTTGGCGTGAAGGTGTGCACCCTCGAGCCAGGCGGCATTCGCACCAACTGGGCAAAGCGCGCGGGGGAAAACTCACCCGAGGTCATGCCCGAGTACGAAGAATCGGTCGGAGCCATCTACAAGCTGCTCGCCGCAGTGCGCGGCAAGTCCGAGGGAGATCCGAAGAAGATCGCCGCGTTGGTGGTGAGACTGGCGAATACCAATGACGTGCCGAAACGGCTGGTCCTCGGAAAGGACGCAGAAGCTCGCGTCAAGAACGTGGAAACGGCGCGCGCCGAGGAAGCCGCGAAATATCGAGAACTCACCTTATCGACAGTTTTCCCGACGCGCCCGAAATTCCGGGACTGCTCAACCGGTAGAGTCAAAAGAGCAAAGGCAGATTAGCTGTGATTTGAGTCACCGGCTACGTCGGGCGCATCGACGCGTTCGGCGTAGCCGGTAAGGGCTCCTCAAACTATGCGGGACCGGCTCAACGTAAAATCAAACCTAGAATGTTCAACCGCATCCGCCCCCTCTTCCCCTATATGCGCCGCTACAAGCGCGATTTCTTCTGGGGCGGACTCTCGATCATTCTCTCGAACGCCATCGCCGTCCTCTTCCCGCTCGTCGTCGCCCTGGTCATCGACGGCCTCAACACCGGCGTCACCCGCCGCAAGGTCCTGATCTACTCCGGAATGCTCGCTCGGCGTCACCGTCGGCAAAGGCATCTTCCTCTTTCTCTCCCGCCTCATCCTCATCGGCATCTCGCGCGATATCGAGTTCGACCTGCGTAACGACCTCTTCACCCAGCTCGAAAAACAGCCCGCCTCCTACTACCACCGCAACCGCACCGGCGACATCATGGCGCGGATGACCAACGACCTCAATGCCGTCCGCATGCTCCTCGGCCCGGCCATCATGTACAGCGCCAACACCATCCTCTTCTCGATCGGCGCACTCTTCTTCCTGCTCCGCATTAGCCCTTTCCTGACCCTCGTCGCGCTCGTCCCACTGCCCCTCGCCAGCATCCTCGTCCAGGCGCTCGGACGCAAAATCCATGACCGCTTCGAGCGCATCCAGGCCATGTTCTCCGATATCTCCGCGCACGCCCAGGAAAACTTCTCCGGCGCACGCCTCATCCGCGCCTTCGCCCAGGAAGAAGCGCAGATCGCCTCCTTCGATAAAGCCAATCGCGAATACATCCGCCGCGGCACTAAGACTGGTTCAACTCATGGGCATGCTCTGGCCCACCCTCGAGTTCGTGCTCGGCCTCGCGCTCGCCATCACGCTGCTAGTCGGCGGCCACGAAGTCCTCACCCACCGCATCACCGTCGGCAACTTCGTCGCCTTCAACACCTACATGATGATGATGACCTGGCCCATCATCGCCGTCGGCTGGGTCGTCAACCTCTTCCAGCGCGGAACCGCCTCCGTCACCCGCATCAATGAGCTGCTCACCGAAGAGCCCACCATCGACGACCGCGACGCCGACTCTGGAATCCCGCGCCGACCTCAAGCTCCGCGGCGAGATCGAGTTCCGCCACCTCACCTTCGCCTACCCAACAGACTCAGCGGCAGATGCCGTCGAGGTGATCCACAACATCTCGCTCAAAATCCCCGCCGGAGGCAGCCTCGCCATCGTCGGCCCCACCGGCTCAGGAAAATCGACGCTGGTCAGCTTGATTCCCAGCCTCTACGACGCGCCCGAAGGCGAAGTCCTCCTCGACGGTCGACCGCTCCGCGATTATCCTCTCGAAACCCTCCGCCGCAATATCGGCTTCGTCCCGCAAGAAACCTTCCTCTTCAGCGAAACCCTGCGCGAAAACATCGCCCTCGGCGTCCCCGCCGCGACCGATGAAGAAGTCTTCCGCGCCGCCGAGGCCGCCCACATCCGCGCCGAGTTCGACGAGTTCCCCAAAGGATTCGAGACCATGGTCGGCGAGCGCGGCGTCACCCTCTCCGGCGGACAAAAGCAGCGCTCCGCCATCGCCCGCGCCGTGCTCCGCGATCCCAGCGTGCTCATCCTCGACGACGCCCTGGCCAGCGTCGACACCTACACCGAAGAGCAGATCCTCACCGAACTCCGCCGCATCATGCGCGGCCGCACCACCATCTTTATCTCCCACCGCATCTCCACGGTGCGCCACGCCGACAACATCGCTGTCTTAGTCAAAGGCCGCATCGTCGAATACGGCAGCCACGAGCAACTCCTCGCCCGCGACGGCTACTACGCCAGCCTCTTCCAAAAACAACTCCTCGAAGAAGAGATAGAAGTCGTCGCGTAACGAGCAGTCCTCAGAATCCAGAGGAAGTCACAATCGTCATCTCGACCGGCCCCTGAACGTAGTGAAGGGGAAGTGGAGAGATCGGCAAATCTGCAAATCGGCCGACCTCGCCATTTGGGACCGCAACCCCTACGCCATCCCCACACGCGAGATCAAAGAGATGAAATGCCAGATGACACTCTACAAAGGCAAAACCGTCTTCGAAGCAGCACACTAAGGCCAAGCTTTCTTTACCTATGTCCCTAGTCCCTATGTCCCTAGTCCCTGGTTTTCACGCCATCCACTGGCACGTCTCCGGCGCAGCCCCGTCCCCGCCGTCATAGTGTTCCGGCCTTGTCCGGATCGAAGGCAGCGCCGCCGCGCTGACCCGCTCCTCGACCGTCCGTAGATTTCTTGGGATCATCTTCTGCGCGCCGGGGTCAAGCGCCACCTGCTGCCAGGCCTCGCGAACATTGCGAATATCGGCGATCGCATGCAGCAGCTTCTCCTTCGACTTCTCCTGTGAACCCTGCAAGGCCAGCGCAAACATTGCCGTATAAAAATCGCTCAGCGACTTCGCCGGAGATCCGCCTACATCCATCCGCAGCCGCGCCTGCAAATGAATCAGGATGTCGAAGACCCGCTTGATCGCCCGCCGCCGCGCATGCGCGTCATCTGCCTCGATGCCGTCGATCGCACGATACAGGAATCGCACCATCCCGTCATAGAGCGCGACGATCAACTCGATCCCGTTCAACCCTGCCAGCGACTGCTGCTGATAATTCATAGTCTCCCGTCTCTCGCGACGCTCCGGCGACCGCTTACGTCTGCTCTTTCATGACAGATTCTGGTTGAACCCGGTGATGGCTGAATAAAGCTCATTGACCTCCGTCAGTTGTTCGGGAATCGCCTGCAGCTCTTGGTTCGCGGTGTTCAACTCGTCGGTCAGAGTCTGTTTTTCGGTCGCGATGATGGCATTTTCGTTGCTTACATTTTTGTTAAGGTTCGTCTCCTGGCCCTTGTTTTCGGACAGGGCCAGATCCAGGGCTCCACTGGGATTGCTGCTGCTGAGGTTGTTCAACAGGGAGTTCAGCGAGCTTCCAAAGCTATCGGCGTTTTGAAAGAATCCCGACACGTCGCTGTAGTTGCTGTTCAAAACCGCCGTCAGCGTGTCGTTGTTGAGGGTGATCGTTCCGTCCTGCTGGGTCTCAATCCCCAGTTGCGTCAGCGAGCTGATGCTGCCCGAGGAATACTTCGCGCTCAGAGCCGACTGCAACTGCTCTTGCAGTTGAGCGAGGACCGGGCTACCGTAAAGCGGCTCCGGATTGCCCGAAGAATCGTTGCCCTCCTGCGCCTTAATCGCCTTGATCGTGGAGTTATAGTCGTCGACAAAGGTCGTCAGCGCGCTCGAAACGTTGGCGGTGTTGTTGGTAATCACGACCTGGATCGATTCGCTCGGCGCTGCCGCCAGCAACTGAAACGTGACGCCCGGGAATCGCATCGGAGACGGTATTCGAGCCGCTCGTCACCGCCACCCCATCGACGGTCAGGTCGGCATCGATTCCATTCTGAATCGTCGTCAGCGCCAGGTTCGGACTGTTGGTCGTGCCCACGTTTGCAGTGGTGTCCTGTAAGGTGCTCGTCACCGTCAACTGCCCCGCCGTGCCACCCGTGCCGCTCACAATCGACAGCCGCGAGCCGTTGGTGTCGGTAATCACGTTGGCGGTGACGCCGATGCCGGCATGATTGATCGCCGCCGAAAGCGAGGCCAGCGTCTGCTCGCCGCTGGTCGAGGGTATCCACCTGCGCGTGCCGCTCGAGATAGCCCTCCATCGTATCGATGAGATGGAAATGGAGCCTGTCTTGGGCAATCCCCTCGGCAGCGAACCACCCCGCCACCGTCGCGCACTCCGCCTTACCCGCCATCGCCCCAAGGAACATCCTCGATCCGGGCAGAGCACGCAGTAGCTCCGACCAGAGCCCGATCACCTTCGGGTCCCAGCTTCCCCATCCGGCTGAAGCTGCCGAAGGTCACATAACCGTTCGCGAGCGCCGGCAACGGGGCCACGTCGGGCGCAGCCGCATTGGCCCGGAACGGCGCCGAGACCGGCAGGTGGACGATCTTTTCAGTGAAGAAACCCTCAAACTGGTCCTGGGGTAGATAGAATCCGTCGGCCAGATAATAGTCCATGCACTTCATGCCGCTGGTGCCCAGGTAGCCGATCCACCCGCACTGCACCGGTGCCAGCTTGCGCGCAAAAGCGGACATGCGGTGCCCTCCCGTATACCCGGAGAGATCGACCAGGATATCGATGCCGTCGCAGCGGATCTGCTCCGCGAGGGCCTCGTCGGTGACCCCCACGCTCCGGTTCCAGAGTGGAACATGCGCGCGCAACCTCTCCGTAACTTCGTCGTCGCGGACATGGCTGGCGTAGGCATGCAAACGCAGCGAAGGCTGGCGAGAGAGCTCTTCCAGCGCCGGCTCCAAATAGTGCGACATGGCGTGGACGCGAAAGTCGCCAGAGACGAATCCGACCTCAAGCAGCCGCTCCGGATCGCGCAAGTTAGCGTGCGGCCGCCAGCCGTTGCGCAGCCCCGCCTCGAAGCGCCCGCCCACCTCAAGATGCTCGGCGAAGAGCGCCTCCGGCGTCGTGCTCAAATTGTGGCTCATGGCAAAGAGCAGGTTGGAATAGGCGTTCATCTGCCCGGGATCGATCTCGATTGCGCGGCGATAGCAGGCCTCCGCCTCCGCTGGCCGAGCCTGCTGTTGCAGGCACCCGGCCAGGTTCGTAAAGGCGTCGGCATAGCGAGGTCTCAGCTCGATCGCCTTGCGATGCGCGGCCTCAGCCTCACCCAGGCGGTTCAGCTTCTGCAGAGTGATGCCAAGATTGTTCCAGGCGTCAACATGGCCCGGCTCCGACTCCAGCGCCCTCCGGTAGCAGGCCTCGGCCTCGAGCGGTCGGCCCGCGTCCTGCAAGATCAAGCCAAGGTTGCTGTAAGCGTCGGCGTAGCCCGGTCGCAATTCCAGGGCGCGGAGGCAAAACGCCTCGGCCTCCTCAAGTCGGCCCAGCTCATGCACCGTAATTCCCAGCCCGCTGAGCGCCTCGGGATACTCCGGACGCAATTCGAGCGCGGCCCGATAGACGGATTCCGCCTCGCCGACGTGCTTCAGCTTCAGCAGCGAATTCGCCAGGTTGTTGTGCGCCTCTGCGTCCTGGGGCACGAGCTCGACAGAACGGCGCTTCGCCTCAACCGCCGCCTCGAACCGGTCCTGCTTGTGCAGCGCCACGCCCAGTGCTTTCCAGCCGTAATTCTGTTCCGGAAAACGCTCGATTAGCTCGCGCGCAATCGCCTCCGCCTCGACGTAGCGCCCCTCGCTAAGTAGCCGCATCAACTCCCCAGCCACGTCCCGCTCCGCCGGCTCTAACCGGTCCCGTACCTACCCGCGCAATGCCCGTCTCCCGGTCGCGCGCCCGCTCGCCACGCTTGCGCTTCTTCTTCCCGACGGATGGCGTCTCCCCCACAGGCAAGAATGAGGAGGGCTGGACTATAGGAGCCGAAACTACAGCTCCGCCAGACTTAGGCACCAGCGCAATGCCTGAGCCCCTCCCTGAAATCGGGTCAGGGCGCGCATCCACCCCGCAACCGCGCTGCGAGGTCTTGCGGCGACCGCAACAAAGCCTCCGGCTCCACGCCCATCTCCGCGTGATAGCTAGCCAGAGTAATCTCCTCCAGCGACCAGCTCATCATTTCGGCAACCAGATCGTCGTGCCGCTCTTCCACCAGCCGACTGCCAGGATCAAGATTGCTGATCAGCACCAGCCCCGTCGGCGCGGCGTCCAGCACCACCATGCGCAGATCCGGGCGGCGACGTTTGAGCAACAGCGCCGTGCGCCACACATCGCCCGTCCACATCCCCTGCCGTCGCGGATCGATCGGAGCCGCGCCGGGCTCCCGTTCCGCCATGGCGCTCTCCAGCGGCAGGCAATCGTGCAGCGCGATCACCGAATCCGGACGGCAATGCCGTTCGACATTCTGGAAATCGCGCAGCAGACACTCGCAGCGATGCATTCCATCCAGAAACGCGAACTCGATCGGAGCGCCCAGCAACTCCGTCGGGGCATGCGCCGCGAAGAAATCGTCGCTCGGCATCTGATACAGCAACAGGCTCGGCTTCGCAACGATCCGCTCGACAACCCCAATCTCCCCGAATTGAAACCGCGGATCGACACCGATCGAGGCACACCGCGCCAGAGCCAGCGTCGCGCCCGTCTCAACCCCGATCTCCAGATAGGTTCGAGGCTGAAGAATGTCATGCAGCCGCTCCAGCACATGGACATACGAATCCCCAGCCAAATCCGGCATCCAGCTCTTCCCCGCCGCCTCACCGTTCTGCAAAATCGCGTGCACCCGCATCGATAGCGCCTCAGCCGCCGCGCCCTGAAGTCCGCAACGCTTCGCCTGAACCAGCATCTCTGCCGCCGTATCGATCTGTCCCAGCCGGATCAGTCCCTCGATGCCGCTCAACCAGAACCGCGGCTGTCGCGGGTCGGCCTCAAGCGCAGCCTGAAAATGGCCCAGCGCCTCGGACGGATGCCCGGTCTGCGTGGCTAAAACACCAAGATTGTGATGGGCGTCCGCCTGGTCAGGCCGCGCGGCCAGCAGATGGCGATACAGCTGTTCGGCTGCAGCGAGATTCCCCGCACGGTGTTCAACCACCGCCGCATTCAGCACCGCTTCAACATTCAATGCCTCCGGCGGCGTCGCAAACACAACTTGCTCCCCAGTGGTCATCTTCACCTGCTCTCACTCTGCCCAAGTTCCTCGCCGAGGCGAGGCAGCCTCTCTGAAATCAGCTTAGGTCGCGCGCGCCTCTCCTATCCGCGCTTCGCTGTCGCAATTTCGAACACTGCGCCCAACCGGTCCATTTCGGGAGAACCAAAACCAAATCGGAAGACAGCAAAACCACAGCCATCACACGACAGCCATCATGTCCCTCGAGCTCCCTGCTACGTCCTTCAACATTTCGCCCCTCCCCGCCGATAAAGCCCATAGAGTCCGCCGGAGGCGGCGTCATGATTGAACTCACCCGGCTCAACGGCAACCCCCTATACGTCAACTGCGACCTCATCAAGTGGGCCGAGGCCGCACCCGATACCTTGCTCACCCTGATTAACGGCGAAAAGATCGTCGTCCGCGAATCCTGCCCGCAACTCGTCGAGCGCGTGCAGAAGCATCGCCTCTTATTGCTCACCGCGCTCCTCAGATTGACACCCGACCCGGAAGCCTTCCTCCGCGCCGCCGCCGCGGCCAGCGTTCCCGGCCCCTGGAGCCGCACCGCACCCGAGAACCGCCCCGACGGCAGACCCATTTATCTCAACGGAGACGAGCAAGAGGGCACCAACCCCGGCTAGCCTTGCCTCCCGAAAAGCGGCACACCCGCGCATCAGCGGCTGCATCGGCATCTGCCGAGCAACACCACCGAACGACGAACACACAACCATTCGCCATAAACATCCATGGATAAAAGCAGCGTCATCGGAATCATCACCGCGATCGCCGCCATCGTCGCCGGCCTGCTCATCGAAGGCGGCAGCCTCGGCCAGGTTCTCCAACCGACCGCCGCCATGATCGTCTTCGGCGGAACCCTCGGCGCGGTGATGCTGCAATTCCCGCTGCCCACCGTAATCAGCGCCTTCAAAAGCGCCGTCCTCGTCTTCCGCAGTCACAAGCAGGATGGCGACCGCGCCCTCAAAGAGATCGTCGACTTCGCCAACAAAGCCCGCCGCAGCGGCATCGTCTCCCTCGACCAGGACCTCAACCGCATCCGCGATCCCTTCCTCAAACAAGCCGTCATGCTCGCCGTCGACGGCACCGAGCCCTCCGAACTCCGCAAGATCATGGAGATCGAGATCGAAAAACGCGCCGAAAGTGAAGAGCGCGTCCCCGCCATCTTCGAGTCCGCCGGAGGCTTCTCCCCCACCATCGGCATCATCGGCGCCGTCCTCGGCCTCATCCAGGTCATGCAGCACCTCGACAAGATCGAAGAGGTCGGCCGCGGCATCGCCGTCGCCTTCGTCGCCACCATCTACGGAGTCGGCGCCGCCAACCTCATCCTCCTACCCTCCGCCGGAAAGCTCAAACTCCGCATCCAGGAAGAGCGCGTCCACAAAGAGATGATCCTCGAAGGCATCGTCTCCATCGTCGAAGGCATGAACCCCCGCATGATCGAGATCAAGCTCCAAAGCTTCCTCGCCGAAGACAAAAAACGCAAAACCCCAGCCCGCGCATAACTCTCTTCAGCAACTCCGGTCATCCTGAGCGAGCCGCGAAGCGCGAGCCGAAGGACCCACACCTTTTCCCGTCCGCAGCAAAACCAATCTGTCATCCTGAGGCGAAGCCGAAGAGCCTGTCCTAAGCATCGCGAAGGAACCTGCGGACTACCCCCAGGCCGCGCCGCAGGCGCATCATCGAAAGTTCTTTGCATCCGAATCACCTGCGGTTCCAGCAATCTCTCATTTGCCACAGAGATTACCCTAGTCCCTATTCCCTCGTCCCTAATCCCTAGTCCCTAGTCCCTAACCACCCGATACCCAACCCATGCGTCCCAAGAAACCCAAGGCCCACGTCAACCACGAACGCTGGCTCGTCTCCTACGCCGACTTCATCACCCTGATGTTCGCCTTCTTCGTCGTCATGTACGCCACCTCCAAAGCCGACGTCAAAAAACAAGTCCAGATGGCCGACTCCATCGACTCCGCCTTCCGCACCCTCGGCCTCTTCCAGCAAAACCCCACCAAAAACGGAGCCGCCGGACTCGCCCACAACCAGGAAGGCCCCATCGTCCCCATGAACGTCGTCATGGGCGACGAACTCATGGCCCCACCCGCCGTCAAAGCCGACCTCGCAAAATTACAGGAGAAGCTCGGCGGCATGCTCTCCAACCAAATCGCCGAACACGTCGTCTCCATGCGCATCGGCCGCGACGGCCTCGTCATCTCCCTCCGCGAAGCCGGCTTTTACGACAGCGGCTCGGCCGTCGTCCATCCCAGTTCCCTGCCCACCCTCAACAAGATCGCCACCACCCTCGCCACCACGCCCTACGACATCCGCATCGAGGGCCACACCGACAACGTCCCCATCCACACCGAACAATTCGATTCCAACTGGGAACTCTCCACCACCCGCGCCACCCGCCTCACCCGCATCTTCGTCGCCGACAACTTCGCGCCCTACCGCATGTCCGCCTCCGGCTACGCCGAATTCCACCCCGTCGCCACGAACGACACCAACGAAGGCCGCAGCCAAAACCGCCGCATCGATATCATCGTCCTCCCCGAACCAGCCCCCACCCCGAACTCCAAATCCCCCAACCCCAGGCGAGCCTCGCGAAGGCGAAGCCGTAACAATCCAATATTCCGGGCGCTCCAAACAATATTTGTCATCCTGAGCAAACGCGCGAAAGCGCGGAGCCGAAGGATCGGCACAAAGGCGAACAAGAATTGTCATCCTGAGAGGAGCCGCGCCGCAGGCGCATCCAGAGTTAGGGACCGCCCTCCAACATATTTGTCATCTCGACCGAAGCGCAGCGGAGTGGAGAGACCTGCAGTTCATCTCTAAAGAGACAGGGCCTTAGTCAAGGTGCAATCGCCACTCCAAGAACAAATATCATCCTGAGGCGAAGCCGAAGGATCGGCACAAATGCGAACAAGAATTGTCATTCTGAGCAAGGCGCGCCGCAGGCGCATCCAGAGTTAGGGATCGCCCTCAAACATATTTGTCATCTCGACCGAAGCGCAGCGGAGTGGAGAGACCCGCAGTTCATCTCTTAAAGAGACAGGGCCTTAGTCAAGGTGCAATCGCCACTCCAAGAACAAATGTCATCCTGAGGCGAAGCCGAAGGATCTGCAGTTTCAGCGATGCTTAGACCCCCACATCCCGAGTTTGGGATGTGGGAAAGGGCGGACGAAAGTCCGCCCTCCGGTGGAAGCGTGGGGCTTCAGCCCCACGAAATACGAAGTCTACTGGATGGCCTTTAGGCCTGGGCTCTCTCCGTTCATTCACAAGAATTACCATCTCGACCGAACCCCGAAGAAAGTCGGGAGGAAATGGAGATGCCGGCTGCGCCAGCGAATGCTCGGATGCCCATTCAAAGGGAACCCCGGCGACTGGATCGACAATCCAATCGAACGTATTACAACGCGGGCAATGGTCATTCTCAAGGTTGCGCTTCTCTAATTCTTCGAGTGCCCTACTAACAAGCTTCATTGCCTCTGGATCGAGGGGATTGGACAGTGCGATTCTGCATCGAACGTACAGCCTCGCTTCTGAGTCGGGTCGACAAACTACCAGAATCCCTCGAATTCAGCGGCGAACTGTAGCTTGTTTCAGTCTCGACTAATCGGCGTGCAACATCTATTCCTCGTGCCAAAGTCTAATTCGGGTGTTGCCAATACGATGGCGTTGCCGTCGGCGGCGAAGCTCCCCCTGATGGAAGCTCCTGACAACCGATCTCCACGGCCCGCCCAAAAACCATGTCAAGCCCCCAACACACACTAAACATCCCTAAAATATTGATCCCAATTAACATAAAAAATCTAAAAACCTGGCGTAGTGAAAGGGGTCAACTTGATATCCTAGATATAGGGCATAAGAAAAGAAGAAACGACGAGCTAACTCAAGGCGGCGAAAGCCGCCTTTCTCATTTCTAGCCCACTTATCAGGAGGAACCAATGGTCCCAGAATGCCGGCACATCAAGACTTCAGGCGGAAAGTGCGCCTCCCCCGCCCTGCGCGACCAGCCCTGGTGCTATTACCACGCGCGCCAGCGCGAACGCGCCGCCGAACGGCGGGCCAACCCCGCCATTCCTCTCTCCGGCGGGCTCGACAACCTCGAAGACCGCGGAGCCGTCCAGCGCGCCATCACCCATGTGATCATGGCCCTCGCTGACGGCCATATCAACAGTAAGAGCGCCAATAGCCTCCTCTACGGCCTTCAGCTCGCCTCCACCAATGCGAAAAACCCTGAGCAGATCGTTTCCAGCGTTGCCATCGCCGATGTCACCCGCACCGAAGACGGCGATGAGATGGCCCCGGCAGGCGCAACCGCCCGCCCCCAGCAAGAGGAGAGCATTGCCGACATCTTGAAAAGGGAGCTGGTAAGGCTCAATCCGGGGCGTTACGAAGAATTCGTCCCCGGCCAGCCTCTCCGGCCGATTGAAAACAAGGATCTTAGCCAAAAACAAGGGGGGGAGGGGGGAACCCCATCCGCCGAGGCGCCCGCCAAGGCACATGTCGTCCAGGTGCCGCCCGGCCGAAAGGCCACCGGGCAGATTCCTAACCGAACAAGAGATGACGACGAGGAAGACGAGCCCGAACTATTCGCCCAATGGCCGCTCGACGAATTCGGCCACCCCAAACCCCGATGGGAACTAGATCGCGATTCTCAGCCATCGCCGGCTCCTCTCCCGGCCACAAAGCCACCCAACCACCCGTGCTAACCTAACGTCCAGACAACCGTGGACTTAGGACTCAAGAACCGCAGCGTCATCGTCGCCGCCTCAAGCGAAGGCATCGCCCGCGCCGCGGCCCACAAGTTCGCCGCCGAGGGGGCCTGGGTCGCGATGTGCTCTCGCAACGAAGCCAAGCTCAACGCCGCCGCCGAAGAGATCCGCCAGCGCCACTCCGCCCAGGTCATCACCGCAGCGCTCGATGTCACCGACGAAGCCGCCGTTCACAGCTTCGTCGAGCACGTCGCCGAGAAGTTCGGCTCCGTCGACGTCTGCGTCACCAACGCCGGAGGCCCGCCAGCCAGGATGTTCCTCGCCACCACCACCGAGGAATGGCATCGCGCCTCCGAACTGAACTTCATGAGCATCGTCCACTTCGCCCGCGCCGTCCTGCCCTGGATGCAGCGCCAGCAGTGGGGCCGCATCGTGACCATCACCTCGGTCTCGGTGCGCCAGCCCGTCTCCGATCTCATCTACTCGAACGCGGTCCGCGCCGGAGTCCTCGGCCTCGTCAAGAGCCTGTCGAATGAGTTCGGGAAAGACGGCATCACGGTCAACAACGTCGCCCCCGGCTACACAGCAACCGAACGCCTCAACCAGCTCATCCAGAAACGCGCTGGCGATCTCGGAGTCAGCAACGAAGACTACGCGGCCAAACTCGCCGCCGACGTCCCGCTCCAGCGCCTGGGAGGCCCGGAAGAAGTCGCCGACGCGATCCTCTGGCTCGCCTCAGAACGCGCCAGCTACGTAACCGGCCAAACCATCCTCGTAGACGGCGGCCTCTTCAAAGGCTTGTAGTTTTAATAGAGAGAAGAACTACTGCACAGTTCCCTGCGGACGCAGCTTCCGCAGCTCCAGCGCACAGGCAACCGCATTCAGCGCGGACAGCTTCAAGTTATCCGCCGCCGCCCAGATCCAGAAACGCTGCCCACCGTCTTCGGCGCGAATCCGCACCATGATGTCCTCTTCGCCAGCGGTGCTCAAGTTGCTCGGAGCATCCGCATCCCCCAGCACCACATCCACATGCTCGCCCGTCAGCGCCGCCTCCAACTCCTCTACCGAGGCCGGCTGCTCCAGCTCCACGCCCAGCGAAATTCCATAGCCATGAAAAACCGGAGCATGGATCAACTGCACATTCACCTGCGGCAACTTCCCACCCGATAACAGCGCATAATGCCGCCGAATCCGCGCCTCGGTCGCACCCAGATTGACCTTCGCATCTTCTCCCAGAACGGGAAGCAGATTGAAGGCGACCTGAGCGTCATAGTTCTCCTTCGGAATGCTCTGGAACGAGAGCAAACTGATCGTCTGCGCATGGAGCTCATCCATCGCCGCACGCCCATGCTCGGTCGCCGGCTCCAGCACCGTCGCCCACGCGCTCGAAACCGCACCAACCTTCTTCACCCGCAACAGCAACAGCGCCAACGCGACCGCAGCCGGATGCGCAGGAACGATCGCCGGAGTCTTCAAGTCAGGATTCGTCTTCCCTGTAGCATGGCCATTCAGCTCTTCCCGCACCCACGGCGCGCGCACCAGCACATCCGGTTCGCCTTCGAGTGCATAAGTCAGGTCCAGAATGCTCGCCCCCGATCGCGCCGCACTCTTCCAGTGTTTAAGCGTGTTCGCTTCGTCACCGACGAAGAAGACGAAGTCCGCCCGATCGAACGAGCGAGGATCGACGATCTGGACGACCGTCACCTCGTCGCCGACCGCCTCGATCTTTCCCAGCGAACTCTCATCGTCGAGCAGGACAAAATCCGCCGCTCCAAAGGCCGATTCGCCAAGCGCCTCATTCAGTTCCTTGCCGCGCAGGCTACTCGCCCCAACAATCGCAATCCGATAGCTCTCTGTCATAACTCTCTTTCACAATCGCTCGTGTGCCAAAGCTACAGCAGCTTCATCGCTTCAGGGTCCCACTTCACGACTGTCCCATTCTCGTAGCTGAGATTGCTCAGCAGCGCGGCTCCGGCTGCGCGGTAACCAAAGACCGCATCCTCGACGACCGGCTTGCGACTCCGCACCGAGTCGAAGAAGTTATGGAAGTGGTCATAGCTATCGCTGTAGCCCGTCGGCGCTTGGTATCTCTCAATATCGACCGGCGGCGGACCCGACGGATGCGTCTTCGGATACTTCTCGTTATAGGCGGCCGTCAACTCCTTCTGCATCGCATCGGTAAACGTCCCGATGCTCATGCCCGGCCCAGTCTCACGCGGAACATGATTCACCGTAACGCCGTTTCCACCAATCTCCATCGTCCCTTCGGAGCCGGTAAAGATCAGCCCCTCGCCCTCCGAGCCACCGTCCACGAAGTTGACTCTCAGGCTCAGGTTGAATCCCTCTGGATAGTCGAACAACCCCAGCATCACATCTGGAACATTTCTGCCGTCCTTCCAGAACCGCAATCCACCCGTCGCCATTGCACGAGTGGGCCCATGCGAGCCAGTGATGAGGTGCGTACCACTGAAGAGATGTACGAAAAGATCGCCAGCAACCCCAGATCCATAGGCCTTCCATTTACGCCATTGAAAGAACTGCTCGGCGTTGAACGGAATCTGCGGCGCCGTCCCCAGGAAGCGGGTCCAGTCGCACGTCTCGGTCGAAGCGTCCAGTGGGACGGTGTAGTTCCACGCCCCTATTGACGAATTGCGGTCCCACCGCGCGGTCACCATATTCAGCTGGCCGATCGCGCCGGCAGCGAGTAGCTCTTTCGCCTTGAGATACACCATTGAGCTCACGCGCTGGCTGCCGATCTGTAGTATCCGCTTCGTCGATGACGCCGCCTCGATCATCTCTGGTCCATCGGAATAGAGATGGATCATCGGCTTCTCGCAATAGACGTCCTTGCCCGCCTTCATCGCATCGATCGACACCTGCTTATGCCAGTGGTCGGGCGTACCCACAATCACTGCATCGATGTCCTTGCGCGCGAGCACTTCACTGTAATCGCGAGTGATGAAAATGTCACTGCCCCACACTTCCTTGCTATGGTCGAGGCGACCCTGGTAGCAGTCGGCAACGGCCACCAGCTTTACGCCGGGAACCTGCAGGGCAAATTTGGTATCGCCCATCCCTTGTCCACCCGCGCCGATCAGCGCGATCTGGATCTGGTCGTTGGCTCCGACTGGTTTTCCGGCCACTGTTTCAGCAGCCGCCAACATATGCAATTTACCGGCAAAGCTATCTGCCGCCGCGATGCTTGCTCCCTGAAGAAACGTCCTGCGATTCACTTTGAACATGGGGTCAACGATATCGGAAACGATGGAGCCTCGCAAACCGGTCAGCGGTGCTGCGGGTCGTGTGAATATCCTTTACTCGCGCTAAGATTGTCTGGTCGCGTCGTCGCGGTTTTCTTCGATGTGAAATTTGCGTGGCGCAGGAGAATTGGGTGCGGATTACCGCCAAGAGGTTATCAACTGTACTGATCGGGCTCTGTTTTTTCATCCCTGGTTCGATGAACGCGCAGGAGTCGTCCAGCTACATTCCCCCTCACAAGGACGCGATCGTTTTGTTCAATGGCTCCGACTTGTCCGGGTTTGACACCTTTTTGAAAACCGAGGGGCTGAACTCCGATCCCAACCACGTTTTTCAAGTGGAGGGAGGAGTCGTTCACGTCTCCGGCAAGGAATACGGCTACATCATCACCAAGCAGCCTTATCACGACTACTATCTCCGCGCCGAGTTCAAGTGGGGCGAGGGCACCTACATGGACCGCGAAGGAAAGGCCCGCGACAGCGGAATCCTCTACAACATCCAGGGTGACCAGAAGGTCTGGCCTCGCTCCATCGAGTTCCAGATTCAAGAGGGTTGCACGGGAGATTTCTGGCTTACCGATGGCGCCGCAATTACCGGTAAAGATGGCAAGCGCGTGACCGGACCGCCTGGGGCGGCGCTGAAGATCGACCGAATCGGCAAGGGTCCGTGGACCAACGTCGCTGGCTTCCGCGATTCCGTCAACGAGGTCGAGAAGCCTCACGGCGAATGGAACGTTCTCGAGCTGGTCTCGCACGGGAACACTGTCAAGCACTACGTGAACGGCAAGCTCGTGAACGAAGGTACGGACGCTTTCCCGGCAGAGGGCAAGATTCTCTTCCAATCAGAAGGCGCCGAAATCTATTTCCGCGATATGAAGCTCTATCCGCTCAAGTAAGAAGGCGCATCCGAGACCAATGTCAGTTGTTTCAACTGCAGCAGAAAGAAATTTCTTAGGAGACCATCCCGCCAATGAAGAAGAACACCGCCCCAACTTTCCTCTCGTTCGCTACTCTCAGGCTGAACCTGGCCCGCGCACAATATTCGAAGATGTTTGCCGTCGTCGCTCTCCTGGCGACTCCACTTTTCGTTCAAAAGATGGCGGCCCAGCAGACGCCCGCAGCTCAGGCGACAGCCCCAGCCGCAAAACCCGAAGACACCGAAATCTGGGAACCTATCCCCGCAGTCGTCACACCGGGCGCCACATGCGGCGCTCCGCCGTCTGACGCCATCATTCTCTTCGACGGCAAAAACCTCGACGAATGGGTCTCAGCCCAGGACCACACGCCCGCCCAATGGACCGTCGCCGACGGCACCATGAAAGTGAGCAAGGCCAAAGGAGTCGGCAACATCGAGACCAAGCGCAGCTTCAAGAACTACCAGCTGCACGTCGAATGGAAGATTCCCGCCAGCATCGAAGGCACCGGCCAGGGTCGCGGCAACAGCGGCATCTTTCTAGCCTCCACCGGCCCCGGCGACGCGGGCTACGAGCTCCAGGTGCTCGACGCCTACAACAACAAGACCTACGTCAACGGCATGGCCGGCAGCCTCTACAAGCAAGCCATCCCGCTGGCGAACCCGGCCCTGCCCGCCCGGCCAATGGGAGACCTACGACATCGTCTGGACCGCGCCGACCTTCAACGCAGACGGAACGGTGAAGACTCCGGCTTTTGCAACGGTCTTCTTCAATGGCGTACTGGTTGAAAATCACTACGAGCTGCAAGGCGAGACGCGCTACATCGGCAAGCCCTTCTACAAGGCCTTCGACGGCGCGCCGATCAAGCTGCAGGCCCACGGCGACAAGAGCGAGCCGCTGAGCTTTCGCAATATATGGATCAGAGAGTTGAAGTAGAACAAAGAGTTCTGCATCCAACGTCAGGAGGCGGCACGATCATCGACATCCGCCTCAGGAGACGGGAGTATGGCGCGTCTAAAATGGCTCGCTCTCTTAGTTTGTTTCATTGCTTCGCTCTCGCGAGCGCAGGAAAGCAGTTCGCAGTATGCGAAGAAAGCTCAGCAGGAATATGCCGCAGTCTTCTCCCACCCGGATCAGCCCTGCCAGTGGGCCGACAACTATGGCTTTCTGCAATGTATGAACAAGGAAATCGACTTTACCGAGGCTCACCTCGATGCCTTCGTTACAGCGATGAAAGGTATTGCCGCGGAGAGAGATGCAGCCAAGCCTCCGGACACAAATCACAAGAAAGCCGTCGACACACTCAACCAGACTGATTCTTCCTGGCGGCAATATCGGAAGAGCGCCTGCTCACTTGCATTTTCTTTTGGGCCCGGAACGGGAGCCGCTCCGGCCTCGGCAAACTGCGAACTCTCGATGGACAGAGATTACATGAAGATGCTCGCCGGTTTCTTCAACCTGCACGAACTCGCCTAGAGAGTCCTTTGCTTCTACGCTGCTGATCCTGTTATCTGAGGAGGCCAGTCGCTGATTCATCCAAGAATCGGCTGCAAGTAGTCGTAGTCGATCTTGGCCGCCTCAAAAGCCGTTTTGCCCGCGAACGGCCCATCGTGGTCAATGTAGTAGAACTCAACGCCCGCAGCCTTAGCCGCGGCCACGAGGGATGGCCAATCGATCTTACCGCTGCCAACTTCCGTAATCGCCGGATGCTTGCTCGGATCGACCGAGTTGCTGCTCGGCTTCAAAGCAACGAAGTCCTTGGCGTGGAACAGCCGATACCGCGAGGGAAATTTCTTGAAGTACGCGATAGGGTCCTGGCCGCCAACCGTCATCCAGCCGCAGTCTAGCTCGAGCTTCACCAACTCCGGATCGGTTTCCTTAAGTAGCAGGTCGTATCCCGTCTGCCCGCCGTAGTCTTTGAACTCAAAGTTGTGGTTGTGATAGACGTACTGCAGTCCCGCAGCTTTCGCCTTTTCGCCGATCTGGTTGGCCTTGGCAGCCATGTGTTTGAAGTCGTCGAGGCTCAACTGCGAGAGCTTACTGATGATCTCGGTCAGCTCGATCTTCTCGCTAAACGGCAGCAGTATCGAGCTCACCGCATACTTAGCGCCGAGGGCGTTGGCCTCGGCAAAGAGCGGACTCGGGTCATCTCCCTGAAACATCAGGTGAGCACTATGGCACTTCAGGCCAGCATCATCCAAGGCCTTGCGGAACTCCGGCGCAGTCAGCCCAACCAGGCTGAAACTCTCCACATGTTGATAGCCAATGGCGCGCAGTTTCTTGAGCGTTCCGTTGACGTCGGCCTTAAGCTCGGCGCCAACCATGTAGAGCTGCACGCCCAATGGATATTTCACCGACGCCGCCCACGACGCTTTGGGCAAAGAAGCAGCGGCGACCGCAGCAGCGCTCGTGGATATGAAGGTGCGTCTGGAAATTGAATTCATTCGTTTCTCCATTTCCGCATACAGGAACGAACCATCGATCGGTTGGAGCTACAGCGGCACACCCTCAGCCAACTCTTCCTTCGGGCGGCCGCTCATCGTAGCATTCGCGTCTTTTCCTGAGAAGGTGATGAGGAAGAGCACCAGCACCGCAGCCGAAAGTCCCGCCGATATGAGCCAAATGGGCTTCCAGTCGTGTGTGACGACCCCACTCGTCGAGGTGTGCGCATACAAGCCGACGACCATGCCGGAGAGCCACGAACCGACGAACATCCCCGCGCCGTAGGTGATGAACGTAATCATTCCCTGCGCCGCGGCGCGAAAGGCCACCGAAGATTTTCTGTCGATGTAGATCTGCCCGGTCACAAAGAAGAAGTCGTAGCAGATGCCGTGCAGCAGAATGCCCACCCAGCAGCATCCACACGCCAGGGCCGGCGTTGCCATAGGCAAACAGCACATAGCGCAGCAGCCCACGCCGACATGCCCGCAACCAGCATGTACTTCACGCCAAGCCGCCGGAAAAACCACGGGATGAGCAGCATGCAGAAGAGCTCGGACATCTGGCCGCCGGTCATCTTGCCGGCGGCGTTTTGCACGCCAGTCTCGTTGAGAAAGAGGTTCGTGAAGGCGTAGTAGAACTGCAGCGGAATGCAGATCAAGAACGAGGCGATGGCGAAGATGGCCATCGATCGTTCGCGAAAAAGACTCAGACACCTCCGACGGGAAAATGCTGCTGATGCTGAACTTTTTCGAAGCCCCCAGTGGCGGCGTGTGCGGCAACGTCAGGCTATAAATCGCCAACACAAGCGATGCACCGGCCGCCAGGCGCATCGGCGTCGCGGTCGCCTCCACCTTCAGCGTGCCGATGATCAACCCAGCCACGATCCAGCCCAGGGTTCCCAGCACGCGGATCGGGGCGAACTCGGTCTTCGGGTCGCTCATCTGCCGAAAAGCCAGCGAGTTGGTCAGCGCCAGCGTCGGCATGAAGACAATGGCATAGAGCAGCACCAGCGAATAGAGAGGCGCAAAGACTGATCTGCGGCGAAGCAGAAAAAGAACAACTGCGCCGATGGCGTGCAGCAGTGCGAGCACTTTTTGCGTCGCGAATAGCTTGTCGGCGATAAGTCCGATGAAAAACGGCGACACGATTGCGCCGATCGCCGTGGTTCCAGCGACAAGAGCAGCTTGCTGATCAGAGAAGTGAAGACTTCCCGTGAGCCAGGTGACGACCGTGACATACCAGGCGCCCCAGATAAAAAACTGGAGAAACATCATCACGGCAAGCCGGACTTTCATCTGCAGATTCATGGCGCCTCGTTACTAGTGATTGTGACGTTGTGACCTAGGATTTTGCATTAGCGGGCGCGACTTCCACCTTTTGCCAGACGCTTCCCTGCGCGTGGCTCTTCAGCATGGCATCGACCAGACAAGTTGAGCGATAACCATCTTCAAAGGTCGCCAGCGCCGAGGGCTTCGCTTCAGGCCTGCCCTTCTCGCGAACCCAATGATAGGCGTCGCTAACGACATTGAAAAATGCATCCGTCCACGATTCCTGATGTCCGCCAGGCAAGTGAGCATATGGCCGGGCCTTGTCACCTAACAGCGACGGATCCTTCGCCAGTACTTGGTTCGCCTCGCGGTGGTGCCCAATCCAGAGGTCGTTCTGATACTCCTGCAACCACTTGAGCGAAAGCTTGGTACCGTTGACCTCAAGTTGCAGATCGTTCTTGTGACCAGGAAGCACTTGACCGACCGAGAAGCATCCGCGACTACCATTCTTGAACCGCAACAAGACGCTTGCCAAGTCTTCAGCCGTCACCGGCACTTCAGTGCGGTCAGCATTGCTCGTGTTCGCGAAAGCCTCTGCTGAAGCCCCCGCCGAGTAGCGCACCGGAATGACCGTGGTCAGGTCCGCAAGCACCGAATCGATCTGAAGACCCGAGACATGTTCGGCAATATCGCACCAATGAGAACCGATGTCGCCGAGCGCAGAGCTGTTGCCACCCTTCGACGGATCGGAACGCCAGGAGTAGACATTCGGATCGGCCATCCAGTCCTGCAGGTAATGACCATGTACGAAACTCACCGGCCCAGTCTCACCGCTGGCGACCATCGCCCGCGCCTGCTGCACAAGCGGATTGCCGCGATAGTTGAAAGTGACCGCATGGGCGACTCCCGAGGCCAGAGCAGCGTCGCGCAACTGGCGGCCCTCGGTGGAGTTCAGTGCCAACGGTTTGTCAGAGATAACATGCTTCCCCGCCTTAAACGCGGCCATGGAAACAGCAAAATGAAGGTGGTTCGGCGTCGTGTTGTGAATGACCGAAATGTCCGGATCCGCGATCAAATCCTCATAGCTGCCATATGCACGATCGACCTTGTATTCCTTAGCTTTTCGCTCCGTCGAGTGCTGCGACGAACCCGCAATGGCGACCACGTCTACGTCGCCCAGCCGTCTTACCGCGTCAATGTGGTGCCGGGCGACAAATCCCGGCCCGACAAGACCCATGCCAATCGTCTTCATAAATGGAGCAACCTGCCTATCGAATGATGACCTGCTGTCAAAGTCACCATCTTCAAGCAGCCGATTCGGAAATGCAAACTGCATCTCCGCGGCACGAGCTCTACCCGGCCCGCGAGTCGAAGACAAATTAGTTCTTTCACGAGTCCTCAACTTTTGGGATTGCGTACACTCGGAACAAGTATCTCAAGTTGGAGGGCGATGCGATGCACGCGAACTGGCCCATGTATCTGCGAATCCTGCTGGGGCTGCACATTGCCTGCGGCGTCACAGCCTTCATTTGCGCCCCGGTGGCATTGGCAACGGCCAAGGGAGGCAAGACGCATCGCCGCTGGGGAAAGATCTATTTCTGGGCGATGGCCGGGGTCGCGGCGACCGCGCTGATCCTGTCTTTCGCGCTGCCGATCTTCTTCCTCGCCATGGTTGCGGTCTTCAGCTTCTATGCCTGCTTCGCGGCTTACCGCATTCTCTATCTCAAAGACCTCTACAAAGGCGCCAAGCCGCTCGCTCTGGACTGGCTGGCGGCGCTCGTTACGGTGGCATCAAGCGCCCTGCTTTGCCTGATGGGCTTTCTTAAGCCGGCCTTGATGGCAGTCGGAGTGGTCACCATCGCGGGCCACTCGGTCAGCATTGTTTCCGTCGTCTTCGGGCTCATCGGCGTGCGACTAGGGTTGAACTCCATCTTCGACTTCCTCAAGCCGCCCAAGGAGAAGATGTTCTGGTGGTACAGCCACCTGCAGGGAATGATCGGCAGCTATATTGCGGCGATGACCGCATTTTCCGCAGTGAACCTTGGCCCCTTTTTTGGCAACGCCTGGTGGGTCTGGCTCTGGCCAACGATCCTCGGTGTGCCGGCCATCTCCATCTGGACGGCCTACTACAAGAAGAAATTTGCACCGAAACCCAAGGCCGCCGCAATCTGAACGCGGACAAACAGAATCGGAGTCCATAAGGACTCCGATTCAACTTTCATGCGAACTGTACCTCGGCTATGGATTGACCTTCGGGTGCGACGCCGTGCTGCCGTCCGTCATACCCAGAACCCACTTAATCGCCTCGAAGTACATCTTCCGAATATCGGGATCATCCCACGACTCTTCGGTATGTCCGAGCGTCGAATAAAAAACCCGGCCCTTGCCATACATCTTCGACCACGCAACAGCAAAGTCGTGATCCTGACGATGAATCCGCGGATTGTTGGCATAGTCAAGCCGTGAAGCATCCAGACTGAGCAACACGTTCACCTTGTCACGCGACCAGTCCATTGGCTGGTAGATCTCGTCGTATTTCACGAATTCGTGCGGAAAGTGGCGGACAGCGGGAAAATCCGGAGATTCATTGACGATCGGAGCGTTAAAGGTCATCCAGGGATGTTGATCGAACCAGCCGCCGATCATCTCGCCATACTCCGGCCATTTGTAATTGGTATCGAGCGCAGCGTGAATGCCGACGAACCCCTTGCCATCCTCTTTTACGAACGAGAGGATGTCTGCCTTCTGGCTGTCATCGAGATCGAGCTCGCCCGTCGTGCTGGCGAAGACGATGACGTCGAAGTAATTCAGGTTCTTCGCGTTCACGGTCAGGTCTTTTTTCGTCAGCAACTTGGTATCGGTGCGCATGGTCGTGTCCCAGAGCCCGGTCTCGTGGCCCATGTTGTAAATCGCCGCCATCGCATCGGGGACCGAGTCATGGTTCCAGCCATTGGTCTGACCGATTACCAGCACATGCTTCAGATGAATCTCCTTGGCATGAGGCGCCGGCGGAATAAGGGGATTCGGAGCCGGTCCGGTCGCAGCGGGCTGTTGCGCAAGAGCGCTTATGCAGGCGCCGAACATTATGACAAGAAAACAAGATTCGAGAGATTTTCGGATAAGGCGCAAGCGGTCTCCTTGAGATATTTGCGCTGATGCGCAAGAGTAGGGCGATCTAGTTCGCGCTTAAGTCTAATTATGCTCAACCCGGCGGGCAAATCCCTTGCAAGGGAGCGGGCACAGATCAGCAGTAATTCGCGATATCCGAAGTCCGGATCGTAAATATTAGGAGGAGATGATATTTAAAAAACTTCTGGAATCGAGTGCTGCACCAGGAAAGACGAGATCAAGGTTTTTGGCGCCCAGCGTTTTGTAGGCGGCTTCTCCCAGTACCTGCCGAAAATCAGTAGTAATCGCTAGATCTCGCCCCTCGTGAAGGTGCTCATCCGAGAGCCCCGGCCATTTGCCGTAGACCTTCCTGCCCTTCACAGAACCGCCGAGCACAAACATCACATTGGCATGACCGTGATCGGTGCCTGCTGTGCCGTTTTGCCGCGCAGTGCGCCCAAACTCCGACATGGTAACAACGACCACATCTTCCGCCTGGTCGCCCATGTCCGTCCAGAAAGCAGCCAGGCCCTGGCTGAACTCCTTCAACCGATTCGCGAGCTGGCCAGTAGCGCCGCCCTGGTTCTGATGAGTGTCCCATCCGCCGATGTCCGCGAAGGCAGCTTCGACCCCGAGGTTGGCCTTGAGAAGCTGCGCAACCTGCCTCATGCTGTCGCCAAAGCCCCCCTTTGGATAATTCGCACCAGCCGCAGGCACATATTTCGCCGGATCGGCCGACTTCAGCATCTTGACCGCATCGAAAGTCTCAGCGCCGGTACCATGCAGGACCGTGTTAACCGAATCCGCATACATCGTCTGGAAACTATCGCTGACCGGCTGCGCGGCGGGATTCTTGCCGCCGACATTGAAGTCCTGCACATTGCCGACGGCAACGGCGGGAACAATTCCCTGCAAAGTGCGCGGCAGCTGTGTGCCCATCGCTACAGCGCGAAACGCCGAAGCATGATGCAAAGCATGGAATTGGTCTTCGGCACGCAGGGCGCGGTTGAGCCAGCCGTCGGCGGTTGACTTCACTCCCGGTGTACCGCTCTCCATATAATCCTGGGCGTCAAAGTGGGAGCGCGATTCGTCCGGCGAACCGGCGGCGTGGACGATCGCAAGGTGCCCTTGGTCCCACAGCGGCCTGAGCGGCTGCATCTCTGGATGCAGGCCAAAGAAACCATCCAGATCGATAACCTGATTCTTTTGGATCGCAATGGTCGGCCGCATAGAGTAATAGTTCTTCTCCGCGTATGGCACGACCACGTTAAGACCATCGGCAGCGCCACGCTGGAAGAGTACGACCAGCCGCTTACCCTTTGCTTGAGCAGTCGTCGCTTGGGCAAGCACCGAGCGGGTGAGGAATGCCGGAGCCACGGAGGTGCCAACTAAGGCCATCGCTCCACCCTTCATGAACGCGCGCCGGGTAATAGGCATAGACCGCAACTCCTGTCGGGTACTTCTCCGTATATATGCAGACGCAAGGTGGGGATGGAAGTTGCGGGAGTGGACGCTTCTACTGGATCTTATCGGCTCGCTAAGCGCTTCCAGGAAGCGTCAGTACTCATTCAGCTGAATAATCGCCCGATACAAGTCTTCCGGCTGAGGCAGAATCGCATCCTCCAGAATCGGCTGGTACGCCACGAAGGTATCCATCGCCGCGACCCGCTTCACCGGGGCATCCAGATCGTCAAAGAGCTCTTCGCCGATGCGAGCGGCGATCTCCGCGCCGTAGCCCCAGCTCAGCATATCTTCATGGGCGACGATGACTCGGCTCGTCTTCCGAACTGAAGTCGCAATCGCCTCCCAGTCGTAAGGATTTAGAGTACGTAGATCGATGACTTCGGTCTCAATTCCCTGCTCGCGATGTGCCTTTTGTGCCGCCTGCAATGCTCGGGGAACAACAGCCCCATAAGTGATGATTGTGACGTCGGTTCCCGGTCGGACGATGTTCGCTTTCCCAAACGGAATCGCAAAATCCGTACCGGGATAAGGTGCCCTGCCGTAGCTCTCGCGATACAGCCGCTTGTGCTCGAAAAACAGCACCGGATCGTCACAGCGGATCGCGGTACGCAGCAGTCCGTTCGCGTCCAGGGCGTTCGAAGGGAAAACGACCCGAACTCCAGGGGTATGGGTGAAGATGCTCTCGCCGGACTGCGAATGGTAGATCGAGCCGCCGGTGAGATAGCCGCCAGTCGCAACCCGGACAACAACGGGCGCGGAGTAAGTTCCATTCGAACGCCAGCGCAGCAGGCTGAGCTCATTGCGCAGCTGGTGCATCGCCGGCCAGATGTAATCGAAGAACTGTATCTCGACCACTGGTTTCATTCCGCGTGTTGCGTAACCGATCGCCCGGCCGATGATATTGGCCTCGGCAAGCGGCGAATTAAACACCCGGTCTGAGCCAAACTCCGCCTGCAGGCCAGCGGTCAGCTTGAAAACGCCGCCCTTGCCCTTAAGGCGGCCACTCTCGAGATTCTCTTCACGACTGCAATCGGCAACATCTTCACCAAAAATCACGATGCGTGGATCACGCCGCAACTCGTCGCTCAGGCAGCAATTGATCAGATCGGCCATAGTGCGGGCTTGATTGTCAGCGGAGAGTGCCGGCTTCGTCTCGAGCTCCGGCCTGGTCGGGTCAAGATCTTCCGAATAAACATGCTTGTGGATCGAAGACACTTCGGGAAGCGGCGAACGCAGAGCTCGTTCGGCAGCCAGCCGAACCTCCTCGTCAACTTCTTTTTCCAGCCGATTGATCGCCTCGGCGTCGAGGATTCCCTCTCGCAGCAGGCGCATTTGAAATTTTGGAAGCGGGTCGCGCAAATTGTCGGCTTCAAGCTCCGCGGCAGAACGATACAGTCGATCATCGTCGGAAAGCGAGTGCGAATAAGGCCGCACCACATGACCATGCACGAAAGCCGGCCCGTTGCCGGAGCGGCACCAGGCGACCGCCTCCTGAAAAGCAAAATAGCTCGCAACAGGATCGGTCCCGTCAATCTCCGCGAAATGAAAGTGTGGAAAGTTTGACACTAACCGGGAGATATTCCCACCGGGAGTATTCACCTCGACCGGCACCGAGATCGCATATTCGTTGTCCTCGATGACAAAAAGCACCGGGAGCCTGGCGTTAGAGGCGGTGTTCAGCGATTCCCAGAACTCGCCCTGGCTGGTCGCGCCTTCTCCGAGAGAGACGTACACAACCTCGTCGCCGTGAAAATTGACGTTCTTAAATTGGCGGTAATCGCCGTCGGGCTTCGCCGCAGCCTCAGGATGGCGTGAGAAGTATCTTCCGGCTTCCGCGCACCCCACCGCCTGCAGGCACTGCGTCGTTGTCGAAGAAGACTGCGAGACGATGTGTAGAGCCGGATTGCTCCAATGCGAAGGCATCTGCCGCCCGCCGCTGGCAATATCAGCCGCAGCGCCCACTCCCTGCAGAAACTGCTCTTCCGGAGTGTTGCCCAGTGCCAGGCACAGGGCCCGGTCGCGATAATACGGATAAAACCAGTCATAGCCCGGCTTCATCGCCAGACCGGCTGCGACCAACATAGCCTCGTGGCCGGCCCCAGAGACCTGGAAGAAGATTTTCTGCTGCCGTTTCAGCATGATCTCCCGGTCGTCGATGCGGCGGGAGAGATACATGAGCCGGTAGATCTCAATCATCCGTTCCGGAGGTAGTTCAAAGGCGGGTGCCGGGGTTGTGACGGTCTTGGCATCCGCGCGCTTCAAATCCAGAACGACTCGGCCCATCCGCTTAATCCTCTCCGGCTATTGGATGCGTGACTGCAACATGATTGTAATCTTATCCGGTGAGGATTTTCCCGTCCCAGAACGTCAACAGTATCAATCCGGCAACCGCCTCAGCAATCGCATTGACCATCGTTTTCCCGCCATGCTCTAATTACGCCTTTGAGTGCAAACTGCACACCACAGCACCGGTTGCGGTAATACCGCACCGCCTCGGACTCCCGTGAGCCTCAATCCAGGGTGATCCACAGCACAGGCTCTTTCGACCCTGCGCGTAGATTTGTTTTTGGAGGATTTTGAATGCTTTCTTTCGCCGCTCCGGTGCTTGCTGCAATCTCGCAAGTCACTCCGCTTAACTCGGGGCAGACTCCCGATGGTTCGGGAAACGTCTTTTTATGGATCGCGCTCGGCGTAGGCTTTCTCTCCCTCATCGCTGCAGTGCTCTTCGCCCGCAATGTGCTGGCGAATGAGACGGGTACGCCAGAGATGCGGCTGATTTCAGACGCCATCCGCGAAGGCGCGGAAGCGTTCATGAAGCGGCAGTACAGCGCGATTGCCATCCTCGCCGTGGTCATCGCCGTCATTCTCTATGCGGGCTACTACTCGTCGGCGTATTCCCGTCCCTTTGCGAACAAGGTAGTAGTCAGCTTCATCATCGGGGCGGCCTGCTCCGCGCTCTCCGGCTACAGCGGAATGTTCGTCTCGATTCGCGCCAACATCCGGGTAGCCGCGGCAGCGCGCACCAGCATCGGCAAAGCGCTCCAGACTGCATTGCGTGGCGGCGCAGTTACCGGACTCGTCGTTGTCTCCCTTTCCCTGCTGGGAATCGGATTACTGTTTCTGGTCTTCGGCGGCTTGAACGATCCGCAGCAGGCCCCTTATCAGCTGGTCGGCTTTGGATTCGGTGCTTCCCTGGTCGCGCTTTTCGCCCAGCTCGGCGGCGGCATCTACACCAAGGCCGCCGATGTCGGCGCAGACCTCGTCGGCAAGGTCGAGGCCGGCATTCCCGAAGACGACCCGCGCAACCCAGCCGTCATCGCGGACTTGGTTGGCGATAACGTCGGCGACTGCGCTGGCCGCGGTGCGGACATCTTCGAATCAACCGCTGCGGAAAATGTCGGCGCGATGATTCTCGGCGCGGCTCTCTATCCGGTCTTTGGCATCAAGGGAATTCTCTTCCCGCTGGTCGTGCAGGCGATCAACCTCGTCGCCAGCATCGTGGGCGTCAGCATCGTCCATAGCGCTGAGGACGAAGACCCTATGCACGCTCTCAACCGGGGCTATTACGTCACCTCGCTGCTCGCCCTCGTCGGCTTCGCTGTGGCCGTCAAATACATGCTCAGCGGCCACTGGTGGCTCTTGGCCAGTGGTATCTGCGGCATTATCACTTCGTTTCTCTTCGTGCGCATTACCGAGTACTACACCGAAACACGCTTTCGCCCAGTGCGTTCGATCGCTGACGCCTCCGACACCGGACCGGCCACGAACATCATCACCGGCATCGCCATTGGGTTGGAAACGCCAGCCCTCCCCGTCATCGTGATCGGAGCGGCGCTCTTGCTGAGCTACTACTTTGGCGTTCGCGGCCTCGCCGACGTTGCCGATATCAGCAACTACGCCAAAGGCATCTACGGAACCGCAATTGCCACGATGGGCATGCTCTCGTCAGCGGCCTACATTCTCGCAATGGATACTTTCGGCCCAATCACCGACAACGCCGGCGGCATCATCGAGATGTCGGACCAGCCCCATGCTGTCCGCGAAAAGACCGACCGTCTCGACGCCGCCGGCAACACGACCAAGGCGCTAACCAAGGGTTATGCTATCGGCTCCGCCTCGCTGGCCGCGTTCCTGCTCTTTTCCGCATATCTTGAGTCGATCCATTCGATCGTCGCCAACCGCGTCGCGGCAGCGGGAGAGGCCCTTCCCGCCGGCTGGAGTTTCTCCAACGTCAACCTGGCCTCGGTACCCGTCTTCGTCGGCGCGCTACTCGGTGCCATGTTGACCTATCTCTTCTCGTCGCTGGCGATCAAGGCCGTGGGACGTGCTGCGCAGTTTGTGATCGAAGACGTTCGCAGCCAGTTCCGGGAAAACCCCGGCATCATGGCCGGCACGTCCAAGCCGGATTATGGCCGCTGCGTCCGCATCGTGACCACGGCCGCGCTCAAACAAATGATGCTTCCCGGCCTGCTCGCCGTAGCGATGCCCTTGGTGGTGGGCGTCAGCTTCCGCCACCTCAGTAGCCTTTTCGGGGTTCACCAACTGAGCGGAGCTCCCACACTTCACGGAGTGCCGATCAACCTAACTGGCGCCGAAGCGGTCGCTGGCCTTCTGATGGTAGGGACGATCTCAGGAATTCTGCTGGCCATGTTCATGAACAACGCCGGCGGCGCCTGGGACAACGCCAAGAAGTACATCGAAACCGGAGCCCACGGCGGCAAACGTTCCGAAGCCCACAAGGCAGCGGTCGTCGGGGACACGGTCGGCGACCCGTTCAAAGACACCGCCGGGCCATCGCTCCACGTGCTCATCAAGCTGCTGGCGACCGTGACCCTGGTACTGGCGCCGCTATTCGTCTGAGACTTCATTTCGGTGGAAGCAGGCGGCTTTAGTCTCTCGCTTCCACCCCTTGGATAGTCGGTGACACACCAAGCACGTAGATTTGGCGCTTTCGCTGAAGCATCTTGGATCACACCTCGCCCAACGCTACAATGACAAGAGTGGGCGAGTAGCTCAATTGGATAGAGCATCAGCCTTCTAAGCTGAGGGTTGTGGGTTCGATCCCCGCCTCGCCCACCACATCCCATTCCAACAGCTTCCGACAACGTCCACTTCCCTCTTATATTGTGAAGCTAATGCACACGGGCCGCGTCGTTCGACTTTTTGAGCGGGACATCTTCCCGTGGATCGGCGGCCGGACGATAACCGATGTAAATGCACCCGTGGTGCTGACCGCTGTGCGTCGAATCTAGAACAGGGCTGCATTGGAAACTGCACACCGGGCGTTGGGAAACTGCGGGCAAGTCTTCCGCTATGCCATAGCCACCGGACGAGCACGGCATGATCCGTCGGCCAATCTTCGTGGCGCACTCCCCCCGGCGAACGGTGGACACTTCGCGGCGAGGACCGACCCGAAGAGGATTGGACAAATCCTACGAGCGATGGACAGCGATGAAGGCACTCTTTCAGTGCTGTGCGCGCTCCGCTTGCGGCGCTCGTCTTTGTACGGCCCGGCGAGCTTCGCAACGTCGAGTGGGCGGATTTCGACCTAGAGGAAGCCTAATGGCGATATACCGTG
Organism: uncultured Acidobacteriaceae bacterium; assembly: GCA_963777685.1. Lineage (GTDB taxonomy): Bacteria > Acidobacteriota > Terriglobia > Terriglobales > Acidobacteriaceae > Acidisarcina. The sequence continues at coordinate 174,730 of CAVZRF010000024.1, read as the reverse complement.
AGTAAGACCGGTACGCCACACGTCGTTCCTCTTTCACTGTAGGCCGAGGAAATTCTGCGCGAGCTGTACACCCTGACGGGGAGCGGACGCTTCGTATGTCCGGGGGCGCGTAGCAACGGCCGACCGATGAGCGATAACGCAATTCTTGCCGCAATGCGACGCATGGGTTGCAGGCCAGATTCAACAGAACCGTGACGAGCCAAAAGGACGTACACGGGTGCAAGATCACGCTGAACGTTCCTCACTTGGTGTGGAACAACCCACGCTCGTGGCGAAGACGCTCGGGCCCGCAGCGGTGCGGATTGGCAAGATGAAGACCCTTTGGTCTGATCGCCGTGAAGCTGTACTTGGCTCTCTGGCACGAGCCTGAGCGATACAGCGCAAGAGAGCTGACCCGGACCGTTGCCCAATCGCAAGCTCTCGTAGGCAGTTCGCGCAACTCTCATTTAGAGGGAAGGACCGCCGATCTGAGCCCATCCCAGTTCTGCAATATCGAGGCCTGTCTTCCCTGCCACATCATCGACCGTTCGCAACTCATCCTGGATATCTTTGCTCGGCAGGCCAGAACCCGCGAAGGACTGTTCCAGGTAGAACGCGTCCACTTCGAATACCACTTCTTGCGTCTTGCCAGACGCGGTTGCGCCATGTTCCAGCTTGGCCGCGGCATTGGAACACGCGGATCGGGGAAACGCAGATCGAAACAGACCGCGGACATTCGCATTAACCAAATCAAGACCCAGCTCAGACTCAAAAGGCCGGGACCGGCAAACCGGTCCCGGCCTTTTGAGATTCATTCGGATTACTGGTTGAAATCGAAGAGGTCGAAGAGGTCGGCCAATGCGGGACTGTTGACCGGTACGTAGGGGTTTCCTGCGGTGACTGGATTGGGGAAGTTATCGCGGCTGCGTCTGGTAATTGCGGGAAGTCCCCAGTTGCGCTCGATGAATTTATCGATGGAAACGTGGTCGGAGTAATCGTGGGAGATGTGGCCCTTCTTGGTGTAATGCGAGACAACGAGCAGCGGGATGCGGGTTCCGTCGCCGAAGAAGTCGACGGGCTGAACGTAACCGGAGTCGTAGTAACCGCCGCCTTCATCGAAGGTGATGAAGATTGCGGTATCCTCCCAGAGTTCGGGATTCGCCTTGACCGCATCCACGATTTTCTTGGAGAAGCCTTCAAACAGATCCAGCTTGGAAGAGGCCGGATGACCGTCGACCAGGCCGCTGGGCTTGACGAAGGAGACCGCGGGAAGTGTTCCGTTCTTGATGTCTTCGTAGAGGTTGGCCGTGTCCTGGATGTGGGCGGTGCGGACGGCCGCATTGGCCATGATCGAGGTGTCGTACTGGAACGGATTGCAGATGTTGCAATACTCGTCAGTGTTCGTGCCGACCGCTCCGTAGTTGAGCTGATACGGATCGGGGACGTAGTTGTTCCACTGGTCGCCGTAGTACTTCCAGGAAACGTTGTTGGCGATCATCTCGTCGCCGATGCTGGGGTAGATGACGGCGGAATGGTGAACACCGTGTTGTCGGCGTTTGTGTCGGTATAGGCGTTGTTGCCGTTGCCGAAGTATCCGGGGTTGTAGTTGTTGAGAAGGTAGTAGTGGCCTTCCTCGCAGCGGGGCTCGATCGGCGGGTACAGCGTGGAAAGGTAGTGCACGGATTGGACCAACGCCGGGCTGCGTTCCATCTGCGCATTCCGGTGTAGGAGCCGCCGCCGAACGAGGGTGCAGCCGTCGGGGGTGAAGTGCCGAAACCACCGCCGCCATAACCGTCCTCCGTATACCAGTTGTTCGTGCTCGGAGCTGGATTTGGGTTTTCGATTTCGTCGACCGTGCCGGCGTCGAGCGTGCCCGGTCCAAACCTCTTCGTTGTGAGGAGGAACCGCAGGGTGGCCATTGCCGTCGCTGAACCAGATCATGTCGGCATGCCCAAGCATGATGTGATTTGCGCCGGTGCCGCCATTCACGGATTGGTGGAAGTTGTCGCTCATTGCATACTTGTCGGCAAGTTCCTTGAAGTATGGAGCATCGCCGTTCTGTACGTTGTAGAAGCCGAGTGCGGTAGAACCCTCGCCGGTAGTTGCGGCGCCCGGGGCGTAGTCGGTGCTGAAGTTGGGAGGCTGAGCGACACCGTTGGAACCGGCGCCGACGGTTGTTTCCACCCACGAGAACAGGTGCATGGCGCAACCCGAGGGGTTGTCTGCGGTGGCGTGGATGACTCCGCAATCCATCTGCTGCCACATTTGGTAAAAACGATGGACCGGGCTGGCGGCGTAGTCGTTATAGGTGAGAGTGTCTCCGTTGGTGAGTTGGAAGGGGCCGGTGGGAAGAGCATTTACGTTGGCGATACGGGTGTCGGGAGTGCGGCTCTTTAGTCCCGTGCCTCCAGTTACCAGATAGCCGTAATAGTCGGCGGGTAGGCCATTTTCAGACTGCTTTGCCAGTGTCAGGCTGTCATCCGCAATGTAGGAGTCCGCGGGACCGCCAACGAGTGGGGCGGGAAGCACGCCACCAGGAAAGGCGGCTTTGGGTGGGTTCAGGAGGAAGCCGTCTGGGCGCGCGTCGGTGGCGGCTTTCTGCTCGCGCACGGGAGAATTTCGGGCCGGGCGTGCCATCGGCATTCACGATCTCTTCGGACAAAAGGTTATAGACGTGTTCGCCCTTTTTGGGCGGAACGTAAGTAGCGAAGACGTGGTCGAAGCTGCGGTTTTCGCCGATGATGACGATGACGTGCTTGATCGGGGTGGCAGTGTCGTTGTCTCGTGACGGTGGGGCGGGCGGCGCGGCGAACGAATTGCCTATTGCGAGCTGGAACACGGCGACCGATACGATCCCGGTGCGTGCCGCCCGCATGGCTGTGGATGCGAAATGCTTTGCAGTCATACTTCCTCCTGGCCGAGGATGAAAAACTCGACCACATGAGGATTACTTGGCCTGGACTACGTTCGGCTATCGCTGGGCGATAAAGAAATGGTGAATAAAATTTGGTTGCATGAACGCGTTCGAATGCGAGATTTTTCGCAAGAGTTTAATGACTCTGCGGGTACGTGAGCGCCGCTTGATCTAAAGTCGTTCATAATTCAATCGCTTGAGGTCACAACGTTCATCGTCTGTTCACTTGCGCGTGCATGAGCGTTGCTGGCGTGGGGCTTCGATAGGGTCGATGTCAGCGGGCGGCGGCGCTTTGGTTCGAAGAGCGCGGCGCGGGGTCGACGCGTATCGATCCCATCATGCCTTTGTCTTCATGTTCCAAAAGATGACAGTGGTAGAGGAATGTGCCGACGGTATTGGGGTCGCGAAAATCCATGCGTAAGCGGACGCTAGGATAGGCTAGCGAGCGACCGTCGTAGTAGGGCACGTTTACTGTGTCACGCAGGAAGTCTTCATTGACTGGCTTCCCGTTGTAATCGACCAGCAGAAAGTGCAGTTGATGGATATGAAAGGCGTGCAGCTCCTGCGAACGATTTTCGATGATCCAGTCCTCGACCGTGCCTTGCTGGGTGACGATGTTTGGCGTTTCCGATCCCATGTCGAACATCTTTGCCTCTTGTCCGTCGACCGTTAGATAGAACTCGACGGCGCTAGTTGGGTCGTTGGGATCGACCAGTTTCTCGGAGAAATAGAGGTGACGTACGCGCACTGGTTGCACATCTCCGAGCCAAGCCTGAGACGGAGAAGGAAGAGGCTCCATTGATTGTTTCAATGTCGAGCGCGGTTCGGGGGCGTTGGCGGAAGGGACGATCCTGGCCAGCATCCGGTTTGGATCATTTTCACCGCCAGGGCCGGTATCGACGGTTCGCGTCACGAACAAGCCTGTCACGCCCTCGGGCGGACCGGTAATTGTGAATTCCACGCGCGCCCCCGGCGGTAGACCGATGTGCGTCTGTGAGTTTACGGACTCTCCCAGCGGATCGCCATGAGTCATGGGAGCGCCATCCATGGCGACAATGCCCAATTGTTGCGGCACGCGGTTGAAGAGGACGGCGAGGTTAAGGTAGGTGATGGCTGAAGCGTTCAGTACGCGCCACAACTGCCGTTCGCCGGGTTTTATCTCGATGATGGCGGGAGGGTAATCCGGATAGGGAACGGGGACGTAATTAATCGACAGATCTTTGGCGGGTTTGCCAAAGCCGCTTCCGTTGTTGGCAGCGTCTCCGTCGCGATCAATCATGAATTTCGGGACGACCGGCTCGGATTTGGAGGGCGGCGCGTTGGGGTTGATGAGGTCCTGGTCGCGAATGATGAAGACGCGCTCCGGCAGTCCTGCAACGGATTTCTTGGCGCGCTCGATGCCGCCGACGATCAACGCGCCGGACGCTCCCCCTAATAACTGCTGCTTGGAAAACCCGTGAATGTGCGGGTGGTACCAGTAAAGGCCCGGCGGCTCGTCCTCGGGAATTCGAAAACGATACTCAAATGGCGCATCGCCGGGTTGCACCGAGGTTTTCATCACGTCGTCCTGATGGCAGACGGGCGGAATCGTGAGGCCGTGAAAGTGGAGATTGGTGGATAGCGGACCCATGAGTCCGCTCGTGCATGGATCGTTGGCGGTTCGGGAATGCGCGTGCATATGTGCCGCTGCTTTTCCCATGCTGAGATCTGTCAAGGAGTTCTTCAGGCGGAGGATAACGAGATCGCCGGGATTCACGCGCAAAGTTGGTGACTCTCGACCCTCCCCATCTTTGTAGCAATAGCGCGTGGATCCGTTTGCGTCCGCGGCATCGGTAACGGTCAGTTCCGTATCGAGGACGCCATTCTGGCTCCGCAGTTCTTCCGGCTCTTCCACGACACTGCCGACTTGCGGACGGGGACAAATGCTGTTGGCAGGTAGCTGAGCGTATAAGGGCTGGAGCCCAGATCCGAAGCATAGAGCGAAGAGCAAGAACCGCAATGACTTTGGCATAGACAGATGCTCGCGGGCGAATCGCGAGCGGATCGAGCTTGCAGACGCCCGGGACACGAATCCTCACTCAGTCTTCCTTAGCCACATTAACCTTGGGTGAAACCTGGGTGCGGACCGCCAAGAATTCAAGAAGGAGAACCGTAGCTTGCTCCGCCAGAAAGCCTTTTCTTGGATTGCCTATCCCTTGATGACCGCACATGTAGCTAAGAGACACCCAGGGTCTTACCGGTTCGCGACTTGGGCTCCGAGCCAGCTAACGATACCGTCGGCGCCGAGTGCCTTGGCCTCCGCGCTCATATTCGGGTAGTGCATCACCTCGCCGACAAGCGAGCCCGCGGCCGCCATCTTTTCCCGGGCTAACGCGGGTGTGACCAGATCATCGTCGGTTTGATAGATGCGGATCGATCTCCCTTTCAATCGGGGCAGGTAGGTGAGTGGATCGAGATTAGAGACCTGTTGCAGAAATGCAGGCTCGATATAGGTAGGGCGTTCCTCTTCCGGAATTTGTCTGGAACCGCGCAGCCAATCCGGCCAATCACCCCACGGATCCATTAGGTCGAGCGCGACGATACGCGGGTCAGCGGCGGCGGTCAGAATGGCGATCGCTCCTCCGGAGCCCTGGCCGAAGATGGCTACGCGATGCACATCGAGGTCGTCGCGGGTGGCGAGATAATTGAGGACCATCTGGGTGTCGTGGGTCGAAGTCGCCAGCGCTTCCTGCAGATCGCTCACGAACCACTCCTTCAAGGGCCGAGGCGCGTGTAGCCGCTGCCAGGAGAGTGCTGAAGGAAAGCCCACGACCGCGAAGCCATTGCGGACCGCCCGATCGCACCAACGATCTTCACGAAAGACGTCGGTGTCGACATTGTAGTTGTAGAGAAATAGAACAACGGGAAACTTATTGGTGCCAAGCGGACGAGTGATATAGAGGTCGATCGGGTCGTTCGGACGCCACTGCATCCGGAGGAGTTCCCGCGTGCATCCAGGGAGATCGGTCTTACTGATCAGCATTCCGCCGATGGAGTCGAGAGAAAGCCCGCTCTTGGACAACTCAATCGCCGACCAGTCTTCGCCGTTACTGGAAGATGCTGGGGGAGTTTTCGCGGTCGGCTGCGATTGAGAAAGCGGCGCCGGATTCAAGACACTCTGACTTGAGGCGCCTTGAGCCTTGGCCAGATTGAGTCCGGAGAGAAGGAGGAAAGAGAGGAACATCGCACTACGACGATACATTTTGGGCTCCCAGAGGAGGAGAAAAACCTCCGACAAAAAGACGGCAGACCCGCAGAGAGAGCGGGTCTGCCAAGTTAGAGAGAGGCTAAATCGTTCTAGAGCCTTACTGGCGCTGTCCGGTCTGGCCGGTCGTGACGCCGTGCGCGGTGCAATAGGCGGAGTCCGCGCGGAGCGTGTAAATAACGCCGCCCACATCGCCGCCTTTTTCGGGAGCCGTGCAGGCGCTACCGGTGAGGCCGACGCTGCCGTTGGCGGCAGACGAAGGTTGACCCGCACCAGCCGGGGGAATGAAGTGCGAACGCACTACCGTCAGGCTGGATGGAAGGATGAAATCGGGGCGGGAGGTGCTGGTGCCGAATGTGACGAAAGCCCCCACCGAATTCACCAGGTTTCTGACCCCATCCGGAGCGGTGCCGCCGATGTTGACTAAGCGGAGCAGCGAGTAGATCGGGTAGGTTCCGTTGGCGGTGGTGTGCAGGTCGACGTTCGCCAAATCAGAGGAGCCCGTGACCGGAAGCGTACCGGTATAGGCGACGCCACTCTTCAGCAGAGGATCGACGCCATTGACTTTGAGGTATTTTGCATTTGGAGCACCAGCCGCCGTGTAGCCGGCGAAGTTAGCCACGCTCCAGAAGCCGTAGCCAAGGCTGTTGGGGTTGGCGATCACCGAAGCCAACTCCTGGCCGGTCCCGATCGCGCGGACGCGAGCGCCGCCGCTGGCGGTAGCAATGTCTAAAGGATTCGTTTTGACAGTTCCATTCGTGCCAGTGCAGTTTTTCTGTGCACTGGGCTGACTGAGGCCGTCGTCCTGCGAGGTCTTGTTGGCCGTGGTGTTGGGAGCGTTGTACTCCATCGTGTTATAGGTGCCGGAGAGCGGTTCGCGAATAATGGTGGTGACCGGGTCGCCCGAAGCGGACGGGCTGCTCAACGCCTGATCGGCGTAGGAGTAGCTTCCATCCAGGAATTTGGACAGCGCAGCAGACGATAGGTTGGTGATCGCGGCCTGGCTGAAGCCGGCGCTGTCGCCGTTACCGTTGACCACAACCACGACCGGGGTTGCGCCGACAGGGGTGACGGTGAAGGAACCGGGCAGGCCGAAGTTAATCACGTTGAAGAGGCTGCTGCTGAAGAAGCTCTTGATCGTGCTGCCGTTGGTGTAGCCCAGGCCCAGATACTGCGAGCCAGAGGACACTGCCACGTTGCACCCTTTGAGAGCACGAGCGATGGCAAACTCGGCGTCCTCAGGACGGATGTCGGTTCCGGCGATATTCACCTTGGATGCGTTCAGCAAGTTGGCGATGGTGGCCGAGAGAGGAACTTCGGTTGCGCCGAGGATCAATCCGGCCGGTGCAGGCTCGCTCGTCGGGTAGGCGATGCTGCACGTCGGAGTGCTCAGGTTGGCATTGAAGAGGCAGCGGTTGCCGACAACAGAGTCGGTCTGCAGGTAGGCGTAGATTACTGCGTTTACGCCGGGTGTCTCGCAGGTTCCGCCATTCTTCGACCACGCGACCCAGGCGTTACCTTTATCCTGGAGGGCGGTGCCGCTGCTGGTGTCGGTGGCGATCACCGAGGCAGTGTTTTCGCTCCACATGCACTGCGCCTGGATGGCGCCGGTCTTGGAGGCTGCTCCCAGGCCAAGCTCCAGGAAGAGACCGGACGAGCCGAGTGCATTCGCCTTGACAATCTGCGCGTGGGCGCTTGCGGACAGCGCGACGACCGCTGCAGCCAGCACAAACGTTGCTTTCAAAAGATTCCTCATTATCTGCTGCTCCTTGGTGCTTCTCTGGTTGGGGGATTGCCGGGGCCAACTCGCGATGGAACTCGGATCCAAGCTGCTTATCCAATCTCTGCGCTCGATCACGCCGCTGTGGCGTTATCGAGTTAGTTCGAAGTGAAGGCAGGAAGCGACGCCACACTCGAGAGGCCCGAGGTCTTTCGCTGACACCTACCACTTCTATGTTGATTGACCACGCGAGCTGACAAATCCCAACGGCAGAGGAACCGATTCATCGGATTCCAACGCGCCATTCACGCGAACCCAACGGGGAATTCACAAACTACATCTTTGCAGTCAGAGATCTCGACGTCGCGTCGCATTTTTGTGTGGACGCGCTGGAACGCGTTTGAGAGGCAGGGAGAAAGATCAATTTACAGGTTGTTAACCAGACAGGCAGAACCATTGTGGGAGTATCAGGTGTTCGGCGAAGCGTCCCCGTTATCCCACTTCTCACCTGAGTTCCAGATCTCCGCTTCCACTTCAATTCCTAACTAAAAAATTCGCGAATATTTATCGGAAACACCGTTGAGAATTCTGTCCCTCAACAGTCGTTGTAACGAAGCTTGATTTGCGCCGCTACATTGGCGGCTCGACCGCTTGTGTGTTCTATCCACAGGCCGTTTCTCTTGGAGGCATTGCTGTTTATGCGGATTAAAGTTCGGGCGAAGCTCGCGCTCTCAATCATGGCGACGTTGGTGGCGCTGACGATAGCCGGTTGCGGGAGCGGTTCCTCCTCCATGTCCAACAGCTCGACAGCGATGCCCACTTTCAGCCCAGGTGCGGGAACCTACAATACCTCGCAGACCGTCACAATTTCCGATTCAACCAACGGTGCGGTGCTCTATTGCACGACAGACGGCTCCACACCGACGACGTCCTCGCCGAAGTGCAGCCAGCCGACGACGGTATATCAAACCGAGTTCCTGCAGGCGATTGCGGTAGTTGCTGGTGGCAGCCCAAGCGGAATAGCCTCGGCGGCATACACGATCAACTTGAGCGCGGCGGCCACTCCGGCTTTCGCTCCGGCGGGTGGGAGTTATACATCACCTCAGACGGTCACTCTTTCCGACGCTACGACTGGCGCGAACATTTATTACACCACCGACGGCACTACGCCGACCGCGTCTTCTACGCTTTACACGACGCCGATCATGGTCTCTGCAAACGAGACAGTGAATGCAATCGCGATTGCCTCGGGATACTCAAACAGTGGGATAGCCAGCGCCACTTACGCGTTCACTTCCCCGATCGCGACGCCTTCATTTTCTGTGCCTTCGGGGAGCTATCCGACGACGCAGACTGTAGCGATCACGGATGCAACGGCGGATGCCGCCATCTACTACACCACCGACGGCAGCACGCCTACTTCGTCGTCGACCGCTTACACAACGCCGATCAGCGTAACTCAAACCGAGACCATTAGCGCAGTCGCGATTCTCGACGGTCAGAGCAGCCAGGTTGCGGTCGCCGCTTATGTCATCGGCCAGGTGAATACATCGGTGGCTGCGCCGACCTTCTCTCTTGCTGCCGGAACCTACACCTCGGCGCAAATGGTGATGCTGGCAGATACGACCGACAATGCGGCCATCTATTACACGACCGACGGCAGCACTCCAACCTCGTCCTCGACCGCTTACACGGCGCCGATCAGCGTCACGAAGAGCGAAACCATCAGCGCGATTGCAATCGCCGCGGGCGTGAGCAGCCCAGTGGTGACGGCGACCTATACGATCGCTTTGCCTGTGGCGGCTCCCGTATTTTCGATACCGAGTGGGACCTATGCAACGCCGCAGTCGGTGAGCATCACCGTTGCGACACCCGATGCAAAAATTTACTACACGCTGGACGGCAGCACGCCCACGTCGTCGTCGACTGCCTACACGATGGCCATCAACGTAAGCCAGTCGGAAACGATCACTGCGATCGCCATCCTCGCCGGCAGCAACAGCCAGATTGTCAGCGCGGCCTACAACATCAATCAGATTGTCGCTACCCCAGTCTTTTCCGTGGCCTCCGGCAGCTACACCTCATCGCAAACGGTAGCAATTTCCGACGCAACGCCGAATGCGACCATCTACTACGCGATCAACAATCCTTCGCCGACGACTTCGTCCACGCTCTATACCGGAGCGATCACTGTCAGCCAGACGCAAACTATTAGCGCCATCGCCGTGCTCGGGACGGTGACCAGTCCAGTGGCGACTGTGGCTTATTCGATCGGAACCACGGTGGCGCCGCCCGCATTTGCTCCATCGAGCGGCAGCACAGTGGCGGTGGGACAGGCCATCACGATTTCCGGTGGGAACCCTGGCGTAGTTCTCTACTACACCACCGATGGGACGACGCCAACTTCGGCTTCGACCAAATACACGGCTCCGGTCGTACTGTCGCAAACCGGCACGGTGACATTCGACGCAGTGGCCATCGACAACGGGATAAGCAGCTCGGTCACAATCGCAACCTACACCGTGAAGCAGCCTACGCCGCCACCGACCTTTAGCCCGGCGAGCGGGAGCCCCTTCATCGCCGGTCAAGCGGTGACTATCGCCGACACCGATGCGGCTGCCACGATTTACTACACCCTGGACGGGTCGACGCCTACCACTTCGTCGACGAAGTACACCGCCCCCGTTGCGCTTTCGGATCCCGGAAGCGTAACGATCAACGCAATTGCTGTCGACAGCGGTCTTGCGAGCACGGTGGCGACGGCGACCTACATCGTGAGCCCTTCCAGTGTCGACGCTCCGACCTTTACGCCAGCGAGTGGAGCGTCGTTAACCGCCGGCCAGACAGTTACTGTTGCCGACACCGATGCGAACGCCACCATCTATTACACCATCGACGGCAGCGCGCCGAGCGCAGCTTCGACGCAGTACACCGCGCCCATTGTGTTGTCTACACCGGGCGCGGCAATCGTCAAGGCCGTCGCTATCGACGGTGCGACCAGCAGCAGCGTCGCGACGGCCACTTACACCGTCACCGGCGGTGGCCCGTCGATCAACGGCTCGGTGCTCAGTGGCGCCACGCCCATTAAGGGAGCTCAGGTACAACTCTACGCGGCGGGTATCGCCGCGGGAGATTCCGGCTACGGCTCGAACGCCACGGCTTTGGGGTCTGCTGTCACTACTTCCGCAAGCGGCGCCTTCACGGTGAATGTGAACTGCCCTGCTTCGCCAGGAGACCTCATCTACCTGGTCGCCACCGGCGGAGACTCTGGTAACGGGCCGAATGCTTCCACAGAATTGATGACGGCGCTTGGCCCCTGCGCCAACTTTACCTCCGGCGCTACGGTAACCATCAATGAGGTCACTACGGTTGCTTCGGCCTACGCTCTCTCGCAGTTCATGATAGCCGCCCCGAATGTCGGCTCTTCGTCGACCAACTACCAGGGGCTAACCAATGCCTTTGCAACTGTCAACAACCTCGTCAGTGTAACTTCGGGAGCTTCGTTCACTCACACTCCGGGCTATCCAACAGACCTTAGCGGGGATGCTCCCATCCTGAATAACAGCACCGTCCCGCAGGCGCGCATCAATACGCTGGCCGACATGCTGAATTCCTGCACCGCATCCGACGGCAGCGCCTGTGCAAGTCTCTTCGCGGCCGCCACTCCTCCCTCTGGCAGCGCGCCAACAAGTACTTTGCAAGCAATCTTGGATGTCGCACAACACCCCGGCGCAAACGCGGCTGGACTCTTCAGTGTTGCCTCGCCCGGCGGTCCCTTCCAGCCGGAGCTCGCCGGCGCTCCTAACGATTGGACACTGGCCCTTACCTTCACGGGCGGCGGCCTTGGTATCGCTCCGAATACCTCGGCAAATTACACCTACGACACCGGAAGTTCGGGTTCGGGGAGCATCGCGATGATTGATACCAGCCTGGCCCTCGACAGCAAGGGAAACATCCTCGTGGTCGCTTATGCCGATTCCGGCCCGACGTTCCCGTCCTACGGAAATAGCGTAGCCAGCCGCCTTGCTGAATTCAACAATCTCGGCGCGCCTATAACCCCGGCGACAACACTGAGCGGAGGCAATGTTGTCTTCGGAGGTGTCCTGCCGTATCCGCAGTACTACCTCGTATCCTCCTCCAACCTCTCCGCAGTCGCCGTCGATCAGACGGGGAACATATGGCTATCGGACGATCCGTCCGGCAATCTCTTTGAGCTGTCTCCGGATTTGGCCCTGCTGAATCCCGTCTCCCCTGCAAACCCAGCCGGCACCGGCCGCGGAGTCGACAGTATCGCCATCGATACGAGCAGCAATAACTGGTTAGGCACCGGCACCGGTCTCTTGTTTGAATTCGATAACGCGGCAAACCAGATCCTCGCGACCGACGCAACTCAACCCTACCTAAGCCTCAACTCGCTGACCTTTGATTCGAATGGCGGACTCTGGGGAGCCGATTACGTAGGACAAGATACCTACCAGATCAACACGACGGACGGGACCTTGCTTTTCGATGCGTTCGGTAACGGCAACGGCTATGACTATGTAACGCTCGTAGCCGACGGCAGTGGGAATGTATATGGTTGCGCCGAAGCGGGCGGCCAGGTTCTCGACGTCTTCAACTCGCGCGCTCTGAAAAACTCGTTTGCGATCGGCAGCCAAAATAACCAAAGAGGTTGCGGCACCCAGCTTGTGCTTGATGGCCAGGGGCATATATTCGCGGTGTCCAACACCGCAGCTACTAATGTTCCTCTGATCGCGGTGGACGAGTTCACTACTTCGGGCGCCGCGATCTCGCCCGCGCAGCGGTTATACCGGCACCAGCCCCGGAGAACCTCCCGCAATCAACCCCGACTATAACGTTTTTCCGATTTACGAATATCCCGGGACTACGGCCGGGATTGATTCTTCGGGAAATTTGTGGGTGCTCAACAACGATACGAACGGGGTCGACGTGAACCTCACACCGGTTCCCGGCAACGTTCTGGTGGAATTCGTCGGAATCGGCGCGCCAGTCGTGACACCCACCTCGGTTGCTTTGCAAAACGGACAGCTGGGGTCGCGCCCGTGATATTTTCCGAATTCATCAAAGCAAGAGCTGGAAGTAACATTGGCGTCATTATCGCCGGAGATAATGGCACTCATCCTCGATCCTCGCGAGGCCTGCCCGGCGTCAAGCCGTCTCGCCGCGGCGAAACCGGCACGCGGAGGAACGGTCGCAAAGTCCACTTCACAAGAAGCAGGGAAGCCTCAAAAATGCCTATCGCCGAGGGAGCGACAATCGCCCCGGATGACGACCACGGTTCATTTGCTTCAGCAATCGATCCTCTTGAGCAAAGCATTCAGCAGATGGTTCAAGAGCGTCCCAGCGAGCAGTCCGATCCGCGCTCCAGAATTCTTGCTCTCTATGACGAGTTCCGTCCGAGGCTCTTTCGGTATATGCGAAGTATGCATCTTGGACAAGACCAAGCGGACGAGGTCATCCAGGAGACCTTCATGCGCCTCACCTCGGAGCTGCTGAAGAATAGTTCGATTGAGAATGTTCCGGGTTGGATCGTCCGCGTTGCTCACAATCTGGCGATCGATCTATTGAAGAGAGAGCAGGGCCCTGTTGTAGCGACGGAGAGCGCCGCTTTCATTATTGGGAATCGCGTCGACCCTGCGTTGAGCCCGGAAGACGCATACGCGAAGAAGGAGCAATCGCGGCGCATGACCAATGCGCTCTCAACGCTCAATCCTCAGCATCGCCAGTGTTTTCAAATGCGCGCGCAGGGGCTGCGCTATCGCGATATAGGGCTGGCTCTTGGAATCAGCGAGCAGCGGGCGGCCTTTGTTGTCAAACAGGTGGCAGTGCGTCTGGCGGCGATCTGTGGGTGACGAGACGATGGAAAGCCATTTCGACAGGCTTCGCAGGCGGCTCCTTCCCGGTTTGGATCGCCATGTCGCCGATCAGGCTATAGCGGAACTGTTCTGCGCCGAAATCTCGGTCCTGAAGCGTTGGGCTGCGTTGCGCCACATTTCTAAATGCTCTTACTGTCGAATTCGCAAAGAGACTCTTGAGGGTCCGCGCGCCGAGCGCATGATCGAGTTGTATGGCAAATCCATCAAATATGAAGAGGCGCATCTACACCAGCAGTCACGTCGAGAATTCACCGTCTGGCTCGAGATGCAACTGCTTCTGGACGATCGTCAGCCTAAGCGATCGAAACACTGGATCACGTTGCCGGCGCTGAATGTTCGGGCCAGCATTCCAGCTCTGTCTTTCGGACTTGCATTGGGTCTCTTTATGGGCGCGGCCGGACTGCATCTCTGGTGGCTGAGACACGTTCCACGCATAACAGCGAACGCTCTACTAGTTCGCGCCGAAAAGTGGGACACGATCAGCGCCTCGTCGAGCCCGGCGGTGGAGTACCAGGCAATCCAGATAAACACGTCGCAAGGAATTGTGAAGCGGTCGCTCTACCGGGATCTCCAGCAGAAACGAAGGCCGAAAGCAACAAAGCCAAGCGATAACGAAGCACGACTCCGTGAAGAAGATCTGCGGTTGACGCTGGATCGAGCTGGCGTGGATTGGGAGCACCCACTTTCTGCCGCGAGTTATCAGGCGTGGCATGATCGCCAGCACGAACGCTCCGATCGTATTGCCTTTGCCGAGCACAACCTACTCACTCTCACCACAACCGTTTCCGGAGGAGAGATCGCCAAGGAGACGCTAACGGTTCGCCAGGCGGACTTCCATCCCGTACGGCGAGCGATCGACTTCCGAAATCAAGAAACGATCGAGATCGCGGAGCTCGACTTCCGCGTGCTCCCATGGAGCGCGGTGGATGTGAATGCTTTCGAGCCGGTCGTCGAGATGCCCCGCTCTTCGGCACTTGCCCTTCCAGCGAGCCGCGTCCCGCAACCTTTGCCGACCGAGGAGCAACTCGATGAGATCGAACTAACGGCGAGGCTGGTGCTAAATCAGCTCCATGCCGATTCTGGAGAACAAGTAGAGATCCGTCGGACGTCCCGTGAAGTAGAAGTGGATGGATTGGTCGAAACTGACGAGCGCAAGCGTGAGCTTCGCACTCAGCTGATGATCGTTCCGGGACTGAAGGTTTCCATCCGCAGCGCGGCTGACGCGAAGAGCGCACCCCTATCTGAGACAGCGCCAACTCAAGTGGAGACTGCCACCCTCCCTGACTCAGCCTCGGCGCTTGAGACTTATGCAAAGGCCAAGGGCCGCGGCATCGATGAAATCAATGCGACGGCCAGCGGGTTCCTTCGCGAAGCACTGGTGATCTCCCGTGAGAGCCATGCCATCGCCGAGCTTAGCACTCGTTTTGCCTCGCGCGGGCCGAGGCAAATCATAGTGTCAGCGGCTGTTACAGATCTTCTTTACAGTCACCGTGAACGTCTGAAGACTGCTCTGCTGGAGCAGCGCCAACTGCTGGCGCGCACCGAGGGAAATGAGGCAAAGCCGGAACAGCAAAATCACGATGCGTCCTTGGCCAATGAAGGTCTCTTTACGGATCTGGCCGCGCTCGACCTGGCGTTGGTCAAGGAGCTTACGCAAACCAATACACCACATTCTCGAGACGCCGAAGCTATCTTCGGCGAAATGGGAGCGACGCTCGATTCCCTGAATATTGCCGTCGGAGAGCTCTACGCGAAATATCAGCAGCTGCCCGCTCCTAACGGAAGGTACTAGAAAAGGCGTGCGCATGCGACCGACATCGACCCGCGTTTTGCGGTGCTTGTGCGTCGCCGCTGCGGCGACAGCGCTGGTGCTTACCGGTTGCGGCGGCGGCTCCAGTTCCTCAGCCATAGCCGGTCGAATTGTGATTAATGGCGCCAACGCTCAGACCGTATCTGTCTCCGTGGCCTCCGTTATCGAGCTCAGCATGATGCCAACGGACGATCGTCTTGCCGCAGGGGTGGACTGGACAGTGACCTGCCAGGGAAACCCTACGAACGGGAGCGTTGTGAACGGTGCCTGTGGCACTCTGGCGCCTGTTCATACTGCCGATGGCGGAGCGACGAACTATACGGCGCCCTCAGTCGTGCCAATTGGAACCGCGATCGTTATTACTGCGACGGTGACCAGCAATCCCTCGCAGAGTAGCAGTGTCACGCTTACAGTCACTCCGCTCTCGATTGCGGTGCAATTGACCATCGCTCCTCCCACATCTCTCAGTGTGAACGCGACCGCATCTGTGGCAGCCAAGGTGACAAACGATCCTGCCGCTGCAGGAGTCATTTGGACTGCGAGCTGTGATGGCGCAGCGTGCGGATCGTTCAATCCGCCTCAAAGCCTCAGCACCGTCTTTACCGCTCCCTCCGCAGTTCCCACAGGTGGCACCGTGACGATCACTGCCACCTCACTCACTGACACAACCAAGTCAGCCAGCGCGACGTTGACCGTTACGTCGCCGTCTTCCGAGAATCCGATTGCCGTTAGCCTATCGCCGGTCAGCGCTTATGTAGAGACCACAGGGACCGCACACACGACCCAGTTCACAGCCTTCGTAATCAACGATACAGCCGACGCTGGAGTGGATTGGACGGTGAACTGTGAGGCTACCAATTGTGGTGGCGTCAATCCGGCGCACACCGCCAGCGGGACAAAAACGAACTTCTCGGCCCCGACGACGGTGCCTGCGGGTGGTACGGTCACGATCACTGCCACTTCTACGACAGATCCGACCGTCTCGGCTTCCGCGACGGCAAACATCGTCACCACCCCGCCCATCGTGGTAAGCATCTCCGCTCCACCGCCATCGAGCCTTTCGGTCACCACGACCGCCACGCTTTCCGCGAATGTCGTCTCCGACACGAGCAATCTCGGCGTCGATTGGACTGCAAACTGCAGCAGCCCAGGGAATTGCGGAAGCTTCAATCTCTCACCCGCGCACACGGCGAGTGGAGATCCGATCGTTTACACCGCCCCGGCAACAGTTCCTACCGGCGGAGTGGTCACGATTACCGCGACGTCTTCCGCATTGACGCCGGCGAATCCTGGCATTGCAATGACTACAATCGTCGCGCTTCCTCCGTCGCTTACCTTCACCCAACAGCCGCCGACTACGTTGGCCGGTACGCAGCAGACTCCCGTGAGTGTGACAGTAGCGAACGACGTTGCCCCTGGTGGAGTCACCTGGACTGTCCAATGTGGGAACACGCTCGCTGGTGGATGTGGCTGGTTCCTCCCTGCTCAGACGGCGAGCGGCGCGACCACTCTCTACACCGCGCCGCTGGTCAAGGCTCCGGGAACCTCAGTCACGCTCATCGCGACTTCGGTTGCGGACCCCACTGTTTCGATCACCTCGAACGCGATCGCCATCGTGCCTGCGACAGCTATGGCAGTCGAGTTCGTTCCCTCGATGGCCGCTCAGATTCAGCCCAACGGCTCCGTGAACCTGACAGCCTCTGTCACTAACGATGTGACGATGGCTGGAATCGACTGGCAAGTATGCGCCAGCGGCTGCGGATTTTTCACCATCACGCCCGCACTTCCAGCGATCCCCGCAACAACGACGACACCTTACGTCCCGCCTGTTCCGGCGGTCACCGCGACCAGCGTCTCGGGATGGTCCAACGGCTTGCCGATCCAGTACACCGCGCCGCCTATTGCGCCGGCCTCGGGCTCGGTGACAGTGGTAGCAGCTTCTCATGCAAACCCGACCGCGGCGAATTCAGGTTCGATCACCGTCAGCACAATCTCTGCGGGACCGGCCCTTCACGGGTATGCTCTGGCTGGAACTCAGCCCGTCGTCGGCGCAACGGTTTCGCTCTTCGCGGCAGGAACGAACGGGTATGGCTCAGCGGCGCTGCCCGTCGCTTCGGCAACGACGGCGAAAGACGGCAGTTTTACGGTTCCCGCAGGTTACAGCTGCCCGTCGCTCTCAAGCGAAATGTACCTGGTCGCGGCCCAAGGTGCGGTCGGAACGAACGCGGCTAATCCCAACCTTGCGTTGATGGCCGCGCTGGGCCCTTGCTCAGGCCTCGGTTCGGCTCCTGTCTTCGTCAACGAAGCCACAACCATCGCGTCGGCTTTCGCGGTTGCGCACTTCGCCGCGAATAATGCGCTCACGGGTAATAGCAGCTATCTCTATCTCGGCGCGAGTTCGAGCAATCTGTCCGGTCTGCAGAACGCCTTCTCCACGGTAAACAACCTGGTCGACGTTTCGACTGGACAGACACGGTTCACCGTGCCTGGTGGAAACGCAACAGTTCCCTACGCGCTGCTCAACACACTTGCGGATGCGCTCAATGCCTGCACATCCACGGCAGGAGGCGTCGAAGGCGACGGAAGCCCCTGCGGGACACTGTTCGCTTCAAGCGACGTCTTGCCGCAGCACTCTCTCTACAACTCAATCGCCCCGACCGACACATTACAGGCGGCCTTCAATATCGCGCAGCATCCGGTCAGCAATTACGGCTATGTACTGGATACGGGCAATGGGCCGCCTCAGCTTTTGGGATTGGCCTCCGCCAACTCTCCATTCCAACCTATTCTGAATGCCCAGCCGAACGATTGGTCGGTATCGCTCAACTACACCAGCGGTGGAGGACTTTCCTCATCGAGCAAGGTCGGTTCTTTTGCACTCGACGCCAGCGGCGACCTTTGGATCACGGATACGGCCGCAAACAGCGTCATCGAGTGGAATGCGACCGGAGCGGCAATCTCGCCTTCGACCGGATTCGCAGCCGGAGGCGGCCCAGTCGCCATCGATGCAAATGGCAATGTATGGACATCCGGTAATGGCGCGCTCTATGAGTTGACCAGCGTTGGTTCCCAGGTACAGGGAAGCCCTTTCGGTGGCGTTACCGGTGGCGGCAACGACATGACGATCGACGCGCAAGGAGATCTTTGGATCGCAAGCGGTGCGGGAGTTAGCGAGGTCAGTCCCCTTGGCATTTTGATTTCGCCCTCGGCAGGCTTCACTTTCGATGGACTTTCCAACATCGACGCCGTGGCTGCGGATAGCGCGAACAACATCTGGATAGGGAATACGAGCACTGCCAGCAATGGATCGTTTGCAAACTTCGCTCAGCTAAGCAATCCCGGCGCCACCCTGATCGTGAACGATCAGACCTTCTCCGGACTGGTCCAGCCGCAGATCGCAGCGGACGGATCCGGCAACCTATGGTCGATCCTCACGAGCGACTACGTCTGCGAGATCCCGCCGTATGGCGGACAAGGCTCCACGCTGGTTGCGGGCAACGTCTGCTTTGCGGACGATGACAACAACAATTACCTCTTCTTTCAGGCAAGAGGTGTAGCCGTCGATGGCGCTGGGACAGCGTGGATCGCGAGTCAGGGTGGAGGAGCGACGGTGATCATTCCGCCGAGCGTGCTTCCTATCGCACCGAGCCTCATCGCCGGCGGCGGCTATCCCAACTATCTCTCGTCCCCATCTCTCGCCGCAGGCCCGCTGCGTGTCGCCGTAGATGGATCGGGCGACCTCTGGGTGCTGCTTGCCGACAACTCCGTAACCGAATATGTCGGGGTCGCAACTCCAGCGGTAACGCCCTTAGCGCTGGGTCTGAAAAACAAGAAATTGGGGGCGAAGCCATGAGCTTTCCTGTGACGGTCACGACGCGAATAAATCCTCGCCAACGAACTCGAAGAGACGTCGCGGCACGGAGTATTTCCGCTGCGTTTTTATATACGTTTCTCATCGCAGCGCTGGCCTCAGGTTGTTCCTCGGGCACTTCGACCTCCAACGTGGGTGTAGGAGCGCCTGCCTTTACGGATGTGAATGGAACTCCGCTCAAGACTGCGCCAACCAGTTTGAACGCCGGTCAAAGCGCCTATCTAGAGGTGACCCTGACCAATGATCCGCAGCTTCTGGGCGCGGACTGGAGTGTCTATTGCGGTAGCGCTCCGCCTCCAGGAACTCCGCCCCCGCCGGGACAGACACAGGACCAGTCCTGCGGCACGTTCACGCCTGTGCACACGATAAGCGGCCCGATACCGACCTATCTGACCAGCGGAACGGGATACGTCACGCTTTATACGGCCCCTGCCGCACCGCCAGCTCAGGGAACCGTCACTCTTTACGCGGTGGCGACCAGCAATCCCAGTCGATGGTCGAGCGTGACTCTTAATGTGATCGGCCTGCCGATCTCTGTCAGCTTCGCACCCCCGCCCCCGGCCACTCTGGTCACGGGAGCATCGACGTCGATCAAGGCAATCGTCAATAATGATGCGGCCAGCGCGGGCGTCGTATGGACGACAATCTGCGGATCGAGCGACTGCGGAACATTCAACCCGGCGAAGACCGCGAGTGGGACAACGACCAGCTACACCGCCCCAGCAACGGTACCGGACGGCGGCACCGTACAGTTGATCGCGACGTCGGTTTCCGACCCTACCAAAGCTGCCAGTGCGACCATCTCCATCAGTTCGGCAACGGCAAGCGAGCTGACGGGAACGGTCCAGACCTTTCGGTCACCCGTAGCCGGTGCGCGTGTTTCGCTTTACGCTGCGACGACCTCGCTGGATGCGAGTGGCGCCTCACAATCGCAAACAGCTTCTCATGCCCTTGCCTCCACGGTTTCTGACCAGGACGGAAACTTCTCCTTCGCCGGGAATCTGCCGTGCCCCTCGCCGGACGCGCAGCTCTACCTGCTCTCGAAAGGAGGCGACGCTAGCGGAGGAACCAACGACGATCTGGTGTTGGTCTCTGCGATCGGTAGTTGTTCGAAACCAAGTTCGTTCCGCTTCGTAGTGAACGAGTCGACGACTGTGTCGACCATCTATGCGCTCAACGATTTCATTTCCGATGAGACTCACGTCGGGTCGGACCACACTTCTCCGAGCGCCATCGCCGCTGCTTTCGCGACGGCGAATGATCTCGTCGACCCTGTGACTGGTTTGGTGCGAGAGCGCACCATATCGGGAATCGGAATTCGTTCCGGCAACGAAGATCAATACGCTCGCCAACCTTCTCAATGCTTGCGCGCGAACAGCGGGAGCGGCGCCCGGCGATGGCAGTCCCGTGTGACGAACTGCGCCACGGCCGCCGCCCCTAACGCGGAAGCAAACCGATCCAGACCCTCGACACATTTGAGGCGATTGTTGGCTCTCGCGCGCAATCCGACCGCTCTCGGCGGCGATGGGATGGTCCTTCGCGAGACTCTACGCGCTGGCTTCCACAAACGCTGCCTTCGGGCCGGTTCTGTCCGCTCCTCCGCAAGACTGGTCGCTCTCGATTGTGTTTCCGGCGCTGCAAGAGGGCACGCGCCCAGCAAGCAAAGGCGCTCAATTGGACTCCGTCGGGAACCTCTGGGTCTTCGACAGCGACGGCAATCGAATTGAGTTTGTAGGCGGCGCTCTCTATGCCGGAGCGCCCGATGTCTTGGCTGCACTTACGGCTGCTGTGGATGGGGCGCAGTGATTAAGCCGTGCATCAAGAACGCGATGAAGTCACAGACTTTGAATTTGAAGGAGAAGCAATGCAACCTCTAAGAACTTTGGTGGCTGGAGCAATCGTGGCGGCCTGCGTGAGCGCCCAGTCCCAGAACACTACAACTACGCCCTCCCCTTCTGGCACAGCGAAGACTACGAAGAGCCGCACCAAGACTCAGGAGCAGATTCTGCTCGAGCAGCTCAATGACAAGTTTCAAAAACTCGACGATCTCAACGCCAAGTATGAGAACCTTCAGCGCAACTTCGATGCTTTGCAAAAGAGCATGGCCGCGCATGACGCGCAACTCGCCGAGGCCCAAAAAACCGCTGCGGCCGCGCAGGCCGAAGCTGAAGATGCAAAGCGGCGTCTTGAGCAGACGGAGACAGCCATCGGTACGAACGGTTCGGTCGTGACCAGTCTGCAAAGCGAGGTTGCAACGCTCAAGACCTCGTCGAGCGATCTTTCAACGCAGGTTGCGGCGGCGCAGCAGGACGCAAAGAAAGTGGCGAATCCAGAGACCATTCGCTTCAAGGGGGTCGATCTAACCCCCGGTGGGTTCCTCGCGGCTGAAACAGTCGACCGTCAGCGTGCGGTGAGCGGGGACGTTAATACGCCGTTCAACTCGATCCCCTTTACTGGCCAAACAGCTGGGGAGCTTTCCGAGTTCA
The DNA here is from genome assembly GCA_963777685.1 of uncultured Acidobacteriaceae bacterium. Lineage (GTDB taxonomy): Bacteria > Acidobacteriota > Terriglobia > Terriglobales > Acidobacteriaceae > Acidisarcina. The sequence continues at coordinate 152,809 of CAVZRF010000024.1, read as the reverse complement.
ACGCCAGCGCCCGGCAGTCGCGGTTCTCCTTGCTTGCGGAAGGCAAGCTTCCCTCGGCGACGTTGCGCGGCTACTACGAATCGGACTTTCTCTCCTCGGGAACCACGTCGAACGACAACCAGAGTAATAGCTATACGCTCCGGCTTCGGCAGGCGTGGGCGCAGGCCGAGCTACAGAGCGGTTGGACCATCACTGGCGGACAGATGTGGTCGCTGGCAACCGAGTACAGCAAGGGGCTTACCAACCGCTATGAAGCAATCCCGCTCACGATCGACGCCCAGTACAACGTCGGCTTCACCTGGCAGCGGGATTATGGCTTCCGCGTAGTGAAGCACGTGGGTGACCGGCTTTGGTTCGGCGGCTCTGTTGAGGAGGCGCAAACGCTAAACATTGGCGGACACAATCTTCCCACGCTGCTTTATCAAGCGCCGGGAAACCCGGGCGGTCTCTATAGTCCGACATCGAATTACAGCTTCAATTTAGCTCCCGATCTGATAGCGAAAGCTGCGTATGAAAACGACTGGGGTCACTTCGAGTTATTTGGCGTCGGGCGCTTCTTCCGTGATCGCGTCTATCCGAATGGCCCACCACCAGCCGGTGCTCCGCAGCCGCCTACCATCTCGGCACTTGGCGCATTCAGCACGAAGACTGCGGGCGGAGGGCTTGGCGTTAACGGCCGGGTTCTCGTCTACAAGAAGACCTTGACGCTCGGCGCCCACATGCTCATCGGCGATGGCATGGGACGCTACAGCACGGCGCAGTTGGCTGATACTACGGCACATCCGGATGGCTCTCTCGAGCTTCTTCCCGGTGGTTCCACGATGGGTACGATCGAGTGGCACCAGCCGCGATTTGATGTTTATGGCTATTACGGCGGCGAGTTCGACAAGCGCGCTTACTACGCAACTGGCTACTTTGTAACGACTCCGGGGCCGACCTTAGGTCAGCCTATTCTCACCGGCTACGGCGCGCCGACAAATCCTGTCTACGGTTGCTATATCGAAGTGCTTCCGGTTGCTTCTCCAAATGGAGGCGGCAACGTCCCCGGCCCAGCTGCCAACTGCAACGCGGATACTCGCAACATCCAGGAAGGGACCGTCGGCTACTGGTTCCGCTTCTACAAGGGAAGCCGCGGCACGCTGCAACAGGGCATTCAGTACTCCTATGTGGTGCGCCATACCTGGCAGGGTATTGGCGACCCCGCTGCCGGCCTCACCAACTCTCCTAAAGCGATCGACAACATGTGGTTCACGTCGTTCCGCTATTACCTCCCGCAATAGTCCAGGCGAGTTGAACAGATCAGAATGGGGAATTTCGTGAAGATCCTCCGATTCATCCCGGGGCAATTACTGACAGCGGCAATGTTCCTCTTGCTGAGCATCGCGTCTGCCGCCGGGCAAGATACGGGCCGGATCTCCGGTCTGGTGACTGATCCGGATGGCGCCGTCATTCCTGAAGCGAAGGTTCAGGTAATCAATCAGGAGACGCTGGTCAGCCGCGAGGCAAAGGCCGATAGCGTCGGTGAGTTCCTGGTTGCAGGGCTGCCCGCCGGGCGATATCAGATCATCGTCGAAGCCGACGGGTTCACTCGCCGTTCGAGTGAAATTATCACTCTCGCCGCTGGTCAAGCTCTGACCTTTAACGTCAAGATCGAAGTCACTGCGGTAAAACAGGAGGTTCAGGTCGCCGAAGCGGCGTCCACTGAACTCGACACGAACACTGCAACTCTTTCGACCACGCTGGGCAGTAAAGAGGTCGTTGGTTATGGACTGAACGGCCGAAATTTCTCGCAGCTTATCACGTTGTCTCCGGGTGTCAGTAATCAGAGCGGTCAGGATGAGGCCAAGGTCGGCGTCGCGGGCAGCGCCAAGTTCAGTGTTAACGGCGGTCGCGTGGAATACAACACATTCGAAGTCGACGGCAGCGACGTGCTCAACACCAGCATTAATGCCAGCCGCGGCCAGGGCGAGCCGCTCATCGTGTATCCAAGCATCGATGCCATCCAGGACATGAAAGTGCTCACCGCCGATTACAGCGCTGTCTATGGCAAGAGTGCCTCTGGAAGTGTGCTCATTACGACCAGGTCGGGCACCGACAAGTTTCATGGCAACGTCTACGCTTTCCTTCGCAATGAGGCGTTCAACGCGAGAAACTATTTCGACCAGCCCAACCCGGTGCCTCTGGGCTATCAGGGCAAGCCTACTTATCGAACGCCACTCTATCGCAGGCTGGACTTCGGCGGAACGATCGGCGGTCCTATTTACATCCCCAATGTCTACAACACCGCGAAGACGAAGACCTTCTTCTTTTTCTCAGAAGAGATTCGCCGCGAGAAGACGCCGGTCGATTACAACCAGGCAGTTCCAACTGTCGCCGAGCGCTCCGGAGATTTTTCCGATGTTTGCCCCATTCTGCTTCCGGGTAGCCCGCCAACTTTCAATCCCGCGAACTATCCGGATTGTCCGCAAGGCCCGGGTCTTCCGCCGACCGTAGGTAGACATATTGCAGTCGACTATACCGGTGGAGCACTCCTGAACACCGGTCTCATCCCGCTGCCAAATTCCAGCACTGGCTGCAACTCCACGAACCCCTCCCCGCTTGCCCATTGCTACGTCGGCTCCATCTCGCCGCCAACCTATTGGCGCGAGGAGCTTTTTCGGATCGACCACAACATCACCGATTTCACCCGGCTGTCGTTTCGTTATGTTCACGACTCGTGGAACACGACGACACTAGCTCCGCAATGGGGGGTCGTGGCGAATAGCTTTCCGACCGTGGAGAATCAGCTCAACGGCCCGGGTCAGAACATGGCGATCATTCTGGCGCAGACTCTGCCGCACGGTTTCGTCAATCTGCTCTCGGGCAGCTATGAAGTCGAGCACATTACGCTCGAACCGCAGCCGGGCCCCGGCGTGGCCTCGCTGAGCCGTCCGACGATACTCGACAATCCCGCGGCAACTGGAGGAACGCCGGTCCCGGGCGCAACGAGCTGCACGGTTTTCACGAGTCCGAATTCAATCGAAGCGCCGCCCTCCATCACCGAATGCCCGATGGGTTACATCTTCAACAACGGATACGGCGGCGACAAGACTCCAGGGCTGGTCTTCCAAGGCAACAACGGCGCTTATGGAGGCCACGGATTTGCCGCGGACACTGGCTATGCTCCGTGGGACCAGGACAACCCGACCTTCACTCTGCGCGACGATGCGAGTAAGACCATCGGACATCATGTACTCCAGTGGGGCTTCTGGGGAAGCTTTGTACAGCAGAATGAACTGAGCGCTGTCAGCGGCGCCAACTCGGGAGATCTGCAGGGCCTTCTCACATTCAGCAATCAACAGTCGATCCACACGACGGGCAATGCCTTCGCCGATTTTCTTGCCGGCTCCGGCTTCTACAACCTGAATGCACCGGCGACAGCTCAAGGCGGTATCAAGAGCTATACCCAGGACAGCGCGCAGGTGAAGTACTACAACCGTTACAAGCTTGCCGATCTCTACCTGCAGGACGACTGGAAGGCTTTACCTCGGCTGACCATCAACGCCGGGCTGCGAGTCAGCCTCTTCGGCGCTTGGTACAACCCGAAAAACACGGCATACAACTGGCGCCCCGAAAACTTCAACGCCTCGATCGGCTCTGCGATCTACATCGATCAGAATCAGGGCTATCTGGTCGAGAAGAACAGCGGTGCGCCGGTTCCCTTAAATCGCGACGGCCCTTACAGTCTGACATCGCTCAATCCGGCGATTACGAATGGGCTGCAGCAATGCGGCGTGAACGGTATTCCGAACTCATGCATGAAGAACACCGTCTTTCATCCCTCGCCGAGAGTTGGTATTTCGTGGGACCCATGGGGTAACGGCAAGACGGCGATCCGCGCAGGTTATGGCCTGTTCTGGGAACACGGCACCGGCTATGAAGCGAACGTGGGTTCGCTGATCGGGAGCGCGCCGCTGGTGCTGAGCGAAACACAATCGAATATCGGTGGAGCGCTCGGCAGTGCTCAGGCTGCCCCGGCTTACAACGCCTATAACCTCATCGGACTTTCCTGTCAGGAAGGGACGACCCAGTGCGGCACCGCCAGTATCCCCACCGGCGGCGCGACTTTCCCTTTGAACGTCACCTCGATCCCGAACAAGGCCACTTACTCCTACGTGCAGCAGTGGAGCCTAGCCGTTCAGCGCGAGCTGCGTAAGGGCATGGTTGGCCAGCTTGCTTATGTCGGCACCAAGGGAACCAACCTCACCGCGGTGCGCGACCTCAACCAACTCACGCCCCTGAGCAACAGCGCCAATCCATTCGCTCCGGGCCAGCCGATCACCTCCAGCGTCTGTCAGAGTGGCGCGCAATACAACTATTTTTCCGTCGCGGGGCTGAACAGCTCCACTCCTGGCGCCGCGCCTACCGTCCCCACCTCTCCGGGGATTGGGCCCAACGATCCCGGATACATCAATGCGTACGTCGCCTGTACCGGAAATCCGGGTTTCATTTCAGCGAACGGAATAACACGCCTTGGCGTAAGCGCCGACGTAGTGCGCCCCTACCTGGGTTTCAGCAATATCATTTCGGTTGAAAATGTTGCCGACTCTGAATATGACGCCCTCCAGGCCACGCTTCGCCAAACGAGCGGCCCTCTGACGATCGGCGTTGCCTATACCTACAGTCACTCACTCGATGACTCTTCGGATCGCTCAAGCGCCAACTTTGCCAATTCGCTCGACATCCATGCGAATCATGCCAGTTCGGATTTCGACCAACGGCACTTACTCAACGTTAACTACATTTACGATCTGCCATTGCTTCACGCGCTCGATGGATTTATCCACTTGGTGGGTATCGGGCACGATACCGAAGAAGAAGTTCCGTACGGCCCTACCCAAATCAAACCCTTCGATGTGGGGCCGGTCGCAAAAGCGCTCCTCGATAAGTGGCAAATCAGCGGTATCACCACCTATCAGACAGGAACCCCGTTCAGCGTGGTCAACGGAGGCGGCTCCGATGGAACCGGCGCAGCCGATAATGCCGGGGTCGGCGATGGGCTTGGTGTAGGTTCCTACCCTGATGTCATTGGCAAAGTACACGCCGGCAAGCCGTTCGTTCAGCCCGGAGGCAACAATGTTGGCCCTCTATTGCTGAATCCAGGTGCGTTTGCCGCGCCGCGTGGGCTGACCTTTGGCGACGCCGGACGCAACTATCTCAGGAACCCTTCCCGGATCAACTTCAACATGTCCCTCTTCAAACATTTCAATACCTTTTCAGATCGTTTGGATATCGAGTTCCGGGTGGAGGCATTCAACATCTTCAACCACACTCAGTTCCGGATCACCGACCCGGCCAATCCCGGCAATACCGGCAACAACGTGATCAATTGCTACGGCGGCCAAGCGGATCTTTACTCCGCCGGAGCTACAGGATGCCTAAACGGCAATTCGTTTTTACACCCCGTGGATGCGCACGATCCGCGAATCCTGCAATTCGGTCTCAAAGGCAATTTTTGATGGGAGAGACTATGCGAATCCTCAAGGCGCAAAGGAAGCCTAGCGAACTGAGAAGCACGAGCATCCACGTCGTGAATACTCTCATGCTGAGCTTGCTGGTTGGTTGTGGCGGCTCGTCGAACTCCACAAGCCCAAATCCTCCCCCAACAACAACGGTCCCCGGACCACAAGCTTATCTCGCTCCTTCGGTCGCCGGCGCAGCGGTAGGAATCAACAGCTTCACGATCGACGATGCGGCCAACACCTTTTCCCAGTCAACATTTCTCCTGAACCCACCAATCCAGCAAGGCCCTCAGGTCATCAACGCAGGAATATTGGCGGTGGCCAAACGCGGCCTTCTGAGCCTTGGCATCACGGCAAATTACATAGCGAACAGCGGTAGCAACGGAGTTCCTCCCGGATATTATCCGGTGACCTACACTCCGCCTGAGCCGGGAAGCTACGCCGTGGAGCTCGCAGGGCAAGTGGGTGGCCTGGAACAACTCGTCGGACAACCCATGGCGCCCTTAGTTGCCGCGACCGAGTGCTCGACTCAAACCAAAGCGCAGACTTACCTTTTCCTTACGATCCCCGCAGCCCTTGCGCCCCCAATGACGATCCCTCGCCCTCCCGACACCTGGGATCCAACATCGGAGACCGCTTATGGAAGCGTCGACATTACCTCCAACGGACAAACGGTCACCCTTCAAAACATTCAGCAGTTCACGCTGCCGTCGGAAGGTGGAACGGGCTCGCCTTCTATGCCTGCGCCCTCTTCAGCGACCGGGGCATGTGGTCCGACCTTCTTCGGCAACACGATCACCGTTCCCGGACAATTGACCATCACCAATCCGGGAAATGGCCAATCCACTTCAGGGCAGGCAGTTCTCGGTCTCGGTGCATCCGGTGGGCTGCTGGTCGAAGACAATGGAGTTGGCACGATTCAAGCCCCGGCCGGCGAAGCCCCTCAACGTGCCTTACGTCAATGTGCTTGGGGCCGGCACGGGCGCCGTTGGGCTGCCGCAGCCATCGAGTGCGGTCGATGTTAGTGCCGCCGCCGGCGCACAATATCTCGGATTCATCTATGCCGCCGGCATCTACCCTGGCGATAGCAGTTCGCCCACGGGCTGGTCGTCGCACGTCGCGTCCTTCGGCTTTTCTAATGTGCCGCCAGCTTGCGCTTCGATTGCCCCTCCCACACCGACGCTGATTTATGGCGGTGACTTCTCGAACGACGATCCGTCTTCCTCGCCGGATGGCTATGCGAACTGCGACTTTGCTATCGACCTCGGAAGCCAGAGCTCGTCAGAGAACGGCCTCTTTCCGAATGCCACCGTGTGGGTGGGCGCCGGTTACGTGGGAAATACCAACGGCGTCACCTACTCCTTCCCCGCAGTCGCGATCTCCGGACAGGTTGGCGAGAAGCATGTTCTCTTCGTTCTCGGCGTCGACTCGAATGAACCTTGGGCGATCGATTTATTGCAGTCCAATTAAACGAAAAACATTGAACCACTCCACTTTCTTGCCGCGGATAGTTGTTCGCTCTAGAAAAGTCCGCTGAGACGGAAAGAAACTTTTGCAGTCGCAAATGCAATTGCTCGACCTTGAGCCTGGCGTCAGTGTGACGAGCGAGCAGGCGGAGAGCGAGCAAGTCTTACGTTATGCGAGACTTGGCTAAGTCCCAGACAAACTTGAATCGTTCGATCCGCAGCTCTGTCCAGGAGCCGTCTAACTCTCATGGACATGCATGGGAGAGGTGCTATCTATTTTATTAGTTCATAGAGGCAATGATGGGAAGCGAGTATCCGAAGGCTGCAAGGCACGCTTTACCTGATCCCTCCTAACCTGGTGGATTCGCCGGTGAAGAGCGGGGGTAGTAATAGCTGAGCATTATCCGCCTGTCTCTGCGCTGTCTATGGGCAGTATGCCGGTCGACCGAGTCCCGAACAGTGAAGCGGACTGTTACCGGGGAGGCTTCACATTCGGCGGTGGAAGGCAAATGCTGCCGATGGCTCCGGATGGGTAGGTGGTACATTTCCGCGAAGGAAGTTGCACTCGCACGATGCGGCTCATCTTTGCAGACTCTTGGCCGAGACTAGAAGATGGGAACTCGCGCCTGGAGCATGATGGCTTGCCAGTCTTCTTTCTTTGGAATCCGGATCGGATATGGGCTGTGATGGTCTTCTACGCTGTCGCCGCGAACGACCTCGCGCATTCGAGTAAAGGCGTCGAATGCCGGTTCTCTTCTGGCCAGTTACCGAATCGCTGCCCTCAGTCCCCGGGGCAACCACTCCCACTGCATGTCGGAATTTTGCCGTCACAAAGTGAACTACGATTTCGAAAAAAGTGGAGAGGCGACTGCTGAACTCTTAGGTAGGTTCACATCTCAAGGCTTAAAGGGGCAACTATGGGAGCAACTGGTAGATGCCTAAACACTATCATCCTTATTATCGATATCTTGTGCGCCTTATTCGATCCCCGCCTCGCCCACCAAATCACGTCCATAAACCCAGTCCGCTCGGTCTTCGGGTCAACTGTCTGATACCCAAATAGTCCCACAACGGATCTCGATGGGAGGTTTCTTGCCCAACCCAATTGGCCTGTGGGCCTCGCTGAAATAAAGTGCAACTCCATGTCACTGCACAGTGAATGTAGGAGTGTAGATGCCAACGCCGTTAACGTGGACATCAATAGTCCCCGTCCCGGCCCCAGGTGGAACTACGATCTGAAGGCTGGTGTTCGATGGGTTGAGGATGGGCAACGTCATTCCACCAAACCAGACCTTGCCATTACTCTGAGCATCGAGCAGGTTCTGGCCGCTGATGGTGATAAAGTCCCGGCGGATCCGCTGGTTGGGCTGATGCCGGCGATGGAAGAGCTTGGCTCCACCGTGAAGGCAACGGCATTGCTCGGTTGTCCGGCGACAGTAACCACCAAATTACCGGTAGTAGCTCGGTAAGGAACGGAGACGCTGATCCCGGTATTGGACCAGGATGCGGCCTTTGCCGCGACGCCATTAAAAGTGACAGTGCTCGTCCCTTGGCTTGCCCCAAAGTTGGTTCCGGCCAGCGTGATCTTGGAATAGGGAGCGCCATAATTGGCGTTCACACTACTGATCTGCGCGGAATGCGTAACGGTAAAGGCCGAGGTGTAAACGCCAACGCCATTGACATGGGCATCAAAAGCACCGGTGACAGCGTCGGCCGGAACCGCGATCTGAAGGCTGGTTGACGACGAGTTAAGGATAGGCAAGGACATCCCACCGAACCAGACTTGGCCGTTACCCTGGGCGTCCAGCAGATTCTGGCCGCTGAGGGTGACCACGGTTCCGGCAGGTCCGCTCACGGGGCTGAAGCTCGCAACGGAGGGTGCTGGTTCCACGGTGAAGGCAACTCCGTTGCTCACTCGACCGCCTACCCTGACCGCTAGGTTGCCCGTAGTGGCGTGGTAGGGAACAGTTACAGTGATGCCGGTGTTGGACCAGACAGTCGCGTTGGCCGATACACCGTTGAAATTGACAGCACTCGTTCCCTGGGTTGCCCCAAAGTTGGTTCCGGTCACAGCAATCGTTGCGTAGTATGCACCGTAATTCGCACTGACGCCAGTGATTTTGGGAAGGGTCGCAACCGGGGGCGTTGTAGGCAGCTTATAGGTTGTGGAATAGCTCCAGTCCACGATGTCCTGGGTTGCAGCCGATCCACTCGTGCTTCCCGTGAAACCGACATTAGCCGTTGGGCCACCCACCATCGCGGGAATATTGACGGTGTAGCTCTGGGTCGCCGTGGCCCCGGTAAACGTGTCGGCAATCATTACCGTTAAGACCGTACCGTCGTAGGCAAGCTGGGCGTTGAAGATATCTCCGCTGTGCAGGTTAATTCCCGTGGAGGAGAGATCCGTAGAAGGAACCGTTGGAGACGCACCATTAACGTACATGCCGGTAGAGTTTAATCCCTCGCCCGCATCGTTAAATAAGTCAAACTTGATTGCGACGCTTTCGGCGATAGAGCCGTAACCTAAACTAGCGTGAGCGGTGCCTATCGCCTTCGGGCCCATACCTTGGATGGTAAAGGTAATCCCTTCGCCATTAGGATTGGTAAGCTGAAAGTCAAAGCTAGTGCTGAACTTCTGGATATTGACCGGAACGGTGAAGAAGGCGCTGCGCGTCTCATTCAGGCCGCCGTCGGTCAACCGCAGCCTGGTCCCGTTCAGCGCTGCCCCGTTATTCATAATCATTCCCACACTATCGAAACCGGTCGGGTAGTTAGGTAGGCTGAGCGGTCCGGCAAGATAGGTCCAGGCAGTTACCTTCTGGCTTGCCGTGGTCGATCCTGTGCCGCCCGTAAAGCCAACGTAGGCGGTGGGGCTTCCCACAGTAGACGGAATATTGATCGGCCAGGAGTTCGACCAGCTCGCCAATGTCAGCGTGTCTGTCAGCGTGAGCGCAAGATTGATCCCATCGTAGGTGATATGGACATCCATGCTGTCGCCGCTATGCAGGTCGATGCCGGTGCCGGCCAGGTTGACCGCCGGAACTGTCGGGGACGCGCCCCCGGTATAAAGCCCAGTCGAGTTTGTCCCTTCGCCGCCGTTATCGTGAAGATCGAACTTAATGGCGACGCTGTTGGCAATCGTGGCATAGCCGAGCCCGCCACCTCCGTTACCAAGAGCACTTGGCGACACATTCTGAATCGTAAACGAAATGCCATCAGCCGCCGGGTTGGACAACTGGAAGGTGAAATCGGTGGTAAAGGCCTGAACGTTCACAGGAGTCGCGTAAAAAGCGCTGCCTGCCTCGTACAAACCGCCGTTGGTCAACTGCAGCCGGAAATCGTCAAGGTCAGTGCTCCCGTTGAACTGGACCGGCCCCTGCGCCAGCGTAAAGCCCTGGCTAAAGTCGATCGTGTAAACCGTCTGAATTGTGTAAGCCGCGCTCACCATGGAGCTGACGAAAAGGCCAGGGGCTACGGCCATTGCCTGAACGGTCTCCGAAACTGGAAGCGACAGCGCATTGGAGTAGATTGCCGAAGAGTTCGTCGGCGTTGACCCGTCCACGGTGTAATAGATGATCGCGCCGGCCGAGCTGTCTGTAATCGTTAGAGTCTGCGCCCCGGAATAAGTGCCGCCAGATAAAGAAAAGACAGGATTGGCAGTAGTGCTCGTCGAAACATAAGTCGCGGACGAGGGCGCACTCTGTAGATAGCCGTTGGGGCTGGCGATGGCGGTGACTGTCTCATTAGTGGAGACAACTAAGGGGCTTGTGCTTGAATAGATTGGCGAACTGCTGGTCGGTATCGTTCCGTCCGTGGTGTAGTAGATCGTCGCGCCGGCCACCGCATCGGTGATTGTGACCTTCTGTGTTCCGGTGTAGGTTCCGGAACCGGGACTCATAATCGGGGCCGGAGCGGTCGGCGTGGCCCCCAGCAAGCCGTAAACATTGAGCGCGCCGGCTGCCCCGGCATACACTTTGCCGTTCGCGACCGTCGGAACGGCAAACTTCAACGCTGTACCGCCGGCGGAGTCGCGCGAGAGATTGGTCGCGCTGGAATAGAGTGTGTGCGCGAGGTTGGTTGCATTGTAAGCCAGCAACACTTCGGGTCCCTCGGAAAGCTCAGCACCGTTATTCAAAACCCAAACTATTCCGTTCGTAGCCCCATTGGCGGAAATTGACGGCGTTGGGCCCGGGTAGATGAATTGCTCGGCGGATTGACTGGTCGGCGTGCTCGAAAGCACGCCGTTGACGAACGAATAGGCGGTGAGGCTGTTGCCGGCCCCCGCGTAGCCATTTGAGTTATCGACTCCGGCGTCGGGGTTCGTTCCTCCGGAATAAATATTGTTGTTCCAATAGGCTTCGGTGCCCCAAACCCCAGCGCCCCAATTCAGGCCCGCGGTGATCGGCGTCTGCACCTCCTGCACAACTTGGTCGCCCGCTGCGTTGAAGCCGCCCAGATTATTGCGATCAAGGATGTATATCGCACCGGATTTTCCGATCTGAACCAGGGGATTCAGAGTCGTCCCGTCGGCTAGCTTCTGCGCCGGCAGCAGCACCGGTCCTCCTCCCCCAACGTCGCCATCCTGAGAATTAAGGGCTGCCTCGTTGTAGGGAGTGAAGTCGTCCTCCACGGTCATCTGTCCGCCGCTCAGATCCAGATCCAATACGCTCATCCCATAGCTCATCGCGTTGGTGTAGGGGCGACTAGCTGCGAAGGTCCCATTCCCAGTGGAGAGAAACATCCTGCCGTAAGGTTTGCTCGGGTCGCTGACCTCGGCCGCCAGACCGGCTCCGCTCATCCAGATCGCCGATCCACTCCCGTTCGCGCTCGTGCAAAGTACGTCGATCTGCTGAAGTGTCGCGGCACTGTAGGAGAGGAGCCAGCCATGCCACGGCCCATTATCGTCGACAGAACCAAAGGCGGCGTAGAGCACACCGTTCAGCAGGAGCAAGCCCGGCCGCTGTCGTGAGATCAGCGGATCGAAAGACACCACTCCAGCGTTGCTTCCGTTGCCAGTTCCCGGTACCGAAGCCTGAACCACGACCGGGCCCCCCAGCTTCTCGGCCCCTGTCGTGATGTCGAGAGCGTGCAACCTATATACGTTGAACGAGTTCTGGTTTTCCGAACTCACCAGATACATCGTGTTCGAGGATAGGTCGATCACCGGTGTTCCGATAACCCCATATTCGTTGCCAAAGGTCCCCGCCGGAGTTGTGTTGGTCAGAAGATATACCTGCCAGAGAGGAGTTGCGTCGATGCCGCCGTTGCTGTCTCCGTCGAAGGCGTAGACCATATCAGTCGCCGTAACCACATAAACCACGTTGTGGGTGCCCTTGCCTGGAATAGCCACTTGCGAGACGTAGAGCGGTTGAGCGTATACCTGTCCAGCCACATGAATCGAAAATAACTTCCCAAACCGCGTCGGATTCACATTGGATAGCGTAAGGACGGTTTCATTCAGGTTTTGGCCCGTCCGCGCGATATCGTTGTGTGCCGTTAACACATTCACTTGTGCTACTGCCAGGCCGGCATGCGACATCACAAACAATAGAAACGAGAAATGTAATACACAGAGATGAGTGCGATTTAGCCGCGCAATGCTTCCGCTAATCCGTCGATAGGTTTCCATCACGCACTTCCTCCGCGAGTTGAGCGCCTGCAGCCTCCATCAAAGTCGTGATTACAAGTCACGAAGGAAGCATGGCTCCGCTAAAGCGACCCCTTCTCGCTTTGACCCTGTGGGCGATTGCACAGCTATTCATTTGTTGTCAATCCCGAAGCGATCTTCCGCCCTGTGAATGAACGGTCAAAAGTAGACAGTGTCGCAACTGGGGAAGCACCTGCACCACTTGACTTCACGACTTGGGAGGAGACTCGTACTTTGCAGTTTCTACTCGCCTAACTGCCATGCAAGCTTCCATCTAAGTGCCTATGATTCCAGAAACTGCATGGACGTTGCTTCCATCCCCCAAAAAAGCAAGAAACTAAATAAGCCGGAGACACTCAGAGCCATCCGAACCGATTGAATTCGCCCGATTTGTTAAGCATCCTCAGTGGCCAGCGTTGTAGGTCCAGAAAGTAACCTCCTGGTTTGCACTAGTCGATCCCGTGCCGCCGGTGAAGCCCACATATGCGGTACTGCCGCCCACAGCGGAGGGAATATTGATCGGCCAGGAGTTCGACCAGGTCGCCGAAGTCAGCTCGTCCGTCAGAGTTAACGAAAGGTTGGTCCCGTCGTAGGTGATATGGACCCGCATGCGATCGCCGCTGTGCAAGTCTATGCCCGTGCCAGCCAGGTTGATCGCTGGAACCGTCGGTGAGATCCCCCCGGTATAGAGGCCGGTAGAGTTGGCCCCTTCGCCGCCGTTGTCGTGAAGGTCGAACTTAATCGCGACACTGTGTGCAATTGAGGCGTAGCCAAGCCCTCCCCCTGTCCCGCCAAGAGCGCTCGGTCCTACATTTTGAATCGTAAACGACATGCCGTCAGCCGCCGGATTGGACAACTGGAAGGCGAAATCGGTGGTGAAGGCCTGTACGTTCACTGGTGTCGCATAGAACGCGCTGCCTGCCTCGTAGAAGCCGCCATCCGTCAACTGCAGCCGCAAGTTGTCCAGGTCTGTGCTCCCGTTAAATTGCATCGTCCCCTGGGCCAGTGCGAAGCCTTGGCTGAAATCAATGGTGTACTTCGACTGAACCATGTAGGTCCAGGCAGTGACCTTCTGGCTCGCGCTAGTTGATCCAGTGCCGCCGGTAAAACCAACATATGCGGTATTGCCGCCCACAGCAGACGGAATATTGATCGGCCAGGAGTTCGACCAGCTTGCCAAGGTCAGCGTGTCCGTCAGAGTGAGCGAAAGGTTAGTTCCGTCATAGGTGAGATGGGCCTCCATGCTATCGCCGCTGTGCAGGTCAATCCCCGTGCCGGCCAGGTTGACCGCTGGAATCGTCGGTGACGCGCCCCCAGTGTAGAGACCGGTAGAATTCATCCCTTCGCCGCCGTTATCGTGAAGATCGAACTTAATGGCGACACTGTGGGCAATTGAGGCGTAGCCAAGCCCTCCACCTGTCCTGCCAAGAGCGCTCGGGCCTGCATTCTGAATTGTGAATGAAATGCCGTCAGCAGCCGCGTTGGACAACTGGAAGGTGAAATCGGTGGTAAAGGCCTGCACATTCACAGGAGTCGCATAGAACGCGCTGCCTGCCTCGTACAAGCCGCCATTGGTCAACTGTAGCCGGAAGTCGTCCAGGTCCGTGCTTCCGTTGAACTGCATCGGCCCCTGGGCCAGCGTAAAGCCCTGGCTGAAGTCGATTGTGTAAACCGGCTGAATCGTATAAGCCGCGCCTATCATGGAGCTGACGAGAAGACCTGGGGCTACTGCAATTGCCTGAACGGTCTCCGTGACCGGGACTGAAATAGGTTTGGAATAGACCGCCGAAGCGGTGGTCGGGGTCGAACCGTCGACCGTGTAGTAGATGACCGCGCCCGATGAGCTGTCTGTGATGCTTACACTCTGCGCACCGCTATAAGTGCCTCCAGGAAGAGAAAAGACAGGATTGGCTGTGGTAGCCGTCGAAACGTAAGTAACCGACGACGGAGCGCTTTGCAAATAGCCGGTAGGGCTGGCGATCGCAGTCACTGTCTCATTGCTGGACAGAACCAGAGGATTAGCGCTTGAGTAGATTGGCGATGTGTTGGTCGGTATCGTTCCGTCCGTGGTGTAGTAGATGGTCGCGCCGGCGACCGCATCGGTGATCGAGACTGTTACCGTTCCGGTGAATGTTCCGGAAGCTGGACCGATGATCGGGGTCGGGGCCGTTGGCGTGGCTCCTAGCAACCCATAGACGCTGACCGCGCCTGCTGCCGGAGCATAGACCTTCCCATTCGCGACAGTGGGAACGGTAAATTTCCACGCTGTGCCGCCAACGGTGTCCCGCACAGGATTAGTTCCACTTGAATACAGTGTGTGCGCAAGGTTGGTTGCATCGTAAGCCAGCAATACCGCAGGCCCCTTTGCAACTTGTGCGGCGTTGTTCAAGACCCAAACTATTCCATTCGTATTGCCATTGGCGGAAATCGACGGCGTGGGGCCCGGATAGACAAACTGCTCGACCGATTGGCTGCTTGGCGTGGTCGATAGTACGCCGTTGACGAACGAATAGGCGGTGAGACCATTGCCGCCCCCGTTACCATTTGAGTCATCGGCCCCGGCGTCGGGGTTCGTTCCCCCCGAAAATATGGTGTTATTCCAATACGCTTCGGCGCCCCAAACCCCCGACCCCCAATTCAATCCCGCGGTTATCGGCGTTTGGACCTCTTGCACAACTTCATCGCTCGAGGCGTTGAAACCACCCAGATTATTACGATCCAGGATGTAAATCGCGCCTGACTTTCCGACCTGAACCAGGGGATTCAGAGTGGTTCCATCGGCTAGCGTTTGCGCGGGTAACAACACCGGCCCTCCAGAACCGAGATCGCCATCCTGAGCATTTAGCGCTGCTTCGTTGTAGGGGGTAAAGTCGTCCTTCACGGTCATCTTCCCGCCCGTCAAATCGAGATCCAGCACGCTCATTCCATAGCTCATCGTGTTGGTATAGGGACGCGTCGCCGCGTAGGTCCCATTCCCGGTCGTAAGAAACATCCTGCCGTACGGCTTGGCCGGGTCGCTAACCTCGGCGGCAAGACCTGCTCCACTCATCCAGATGGCCGATCCGCTGCCGTTCGCGCTTGTGCATAGGATGTCGGTCTGCTGAAGCGTGGCGGCACGGTAGGAGAGGATCCAGCCATGCCACGGCCCGTTATCGTCGACCGACCCAAACGCGATGTACAGAACGCCGTTCAACAGGAGCAAGCCCGGCCGCTGTCGAGAGATAAGGGGATCGAAAGTCACAACGCCGGCAATGCTTCCAGTGCCAGTTCCTGGCGCCGAAGCCTTAATCTGGATTGGACCACCCAATTTCTCCGCTCCCGTCGTGATATCGAGAGCGTGCAGCCTGTATACGGCTGACAAGGTTTGGCTTTCCGAGCTGACCAGGTACATCGTGTTCGTGGATAGATCGATCACTGGCGTTCCGATCACCCCGTATTCGTTGCCAAGAGTCCCCGCCGAAGTAATGTTGGTCAGCAGATTCACCTGCCACAGCGGGCCCGCGCTGATGCCCCCGTTTGTGTCAGCGTCGAAGGCGTAGACCATATCACTCCCCGTGGTCACATACAC
Source organism: uncultured Acidobacteriaceae bacterium (assembly GCA_963777685.1). Lineage (GTDB taxonomy): Bacteria > Acidobacteriota > Terriglobia > Terriglobales > Acidobacteriaceae > Acidisarcina. The sequence goes on along the minus strand of CAVZRF010000024.1, from coordinate 136,627 downwards.
CACGTTGTGGGTACCCTTGCCCGGAATGGTCACTTGCGACACGTAAAGCGGTTGGGCGAAGACTTGTCCAGCAACATGAAGGGAAAAAAGTCTCCCAAACTGGGTCGGGTTCACATTCGACGGCGTCAAGACGGTTTCGTTCAGGTTTTGTCCGGTTCGCGCTATATCGTTGTGGGCCGTTAATACGTTCACTTGCGCGAATCCCCGACTCGCGATCGACACCACTAGGAACAAACATGAAGCAGGTAAAAGACGCAGATAAGTGCGAGGTGTCCGCGCAACCCTTCCGCTGTTCTGTCTATAGATTTCCATCACGTACGACCTCCGCAAATTGAGCGCTATTAGTTCCTTTAGTTCGTGGGTGTAAGTCATTGCCAAGCATCGCCCAGGAGGCAAGGTTCTCCTCGCCTCCTGGACTGCAGGAGCTTTACACCCTTCTTTAGCTGTGGCTAAACGCTGAATACCACCTTCCAACCCTTGAACGAGGATCAGAAGTGGGCAGAGGCGCACCCAAGTAATCAGATATACTGTTGGACATCAGTTTTTCAACGAGTGCATCCGCAAGATCGAACTTAAACCCAGACTACAAAGCTCGCATTGCAGTTTTAAGTGCGCCATAACGGGCGGCTCGGAAGCACCTCATAGTTCAATGCTTTATTCGCCTAAGTCCCATGCTAGCTTCCGTCTAACTGCCTAGGATTCCCGAAACCACATCTATGTTGCTTGAGCGACCGAAAATGCTGAGAAGAAGCATGCACGCCCAAGATGCTACCCAGGGCACATCATCGCGAAGTCGGCTCACACTCATGGCACTTCTCCGGGACTTGGCCCTTACGCCGCTCCCCTGCAGCGCACCGTGGAAGAGGCATTTGTCAGCCCGATCGCCTTAGCCGCCTGACGCTTGAGTCCGTTCATTACCGCGCGCCGCCACGGCAACTTGGATGGTGCCCCAATGATCCGGACACCGCTGTTCGCTTTGCTTTCACCGCCGTTGGTGTAGCATCCTAAGTTGTATGGCAAGCACATGTTCCCACCTCGACCAGATTCAGGAAGTTAAGCCCCACACTAAGGGATGCGAAGAGTGCCTCAAGACTGGAGGCAAATGGGTACATCTGCGGATGTGCCTGGTTTGCGGGCATGTTGGCTGCTGCGATTCTTCACCCGGCAAACATGCCACTCGCCATTTCCTTGAAACAAAGCATCCCGTCATGCGCTCGATCGAGCCCGGCGAGAGCTGGGGCTGGTGCTTTATCGACCAAACCTATCTGGAATAGCCGCCGGTAGCCGGTCCCGTCTGCATTTTCACTAACCTCATCAGCAGATCAGCGATGTCAAGAGGTCCTCATGTTTCTGTCGCGAAGAGAGTTCACCCGTCTGGCTGCGGCCGGTTTCGCTTCCCAACTTCTCCCCAACCTAGACGCCCAGCAATCGAGCGGCCGCACTATCGGCTACGCCATGGTCGGGCTTGGCGTCATCTCCATGCAGCACTTCATGCCTGGGCTCAAAGACGCGAAGCAGTCCAAACTTTCCGGATTAGTCAGCGGTCATCGCGACAAGGCGGAAAAGCAGGCCGCCGAATATGGCGTCCCAGCTAGTGCGATCTACAGCTACGAGAACTTCGATAGCATCCGCGACAACAAGGCAATCGACGCCGTCTACATCGCGCTACCTAACAACATGCACGCCGAATACGTGATCCGCGCTGCGAAGGCAGGAAAGCATGTGCTCTGCGAAAAGCCGATGGCGACCTCAGTCGACGACTGCAAGGCAATGATCGAGGCTTGCCGCAGCGCCAACGTCAAGCTGATGATCGCCTATCGCTGCCAACTGGAGCCGACCAACCTGCGCGCTATTCAGCTAATTCGCGATGGGTCGTTGGGGACGGTCCAGGCGATCGAGAGCGCGAATGGATTCAACATCCGCCCAAACCAATGGCGGCTCAATAAGAAGATGGCCGGCGGAGGGCCGCTGATGGATGTCGGCGTGTATTCCCTCAACGCCAGCCGTTACCTCACCGGCGAAGAGCCGCAGATTCTCTCGGCATACTCGTCAGTGATCGATAAGGACGGCCGCTTCAACGAAGTCGAAGAGAATGTAGGTTGGACGATGAGGTTTCCCTCGGGGATCGTCACCAGTTGCAACACTACCTACGGCGCCAATATGGACGGTTACTACCGCGTTCACGGTTCGAAGGGGATTTTGAACGTCGAAAATGCCTTTCCCTATCAAGGGCAACACCTTACTGCGTCTCTTCAAGGGGGACAGAAGCTCGACGAGCCCAACCCAGCTAAGGACCCCAGTCAGTTCACTCGCCAGGCGGATTATTTTTCCGGCTGCATTCTCAACAACACCGAGCCTAAGATGGATGGGCAGGAAGGTCTGCGAGACATTCAGTACGTCGCGCAGATTTACAAGTCCTGCGGAATTCCCTTCTAGAATGTGCGGAAAACCTGCGGACGCACTCCGCGATATCTATCTGGCGTTCGGCGCTCGGAACTGACAACTGGCCCCAGCAGAACTGGCGCACCCGCTACGATCGCCGAGGTCTCAGGAGCCAACCTCGCTCAGTCTTCCTTGCGCCCCAGTGCCATGTCGATTAGCGTCTTCTGCTCAAGCTCGTGAGCCTTGGCTGAACCCGTCGCCGGGCTGGCCGCCGCCGAACGCTTCACACTCAGCACCTGACGCGAACCCGCAATCAAGCGCAGCCGCGGCATGACGAACGAAAGCGCGCCCATATTGGCCGGCTCTTCCTGCACCCAGACGATTTCCGTCGATTCGGGATGCCGATCGAGCTCGGCTTCAAGTTCCGCCTCGGGCCACGGATACAGCTGGTCGATAAAGACGATCGCGGTGTGCTCGGTCCCCCGCTTCTGACGCTCGACGCGAAGTTCGTGACCGATCTTGCCGGTGCACAGCAGCAAGCGCTTTGCGCTTTGGACCTCAGCATCTGGCACTACATTCAGGAAATGCGGACGGGTGAGATCGGCAATCGGCGAAACCGCATCCGGATGACGCAACATGCTCTTCGGCGTAAAGACCACCAGAGGCTTGCGCCATTTACGCAGCACCTGGCGACGCAGCAGATGAAAATATTGCGCGGCGCTCGACGGCTGGCAGATCTGCATGTTGTCATGCGCGGCGAGTTGGAGATACCGCTCGACGCGGGCGCTCGAATGTTCCGGCCCCTGCCCTTCGTAGCCGTGCGGTAGCAGCAACACGACTCCGCTCAACAGGCCCCATTTGTCTTCGCCCGAAGAGATGAACTGGTCGATGATGATCTGCGCGCCGTTGGCGAAATCACCAAACTGCGCCTCCCACATCACCAACGCCTCAGGATAATCGCGGCTGAAGCCGTATTCGAAGCCGAGCACACCAGCCTCGGAAAGAATGGAGTTGTAGACCTCGAACTGCGTCTGATCAGATGAAAGGTGATTGAGCGGAACGAAGCGCTGCTCATTCTCAATATCGACGAGCACACTGTGCCGCTGGTTAAAAGTCCCGCGCTGGCAGTCCTGGCCTGTAAGCCGTACCGGCACGTGCTGTTTCAGCAGCGAGCCAATGGCGACCGCCTCAGCCATCCCGTAGTCAAAGGGACGCTTGCCCTGGCCCATCTCCAGCCGCTGCTCAAGCAACTTTTGGATCTTCGCATGGATGTGGAAGTCCGGCGGGTAAGTCGTCAGCCCCTCACTGATCTTGCCAATCTCTTCAACCGTAAGGCCGGTCTCGACCTCATACTCGCTCTTGAACCCCCGGCCATAATACGGCGACCAATACGCGGGCAGATGCGAGAGAACCGGCATTTTCTTCCGGACAGTCGCCTCCTTCTGTGCCTCAATGAGCTCCGCCTGCAATTCTTTGGCGCGAGCAGTGATGTCCGCTCCTATCTGCTTGGCGTAAATCTGGTGAAGCGGCGGGTGCTCCTTAATCTTGGCGTAGCGAAGAGGCTGCGTTACAGTCGGATCGTCGACTTCACTGTGGCCGTGGCGTCGATACCCAATCAAGTCGATGACGACATCGCTATGGAAGGTGTAGCGATATTCGGCGGCCAGCGCGGCAATGCGTAACACCGCATCGGGATCCTCTGCGTTCACGTGAAAAATCGGGATCGGCAACCGCTTGGCCACATCCGTCGCAAAGCGCGACGAATTGACTTCGTGATGGGCCGCGGTAAAACCAATCAGGTTGTTCACAACAATGTGGATCGTTCCGCCGATGGAGAAACCTTCAACATCGGAGAGATTCATCGTTTCAGCCAACACGCCCTGCCCGGCAAAGGCGGCGTCACCGTGAATCACAATCGGAATCAGCTTGTCTTCCCCGCCCTCTCCCAGGCGGACCTGCTTGGCGCGGGCGCGCCCGGCAGCCACCGGATCGACCGCTTCGAGGTGAGAAGGATTCGAAACCAGGTGCAGATCGACCGTCTTGCCGCTGCGAGTCTCGTATTCTCCGGTCGCGCCGACGTGATACTTCACGTCGCCGCCGCCAAGAATGCTGCGCGGATCAACGTCTTCAAATTTCGAGAAAATATCGGCGGCCTCGCAGCCGACGACATTAACCATGACGTTCAGGCGTCCGCGATGGCTCATCCCGACAACGCTGCTTACCGCACCATGTTCGGCCGCGTGATTCAGCAACTCATCGATAAACGGAACCAGCGCGGTCACGCCTTCGAGCGAAAAGCGCTTCGTGCCGAGATAGCGGGACTGAATCACCTGCTCGAACAAATCGGCGCGGAGAAGCAACTCCAGCGTGCGATGCGGATCAGGCGCTGCACCAACTTCGACTCGACCCTCAAGCCGGTCCTGAATCCACGCGCGCCGGCCACCGTCGGCGATATGCATGAACTCGGAGGCGACCGTTCCGCAGTAATAGCTCCGCGCCTCCTCGGCGTCAGGGCCATCGATATTCAGCTCGGGCACGGACAAAGGCGGCAGGTGCTGACCCAAAGGATCGAGTTGCGCCTGCAAGTAGCCCCAGCGTCGAAAGGCGTCAAAAATCTGATTGCGCGGATAGCTGTTGGCAGAGGAAGAGAGGGCGGAAGTGTCAGGAGTAGTAATCGTCGCCATAGGATAGGAAGCCGGGAATTCGATTGAGTGCCGCGTGAGCACGTCTATGCTCCACCGTCACTGCTCTTATTCTAACCCTGCGTTGCGAGAGCGCGTTCACGCTGATCATCGTCGCGACGCACGCCCGTTTCGGACGTTATCCGAAATATTCCTCTATTCGGGAAGTTGAATACCGCCATCGTCTTCGATGACAAAGAACGGATTCCAAGCCACCTCCCATAGAAATCCATCCGGGTCTGAGAAGTATCCAGAGTAGCCTCCCCAGAATGCTTCCTGTGCCGGTTTGACGATCCTGGCTCCGCTGGCCTTCGCCTCTTCGAGCACGGAATCGACTTCACCCCGATCGCGCGCGTTGTAGGCAAGCGTCACGCGATGGAAGCCGTCGCCATCCGGAGAGATATTCGCATCCTTCGCCAGCTCCTCGCGAGGATACAAGGCGAGGGCCATCCCGCCTGCTTGAAAAAAGACGATGCCCTCCGACGAAGCCATCGAGCGACGCCACCCGAGCCGTTCATAGAACTCTCGGCTAGTATCCAGATCGGCAACGCCGAGCGTGATGATGCTGATCCGCTGTTCCATAATTACCATCCATCTGTCACGCTTCACTACGAGTTACACTGACAAAAGTTTCAACGCGGCATTGCAAATTGCGATCAAACACTGACCAGAGTCACTTGCTTCTTGCCAGCGGTCGTGACAAACTAAAGTTAATCCAAAGACTGCGCGGGTCGGCAAAAACTTCGTTGCGAACCGGATTCCGTCGTCAGCTGATACCCAGTTGACCCAAAGGAATCCGAGGAACCTTCTCTCACGCTCACTGAGGTTCTGCCGCTAGTTGCATGACAGTGCAAGGCACAGTTACTGTTCGACTCTGATTGTGCATTGTGGCTTCCCCGATCACCGACTATCCCGAGTATTGCTGGCTGAGTGCTGTTTGAGCGATCGACCACACAGGAGAATCTTTAGAGATGGTGAATTACAAAGTAGCGACTTCGACTCGACGTTACCTGAATTTGGCCCGTCGCGTTGTTGAAGTGGTTGTTGTCCTTTTTCTGGCCTTTGTCACGACCATTCTTACTCTTTGTTTCGGATGGGTTGGCCAGCTCTTCAAGTCTTCGCCGAGCGTCAGCCGCGTGCCAGTGAGGCCGTAGGCTTTTCACCTCCGTGAAGGCATCGAAGGAATCTGAGTCCTCGATCCAGCTGGACTCTTCGTAATTTTCACTGCTTTTTACGATAACTAAATTCGATGACAGGACTTAAAAGATGCGCGTAGCGATCGTGCATTACTGGTTTTTGAATTACGGCGGCGGAGAACGTGTCGCGGAACTCCTCGGGGACATGTTTCCCGAGGCAGACGTCTTCACGATTTTTGCGGACCCCAAAGGCTTGCCCGACAACATTAAGGACCGCACGACGGTCTCCTTCCTCGACAAGGTGCCGCGCGCGCACGATTACAGCCGGTTCTTTTTCCCTTTCTATCCGTTGGCGATTGAAGCGTGGGACCTGCGCAGCTACGATCTCATCATCTCGAGCGATACGCTCGGCGTAAAAGGAGTCGTCACGCATCCCGGCCAGGTTCACATCTGCTATTGCCACACACCCAGCCGCTACGTTTTCGACGATTATGAGCGTTTCAAGGGCACGCTCCCGTGGGCAGTGCGTCCAGGGTTCGCGGTGGCGGCCGATTACTTCCGCCGATGGGACTACAAGGCGGCTCAAAAGGTTGACGAGCTAATCGCCAACTCGAAGTACGTCGCCGACCGCATCACGACCTATTACCACCGCGAGAGCACGCTCATCTATCCGCCCGTCAACACGCAGCAGGGCTACATCGACCCTAACGTCGGAGACTACTATCTGTACCTCGGCCGCTTTGTCGAAAACAAACGGATCGACGTACTCATCGAGGCGTGCAACAAAACTGGCCGCCGATTGCTCATCGGGGGGACTGGCCGCAATGAAAAGCATCTGAGGTCCGTAGCCGGCCCGACCATCGAGTTCCTCGGTCGCGTGCCCGAAGAGCAGCTTGCCGGACTCTACGCCAAGGCCCGCGCATTTCTGTTTGCCTCCGACGAGGACTTCGGTATTGTTCCGCTTGAGGCGCAGAGCTTCGGCCGCCCGGTCATCGCCTGGGGCCACGGCGGTTCGCTTGAGACTGTCATTCCTTACGGAAGCTCGTCCAAACCCACCGGCATCCACTACCCAATGCAGACGGCCGACTCCTGCGCCGAGGGCATCCTCAAATTCGAATCGGTCGAACACGAATTCGATCCAGTGGCCATTCGCGCCCACGCAAATCAGTTCGACACCGCCGTCTTCATCGAGAAGATGCGCGACTTCATTCATCAAAAATACGAGGAACACACGGGCGTTGCGCGGCAGATCCCAATCGCCGTCCCATAACGTCCGCTCGAGGCGATGCCGTCCTCCGCGGTCGGCATCGCCTCAAAACAAATCGGGAATACTGGTGAACGCGATCCGCGTCGGGGCCGCAGCACCCGCGAGCAGCATACTCGCCGCCATGACCGTGTGCGTCCCGTATTTATGATTCAGCGAGTCCATCGCCGTCGAAATCCGCGCCCGCCTCGACTCGCCCTCCAGGCTTGAGAAAAGGCTCAACGTGTGCAGATGATCTGGCACCAGATTTCCAAGCGCGATGCCCACAAAGAACGGTTTCTCGTGGCCAACCCCCTGTGGTCGAAGCCTCCAAAGCTTCTGCAGCCCCTCGATCAGCGTCTGATTATCCTGGCACTCGATCAGCGAGGTACCCTTCGACCAGCCGTCCTGAGGAATTCCAGACAGGTGCACCCTGGTCGCCGAAGCTTTCGGCACCGCATACTTAATCTCGAGCGTCAGATGGGTCGTCCATAACCGCGCGGAGCGCAGCCGCATAGCCGCTTTATGCAGCAGCTTATGCAAGACCGAATATGCCCCCTCAGTGCTGCGCAGTTCCGGCCCCAGCATATGCGACTGGCTAATGGATTTCTGATGTTCCAGCGCCGGATCGTTAAAGTCTTCGCCACGCAGCCAGTGCCAGAGCTTCTCACCGCCAACGCCGCCCCAGACCAAGTTCATCTCCTCGCGGCTGAGCTTGAGCAATTGTTCCATCGTGCGAATGCCAGACGCATGCAGGCGCTTTTCCATTTGCGCGCCGACCCCAGGAAGATCGCGAGGCGTCAGCCCGCTCAGCGCCGCATGCAGGATATCGGGAGTCAGCGCAACCAGACCGTCGGGCTTCTCCATGTCAGAAGCAATTTTGGCGAGGTAGCGGTTCGGTGCCAGACCGACCGAGCAACGCAGCGTGGAGCCCGCCCGCTCTCGCACGGCCTGTTTGACCCGGCGCGCGAGGTCGAGCGCGGCCAGTAATGGCTGTTCTCTTCCGATCAACCGGCACGCCATTTCGTCGATCGACATCACTGCGGCGACCGGAACACAGGTTTCGACCGCCTCGATGATCTTGTGGTGATACTCGACATAAACCTCATGCCGCGCCTCGATCAGTTCGATTCCCTTACACAGCCGTTTCGCGTCGCCAACCGTGGTTCCGGTGCGTACGCCGAAAGCCTTCGCCTCATAACTCGCAGCAATACAACAGGTTGAGTCGGCAAAAAGAGGGACGACCGCAACCGGGCGACCGCGCAGGCGGGGTTGAAGCTCCTGCTCGACCGAGGCAAAATAAGAGTTCAGATCGAGGAACAACCAAGCTACTCGGGGCCCTCTTGGGATGGTCTTCGCCGCAATCTCCACAGCACTCCCTGCGATCCCCAAAGTTTCGTCTTTCTTTCCGGGGAAAACAATGCCATGATGGTTCGCATAGGCGGGATGCAAGCAACCGTTAAAAAGATTCATCCTTCTAAAACGACAGGTTGGGCACAATGTTCTCCCTGAAAATGCACGCGCTCTTGATTTGGCTCCACGCAATGGGAGTCTGGCTTCCACTGGGGTTGGCTTTTGTCGGAATCGGGCTGTTTGCAGCTTGCGCTTTGAGTTGCGGAAGCACTCCATGCAAGGAAAAAGACCGGCTTTTCGGTCGGGAAGTCTACTAGCCTCCCCAGCGCTCGAGCCATCGTTGCCTTGAATCTCCGCGTCGCATAATTTCAGCCGCGCCGCGCCGCATGCAAATTCTGTCCCCAACGTCAGTCTCAATAGTCCTTCCCGCAAATCCTCACGCTATAGCCCATCTTCCGTTGTTCACCGGGCCAACACGCCAACCCCCTCTGCATTTGATCTTTACGGGTTTTTCATTGAATGAGTTACGTCCTAAGCCGTATGCTCGTTTGCGGGTCGAATGACCCGCATTTTAAGAAGTGTAAGGACAACGACATGGGAATGTTCTCCGGGTTCGGAGATTTGGTCAAGCAGTTCAGCAGCGCCGAGGGTGGGGCGGCTGCCGAGCAGACGGTCGGGTCAGCGCCACAGTCTGCAATTGCCAGCGGATTGGCCGAGGTTTTCCGATCGAGTGAAACGGCTCCCTTCGCCCAGCAGGCTTCGCAGCTGTTCGCGAACAGTAACGGTTCCCAGCAGGCCAGCGTACTCAATGCCCTCCTGGCAGCGGCCGGTCCGGCGGTGCTGGCAAAGCTTGGCGGCGGGTCCTCGCTGGCCGGGCTGTTAGGCTCCTCCCCAGGAACGATCACCCCCGAACAAGCCGCGTCGGTTAATCCGGAAGAAGTTCAGGCGCTCGCCGAACACGCCGAAAAACAAGACCCCTCGATCATGGACAGGATCAGCGAGGTTTATTCCGCGCACCCACAGATGATCCAGGCACTCGGCGCAGCGGCCTTGGCGCTCGCCGCCGCTCATATCTCAAAGAATCAGGGATAACGTCCCAGACCCAACAGATCACTACGAGACGTCCGCTACGCGGGCAGGAGAGAATCATGGCAGATTTAGAACAGTTGAAGCAAAAGTACGCCGGAGTAATTTCCGCCATCGAAGGATTTTCCGACCTCGGCGCAAAGCTTGATCAGGTCGATCTCGACGGAGACAAGCTGCACCTCAAGGGATCGGTTCCTTCAACGGTAGTCGCCAACCGGGTCTGGGATGAGATCAAGAAAGCCGATCCGACCTATTCGGACCTGCATCATGAAATTGCGACTTCGGGCGGTGCGGAACAGCCCTACACCATCAAGTCAGGCGACAACCTCTCCCACGTCAGCCAGCGTTTCTACGGCGCAGCAAGCAAGTACACCAAGATCGCCGAAGCCAACGGCATCAGCGACCCAGACAAGATCCACGCTGGCCAGACGATCAATCTGCCGGTGCTCTAACCGCCGAGCTTTCAAAGTTTCAGCAATCATTCCTCGCGCAGCAGCCTCAACGGATCAATCGAAAGGGCGCGCTGCGCGGGAATCCACGTAGCCAGCAATCCCAATAGCGCCATGGCTAGAACAACTCCGGCCAACACTAAGGGATCCCGAGGTGTCGCCTGGTCGACGATCAGAGCCAGCACTCCGCTCGCCAAAACTCCCAGGATCAATCCCGCTGCGGAGCCAAAAGCCAGCAGTCTCAGCGGTCGCGCCAATGCCGCCTTCAACACTTCCTTTCGCTGCGCCCCGAGAGCCATCCGAATGCCTAGCTCACGCAGGCGCTTGCTCACCGAGTACGCTGCCATGCCAAAGATGCCCGTGAGCGAGAGCATCGCGCCCATCACGCCGAGCACACCGAGTGCCAGCGTCGCCATGCGCGGGCCAAAAAGCATCGCGTCCAATTGTTTGTAGCGCGTCTCGATGTAAACCGGTAGGCCGGGGTCGAGCTGCCGCAGGGCGCTTCGCACCGGCGCGATCAGTTGCTGCGGATCTTCCCCCGTCCGTGAGCGCACTACCAGATACGTCGAGATCGAGGGAGATTGCAGAATTGGAAGGAAGAGCGCCGGCCGTGGCTTCTCAGTCAAACTCGCATACTTTCCGTCCTGCACAATACCAACAACTTGCACGCGGCTTCCATCCGGCATTTTGAAATAGTGGCCCATCGCGTTGGCCGTGGAGTGGAAGATTCTGCGCGCAAATTCGCCGTTCACAACAGCAACGCGCGGCGAGTTGGGATCGTCATGCCAGGTAAAAGCCCTACCGGAGACCACAGTCGTGCCTGCCGCATGAAAATACTCCGGAGAGACGCTGTATAGGATTGCGTCGTCCGCAGCGTTCGCCGGCCTCAGGTCTGTCGAACTGTCGGTGAAGACGTTCGAGTCGCTCGATCCATCGCCTAATGGCACCGTGCCGGCAAGTCCCACCGACTCGACGCCGGGAATTCCCTCCAGCGCCTCGATGATGCGCTTCTGCATCGGCGCCACTTTATCGCCGGTATATCCGGCCATGTCAAGGCTCGTGTCCGCCAGGATCGTGTTATGCACGTCGAATCCGAAATCGTCATGGAGCGAGCGCGCCAGTCCGCGGACCGCAACCAGCGACGCCGTCACCAGTACCGCGCAGATTGCGATCTGCACCACCAGCAACACATCGCGAAGCGTGACTCGCCGCCCCAGCCGGCTGTTCGATCCGGCCTTGACCACCTCATACGGATTGGTGTGCAGCACCTGCCGCACCGGAACCACCCCAAACATCAACCCGCTTACGACGGCGAGAAGTAGCGCGAGCACGTACACTTTCGCGTCTGGATTGACATCCAGATGAAGGGGCCAACGCGGCGAATGGCTGCCATGCGCTCAGCTCGCGCAGCAAGACGACACTGCCGGCCAGCCCGACCGCCCCCCCGGCAAGCGAGAGCAGCATCGCTTCGGTGAACAGTCTCGCAAGAATCCGCCTGCGGCTCGATCCAAATGCCAGCCGCAATGCGACCTCCCGGAACGATCCGCTGCCCGCGCTGCAAACAGGCTGCCAAGATTGGCGCATGCCGCCAGCAGAATCAACCCCGCAAGCAACATCAATCCTGTCAGAAACGCCTTCACCGGCCTGCCCATGTAGTCACCGTAAAGGCTTGGGCGCTCCAGGGCATACGTCATCTTTCGGTCGTCCTTGGGATAATTCTTCTCGAGGTAGGCCCCAGTCGAGTTCAAGTCGGCGATCGCCTGCGCCTGAGTGACCCCCGGCCTCAAATGGCCCATCGTCATGAAGATCCACGGCTTCCCGCCGCGCTGCTCCAGTCCATCGCCGCCAAGCTCCGGATCATTCACCATCGGCGTGAAGAAGTCGGGATTGAAGAAGATCAGCGTTCCGTGGAACCCCGGTTGGGCAACGCCGATGATCGTGTAGGGATGCTTGTTCAGCTGCACGACTCGGCCGACCACGCTGCGGTCGCCCTGAAAATGAGATGCCAATAAGCATACGTGAGCACGATATAGGGAGCGCTGTTGGGACCATGCTCGTCGGATTCGTGGAAGAAGCGGCCCAGGTAAGGCTGCATGCCCAGAGCATCGAAATAGTTTCCCGCTCGCTTCCTAGACCCACCTGCGCGACGGGTTTTGTCCGGTATCCAGCCGCCACCTGGCGATGCTGTAGGCCAGCAAGTCCTCGAAGGTACGGTTGCGATCGCGCAGATCCAGATAGTCGGGATACGATTCGCTCCGCCATTGTCGTGCCGGCTTGACCATCACGAAGAGTCTCTCGGATCTGCGGCACGTCCAGGGGGCGAAGGATCAAGGCATTCAGCACCGCTGAAGACCACGGCGTTGGCGCCGATGCCAGGGCCAGCGTCAGTACTGCGGCCATCGCGAATCCCGGAGACTTCCGCAAAACGCGAACGCTATAGCGCAGCGTCTTGCCACGGAATGTCTCGACAAAATGACTGCCGGCGGCTTCATGGCTTCCTCTCTGTACTTCGCGTACCGCCGAACTCAATGCGCGCCCGGCGCTCTGCCTCGGCACGAGCCAGGCCGGAACGTTCCAGATCGTCGGCTCGATGCTGGATGTGGGAGCGAAGCTCTTCTTCCATCTCGGCGTTCACATCGGAGCGCGTGGAAGAGAGTGACGATGCGAAGCGCAGTGAGTCGAGAAGTCTCATGCTTCCTCCGGTTGAATCGGAGAGCGCGCGAGCCAATAGCAGCGACAAGCCGATTCCAGTTGTCCGTCTCTTCGCGCAATCGCTTGCGGCCCGTGGTCGTGAGCTCGTAAAACTTGGCGCGGCGATTGTTCTCCGAGGTTCCCCAGTTCGCCTTGAGCAGCCCCTGGCGAACGAGACGAAAGAGCCCCGGATAGAGCGCGCCCTGCTCAATAAGCAGAGCATTGCCGGAGATTTGCCCGATACGCAGAAGTATCCCGTAACCATGCAACGGGCCGAGCGAAACGGCCCTCAAGATCAGCAAATCGAGTGTCCCGGGAAGGATTTGAGCCTGGTCGTTCACTGACATTTCTCCAACTCCATCCCTAAGCTGATTAGGAAGGTAAGCGGAACTCTCCTAAGTTGTCAAGGAGAGAGTGCAGAAATCCTCTTCACGAGCCTGTCTATAATCCATCTCGATGCCCGAACCGATCCGTCCCCTTTCTCCGATCCCACCCTCGAACTCGACCGCCGCAACGCCCTCGCCGAAGAAGGCGGAGGCGCAGAGCGCCGCGAACGCCAACATCGCGAGGGCAAGCTCTCCGCCCGCGAACGCGTCCTGCTGCTGCTCGACGAAGGCACGTTCGAAGAGACCGACAAGTTCGTCACCCACCGCTGCACCGACTTCGGCATGGACGCGACGACAAGCGCATCCCCGGCGATGGCTTCATCACCGGCTATGGCCGCATCGACGGCCGCGTCGTCTTCGTCTTCGCGCAGGACTTCACCGTCTTCGGCGGATCGCTCTCCGAGACCAACGCCGCCAAGATCGTCAAGATCATGGACACCGCCATGCGCGTCGGCGCGCCGATCATCGGGCTCAACGACTCCGGCGGCGCACGCATCCAGGAAGGCGTCGTCTCGCTCGCCGGCTACGCCGACATCTTCCTGCGCAACACCCTCGCCAGCGGAGTCGTTCCGCAAATCTCCGCCATCCTCGGCCCCTGCGCCGGCGGCGCGGTCTATTCGCCGGCGATCACCGACTTTACCCTGATGGTCGACAAGACCTCATACATGTTCGTCACCGGGCCGGATGTTATCAAGACCGTTACTCACGAGGAAGTCACCAAGGAAGAGCTCGGCGGCGCGACCACACATAACGAAGTCTCCGGCGTCGCGCACTTCATGGCCCACGACGACGCCGACTGTCTGGCAATGATTCGTGAACTGCTCAGCTTCCTGCCGTCGAACAACGTCGATGACCCGCCGAGACGAGCCTGCACCGACCCATCGACCGCGCCGACGCCGAGCTCGACACCATCGTCCCGCTCGATCCCGCACAGCCCTACGACATTAAGGAAGTCATCGAACATATCGTCGACGATGGCTATTTCTTCGAGGTTCACGAGCATTTCGCACGCAACATCGTCGTTGGATTCGCTCGGATGAACGGCCGCCCTGTCGGCATCGTCGCCAACCAGCCCGCATTTTTAGCCGGGGTCCTCGACAACCACGCCAGCGTCAAAGGCTGCCCGCTTCGTCCGCTTCTGCGATTGCTTTCAATATTCCGCTGATCACGCTCGAAGACGTGCCCGGCTTTCTGCCCGGCGTGCAGCAGGAGCACGGCGGCATCATTCGAAACGGCGCGAAGCTGCTCTACGCCTTCGCCGAGGCCACCGTTCCCAAGCTAACCCTCATCACAAGGAAAGCGTATGGAGGCGCTTATTGCGTGATGAGCTCAAAGCACATTCGAACGGATCTCAACCTCGCGTGGCCGACAGCGGAGATTGCGGTCATGGGCGCGGAGGGCGCAGTCAATATCGTCTATGGCCGCGAACTCGCCGCCACTCTTGCCGAAGCCGAGACCAACGAAGGGCCGTTGAGCCCGAAGCGCTCCGCCGAGGTCCTCGCCGAGGCGCGCAAACACAAGGTCGAGGAATTTCGCCAGCAGTTCGCCAACCCCTACATCGCGGCCGAGCGCGGTTATGTGGACGCCGTCATCCGACCTCGCGAGACCCGGCGGCGCATGATCGCGGCGCTGGAAATGCTAGACGGCAAACGAGATAAGAACCCGCCAAAAAAACATGGGAACATCCCCTTGTAAAGTGTGTGTCGCGGGTCTATTGTCTAGGGCAATTTCCTTCACAAACTCAAGGCGCGCAAAAACCGCGAGTTTCGCGTCTTTGCATGAAACGCCGCGACGATCTGGCACACTATCTCGTCAGCATTGCGGCTATAACCGCTAACCCGTTTTCACAAATGCGGTACCGAACGGAGCAAGACTTAAGAGCGGCTTTTCATCCACCAGAGCGACGAAACCCTGTCGCCGGGGGGCCCGGATTGGCGGAAAAGCAGCGCCGAATCTATTTCGACCGGATACGCGAATTGTGAAAAGGGGACAACCAGAAAAAGTTGTCGAGGTGTTTATGTCATCGCACAATCCAGCATGGCCAATCCCGAGTCTCGTTCCCGAAAAGTGAACGCCAGTGCGCAATCAGGCGCAACCATCATGGGCAAGAGTCGACCCTCAACAGGTCATCAGCGTTTCTGTCATTGTGAAGCGCAAAAATCCTCTTGATCTCAATGAACTAGGTGGCCGGCACCTCAGCCAGGAAGAGTTCGCGGACAAGTACGCCGCCGATCCATCCAGCTTCGACCATCTACGCGAGTTTGCCCACAAGAGTGGCCTTACCGTGGACGAAGGCGCATCCAGCCTGGCCCGCCGCACCATCGTGATGCGCGGCCCGGCTAACAAAATCGAACAAGCCTTTGGCGTTACCCTCCACGACTACGAACACGCCGGCAACAGGTTCCACAGCTACGAAGGCACGATCTCGATGACTCAGGAACATGCCGAGCCCGTGGAAGCCGTCCTCGGACTCGACAACCACCCTGCCGCCCAACCCCACTTCCGCATCTCCGACCATAGGAAAAAGAAGAAGCCCGCGCGACCCAGCGACCGTCCTTCAATCCGCCCCAGGTCGCCAAGCTCTATGGCTTCCCAACCAGCGTCACCGGCGAGGGTCAGACCATCGGCATCATCGAACTGGGCGGCGGCTACAACGCCAGCGACCTGAGCGCATACTTCACCAAGCTTGGACGTCGTACAGCCAAAGGTCACGGCCGTCTCCGTCGATGGTGGAACCAACTCCCCCGGCGACCCTAACGGGGCCGACGGCGAAGTGGCGCTCGACATCGAGGTCGCCGGCGCAATCGCCCCAGGGGCGAATATCGCCGTCTACTTCACGCCCAACACCAATCGCAGGGCTTCATCGACGCCCTGACGACCGCCTTGCACGACACCGCAAACGGGCCGCCATCGGTCATCTCCATCAGCTGGGGCAGCGCGGAGTCGAACTACACCGCACAAACCCTCACCACCTTCGACGAAGCCTGCCAATCGGCGGCCGCGCTCGGCATCACCATCACCGTGGCCTCTGGAGACAACGGCTCGACCGACGGCGTCAAGGGCAATCAACGTCGACTTCCCTGCCTCCAGCCCGCATGTGCTCGGCTGCGGCGGAACGCGGCTGACTGCTTCCGGAACCAAGATCGCGGAAGAGATCGTCTGGAACGACCAACCTCAGGGCGGCGCCAGCGGCGGAGGCGTAAGCACCCATTTCACCCTTCCCGCCTGGCAGGCAAACGCAAAAGTCCCCAAAGCCTCAACCAAGGCTGGCGGACGCGGCGTGCCCGATGTTGCCGGAGACGCCTCGCCCGAGACCGGGTACAACGTCAGCTTCGATGGCCAGGACGAAGTCGTCGGTGGCACCAGCGCCGTCGCCCCGCTATGGGCTGCGTTGATCGCACTGCTCAACCAGCAACGCGGCAGCAACCTGGGCTTCATCAACCCGGCCATCTACAAAAACGCCGAAAACGGCTTCCACGACATCACCCAGGGAAGCAACGGCACGTGGTCGGCTGGCCCCGGCTGGGACCCCTGCACCGGTCTCGGCTCACCGAACGGTCCGCAGTTGGCGAAGATTCTCGGCGTCCCCGCGACTGGTTCTGCGAAATCCGCGCCCACCAGACAACTCGCCCACACCCGCGAATAAACCCGTGAACAACAACGTCGTACGGGGTGCCCAGTCTCTCTCGGAGAATCGGGCACCCCACGGCCACGCAGTCTTGCCGCTCGATTCCCGTTCGGTGCGAGGATTGGAATAAATAGGCTAGCCTTGACTCCTAGATTCCGGCGGCCCGCTTCATCACCGGCTTACCCTTCTCATTCACCCCGATATATCCCATCGGCACATGGTGATCATGGGTAAATAAGACCAGCCATTCCTCCGGAATCGCCCGCGCCAAAAACCGCTTCCGCTGTTCAATACAGGTCACCGGATCGAGGTCATAGCCCATCACCCACGTGGGATCGAGGTGCGCGCTTGTCGGGATCAGATCCGATATGTAACAGCCACGGCGACCATTGGAGTCAATGTTCACGGCCATCGTCTGCGCTGTATGCCCCGGATACACCTCAACGGAAATACCTGTAACGATCTCGGTTACAGAACCAGCCCCGCCATCGACCAGAGTCATCTGCCCGCTTTGGATTAGCGGATCGTAGTTCGCGCTGTTATAGCTTACTGCGTCCCGGTCAAGTTGCAGATGCCCATGCTCAACCTCGCCGCGATGCGCAAAATAGCGCGCATTCGGAAACGTCGGAACGATCCTCCCATCGGCAGTGAGCGTCGTGTTCCATCCACAGTGGTCGAAATGCAGATGCGTGTTGATGACAAGATCCACTTCCTCAAGCGAAATTCCGGCAGCCGCAAACGAAGCCGGAAGTTGCCCTTTCGCTCCAAAAATCTCTCGCATCTTGGGCGATAGCTTATTCCCAATGCCGGTTTCGATCACAGCGGTGTGTTTCCCGGTTCGAACGACCACCGTATTCGTCCCCAGCAATATCCGGTTGAACTCGTCCGCTGGCGCACGTCTCTCCCACATCGGCTTCGGAACGACCCCAAACATCGCCCCGCCATCGAGGAAATACGGCCCGTCGCTCAACACGGTCAGCTCGAAATCGCCAAGCACAGCGCGGGCGCGAACCAGGTCATGGGTGTCCCCGCGTTCGGCCGGATGTTTCATTTACCCGTAATTCCTGAAGCAGACTCAGCCGGATTCTTCAAATACATCTCAAACTGAGTCAAGATGCGATTGAAGAGCTGGGTCCGCGCTTCCGGCCCGGCGATCGAGTGCGTCTTGCGGGGATAAACCTGAAAGTCATAGGGCAAATCTGCGTCAATCAGTTTCTGGATGAATTGGATCGAGTTCGCGAAGTGGACATTATCGTCTCCAGTTCCCTGCGCGATCAGCAGATGTCCCTTCAAATCTTTCGCTGATGTCACAACCGACTGGTCGCGATAAGTATCCACATTTTCTGCTGGAAGCCCCATGTAGCGCTCGGTGTAAATCGAGTCGTAGTTATGCCAGTCGGTCACCGGAGCGACCGCGACACCGGCGCGAAAACGATCGGAGTGAGTCATCGCATTGAGAGTGAAAGTCCCGCCCCAACTCCATCCCCACCAGCCAAGCCGGTTCTTGTCGAGCTGCGGATACTTCGCCAACACCTGATCGAGCGCCGCAAGTTGGTCTGCGAATTGAACAGGTCCCATATTGTGATACGACGCCTGTTCGAAATCGCGGCCACGTCCCGCCATTCCACGATTGTCGACGTGCAACACCGCAAACCCGTGCTGCAAAAGTAGCTGGTCCCAGAGACGGTTTTGCGTTCCACCCCAGGAATCCCGAACATCCTGCACTCCCGGCCCGCCATAAGGATTCACAATCAGCGGTACGCTGGCTGCACTGTTCCCAGCCGGCAACAATAACTGGCCGTACAGAATTGTCTTGCCGTCAGCAGCTTTCAATTCGAGAGACTCCGCGGGAGTCAGCTCACCGGCAGCGAGCGGCTTCGAAGTAAAGAACGCCTTGCATTCCGCAGCGTGGCAGATGCTGTCCTGCGGAGGAGTTTCCAGGTTCGATACCACGTCCACATAGGTTGGGCTCGCAGGAGCGAACTTGGGCTCATGCACGCCCGGGAACGATGACAGCTTTTGCTTGCCGCTGCCGTCATTCTTAATCGCCCAGATCTGGGCCTGTAACGGATCACCCTCATTCGAGACGTAATACACCGTGTGCGACGAGTCCAAAATCGACTCAATACTCAGCACCTCAAAGTCGCCGCTCGTGACCTGGTTGAGCAGGTGCGCGACCGGTCCAGTAGCCTCCGCCGCCATTGGATGAATCGGATCGAAGCCATACCGGTAAATATGTGTATGTCCATCGCGCCAACTTGTGAGATAAAACTCTCCCGGCGTGAACTCAACGTCGTACTTATCGTCAAAGAACTTCTCATCCGTCTCGCTGTAGGCAAGTTTTGCATCGCCGTGTTGAGCGTCTGCGAAATAAATGCTCCGGTGCTTATGATCGCGCGCCAGTACCTCGATCCACAGCGTCTCCGGGTTGACCCAGCCGAACCGCGGAATATAGTCGTCAGCATCCGCGATTGGCACTTTCATCCAAATAGTTTTGCCGCCCTGCGCCTTGACGACGCCAACGCGCACTGATGGGTTTGGGTCTCCTGGTTGCGGGTATCGCTGCTTGTCGACTGTCGCATGAAGAGGAATCCAATCGGTAATCGGATACTCCGGAACGTTGGCCTCGTTCATCTGTAGAAAAGCGATCCGAGCTGAATCCGGCGACCAGAAATAATTGCTGCGAACATTCAGTTCTTCCAGGTAGACCCAGTCGACCTCGCCATTCAACAGAGTCTCTTCGTGACCGGTCGTTAGCTGCACCTCCGAGGCTTGTTCTTTGAAGCGATGGACATACAAGTTGTGATTGCGCACGTACGAAAGCAACTGACCGTTCGGAGAAAACTTTGGGTCGTCTCCACTTCCGGCTCCGGTCGATGCAATGTCAATGGCCGTCCCGTTGTCCAGGCTGTAGAGAAAGAGTTGCCCTTCGCTGTCGAAGAGAATGTGCTTCGAGTCCGGAGCCCACAGGTAGCTCGCCATTCCATAGCGGGCCCGATGGTCCTTGTCCTTTTCGTTCGACTTCGAAGATCCCAGCGCACTTAGCTTCGTATGACTGATAAGAGTAGTCGAGTCACCATTCGTCGGCAGCACCTGCATCAGGTCCGAATCTGGCGAAAGATACGTGACGCGCCCGCCATCCGGCGCCCACTGAATGCCCTGCGGCGGAGCGCCGGTCGGGCTCGGCTTGCCCCAGATTTCCTCTACCGTAAGCGGATGCGGGTTCTGGGACTGAAGATAAGGTTGATGGGCAAAGGCGAGCGCGGCAAGGATGGTCGAACAAAACACTTTCAAGCAGAAAACTCCGAAAATTCGACGGGAAGACTCTCGGCTGAAGTGTATCTCACCTAATGGCGCAGATGGCCCATTCAAAGCCAGCTATTTACCAAGTAGCACAGCAAGCGGTCAAGCGTCCTTGCTCAACTCCGCCAATGCAACGTCACCGGCACAGACATCGGATGCGAGGGCTCCGCATCCGGCGTCGAAGAGCTTGCCGCCAAACGCGCCTGCTTCAGCGCGAAATACCATTTCGCAGGACGATCGGCATCGTCGATCAGCATCAGCGAAGGATTGTGTTTCAACCCCTCCGCCTGCTGGATCATCGTCTCCTGGTCCTGACGCACAAAGCGGTTGCCAAAGAACTTCGCAACCGTCGTCACCAGCGGTAAGTGGTAAAAGATGTTCCACGCGGCGACCACATCGATCCGGCACTCATTCGGAGTCGTCGGCGTGACTGTAGTCAGGCTCGAAAACCACTTCTCGCCGCACTGGATGGTCTCGTATCTCCGATTCGGCAGGACGAAATCAATCGTCGTCGTGATTGGCTCCCCGTAAACGCCAAGGAGTTTGTACGGAGCACTGTTGCCCGAAGGCGCATGCGCCGACATCCGAAAGCCCTCCGGAATCGGCTCGAAATGCTTCTCCTTCTCGTGGATGCTTGCCTTGGAGCGCCACCACCAGGCCTGGTGAACGAAAGGCCCATGCGCCGGATCCATCAAGCCGATGATCCCGTGATCGACGTTGCAGGGCAGGTCAGCGGTGAGGTGCGCCGAACGAAACCGCGTACCGAACTTGGGCGTCTCCGGAATCGGAGGCAGATCGTCCGAAGCACGAACGCGCCCGCGCCCCGGCCTTGGCACAAAGACCCACACATGGCCATCTCGCTCCTCACAAGGAAAGGCCCCAGCGAAGATCCTCTTCGGATCAAGCGAGTCGGCCGAGGTCAGCGAAGGAATCTCGGTACACTGCCCGCTCACCGGCTCAAAGCCTCCAGCCATGGTATTTGCAGGTCACTTGCTTGCCGTCGAACCAGCCGCAAGAGAGCGGAATACCGCGATGCGGACAACTGTCGCGCATCGCAAAGACCTTGCCGTCATCGCGCCGCCCCAGCACCAGCGGGATACCAAGCAACATCGCGGTCGAAAGCTTCTTGCCCCGAAGCGCCTCGCTCCGCATCGCCGGATACCAGTCGTCAAAGATCAGCGACGTGCCAGGAACCCCGGCATCCGCCGAAGCGGTCAGTGGGTAGATCGGCAAGGTTGTAGTGTTGGATGCCATCGTCGAAGGGGCTATGCGATTTCCCTCATGATCTTACTAGGGAGCGCCAACTGCACCTTGGTGCAATTCTCTCCAGGCCGCATCCACCAAGACCACAGAGGTTTCTATCTGGCGTTCAGGGATGATCCAATATTTCTTAAGCAAAAGGTTCTTCTCTTCAGGAGAGACCGATCGAAAGCCGTGCCTCTCGTAGAACTGAATCGCCCAACTAGCATCCGCCCAGGTTCCTACGAGCACGGGTCTGTCCGCCATCTCGCGCAAAGAATTCAGCAACTGCCCGCCAAGCCCCCTTCGTCGCGAAGCCGTGCGAACATAGGCGTGACGGATCAGCGTCACGTCCCCGACTTCTTGAAGGCCCATCACAGCGGCCAGATCGCCCGCTTCGTCGCAGCCCCAGAAAACCACGCCCTGATCGATCTCGTGCCGTAGCTTCTCCCGGGACATGTAGGGTTCGGTCCAGCGATCGGCGGGAATGATGCCTTTGTAAGCCTGAGCGCCATCGTTAATGATGGCCCACACCGTCTCAAACTCGGTATTGTGGCATCGCCGAATGATGGACAATCGCTCCCGGAAGCGCTCGCGCAAGACCCAGCGCCCTCCAAGCCACTACTATAATCGCCCAAGGCCGATACTCCGGCGGAGGCGTGGCATTTCGAATCGATCGATCAATCCGGCCTGGAGATTCCTGCTACCGATCTTTGGCCTCTGGCTGCTGCTCTATGGCAGCTACGCACTGGTTCGCCCCCCATTGCCCGACGGGCCTGAAACGATCCACGCCGAGATAGCTCGCGAGATGATTGTGCGCCACGACTGGTCTTCCGCCTACGTCAATGGCGAAGCGGTGCACCCTTCCGAGCGAACACTCGATTTGATCATCGCCGCAAGCTTCAAGGTCTTCGGCGTCGCGGACTGGTCGGCCAGGCTCCCAATCGCGCTCTGCGTGTTGGCCCTGGCCGTTATCGCTTTCTTGTTCGGTCGCAAGCTTTTCGTCTGGAACGCTGCTGGACTCTATGCCGCACTGATCATCCTCACCTGGCCTGGGACATTCGTTGCCACGCGCGATCTCACGCCCGTGCCGCTGCTCTGCGTTGCGAGCGCACTGATTGCCTTCGCTCTCTGGTATCTGCTTGCCGAGAAAAGGCTCTCCGGATGGCGTGGCATCGCGGTATCGGCAATAGCCTGCATCCTCATGCTTGTTATTGCGCCTTGGCCCGCGGTGCTTATACCCCTCGCGATCGCTGCAACCTGCTGGGTCGCCCGAAGCAGGAAACAGCCGCAAAGCCTGGCGCGGTGGCCGCTGATCGCCTGGGCGGTCGCTGCCTTGATCGTCGGCTTTTGGCTTGAAACACAGCCGCACAATCCCCTCACCTGGTTCGGCCCCGGACTGCCACTCGCATTGCTGATCGGCGGATGGCTCGCCGATCAGGAAGCCTTCAACCAGCCCCGAAAGTACCGCCATCTGGTGTATGCCCTCTTCGCTGTTGGGCTCCTGGCAGCTGCGGTATTGATCTTCTTCGCAACCGAAGGAACACTGGGTCTCGGCATCTTTACCTCCTCCGTCGTGCTGTCTTCAGGAGCAGCGCGAATCCCACTCGTGATCCTCGCCGCCACACTGATTGCCGGCGTCACCGGCAACCTCGTCTATAGGCTGCATCACAACGCGCGCCTCGCCAACTGCTTTCTCGCTGGAATGCTTGCCGGCGTCACCGTCGCAATCCAGGCCGCCCTGGTGATTGATTCGCCGTACTCGTCATCGCAAATCCTGGCCGACGCCATCCGCCCCGAAATCGAACCAACCGATATCGTGGCGGTGGATGGAGCGTACGCTGAAGCTTCTTCCTTTGCCTTCTACCTGGAGCGCCCAATCTCCTTAGCTCTGCCGCAAAGCTCAGATGCTCCGGCCGGAGCCGCGCCTCCGAAAAACTCCGTGGCCGTCGACCAGCTGTGGAGCGGCTCCAGCCGCGTCTATCTCTGGACCAGCACCGACCATCCCTTCCCCGTCCCCGGACAAAGCTATGTCGTCGCTGCTAGCGGCGGAAAAGAAATCCTCAGCAACCAGCCAAACTCAGGCGGAGCGTCGTTCTGAGCAATCGTTGCGGGCATTCCCTCCCGCATTCACCGTGCTACACTTAGAGGCTGCGGAGGCTGGTGGACCGCAATTCTCGCCCGCCAACTCCCCCGCTCATATCGCTCCCGGCAACCGGGAAAGGCAGCAGAGGTCTTCATGTCCGGCCATTCAAAATGGGCAACAATCAAGCATAAAAAAGGCGCGGCAGACGCCAAGCGCGGCAAGATCTTCACCCAACTGATTAAGGAAATCACGATTGCCGCGAAATCGGGTGGCGATCCCGACGGCAATCCACGTCTGCGCACAGCGATCCTCGCCGCCAAGGCAGAAAACATGCCCGGCGACAACATTAAGCGAGCGATCCAACGCGGCACCGGCGAGCTCCCTGGCCTGAATTACGAAGAAATCTCCTTCGAGGGTTATGGCCCTGGCGGCGTGGCCGTGATCGCCGACGTCCTCACCGACAACCGCAACCGCGCGGTCAGCGAAGTTCGCCACGCCTTCTCGAAAAACGGCGGCAATCTCGGCGAATCGAATTCCGTCCGCTTCATGTTCTCGAAGAAAGGCCTTATTTCCGTCCCGAAATCAGCCGTCGACGAAGACAAGCTGATGGGCATCGTCCTCGAAGCCGGCGGCGACGACCTGAGCGACGAGGGCGAAAGCTGGGAGATCATCACCGACCCGGCGGCCTACGCGGCGGTATTGGAAGCGATCAAGCAAGCCAAGATCGAAACTGAAATCTCCGAAGTCACCATGCTCGCCTCGACCTACACCAAGCTCGAAGGCTCCCAGGCGAATCAGATGATCCGGCTGCTCGAAGCGCTCGAAGACATGGACGATGTGCAGCATGTCTACTCCAACTTCGACATGGACGCGAAAGATATGGAAGCTGTCGCCGGTTGAGCGGGAAAATGCGAGATCCGAGGGCCGCCAGTCCGGGCGGCCTTTTTCTTGATTCGTACCAGCATAGTGACGCAATATTGGCCGTGACTAGAACAAGAGCCGCAAGGAAGACCTACTTATGAAGAAAACGGCATTTCCCCATCCAGCTTGGGCCCCTCTACTTTTCGTTGTCACTGCATTCCTGGCGTCAACGATTCCCGCTTTGGCGCAAAGCACGCCCGCTCCAGCAGCCGCCACCTCCACAGAAGCCCTCTTTTCGACCCGGCCCTGGGAGTTCGGTCCGGTGATTCAAGGCGGCGTCGGAACCGGCAATCGGTCGTCCTTCTCCTTCTTCAGCGCCGGGGTGCATGCCGGCAAGGTGCTAATGAGTCATCCTGCGCTGCCCAGCATTCTGCGCGGCCAGTTTGAGTACGCGGCCGAGTTTTTCCCGCTGTGGCAGTCTTACACTCCGGCACCGCATCTCCAGCCGGTGACCGACAACACGAACGGCGTTCCGGTGACCTACTACCTGCCCTACGGCGGCGGAACGTTTAACGGCATCACGTTGACCCCGATCATCCTGCGCTGGGATCTTGTCGGCAGCGGACGTTTCAAACCCTGGGTACAGGGCGCGGGTGGCCTGCTGTGGACCAACCACAAATATCCGCCCGATTTCTACGCGCCGTATGGGGGTACCAGCGTATGGAATTTCACCCCCCAGTTCGGTGTTGGATTCAACTACTTCGTCAAGCCGAAGCGGTCCATCTCCTTTGCGGCCAACGCGGTGCACATCTCCAGCGCCAGCCTCGGCGATCACAATCCCGGCGTGAACGCCAGCGTGCAGTTCGAGTTGGGCTATAACTGGTGGAAATAAGGCGGCAATGAAAGATACCGGCGCAAAATCGGCGGGAGCAGCGATCGTCGAGTGCGTGCCAAATTTCTCCGAGGGCATCGACGAACGCAAAGTGCTCTCGATCATCGCCGCAATGCGAGTCGACGGGGTGCATCTGCTCGACTGGTCGCGCGATCCCGACCATAACCGCTCCGTCGTGACCATTGCCGGCCCTCCCCTCGCGGTGCTCGAGTCAGCACTTCGCGGCGTAGGCAAGGCTGCGGAGTTGATCGACCTCTCCGCGCAGCAGGGTGTCCATCCCCGAATCGGGGCCGCCGATGTTGTACCTTTCGTGCCCGTATCCGGTTTTTCTCTGGAGCAATGCGTCTTGCTTGCGCGGCAAGCGGGGTCGGAGATCTGGCGGCGTCACGGGGTGCCGGTCTATTTCTACGAGGCGGCAGCGGCGCGACCCGACCGCGCGCTGCTCGAAGACGTCCGCCGTGGGCAATTTGAGGGGCTGCGCGACGCCGTCGCACGCGATGCCAGCCGGCGGCCCGATGTCGGCGGACCCCATCTGCATCCAACGGCCGGAGCCTCCGCAGTCGGAGCGCGGCGCTTCCTGATCGCCTATAACCTTTTTCTCGATACTGCCGACGTGGCTACCGCCCGCACCATTGCCCGCGAAATTCGTGCTTCCGGCGGGGGGCTTTCCGGCGTCAAAGCAATGGGCGTTGTCGCCCAGGGTCAGGCGCAGATATCGATGAATATCACCGATTTCCGCTCCACCCCCGTCGCCCAGGTCTTTGCCGCAGTCAAACAAAAAGCGGGTCGCCACCGTGTCAAAGTGGTGCGAGGCGAGCTCATCGGACTGGTGCCCGAGGCCGCATTCGAGCAGGAAACCGAGTGGGTGCGTCAGCTAGATGGGTTTAATCCTGAGGAAAAGATCCTGGAACGCAGACTGGAGCATCCGCTGGCGTGGCCAGGAACGTTGTAGACTTGTCACCCCGTATCTAAAGGTGCATTGGAGTTACCATAAGAATTGCCGTATTTTCGGCGCAACGTGGCACGCATGGAACCGGCTGGAGCCGGACCGCCACAGAGGAGAAAGCTTGAACACCATAAAGAAGTCTGCCGCGCGAAGCGGTTTCTGGAGCAAAATCAGCGTAACGGCCGCGCTGGCCTGCGCGGTCACGCTGCCCGCCGTCGCTGCGCAACTGAGCGCCGACGCCCGCTCCGCAATCCCGAAAGACATCCAGCAGTTGATCGCCGTCGATTATCGCGCCATGCAGAATTCCACTGCGGCCATGGACTTGAAGAATCGCGTCCTGCCCCCCGATATCAAGCAGTTGGAAGAGGCGCTCAGAACTTCCGGCCTGAATGAAAACCACGACGTGGACGCGTTGGCCTTTGCCTCGTTCCGAACGACCGATGTGCAGGGAACGAGGATCGTCGGCGTCGCCCAGGGACCGTTCAACCTGGATGCCATCAAGGCAAACTGGCTCAAGAAGAAGATCAAATACACAAAGGTACGCACCAACCGTATCTATCCGATGGGCTCGAACGGCATGGCCGTCACCTTCGTCAACCCCACCACAATGATCTTCGGCTCGAGCGAGGCAGTGAAAGCCGCGCTCGACACCCGCGATGGCCTCTCTCCCAGCATGCTCGATAACAGCGCGATTATGGATTCGATGCAGGCGGTCGACAGCCAGGCAGTCTGGAGCGTCCTCGATCAGGAGGGCACCCAGTACATGATGCATACCGTACTCGGCCAGGCCTCGGAGGTCACCGACTACGATACGGTGAAGAAGCGTCTGCTCGGCTCACGCTACACCATGGACTTCAGCAACGGCGTGAAATTCAACCTCGCAGTGCTCACCCCTGACGCTTTTACCGCCGGCACCATGGCTTCCCTGCTCAACGCTGCGGCTCTATACAAGAAGATGAGCGGCACGCCGACAGAGAAACAGGCGATTGATAACACGACCGTGACCTCAAATGCCGGCAATCTGGAAGTCAGCTTCTCGGCATCGGACACTCAGTTCACCAGCCTGCTCCAGTCTCCGCTCTTCCAGGCTGTCGTGCGCTAAGCGGCGTTAAAGAATGGCGCCGCTCGCCGCGCGGGCGGTGTCTATTCCTTTGGCCTCGGCCACCGCGCCTCAATCGTCGTCGAAATCCCACCGCGCGGGCGAAAATCCCCCTTCACCACCGCCCACACCGGGTCGCAAGCCTTCACAACATCTTCCAGCACCTGGTTGACGACATTTTCCTGAAATATCCCCAGGTTGCGGTAGCTGAAGAGATATTCCTTGTAGGACTTCAGTTCCAGGCAGCGGTCCCGCGGGCCATAGCGCAGGATGATGATCCCAAAGTCGGGCAAACTCGTCTTCGGACATACCGAGGTGAACTCCGGATCGTCAATCAGAATCTCGTAACCGGGAAACTGGTTGGGCCACGTCTCGATGGACGGGAAACTGAAATCTAAACCGGATTTTGCATGATCGTCTGTGTAGCCTGTTGCCATAAGATAATTGTAAGCGAGGTCGCAACGCGCACATTGCATAGGGCTGGGGGTTCGCCGGAATGTTCCCCTGTGTCGTCAACCCTCCACATTTCTGACTCGAATATTTCGTCCTCGCGTCTTATATACTGACCCTTTGTTCGACCAGCCTTCGCGAGGATGAACTATCGCTACCCGGAACAACAATAACCGCTGGATCTGGATCGTCGTGGCGCTGCTGGCGGTAGGCATCTTCTACTCGGTGCGGATGGTGACACGCACCCGGCTGCCGGTCCGCGTAGCCCAGGTGCGGCGCGGCGATATTGTCAGCACCTTCTCCACCAACGGCATCGTCGAGCCGATCACCAACTTTGAAGCCCACGCGCCCTATGCCGGCCTGGTGAAGTCCGTCTTTGTCCACGAAGGAGACCGCGTTCCCGAAGGGAAGCTGCTGATCGAGATGGACGACACCGAAGCCAGTACGCGAGAGGCCACCGCGCTGGCAGCCGTGCGCGCGGCCCAGGCAAGTTATGACTCCCTGACCAACGGGGGGAGCCAGCAGGAGCGCTACACCCTCGACGGCGACGTAGCGCGCACCAAAGCCGACCGCGATCAGGCGGAAAGCCAGCTCGCCACGTTGAAAAAGTTGGCAACACAGGGCGCGGCCTCCGCAGCCGAAGTCTCAGCCGCGCAACAGCGCCTCGACCAGGCCAATGCCTCGCTCCACCTGCTCGACCTTCGCCGCAAGTCGCCTTACGCGGCCCCGGATCTCGAACATGCCAAGGCGGCATTAGAGGAAGCACAGTCGAGTTACGCCGCCGCCAAAAAGACGCGGGAAGAAGTCAGTATCCGCGCTCCTTTCTCAGGCACCGTTTATGCCCTCCCCGTGAGTGCCACCGAATACGTCGGTCAGGGCGATCGACTGCTGGAAATGGCAGACCTGAAAAAAGTCCAGGTGCGCGCCTACTTCGACGAACCTGAGATAGGCAAGCTCTCTGTCGGACTGCCGATCAAAATCGTTTGGGACGCGCTGCCTTCGCGTTCCTGGCAAGGCCACATCGCGCGTGTGCCATCTACAGTCATTACCTATACAACCCGCCACGTCGGAGCGGCGATTGTGACCGTCGACAATGCCGACGGGACACTTCTTCCAGACACGAACGTGACCGTCACGGTGACGACCAGCAGCACACCCGACGTCCTCAACATCCCTCGCGAAGCGCTGCATGCGAGCGCCGGTCAGGACTTCGTGTATGTGCTCGACGGCGAGACACTGCGTAAGACTCCGGTAAAGACAGGCATCATTACCTTGACCGCAATCCAGATCGTCGACGGATTGCATGAAGGAGACTTCGTCGCTCTGGGCACAACTAATGGTCTGCCTATTGTCGATAAAGTCCCAGTCAAGGTCACGCAATGACCGCATCGTCTGCCGAAGTGACGACCGGCCGAAGACAACAAGGGAATCGAAATCGGATTTCGTTTTCACAAGCATAGATAGGATGAGGTGACGGCGTTCGTGAAGTGGCGGGCATACAGATCGGTGATCGGCATCTGCGCCTTGCTGTTTCCCGTCATATCATTTCCGATCGGTGCTCCTGCCCAGGTCTCTCTGCTCACCACGGTCGATCAGGCGCTGCGTAACAGCACCTCCGTGCGCATCGCCGCAGCCGACGTGCAACGCGCCGCCGCCGGGTTGAGCGAATCCAGAGATGTTTACATTCCCAACTTTGTGCTCGGCTCCAGCGTGGGTTACACCTACGGTTTTCCGATCGGCCAACCCACGATCGTCAATGTCTCTTCGCAGTCCCTGCTCTTTACCTTCTCGCAGCGAGACTACATACGTTCGGCCCGCGCAGCTCTGAAAGCGGCTCAGCTTAGTCTGGCCGACGCGCGCCAACAGGTGGTTTTCGACGCGGCGCTGGATTACGTTCAACTCGATGCCGACCGCCGCCGGATTGAAGTTCTCGACGATCAGAATGGCTACGCTTCCCGATTGAGCATCATCGAGCAGCAACGACTCGATGCAGGCGTGGGCACTCGCGAAGACTTACTCCGCGCAAAGCTCCTCTCGGCACAAATTCGCTTGAAGAGGCTACACATCCAGGACGACATCGAGGTCGTCCGCGAACGTCTCGCGCACCTGACCGGGTTACCCTCTGACAGCCTGGTGACGGAATCGAATAGCATTCCACCCTCCCCTGAGCTCGAGCGCAACAGTGCCTTCGATGGCGACTGGCAACCCTTAGCGCAATGAACACCGAAGGAGTGCGCGCCGCCTACGCCACTGCCCAGTCGCATCAATATCAAGCCTTCGGGGACGCCCGGCAGATTTATCGTCCCCAGATCGGCTTCGGCGCCGCCTATAGCCGCTTTTCGGAGATCAACAATTACCAGGAATACTACCTGCGCTTCCAACACAACAACTTCGAAGCCGGACTTCAAATCACGTTGCCGCTCTTTGACGCGACCCGCCGGGCCAAGGCGCGGGAGTCGACCGCCGAGGCCAACCGCGCCAACGCACAGGCCGATCAGGCGCGCGACCAAAGCAGCGAAAATATCGTCCTGCTCCAAAAAAGTTTGACTGAGCTCTCCGCGCAAAAGGAAGTTGCACAGTTGCAAAGCGAGCTCGCCCAAAGCCAGCTCGACGCCGTTCTCACCCAGATCAACTCACCCAGCACCGCGCCCGGTGCGACTCCTCTAACTCCGAAAGAAGAGCAACAGGCCCGCATCGAAGAGCGCCGTCGCGCAGAGGACGCTCTCGATGCCAACTTCGAATTGATCAAAGCAGAGCTGGGACTCTTACGGGCCACAGGTCAGATCGAGCAGTGGTGCGAGGCTACGACTAAAATCCCCAACCCTGAGCATCGACCGTCGAAGCTCGTCCGGGCGTCGCATTCGTCCTCACCCGTGTGCTAGGTTTAGAAGAGTGGATTCTGTATTAGTAGAACTGTTTCACGAGGAGTACCGGGCACTGCGGCCGCGCGCTCCGATCCCTCCCTTTCAGGTTCGATTCCGGCGCTTTACCAGCCTCAACACCACCATTCGCCTGCGCGAAGGCGCGATCAAGGTCAGCCTCTCCGACCTGCTCGAGGGCGCTCCGGAGCCAGTGCTGCGCGCCATCGCGCACATCCTACTCGCCAAGCTTTATCGAAAACCCATCGAAGCGACTCACTCTGGACGGTACCGTCGCTTTACTTCAAGCGAAGCGATGATGCGCCAGACCGAGCGCATTCGCCAGTCGCGGGGAAAAAAGAAGATTTCAACGGCGCAAGGAGAGACCTACGATCTCGACGAAGTCTTCGAGAGCCTCAACACGCGCTTCTTTCACGGTCTACTCGGCCGCCCAATGCTCACCTGGAGCGAACACAACGCCAAGCGTCTCCTCGGCCACTACGACGCCGCCCACAACACAATCATGGTGAGCAAGGTCTTCGACCGCAAGAACACCCCGCGGTACGCCGTCGAATACCTCATGTACCACGAGATGCTGCACCTCAAGCATCCAGTCAAAGTAAAGGCCGGACGGCGATGCGTACATTCAAGGGACTTCAAGGCTGAAGAGAATCTGTTTCCAGAGCTAGAAAAAGCTAAAGACTATCTAAAACGGTTGTGAGCTCGAAAGACTCGAGTTAGACTTTCGCTTCGACCGCAGGGATTTCACTCCCTACTTGCCGCTCTGCATGCCAGCGGGCAACCACGACGAAAACAACGCCCGCCACAACCGAACCCAGACTCGCCAACTGAGCATTGCTCATACCCCAGTAAACTTTGGGGTTAATGCGGATAAACTCCACCAGAAAGCGAGCTATGCCACTCAGAACCAGATACTCCCCCGTGATCTGCCCCAAAGGCCTGTGCTTCGCCCCTCGCAGCCACAGATAGTAGCCAATCACCAACCCGGCAATCAGCTCGTAAATCGGCGTGGGATGCACTCGTTGCGTCGTCGGCACCAGACCGTTAGGAAAGCTCATACCCCAGGGCAGACTTGTAGGGATGCCATAGTCGCCGTCACCCGAGATCAGGCACCCCAGCCGTCCCATCCCATAGCCCACAGCAGCGGCCGGCGCGGCCAGATCGAGCATGCGGATCGCGCCGATTTTCGTCGCCCGGCCCTGCCACAAGAGCGCCAGTATGCCAAAGACCAGCCCGCCAAACCAGGCAAACCCCTCGCGCTCGAAGATGTGCTCGCCGGGGGTGTCGGCAACATGCCAGAGCTTCGCTCCAACGATCCCGAGCACGGTGACAATAGCCACCACACCGATCGCGTCCGCGTCGATCCCGGAGCGAAGAAAATTGCGATGGAGCACCCAGCACGCGCAAACCGCCGCTAGCCAAAGAAGAAGTCCAAAGGTGCCGATGCTGAAATGCGAACCGATATGAATGAAGGGATACATGCGTTAAGACGACCTTCTCAGTATATCGTTCTCCGGCGGCAATATGCCGTCTGAAGCAGTTTGGAGATATCCTGAATGCAATGAATATCCCGGCAAGTCAGCAGCTTCTCGTCCTCTACAGCCGTGAGCAGATTGAGAAACGCGTCGCCGAGCTCGGCGAAGCAATCACCCGCGATTACGCGGGCGAGACCGTCATCATGATCGGCGTGCTGAAAGGCTCGGCGATCTTCCTCGCTGATCTCGCGCGCAGCGTACACATCGATTGCACCTTCGACTTCGTCGCCGTGTCGAGCTACAAAAAAGGACGCACCAGCAGCGGTGCAGTCAAGCTGACCAAGGACCTCGACGAGCCAATCGAAGGCAAACACGTCATCATCGTCGAAGACATTCTCGACACCGGAATCACCCTGGGATATCTACGCAAAATATTCATGCAGCATCATCCGAAATCGCTCAAGATCGCGACCTGCCTGGATAAGCCGGCACGCCGAATCGAGCCAATCGAGGCCGACTATGTTGGATTTTCGATTCCCAACCAGTTCGTCATCGGCTATGGCATGGACTACGCGGAGAAGTTCCGAAACCTCCCCGACATCTGTATACTTCCGCCGGACTTTCCGCTGTAGAGAAGTGATCGCCATGGGCAAGGCGATTGATTCACAGGATTCGTTATGACTGTCACAACTTCAGAAAATAAGACACTCTACGCTAGCGCGAGCAACTACGATGCAAAGGCTTTCGCCCAAACGACCCTCGCCCACTGGCCGACCGCTCGCCGCCCTCTTCGACCACACCCTGCTCAAGCCGGATGCCACCCGCGAGCAGGTCATCAACCTTTGCGAAGAAGCCGCGCAATACCGCTTCGCCTGCGCGATGATCAACCCCACCTGGACCTCGCTGGCCGTATCGGTCTTGTCGGGAACCGGCATACCAGTCGGCGTGGTCGTCGGTTTTCCACTCGGCGCTTCCCTTTCCACCACGAAGCGAGCAGAAACCGAAGCATTGGTGACGCTGGGCGCAAAAGAGATCGACATGGTCATCAACATCGGAGCGCTGAAATCCGGCGATCACGCCCGCGTCTCCGAAGATATTCGCGGCGTCGTCGAGATCGCCCACGATGCCGGAGCGATCGTCAAAGTCATCCTCGAGACATGCCTGCTGACTGTCCAGGAAAAGCTGCTCGCGTCGGAACTGGCGTTGCAAGCAGGCACCGATTTCCTCAAGACCAGCACCGGATTCTCAAGCGGTGGCGCGACCCCTGACGACGTCGCCATGCTTCGCGGCGTCGCCGGCACCCTCTGCGGCGTCAAGGCTTCCGGCGGCATCAAGACCCTCGAACACGCCCGCGCCATGCTCGAATCCGGCGCTAACCGGATCGGCGCCAGCGCCGGCGTCGCCATCGTCCGCGAACTCGGCGCTCCCTAGTTCACTTACCTCGGAGTTCCAGACTCCGAGGCAAGCGAAAGCGTCATCTTGAGCGAAGCGAACCCCGAGTGCAGCGAGGGGGAGCACAATCGAACGACCTCCGGCGCGATATGATGACAAGTCGAGAGCATCCGCGGCAGATTTGCGTCTCCGGAAACCCAGGACCCTGTGACCAAAGAAGTTCCCAGCGCCGACATCGCCCCCGCCGAGAGCGCCGCCCCGCAGCCTGCGGAGCACGCCTTTGAGGGAGACTACCGGCCCAGCTCCGACCTGGCTTCCACTCCGGCGCAGATCCGCGTCGAGCCCTTGCAGAGCGAATTTCTCCTCCGCCTGACTGACGCGCTCAATACCACCCTCGACCTGCAAACCCTGCTGCACCGCACCGCCGGCCTGGTCCGCGCCGTCATCGACTACCGCATCTTTGCCATCCTGCTGCTCAACGACCGCACCAACGATCTGCGCATGCGCTTCCAGATCGGCCACACCGCCGAGGCCGAGCGGCTCAGATCAAGATGGGCAAAGGTATCGTCGGCCAGGTCGCACAGTCGCGCCAAGCCGTTCTGGTCAATGACGTCCTCGAAGACCCCAACTACATCAACGTCAACCCCGCCGTACGCTCCGAGCTCGCCGTGCCGCTCATCGTCAAAAACCGCCTCATCGGCGTGATCGATATCCAGTCGGAGCAGCCCGACTACTTCAAGCCCGAACACCTGCACCTGCTCACGCCTCACTGCTTCGCGCATTGCGCAATCGATCGAAAACGCCCGCCTCTACACCCGCGTCGCGCGCCAGGCGCAGACGCTCGCCGTGATGAACGAGATCAGCCGCGAGTTGACCTCGATCCTCGATCTCGACGCCGCTGCTTGAGCGCATCGGACAGCTCGTTCGCCGCCTCATCGATTACCACATGTTCACCATCTGGCTGCTGAACGAAAAGGACCAGGTCCTCGAGGGCCAGTACGGCGTCCGCTTCGGCGAGCGCTATATCCCTGACGATACAAGTCCCGCTCGACCGCGGACTCGTGAATGTAGCAATCACCGAACGCCGCGCGGTGCTGGTCGGCGACGTTCGCAAAGATACGCGCTATCACATGGTGAATCCCGAGACGCGCTCCGAGATGGCGGTCCCGCTCATCTACAAGGGCAAAGTCATCGGCGTTCTCGATATCGAACACACCCGCGCCTACTATTTCAACGAAGACCACGAGCGGGCCATCACCACCCTCGCCGCGCAGATCGCCATCTCGATCGAAAACGCCCGCCTCTACCAACGCATCGCCCAACAGGAGCAGCGCCTCGAGCACGACCTCGCCATGGCCCGCGAGGTCCAGCTTCGCCTGCTGCCGCAGACCAGGCCAAAGCATCTCCATGCCGAATTTGCCGCCAAGTTCCTGGCCGCGCGCACCATCGGCGGCGACGTCTACGACTTTCTGACCTTCGACCCCTGCTGCACCGGCATCGTGCTCGGCGACGTCAGCGGTAAGGCCGCGGCCGCCGCACTCTTTGCCGCAGTCGTGAGCGGCATGATCCGCTCGCTCGCGAATGCCTCGCTCTCGCCCTCAGCCATGCTCGAGGCGCTCAACGATGCCCTGCAAGAGCGCAGGCTCGACTCGCAATATGTCGCCATGGTCTACGCCGTCTGGAACGACACCAATCAGACGCTACAGCTCGCCAACGCTGGCGCAACGCAGCCCATCTTCTGCCGCGGCGGCGAGATAGAGACCAGTCAAGGCCGAGGGCTTTCCTCTCGGCATGTTTCCCGAAGCCAAATACGAGGAGTTCAGCCTCGCGACCCAACCCGGCGACTCGATCATCTTCTTCAGCGACGGCATCCCCGACGCACAAAACGCCGAGGGACACATGTTCGGCGATGAACTGCTGATGAAGGTCATCCAAGACAACCAGCACAAGTCAGCCGCCGACATCGCCGCAACCATCCTCGACGAAGTCACGAAGTTCCAAGGCGACGTCGACCGCTTCGACGATGAAACCGTCGTCGTCCTCAAAGTGATCGAGCCAACCGAGCGTCCCGCTGAATAGTATTCGCCCGACCATCGGTTACGCCTTCGACTCCCCGCGCAGCCTCATCCCGCTCTTGACGATACGATAGAGATAGCCAATCCAGGAGACCGTCTTGCTCGAAACCGCACCTCCACATGCAACGACCCAACGCATCATCAAGCCAGCACGCAACCTGTCCGGCACCCTCCGCCTGCCAGGAGACAAAAGCATCTCGCACCGCTACGCCATGCTCGGCGGCCTCGCTGAAGGCACCAGCACCTTTGCCAATTTCTCCACCGGAGCCGACTGCGCCAGCAGCCTAGGCTGCGTCGCCGCGCTCGGCGCGAAGGTGGAGTGGCTAGAAGACGGCCGCGTAGCCGTGACCGGAACCGGCGGCAGCTTCTCGCCGTCCGATTCACCGCTCGATTGCGGCAACTCCGGATCGACCATGCGCATGATGTCCGGACTGCTCGCCGCTCAAGCGGGCGAGTTTACCCTAATAGGCGACGCCTCGCTCAGCCGCCGTCCCATGGAGCGCATCCGCAAGCCGCTCGCACAAATGGGCGCTCAAATCACGCTCACCGAAGGCCATGCACCTGTGGTCGTTCGCGGCACCGCTCTTACCGGTATCGACTACACCACGCCAATCCCCAGCGCGCAAGTGAAAACCGCGTTGCTTTTTGCCGGACTGCAAGCCGAAGGCACAACCACCATCCGCGAAAGCGTCAGAACCCGCGATCACGGCGAGCTCGCACTACGGGCCTTCGGCGCGACCGTCGAGCGAACTCTGGATTCCGTCTCCATCACCGGAAAGCAGAAACTCAAGGCCATCGAGGCCGCGGTGCCGGGAGATATGTCGTCCGCAGCCTTTTTCCTCTGCGCTGCGGCATTATTCCCGGACAGCAACCTGGTGCTCGACGGACTCGGCCTCAACCCAACCCGCGCCACGCTGCTCGATGTGCTAACCGCGCTCGGAGCAACCGTCGCGGTGCTTGATCTCGAAGAAAAGAACACCGAACTCATCGGAACAGTCCAACTCAACGCTCCCGCGAATGGCCTCGGCGGTACTACGGTCTCCGGCTCGCTGGCCGCGCAGCTCATCGACGAACTCCCCGTACTCGCAGCCATCGCTCCCTACTCCCGCAACGGCATCCGCATCCGCGACGCAAAGGAACTGCGCGTGAAGGAGTCCGACCGCATCGCTCTGGTCGTACAGAATCTGCGAGCGATGGGCGCTGAGGTTGAAGAGTTCGAAGACGGACTCGACGTTCCCGGAGGCCAGCACCTTCACGGAGCGCAAATCGACTCAGGAGGCGATCACCGCATCGCCATGGCATTCTCTGTCGCCGCGCTCCGCGCCGAGGGAGAAACAGCAATCCTCGGAGCCGAATCGGCAGCCATCTCGTTCCCAGAATTCTTCGAGATGCTGGAGACAGTCGCCGAACGCTAGTTCGAGCAAGTGTCGTCGTTCTTCCGGTGGAAGCCCCGGCCTTTAGGCCGGGGTCCTTCTGCGGCTCATGCCGTCACAATCTCCGAAAAGTCGGCAATCTTCGAGAACTCGCCCAACACCGAAGCAATCAGCGCCAAACGATTCTTCCGAATCTCCGGCTCAGGTGCCATCACCATCACCGCGTCGAAGAAGCCATCCACATACGGACGCAGCGTGGCAATCTTCTCGAGCGCCTCGCGATACTTCCGGTCTGCCCTCAATGCCTCGACGACCGAGGTAAGCCTCGTCGACTCAGCCCACAGCGTCTTCTCCGCCGGCTCCATCAGAAGAGCTTCGTCGACGGTTCCAGCAATATCCTCGG
The DNA here is from genome assembly GCA_963777685.1 of uncultured Acidobacteriaceae bacterium. Taxonomy (GTDB): domain Bacteria; phylum Acidobacteriota; class Terriglobia; order Terriglobales; family Acidobacteriaceae; genus Acidisarcina. The sequence continues at coordinate 99,119 of CAVZRF010000024.1, read as the reverse complement.
ACGAAGCCTTTTCAGCCGCCTGGCGCAGAATATTCTTGATCCGCTTGAAAGCCGCGGAAATCGCCGCAAAATCCTCCGACCCACGGACAGCGGTAAGAGCCTCGGCGCGAGCAATGGCGTCGGGAATTTCGTCGTCGCCAGCGGCCAGAGTCGCCGCAACCACGTCATAAGCAAACCCGCCCGTCTCGCGAAGATAAAAGTCCAGCCGCTCGCGTAGGAAGGCCTTCACCTCGGTGATCGCCCCGTGAGCTCCTGCTTGTGCCGAAGCCTGCGCCGCGATGATTCCGAGGCCGCCTAATGTGATCGGCAACTGCGATTCAGCCAGAATCTTCACCACCCCGCTCGCCGCGCGTCGCAGCGCGAAGGGGTCTTTCGACCCTGTCGGCCTCAACCCGATCGCAAACATATCCACGATCGAGTTGATTCGATCAGCGAGTCCAAGAATCTGCCCTTCCACCGTAGGTGGAATCGCGTCCTCGCTCGATGCCGGACTGTACTGCCAATAGATCGCCTGGCTAACAACCTCACCGAGCCCCTGCGCGCGGGCGTACAGTCCGCCCACGATCCCCTGCAACTCCGTGAACTCCTTCACCAGCTCGGCAGTGAGATCGCTCTTCGACAGCTCCACAGCTTTCAGCAGCGCAGACTTATCGACCTTCTTGCCTTCAAAAGTCTCAAGATCGGCGAGCATCCCCGCGATGATGGCGTTGGACTGGGTCTTCGCGTAATAGCTGCCAAGCTCTTTCTGGAAGGTCACCGACTTCAGCATCTCCACGCGGTCAACCAGCGGAATCTTCTGGTCGAAATCCCAAAAGAAACGCGCATCCTTGAACCTGGACCGAAGAACCCGCTCATTGCCGTGGCGAATGACCGCCAGCCCTGCTTCATCAGCTTCGGTGTTCAGCACAGTAAGGAAATATGGCGCGAGTTTCCCCGATCCGTCTTCGAGAGCGAAATACTTCTGGTGATCTCGCATGACCGTGACCAGAACTTCTTCCGGCAGCGTCAGATACTCTTCCTCAAAGCTCCCAAGAGCAACGCTCGGCCACTCCGTAAGATGGGTGACGGAATCGACCAGCGGATGATCTTCGCGCCAACGAATCCCCGGAACCGCGCGGGCCGCAGCATCCAGCGCCTTACGAATCCTATGCCGGCGAGACTCGACATCGGCAATCACAAACCCGGCCTCGAGCTTGGCTAGATACTCCGAGGGACGACCGACCTCAATCGGCTGATCTCCATGCAGGATCCGATGGCCATAAGTCTTGTCTCCTGCAACAGTTCCCGCAAATTCCACATCGACAACCTGATCGTCCAGCAGCGCGAGCAGCCAACGCAGCGGACGAACGAAGCGCTCCGGCTTTCCCTCCCGCCAGTACATGTTCTTGGGCCAATAAAGCGCAGCCAGCTCCTTCGGCAGCTGAGCCTTAAGAACGTCGGCAGCGGATTGACCTTTGCGAAGGACATTCGCCGTGACATATTCGCCTTTGGCGGACGTCGTCCGGGTCAGCGCCGCAACCTCGACTCCAGCCTTCTTCGCGAAGGCATGAGCTGCCGGAGTCGCCTCCCCATTCTTGAATGCAATACTCGAGGATGGCCCCGTAAGCAGCTCTTCTACATCAGGTTGCTGGCCGAGAACGCCATGAACTCTGACCGCCAACCGTCGTGGAGTCGAGAAGCTTTCGACCGTGGGTTCAGCAACCAGCAGGTTCTCCCGCAAGAGAAGCTTGTGGACGCGCTCAGCGAGTTCCGCCTGCGCGCCCGCGATCATGCGTGCGGGAATTTCTTCAAGTCCAACTTCAAATAAAAGGTCTGGCATATTGATTCTTCACTCGGCGAGAGATCAGGTCAGCTTCGCAAACCTGCGTGCCGCATCATTTCATTTGGATTGCTGGTTGTAAGCCTGGGCCGTTGCAACGGCAAGGTTGCGAATGCGCGCGATCACCCCAACTCGCTCAGTGACCGAAATCGCCCCCCGGGCGTCGAGCAGGTTGAAGAGATGCGAACACTTCAGGCACAGGTCGTAAGCGGGCAGTATAGGGAAACGGCGTCGCGCGGCGAAGACTTCCACTTCCCCAGCTCCGGCGGAGGTAGCTCGCCATCATGAACCACCCGGTCGTGGATCTTCTCCTGCCGTTCGGATTTCTTAATCGCTTGCGGCGCGAACTCCGTCTTGAACTCCGAAAGCAGCGCCTGGCACTCGGCCTCGTAGAGCCGCAGGTGCTCCCAGAGCTTCTCCACATCGGCGGCCTCGAAGTTGTAGACCGAGAACTGCAACTCCTCGAGTAGCCGCACTTCCCCGTAGGTCATCTTCTCGCCGGTCACCGGATTGACCGACCACACGATGTCATAGATCGAATCCACATCCTGCAGAAACGCGCAGATCCGCTCCAGGCCATAGGTAATCTCGCCTGAGATTGGGTCGAGATCGATGCCGCCGCACTGCTGGAAGTAGGTGAACTGCGTGATCTCCAGACCGTCCAGCATCACCTGCCAGCCGACTCCCCAGGCGCCGACCATCGGCGACTCCCAGTTGTCTTCTTCGAACTTGAGGTCGTGCTCGCGCAGGTCGATGCCGATGGCGGCCAGCGATTCCAGATAAATCTCCTGCATGCCCGCCGGTGGCGGCTTCAGGATCACCTGAAACTGTGTGTGCTTGAAAAGCCGGTTGGGGTTCTCGCCATAGCGGCCGTCCGCCGGACGCCGCGAAGGCTGCGCATAAGCGATGCTGATCGGCTTCGGACCGAGAACACGCAGAAATGTATCGGGCGACATCGTGCCCGCACCGACCTCCACATCATAAGGTTGCTGCAGCACGCAACCTCGCTCGGCCCAAAAACTCTGGAGGCGAAAAAGCAATTGCTGGAAGGTCAGCGGCTCAGGCCGTGAAGCGATTGGCGATGAGACAAGACGCGAAGCGGAAGTAGAAGCGTGGGACGAAGCCAAGACAAACTCTCAGAAGTCAGATGTAACCGTAATTCTAACAAGCGCGAGCGATTATCCCGACTCGGACCCTCGTCTGACGGGAACTGCGAGCGATTGTGCTAAAAAAACGGGACTCCGGGAGGAGTCCCAGCCTGAGGAGATGCGGGGCTGGCGAGGAAGTCATGCCACGCCCATGTCCTAGTGATACAGAGTTTCTCGACCTAGGAGCTCCGGAATCTGCAAAGATTTTCGCCTCCCCGACCTCCCGATTCCCAATTTGGGAATGCGTCAAGATGGAAGACCTCCCAAGCCCCTCCAACGGGCGACCTTCGCGACCTCTCGTCCACGATTATTTGCTTGTAACCATCGTGGAGTTAGGCTAGCTTTCATGCGGGGTGGCGATCTCTCTCTGAGCCCCAAACCGAGGACCAGATATGCAGAACTTTACTTACAGTGACAATGGCATGAACCTCACCAAGCAGTTCGAGGGATTGAGGTTGTCAGCCTATGCCGATCAGGTCGGCGTATGGACGATCGGTTACGGCCACACCGGGCCTGGCGTGCATGCCGGTTTGACCATTACGCAGGACCAGGCCGACGCCTTTCTGGCCAGCGACATCTCAGGAGCCGTGACATGCGTCAACCACCTGGTCACGTCAGCGATCAATCAAAATCAGTTCGACGCCATGGTCGACTTCGTCTTCAACCTCGGCTGCGCCAGCCTCGCCAGCTCGACGCTGCTGCGGTTCGTCAACACCGGAGATTTTGCCAGTGCTGCGGGACAGTTTCAACGCTGGGACCACGCCGGCGGGGTGGTCGTTCCGGGTCTGCTTCGTCGCCGCCAGGCGGAAGCAACCTTGTTTTCAACCGAGCTGCCCGCTGCTTCGAGCTAAGCAGCTTTGAGGCGAACCTCAGCCGCCCAGGCGATGAAGCGCGATCACGCTGATGAGTCGGCGGTCGATGTGCCGCTCCAACGCCTGAATCGCAAACCGTCGCAAATCGGCAGCGCGCTGCCGAGGCCATGCTTCCGCGGCAAGAGCCGGCACTGAGACGCGAAGAATCCGGTTCGCCAAAGCTTGTGATTCCACGCTCAGCGTGAGCGATCCCGCGCGCCGGTGTTGCGCACAAAAAAGTCCGTCGACCTGCGGATGGAAATAGCTAGCCTGCCCATTCAGTGGCGCTCCGCAATGCACGCAAATGGTGAGTTCCGGTAGCCATCCCATCAGTCGGGTTGTCCACAGCGCAAAGTAGGTGACGGGCATCCAGATCGAGCCGTTGCGGGTGAAGCTGAGCACCGCAACAAGCAGGCGAAAGACCGCATCGTGAGGGTCATGATCAGGCAGCGTTTCTTCGAGCACCTCGGAAAAAAACGCCAGCGCCGCTGCCCGCGCATAATCAATCGGAGCGGAAAGCGGCGACGTGACAATGTCAAAGGAATCGAGCCGGACCAGCTCCTGGCGCGGCTTTTCGACGTAGCTGGCGCGAACGTGGGTCATCGGCTCCATCGCCCCGCCAAAGCGGCGGCGCGACCGGGCCGCCGCCTTCGCGACACCCTTGATCTTGCCGTAGTCGCGGGTAAAGAGCGAGACAATCTGGTCGGCCTCGTGAATGGGCCACGTGCGCAGCACGATGGCCTCAACCTGATGCGCGTTCATCGACCGCCACGCTTGACTGGAGCAATCCCCATTACCATCGAGAATAGCGCGCCCGCCCGGACGATTGCGACCTTGAAAGCCCGAAGAGAGCTTCTCGAATAAGCGCTCAAGAAGCTCTCCTCAGGGCACCCGCTGCAAGGCAAAGGCTATGCGGGACGGACTCTGATCATGCTTCCAGTTTTAAAACAGACTGAAAACAGCCACCCCTGTCAGTGTAGGCACATAGACGTGTCCGTTGGCGATCATCGGACAAATGAAATGATCGACCGATCCGAACTGGTCGCGTGTCCCCGATTGATTGCTGTTGTAGAGCTGGGTCGCCAAATTCTGAGCGTCGTAGGCATAAAGCACCGCGGGGCTGGTATGCCCAATCGCCCAGACGATTCCGTTCTTCCCTCCAGCTGAGGAGATCGAAGGCGTCGTCCCGGGATAGCCAAAGCTGTTCGTGCTCATGCTTGCGGGCGTTGACTGCAGTTGTGCATTCGATATCTGAAAGGCTCGGATATAGTCGGACCTGCCGCCGTAGTAGATTTGGGAGGTACTACCGGTGGTCAGAAAGGCCGGGGCGCCCCATTCGCCGCGCGGCAGCGCACCCGACAAAACCTGATAAATATATCCGCCTTGCGGATGGTACCGACCCATATTCGTTCGGTCGACCAGATAGATATTGCCGTCCTTCCCTGCTCCCACCGCCAGATGATGCGAGTTGCCATTGTTGTCATTGAAGTTGGGGAGCAACATCGCCCCGCCGGACCCCAGATCGACATCATTGGCCGATTGCTGCACCGTCGTGTCCGTCGCGTAATAATCGCTCACCTGGAGTTGGCCGTTAGCTCCCATTTGCAGCTCAATAAAGGAGTTTCCAAAATCCTGCGATGCTGGGAACCCGTTGATATCGAGAGTTGTATCGAACGTGCCGTTCGCGTCCAGGAAGAAAATCTTCGTCGGAGTAGCGGCAAGGCCCGCACCGCTCATCCAAATCGCTCCATCGCTACCGTTTGGAGTGACGTTGAGGATCGTGGTCTGCTTCAGCGTTGACGCGCTATAGCCGATGATCCAGCCGGTGTAGGGAGCAGAATCGCAATGCGAGGTCCAGGCGGTGTAAATCCCTCCGTTCCAATCCAGCAGGCCGGCGCGTTCGGCATATTTCTGCGGCACGAAAGGGACTTGTCCGCCGCTGCTGCTGGAACCCGTTCCAGGGTAGGAAGCACTCACTTCCGTCGGCCCGCTAAAGAGTTGAGCGCCGGTTGTGATGTCCAGGGCATTGATCCGCTGATGGTAGTTACCGGACGAATCGAGGGACATGCTCACCACATAGATAGCCCCATTCGGCCCTTGGGAAAGGTCGATCACGGGGGTGGATGAGATACCGATTTCAGGCGAGATCTGAGAACAATTGAAGCTTCCGCTAGTCGTCTCGCCGCTCTGCAGCAACGAGGTCTGCCATAGGACCGTCCCCGTCACGGCGTCGTCGGCATAGACGGTGTCGTGTTCTGACGCAATGTAAACAACATTGTGGGTCGCACCTGCGATCTTGACCCCGCCGACGTAAAGTGGCTCTGCATCGACAACCCCGTCGGTCGAAAAAAACCCGACCTTGCCGAAGCTTACTGCGTTAACACTGGAGGGAGTGAGGATCGACTCGGCGTTATTCGCGCCACTGCGATTGAGGTCATTATGCCAGGTGAGAACGTTGGCCGCAGGCTGGGCATGAACCTGCCCCACCAGCAGTGAAGACACAACGACCACGGTACCGGAAATATAGCGAATCAACATGATGATCTCCTAGGCAACTTTTATGGACAGAGCGCCACCGAAACGCAGCGCCGATTCACAGCAGAGGTAGAAGCAGGCCAGCTAAAGGCATTTAACCAATAAGAAGCCGCCACGCTGGTGACTAAAGAGAGCGGGCGTCTTACTTAGGTAACAGGGTAGTAATTCGAGTAGGTTTTTTAGATGGAGACGATGCGTAGGGTCGGGCGACCCTCCTTCACGCGGACGTCATGCGGGCGCATCACTCTCCGCCACCATTACTTCTGGCGAAGCATCAATTGATCTCAGGAAAGCGTGGGCATTAAGAAGTGGATCAAAGACAAACCAAGAGAGCATTTGGACTTTGCGTCCAAATGCTCTCGGAAAACCCTTATTCAGGAATACATGGCTTTCGGCGGGGTACACGGAATACTGGATCAATCCCCGAGCAAGCCGAATACGGTAACCCCGGTTTGCGTGGGAACGTAAACGCGTCCATTGGCGACAAGCGGGCTGATAAAGTGGTCCACCGCCCGCAACTGGTCGCGCGTATCCGATTGATTGCTGTCATAGAGCTCCTGAGAGAGGTCTTCAGCGTCAAAAGCATAAAGTACGGCTGGAGTAGTATGGCCGACCGCCCAAACAATTCCGTTCTTGGTGCCGTTCGAGGAGATCACCGGAGTAGTGCCGGGGTAGCCGAACGTATTTGCGCTCAGGCTCGCCGGCGTGCTCACCAGTTTCGCCTTCGAGATCTTGAACGCCTTGAGGTTATCGTTGACTCCTCCGAAGTAAACCTTGTTATCGAAGTAGACTGGTGCGCCAAACTCCCCATGCGGCAACACACCTGACAAGACCTGATAAATCTTGCCTCCATTGGGGTTGTACTTACCCATATCTGTGCGATCGACAACGTAAATGTTGGTGTCCTTCCCAGCTCCGACGGCGAGGTGATGCCAATTCCCGCTGGCATCATAGACCTCAGGAAGGATGATCACTCCACCGGAACCCAGGTCAGTGTCGGCATTCGACTGCTGCACGGTATTGTCGGTGGCGTAGTAATCCTCAACCTGAAGCTTTCCGCTACCGCTCAGGCCCAACCGGATAAAAGCGTTGCCGAAGTCCTGTTTTGACGGAAATCCCTTGCTATTCAGAGTGGTGTCGAAAGTCCCATTCCCATCCATAAGCAGAATCTTGGTCGGGGTAGCGGCAAGCCCTGCGCCGCCCATCCAAATTCCGCCTTGACTTCCATTCGGAGTCAAGTTGAGTACCGACGTTGGTCGAAGGTTCGACGCATCATAACCGAGCACCCAAGCCGTGTAGGCGCCTTCATCGCAGTGCGATGTCCACGTGGTATAAATTCCGCCGTTCCACTCCAGCAACCCCACCCGTTCGGCATACTGCCCGGGGTCGAAAACGACATTGCCGCCGCTGCTATTCTCTCCAGCGCCGGGATAGCTGGCAGTAATCTCCCTGGCGCCCCCAAAAAGTTGGGCCCCTGTCGTCAAATCGAGTGCGTTGAGCCGTTGATGATAGTCACCATTCGTGTGATGTGCCATGTTAACCACATAGATAGCCCCATGTGACCCTTTGGAAAGGTCAATTACTGGGGTCGCCGTCACCCCCATCTCGGGTGAGATTTGCGAGCAACCCTGGTTCGTGCTGGGAGTTTCGTCATCTTGCAATAGCGACTTCTGCCATAGAATCTTCCCGCTCTCCGCATCGAAGGCATACACCGTGTCATGCTCGGTAGCAACGAACACAACGTTACGAGTGGATCCCGCGATTTTCAATCCGGCCACATAGAGTGGCTGAGCGTCCACGACCCCGTCAGTATTGAAATTCTTGAGCTTCCCAAACGTTTTTGCGCTGACGTTAGAGAGCGTAAGAGTGGTTTCGGCATCGTTCAACCCTGATCGGCTGATGTCGTTGTGATAGGTGAGCGTATTTGCTGCCTGTTGGGCCTGAAGGCCAGCGGCCCCAACTAAAAGACACAGCGCCGCGCCTGCGGCGAAAGATGGTGTGGACATAAGACAAAGCTCCTCGATACTTGGCATGCGCCATTGAGGTTGAGGTGGAGGCAAAAGAAGGGGCGGCAATTGTGCGGAAATAGCTAACTAGTTAACACTTTCAAGCCCATAGGATGCACAAAAGCTAGCGGGAGAGGGTTCCCGCCGTCGCTTAATCATGGGTACTTAAGTAATAATCAGTGACTCAACGGGGGGGGGGGGATTCAGCCTTGGAGGAATATTTCGGGGAAGTAGGACTACGGCGAGGCTCGCCGAGCCCGTCGTGCAACTGCAACTGCGATCCAGCAGCTCTGGCTCGCGCCGCTACCGGTCGTGCGGAGGGTCGGGCGACCCTCCTTCACGAGGACGCTGGCCTAGCGGCCGAAATACTCGGAGTTCTTTTGTGTGAAATGGGACCACTTCTCCGGCAAATCGTCGCCGGCGTAAATGGCGGAGACGGGACACACTGGAACGCAGGCGCCGCAATCGATGCACTCGACTGGGTCGATGAACAGCTGGTCGACTTCGCCGTGCTTTCCGGCCTCGTCCTTCTTCGGGTGGATGCAATCCACCGGACAGGCGTCGACACACGCCGTGTCCTTCGTTCCAATACAGGGTTCCGCGATTACATAAGCCATAAAACCGTTCTCCGACTAGGGTTAGGTGCTCTCGAACTACCAGCGATTGTAACAGCATGAAGCAGCGCACTCTGACCTGATCTTCGTCACGTCACTTGCACTTCTTGCATCCGGAACCTGACTCACAAATCCCCGTCTTCCGCACTGCGCCGATTCAGGAATTCCTGAGGCGTCACCACCGGACTGAGATTTCGCCCAGCGAACAGATCTTCAAAGATCTGCTTCAGCTCCCCATGGATACGCCCGTTGCTCGCAAGGATCTCACGGCTGGCCAGACTGAAACGGCGAGCCGTCAAAGTAGGTGATCGTGCCTCCCGCCTCCGTCACCATCAAAGAGCCGGCGGAGGTGTCCCAGGGATTCAAATTGAACTCCCAATATCCGTCAAAGCGTCCGCAGGCGGTATAGGCAAGGTCGAGAGCGGCCGACCCGGCGCGACGAACTCCATGGGAGCGCATCGTGATCTCCTGGTAAAAGTGAATGTTCGGATTCTGGTGCCGCTTCCGCGAGGGAAATCCGGTCGCCAGCAGGCTCTCCGCAACCGTCTCGATCCGGGAGGTCTGCATGCGCCGCCCATTCAGGTACGCGCCCTTCCCTTTTTCCGCCACAAACAGCTCGTTGCGCGTGGGGTCGAAGATCACCCCGGCAACGATTTCCCCTTCCTCGTCGGCGGATAAACCTGGCGCGCGATACTCCAGTCCCATCGAAACGCAGAAGACCGGATAGCGGTGAGCAAAATTCGTCGTCCCATCGACTGGGTCAATGTACCACCGGTACTCGGATTCCATCTGCCCGCGCGTGCCCTCTTCGCCATAGACGCCGTGGCTGGGAAAACGCGTGCCGAGACGCTCGACGATGAGCCGCTCACTGGCGCGGTCGGCCTCTGTCACCAGGTCGGCTTCGCCTTTGTATTCGGTCTCGACCCCGCTCTCGTAGAAGCCGCGCACGAGCGCACCCGCTTCCATAGCAATCGCTGCGGCCGGTCCGGCAAATTTCAGATCCACCTGCGTGGGAAAGAGGTTCATGCGCCGGTCGGCTCTTCGAGGCTCTGGCGGGAGTCAGCCGGGGAAAGAATCCCGCCGTCGACATTGGTTGCAGAGGCCTGAGAGGCCGGTAGCAATCTGCGTTTACCTGAAGCCTGCATTCCACCTTCGACTGACGAAGCGAGAACAGCGCCGTCCGTCGCCCCGCGATGGCGCTCTCGGCGCCGCGCCTCGATGTTGCGAAAGCTCTCGACGATGGTGCGAATCTGGTTCTTGTAGATAAACAGGTTGGGCTTGCCCTCGCGAGTCAATCGGATCATTCGATCGTCGAAATATTCAATCCAGCCGTAAACGGCCTCGCCATCGCGCAGCTTCACCGTAACAGGAACCTGCTTCTCGCTAAGAAAGCGCAGATAAAGGCTCTCCTGCCCGGTCTCGCCTGGAGGAGGGCTCTTGCGCCGCTGACGCGCTGGACTCTTGAGGGGCATTGCCAACATTGTAACTAATCCCTTCCCCCAGCCGATGAGAAATTCAGCTCCTGCAATGGTGTAAGGTTGAAATTAACCCCGGCTTTATGCCGGTCTCCGCTCCCTCCGCTCTTGGCTTGGCATTCTTTCGCATAACTGACCGCGGGGCCGCACCGCAGCACTTCGATGCGTGCACCCTTTCGAAATGTTCGCCCTGACATGCTGCTCTAACCAGTTCTAGTTGCGATGCAAATTGCCGGCCATCCGGCGAGGTGGAGACCTCTTTATCGATGAAGAATGGCCAGCCATCGGCTTATCTAAGCTTTACTCTGCACGCGCACCTGCCCTACGTGATCCATCACGGAACCTGGCCCCACGGGCTGGAATGGCTTCACGAGGCGGCGGCCGAGACCTACCTGCCGCTGCTGGCTGTCTTTCGCCGCCTTGAGGCTGACGGCTTGGCGTTGAAGGCGAACGTGAGCCTCTCGCCGGTTCTACTCGAGCAGCTGGCGCACCCGACCTTCAAAGAAGAATTCCCGAAATACGTTGAGCGCAAGATCAACTCGGCGCGCGAAGACGAAAACTACTTCCGTCAAAATGGCGAACATCGCTATGCCGAGACGGCCGTCTTCTGGCTGCAATTCTTCGAGCGAACGCTCGTCGACTTCCACGAGCTCGACCGCGACATCGTGAAAGGCTTTCGGCACTTCCAGGACACCGGAGCGATCGAGATTCTATCCTGCGCCGCAACCCACGGATACCTGCCGCTGATCGGAACCGATGAAAGTGTCGCCGCGCAAATCCGCACCGCAGTTGCAGTGCACGAGCGTCATCTTGGCAGAAAACCGCGCGGCATGTGGGTGCCAGAGTGCGGCTATCGCCCCTCGGGGCTGTGGCAGGCGGGCCAGTCGCCGCCGACGGCGAAGATGGCCCATCCCCACCCTTTTGAGGATCGGCGTAGAAGAGGCGCTTGGCCGAGTCAGGCATCGAATACTTCTTTATCGACACCCACCTCGTCGAAGAGTCGATCCTCTTCACTCCGTACCAGATGAGGTCCGGCAACCTCGGCATGTTGCTCCATAACCTGCCCATCCAGGAATTGAATCGCAAAGCCGACCCTCGCGCCGTCTACCGTCCGTACGTCGTGGACGGCCCCCGAGCCGACACCCAACCCGTCACCGTCTTTCCCCGCGATCCGCACACCGGTCTGCAGGTGTGGAGCGGAGACACCGGCTACCCCGCCGACGGCAATTATCTCGACTTCCACAAGAAGCGCTGGCCCGGCGGACATCGCTACTGGAAGGTCACCCTCGCGCAGTCGGAGATGGAAAACAAGCAGCCCTACTACCCCGAAGAGGCCGAGCGCACGCACTCTCGTCCACGCCGAGCATTTCGCCCGAGTTGTGACCACGTCGCTCCAGGGCCCCCATTGACGAGCGGCAGCCGCGAGTTCTCGCCTCCCCTCTTCGACGCCGAGCTCTTCGGCCACTGGTGGTTTGAGGGGCCGCAGTGGATCGAGCACGTCGTCCGCATTTTCGCCCGCGAAGAGATACCTGTCGCGTTGGTCACCGGCAGCGAATACCTGGACAAAACTCCGGCGGTGATGAAGTCAAAGCTGGGCGAGGGTTCGTGGGGAAAGAACGGCAACAACGAAGTCTGGCTCAACGACCAGACCAGTTGGACCTGGAGCCACCTCTACCGCATCGAGCGCGTGATGCGCGATGTCGCCGGCGACGGTCGTTGGCGCGATGGCGGATGGGGCGAGCGCATCGCAAAACAGATGGCCCGCGAACTGTTGCTGCTGGAATCCTCTGACTGGCAATTCCTCATCACGACAGCTGCGGCCCGCGACTACGCCGAGAAACGCTTCCATGGCCACCTGCACGAGTTTTCCGAACTGGAAATGCTGTGGTCAGAATTCCTCTCCAACTCCGCGCTCTCCCCGGATAGTGAAAAAACGCTCATCGATCTCGAAGAACGCGATTGCCTCTTCGCCGACATCGACCCCGGACTCTGGGCAAGACGGTAGAGACTCCAGATCGGATGAAAAGGCCGCACCCAAACTGGCTGCGGCCTGATTTCGCTTTTGCTAGTTGACCGTGACCGTGATGGTGCCCTTGTTCGTGATCGTCGAGGTCTTCGAGTCGGTTGCCGTCACTGTAAAGGTGTAGCTCCCCACCGTGGTCCCCGGCGTACCTGAATTGTTGTTGCCTCCACCGCCTCCGCCGCACCCAACCCCCGCCATAGCAACGAGGAAAACCATCAGGCTCAGTAGGGACTTCCAGCCGCGGCGCCGCGCCGGAATCCCAAAGAAGAGCAGACAGGCGAGTGCCGCACCGCCCGCCGTCGTGTACCAGTGGTTCCTCTCGCGATTGGTCTCCGGATACGTCAAAGCTCCGCTGGTTGGCGCCGTGGTCGCGACACTTGCGGTTGTCGTCGCCACGGTAGACGAGCTGATAGCCAGCGTGGCTGGTACCGTGCATGTCGGGTTGTAAGTGGCATTCGCTCCGCTCGGCGAAGTGGCGAGCACGCAGGTAAGATTGAGCGTCCCAGTGTAATTAGTTGGCGTCACGCTAACCGTCGACGTTCCCGACTGGCCTGGGCTGCTGATAGTGACCCCTGTGGGAGCAGGAGTTAGAGCGATTGACCCTATCGGCGGCGTGACCGTCAACGTCACGATCACTGTTCCCGAGGAGCTGGAGTAATTCGCGTCGCCGCTATAACCTGCGGTGATCGTATTGGCTCCCGCCGCCAGAGAGCTGGCAGTCACAGTAATAGTGGCCGTCCCGAGCGATGCTCCCGTGTTTGGATCCTGCGCGGCCACAACCGGCCCGCTTCCGATTGAGCCGCTGCCGAGGGCCAACGTAACGGTTCCCGTTGGTGCTGCGGCGCCGCTCGCCGGGCTTGGCGTGATCACCGAAGTCACTGTAAACGTCCCGCTGCTCACGGAGCTTAAGCTCGATGTGACGGCGCTGACCGTCGCAGCCGGAACGATGGTAAAGGAGATCGGAGCCGCCGTGCTGGCCAAGAAACTGTTATCACCGGCGTAGCTCGCGCCGATCGTGTGTGCCGTGGTCGACAAGTAATACAGAGGCAACTCAGCGTATCCAAAGCTATTGATCGCCGCCGTCCCGGAGACACCCGAAGGCAGCCCCGCTGTATCAGTGAAAACCACAGAACCCGTCGCATAGCCTGGATTCGCTGAGCTCACCTGCGATTGACCGACTGGCGTGGCGTCCAGGGTGATGTAAGTGCCATAAGGATAGCTGGCCGCCGGGGTCACATTCCCCGTGAAGGTCTGTGCGGCGAGATTGAGAACGCTGTTCTCTTTGGCGACCGTGACCTGGATTGCCGGCGACGATTGGCTCTGCGCAAAGGCGATGTCGCCGCCGTAGTTCGCCGAGATCGTGTAAGTCCCTCCTGGCAAATTGCTATAGCTCTGATCGGTCGCGCCGCCCAAAAGTGTGTAGGTGCTGATCCAGTTGGAGTTGGAAGTGTTCGCCTCCTGATTGGCGTTGCCAACAATGGCAACTTCCCCGGTGGGCGTCCCTCCGGCGCCAGCAACATTAACGTTGAACGTGACTGCCTGGCCGTGAGTTATGCTGACCGGCGCCGTTCCACCGTTGACGGTCAAGCTGGTCGTCGAAGGAGTGAAGCTCGCCTTCGTCCAACTGTTAATCAGTTGAGTCACGTCCACGCTGCCTAAGCCGGAGGCCAAATCGTATTTCGCGCCGGCGTTGTATCCGGTCTCAAAGAGATTGCTGCCGCAATCCAGGCTGCCCGAGGCACAGTAGCACGGAATTATTGCCTTGAGTGACATCGTGGAAGACGGAGCTATATAGGCTGTTCTGATTGGCAAGGTTATACAACACATAGTTTGCCTGTCCCAACCGGGCGCCCCCCTGGCTCTGGCTGACAAGCGCAAGCATCCCGGCGAAGGCGGGCGCCGAGGCAGAGGTGCCGCCCACTCCCAGAAAATAGAAGGAGCCATTTATGTCGGAACAATTGTGTGTATTTCCGTTGCTATCGACAACGTCCGTGCAAATGAGCCAGTTCGCACCATAGAGACCATCTCCCGCCATCAAGGAAACATCGGGCAAATCGCGCACGCCATCCGCGGGAATATTCAGACTTCCGCCCGTCTGCCATGACGGCTTGGCCCAGCCAGTAAGGGCCAACAGCGGATAAGCCGGGCCGCAGTTGAGAAAATTGCCCTCCGCGTCAAAAGACGGATTAACGCAGCCCGAAATTCCACCACTTCCGCCAACAATATTCGTATTAGGCGCGCCATACGGAGTATTCGCACTCAACTCTCCATTCGCCGCAGTGGAATCGTTCCAGGGCAACTCCGGAATGTATCCGAGCGCCGAGCTGTAGTTGGAACGATTCGTGGTCAGGGCATACTTGGTGAAATCTGTGGCCAGGGCGTCGTAGTCCGTACCGCCAACCGAGACATTGAAGGGAGTCGAGGAAAGTCCATTCACCTGCAGGCCAAGCTCAGCCTGCGCCTGCGTATCGAAATCGTCGCAGCCGGCTGATCCACTGTCGCTGCTCGAGACGACCGCCGTGATTCCTTGCGCGGCGGCCTGTGCCCAAAGGCTATAGATGAGCGCATTGCCGGAAGTTCCCAGATACAGCTCGCACGTCTGCACGCTCACGCTGACAATGCTCACCATGTTGTCATCGAGCGCCCGATTGATCGCCAGAGAATAGAACGGATCGAAGGAGGTGTCATCTGCAAGGTAAAAGATCTGGCTGGCGCCTGGAGCGAGACCACCAGAGGCCTCCAGGTCAAGAAGCGCCTCGGTGTCCCAGCCCGCGACTGTGCCGGGGTCGTTGCCATCGATGACTACATTGGGTACAGAGGCGGGTAATCCAAAAAGAGAGCGATAGTTTGCGACCGCCGTCAGATCGATATCAGAGTGGCCGATCACGCCGATCGCCACATTGGCGCCTGTATAGGAAGTGCTGCCTGTAAAATTCGCATTCAACGTATTGGGAGTGTCGTAAATCGTAGCCGCATCTCCAGGAACCACATAAAGGAAATAACCCTCAGACGCCGAGCCTAAAGTCAGGTCTGGCCCAAACTTGTGAGTGGTCTTGTCGTACTTCGCCGGCTGGGCTTTCGTATGCGGCGGCTTTGGAAAGAAATTGTTCATGCTTGAAAGTCCGGCAACGACTGGCGTCAACGCAGTGGGAATCTGCGGGTTCGATATGTTTGCCATGTGCTGCTCGCCGTTCACCAAAAAAGCGTGGATCTGGGTCCGAAAGGCACTTTGCAGCTGGCCAACCGTACCAGAGAATTCGATGATGGTCTTCGCTTTGTTGACCTTGTTGATCTTGAAACCCTGAGAGACAAGCCACCCGCTTACGGTCTGGATGTCGGCGTCAGAGACCCCATACCGCTCCCCAAACTGCTCGGGGGTAAGCCACTTGCGGTATTGCGTCGAGTTCGGGTCCTGCAGCGCTCCCAGGAACTGACGAAGCGCAATCTCCTGGCCAGAACTGCGCCGCAAAACCAATTGCATACGGTCGGCAGGCAGCGAAGGATTCACCGGCCCTCGGTCATATTGAGGCTTCGCCAGAGGATGCATATTCCCCTTCAGAGGCGTCAACACGGCGTTGTCAATAGCTTGGGTAATGCGGGCTGGACTAGCCGTGGATTGTTGCGTATAGGCAAAACTCGTTAGTCCCATCAGCATAATGCAAAGTACGCATCTGGAGAGGAGCGGAACAGAGAGTCGAACGAGAGGCCGAATGTATCTAGATTCTTGAATCATGACCGTCCTAAGGCAGATATTTTATGAACGCAACACACATCTAATTTTCGCCGCCGCTTACCAGAGCAGAGTTCAGCGAGCAGGCTGCGCAAACTGTCTGGTACGGAATGAAGGCAGGTTGCAGCGAGCATAACTTGCGAAGCTTAGCGAGATTGAAAATGACTATATCGCGAAATTCACAAGTTGTATTGACCTAGTTGCAAAACATGGGCAGCTACCGCGCGGCTAAGTTGAACCGTGTTTGCCGGTTCATGTTTAGCCAAACGGCGCAGGATGGCAAGCTGGATACCCAGGCTATCTCCCTCAGCGACCGCGGCAATAATGCGGCGAGCCGCCTGCTCGATAGTGCCAAAAGCATGGGCGGCATAGAGCTGAGTCATCGTTGTCGCGATCGAACCGCCGCCAAGCTTGCGCGCCCGCAACAGCGCCGACTCAAGAGCGTAGACCTCCATCGTGATGTCGGCGATATCGGCCATGATCTCCTGCTGGTCGGCAAGCCCAGTCATATATCTTTGCGACGCGGCGCCGGCAGTAAACAGCGCCAGCTTCTTCGCCGACGCAAGCAGTCCAGCTTCGCGGGTGAGTGGATCATCCGCACCTTCATCGAGGTCGGCGAAAGACGGCGGCGACATCACCTCATCCATCAACTTATTGATCGCCGGCAAGAGAGGAAGCTGGCCCGACATCGCACGTTTGAGCAGAAATCCCGTGATGATAAGCCGGTTGATCTCGTTGGTGCCCTCAAAAATCCGGTTGATACGCGAGTCGCGATAAGCTCGCTCCGCTGGATACTCCTCGACGTATCCATATCCCGCATAAATCTGGACGACATGGTCAACGATCACGTCGAGCATCTCTGATCCCCAGACCTTAAGGATCGAGCACTCGACCGCATACTCCTCGATCCGCTTCTGGATTTCCTTTGGCTCGTGAGCGTGTGCCGCATCGATCGTCGCCAAAGCGGCATCGATCATGCCCACCGTGCGATAGGCCATGCTTTCGCCGACGTAAATCCGCGTCGCGGCGTCGGCAAGCTTCTGCTGGATCAAGCCAAACTCGGCAATGGACTTCCCAAACGCCTTGCGCTCCTTCGCATACTGAATGCCGTTCTTCAACGCAGTCCGACCGCCGCCCACACAGGCCGCGCCCAGCTTGAAGCGCCCGATATTAAGGATATTGAACGCAATGTGGTGGCCTTTCCCGACCTCGCCAAGCAGGTTCTCAGCCGGGATCCTGCAATCCGACAAAATCAGCGGACAGGTCGACGAGCCGCGGATGCCCAGCTTGTGCTCTTCTGCGCCGACAGTCAGACCCGGAGTGTCGCGCTCAATCAAAAAAGCGGTGAGCTTGGC
Source organism: uncultured Acidobacteriaceae bacterium (assembly GCA_963777685.1). Lineage (GTDB taxonomy): Bacteria > Acidobacteriota > Terriglobia > Terriglobales > Acidobacteriaceae > Acidisarcina. The sequence continues at coordinate 81,563 of CAVZRF010000024.1, read as the reverse complement.
CTTCTCCGGATTCGGATCGGCAGAGTCAGCCACCTTGGCAAAGACGGTGAAGAGATCCGCGAAGCCCGCATTCGTGATCCACATCTTCTCGCCATCGAGGATGTATTGCTGGCCGTCTTCGGAAAGAACGGCGCGCGTACGAATGTTCATCGCATCCGAGCCCGAACTAGCCTCAGACAGCGCATAAGCGCCCAACCACTCGCCGGTCGCGAGCTTAGGCAAATACTTCTCTTTCTGCGCCAGCGTCCCGTACCAGACGATGGGCAGTGTGCCGATGCCGACGTGAGCGCTGAAAGCAACAGAAAAACTGGCAAGCTGTGAAAGATGATCGGCGACGATGGCGGAGGTGACCTTGTCCATCGCCAGACCGCCATATTCCTCCGGAATATCAACGGCCATCAGGCCCAACTCACCCGCCTTGCGCAGCAGATCGCGAGTGACGGTGAAATTCTTCGCCTCGATCTCGTCGGCGGCAGGCAGCACTTCCTTGGCAGCGAATTGATGAGCAGTGTCCGCGATCTGCCGCTGCTCCTCGGTGAAGTCTTCAGGGGTAAAGACTTCTTCCGGCAGCAGATTATTCAGGAGGAAGCTGCCTCCCTTTATTTCGGTGCGGGACTTGACGGAGAGGGGCGGAGCGAGGGTGGCCATGCGCAAAGTTATAGCACTTTTCGCGACCGGTCTGATGTGTCGCTTCTTCACACCATCGGGGCAGGCTCCGCGTCCCATTCGGCTAAACGACCTTCAATCCAACAGCTGCCGCGAGTTTGGACTGCCGGTCGTCAAAAGTCCAGAATTCCTTGGCTCCAAGCTGGATAGCTGCGGCGACATGGAGTGTGTCAAGCGTACGCGAACCGAGGCGGCGCCCATGGAGGTTGGCAAGCAGTACCCCTGCTTGAAATGCCGCTGCCGGAAATTCTGCTGGTAACCACACCCCAGATTCTCTATCTCCGGCAAAATCGCGAAGAATTTCCTCAGCGATATCCTTGGTGAACCTGCCGCGGAAGGCGCTTTGCGCCACGGCGTGGGCGAACTCAAGTTCGTGAAACGGCGTCAGCCAGACCCTTGGCCGACTCCACATCCGCCTCAGGCATTCTTGCGTATATATATCGCGCACATAAAGCGATACCAGGAAACTTGAATCCGCGTAGATGCTCAATAGCGTCCGTGCCGGTCCTCAAGAAAATCCTCAACCGCATTGAATACCCGATCGCCAAAGAGCTTGCGGTGGCGCGCCTCAAAATCCGGCCATTCAACAGGCTGGACAGGCTTCTCAGGAGGAACGATACTGCCGATCACCGTGTCCCGGTCGCGCAATTCCACGGACTTTCCCGCCTTCAACCATTCCTTGAGCTTGCGGGTATTTCGGAGCTCGCGCATTGTCATGGTTGGCATATAGAAATTGTGACACATAATGTGTCACAACCCGGACAGATCAGTTCAAATTCTCAAAGATCCCAGCCGCCCCCATGCCCCCACCCACGCACATCGTGACCAACCCGTATCGCGAATTCCGCCGTTTCATCTCATAAATCAGCGTCGCAGTCAGTTTGGCTCCCGTGCAGCCAAGCGGATGCCCCAGCGCAATAGCGCCGCCATTCACATTCACTTTCGCGGGATCAAGGCCAGCCAGCTTGATCACTGCCAGCGCCTGCGCCGCGAAAGCCTCGTTCAATTCGATCAGATCGATGTCATCCAAGCTCAGCCCTGCAAGCTTGAGAGCTTTGGGAATGGCGTACACCGGCCCAACTCCCATCTCTTCCGGCAATGTGCCCGCAGTAGCAAAAGCCACAAAGCGGGCAAGCGGCCTGATTCCCAACTGCTGAGCGCGTTCGCTCGACATCACGATAGCGGCTGCTGCACCGTCAGACGTTTGCGACGAGTTCCCCGCCGTAACCTGACCCTTGGCATGAAAAACGGCTTTAAGCTTTGCAAGAGCCTCCATCGAAGTGTCGGCTCGCGGACCTTCGTCCACACGAAATTCCGTCGAGTGAATCTCGGGTCTACTGGGATTCGTTGTCGCCATTGAATTCGTCACCGTCACCGGCACAATCTCTTCTTGGAACTTCTCCGCAGCTGACAATGCCTTCTGATGGCTGGCAAGAGAGAATGCGTCAGCATCCTCGCGGCTGATCTCATAGTGCTTCGCGACCCGCTCAGCGGTAAGACCCATCGTTAGATAAGTGTCGGCATAGTGATCGACAAGCCAGGGATTGACGGCAATCTTGTTCCCGCCCGAAGGAACCATGCTCATCGATTCCGTACCACCAGCCAGGATCGCCTCCGCACCGCCGCCGCGAATCCGATCGGCGGCGAGCGCGATCGATTGCAACCCAGAGGAGCAAAAACGGTTGATCGTCATCGCCGAGCATTCCAGCGGCAGACCCGCGCGAATGCTGGCAATTCGAGCAACATTCATTCCCTGCTCTGCCTCAGGCGTAGCACAGCCCAAAATGACGTCATCGATCTCCTTCGGATCAAGCGCCGGTACGCGAGCAAGAGCACCCCGGATCGCCACCGCCGCCAGTTCATCGGGGCGCGTAGTGGCAAGCGTTCCACGGCCAGATTTTCCAACCGCCGTACGAACCGAACTGACAATGACGGCTTCTCTCATATTGCTCCGTTCAGAGCCGAGCGTAACGCCTATGACTGCACATTCTACCTAAGGCCTCTGGGCCGCGATCCCGAGTTGCAGCAATACCGCCGCCTCAATCCTACTGACATCCTGTGTCGATATCTTTCCCAACCGCGTTTTTAACCTCAGCTTGCTTGCGGTCGTTATTTGATCGGCCATCGCTTTGCGATCCTCCCCGTTCAGCGAAATTTTCGCCTCTCCGGGATACAGCTTCTGAATTTTGGAAGTGAGCGGAATGACGATGACGCGATTCAAGGCTTCATTCGCCAGATCGTTACTTAGGATGACTGCGGGACGTGTTTTCTGGATCTCTCCGCCGAGCGCGGGATCAAATGTGACCCAATAAACTTCACCGCGCTTCGGATGTGTCGCCAATCAGCGCCTCCGACCATTCCTCGGCTTCCTCTTCGCGTTCTCGGTCCGCCGCCATCGCTCGATACCCATCCATCAGGCCCTGCTGTTCTTTCTCACGCAGCTTTCGCGCGGCTTCTAAGACGGCATCGGACAGATCATCCGGAACAATAAACCACGTCGGATTGCCGCGTGATTGGGGACTGCCGCCGTTTGACTCATCCCCGTTCCAGCGAATGGCGAGACTCTTTGCCTTTTTCCACTTCAGTTGCGGCCACTGACCAACTACCAGGCACCGGTCCTCGGTCATAAAGAACACAAACGTCCTCCACTGAATCTTTAGGCGATACCACTTCGCTGGGGTCTATATATGCCATCATCAACCTCCTAGCGCAAGCCTTACATACGTACGTACGTATGTCAATTTCTCAGCGGCTTACCGGTCTTCAATGTGAATGCAATCCTCTCCAGAGTCTTGCGTTCTCCGCAAAGCGAAAGAAAAGCCTGACGCTCCAAATCAAGCAGATACTGCTCACTGACTAGGGAGCCCGGCGTCAAACTTCCTCCGCAAAGGATATTGGCAACGTGGTTGCCAATCTTAGCGTCATGGTCGCTAATGTATTCGCCCTGGCGCATGAGGTGGACGCCGAGCTTCAACGTCGCAAGGACCGCCTCGCCGGGAACCGGGATTTGCATACGCGTCACAGGCGCGGAGTAACCCTTTTTCGGCCAGCGCAATCGCAACCTCTTTGGCGTCAGTAAGCACCCGCTCGCGATTGAGCGTAATCACGTCCTCTGCACCAAGCAGACCCAGACTGCCCGCCTCTGCCGCGGAAGTCGAGACCTTGGCTAGAGCGATAGTCTCGAAACTCCTCTTCATCGCAGCCAGCAGCTCCTTCGATTGAGCGAACTTAACCGGCGCAGCTACAGGGCTGATGTCAGATGCGGATGCCGCTCCATCCATCGCCCGCAGCGCCATCTCTTTCGTACCCCCGCCGCCAGGAACGAGACCGACCCCAGTCTCAACCAACCCCATATAGAGTTCCGCGTGAGGCTGGCGGCGAGCGGCATGAAGGCAGATCTCAGTCCCGCCGCCAAGGCACATGCCGTAGGGAGCGACGACCACCGGTCGCGGAGAAAACTTGATCGCCGCCGTCATTCCCTGAAAGGCGCGGATGGCCATATCAACCTCATCCCACTCGCCCTCCTGCGCCGCAAGCAGCAGTTGCATCAGGTTGGCGCCGACAGAGAAGTTCGCGGCATCACCAGAGATAACGAAACCCTGGAAGTCGCGAACGGCGTCGCTATCAGATTTCAATGTCTGGGTAATCAGCCGAACAATATCGTCGCCGATCGCATCCTTCTTCGAGTGAAGCTCGATGCACGCGATGCCATCACCAATGTCGATCAACGAAGCGCCCGGCTTTTGCCGCACCACTCCGTTAGATTTACGATAATTTGCAACCGCCGCTGTTCCTTTTGGTTGAGCAACAGCGTCCATCTCTCCAGTCAGCGGATTGAAACACCGACGCCCAGACGGAACGCCGAGTCCTCGATATACCAACCCGTGTAGCCGGCATCCAGTAGCTTCTGAACCGCAGGCGGAAGGGGCGACGGAAAGTTCCCCGAATCAATCGTCCGCTTCACCCCCACCGCATCCCACATTTCAAATGGGCCCAACTCCCAATTAAAACCGGTGCGCATAGCACGATCGATCGAGGCCAGATCGTCGGCAATCTCCGGCAAGCTCGTCGCGGCATAGGTCCACAGCTGCGTAAGCATCGGCCAATAAAAGGCCGCGGCCTTGTCTCTCCGCGGATCGCCCTCAAGCAACATCCGCAGCCTCTCCGGCAGACTCTCTGCGTTCTTTGCCATCTCAAGCGTCGGAAACTTTGGCCGTCCTGCAGGCTGATACTCCAACGTCTTCCAATCAAGTGCAAGACGAACATCTCTGCCCTGATCGTCCTTCCCTACCTTCTTATAGAAGCCTTGGCCCGTCTTATCGCCCAGCCAGCGATTCTCCACCATCTTTTCGATGAACTCGGGTAATTGAACCGAAGCAGCATCCTCTGAGCGCGAGCGGCTGAAGTTACGGGCCACACTGGCCAGCACGTCAATACCCACCATATCGGCAAGCCGAAAAGTTCCAGTGCGCGGCCAGCCAATCGCCGTACCCGTCAACGCATCCACGTCCTCAATCGTCAGACCCTGCTCCTGCATCAACCGCACGCCGTTCAACATGGCAAAGGTGCCAATGCGGTTGGCGATGAAGTTCGGCGTGTCGCGCGCATACACGACCGACTTGCCCAGACGCCGATCGGCGAAAGCCGCGATGGCCGCGACCACCGCCGGATCACTCTCCGCCGTCGCAATAATCTCAAGCAACCGCATATACCGCGGAGGATTAAAAAAGTGAGTCCCAAACCAACGCCGTCGAAACTCGACCGGCATTTCCCCGGCGATTGACGCCACAGGCAACCCGCTGGTGTTCGTCGTCACAATCGCATCCGGGCGAAGATACGGGCCAATCTTCTTCAATAGCGTCTGCTTGACGGCGAGGTTCTCCGAAACCGCCTCGATGACCCAATCGCAACCACCCAGCAGATTCAAATCGTCTTCAAAGTTGCCCGCAGTGATGAGCCCAGCCGATGAATTCTCATAAAACGCAGCCGGCTTCGACTTCAACAGCGCCTCAACCGCCTTTGCCGCCAGCGGCTCCGCGAGCTCGGAAGCGGCCCCCTCAGGCACCATATCCAGCAAAATCACCGGCAAACCGGCATTCGCCAGATGAGCGGCGATACGCGAGCCCATCGTCCCGGCTCCCAGCACGGCTGCTCTCCGAAACAACGGCAAGCGCGACGCTGTCCCCGGCTGGGAATTCACGCTTTCAACAGGGGAGCAGGAAAGGGTTGCACTCATGCGCGAGACTCCTGAATCGAGTCGAGCTTAGTGAATGCCTATTGCCTCGTCAAGGCAACTACGACCGTTTGACACTCCGTTGACACGCGGATAGCTTCAAAACAGCCTCCTGTGCTGATTTCAGAGGCCCGAATTGAGGTTCGTCATATCGATGTCGACATCCCGTAAGCCTGTAGCAACGCTCGTCGTGCTGCTGCTGCTTTTCACCGCAGCGGTCGCCCGTAGCCAGGACCTGGCGAGTTTTGAAAAGCGAGTCACCGTCAAGGTGCTTCCTAACGGCCTCACCCTGATCGTCTGCGAACGCCCCGAAGCGCCCGTCTTCTCCTTCTACACCAGCGTCGATGCGGGCGACGCCAACGATCCCGGCGGCCAATCGGGCCTGGCGCACATGTTCGAGCACCTCGCCTTCAAGGGCACCAAGGACATCGGCACCACCAACTACCCCGCCGAGAAAATCGCGCTCGAAAACGTTGAAGAGACCTACGCCGCCTACGATTTCGAATACCGCAAACGCGTTGGCCGCGACGAAGCCAAGCTCAAAGAGCTAAAGGCCGCCTTTGACGCAGCCGTCAAAGACGCTCAGCAGTACGTTGTTCCCAACCAGTTCACCGAGATCGCCGAGGCCAACGGCGCGGTCGGCATCAATGCCTCGACCTCGCTCGACACCACCCAATATTTCTGGAGCATGCCCGCCAATCGCTTCGAACTCTGGGCCTATATGGAAAGCGACCGCATCGCCAACCCCGTGCCGCGCGAGTTCTACAAAGAGCGCGATGTGGTATGGAAGAGCGCCGCATGCGCGTCGACTCCAGCCCGATCGGCAAGCTCGTCGAGCAGTTCCTGGCCGCGTCCTATGTCGCCCATCCCTACCATCGGCCGAATGTCGGCTGGGAGTCGGAGCTAAGCCAGATCACCGCCACCGAAGCGGCAGCCTTCCACGCCAAGTATTACGTCCCCGCCAACATCGTCGTCGCGGTCGCCGGCGATCTCAAGGCCTCCGAAGCGATGCCTGTGCTGGAGAAATACTTCGGCCGCATCCCCGCCGGCCCCACCGCCAGAAGCAATGGCCACCGTAGAACCTCCGCAAGTGGCGGAGAAGACCGTGGTGCTCAAACAGGCGACCCAGCCGCTCTATATCGAGGGTTATCACAAGCCGGACTACCGCGATCCCGACGACGCCGTGTATGACGCTATCTCCGATATCTTTTCTAACGGACGCACCTCCCGCCTCTACCGCAGCCTGGTGCGCGACCAACAAATTGCCGCTGTTGCCGAAGGCTTTCAGCGCCTTCCCCGGCGACAAATATCCCGCCCTCTTCGCCTTCTTTGCCGTGCCTTTACCCGGCCATACGCCAGAGCAGATGCGCGACGCCATTCATAAGGAAATCGACAAACTGAAAACCACCGACGTAACCGACGAAGAGCTCCAGATGTTCAAAACCAGAAGCCGCGCCGACCTGCTCAGAGGCCTCGGCGACAACGAAGGCCTCGCCAGCCAGCTCGCCGAATATCAACAGCGCTACGGCGACTGGCGCGAGCTCTTCAAGCAACTCGACAAGATCGACAAAGTCACCAAGGCGGACATTCGCCGCGTAGCCAGCAAGACCTTTGTCGACACCAACCGTACCGTGGGCATTCTGCAGTTTGAACAACCGAAAAACGCATCTTCAGGAACTGCACCGGCCGGCACCGGAGGTGCGGAATGAACCCCTCCATATCCGCTCTGAAACTCAGCTCCATCGCCACGGCGCTCCTCCTTTGCGCACCGGTATTTGCACCAGCCCAGACAGCAGCTCCAGCTCCCGCACAGGCGCAGCCGTGGAAGTCAATCCCCATTCCACAGCTTCCGCCATTTAACCCCGCGCAACCCAAGCGCATTCAGCTCAAGAACGGCGTAGTCATCTTCCTCGCCGAAGACCACGAACTCCCCTTCATCAGCGGCTTCATCGAAATGAAGGGCGGCTCGCGCGACGAGCCCGCAGCCAAAGCTGGCCTCGTCGACCTCTACGGCGACACCTGGCGCACCAGTGGCACGGCCACCCAGGACGGCGACAAACTCGACGACATTCTCGAGGCCAAAGCGGCAAAGGTCGAGACCGGCGGCGACATCGACTCAACGTCAGTACAGTGGAACTGCCTCAAGCAGGACGAAGACCAGGTCTTTGCAATCGTCCTCGACCTTCTCCAGCATCCCGCCTTTAGCGAAGAAAAGCTCAAGCTCGCCCAGCAGCAGATGGCCACCGGCATTGTCCGCCGCAACGATAGCGCCTCAGGGATCGCCAGCCGCGAGGCCGCACGTCTCGTCTACGGGCCAACCAGCCCCTACGGGCGCCAACCCGAGATCGCCACCATGATGTCCGTCACTGTTGCCGACCTCAAGGCATGGCACGAACGCACGGTCATCCCTAACGGCATGATCATCGGCGTCAGCGGCGACTTCGATTCAGCTGCCATGGAAAAGACCCTGCGCGCCGCCTTCGAGACTCTCCCCGAAGGCAAACCAATCGTCGAACCCAAAGAAGAATTTCCCGGACCCAAGCCTGGCGTCTACTTCGTCGACAAGAACGATGTGAACCAGAGCAACGTTCGCGTCGTCGGGCTCGGCACCGAACGCAGCAATCCCGACTACTACGCGCTCTCTGTGATGAATGAAATCTTCAGCGGCGGCTTTGGCTCGCGCCTCTTCCAGGATGTTCGCACCAAGCGCGGACTCGCCTACTCCGTCGGCGGCGCGTACGGCGCTTCTTACGACCATCCCGGCACCTTCTACGTCGGCGCCTCAACCAAAAGCGCGACAACGGTCGCCACTGCCCAGGCAATCCTCGACGACATAAAGGACCTCAAGACCCAGCCATTTACTGAAGATGAATTGAAGCGCGCCAAAGACCAGGTGCTCAACTCCTTCATCTTCCGCTACGACTCCGTCGAAAAGGTTCTCAACGAACAGGCCAAGCTTGAGTTCTACGGGTACCCGCTCGACTCTCTCACCAAATATCGCGAGGGAGTGGAAAAGGTGACCACCGCCGACCTCGACCGTGTCGCGAAGAAATACATCGATCCGTCGAAGCTCGCTATCCTCGTCGTCGGCAACTCGACAGAGTTTGGCGCGCCTCTCTCACTCTGGGGCCGGTGCAGCCCATCGATATCACGATTCCCATGCCGCCCGGAATGGCCGGCCCACAAGGCCCAGGCGACGGGCCGAACCAATAATGGCCCGCACCGAAACATTGGAGCGTTAACATGCAACTCGCAATTGCCATCATGGCCGCGGGCAAAGGCACGCGGCTCAAATCCAAGCGCCCCAAAGTGCTGCATGAGATCGGCGGCAAACCTCTGCTCGCCCATGTGATCGCGGCGGCCGCGCAGATCGTTCCACCCGTCGACATCTACGTCATCGTCGGTCACGAAGCAGAGCGAGTCAAAGCCGCCGTCGCCGCCACCGGCGTTCAATTCGTCCTGCAAGCCGAGCAGCGCGGCACCGGCCACGCCATCCAAACCGCCCGCGAAGCAAGTCAAGAACTACGACAAGCTCCTCGTGCTCTCCGGCGACGCCCCCCTCATCCGCCCAGAGACCATCGCACGCATGCGCGACTTCCACTTCGCACAGCTAGCCGCGATGACCATCCTTACCGCTGCGCCGGCAGACCCGTTTGGCTATGGCCGCGTCATTCGCCCAAATGCTGACTCGCCCGAAGTCACAGCCATCGTCGAGCAGAAGGCGCTCACCCCAGCGCAAGCAAAGGCGCCAGAGATCAACTCCGGCATCTACGCCTTCGCCACTGCACCACTCTTCGAGCACATCGACGCTCTCGCAACCAACAATGCCCACGGCGAACTCTACCTCACCGACATGGCCGGCCTGCTCGTATCCGCGAAACAACGCGTCGTTGCAATCAAGTCCGAAGATCCAGATCGAAGTGCTCGGCGCCAACACCATCGCCGAGATGATGGACCTCGACGCCACCATGCGCGCAAAGAAAGCGCGTGACGCTGATGGCTTCAGGAGTCACCATCTTCCGCCCCGAAACCGTCACCATCGACGCCGATGTGACTATCGGCGCCGACACCATCATCGAGCCCTTTGTCCAGCTACTCGGCAAAACCACAATCGGCGAAGACTGCCGGATCCGCTCCTACTCCGTCATCGAAAACTCCACGCTTGAGAACAATGTCCTGATCCGCAACGGCAGCCTGCTCACCGAAGCAACCATCGGCTCCGGCGCATTCATCGGGCCCTACGCGCACATCCGTCCCGGCAGCGAGATCGGCGAAGGCGCGCACATCGGCAACTTCGTCGAGACCAAGAAGATCAAGATGGGCAAAGGCTCCAAGGCCAACCACCTGACCTACCTCGGCGACGCCGACGATCGGCCCGGGACGAACGTCGGCGCGGGACCATCACCTGCAACTACGACGGCGCGACAAACACATGACCACCATCGGCAACGACGTCTTCGTCGGAAGCGATGCCACGCTCGTCGCGCCGATAGCTCTCGGCGACGGCTCCTTCATCGGCGCGGGCTCGTGCATCACCGACGACGTGCCCGCAGATGCGCTCGCCATCGGCCGAGGCCGCCAGGTCATCAAGCCGGATTGGGCAAAAACCAACGGCCCAAAGTGCAAAATAAAAAGCTGAGAATCGTGCGATCGCCCGTCAATTATGATTCAAGCCATCCATGCGTAGCTCGACCCACTCCGCAACAGCCAAAAGGCACACCACCACACGACCATGAATCGACTCGACCGGCTCTATCGAGCAATCTCTCTCTTGCTAACCGGCTGCCTGCTCGCCTCGACGATGCCCGCCGTCGGCCAGAACGGCTCCCTTACCTGCTCCAGCAACGACGGAGGCTACCGCTACTGCCGCGCCAATACCCAAAATCGAGTCATTCTCACCCGGCAGATCTCCGGTTCGCCATGCCAGCAAGGCTACAGTTGGGGATACGATTATCGCGGCATATGGGTTGACCGCGGCTGCCGCGCCCAGTTCCAGTTCGGCAACGACAATAACAACAACAACGGCAACAGCGGCAGCAATACTGGAGCCGCCGTCGCCGCCGGCATCCTGGGCGCAATCGTCATCGGCTCTATCATCGCCTCGCAAAACAATAACGAGAATGACGATAACAACTACAACTACGACCAACAGCGCAGAAACGCTTATCGCGATGGCTATCGCAGCGGCCAACGCGACTGGGACGACGACCTAGACCCCTACTTCCAGCGATATCGCAGCCGGTATTCTCCGCAATTTCAGAACGACTTTGCCGCAGGCTACGACGACGGATACAACAATCGCCCCAACAGGTACCGCTAACCCATGAAGACGACCACGCGATCACTTCTTTCACACCGTCGGCTGATGTCTTTCCTGGCTATCGCCGCACTTGCTTGCTGCGGCCTCGCCGCTCAGGGCCAGACGCCTGCCCCCAAAGCCTCGCCGGCGCCAAAACCGCCATCTGTCGCACCTCGCACCACCAACGACATGCTCGCCCGCATCAAGAAAAGCGGCAAACTTCGCGTCGGCATTACCGAAATCATGCCCTGGGCAACGCACGACAAAGACGGCAACCTCATGGGCTTTTCCGTGGACGTAGCCAAAAAGCTCGCACGAGACATGGGCGTCGAAGTCGAGTTTCATCCCGACCCCTTCAAATATCTGATCCCCGATCTACTCGCGGACAAATTTGACATCATCATCTCCGGCTTTTCCATCGAGCCGCAACGTGCGTTGCAGGTCAACTTCAGCCAGCCCTATAACACCACCGACGTTACGATCGCCGCGAACATCAAAACCACTGGCCAGTTCACCACTCTTCAGGAGTTCAACAAGCCCACTCTCACCATCGGCTCCCTCGAAGGCACAACCGCCGAGGAGATGACCTCCACCCTTCTTCCCGAAGCCCAGATCAAGACCTACTCCACCGACGCCGATCTCTTCGCTGCCTTGGTAGCGGGGAAAATCGACGCCGCGGCAGCCGACTATCCCAGGCCCGAGATTGTCGCGAAATTCTTTCCCGACAAAGTAAGCGTGCCCGCAGGCGTCAAGCTCGCGACCTTCCCTTCAGCCTTCGCCGTACGCCGCGGAGATATGGGCTTCGTTAATTTTCTGAATTCCTGGATCTATTCACGAACCGCCAACGACCTGGCTCGAAGACCGTCGGACATACTGGTTCAAGACCACAGACTGGAGCAAAAACCTTTAGATTGAAGTTCCCTGCAATCCCTAAATAAATAAGAGTTGTCATCCTGAGCGAAGCGAAGGATTTGCGGTTCCAACAATCTTCTCTGCATGGCTTAAGTTCCTGAATTTATAAATCACCAATTCCTACTCCGCGTGATACCGCTTCTCCCCCGCCGGAATCCCCACCTGCAATCGGTTCTGCGGCGGCGGAAGTGGGCAAGTGGCATACGGCGTATAAGCGCACGGCGGATTCTGGAGCCGGTTAAAATCCAGCCATAACTCACCAGGCTTATCCAAACCATCGCTCGGAAAATCCGTATACAGAAATCTCCCCGCGCCATAGGTAGTTGCGCGACTTGTCGTATCCCGCAGAATAAAGAACAATCTCTTCCCCTCGACAATCGGCTCCAACCGGACCGTTTGCCCATCAATCGTGAACTCCGCCGCACCCGGAATCTTGTCCTTCACGGTAGTTCCGAGAATGGTGGGGATCTCCACATCATGAGCAGGCGTATAAGGCACCCACTTTGCAAGCAAACGGTATTTTTCTTCGGGAGCATACCAACTCAATCCATGAAACTGTAGCAGCGTCGGTGCCTTGGCATCTTTAATCCGCAAAGCAAACCGGTCGCCACGCTGGATCGCTACCAAGGTAAATGTGCCAATCTTTAGCGGCTTATCTTCGCCGACAACTCCAGCCTGGGCAGGCTTTCCGTCCAAAGTAAGCCCGGCAGGAAATCCCCCTTCCGGAGGCAACAACTGCACCTGCTCTCCTTCCAGATCAAAGACCGCAACATGCGCCGCCGCATCCCCAGTCAGTTGAATAGTGTTGTCTATTGATGTGCCAACCGTAGTTTTGCCGGGCCGCAGCCAGTCAAGCCCCACAAGCGAGAACCAGCCATCCGGCGCTAACAACGCCGCCGTGCGATCGGCTCGCCATTTCTCTTCCTCTTGCTTCGACAAGGACGCGTCAGACGCAAATAGCCGCATCGATAGAACCGTAAGTGCCGCCGACAATACGCAGACAGAGAATCGCTTCGTCTGAATTTTCCTTTTTAATGAGCTCATAACTCTCCAGTAGCTTTAGCTGGCAGCACCAACAGTCGTTGCTTCTTCCACTTCGATGAGCTTGCCGCTCTTCACGTCGTAGATATATCCATAGACCGGGATCGCTTTAGGCACCAATGGATGAGTACGGATACGCTGCACATCGTCAACAACAGCCTGCTTCTGATCCGGAATAGTAAGCCACTCGACAAACTCACCAGCGCGCGACCCTGGACCTTTGCCAACATCCTTAAATCCCTCGGCGGTAAGTGCAGCGGTTTCGAGACTATTCGCCAGCAGCCCTCGAATCACGCCGTTGGTAAAAAACTCCATGCCGCAGTTGGTGTGATGAATGACGAAAAACTCCTTCGTTCCTAAAAGCTTGTAGCTGATCACCAGCGAACGAATCGCATCATCGCTTGCCCGGCCACCCGCATTGCGAATCACATGAGCATCGCCCTCCGCGAGACCCGCATATTTCGCCGGATCCAGCCGCGCATCCATGCAAGTAAGAATCGCAAATCCGCGCGCCGGCGGAAGCGCCAGATCGCCTTTGACGCCAAAATCAGCGCTGTATTTCGCATTGGCATCGAGAACTTCAGTAAGAACTTTGCTCATAACCGCTCCTGATTTTGTCGTGCGTTGAGATGAATGAGAGAAATGAGAAACGGCCCACGAAGAGTGTTCGTGGGCCGCTCAGAAACGAATGGATTGGAGTTAAGCTAACAGCCGGTCCATGCAGATTCTCGCCCACTCGCATTGGCGCGACATGGACAGGCAAACAAGCTGCGGAGACTCTGCATGAGAAAAATCCTAGCATGTCGCTCGAATTGGCGTTTCTAAAAGTGTTAAACCCTGGGCAAATTTCAACAATTTGTGCGATGGATATTTCATCTGCATTCAGCCAATTACGGGAATAATTGCCCAAATACTGAGGCAGACCGCTCCAATTTTTCATTGCATGAGCGCTCCCCTTGGGCGAACATAAGGCGAACATATTTCGCGCTGTCGTTTATGCCTGCCTCCGCCCAAATCCGAGCCCAGATCGAAGCCGCTCTCGCGCAACGAATTCCCTCGGCGCTGACCCCGCAGCCTCGCGCCATTCGCCCGACAGCTGCAACTGGAATCACCGCAGTCGATGAGCTACTTGGCGGCGGCCTGCCAATCGGCGCCATCTCCGAAATTGTCGGCCCAGAGTGCTCCGGACGCACCACCCTGGCGCTCGCTTTTCTCGCCAGCATTACCCGCCAGGGAAAGGTCTGTGCCTGGATCGATGTCTCCGACGCACTGCATCCCGAATCGGCCGCCGCCGCCGGAATCGATCTCGACCGCCTGCTCTGGGTGCGTTGCGGCAAACCTGTTACTTCCACGAACGAAATCACATCTCAACACGCAGAACGAAATCCAAACTCCGCAAACAACCCGGCTCCACTTTGGAGGAAACAGCCCACACCCCCGCAGCGAAAGCAAAGGATTGCCCACAGCAATCCACGATCTACTCAATGTCAAAGCAAAATACAAACGCGACCGAATCGTCGGCACACCAGGAGCACCAAATCGCCCACTCACCACAACATCACCAGATACCGCTCGTGGCAAAGAACAGGTAGCAACCGACCGCCTTCCGGCCCGTCGCGGATCATACGTCCTCGAGCAACGCGAGGCCTATGAACCACGCTGCGCCGAGCCGCAGCATAAGCCTCGTCCCCAAACAAAGTGGATCGAACCCGTCGCGATGGAACGCAGATTCAAGAAAGACGCTGCATCGACTGCATCCAGGCCATGGTCAAGACTCGACCAGGCTCTACGCGTAACCGACCTGTTATTGCAGGCCGGTGGCTTCAGCGCGATCGTTCTCGATATGGGAGCCATCGCCCCCGAATATGCCTCCAGAGTCCCGCTCGCAACCTGGTTTCGCTACCGCGCCGCCGCCGAACGCACCCAATCCAGCTTCGTCATGTTGACCCAGCATCCCTGCGCCAAAAGCAGCGCCGGAGCAGTCCTGCGCCTCGATCATGCCGAGCCTGTCGAAGCCGGACCAACCATCTTCGCCGGCCTGAAGAACCATCTCGAACTCTCTCGTCGCCGCTTTGAGCAGGAAGAGTCAAAGATCGTGCCAATCAAAAAACCTTCGCAGCGCGAGCAAGGCGTCGAGTGGCGTAGCCGAACCCCATGGGCTGGTGGACTATGAGCGACGAACTCTACCTGTGTATTTACGCCCGAGAATTCCCCATCCAGGCAATGTTGCGTTTCCGCCCCGAGCTTCGCCAGAAACCTGTTGTGGTCATCGAAGGAGAGGCCCCGTTTCAACAGGTCTGCTCCTTCAATCACTCTGCTCACAAATTAGGCGTGATCACGGGCATGAGCCGCGCCGAAATGGACAGCTTTCCATCAGCGACTTTGCTCAAGCGCTCAGCCTCTGAGGAGCAGTCAACCCGGCTCGCACTGTTCGAGTCGGCAGGAAACTTTTCTCCCCGCATCGAAGAGATCCGAGGGGAGCGCACCTTCTGCTGCGTCCTCGATATCGCTGGAAGCGAGAAGCTCTTCGGCCCTCCACAACGCATCGCCATGCGGATCAAAGAATCCCTGGCTACACTCGGCCTTCGTGCTTCGATCGCAGTCAGTTCTAACTTCGATACAGCCGTTTGCTTAGCGCGCGGAACTTCCTCCAATCAATCACCACTCGTCGTTACCACAGGCGCCGAGCGTCAGGCGCTCGCCGAGCTGCCGCTCTCCGTGCTGGATATCTCCCCCGAACATGCCGAGACCTTTTCGCAATGGGGCGTCACCACCCTCGCAATCCTGGCAATGCTCCCGGAAACAAATTTGATCGCCCGTCTCGGGCAGGAAGGCAAACGGCTGCGGCGGCTCGCGCGTGGTGAATCTCCGCATCTGTTTCTACCGATCGATCCAGTCTTTCCTCTCGAAGAGCGCATCGAGTTGGATACACCCGTCGAAGTGCTCGATTCCCTGCTCTTTGGCGTTAGCCTGATGCTCGATCAATTGATCGCCCGCGCCACGGCGCGAATTCTTTCCCTGGCGATCATCACCGCCGAGCTCGGCTTGGACGGCGGCGGCCTTCATACCCGCATCGTGCGGCCAGCATTGCCCACCAACGAGAAACAGTTATGGCTGAAGCTGCTTCACCTCGATTGGATCGCCCATCCCCCAAACGCCGCGGTGGTCTCGATGTTGCTTCGAGCGGAGACAGGAGTAGTTGGCAAAGTACAGCTAGGACTCTTCTCTCCACAATTACCGGAACCCGGCCGTCTGGACGTCACAATGGCCCGCATCCGCGCCATTGTTGGAGAGCAGCGCGCCGGCAGCGTGGAACTCAAAGACACCCATGAGCCAGACGCCTTCCGCATGAAGCCCTTCTCAGGAATAACTGCAACCGCCAATAAACTCCACGAACCAAAGCTGCCAGCCGCGGTCATGCGACGCCTCCGCCCTGCCGAAAACTACCGCAATGACCATGCGCAACAATTGCCCATACATCTTTTACTTTCGCGGAATCGCGTACGAGACAGAAAAAAGCTACGGCCCATGGCGCGCCACCGGAGGCTGGTGGACTGAGGGACGTTGGTCCATCGAGGAATGGGATATCGTCGCTCGCTTGAGAGATCAGAGCAGCACCGGCCGGTCCGGCAGCCAGCTCTTGTGCTGCATGACGCGCGATTGCATCGCAAACCGCTGGCAAGTCCAGGCACTGTATGACTGAACCTTATATAGAGCTTCATGCCTCCAGCGCCTTCAGTTTTCTCGAGGCGGCATCGCTGCCTGAGTCCCTGATCGAGCGTGCAGCCGAGTTGGAAATGCCCGCAATCGCCTTGCTCGACCGCAATGGATTCTACGGATCGGCACGGTTTCACACCCTGGGTCGCAAAGAAAAGGTTCGGGCACATATAGGCGCGGAAATTTCCGTAAAAGATTTCGGTCCCCGTCTAACACCGCCGGAGTGGCTCCCTCACCAATATCCGTCAGAGCCAGCGCGCCTACCGCTTTTATGTGCCTCGCGCACCGGATATCAAAACCTGTGCCAGATGATCACTCAGTTCAAAATGCGCGAAGCATCTAAATGCGAGGGCGCAGCAACCTTCGATGACCTCGAACAATTCTCCAGCGGACTCATCTGCCTCACCGGCGGCGACGAGGGTCCACTCGCGGCTGCACTCAACAATGGTGGAGAAGAAGCCGGAATCAAAATCGTCAAGCGGCTAATCTCCATCTTTGGCCGCGAGAACGTCTACATCGAGCTACAACGCCACCGCGAACGCCAAGAAGAGTGGCGCAACCAGGCCGCGATTCGCATCGCCAGTTCGCTGCATCTTTCCGTGATTGCAACCAACGGCGTCCGCTATGCAACAGCATACGAACACGAGGTCCTCGACGTTCTTACCGCTATCCGCCACCATACCGACCTCGATCATGCCGGACGATTGCTCACGTTGAACATGCAGCGCCATCTGCGACCGGCAACGGAGATGAATGCTCTCTTCCGCGATATACCGCAGGCCATTGCCAACACCCAAACCCTCTCGCAACGATTAGCCTTTGAGCTCGACGACCTCGGCTACGAATTCCCCCGCTATCCGGTACCCGATGGCGAATCGATGGATAGTTTCCTGCGCAAGCGTGTCAATGAAGGGGTTGTCCGTCGCTATAGCGTAAAGAACGATCCAGAGCTGATGGCCAAAGTGAAAAAGCAAGTCGATCGAGAGCTCTCCCTCATCGCCCAACTTGGCTTTGCCGGATACTTCCTCATCGTCTGGGATATCGTCCAGTTCTGCAAACGAAATGGAATCCTCATTCAGGGTCGAGGCAGCGCAGCCAACTCCGTAGTCTGTTATGCGCTGGAAATTACCGCCATCGATCCTGTCGGCATGGACCTGCTCTTCGAGCGCTTCCTCAGCGAGAGCCGCGGCGAGTGGCCCGACGTCGATCTCGATCTGCCCTCCGGCGACAAGCGCGAACAGGCCATTCAGTATGTGTACACGCGCTATGGCGAGCTCGGCGCAGCCATGACCGCCAACGTTATCACCTACCGCGGCAAGTCCGCGGCACGCGAGGTCGGCAAAGCGCTCGGCTTCGATGCGGAGACGCTGGGCCGCCTCTCAACCCTCGTCGGCAATTGGGAGTGGCGCGGACCAAATGACACCTTGGCAAACAGCTTCCATCACGCGGGCTTCGACCTCAAGCATCCTCGCATCGCCAAGTACTTGGAGTTATCGCTACGACTGCAGGACCTGCCCCGCCACCTCGGCCAACACTCCGGCGGCATGGTGATCTGCCAGGGGCAATTGAACCGCGTCGTCCCTCTCGAACGCGCCTCGATGCCCGGCCGCACAGTCGTGCAATGGGACAAGGAAGATTGCTCCGACATGGGCCTGATCAAGGTCGACCTCCTCGGCCTGGGCATGATGGCGGTCGTCAAGGATTGTCTCGATCTGATTCCGAAACACTACGGCAAGACGGAGGATTTCGCGCAAATACCAGCAGACGATGAGTTGGTCTACAAAACACTTCAACGTGCAGACACCGTTGGCATGTTCCAGGTAGAGAGCCGCGCACAGATGGCCTCTCTCCCACGAAATATGCCGCGCGTTTTCTATGACATCGTCGTCCAGGTCGCAATCATTCGCCCCGGCCCAATCGTCGGCGGCAACATGAACCCCTACATGCGCCGCAGGCAAGGCAAAGAAGAAGTCACCTACCTGCACCCCTCTCTAAAGCCTGTCCTGGCACGTACTTTAGGAGTTCCTCTCTTTCAGGAACAGCTACTTCGGATCGCGATGACTGTCGCTGGCTTCACCGGAGCAGAGGCAGAAGAGCTCCGCCGCGCCGTCGGCATGAAGCGATCAATGGCCCGCATGAAAGAGCTTGAAGTCAAACTCCGCAAAGGCATGACCGAGCGCAACCTCGACCCACCCACTCAGGACCGCATCGTGCAGGGCATCTCGTCTTTCGCACTCTACGGATTCCCCGAATCTCACGCAGCCAGCTTCGCTTTGATCGCGTATGCCTCGGCATACTTCAAGGTGCATTACCTCGCTGCGTTTACCTGTGCGATCTTGAACAACCAGCCGATGGGCTTTTATATGCCGGCAGTCATCGTCAAAGATGCGCAACGGCACGACCTCCGTGTCAGAGTCATTGATGTGCAGCGTTCCGATTGGCAATGCACAGTAGAAAAAGAATCGGACGAAAGCCTCTCACTACGCATGGGCCTGCTCTACGTCAAAGGCCTGCGCCAACAATCGGCAGAAGCAATCATGGCGGCGCGAGAGCAGGATGGCCCATTTCGTTCGACCGAGGATTTAGCATTGCGCGTACCGGATCTGAATCCGCGCGAGTTGAAGCAACTCGCGCGCGTCGGCGCACTCAATAGTCTCGGAGGCGTCGAGCACCGCCGCGATGCCCTCTGGCAGGTGGAGCAGGCCGGGCGTCCAGTTGGTCCGTTATTGCGTCAGCGTGACGTGCCCCCAACTGAAGAGGTAGACAAATCGCCGCTGCATAAGATGACAACCGAAGAGCGCCTCGTCGCCGATTACTCCGGAACAGGAGTCACCATAGGCCACCATCCCATGTTCTATCGCCGCGAAGAGCTACGCCGCAGGCACATTCTTTCCGCACTGGAATTACAGTCACATCAAGATGGCGCATATGTGCGTGCCGCCGGCTGCGTGATCGCCAGGCAACGTCCCGGAACAGCCAAAGGCTTCATCTTTCTCTCGATGGAAGACGAGACCGGCATCATGAACGTCATCATCGGCCCCGAACTCTACGAGCGCGAACGAGTCTTGATCAGCCGCGGAAAATTCCTGCTAGTCGAAGGCAAATTACAAAACCAGGACACGGTAGTCCATGTGCGCGCCGATCGTGTATCGCAGCTGATGGGCAGCAAGGCCGCAGTACGCTCTCATGATTTCCATTGAAAATAATGCCGCGTTATACTCATAATCAACTGCTATGCAAACAACGATCGATATTCCCGACACTCTTTACCGTCAAGGCGAGCAAGTCGCTCACGGTCAGGGCATATCCTTAGAGGAATTCATCGTTCAGTCCGTGAGCAAACAAATCGTCATCGAGCAACATGCCAGGCCAAAAGCCGCTCATTACGTCAAGCTACCCCTGATTGAGTCCGATCAGCCGGGCACCCTTGATCTTTCGAATTTTGACTTTGACGACCTGCTTGCCTGACTACCTTGGACAAATTCCTGCCTGATATCAATGTCTGGATCGCCGCAACCTCAAGGCGGCACATGCATAACTCTGTTGCCAAAGCCTGGATAGAACAGCTACGCCGGTGCGATGTCCTCTTCTGCCGCATTACCCAACTAGGATTTCTTAGATTGTTGACCAACCCTCGAGTCATGGGCAACGACACGCGCAACGCCATCGAAGCATGGCAGGTTTACGACACATGGCTCACGGATCCACGGGTGCGCTTTTCACAGGAAGACCCTGCATTTGACCTGAAATGGAGAAACGCTGGACCAATGATTAGTGGGGGCGCCAACGCCTGGACTGATGCCTACATATCCGCTTTCGCCGCCCACATTGGCGCAACCGTAGTCACCTTCGACCGCAAATTCCCATTACTCGAAAACACCGCAATCAAAACACTCTTCTAAGCTAGTGCACTTCACGCTCTCACTAACCAAACAGAAATTCCTTAGTCCGCAAATCCTTCACTAAATCGCGCAGCTTCGCGGCCTTCTCAAATTCAAACTTCCTCGCCGCCTCCCTCATATCCGACTCCAAATTCGAAATATGAGCGTCAAGCTCCAACTGGTTCTTGAACTCAGGCATGCTCTCATCCGCGTCCGCCAGGTCCGCGTACTCCGCCTTCAATATCTGGGCCAGTGACATATCGATGGCGCGAATGATCGAAGTAGGCGTGATGCCGTGTTCCTCGTTATACGCAACCTGGACCTCACGCCGGCGATTCGTCTCATTGATGGCCTGCTTCATCGAGTCGGTCATCTTGTCGCCATAGAGAATCGCCCGCCCATTGATGTTTCGCGCGGCGCGCCCAATCGTCTGAATCAACGAACCCGAGCTACGCAAGAAGCCTTCCTTATCCGCATCCAGAATCGCCACCAGCGAAACCTCCGGCAGATCAAGCCCTTCCCGCAGCAGGTTGATGCCGATCAGCACGTCGTACTCACCCTTGCGCAGGTCGCGAAGGATGCGAATCCGCTCCAGCGTCTCAATCTCCGAGTGCATATACCGGCAGCGAACGCCCACTTCGCTGTAGTAGCCGGCAAGGTCCTCTGCCATGCGCTTGGTCAACGTCGTCACCAAAACGCGCTCGTTCTTGGCAGCCCTCGTGCGAATCTCAGCCAGCAGATCATCAATCTGGCCGCGAATCGGGCGTATCTCGATCTCCGGATCGACCAATCCAGTCGGCCTGATGATCTGCTCGACGACCACCCCCGCCGACTTTGTAAGCTCATAGGCGCTCGGCGTCGCCGAGACATAAATGACCTGCCCTGTCCGGCTCTCAAACTCCTCAAACTTCAGCGGACGATTATCCATCGCCGACGGCAGCCGAAAGCCATAATCGACAAGATTCTGTTTCCGCGACCGGTCGCCATGCCACATGCCATGAAGTTGCGGCACGGTCACATGCGACTCATCGATGAAAACCAGGAAGTCGCGCGGGAAATAATCGAGCAGCGTCGGAGGAGGCTCGCCCGGCAACCGGCCGGAGAAATGCCGCGAATAGTTCTCGATGCCGTGGCAATAGCCCATCGACTTGATCATCTCCAGATCGAATCGAGTCCGCTGATGAACGCGTTGCGACTCGACCAACCGTCCCTGGCTCTCAAGCTCTTTCTCCCACCACTCAAGTTCCTCGAGAATCGTGGCGACCGCCGTCGACCGCCGTCTCCGGTTGAACCACATAATGCGACTTGGGATAAATCGGCAGCCGCGCATACTTCTGCCGCACGGTGCCAAACAGCGGATCGATCTGCGATAGTGACTCGATCTCATCGCCAAAGAGTTCGATCCGAAAGGCGTTCTCATCGTAGGTCGGAAAGACCTCGATCACATCGCCCCGCACCCGAAATGTCCCACGGCGAAAATCGGCGTCGTTGCGGTCGTAGAGTATCTCGACCAGGCGGCGGGTAATGTCTTCACGCCGGATCTTCTGCCCCTTTTCAAGCAGCATCAACATGCCATAATAGGCCTCCGGCGAGCCGAGGCCATAGATGCATGAAACTGACGACACGATGATCGCATCGCGCCGCTCAAAGAGCGAGCGCGTCGCCGAGAGCCGCAGCTTGTCCAGTTCCTCGTTGATCGTCGCTTCCTTCTCGATATACAAATCGCCGGAGGGAATGTAAGCCTCGGGCTGATAGTAGTCGTAATAGGAAACGAAATACTCGACCGCATTCGAAGGGAAGAACTGCTTGAACTCGTGAAAAAGCTGCGCGGCAAGGGTCTTATTGTGGGCGAGAATCAGTGCCGGGCGATTGAGCTCCTCGATGATCTTGGCCATCGTGA
Source organism: uncultured Acidobacteriaceae bacterium (assembly GCA_963777685.1). Taxonomy (GTDB): domain Bacteria; phylum Acidobacteriota; class Terriglobia; order Terriglobales; family Acidobacteriaceae; genus Acidisarcina. The sequence goes on along the minus strand of CAVZRF010000024.1, from coordinate 58,914 downwards.
AGGTCTTGCCCGAACCCGTGACCCCAAGAAGCGTCTGGTGTTGCTCGCCGGCCGCAATGCCAGAGATGAGTTCATCGATCGCCCGGGGTTGATCGCCGCGCGGCTTGTAATCGCTAACCAGCTGAAAATCCATGTGCCTGCTTTGATGGTAATGCACCCGGCATGGATTCCACGCGAGGCCGGCGAAGACTCCTTAGCAGGAATGAAAGCTGTGGAATTCGCCGAGAACGACAGCTTGCTGCGGCTCCTACGACGCGAACAGCTTCGTCAAATTCGCCAGGCTGAGCAGTTCTTTTATCCTTGGAGTCAAGTTGGCGAGCTCAAGACGGCATAATCCTGTGTTCACTGAGGCGACCTTGAGGCCGACCAGCGCGCCCAGGCCAGAGCTGTCGATGTACTTCAGGTCGGCGAGATCGATGATAATGTGCCCGCCATGGCCGATTAAGGGCTTGACCACCTCTTTGATCTGACTCGAGTTGTCGTTGGTCAGCCGCCCGTGACAGTGGATCGTAGTCACGTCAACGCCAAGGGCCTCGTTACGCGACTTTTCAATTTCATAGCGGAAGGCAGGTTCCAGGCTCATAGTGAGGCAATCTCCTTGCAAGGAAGGATGTTACCAGACCGTCATAATCTGTTCCCATTCTCTTCAAGGTTAATTTCCGATGAACACAGGCCTAAGCCTTGACCGGCCACGCCGTCTGGCCGCCACGGTGGTACGCGAGGTTAGCAATGTGACCGGCACGCGCTGCCGCCACTCCGGCTTCGACGGGAGCGTTCGGGTCTTTGCGGCTCTTGACGCAGTCGAAAAAGTTCTGCATGTGAGTGATCGTTCCGTCGCGAAAGCTCTCCGCTTTGAGCACCGGGTTCTCCTTGCTCGAGACCCCCTCCCGGTACACGCTAAAACCGCTCCGATTGAGCTTGAGTGTGGCATCCGTGCCTCGGAACTCTAGCCCGCCATCGTCAATCGACGAAGCCATCATGCCCTCATAGACCACATCGAATCCTGGATAGCGCAGCGCGGCCTGAATCGTGTCTGGACACTCCCACTGCTGGAAGATGTATTTGTCTCCGAGCATCTGCGCCATCGTTGGCTGGTCTTCCTTCATCGCCCATTGCACTACGTCAATCCAGTGGCTAAAAAGATCGGTCATCGCGCCGCCGCCAAAGTTCCAAAACCACCGCCAGCGATAGTATTTTTCGAGACTAAAGGGTTGATCAGGCGCGCCGCCCAGCCACCGTTGCCAATCAAGCAGCGTAGTGTCCATCGGCTTAGGAACCCAGCTGACGTTGTAGTTCTGCCACCAGTAGGTTCTCACCTGCGCCACGCGCCCAAGACTTCCCCCTTGGATCAAATCCACCGCATCGCGAAAGTGCGTCCAGCTGCGCTGCTGCATCCCGCACTGCAAAACCTGCTTGCTCGACCGCACGGCATGGATCAACGTCGCGCCCTCGTCAAGAGTGTGCGTAACCGGCTTTTCAAGATAGATGTCTTTGCCGGCCGCCAAGGCATCGACCGCCATCCGCACGTGCCAATGGTCAGGTGAGGCAATGAAAACCGCGTCGATGTCCTTCTGCTGCAAGACCTCGTGATAATCCACATGCGTGGTGGCAACGCCATTGGAGCGTGCTTTCACCGCATCGCAGTGCGGCCCATAAACGTCGCTGACGGCGACAATTTCATAACCGCCGCACTTGTCGGCGGCATCGAGAAGGTTGTTCATGCGGCCGCCCGCACCGATCACGCCAACACGCAAGCTGTCGTTGGCGCCAAGAACACGGGTCGACGCCAGCGCGGTCATTCCACTGGCAATAAGAAAGCTGCGGCGATTGGGCATAAAGGGCATGGCGACCATCTTAGCGGCTCGCCGCGATTCAGGAAAGTCACCGCTGTAGACCACTGCTTTAAGACCGCTGTCGTAGAGCCACACCGTAACAATTACAGTGAAGTATTGGTCGCCAATACCGGACCTTCGACGTCGGCTGTCGCTTCATTCCGCGCCTCGTGGTACTCCATCTCCGTATTGACCGCCCAGATATTCGCTTTGTCTTCACGCCCGATCAGGATGTTATCCACCGCAGTCATTGCCGTCAGCATGGAGTGGTCCTGGTTGTTGTACTTATGCATCCCGTTGCGGCCAACCAGGAAGAGATTGGGAAATCCATCGAGATAAGCACGGAGCTCATCGAAGCGTTCGTAAGCGCCGAAATAGGCAGGATAAGTCTTCGGGACGCGAATCACCGTCGCATCCAGCACATCCGCCTGCTTCAGAATGCCAATCTGCTCCAGTTCCCTCTTCGCCAGCGCTGCAATCTCTTCGTCAGGCTGCTTCCAGATCGGGTCCGTGTCGTAACAGAAATATTCGACTCCAATCCAGACCGTATTCGGATCGTTCACCAGAAACGGGCTCCAGTTATTGAAGATCTGCAGCCGCCCAGCCGTCACATCCGGCTCCTGAATATAAATCCAGTTGTCCTTGATCAGCAGATTCGGCGACCCCTTGTCGTGCACGCTCAGCTTGTTCGCCAGCAGGCCCACCGTGATGAAGTCGCGATACTGCAGGCCCTCGCTGATCGCTTTTACTTCCGCAGGAACAGCAATATCGAGATCGCGGACAAGCTCTTGAATCGGCATCGTGGAGAAGAAATATTCGCCGCGAAACTCTTTGTGATCGCCACTCGCATCCGTCGCACCGACACTGATAACCGCTCCATCCCGGCAATGAATCCGGTCCACATCGATATCGGTCACGATCTCCCCACCCATCGCTATGACCTTCTCGGCCACTATCTCCCACATCTGTCCCGGCCCGAACTTCGGATACATGAAATTCTCGATCAGGCTGGTTTCGGTGTTCTTCTGAGTCACGTCGCCGGGCTTCTGACTTGCGAACGCTCTTCAGGAAATGAATAAGGCTCTTCGTGATCGAGAGGCCCTTGATGCGCTGCGCTCCCCATTCGGCGCTGATCTTGTCGCAAGGTACGCCCCACACTTTTTCCGTGTACGACTTGAAAAACGTCAGATAGAGCTCGCGGCCAAAGCGGCTGATAAAAAACTCTTCCAGGTTCTCGACCTTCTTCGGCGGAAAGATCACCGTCTTCAGATAGCTCAAGCCGATCTTGACCGTCCGCACCAGACCCAGCTTCCACAACGTCTGCGCACTCAGGCGAATCGGATAATCGAAGAATCTCCGCAGGAAGTAAATGCGGGATTTCCGCTGCCGAATGAGCATCACCGCATCATCGTCTCGCCGTCGGTCGCTGCGGAAACCTCACGGCTCTGTCCGTGATAGGAAATCTCCTTTGTGCCGGCCCCAGCCGCCGCATCGATCGGCATGTGGCTCAACCACCAGTTCATCACCCTGTCGCTCTTGGAAAAAAAACGATGACCGCCAATATCAATGCGGTTGCCCTTGTACCGCACCGTGCGCGAGATCCCACCCATCGCCGCGCTCTTCTCCAGCACGATCGGATGAATGTCGCTCCGGGTGAGCAGTTCATACGCAGCGGTAAGGCCCGCCGGGCCTGCTCCAATGATGATCGCGGTTTTCTTCATTCCATCCCGACGCCCAACTCCCTAAGCTAACAAAGAGCTTAGACAGTTGTCGTCAGCACTCCATCATGAGCAAACATCTGCCGGATCCCGCGCAGCGCCTGCCGCGTGCGCTCCTCGTTCTCGATCAGCGAAAACCGCACATGCCCGTCGCCATACTCGCCGAACCCGATGCCCGGGCTCACCGCCACCTTCGCCTCGAGCAGCAGCTTGCTCGAGAACTCCAGCGACCCCAGATGGCGATACGGCTCCGGAATCTGCGCCCACACAAACATCGTCGCCTTCGGCAGCTGCACCTCCCATCCAGCCTTGTTCAGCCCCTGCACCAGAACGTCGCGCCGGCTGCGATAGTTCTCGCACAATCTCGCGCCACGCAGTCCTGCGGACCCTCCAGCGCCAGGATCGACGCCACCTGGATCGGCGTAAATGTCCCGTAGTCGAAGTAGCTCTTCAACCGCGCCAGCGCCGCGACCAGCTTGCGGTTGCCCACCATGAAGCCCACCCGCCAGCCCGGCATGTTGTAGCTCTTCGACAGCGTGAAGAACTCGACCGCAATATCCTTCGCCCCCGGCACCTGCAGCACCGACGGCGCGCGATACCCGTCGAAGACCAGGTCCGCATAGGCGAGGTCGTGGACCAGATAGATCCCGTGCTCGCGGCACAGCGCCACCACCCGCTCGAAAAACGGAAGATCCACGCATTGCGTCGTCGGATTCGCGGGAAAATTCAGAATCAGCATCTTCGGCCGCGGATACATCAGCGGAATCGAATGCTCCAGCTCGGCCAGAAACTCATCCGTATTGTGCACGGCCACGCTGCGCACGTTGGCGCCCGCGATGATCGGCCCATAGATATGGATCGGATAGCTCGGGTTCGGCACCACCACCACGTCGCCGCGGTCCAGCGTCGCCAGGCAAAGGTGCGCGATCCCCTCTTTCGAGCCAATCGTGACGATCGCCTCGGTCTCCGGATCAAGCGAGACGCCATAGCGTCGGTCATACCAGTTGGCGATCGCCTTGCGCAGCCGCGGCAGCCCCTTCGATACCGAATAACGGTGCGTCACCGGCTTCTGCGCCGCCTCGACCATCTTGTCGACGATGTGCTTCGGGGTCGCGCCGTCGGGATTACCCATCCCGAAGTCGATGATGTCTTCGCCGCGGCGGCGGGCGGTGGCCTTCAGTTCGCTGGTGATGTTGAAGACATACGCGGGCAGCCGCGTAAGCCGGGGAAATTCTTCCATGACTCTTACATTCTAGGGGAAAACCCTGTCGTGGTCTCGTAAGTCGGCATTGACCGTTCTGAGTCTCAATTGCGGAGAGCGCCCAGCGCCTGCTCGACGCAAACCCCAAGCGGCTGCGAGGTGTCAATCTCGATATGCGGACGAAGGATCGGCTCAAAGCGAGCTTGGACTTCGCGGTATAACTCCACCGTACGGTTGGTCGCAGGGTGCTTACCCGAATCAGCCATCAGTCTCGCCTCGGCAATCTCATCGGGACAGGCGGCAAGAATAATCCTCCATTTGCAGCCCGTTTGCTCGGCCGCATGAATGGCATCCTCAATCTGCTCTCCTCGGGAAAACGTCCGTCCATCCAGAAAAACGAACTCGGAGCCCCGACGTTCGGCAAGATATCGAGCTGCATCCAGCACCATCCCGAAACAAAGATCGTCCTGCGCCCGCGTATAGTCGGTCAGATCTCCGGGAAAGATCGCCGCACGCACCGCATCCTTACTCAGCACCACTCCATTCAAATAGCGAGCGAGGGCCTCGGCCAGAGTCGATTTCCCCGTCCCCGGCAGCCCGGCCATCAAGAACGTAGGTAGTCATAGGCCTTCGGGATTCGTCGGGTTTACGGGCAGCCAGAACCGGAAGGACGTTCCCCGCTCAGCACTACTGCTTACCTCGATCCCCCCACCGTGCGCCCTCAGGATGGCCTTCGCGATCGCCAGCCCCATGCCCGACCCCTGCACTCGTTCCCGCTGCTTGCCGCGGAAGAACTTGTCAAAGACGAACGGTTGATCGGCGGCATCGATGCCAGAACCGTGGTCGCTGACCGTGACAACCAGACGGTCTTCCAACAGCTCGCTCGACAAGCTGATCGGCAGACTGGCCGGCGAATACTTGGCCGCATTCTCAATGAGCTGCCGCAACACGCGTCGAACCAGTTCCCGGTCCATGGCGATAAGCGGTTGATCCTCCGGAACATTCACCTCGATCGCACGTGCGCGCACCAGCGAACGCGTGTCCTCAAGGGCGAGGTCGATCACCTCGCGCAGGCTCTGCGGCTGGGCCCGCACCTGTAAGCTCTCCGAGTCGAGCTGCGCCATCTCCACCGCCTGACCGATCAGACGGTCAAGGCGCGCGCTCTCCTCCTCGACCACCGCGTACATCTCCCGCCGGTCGCTCTCGGCAATCTCAGGCTGGCTGATCAGCATCGTCGCCGCCGCGCGAATCGCGGTCAGCGGCGTCCGCAATTCATGAGTCACCGAATCGAGCAAAGCGCTGCGCAAACGCTCTCCCTCTCGCGAAGCCTCGATCCGGCTAAAACTCGCCAACGCTGCGGCCCTTTCGAGCGCAATTGCCATCAGCCCGGCAATCGCCTCATACATCCCCTCCGCATAGTCACCCACCGTAATGGCCAAAACGCCGCTGGACTGCATTCCTAACGCAAGCGGCACCACTCTAACTCCGTGCGCATTGTTTGGTCGCGATTCCGGATCCTCAGCCACCACTCGCAGCCGATCCAATGGCAGCAACTCGTTGTTCGGGTCGGAGTAGTACGCTCTGTCTTGCTGACGAACGTACAACGCCACCCCGCCCAGCCTGAAGATGGAGGCGATCATCGACGGCGCGGTCCGCGCGAGTGCCGGCAGATCGTCGTGCATTAGCAATTGCTCGCTAAATTCGAAGAGCCGTTCCACATCTTCGCGGCGAGCTTCAGACTGGGCCGCGGCGCGGCGCTCCCGATCTGCCAGGTGGCTGACCACCACGCTGGCCGCAAGAAATGCCCCAAGAGTCACCCAGTTTTGCGGATCGCTGATCGACAGCGTGCCAATCGGCGGCAAGAAAAAAAAGTTGTAGAGAAGGGTACAGAGCAAGGACAAATAAACCGAATACGCCAACCGCCAGCGTGTGGCCACTAGCAGCACGAGGACGATAAAAGTCAGAGCGACCGTCGTCTGATTCACATGCAGCACGCGGCGATAGACCGCCACGATCAGCAAGGGCACCAGGGTGATCAGCGCGTAGCGGGCCGCCGCCACGCGGAAAGGCGGAGAGTCTTGTTTCATCTCAACTGCGTGGATGATACAGCAACCCTAGCATCCGGCGATGGCCGCGCACGCGGTGTTATGGTGAGGAATGAGGGCCAATGGCCGGACGCATCCTGATCGTCGACGATGAAGCGCAGATCACGCGGGTCCTTCGGACCGCCTTGTCAGCGCAGGCCTACGACATACGGATTGCCAACGATCCCCAGGAGGCGTTGCTGCTCTTTGAGGAATGGGCGCCAGACCTGATCATCACCGACCTCATGATGCCCGGCATGAGCGGCATCGAGGTCTGCAAAGCTATCCGGAAAAAGACCTCAACCCCCATCATCGTTCTCTCCGTCCGCGATCAGGAGCGTTCCAAGATCGAGGCTCTCGATGCCGGTGCCGACGACTACGTGACCAAGCCCTTCAGCATCCAGGAGCTGCTGGCGCGCGTCCGCGCTCACCTGCGCAGGGCGCCCGAGCGAAACACCGACCAGGCGGTCGAGATTGGCGACTTCCGCGTCGACCCTGAGGCCCACACCGTCACAGTCTCAGGGCAGGCTGTTCACCTTACGCCCAAAGAGTTCGACCTGCTGCTCCATTTCGCCCGAAACTCCGGCAAGGTGCTCACTCACCGTGCACTACTCATCGCAGTCTGGGGAGCACAGTCGGCGCACCAGCCGGAGTATCTGCGCGTCTTCATTGGCCAGCTCCGCCGCAAGCTCGAGACCGAAAGCGCCAAGCAATACTTCCAAACCGAGCCTTGGGTCGGCTATCGCTTTTTACCCGACGGCACGCCGGAATAGCTCTCCCCAAAAAGAGTGGGTCGCCGGGGCATTCCAAACGGTTCGCTTCAAAGTCCGGCCTCAATGCACATCGACCGAATACCTCACCAGCACGCCGTTCACAAAATCCGCGTGGATGTAGGAATTGCCCTGCACATAAGTCTCCGAGTGCACCTGCAGACCATCATGATCGGTATCGGCTGAACCCGTAGGATTTCCCAGAAGCGCTCGCACCTGATCCTGATGCATACCCTTTTGTAGGCCATTGATCGGGCCCGGCTGACCTACCGGTGGCTCAGCGGGACGGACCGCTAGCGCTGGACCGGAACCACCAGTTATCGGCTGAGACGCACCGCCCGCCATCTCGGGAGGAAAGCTGACAAACTGGCTCAGCGCATTCATCACATCCTGCGGAGTAATGTTCGGCGGAACCTTGCCGTCATATTTCAGATTGAAACGCGAGCCGCCTTTCATGCGGTCCTCATCGACCTGATACCTCTTCTCCTTGGCGGCCTCCTCGGCCAGTGCTCGATTCCGCTGGTCGTCGCGCTCGCGCTGCCTTCTTAGATAGTCAAGTTCCCTTTGAATGCTCGCCCGCTGATCGGAATCATCGGTGTTGGAAAGCTGATTCTCCAGGTCTTTTTCGCGGTCGCTCTTCGGTGCCGGCGTGAACTTGACCGACGTGTCGGTATCGTCCCCAAAAGTGCCGAAACCTCCGCCGCCAAGCTGAAATTCAATCAACTTGTCTTTTACCTTCACGGTGGTGACCATCACCGCGTCGCCATTATGCAGCGCAACCGGAAAGCTCTTCATGCGCTTGCCATAGTTTTTGGCGTCGAGCAGGTTGTCCTTCTGCGGATAGATGTCGATGCCCTGCTGGGAACCCGGCATATCGATCTTGACGACGACTTGCTTCCCCTCGAAGAACTGGCTGAGAGACGACTGCGCGTCCTGTGCATGCAAGGAAAGCGCGCCCATGAAAGTCACGAACAGTAAGGCAGTTTTTTTCATAAGAGTGATCACCTGATCATTTTCCTGAATTAGCCACAAATTACCAACCAAAAAATTAGCTGACGGCAGCGCCGCTTAACCCAGGCAGGCAGACATCGGCTGAACGGCAACCGCCCGTGCCGCTTCATCAACCTGGGCCTTGTGCTAGCTAAGGAGTCTTTACGATTTCTTTATAGACCGCTTATGGGGCACTTAGTGGCTCGCGCCTTTAATAAAAACATGGCAACTGGGCTGTCCAGGCCATGCTGGGAGACGCATTGCATGTGGGACCTGTTCGCTCTTTTCTTCACCGTCGCCTTTTTTACCGTTGCGCTCTGGTACGTCCAGGGCTGCGAGAAGTTGAGGTAGCCCCCCATGGATATCACAACCATCGTCGTCGTTGTGTTGACCGTTCTGTTGCTTGCATATCTGTTCGCAACACTGTTGAAGCCGGAGAAATTTTGAAATGTCACTAAATGGATGGCTGCAGGCGGCAGTCTTGTTCGCAGTTGTGCTCGCCTTGATGCGCCCTCTCGGCATTTACATCGCCCGAGTTCTCGAGGGGAAAAGACCTTTCTCGATCCCGTCCTGAAACCGATCGAGCGGTTGATTTACAAAGCCAGCGGAATCGACGCCGCCGTCGAGATGAACTGGCGTCAATACACCGTCGCCATGCTGCTCTTTAGCTTCGTCTCGTTACTGCTCACGTACCTGATCGAACGCGCGCAACACCTGCTGCCCTGGAACCCCCAAGGCCTCGCCGGCGTAGCGCCCGATCTGGCATGGAACACCGCCGCCTCATTCACCACCAATACCAATTGGCAATCGTACGTGCCCGAAGCGGTGATGAGCTACTTCACCGAAATGGTGGGGCTCGCCTACCACAACTTTCTGAGCGCAGCGGTTGGCATCGCCGTCGGCATCGCACTCGTCCGCGGCATCGCGCGCAAGCAGTCAGCCACGATCGGCAACTTCTGGGTCGACTCCACCCGAGCCATTCTCTGGCTCCTGCTCCCGATCTGCCTCATCGTCGCGCCAGTCTTGATCCAGCAAGGCGTTCCGCAGAACCTCAAGCCCTACACCGTTGCCACAACGCTTGAGAAATCCCCAACACCCCAAACAATTGGCCAGGGCCCGGTCGCTTCGCAGGAAGCCATCAAGATGCTCGGCACCAATGGCGGCGGCTTCTTCAACACCAACAGCGCCCACCCTTTTGAAAACCCCACACCGCTGACGAACTTCGTCGAAATGCTGCTGATGTTCCTCATTCCCAGCCGCCCTCACAGTCACCTTGGGCAAGCTCACCGGCTCGCCCGGTCACGGCTGGGCCGTCTTCGCGACAATGTTCGCGCTGCTTGATCTTCGGCTTCATCGCCATCTACGCCGCCGAATCCCAGCCGCATCCGCTATTGCACGGCGTCGCACAGCAGACCACCGCGTTGCAATCCGGCGGCAACATGGAAGGCAAGGAAGTCCGCTTCGGCATCTCGCAATCTTCGCTCTTCGCGGCCATCACGACCGACGAGAGCTGCGGCGCAGTCAACTCGATGCACGACTCGTTCACTCCACTCGGTGGAATGGTGCCACTCATCAACATCATGCTCGGCGAGATCGTCTTCGGCGGCGTCGGTTCCGGCCTTTACGGAATGCTGATCTACGTCGTCCTCGCTGTCTTCATCGCGGGACTGATGGTCGGCCGCACTCCCGAATATCTCGGCAAAAAGATCGAAGCCTACGACGTCAAGATGGCGATGCTCTACATCCTCATCTTCCCGCTACTGATTCTTGTGCTCACCGCGATCTCGGTGCTCGCGCCCAACATGGGTCTGAGCGCTTTGAACAACACCGGGCCACACGGATTGACGGAAATCCTTTATGCCTTTACTTCAGCTGCCGGCAATAACGGTTCAGGTTTCGCCGGAATCAGCGCCAACACTCACTGGTACAACATCAGCCTTGGCTTCACCATGCTGGCCGGACGTTTCCTGATGATGATTCCCATGCTCGCCATCGCCGGGAACCTGGCAATGAAGAAGAGCGTGCCGCCCTCTCCAGGCACCTTCCCCGTGAACACGGCGCTCTTCTCCGTATTGCTCGGCGGCGTCATCCTGATCGTCGGCGCACTGACATTCTTCCCGGCACTAAGCCTCGGGCCAATCCTCGAACACCTGCTGCTGCGCTCCGGGCAGCTCTTTTAGGAAAGTTGTCAGGGATCAGTCTTCAGTCATCAGTAAAGCGGAAGCGCTCAACGAAATGGCACAGCGAATCAGGAACTGACAACTGAGCGACTGACAACGGAAGACCAAAAGCTAAGAGCTAAAAGCTAATAGCTAGCAGCTAAAGAAGTGGAGATCTAAAAAGTGGCTACCGAAAAACTCAGCCTCTGGAATCCGGCAATTCTGCAACAGGCCTTTGTCGGCGCGTTCACCAAGCTCAACCCGCGCCTGATGGTCAAGAATCCGGTGATGTTTGTTGTCGAAGTGGGCAGCGTCCTCACTACCGCCCTCTTTATTCAAGACCTTTTGCAGCATAAGCCCGGCACCAGCTTCAACCTCCAGATCACCCTCTGGCTCTGGTTCACCGTGCTCTTCGCCAACTTCGCCGAAGCCATGGCCGAGGGCCGCGGCAAGGCCCAGGCCGACACGCTGCGCAAGGCCAAGGGCGAGACCATGGCCTACCGCTTTCGCGCCGACGGAACAACCGAAGCCGTCTCCAGTTCGATGCTCCGCACCGGCGATATCATCCGCGTCGAGGCCGGCCAGTTCATCGCCGGCGATGGCGAGGTCATCGAGGGCGTCGCATCGGTCGATGAATCCGCGATCACCGGCGAGTCCGCTCCCGTCATTCGCGAAGCCGGAGGCGACCGCTCGGCCGTGACCGGGGGCACCCGCGTGCTCTCCGACTGGGTGAAGATCAAGATCACCTCCAACCCCGGCGAAACCTTCCTCGACCGCATGATCGCGCTCGTCGAGGGCGCCGAACGCCAGAAGACCCCGAACGAAATCGCGTTGAGCATCCTGCTCTCGGGACTCACCATCGTCTTCTTGTTGGCGGTCGCAACCCTGCAGCCCTTCGCGATCTATTCCCATGCACCGCAGACCGTCTTCGTCCTGGTTTCGCTGCTCGTCTGCCTGATCCCAACCACCATCGGCGGCCTGCTCTCCGCAATCGGCATCGCCGGCATGGATCGCCTCGTGCAATACAACGTGCTCGCCATGTCCGGCCGCGCCGTCGAGGCAGCCGGTGACGTGAACACGCTATTGCTCGATAAGACCGGAACCATCACCCTCGGCAATCGTCAGGCAACGGAGTTCTTCCCCGCTCCCGAGATCAGCACCGAACGCCTCGCCGACGCCGCACAGCTCGCGTCCTTCTCCGATGAAACGCCCGAAGGCCGCTCGATCGTCGTCCTCGCCAAAGAAAAGTACAACCTCCGCGGACGCGACCTCACCGGAATGCAGGCCGAGTTCGTCGCCTTCACCGCGCAGACCCGCATGTCCGGCGTCGACCTTCCTGGCACCAAGATCCGCAAAGGCTCCGCCGACGCGATTGCCAAGTATCTCGAGTCGCTCGGCTCCTCCATGCCCCGCAAGGTCACCGACAAGGTGGAAGAGATCGCCCGTCTCGGCGGCACGCCGCTGGTCGTCGTCGAAAACACCACCGCCCTCGGCGTCGTCTATCTCAAAGACATCGTCAAAGGCGGCTTGAAAGACCGTCTCGCCCGGCTCCGCGCCATGGGCATTCGCACCATCATGATCACTGGCGATAATCCACTCACCGCCGCGGTGATCGCGCGCGAGGCCGGCGTCGACGACTTCCTCGCCGAAGCCAAACCGAAAGACAAGATGGACCTCATCAAGCGCGAACAAGCCAAGGGCAAGCTCGTCGCGATGACCGGCGACGGCACCAACGATGCTCCCGCGCTCGCTCAGGCCGATGTAGGCGTCGCGATGAACTCCGGCACCCAGGCAGCCAAAGGAGGCCGGCAACATGGTCGACCTCGACTCCAACCCGACCAAGCTCATCGAGATCGTCGAGATCGGCAAGCAGTTGCTCATGACCCGCGGCGCGCTCACCACCTTCTCCATCGCCAACGACGTCGCAAAATACTTCGCCATCATCCCCGCCATGTTCGCCGGAGTCTTCCCCGTGCTCAACGCGCTCAACATCATGCACCTGCAAACGCCGCACTCGGCGATTCTGTCGGCAGTGATCTTCAACGCGCTCATCATCATCGCGCTTGTACCGCTCGCGCTCAAGGGAGTGAAGTACGAGCCAAAATCGGCGCAGGCGCTATTGCAACGCAATCTGCTCATCTACGGAGTCGGCGGCATCATCGTCCCATTCCTCGGCATCAAGGCAATCGACGTAGTGCTCACAAGCCTCCACCTGGCCTAGAAGGATGTTGACTCAAATCGTAGTAGAAGAAGTGCTGTCATTCCGAAGACCCGGAGCGAAGTCGAAGGGGAGGAAGAATCCCTGCGATGTATCGACGGTCACACACAAGGCAGTCTTAACAAGAAGGACTCAGTCATGCTCACCAAATCTCTTAGTACCGCAATCCGATTCACCCTCGTCACCACCCTCCTCTTGGGCATCGGCTATCCGCTCCTCGTCACCGGCTTCGCGCAGCTCACCCTCAAGCACCAGGCCAACGGCGAGCTCATCACCCGCAACGGCGTCGTCGTAGGCTCCGCGCTGATCGGGCAGAATTTCAGCTCAGACAAATACTTCCACAGCCGTCCCTCCGCCGCCGGGAATGGCTATGACGCCGCCAATTCAAGTGGATCGAACTTCGCGCAGTCCAACCAGAAGCTGGTCACGCGGATTCAGGGCGACGTCGCCAAGGCCAGCTCGGACAATCCGTCCCAGCCGGTGCCGATCGACCTGGTCACAACCTCAGGCTCGGGGCTCGATCCAGATATCACCCCGGCCGCCGCCCTCTACCAGGTACATCGCCTCGCCCAGGCTCGCAACCTCAGCGACGAACAAGTCGCGAGACTCGTGAACGAGCACATCACTCAACGCCAGTTCGGCTTTCTCGGCGAACCACGCGTCAATGTGCTGCAACTGAATCTCGCGCTCGACGCGCTAAGCGCGGCCACGAAAGACTAGACCGTCTGTCGCCCAAGGCCTCTAAGGCACGAGCACAATCTTGCCGCCGGCGCCAGCTTGTCCGAGGCGATGCGCCTCGGCAGCCTCTGACAGCTTCATGACCTTCGCGATCGGAATCTTGAACTCACCTTTCACGAAAGCCTCCGCCAATTGCGCCAGCCGAACCGGGTCGGGCTGCATCTGCACCATCTCAACGCGGACGTCATAGTTCGCCGCCTCGGGCGGCGCGCCCACAACCGTCGCGTAAACTGCCCCCGGACGAAGCAGCTTCAGCAACTTCGCCGCAACCGGCCCCCCGATCGTATCGGCAAACGAGTCGATGTCCGCGAACTTCGCCAGCCCCTCCTCATCCTCAAGCGAAACCACCGCCCGAGTCCCAAGCGATTCTGCCTCCTTCATCTGGCTCGGCCGCACCGCCGCGATCACTTGGGCATGATGCTGGTCGGCCACATAGGCCGCAGTGCGTCCTACTCCACCCAGCGCGCCGGTCAGCACAACAGATTGGCCCATCTTCGGCTTGATGCCGCGTTCGATCAGCTGCGTACCAGTCAGCGTCACCAGCGGAAGCGCCCCGGCCTGCTCAAAGCTGAGAGCGTCAGGAATCAACGTCAGCACATCCGCCTTGACCACGGCATATTCCGCATAGGTTTTGCTCGCGACCCCCATCACCTTCTGGCCCACTTTGAGTGACGTAACACCGGCTCCAACACTCAGCCACCTCGCCGGCCAGATCGTACCCAGGAATGGCCGGAAACTCGAGCGGCATAAATTCCTTCATCGCTCCGCTTCTAAGCTTCCAATCGATAGGATTCAGGCTCGCTGCGGCAATCCTGACCAGCACCTCACCGCTCCCAGGACGCGGCTTCTCTACTTCCTCATACGACAACTGGTCCACATCTCCATACGCCTTCAAAACGACTGCCTTCATGTATTCCTCCAAAATCTACGACCGCCGAACATTGAGATGCGTGGAAAGCCCGCGCCCTCGCCACATAGTACTCGCAACAGCAAACGTGTTATGTATTGAGTTGCCTTTGCGGCATAGACAACTTGGATGGAGCACACGAAGGAATGGATTCGTCACGATGAGCATCGGCCCAGGGAAATCCCCCTCATCAACTCCCTCGCCCTTCGATGAAGCGGTGCAGCAATCGCGCCTGAAGCAAGCGGAACACCCGTGGCCAATCATCGTCGTCGGCTCCGGAGGCATCGCCCGCGACGCTCACCTGCCCGCCTACCGAAAAGCAGGATTCCCCGTCGCTGCCGCCGTGGATGCAGATATTGCAAAAGCTTCGGCGCTGGCGAAAGACTTTGACATTCCCCACGCCACTACCTCGATCAAGGAAGCGGTAGAGAGGACTCCCAAAGAAAGAGTCTTCGACGTCGCCGTACCCGCCCCGGCTCTGCTCAAAGTGCTGCCTTTGCTGCCCGACGGCGCTGCTGTACTTATCCAGAAACCAATGGGCGAAACCCTCGAAGAAGCCCACGCCATCGTCGATCTCTGCCACCGCAAGGGGCTGATCGCGGCAGTAAATTTCCAGCTTCGTACTGCGCCCAACATGCTCGCCGCCCGCCGCATCACCGACTCCGGGCTTCTCGGGAAACTGCACGATATCGAGGTCCAGGTCAGCGTCCACATGCCGTGGCAGCTTTGGAGTTTCCTCAGCAAGGCTCCCCGCCTCGAGATCCTCTATCACAGCATCCACTACATCGACCTCGTGCGCGCATGGCTCGGAAACCCCGTGAGCGTCTACGCAAAGACCGTACGCAGCCCTCGCACCGCTGCGCTCGCCGCCACCAAGACCGTCCTCACAATGGACTACGGCGAGTGGATGCGCGTCCATATCTCAACCAACCACAGCCACGACTTCAGCCTCGAGATGCAGCGCAGCTACGTGCAGTGGGAAGGCACTCGCGGCGCGATGCGCGCGGTGATGGGCGTCAACCTCGACTATCCTAAAGGCAAGCCTGACTCACTAAGCTACATCGACAAGCCAAGACACAACGAATCAGGGATGGCGAACTCTGGCAACCCAAGGCAACTGGTTCCCCGACGCCTTCATCGGCTCCATGAATTCCCTCCAACAATACGTGACCGGAGAATCGGACGTACTTCCCACCCGCGTCGATGACGCCCTTGACACAATGCGCGTGGTCGAGGCGGCCTACCTTTCCAGCGAACGAGGCGGCACAGCCCTCCCAGATTGAACCCAAAGGGAAATGACTCAATGACTGTTACACATTCCGAATCAAGCGGCCCCTTTCGCCTCGATGGCAAGCGCGCACTCGTAACCGGCGGCGCAAGTGGCATCGGCCATGGCCACCTGCCGCGAGCTCGTTTCGGCGGGAGCTCACGTCTACATCGCCGACCTCAATTTCGCTGGCGCACAAATCCCTCGCCACCGAGCTCGGGAGCGCCGACGCGCTCCAGATGGATGTCACCCAGCCTGCATCAATAGCGGCTGCAGTTCGAGCAAGTCGCCCATCTCGACATCCTCGTCAATAACGCCGGCATCGGCCACGTGGGCGACATTCTCCGCACCGATCTCGAAGACTTCGAGCGCCTCATGAACGTGAACGTCAAGTCGATGTTCCTGGTGACCAAGGCTGCATTCCCGCTCCTTCTCGCAAGTCACGGATGCATCGTAAACATCGGCTCCGTTGCAGGCATGGTCGGCGTAAAGCATCGCCTCGCCTACTGCACGAGCAAAGGCGCGGTCATTGCCATGACCCGCCAGATTGCAGTCGACTACCCTAAAGAGCTTCGCATCAACTGCATCTGCCCCGGCACCGTCGACACTCCGTTCGTCGAGAACTATCTCACCAAGTACCACGCACATGAGA
Organism: uncultured Acidobacteriaceae bacterium; assembly: GCA_963777685.1. Taxonomy (GTDB): domain Bacteria; phylum Acidobacteriota; class Terriglobia; order Terriglobales; family Acidobacteriaceae; genus Acidisarcina. Next base: position 42,378 of record CAVZRF010000024.1, on the reverse strand, counting down.
AAGAGAAGGTCCGCGCCGAGGTGACCGCGAGGCAGCCGATCGGCCGCCTCGGTACCGCCGAGGAGATCGCCTCACTGGTACGCTATCTCTGCTCCGCCGAGGCAGGCTTCATCAACGGAGCAGCCCTGCCCATCGATGGCGGCTGGACAGCCGCCTGACACATCGTCAAACAACAATCAGTTCGCAAACTCGATCTGATAAGCGTAAGCGAATTTGCCCGGATTTTCCGCCGGCACTTTGACATGAAGTCCATCGTCCTTCTGCTCAAAGCTCAACGTACCCGCCGAGCCAAGCAGAGATACCGACCGAATCGCCTTCCGGCCCGTCACCGTATGCAGCGTCTTGATCACCGCTTCGCCGTTCGAGGGCCAGCCCATCTCGATCGCATAGAGAGTGTCGCCCTTGGTAGTAAAGCGGAAATCGGCAGCGGTGAAGTTTCCGGCCGCGGTGTCATTGAACGATCCCTCCACCACCTTCGTCGGCCCCTCCCCATAAACCGTCCAGGCGCGCGTGCCATAGATCGCGTCGCCATTCACCTTGAGCCACGAGCCCACCGACAGCAGCACTTGCTGCACCTCGTCCGGAATCGTTCCATCCGACTTCGGCCCGATATTCATCAGCAGGTTCCCGTTCTTGCTCACAATATCGATCAACTGGCGAACGATGAACTCCGGCGACTTGAACGTATCGTGCTCGATGTAACCCCAGCTCTTGTTGCTCACCGAAGTATCGGTCTGCCAGTAAAGCGGGCGAATATCGCCCAGCTGTCCGCGCTCGATATCGAGCACTGCGGACTTTGAGTCCATCGCGTAATCCTTGTAGTTGATCACTCCGACGTGGTCGCCATACTTCAGCGAGGAGTTGTAGTAGAAGGCCGCAAACTTCGTCAACTCATTGCGCAGCCCCGGCTGCCCAATCCACCAGTCGAAATACATGATGTCGGGATGATACTTCTCCACGATCTCCGCAGACCGCGCCAGCCAGTCATTGCCGTAGCTCTCCGAGAGCCACGTGAAATCGTTATTGAGCGGAGTGTGGTCGAGATTGATCAGCCATGCATGTGCAGGCCCATAAAATCCGGCATATTGCGGATCATTAACGTCGGAATCGAACTTTCGTCCTTCGCCCAAAAAGAAGTTATGCTCCACGCGATGAGACGACGCGCCAAGATGCAGCCCCTCGGCACGCACCGCCTTCGCTAGCTCGCCGCCGGTATCGCGATGCGGCCCCATCTTCGCAGCCGTCCAATCGGAAAGCCCGCTGTCATACATCGCAAAGCCATCGTGATGCTCAAAGACCGGAACCACATACTTCGCGCCCGACTCTTTGAACAAGTGCGCCCAGGCCTGCGCGATCGAACTTCTCCGCCTTGAACATCGGAATGAAGTCTTTGTAGCCGAACTTGCTTTGCGGACCATAGGTGGCGACGTGATGCTTGAAAATATCGCTTCCCTGGTTATACATCTCGCGCGGATACCACTCGCTCCCATAAGCCGGCACCGAGTAAACGCCCCAGTGAATGAAGATGCCAAACTTCGCATCCTTGTACCAGTCCGGAACCTTATAAGCATCAAGCGACTCATAGTCCGGCCGATAAGGCCCCTCATGGCTCGCACTCTCAACGTCGGCTAAGACCTTCTTCCGTTGGTCGTCGTACTTGCTGTTCCCCGCTGCCCATTGCTGGTCGAGTACCGCAGGATCGGTGCCCACCGTCGGCGCCGTCGGAGACTTCTGAGCCAAACAAGAAATCGGAGCTGCAACGAGCAGCGCCAACGCCACAAAGCGGGAGCGGAAGGCAAATGAATGGGTCATATCAGGCGCAATAGTAAACGTTAAAGTGAGAGGCTGTCGAGACGCCTTTTTAGTTCGTCTGCCGGGCACGCCGCCTTGCCATGCAAACATCAAGTCCGAAAAATAGAAAGGCCCGCCGGGGTCAGCGGGCCTTTCGTAATTGAGATGCAGTTGATTAGACCGCAGCGTGAGCAAGTATCTCCTCACGAACGTGCTCATCGTGCCGCTCTTCCGTCTTCGACTTCGGCAGAGCGACCGCGAGTACGTCTTCGATACGACTCGCATAGTGGATCGTGACCCCCGCAATCTGGTCCGGCATCAAGTCCTCTTCCACGTTTTGACGATTTTCCGCCGGCAAGATGACGTCTTTTACGCCAGCGCGTTTGGCCGCAAGGAATTTCTCCTTGATGCCGCCAACCGGCAGCACGTTCCCGCTGAGGGTGATCTCGCCAGTCATCGCGGTAAGCGGATGAACCGGTTTATCCGTCAGCAGCGAAACCAGCGTCGTCGCCATCGTCACGCCGGCAGATGGGCCATCCTTGGGAATCGCGCCCGCAGGCACATGAATGTGCAGGTCGATCTCCTTGGTAAAGTCCTCCTCGAGCCCAAGCATTCCCGCGTTCGAGCGCACCCACGTCAGCGCAGCCTGCATCGACTCCTGCATCACCTCGCCGATCTGCCCCGTCATGGTGAAGCCGCCCTTACCCTTCATCTTGTTGGCTTCGATGAAGAGCACGTCACCGCCTGCCGGAGTCCACGCCAGCCCGACCGCAACCCCGGCACGCTGTGTGCGCTCCGCGATCTCCGTATCCACGCGGACCTTGATGCCGCCCAGGAACTCATTGATGATCGATCTCGTAAGCACCAGCTTGTCCGGGTTGCCCTCAGCGATCCGTCTCGCCTGTTTACGGCAGACGGTGCCAATCAGTTGCTCGAGCTTCCTCACACCGGCTTCGCGAGTGTAGTGGCGAACAATGTAGTTCACACTGTCGTCAGGAAACTCGATGTTGTCCGGCTGAATCCCGTTCTCTTTGATCTGGCGCGGAATCAGATACCGGAAAGCAATGTGCTTCTTCTCTTCCTCGGTGTATCCGGAAAGATCGATGATCTCCATACGATCGCGAAGCGGCTCAGGAATCGGATCGAGCATATTCGCGGTGCAAATGAAGAGCACCTTGGAGAGATCGAACTGCACATCGAGATAGTTATCGCGGAAGGTATTGTTCTGTTCCGGATCAAGAATCTCGAGCAGCGCAGACGAAGGGTCTCCGCGGAAATCGCGTCCCAGCTTATCGATCTCGTCCAGCATAAAGACTGGATCGTTGGTCTCGGCGCGACGCAGGTTCTGAATGATCTGCCCAGGCAACGCACCGATATACGTCCGGCGATGCCCGCGAAGCTCAGCCTCGTCATGCATACCGCCGAGCGAGATTCGCTGGAACTTCCGCCCCAGCGACCGCGCAATCGAACGGCCCAACGAAGTCTTACCCACTCCCGGAGGCCCGACGAAGCAGAGAATCGGCCCCTTCATATCCGGCTTCAGGCGACGAACGCTGAGGTAATCCAGAATCCGGTCCTTCACCTTCTTCAAGTCGTAGTGATCTTCATCCAGGATCTCTTTGGCCTTGATGATGTCCACTTCCTGGCCCGAAGACTTCGCCCATGGCAGCACCGCGAGCCACTCAATATAGTTCCGGGTAAGCGAGTAATCGGCGGCCATCGGCGACATCCGCGAGAGCCGGTTCAGCTCCTTTACCGCTTCCTTCTTCGTGTCCTCCGGCATGCCGGCGTTCTCGATCTTCTGGCGCAGCTCCTCGATGTCCTTCTGGCCCTCGTCCATTTCGCCGAGTTCCTTCTGGATCGCCTTCAGCTGCTCGCGCAGGTAGTAGTCGCGCTGCGACTGCTGCACCTGGTCCTGCACTTCCGACTGGATTTTATTGCGAAGCTGCTGAACTTCAAGCTCTTTGGCCAGATGGCGGTTGATACGCTCCAGCCGCGCCGCAACGTCCGGGGTCTCCAGCAATTCCTGCTTGTCAGTCGTCGCCAGGAACGGAAGCGAAGAAGCAATAAAGTCCACCAGCCGCCCCGGCTCCTCGATATTCAGCGCGATCGTCTGCAGCTCGTCTGAGAGCGTCGGCGACGCGGTAACGATCGCCTGGAACTCCGAGTGCACATTGCGCAGAATCGCTTCCAGCTCACTACCCGTGGCCGGAGGAACGTCGCCAATCGGCTCAACGCTCGCGGTCATGAAGGGTTCGATTTGGGAAAATTCGCCCAGTTTGACCCGTTCGGTGCCTTCGGTAAAAACGAACAGGCTCTGGTTCGGCATCTTGACGACTTTGTGAACGGTCGCCAGTGTGCCAATCGTATGGAGATCACTTGGCTGCGGAGAGTCGATGCGAGCGTCGCGCTGGGCGACGACAACGATGGTCTTTTCCTCGCCAAGTGATTGAATCAATTGGATCGAGCTCTCTCTACCAACAGTTAGAGGCAGCACCGCGTGGGGAAACAGGACAGTATCCCTGACCGGCAAAACAGGGTACGTCCGCTGCGACCCGCCTTCGCCGCGCTTGGCGGGGTCGCTTGGATGGATGACACTTAAGAAATCGCTAGGCATTGAGTATCCTTCTATCAACTTATCAGATATTAGACGCGTCACATCCCGGAAAGTCGCAACACTCGTGCCCGACTCCTGCACCCGTCCCGGCCAACTGCATCCCCGCCATACACCCCGCCGTAAACCAGCGAGACAAGACTACTCCTCGCCCGCACACTCACGCGGTCTCGGAACAAAACAGCAATACGATTTCTCCTCAAACGAGGTTCCTGCGCAGAGCTTATCGGCAGCATGAAGTGAAGATGTGACCTGGGCCAGCCACCCAACCCCTGCGTTCGCCGACCGATCGTAGCGGTATGGGAATTCCCCTTACTAGCTCGAAGACGCCACGTCGACCGCCGCCGTCCGGTACCGCCCCAACTCCTTCACCATCGAGCAGGACGAGCGCAGTTGAGCAAGCACCGCGTCCGCGCTCGCCGCCGTCCTGATTTGGTAATCGACATAGAAGACATAATCCCAGGGCTTACCCTGCACCGGGCGCGACTCAATCTTGGTCAGATTAGTTCCCTGCTCGGCAAAGACCTTCAACGCCTCCACCAGCGTCCCTGGGCGGTTCTCCACCGTAAACGCAATCGACACCTTGTCTGCTCCGTCCTCCCGTTCCGCCAACTCCAGGCGGCGAATAAGAAAGAAGCGAGTGAAGTTCGCCGCGTGGTCTTCAATTCCGGAGACCAATATTTCTCCGGCATATTGTTCAGCCGCCTGGCGACTCGCAATCGCCGCAGCCGATGGGTCGCCCGCTTCCACCACCTGCTTCACGCTCCCCGCCGTGTCATAGAACGGAACCGCCCGCATCGCAGGATGTTGTTCGAAAAAACGCCGGCATTGTGCAAGCGCAACCGGATGGGACGAGACGCGTCGTATTTCTTCGATGCGGCTCCCAGGCAGCGCGATCAGATTATGGCGAATCCGCAGCAGCGATTCCCGCTCGATCGCCACATCCTGTTCGAGCAGTAGATCGTAGTGCTCCGCTACCGGCCCGGCAAGCGAGTTCTCGATCGGGATGACCGCTGCGTCCACAGCCCGTTCCGCGATCGAGCGAAAGACATCGGCAGAGATCGCACAAGGAACGATGACCGCAGCCTCCGCACCAATCGCCTTGGCCATATCCAGTGCAGCTTCATGGCTAAAGGAACCTAACTCGCCCTGAATGGCTATTCGCATCGATTCACACTTACTTGATTTTCGCAATATCCGTGACAACCTTCGGCTTCGTACTAGCAACTTATTACGAGTGTAGCGACGAAAGCGTGGCTCAAGGGGGAAGAAAGATGCTCTGGACAATCTTTGTTATTTTGCTCGTGTTGTGGCTGGTTGGCTTGGTGAGTTTTCACGCGGTCGGCGCATACATCCACATTTTGTTAGTGATTGCATTGGTCGTCCTGCTCATTCAGTTGATCGGTGGCAGACGAACCGCACTTTAACCAAAGCGCACCGGGTTTTCTTGTATCTCGACCGGCGCGATCGTTCACCGTTGTATTCACAACCGTTGTACTCACAGAAGGGGATTCAGTCATGAATACCGACCAGGTAAGTGGAAAGTTCGATCAGATGAAAGGCAAGGTAAAGCAGGGAGTTGGCGAAGCGGTCGGCAATCAGAAGCTCGCCAATGAAGGCGTCGTCGATCAGGTCAAAGGCTCAGCCAAAGAAGTTTACGGCAACGTCAAGGATGCCGTGCATCACAATGTCGAAGCGGCGAAGCACGACCGCGAAGCCGAGGCAAATGCCGCCCGCGCTAAGGTCGTCGACAATGTCGACGCCGCCCGCGAGAACGCCAACGCCACTGTCGATAGCCACCGGAAAGCATCCTAGACAGCAGGCTGGAGTGATCGCCTTCGATTAAAGCAAATCGCTAGTGCCGGTCAATAAAAGCATGGCCCCGCAATCTGCGGGGCCTTGCTTGTTTCTAACTACGCGTTGAATCCTTCGTCGCTACTTCGTCTGCCTACTGGTTCACACCGCTAGCCAGGAACCCTCCGTCAACCGCAATCACCTCGCCAGTCACAAACGAAGCCGCATCGGAAGCAAGATAGATCGCTGCGCCAGCCAGTTCCTCGACATTGCCAAAACGTCCCAGCGGCGTGCGGATCTTGAATTCCCTCCCCCGCTCAGTCCCATCCAACAAGTTCGTGTTGAGCGGCGTACGAAAAACCCCCGGAGCAATCGCGTTCACGTTCACACCATGCTTCGACCACTCGATGGCCAAGGACTTTGTAAGCGAGGCAACAGCCGCCTTGCTCGCCGCATAGGCCGCGACCTCATACAACGCAACAAACGACGACAGCGAAGCAATATTGATGATTCGCCCATACCCACGCTCCAGCATGTGCTTTCCAAACACCTGACAGCCCCGCAGCGTCCCCGTAAGGTTGGTCTCCATAATGTCGTCCCAAACGTCCTCGGGAAAATCAAGCGTCGCCGCACGTTTGGTCTTGCCCGCGCAGTTAATCAGAATGTCGACCTTTCCAAATTCCTTGAGAGCCTCGGCCAGCAACGCTTCGAGCGACGACCGATCGGCAACATCTGAGGCGACCCGCAAGGCTGCGCTTCCCCGTCGCTTCAATCTCAGCGGCCGTCGCATCCACCTGCTCCTGACGGCGCGAACTCGCGGCAACATCGGCGCCCGCATTCGCCAGCCCTATCGCCAGCGCTCTGCCGATACCCGAGGTGCCGCCAATGACGACCGCGCTCTTCCCCTCCAGGCTCAATCCAGTCTTCTCAAATCCCATCGCTCCTCTTTCCCGCCCAATTCGGGCCGCACCACAGTTAACGCTTAAGTTTAGTGCCTTCAGAAGTATCATAAAGAGAGACGCGCCGACTCCTACCAGGGTCGCGCCTCCCTTTCTATTCACTGAGGTACTCATGCCGACACTCGATCTACCCGTTGCGCCGCTCAGCGATCTCGCCATCATCGTGAACCCCCAAGACAACGTTGCCGTCGCCAAACAGCCAATCGGCGACGGTCAGCAGATCGAGCTTAACGATGGCCGCATAATTCGCGTCCGCGGCGAAGTCACTCCCGGACATCGCTTTGCGACCAAGGCAATTCCGGCCGGCGAACTCGTCCGCCAATACGCCCAGCCGATAGGCACCTCTCGCGGCATCGAGCTCGGCGACGCCGTCACTCCCGCCAACATGAGCAGCGAAGTCCCCGTCGTCCGCGATGTCGATGAAGCCCAGTCCGTCGCCGCGCCAGACTACTTCCCCGCAGAGGAGCTGCCGACATTTCTAGGCTATCGCCGCGCCGACGGTCGCGTCGGCACTCGCAATTTCGTTCTCATCGCGCCCACCAGCATGTGCGCCAGCCACGAGGCGTTGCAGATCTCCATGCTCGCCGAGTTCCAGCATTTCAGCGCGGCCAAATATCCCAATGTCGACGGCGTCACCGCCATCCCGCACAACAAAGGCTGCGGCTGCCAATCCGGCGAGAACCTCACCGTCCTCATGCGCACCCTCGCCAACTACGCCGCCCACCCCAATGTCGGCGGCGTCGTCATGCTCGACCTCGGTTGCGAGAAAACCAACCTCCACATCATGGAGAAGTTCCTCATCGAACGCACCAACGCCCTGCAAAAACCGCTCGTCCGCATCGGCATCCAGGAATCCGGCGGCACCGCCGACACCATCCAGAAGGGCCTCAAAGCTGTCCAGGACATGCTGCCCATCGTGAACCAGTGCGAACGCCAGCCCTTCCCCATCAGCGAACTGATCCTCGGCGTAAAGTGCGGCAGCTCCGACGGACTCTCCGGCCTATCCGCCAACCCCAGCCTCGGCTACGCCGCCGACCTGCTCGTGCGCTCTCATGGAACGGTGCTCATGACCGAGGTCCCCGAGTTCTGCGGCGCGGAGCACGTCCTCGCCCATCGCGCCAAAGACGCTGCGACCGCCCGCGAAGTCTACGAAATGGTCGATTGGTACAAGGATTACGCCGCCACAGCCGGAGCCGTCCTCAACGAAAACCCCAGCCCCGGCAACGTCGCCGGAGGCCTGCTCAACATCGCCATCAAGAGCCTCGGCGCCATCGCCAAAGGAGGCACCACCCGCATCGAGGGCGTCACCGACTATGCCGAGCCACCCAAAGGACGCGGCCTCCAACTCATGCAAGGCCCCGGCTACGATCAGGAATCCACTCCCGGCCTCGTCGCCTCCGGAGCAACCGTCGTCGTCTTCACGACCGGCAACGGCACCACTATCGGCAACGCCATCGCTCCAGTCATCAAGTTAGCCTCCAACGACAAGACGTTCAACCGCATGAGCTCCGACATCGACCTCTCTGCCGGAAGCGTCATCAAGGGCACCGAAACCATCGAGGAATGCGGAACAAGAATCTTCGACCACGTCCGAAAGGTCGCCAGCGGAGAAACTCCCGCGCTCGCTGAAAAACACAAGCACCGCGAGTTTCAAGTCTGGGGCGAAAAAGCCATCGCTCTCTAGCGGCGCCCCAGACCTGCATCTGCTATCAACAGGACAGAAGTGATATCATCACCAAGAGGTTTCTAAAGATGGCTGCCGTCACGATCCGCAATCTGCCAGCAGAAACTCATCGCGCGCTAAAACAGCGTGCCACGATCAACGGAACCAGTACAGAAGCTGAAATTAGGACCATCCTCGAAGAAGCTGTCCGGCCTAAATCGCGCATTAGAGTTGGAAGTGAGTTGGCCTCGCTTGGCAAGAAATACGGCGGAATCGACCTTAAGATAGCTCGCGACAAATCCCCTGCCGAACCAGCATCTTTCGAATGATCATTCTAGACACGAATGTCGTGTCAGAACCACTGAAAGTGCGGCCCGACCTGAACGTAGTGGCCTGGTTGGATCGTCAAGTGACGGAGACACTCTACCTCACCGCAACAAGCCTCGCCGAACTGAAGCTAGGAATCGAAATGCTGCCGCTCGGCAAGCGCAAGGCCGCCCTCCGAATTGATCTGACCGCCCTGATTGATCGTCTCTTTGGATCTCGCGTTCTCCCTTTTGAACAGGCAGCGGCAACACCTTACGCGTCGATCATCAGCCAAGCGCGCACCAAGGGAAAATCGATCGGAATCGCGGACGGTCAAATAGCAGCGATCGCTTCTGTACAGAAATTCACAGTTGCGACGCGCGACTCCGCGCCTTTCATAACGGCTGGCATACGAGTGATCAATCCCTGGAACGAATAGAGCTACTTACTCTTCGACATCATCCAGAAACCGGTGCATCACAAAAGCATCCACATAGCCCAGCTCTTCATGTCGAAATACTTTCGGCAACGTCCCCACGATCGAGAAGCCAAGCTTCTTCCACAACGCAACCGCAGCGTCATTCGTGCTCACGACGATATTGAACTGCATCGCAAGGAACCCAGCCCGCTTCGCCTCACGCAGGCAATCGATACCCATCGCGTGCCCAATACCTCTGCCGCTGCATCCTGGATCGACCATGAACGCCGCATTCGCCACATGCGAACCACGATCGCGATAGTTAGCGGTGAACTTATACATCCCAAGGATCTTGCCAGCTTCTTCCGTGACATAACACGCAGCACCCGAACCAAACCAGAAGGCAAACGCATCGTCATAGTTCGTGTCAGCACCGAAGATATAGGTCGTTCCAGAAGCGACCACGGCCTGAAAGATCGGCCACATCGCCGCGAAATCCGATTCAGCCGCCCGCCGAATCTGCATTGAGTCAGCGCCGCCACAAAAGGTCAGTCGCCACAAAAACAAAAAACAGAATCGCAATCACACCATTCATCGTGAAGAACGCCGCATTCAACCGGCGCAGATCGCGCGGCGAGACAATGAGATGTTCATAAAGCAACAAACCCGCAACGACCGCAATCCCGAGCCAAGCCGCCGCTCCCAAAGCGAAGACCTTCGCCAGTAAAACCAGAAAAAACAGCGCCGCCGCATGCATCGCATTCGAAACCCAAAACGCCGCCGGAATTCCAATCGCCGCCGGAATGCTGTTCAACCCCACCTTGCGGTCATGCTCGAAATCCTGGCAGGCATAGAGCACATCGAACCCAGCGCCCCAGAAAAGCACCGCCGCAGTAAGCAGCAGAATACGAGGATCAAGCGTCCCCGCACCGCAATCCACGCCGCCGAAGGCGCAATGCCCATCGCCAGCCCCAAGAACAAATGGGACCAGCGCGTAAAGCGTTTCGTGAACGAGTAGCCCATCACAACCGCCAGCGCCAGCGGCGCGAGCAGCAGTGTCAGATGATTCAGCCGCGAAGCGGCAATGATAAAAATCGCCGCCATCACCAGCGTGAATCCACCCACAAATCCCCGGCTCAGCAACCCGGCCGGAATCGCCCGCGTCGCCGTCCTCGGATTCGCAGCGTCGATGCCCGCATCGGCCCAGCCGATTAAACGCCATCGCCGCCGAGCGCGCGCTGACCATGCAGACAATGATCCAAAGCAGCTTGCCCGCCGAGGGCCAGCCTCCAGCCGCGAGCATAGCGCCCGTCATGGCAAACGGCAGCACAAAGATAGAGTGCTCCCACTTGATCATCTCGAGCGTCGTACCGATCTTGCGAAACAATCCCAAGGTCAAACTCCTAAAGCTAGTTTACCGGGAGTGCAACCGCGAAGACAGAGAGACCAGCAACGCTATTGCAGGAAAGCAACAAGAGCGCCCAGGCCAAAACCTGAGCGCTCCTTGTCGTTCGCCGGCATTTAGCTGTTACTTGCCGCTGCCCTGCTGCCCCGCAACCTGAAGGTCGTTCTTCACGCTGAACACCCCCGGAACGCTGTTGGCCTGAATCCCCGCGGCATCCTTATCGGCCTGTCGATCGACCACGCCAAACAAGGTCACGTTCCCGTTCTGAACCGAGATGCGGATCGGCTTGGCCGGGTCGATGGCATATCGATTCAGCATCGGGTACCCATAAACCGCCCGATACACCGCCATCCGGATGCGATCGTCCATCGGCGAAACCGGATCGACCGAAATCTCGTCCACAACGTCCTTCACCCCAGGCATGTAGGCCGCATCCGCGACCGCCGAAGCCGCATCGACCGGCCCGTAAGCAGTGCCGCCCAGAGTCACGACGCCATTCCGAACGCTGACATTGATCGCGTTAAATGCGGTCGTCCCGTAGCCGACGCGATCATAAGCAATCTTCTTTCCCAGCTTGTTCACCAGGTCCTGATCGGAGATAGGCGGGTCGGGGTCTGCAACCTCGATGTCGTTCCGCACTGCCGCCACGTCTTTGATCCGGTGGACGCGCTTATCTGCATCTTCCTTGTTGGCAAACAATTTGACGCTGCCCCTAAGATCGACGACGCCATCCTTCACCGCAGCCTGCACACCCGAGAACTGCTTCCCGCCGAGGGCCTTGGTTACTTCTGCCTGGATTTTGCTGTCGTTAGCGCTCGATGCCTGAGCATGAGCCGAGACAAACGAGCCGAAAGAAAGCGCAGCAATCGCAAACAGCGCCACGCTCCACCGGGAAATCGACGCGAACCGTACAAACATACAAACTCTCCTTGAGGCCTGCCTTGACACAGCATTACCCTCGACTGCATGCCAGCTATTTTCCTGGGTTCAACAACCGGCCACACGGATATAAACCCAGAATTCTCAAACGCGGATGCGTAGCCCGGCCAACACCAGCATTTTGAGGCATTTGCCACACTGAAAACAAGCTGCAACTCAAGTCTTGCCCAACTCCGATTTTGCCCGACCGAGGTTGACCCTCAGCGGCGGCGCTGGTGGAACTTCAAAAGCATGCTGAAGACGCCCGACTCATCCCGCTGCGCCACGATGGAAACGTTCTGAGTGAGAAAGAGCTGCCCCGCGATCAGCTGCTGCGCCGTCGAATTGATGTTAGTCGCATAGGTGACCGTCACGTTCTTGCCCACCTTCTCCTCGACCGTGACCCGCGCCGTCGAGCTCCCCAGATTGCCCACAAAGTTGGGGTCGATCTTCACGCTGCCGGCCCCAAAAAGCTTCGACACACGACTGCTCAACGTCGCGTTCAGCGCGCCTCCAAGCAACGCATCGGCGGTGGAATTAACCCCGGCCGCCTGCTGCTCCTGGTTATAGATCTGCTGCTCTTCCTGGGTGCGGCCAAGCGCCAGCAGCGCAAAGATGTCCGACTCCGGCAGCGGCGGCTCCGAGCGATACGTCAGATTCAGCTTGCTAAGCGGGCCATGAACCCCAATGTCGATGTCGTAGTCTTCCACGCGTGCGGTCGCATCGAGATCGATGATTGGATCCATCTGAATCGGGTTGCTGAAATAGATCTCTCCGCGCTGCAACTGATAGTTCGTGCCCGCGAAAGTGGCGCTACCGTCCGTAATGTTGATATGTCCAAGCAACGACGGATTCGCCACCGTCCCGCGCACCCGCAGATCGACATCGCCAGACAATTTAGCAAACGAGTTCTGAAAGTTCAGCTCTGGCGCCGAAGTGATATGCACATCCAGCCGAACATGGTTCGACGGAGCATTAGGGTCTGGTAGCGGTCCAACCGTGTTGGTCGAGGATTTCAACGCCGCCAGATCCAGGTTCGGACTGATCGAGAAACGCGTCACCAGGACGTTGCCACTCAGCAGCAGATTCGTCTCTGTGCCTTGCAGGCGCAGCTTGGCATCGGCCATCGAGCTCACCCCTTGCGGATAACGAATGCGAATATCCTTACCCGTCGCCGTCAGATCGCCATACAAACCATTCTGATAAGTAATTGAGCCGCCCAGCTGTAGCTTGCCCCCTCCGGTAACCGCGGTCAGTTGCTGCACCGTCAGCCTGTCCTGATCGAAGACCAGCGTCCCATTTATCTGGCTCAGGCCGTTGGGCAGATCGCCCAGCGAGATCGCGACATCGGCAAAATGCACTTGACCGGTGAGGTTGGGTTGATCGATCGTCCCGGTCGCGCCGACCGAAAAATCCATGTGCCCCGACGAATTGATATTCGGATCGAAACTCTGCGCAAGCCTGAGGTTGACCGCGCCCTTAGAGAAGAATTGCAGCGTCCGCGGCTGGTCCACAATCGCAGCCGATCCCTCGATCTGCAGATTGGTGTCGTCTCCGAGAATGCGCAGCGGATCGAGATGGAGCACGCCTCCTCGCAGTTGTGCGGTAAGATCGGCCTCGCTCTTGAGCGCGATTCCGGCAACCGAAATCGCAAATTTGTTGATGTCCAGCGTTCCTTGCATCAGCTTCGGCCGCCGCGCCGGACCATTGATCGACGCCTGTAAAGCAAGCACCGACTCGCTCGACACATCGGTCACGTTGTAGAGCTTCAACAGCCGCCCAATATGCAGGTTCTTCGCCACAAGCCGCGCCTGCGTCGGGTAATCTCCGCTCATCGTCGTCTGGCCCGAGAGCTGCAGGTTCGCCAAATCGAGATTCGAATCCACCGCATAGGTCAGCAGGTTATGCTCGAGATCGACCTTCGCCCCAAGGCTCCCTTTGAACTGCTCATTGACCACCAGCTTCGCGACGGTCGCTGTTGCATGAGCGGTCAAAGTGCGCACCGGTCCCGAACCGTTCGCTTCAAACGCCATCTGACCAGCCAGCGCTAACTTCGCCGTTTGAATCTGCGGAAAATGTTCCAGCGCAAATCCGTTTCCCTTCGCGTTGAAGTGCACGGTTTCTGCACGAAGATCGTACCCGCCATCCCCGGTGATCTCGCCGCCATTGAGCACAAGCTTCACGTTGGCGGCATCGAGTTCCTGCCCGGTAAATTTCAAGTCCGCGTTCAGGCTCCGATAAGCCTGTCCATAGATGTCGCCGCCCTGCACCGCGACCTGACCGCCACCATTGAAATTGCCCAGCGTGCCGCCGATGTGCGCCTGAAGGCTCAGCGTCCCGCTCACCGGAGCATTCGAGCCGGCAATGGCTAGCAGGTCAGTGACCGGAACATTCTGCACGCTCGCCGTAGCGTTCAGCGCAGCCTCGTCGTCAAACGCGTAGCGGTGCCGCGAAATCTGATGCGCACGCAAACCGCCGCTGAAATGAATGGCGCTCTTGCCATGCAGCAACACGGCCTGCGCAACAGCAATGCCATCGGGCGAATACTCCGCCTGCGCATCCAGGCTGTCCCAGTGCAGGTCGGTCATCGTTGGGCCTATTGGCGCAGTGAAAGCTTGTCCCGGCTGCGATGTTGCTGCATCCGGAGCAACGTGAACGTCGAGGACCTTCGCAGCTACCTCCGGAGTTTCGAAGACCGTATCAAAATTAGTCGCCGTGAGATGTCCCTTTACATCCGGATACAACAAACTTCCCGAAACCGTACCCTGAAATTCCGCCTGTCCTTGCAGATGCACGGGAATCGCAGCCACCCCGACCTTCTTGCCGTGGGGTCCATCCCTCTCCAGCCCGAGCGCAACTAGCGTCTTGTCAAACTCGCCCAGGTTCGTCGTGATCAGGTCGCCATGGATCGCCGACGGCCTCTCCAGCGGATACACCCCAAGCGCACCCTGTACTTGGATATGGCTTGCCGGGGTCTGTGCCGTCAGGCTCCGAATATCAACCGCGCCGCGCCGATTGTCGTAGGTCGCGTCAAATCCTCCGCTCAGCGGCACGCCGTCGCGCCCGCTGCCACCCGCCAGCCGAACGTTGGCCGTCACCGTCGCATCGGCCGCATCCCCAGTCCACAGCACGCTCGCCGCTCCGCTCGCCGCCGTATCGAAGCCAAGGTCCTGGTCTCGTTCCGGTGCAACCGCCCGCATCACGCTGCGCAAGGTAATGTCGCGAACCTGCCCGCGAATGCTCCCTGCAGCCACCTGCCCAATCGCCGGCGAGGGAAGATTCTGGCTCTTTTTGGCGACCGCAGCAACCGCCTCTTTACGCGTCGGCGCAGCCGGAGTGGCGCCCAGCCAGTTCGCAATCCGCAATTCTCCTTCAAAGCTGCCACCCTCGGGCAGCCGCGCCCGAAGCGCAGTGAGCGCGATGTCATCCTGCGTAATGTGAATGTTGGTCGAGCCGTTCACTCCACTGACCTGCACCGAGGGAATCCGGTACGCCGCGCCCAGCACCTTCGCGTTTCCATCCACGGTGAAAGCTGACGGATTTCCCTTCGCTGTCAGCTGAAGCTCCGCAATCCCACGCTCCAATCCCGGAACGGCCGTCAAAGCCTCGACCTCGCGCACGTCGATACTTCCATGGGCCGCAAACTCCACCTGGGGATCGGCATAGTTCTGAAGCGAACCCGAAACCTCGAGCAGCGATCCTTGCTTCGGCGAAGTTCCTGTTTGTAACTGAAGCTGTGACAAAACCGCGCCCGTCCGCGAAAGATCGGCCTTCACCGTTAACCGCGAGCTAACTGGCGCAAGCTTACCGCGCTGCGCGGTGATGTCGGCAGCGCGCAGATCGGCGAGATAATGATCGCGAACCCGGTCATATTCGATCGTCAGCCCCAGATCGTTCGCCGCGAGGTCGAAGGGCAGAGCGCGCTGATTGATCAGCAGGATTCCGTTCGTGATCTCCGTGCGATCGACAGCCAAATCGAAAAGCGTATCGGTGACCGAGCCATTATGCTGGGCCGTCTTCGGACGCGGCTGGTTCGTGCTCCCATCCGGATAAACAATCAGGTGAAAGACCGGATGTTCGCCCTGAAGAAGACTCAGACCGGCCTTGGCCCGCAGAAACGAGATGATCTTGGCCTGAACAAAGAGCCGGTCGATGTGCGCGTAAGGAATCTCGCCGGGCGCTTCAAGTCCATGAATAGTCAGGTTGTCAGCTTCGAACTCAAGCCGAATCAAATGCCAGTGGAACGAACCCAGTTCAACGCGCCCGCCGGTCGCCTGCTCGAGCGTAGTAACGAGCCGGTCCCGCACCTTCGCTTCGAACTGCGGCGTCGTCGCATACCACGCGATCACCCCAACCGCCGCAGCCAAAATCGCGACAGCGAACAGCAGCGTAAGCAAAATCACGCGCCACCGTCGGGTCGAACGCTGCGGCGTCTCGGGAGCAGAGGTTTCGCTCATGCGCCTTCTCCGTCGTCGCTGTCCGGGCTGGGATTGCTCTGGCCCAGGGCCGGATCAAGAATGATCACACTTCCCTGGTCGCGCAGATTCCTAAGCCAGTCCTGCAAAAGCACATTCACATGCTGTTGCAAAAGCACCTCTTCGATCCGGGCCGAAACCTGGTCCAGCGGAGGCGCACTCACATTTTGTTTGTTGAACTGCGGGACAAGCGTCTTCTTGTAGTACTCCTCAATATCCGGGCGCGAGATGCGGACACCGGCGCGAAAGCGCGTATCGATGAAGCTGAGTATCTGCATGCGCTGCCGCCACCGCTCCACAACCTCGCCCGGAGTGAGATTGTGCGCGGCTAGAAACTTGGTCCACCCCACTTCGGTCTTGCAATCGACCCTGTGGCAATCAGGCAGCTGTGCCCGAAGCGACTCCAGGTCCTTCTGAACCGCCTCATCACTCACAACCTTCTCCATCCCCTGGCTCTGCATCTGCTGCAAAATGAGGGTGCGGTTCACAAGGCGCCGGGCAGCGCGCTGCTGAAGATTTCTCCCCGGCGGAAGACTCAAGGGTTCGAGTGCTGCAAAATCCATCTCAGTTTGCAGGTCACTCCGCAGCAGCACATCGCCGTTGATGACGGCGATCACGCTGTCCAGTACTACCGGCTGCTGCGACGAACTGGCCTCCACAGAGGCTTGGCCCGCCGTTTGCGCGCAGGCAAGGCTGCTCGCCCCCAGCGCAACAATCGCAAGCCAGAGAGATCCTCTCCGTTGTCCCCGCGCCCGCGCCATCAGAACGCCTGCCCTATGCTGAAAAAGAAGTTGAAGTATCCCGCCTGCCCAATATGCGGCGGAGTATTCACCGGATTATTGCTCGACGAATACGTCACATAGATCGGATAAACCGGCGGATTCAGATTCACCGCAAGATCAAATCGAATCGGCCCGATCGGCGTGTTGTAGCGAATCCCAAGACCCACATCCTGCGAGAAATAATTAAAGCTGCAAGGACCGTTGCTCACCGTCGGCGAACTAGGCGGCACCGGCAACAGTGTCTTGCAAGTCGAAATGTCCGGCTGATGAAAGTGCAGAAAACTCGGTCCAATGTCAGACACGTTATTGAAGACGTTCCCCATGTCGTGAAACAGAACGAAGCCCACGCTGTCCCCAACATACGGCAGCGTCGGATACGGTAGCCGCAGCTCCACCGTATTCACCAGAACGCCCGCTCCGCCGATTGGAAACCCGGTCTGTTCGTCACGCGGTCCTGCTTGGTTGATAGGAAATCCACGAAGCGACTGCGCGCCGCCCGCATACAAACGCTCCGGCAGCGGTATCTGCTGTTCGGTGGAATTCCCCCAGCTCTGCTCCATACCGAAGCGCGTATTCCGAGCGATGACCCACCTCCGCTTGCCCACTTCGTAGTAGCTCGAATTGCTCATGTCGACCCGATTGAAATTCGCCTGAGAGCCAAAAGCTCCCGTCGCGGCAAATTCCTGGATCGTGTTGTAGGTGCCATGATGAGCATCGAGCGGGCTATCCCGCGTGTCGCGAATCCATGTAATTCCCGGCCCGCCCACGCGCACCGGTTGCGAGTAGAGCGGAATCAGGTCCGGCGCCACCTGAATAGTGGCCTCGTCGATCGCCACCCGGCGGTAGGTGAAGTCGTAGATGAAAGTGTTGCGCCGGTTAGGCCGCTCCGTGAATCGAAGCGAACCATAGAGTTGCGACGACGAATACGTCGTCAAATCCTGCGCATTGATGTAGCCCCCGGATACCGAACCATCAAAGGTCTTCAACCCGAAGACACCCGGAACCTGGTACACGGCCGTGACTCTCTGTTCGAGCGTGCCGTAGGCGGTGCGCAGCGAGATCGACTGGTTAGTGCCGCGCAGATTGGTACGCGTTACGTCGAACAGCACGGCCGGACTCACGCCCGTCTTGCCGCTCGGGGTGCACGTAGTCGTCGACGAACCTCCCGCGGAGGTCGAATTCACACAGTTTGTCGCCGGGGTTCCCGTCTGCGCTTCAAATCCAAATCCATAGTTGAAGTCCCACCGCTTCGCCTCCGTGAGCTGCAGCAAAACGTTCTTCTTGATCTCCTCGCCCTGAGGATTCTGCACCGCGGTGTTCACTTCATTAAACAGCGCGAGGTTATAAAGTCTCCGCTGCGTCTCAAGCAAGGCTGCCTGGTTCAACGGATCTCCCGGATGCACCGTCAACAGCCGGTCGACGGTCTTCGGTCGCGTGTGGTCAAGCCCGGAGATGAGCACCTGGCGAACAAAAACCTCCTCCCCCTCCACAACGTTCAACTTGATATCGACTAGGGCCGCATTGGCGGGATCGACGATCTGTGTCGCGGTCACCTGCGCCTGCCCGAAGCCATGATCGAGGTAGTAGCTCAGAATCGCATTACGATCGCCAACGACGTTCGCGGCGGAATACGGCTGCCCTGGCTCGGTATTTAGCAGAGGCTTCAGCGCAGCAACCGACACTTGGCTGGCTCCATCGATGTCCAGTCGGCCCACCTTCTGCTGCGTCCCCTCGTCGATCATGTACTGAACGGAAATGGTGCCGATCTTCTCCGCCTCCCCATTCGCGCCCATGTCGGAATCGGTCACGTTCGGAGTGACCTTCACATTGCTGAAGCCGTTGCTCTGATAGAGCACGGTGATCGAGTCCACATCGGAGTTGACCAGCGCCTGGCTGTACAAACCCGTCTGCTGAAAAACGTCCGACTTCAACACGCTGAGCCGCGACTCGATCGTCTCGCTGCTGAAGTATTTGTTCCCGGCAACCGAAACATTCAGCACCTTATGCTTCCGCCCCAGGTCAACGGTGTAAACGATGTCGGCGCGCTGCGCGCTCTGCTCCTTGCGAACTGTGGGTGATCTTCACATTGAAATATCCCTGCCGCTGGTAGTAGTCACGCAAGCTGCGGTCGCCCTCATTCAACAGATCGTCGTCGACCGCGCCTTCTTCATAGACGGGGATCAGCTTCTTGATCAGCCTCTTGTTCAGCTTGGCGCCAACCACTTCCACCGTCACAATCGGCCCCCGGTTCACGCCGAAAGAGTAATCCAGATGATTCGTGGGCGGCTGATAATCCTTCGACTGAAGATTGACGTTGGACTCAAGCCGCTGCTGCTTCTGATACACCTTGCGCAAGCTATCCAATGCGCGGTTGCCGGTGTCGCGGTTGACCTTGCTTTCGGCCTTCAGCTTCGCCTTCTTGCGAAACTGCTCAGGAGTTAGCCCGCTATCGCCATCGACCGCCACTTGCCCGACACGAGCATCCGGCCCCAGGACTACGCGATAAGTGATGTCGGTCTGGGCATGAGCATTGTCCCCCTTCGTCGAGGCAAAAACCGTCGACTCGTAATAGCCGTTCTCTTTCAAAAAATCCTGGATCAGCTGCACTCCGCGATCCATCCGCTCTTGCGAAAACGTCGTTCCCGCCTCCAGCTTCGCCGCGTTCCCGATCTGCGAAGCTAGCCGGTCGTTTTTCACTCCATCGACATAGACCCGCCCGATGAAGACCTTGGGGGTTCCGGTGAAGATGATCGTTACCTGATCGCCGTCCCGCGTTCCCTCCACCTCAATCGTGCGGTAGAGCCCCGTGGCATAGATCCGGCGCAGACTCTCGCGCAATTTTGTGGCGTCCAAAGGCTGCCCCGGCTGTAAGGCGAGCCTTGCAGGCAGCGGATCGAGGATCTCCGCACTCACTCCCCGGAACTCCACGGCGGCAATCTTCAGGCCCGCCCACGCGGTCAATCCCGGAACCTGGGTGCGAGACTCGGTCTGTGCAGCGACGGCCGAATTCCCAGCCTGTGGCTTGTCCACACCCTGCGCGAAAACTGGGACGATCGAAGCGAAGAGCAGAGAAAGCGACAGCACGACCGGAAAAATCCGTTCGCGATGGTCTGCTATGCCGGGCCGGCGACCCGATTTCTCCACAAATACCAATCCATCCCTCGTGCCTGTGATTCCCGCGCAGCCCGACCGTAATTCTGCCCGGTCATCCTTCAGATGCGGCGGGCTGGCTTCCCTGCGCCAAGACGGCGGCAAACTCTCCCGCCGCGAAGCATTCCAGTCAATACAGCCATGCCGGAGGAGCACTCTTATACTAATTAGACACGCTGATGCCGTCACCGAACACTCGCGAGACCATTGAGACTGCTTTCGACACCGAATCGTTAACCCCAGCCACGCCTGACAACAGGCCACCTCAAGCAGATCCAGCCGCCGCGGAACGATACTCCCGCCAGGTCCTCTTTCCCGGCATCGGCGCAGAGGGCCAGAACAAGCTCGCCGCCTCCCACGTCGCCATCGCTGGCTGCGGTGCCACCGGCGCGGCAGCCGCAAGCCTCCTCGCCCGCGCTGGAGTCGGCACCCTCACCCTCATCGATCGCGACTACGTCGAAGAAAGCAATCTCCAGCGACAGGTACTGTTCGATGAATCCGACGCGCTCGCCGCACTCCCCAAGGCGGAGGCGGCACGGCGCAAAATCTCTCTTTTTAACGGCTCCATCCGGGTCAATGCCCAGGTCGCCGACCTCGTTCCCGGCAATATCCACGAGTTACTCAGCGGCGCGGACATGGTCCTCGACGGCACCGACAACTTCGAGACTCGCTACCTCCTCAACGATTACGCCGTCGAGCAAAGCAAGCCCTGGATTTATGCCGCAGCTCTCGGCGCCTACGCCGCGACGATGAACATCCTGCCCGGCCCATCCCCGTCCCAAACCGCCTGCCTCGCCTGCATCTTCCCGAAACCGCCATCCGGCACGGTCGAGACCTGCGACACCGCCGGCATCCTCAACACCGCGGTCAATCTCGCCGCGTCCATCCAGGTAAGCGAGGCGCTCAAGTTCCTCGTCGGCGCAACCGGCCAAATGCGGCGAACCCTCCTGGCGATGGACCTTTGGACCAATCAGCGGTCCGAGATCTCAGCCTCCGTCCCCCGTTCCGACTGTGCTGTCTGCGGCCAGCGGGATTTCGCTCATCTGCGCGGCGAAAGCCGCCCCCATATCACCCTATGCGGACGAAATTCCGTACAGATCCACGAGCGTCACCGCCCCATCGATTTCGCCGCCATGCAGCTTCGCCTCGAACCTCACGGCAGCGTGCGCCATAACTCCATGCTCCTCCGCTTCAAGCGCGGAGACCATACCATCACGTTATTTCCCGACGGCAGGGCGTTAATCCAGGGAACCACGGACATCACCCTCGCGAGATCCCTCTATGCAAGGTTTATCGGCTCCTGATTGCCCGAAATCGGTACACTCGACCTCGATCGGGCTGATTGCGCCTGCCACCACCCGAAACCCTGTGCCCGACGAGCAACCTTTCTCCGGTCATTTGCTTCTTAATTTCAATTACAGCGGTTCATGACATAAGACGAAAATTGCCGATTTATTGGCCTGTTGTCCTTTGCCTTAATTCCGGAAACGTGGAGCACGAGACTATGAGTTTTTCAGTATCGCGAACGGAGTGCATATGAGCGTTGGGCAGACTCAAGTAAAGCCAACCAACCAGCACATCCGGCGCAATCCTCCGATCCCAGGCGAGGCCGAGGCGATCCAGGCCGCCCAAGCTGGCGACACAACCTCTTTCGAATTTCTCTACGCGATGCACAAGCGCCGCGTCTATTCGCTATGTCTGCGCATGCTGAGCAACGTTGCCGAGGCCGAAGACCTCACCCAGGAAGCGTTTCTGCAGCTCTACCGCAAAATCGGCACCTTCCGTGGCGACTCAGCCTTTTCCACCTGGCTGCACCGGCTTGCCGTCAATGTCGTGCTCATGCACCTGCGCAAAAAAGGCTTACCCCAGGTTTCGCTGGAAGAGACCCTCGAGCCCGCCCAGGAAGATGGCCCGCGTCGCGATATCGGGGCGCGCGATCTCACTCTCGCCGGCTCGATCGACCGCATCACCTTGGAGCGCGCCGTTGAAGACTTACCACCCGGCTACCGCCTCGTGTTTGTGCTACACGATGTGGAAGGCTACGAGCATAATGAAATAGCAGGTATGCTCGACTGTTCGATCGGGAACAGTAAATCCCAGTTGCACAAGGCAAGAATGAAGCTGCGCGATCTGCTCCATTCCGGCCAGCGTAAGGAAGTGGCATGATGGTTCAAATGCGCAACCCCGCCGAGCGGCTCGACGGTTCCCCCGGCGGCCGGCCCGTCACCTGTGAAGAATTTCAAGCGCAAATGCCCGAGCTCCTCGGAGACGGCAATCGGGACCACCAGCATCTAAAAACCTGCGCCCGCTGTCAGGCGCTTCTCGAAGAACTGGAATACATTGCCGGTATGGCGAGTGACCTTTTGCTGCCTCTTCATGAGCCAAGAGATTCGGTGTGGGAAAATATCGTCCGTTCCCTCCCGAAATCCACTGACGAGGTCGCAAGCTGAACGGGCACCTCAACGCCAAGGGCTAGGCTTCGGTTGGCATTCGTCCTTCGGCATGGTGGCCTTCTTTATAATTCAAGCCACATGCCACCGGCGCCTCCCATTCCGCTGACCGTCGAACGTATCGTCCTGAACGGGTTCATGGGTGCGGGTAAATCGACGGTCGGGCCGATTCTGGCCGAACGCCTCGGCTGGCGCTTCATCGACGCCGACCAGCAGTTGGAATCTGAAGCCGGTGCAACCATCGCCGACCTCTTTTCGACCCTCGGCGAGCCCGGCTTTCGCAGGATGGAAGCCCAGGTAGTAGCACGACTTTGCACCACCACCGCGACGGTCATCGCGCTCGGCGGCGGCGCCGTCGAGAACGAGCGGACCCGCCACCTTCTCAACAATTCGTCCGGCACTTACGTGGTTTTCCTTCATGCACCGCTGGAGGTTTTGATCGGCCGCTGCGAACAACAACCCGGTGCTGCCGTTCGCCCCGTCCTCCGCCAGCGCGAGGCGCTTCAACAACGCTTCCAGTCACGCTTACCGCATTATCAGTCCGCTCATCTGACGCTCGATACCCAAGGCCTCGACCCCCATTCGGTGACCGACAGGCTCCTGAAAAAGATGACCGAGACTTCCTCTGCAATCCCGCTCTATCAGAAAGCGATCACCATTTGAGCGAGCCCTCCACCACATCACCGCAAAGAACCCCTCGTTCCCTGCGCGCGGACATCACCTTCGCCTTCGCCCTCGCCATAGGAATCTATGTCGCGACAATGGTCCACGATGTTCTGTTGATCGTCTACGTCAGCGCGCTCTTCGCTGTGGTTCTGATGCCGGTAGTGAACGGCCTCCGCAGAATTCGTATAGGCGGCTGGCATCCCGGCCGGGCAGTCGCCATTCTTCTGCTCTTCCTGATCGTCCTCAGCCTCGCCGCCCTGTTTTTCGCCTTTGCCCTCCCACCAGTCGTCTCCGACATGAGCCAGTTCGTCCGCGAGCTCCCGGTGCGCGGCCCGCAGCTCCTCGCCCGTGCCCAGCAGCTCCCGTTCGTCCGTCATCTCGACCTGAGTGCGCTGAACTCCAAACTGCAGGACTTCGCTTCCTCTTACGCCAGCTTCGTTCTCATCTCGCTCAAGAATGGCGCCGGCAGGTTCTTCGATCTGCTCACCGGCATTATCCTCACCGTCTATTTCATGCTCGAGGGCGAACACGCATACACATGGTTCCTCTCCTTCTTCCCCCAGGCACAACGAACCCGCCTCGACCGCGCCCTCGGCCGCGCCGAACTGAGAATGGGGAAATGGCTCCTCGGCCAGGCATCGCTCATGCTCACCCTGGGATTAGTAAGCACCATCGCCTTCCTCGCCTTGAAAGTTCGCTATGCCTACGCGCTCGGCGTTCTTATGGGCGCATTCAACCTGATCCCCATCATGGGCGCATTGATTTCCGTTTCACTGGCGCTATTGGTCGCCGCGATCGACTCCTGGGGACGCGCCCTTGGCGTCCTCATCGTCTATCTCATCTACGCCCAGATTGAAAACTCGATACTCACCCCGCGCATCATGCAAAAGAGCGTCGGACTCTCCGGCCTCGCCGTGCTCATCGCCCTGATGCTCGGCGCGTCCATCGCCGGAGTCGTCGGCGCGCTCGTCTCCGTCCCAACCGCAGTACTCGTCGGCGAACTCCTCAACGAATACCTCGTCAAACCGAAGGGCGTCGCGGCCGACTCCGACGAAGTCGAGTCATCCTCCGCCCCTCCTGTTGCCGAACAAGTGCCATAAGCAGGCACAGAGAGCGCACTGAGATCAAAAGCGCGGCACATCCGCAAGCCGGTTCATGTTCTGAAACGGAACCATCCACCCCGGATACTCCGGTGGCAGCGCGCTCACCTCATCCAGACTCTTGATCTCGTCCTCGGTAAGTTTCACATCGCAGCCAGCCAGGTTCTGTTGAAGCTGATCCACCCGCTTCGCCCCGATAATCACCGAAGTCACAAAAGGCTTGGCTAGTGTCCACGCCAGAACCACCGCAGCCACGCTGGTGCTATGCGCCTCCGCAATCGGCCGCAGCACATCCAGAATCCGCCACGTCCGCTCCTTATCCACAATCGGAAAATCGAAAGCCGTCCGCCGCGAATCTTCCGGCTTCTGGTTCTCCCGCGAATATTTCCCCGCGAGCAACCCACCCGCCAACGGACTCCAAACCAAAAGCCCTGTCTTCTGATCGTTTAGCAGCGGAACAATCTCCCGCTCCAGATCGCGCCCAGCAATCGAGTAATAAGCCTGAAGCGTCTCCATCTTCGCCAGGTTCTTCGCCTCCGAGATCCCATTCGCCTTCATGATCTGCCACGCATACCAATTCGAGCACCCGATATACCGGACCTTCCCCTGCGAGACGAGAGTATCCAGCGCCCGCATCGTCTCCTCCAGCGGAGTCACCGAGTCCGAAGCATGAATCTGGTAAAGGTCGATGTAGTCTGTCCGCAGCCGCTTCAGCGAAGCCTCAACCGCATCCATAATGTGCCCGCGCGAAGCGCCCACATCGTTCCGCCCCGGCCCCGTGCGTCCATAAGCCTTCGTCGCGATCACGATGTCTTTGCGAGCAATGCCAAGATTGGCAATTGCCTGAGCAAGAGTCTTCTCCGACTCTCCATTCGTATAAACGTCCGCCGTATCGACAAAGTTGATCCCCGCCTCCACAGACAGCCGCAGAATCTCATCCGCAAGACTCTGCTCAACCCCAGCAATCGGCTTCCACATCCCCTCGCCGGAAGCAAAGGTCATAGTGCCCAGACAAAGTTCCGAGACAAGCAGGCCCGTATGGCCAAGAGTGTTGTATTTCATAATCACCTGCAGATTTGAATTCGACTTGCCACCGTTAGATGAGGTTGAGCAAAGCGCGATTCGCCACTTCCGGTAGAGCACCCCAGAGCGCTCCCAGGCCGTAGCCGAGCATTAAAAAATCATGCTTGACATCACACACTATGTGACATACAGTAGTTGATGTACAGTGTACGAGGCACAGCATGACCCTCACTGAGAACCTCTACGAGAACCTCCGACTCGAACTCCGCCGCGGCTGCCTGACCCTGGCCACCCTCGCCCAGCTTCGCCAGGAACACTATGGCTATACCCTCCGCAAAGCCCTCGCCGAACGCGGCCTCGAGATCGACGAAAGCACCCTCTACCCCCTGCTGCGCCGCCTCGAAACCCAGGGCCTGCTCACCAGCGAATGGCGTGAAGAAGACAAGCGCAACAAGCGTTTCTACCGCCTCTCGACCGACGGCGAACAGATCTTCACCCAGCTACTCCAGGAGTGGCAGGCCATCAACACTTCGATTAACAGCATTTTGTAGATAAAGAAACGCAGCAACGTCACCAAAGAAGGAAACCGCCATGGAACTTCTCGATCGCTACCTCCAAGCCGTTAAAAAACACCTGCCCTGGCAGCGGCAGGACGACATCCTCGCCGAGCTCCGCGCCAACCTCGAGTCCCAACTCGAAGATAAAGAGTCCGAGCTCGGCCGCCCCCTCACCACCGCCGAAGCCGAGGCCTGGCTCAAGCAGATCGGCTCGCCACTCCAGATGGCCGCGCGCTACCAGCCGCAGCAATACCTCATCGGGCCGTCCCTCTTCCCGATCTACCTCTACGTCCTCAAGTTCGCCTCGCTCCTGGCGCTCCTCGTCTACTCCGTGGTGTCCGCGCTCATTATCTACGCCAGTGCCGACGCCAACCTGGGCTCAGTGATTGGAGCGATCCTGCGCGCCCCCGGCGTCCTGCTCAACACCGCATTCTGGATCACCCTGGTCTTCGCGATCATCGAGTTCGCCATCACCCGCTACGGAACGAGCTGGCTGCCCGCCGACAAGTTTCCCCCCGCAGCCGGCTACGGTCCAAATTGGACCCCCAGCGACCTTCCCCCCGTCGAGAAGAAGGCCGGCGGAAAGAAAGCCCGCAGCTACGCCCAGGCCGTCGCCGAGGTCATCTTCGGCTTCCTGCTCATCATCTGGCTCCTGCTCATTCCCAAATACCCGTTCCTGCTCCTCGGCCCGGGCATTGTTTACCAACACCTTTCGCCCTTTCAGCTCGAACCCATCTGGTGGCAGTTCTACTGGTGGACCGTCGGCCTGAATATCTTTCAGTTCGGCACGAAACTCATCAACCTCCTCTACGGTGCATGGCAAGACCGTCAACCCTGGATGACCCTGGTCAACAAAGCCCTCGGCCTCATCCCAATCGTCATCCTCTTCGAGCACCCCATACTCTTCTCACTCAAGCACCCCGAGCTCGATCAACAGCACTATGGCTCAACCCTCGACCTCATCAACCGCTCCGTCCACCGCGGGCTGCTCGTCGTCTTCGCCATCGTCGTCCTGCAATTGCTCGTGGAGATCGGCGTGAGAATAACGAACAGCTATCGCGAGCAGGTCGCAAGCACGCACTAACGGCGTCTCATTTGTCTCAATTGACGCCAGCAATGCCGAAACCGAATCAATACCAGTGAACCCCATCGCTCCGGAGGCCGCCCCGGGAATCGCCTGAGTTGCTATCATCAGGAAAGTGATTCCGCATCGCAGAGCCCTCCGGCCAACTCTATGCGCCTCCGGCGCAGTCGGGGAGGTCTCACGGTGACACCAACCTTGCAGGCAGCGCCCAACCTGATCCCGGCGAACGAGGAAGCAGTGCTTTCCTCGGTGCCGGCCCTGGATCCGACCGAGGCGACACCCCTCCCGACCCCCGCAAAAGAATCCACCGACATCGCCACCCGCATCGCTGACTATCGCGAACTCTTCAAGATGCGCGTCACGACCATGGTCGTCATCACCGCCTGGGCCGGCTTTTATCTCGGCTCGATGAAATCCGGAATTAGCAGCATGCAGACCGGCCTCATCGAGACCCTCGTCGGCATCGGCCTCGTCTCCGCCGGATCAAGCGCCCTCAACCAGGCGCTCGAACGCAAATCCGACGCGAAGATGCTCCGCACCGCCGACCGTCCCCTGCCCTCGGGCCGCATCGGCCTCGCTCACGGCATCATCCTCGGCCTGCTCGCAATCGCCGTCGGCGCAATCTGGCTCACCCTGCGAGCGAACCTGCTCACCGGCACGCTCACCCTGCTCACCGCCTTCAGCTACGTCGCGATCTACACCCCGCTCAAGCGCTACACCACGCTCGCGACCTTCATCGGAGCCTTCCCCGGAGCCATGCCTCCGCTCATCGGCTGGGTCGCTGCTCGCGGCGTCATCGAGTGGCCGGCGGTCGCCCTCTTTGCGATCTTATTCGTCTGGCAGTTCCCGCACTTCATGGCCATCGGGTGGCTCTATCGCGAGGACTACGGCCGCGCCGGAATTCGTGTGCTCCCCGTAGCCCAGCCCGATGGATTCTCGACCGTAGTTGAAGCGCTGGTGTACGCAGTGCTCATGATTCCCATAAGCCTCTCCCCTGTCTATCTGCATACTGCAGGCAGGTATTACGGTGCCGCTGCATTGTTGCTCGGGATTTTTTATCTCGCTTACACGATCCGATTCGCACGCATCACCAAGGCGCAGACCGTGGTCGAATCAAGAAGGTACGCGCGCGATCTGCTCAAAGTCAGCGTCATCTATCTCCCGCTGCTGCTCACCGCGATGATGCTCAACGCGACAGGAAAGTAGTCAATGGCAACACTCAGTCAAACCCCGGCCAATCTCCCCGCCGCTTCCGCGCCGCGAACCGCATTCGCTCCAATCGTCCTCGACGGCCTGACGCACAATTACGGCGAACGCCTCGCACTCGATCGGCTCAGCTTCGAAGTAAAGGCCGGCGAAATCTTCGGCCTCCTCGGCCCCAACGGCAGCGGCAAGACCACCCTCTTCCGCATCCTCTCCACGCTGATGACGCCAACCGGCGGACATGCCAGCATTCAAGGCTTCGACGTCGCCCGCGAACCCAACAAAGTCCGCCAGCAGATCGGCATCGTCTTCCAGGCGCGCAGCGTCGATATCAAACTCACCGTCGCCGAAAACCTGAAGCATCAGGGCAATCTCTACGGACTAAGCGGCACACGCCTCAAGTCTCGCATCGACGACGTCCTCAGCCGCGTCGGCCTCCTCGACCGCAAAGCCGACTTCGTCGAAACACTCTCCGGAGGAATGCAGCGCCGCGTCGAACTCGCCAAAGGCCTATTCACTCACCCTCCGTCCTTCTCCTCGACGAGCCATCCACCGGCCTAGACCCCGGCGCGCGCCGCGACCTCTGGCAGTATCTCGAGACCCTGCGCGATGAAGAAAACGTCGCCATCCTCGTCACCACGCATCTCATGGAAGAGGCCGAGCACTGCGATCGTCTCGCCATTCTCAACGAAGGCAAACTCGTCGCCCTCGGCTCCCCCTTCGACCTGAAGTCGCAAATCGGCGGCGACGTGGTCCGCTTCGAAGTTCACGATCCTGAAGCCGCAAAAACCCTCGCAACCCGTCTCTTGGAGCGCTTCGGCGTCGCCGCGGAAGCCTTCGAGAATTCGGTGCGCCTCGAACAAGAACAAGGCCATCGCTTCGTCGCCTCCGTCGTCGAGGCCTTCCCCGGAGTCATCGAGTCGGTCTCCGTCTCCAAGCCAAGCCTCGAAGATGTCTTCATCCGCCGCACCGGCCACCGCTTCTGGACCGATGTCCCCGCCGACAAAGCTTTGAGCGCAAAGTCCAGCGAAAGGAAGAAGCAATGACCGAACGCAAGCCTTTCTTCGCGCTCAAAACAGAAACGGGTGCCTCACATCTTGCTTTTGAGATGTGGGCTTCTCGGCTCACACCCACCGCTTTCGCAGCAACAGGAAAGTAATCATGGCAACACTCACCGCAACTCCGCTTACAACCCCGCGCATCACCCACGCCGCCAAACCCGGAATCTGGCTCCCCGCCATCTCCCTATGGCAGCGCGAAATCGTCCGCTTCTACCGCCAAAAAGCCCGAGTCGTCGGAGTCATCGCCTCGCCGCTAATCTTCTGGCTCGTCCTCGGCTCCGGCTTCGCCCACAGCTTCCAATCCACCAACAGCGGCTCCGAGCCACTACCTCGGCTACTTCTTTCCCGGATCGATCGCCATGATCGTCCTCTTCACCGCCATCTTCAGCATGATGTCGCTCATCCAGGACCGCAACGAAGGCTTCCTGCTCTCCGTCCTCGCCGCGCCGGTGAGCCGCTCGGCGATCGTTCTCGGCAAAGTACTCGGCGGCGCAACACTTGCCGCGATTCAAGGAATAATCTTCCTCGTCTTCGCGCCCCTCGTCGGAGTTCACCCCACACCCGCATCGATCGCCCTCAGCGCCGCGATCATCATCATGATCAGCTTTGAGCTGACCGCGCTCGGCTTCGCGATCGCCTGGCCGATGGATTCAACCCAGGCCTTCCACGCCATCGTCAACATCATCCTGCTGCCGCTCTGGATGCTCTCCGGCGCGCTCTTCCCCGCCAGCGGCGCCTCCGGATGGCTCCGCCTCTTCATGAGGCTGAACCCGCTCAGCTACGGAGTCGACGCCCTGCGCAACTCGCTCTTCCCCGAGGCCGTCACAGATTATTCGCTGACCACCAACCTCGCCGTCACCATTGCCTTCTGCTGCCTGACCTTCGCCGCATCCTGGGCCATCGTCAATCGCCGCACCAACAAACCAGCCGCTTGAGAGTCCGTCATCCTGAGCGAAGCGAAGGATCTGCGTTTTCAGCAAAGTAATTAAGGAACGATTCGAGACATGCCAGCCGCACCAGTCAGCTCCCGACCATCGACGACAATCCCCATCGCCGGCATCATCGCCATCAGCGCGGTCGCCACGCTTTTCCTCTTCTGGCTGATCTACGTCCACCCCGCCGCCGACGCCAGCGGGACCAACTACACCTTCCTGCCCAATCTCAACGCCCTGCTCAACGGACTAAGCGCCCTCGCCCTGCTCATCGGCTTCTACTTCATCAAGCAGCGCCGCATCGCCGCCCACCGCGCCAGCATGATGACCGCCTTTGTCTTCTCGTCGCTATTCCTGGTCTCCTACATCGCCAACCACGCCCTGCACGGAGATCAGCGCTACCCCATCCACGACACTATCTACCACATCTACATCCCGCTGCTCATCAGCCACATCATCCTCGCGATCGTCGCGCTGCCGATCGTCTTGATCACCTTCTACCTCTCGCTCAGCGGACGCATCCCCGCCCACCGCCGCCTCGCGAGAATCACCTTTCCGCTATGGCTCTACGTCTCCGTCACCGGAGTCATCGTACGCATCATGCTCGTCGCCGCAAGAAATAAAGTAAAAGCGTGGAGAATAGGTGCAATCGTGGCGGCTTTAATAAGGTGGAAGCGTGGGGCATTTAGCCCCACGAAATAGATGGCCGGGTGCCCCGATTCAAGCCTTCTGTTGGCTTGAGTGGGATCACCACTCTTTGCCTAGAACAAGTGTCATCCTGAGGCGCAGCCGAAGGATCTGCAGTTTCTTCTTGGAAGGGGCACGGCTTCAGCCGTGCCGTAAGGACCTCGCAAAGAATACGGCTTTAGCCGCTGAGGGAATGCAAGCAACATAATTTTTCAGAACGAAACAGGAAGATACAGGGAAGAAAAGCATTGGCCCCAGCAACCCAACCCGCGCCAGCCAAAACGTCCGCTCGAAAAAACGCTTCATCGCGCCCAGACGACGGAACCAACCAGCTCCTCAAATCAGGAGGCTGGACCCTCGCCACCGGAATCTTCTTCGCCCTCCTCACCAAATTCGCCCTCGGCGGAATCGGCCCCCAGGGCCCCCACACCAACAGCGGCTGGATGGCCCTCATCGTCACCATGATGTGCCTCCCCTTCGGCTTCCTGCTCTTCCTTCTCGGCGCGCTGAAGTGGCTGCGCAACCGACGGCAGCCCACGAGCAGACTCTGATCGAGTCCAGTTTCCAAAAGAATCCAGTTTTCGAAGGGTCACGGCCTCAGCCACTGAGGAACCGCCTTACCATCGAGGTCGAGCTACCTGAGAATTGGCGAGCCCTCTGGAGTTGCCGATCACCCGACTTTCGAGGAATCTTGAATCTTTGCCTAAGCGGCTGAGATTGTTCGCGCTTTGGCCGTGCTGCCTAGGGATTGGGGGCAGCCATTAGTTGTTTGACCCACTGCGGTGCTGTGTCGGAAAGTGGCGTCTGGTAGCAGTCGTAGTTTCGAATATGCTCGCCCGTGTCGATGTCCATCAGAGTGCAGGTGAGATTAAAGTGCAGAGAACCGTGTTCAAACGCAACTTGCTTTCCACCAGGGAGGAACACAAAGTTCCAATAGAAAGGGCCGCCTTCAATGCTCAGGCGCCGAATAATTTTTCCATTCCGAGCGATGACAAGCGATGCGGGGAGGGGGCCTTGGCCTTCAACGCCTGCCACTCGCTCGCGAACTAGCCAGCCCTCCAACCCATTTGGGCCAGCACGGTGCGCAGTGGCCTGTGGCGCTTCGACGACGGTCAGGACGATGATTATCGGTGTAGCGATTAAGCGCCAAAGCATGTCGGTTAGGATTTTAAAATGCTCGCCGATGGAACGTGTTCACGATTTTATCGTTAGTCGCTTGGCCTCGACTAAGATGGAGCGCGATATCAGGTTCACTTCCAACAAGGTGCCTCGTGGGTAGTAACTTGAGCCGCCACAACCTGCTTCCTGAAAACGAGGTTATCGGAACCGCTTCGAAATTCTCGCATTGGTCTCCCATCCTGCTTGACAAGGATTAATGCAACCGAAGATAGTTGCAAATCAAGGCAATGCGGCGGTACCATACCAATGTCGAAGCATCAAAAAGCCGTTGCACGACTCGTTTCCAAACCGAAGGACTTCGTCTGGGCGGAATTCAGGTCGTTGATGGAAGGTTTCGGTTATGATCTGCTGACGGTCGGAGGGTCAGGCAGAAAGTTTGTTAATCCTAAGACGGGCGCGGGACTCTTCATTCACGAGCCCCACCCCTCAAAGGTGCTCAAAGAATACCAACTAAAGCTGGCGATCCAATTCCTGACCCAGGAGAACCATCTACCATGAGCGAAACACTCCAGTACAAAGGCTATGACGGTTTGGTTCTCTACAGCGCCGAAGACAAGCTGCTGTATGGTCACATCGCCTCAATTCGTGACATGGTCACTTACGAGGGCACAGGCATCACAGACCTCGAAGTCAACTTCCACGCCGCCGTCGACGAGTACCTCGCCTTCTGCAAAGAGACAGGCAAAACTCCGGACGTCCCCTTCAAGGGAACCTTCAACGTCCGCGTCGGCCGCGATCTGCATCGTCGCGCCGCTCTGCTCGCCGAATCTCGCAAGACCAAGCTCAACACCGTCGTCCAGCAAGCCCTCGAGGAATATCTAAGCCAGGCAAGCTAGAGACGCACCCAAGCCCCCAACCCCCACAATTCTGCTATCCTCTCCTTTAACAAAAGAGAGACAAACAGCATGGCAAAGAGCGTCAACAAGGTAATTCTGTTAGGCAACGTCGGCAAAGAGCCGGAGTTCAAAATGCTTCCCAGCGGCCAGGGAGTCGCCAACTTCTCCATCGCCACCACCGAGAGCTACAAGGACAAGGGAGGCGAGCGCCAGGAGAAGACCGAATGGCACAACCTCGTCGCCTACGCCCGCCTCGCCGAGATCGTCCGTGACTACGTCAAGAAGGGCTCCAAGCTCTACGTCGAGGGCCGCCTCACCACCCGTTCCTGGGACGATAAAGAGAGCGGCAAAAAGGTCTACCGCACCGAGATCGTGATCGGCGACCTGTCGCTGCTCTCCGGACGCGGCGAAGGCGAAGGCGGCGGAGGCAACTACACCCGCTCCGGAGCAAGCTCATCCTCGAGCGCCAGTTCCTTCGACCAGAGCGCCGGCTCTCACGACTATGCCAGCTCCACCGAAATCACCGACGACGATATTCCCTTCTAAGATTGTCCGGATGCCCCGTTCAAGCCTTGTTTTGGCTTGAACGGGATAGACGCACAAGTTTTGGGAAACAGCGTAAGTGCGCCCTCAGTCAACTCCCTCCCGCCCGCTTGCTACACTGAGAACATGTTGGATGAGTTGACCTTTCGCCGCTACGCGGACACCGCCCTGGAATCGCTCAAGAAAAGCCTGATCACCGCCGAAGAAGGTGGGGAATTCGAAGTAGAGGAGAACAGCGGCGCGCTCAGTATCGCCTTCGAGGAACCGCCAGGCAAGTTCGTCATCACCCCCAACGCCCCCGTGCGGCAGATCTGGATCTCAGCCCTCTCCACCAGCTACAAGCTCGACTGGTCCGACGAAGCCTCTGACTTCGTGCTGCCCAAAGACAACACCACTTTTCGCCCGCTCATCGCGCGCCTGATCAACCAGCACCTTGGCTCGGACTCCATCGTGCTCGCCTAAGCAGACCTACCGGTAGCAAGAAAAACGCGCGACTGGATGCCAGTCGCGCGTTCCGTTTTGCGCCGAATTTACTCGGCGATTCAACCTAGAAATGCCCGTTCACTTTATAGGTGCAATGACGAGCTCAGAGTAAAGGTGAGCACCGACTCGGCGGGAATCTCGATCTGCTTGTTCCCGCTAAAGGTGCCACCAAGGAAGCCGGCCGCTGCGCCTACGCCGAGGCCAATCCCTGCGCCTTTGCCTCCTCCGGCGAGTCCACCAATCAAGGCGCCTGCGCCTCCACCAACGCCGGTGGTGACAGCAGTTCGCTTGCCCTTGCCTTTCAACGTCTGGTCGAGGGTCGCCGTGCTGATCGGATACGACTGCCCATGCACATTGATCGCCGTCAACCGGATGGAGAGATCGCCTTCGCCCTTGATCTTGCCCCGTGTCTTGGCGTCGACGACCACGCCGCTGACCCCAGAACCGGCCGGAATCAGGGTCTCACCCTTCACGCGAATTGAGCTGGTCGTTGTTCCCTGGAAAGTATCGCCCGGCTGGCTGAGCTTCGAGCCAAGCGCGCTCGCCGTCCGTATGCTGATAGCTGTCCCCGCAGGCACAACCGGCGGAGGAGGCGGAGGTGGTGGCGGCGCAGCTTCCGCAACTGGAGCTGGCGCCGGAGCCGCAGCGGGTGGCGCAGCCGGTGCCATGCTACTCGCCGGTGCAGGGGCCGGAGCAGCGGCTGGCGGGGCGCCGCCCGCCTGGTCCGGAGCTGGAGCCGGCGCGGGCGCCGGAGCTGCTGCTGGGGCCGCCTCGCTATTGTCCGCCGGTTTCGATTTGCACCCAGCCAATGCCAGGCTCAGAAATAATGCGCTAAGTACAACCTTCGATCTCATCTGGATCCTCTTTGGTCAGTTCGCAGCCTCACGTGCGCTGCCTCGTTCGTATCAAACTCTACATCCCCGAAAGCATTTCTCCAAGCGATTCCAGTCGCCCTTGTGTAGCCCGTGGACTTGACTGCGTGAGTGGTATGGCAGCGCAAAATGGCGTAGACCCAAAAAACAAATGCGACGGTAGCAGCTACCGTCGCATTTGGTGATGAAATCGATTTTTGTTTGCCGCCGACCCCTGGGGTCTCACGCTACTCCATCAATGGAGTCCAGGCGGATCCCTTCATGGAATCGGTCGATCGGGAGGGTTAGCCGACACCGCAGCCAGCGCGGACCCGTCGCTATTCCTATCCATCAACACAAACGCCAGAAAGCGAAGGACAAAAACCGCTCCGCTGACTACCCAGAACCACAACAGGATTCCGACCGCGATCCGCGCCCAGGAATACATGGTTGCGGACCAGCTTGCATACATCGTAACGAGCTCGTGCATTTCTCCTCCGCGACTGCTCTCGGGAAGCGTTTACGTCAAACAACGGGACGCGTACGCAAGAACCTGAAACAGTCCCGCTTCTCGACCACTTGCAGAGGCTTCACAACCTGAACCATACGGTTCCTTACGCGCGCCTGAACAACAGTAGGTCAACAGGCATGAAGTATGGCATTCGGAAGTAACGGTTGGGAAGAGTTACTTCCATCCCGTGAAATTTTTGTTGATTTCAGAAATACTATTTCAGGCGGCAGATTACTTTGGTCAGGGATTGGCCAATGTACAGGTCAGAAGATCGCTAACGGCGCTGGAAAAAAGCCCGAGGGGGGCCGGAGTAAAGAGAAGCTAGGCGCCCGTACCGCGCATGACGGCGCCCGCGGTCATCAGGATGATCTTCAGATCCAGCCAGAAGCTCCAGTTCTCCACGTAAGCCGTGTCAAGGGCAATGTAACGCTCGAAGGACGGATCCTGCCGCGCGCGTACCTGCCACAATCCAGTGAGTCCCGGCAACACCTCGAGGCGGCGGAAGTGGTCGATTTCGTACTTCGCTACTTCGCTCGCGATCGGCGGACGGGGCCCGACAACGCTCATGTCGCCTTGCAGCACATTGAAGAGTTGCGGCAGCTCGTCGAGACTATATTTCCGCAGGAACTTGCCCACCTTCGTAATTCGCGGATCGTCCTTCATTTTGAAAAGAATCCCGCCGGCACGCTCGTTTTGGGCGGCGAGCTGGGCTTTGATCTCTTCCGCGTTCATCACCATCGACCGGAACTTGTAGCAGGAAAACACCGTGCCCTTCTTGCCCACACGATCGGAGACATAGAATACCGGGCCGCCATCTTCCAACCGGATCGCAATTGCCATCGCAATCATCACCGGGCCGGCTGCGATGAGAGCGCTCAGTGACATGGCAATGTCAAAGACGCGTTTGATCGCCATGGCAAAAACTGGCACATGTCCGCGATGCAGCGCCACTACAGGAAAGTCGCCAAGGTATTCGATCGGAGCGTCTGCGGTCACCGACTCGTAATAACCCGGAAGCACGCGGACATCCAGGTCGATCTCACGCGCCTCTTCGAGAATCGAAATCACCTGTTCGACCGAGCAGGGCTCCGCGATCACCAGTTCGTCGATGAAGAACTGCTTGGCGATCTGGCGAATCTGATCGACGCTGCCCAGGACCACGTCGTCGCTTCCGGGGCGTCTCTCACCCGGCAAACTTACGAAGCCACGAAAGGTGTACCCGAGATGGGAGCGATGAGAGATGTGCTCTTTGAGCGCAGTGCTGATCTTGTTCGATCCCAAAATCACCAGGTTCCGGGTATTCATCCCGCGCTCGTACTCACGGTAGGTCATGGCCCGGCCGATCAGCCGGCGCGCGCACAAGATCACCGCCGTAAAGCACACCAGGAATAGCACCAGAGACCGGGATACGTGATACCCCTCGGTAAGGTAGAGTCCGCCGGAGAGCAGTAGGCCGGCGGTAAGGCAGGCCTGCGCAGTAAGCCGTTGCTCATGCAGCGTGTTGCGCAATTGGAGCGGCCCGTAAAGGCCGTAATGCCAGCTAACCACCAGCAGCATCACGATGAACCAGGCAAGGTAAGCCAGTCCGCCCGACGTGGATATACCCACCCCATACATCATCAGGTGACGAAGACCAGGAAAAGGAGGTGCCGTGTGCGAGACGAGATAAAGAGAAACTAGCAGCGCAACCAGCACTGCGACTACATCGTGAATCATCATCAGCGCGGAAGAAACCAGGGCCCGGCCTTCTCTGCGAGGACCACTATCCGCTGCCGTCATCTTGCCCACCCCAGTTTTTCGGTTGGAATCCGTCAGTTCGCGAATCAGGTTCGAGCTAGCCATGACTACTCCCTTTTGTCATACAGCGTCCAAAACTATGAATGACCGGGGCGCACACGACTTCCCCCTGCTGCCATCCCAAAGTTGGGCTGATTTGATACCGATTGGAGTCGCCAGTTCTCAAGAGCCTGGCATGTCTGCGTGTTCCGCAATCCGGAGAATTTCGACGATCGCCCTGCCACGGATATTGTGGCTTAAGTACTGTCAATAACCGAAGTGTATCATTTTGGTGATCACCCGGATATGCATTTTCGGTAAAACTGACAGCTCGTCGCCAGAACCCTAAACACTCCAACCCTTCTCGTCTTTGCTATCCAACCCGAGACTCGATAAATCCTCTCGTTGTCATGGAGTACGAGCAGCGGGCGCCCTTCGGATGGGTGGCTCCCCTCGGGTTTCACGTGCCCTCTCCATCGCTGGCCTGGCTCGCCAGGCCCTATTTGGTAAATTGATCTCGTGAAAATTGCTTGAAGTCAGCTAAGCGATCGACGCCGACGACTCCGCGGCGCCGCCCTCACCATAGCCCGATAACGGGGGAAGCTCGGTTCGGTGCCGGTACAGAAGCCAAGCCAGCTTGCGTGCCGCCCAGTACCTTGGCACATAGCTTCGGGGACGCCATAGGCAACGCAAGAGCCAACCCAGCGCGAGACGGTCCGCGATCGGCGGGATCGATACCTGGTCACCGCTGCGAAAGGCGATTGCGGCGCCAATGCAATGGATCGCCGGAGCATAGTCGAGAGACCGTTTCAGGTAAACGCCCAGGCGTTCCTGAACTCCGCCGCCCAAAGTGACCACAATATGCCGCGGATGCAATTCCGAGATTCGCCGCAGCAATTCCAAATCCACCACGTCGTTGCCATACATTGGCGCTACATAGAACTGTTCCGGTCCTACGGAAATCCCCTGCTCGGCAAGCCAGGCCAAGTTTTTGCTGGCGCTCTCGTCGCTCGCCATCACGTAGAGTGCCGCTCGCGGCTGCCGGAACTCCGAATCGTTCACGAGGTGGGAGAAGTACTCCAGGCCCGACAGGCGGCGCAGATTGTCGCCTTCCAGCAGGTTCCACACAATGGCCATCAGGGCACTATCTACGATTGCCACATCGGCGGCCAAAATAGCTTCGCGGTAGTGTCGGTCGCTCGGCAACGCCGTTAAGGCAGGAGCTGCCGGCGCCACCAGCAAACCGCCCGATCGCATGCGCTCGACCGCCTCTGTTGCGTCACCCGAGAAGAAACGAACTCCCAGGATCTGCCGGGGCGCGGATGATCTGTACCCAGGAACTGCGCCGCTCAGCGGCGCACGCCCGACATCATTTGGCACTCGATCCATTCGTATGTCCTGGCCATCCCGTCGCGCAGGGTGATGGACGGCTCCCAGTCAAGATAGGTCTTTATTTTTGTGTTGTCACTGTTGCGCCCATTTACGCCTTTGGGCGCGTCCAGCTTATACCGCCGCCGCAGCTTGACCCCGGCGATCTCTTCCACGACGCTCACCAGTTGATTCACCGTCACCAACTCGTTGCTTCCGAGATTGATCGGTTCCTGAATGTCGCTCTCCATGATCGCCTGCATCCCCCACAGGCAATCGTCGATATACATGAAGCTGCGGGTTTGCTCACCGTCGCCCCAGATTTCGATCTCATTGCTGCCCGACGCCTTGGCTTCAATGACCTTGCGGCAGATCGCCGCGGGCGCCTTCTCCCGGCCTCCGTCGTAAGTACCGAACGGGCCGTAGACATTATGGAACCGGACAATCCGCGACTCCAGCCCGAAATCTTCCTGGAAATGCTGGCACATGCGCTCACTGAACAGCTTTTCCCAGCCATAGCCGTCTTCCGGCATCGCCGGATAGGCGTCCTCTTCCTTGAGAGGAACGACCCGCGCGTCCTTCTGCTTCTCAGCGTTGTACACGCAAGCAGAGGAGGAATAGAAAAATCGCTCGACCCCGCTCTCGCGCGCCGCCATCAGCATGTGGGTGTTCACCAGGACGCTCAACATGCAAAGGGCTTTATTGTTCTGGATAAACCCCATCCCGCCCATGTCGGCCGCCAGTTGAAAAACTACATCGATGCCGCTCGTCGCTAGTCGGCAAGCATCGAGCTCGCTCAAGTTGCAAACCAGATTCTCGACGGAGGACGAAGATTGATGCCATTCATGGACCGGTTTGATGTCCGCCGCGCGAGCGACATCGATCCCCTGGCGCAACAGGTATTTGACGAAATGGCCACCGATAAAACCGCCCGCGCCGCAGACCAGGACTCGTTGGTTCTTGAGGTTCATGCGCGGAATCTCCGTTTGCAGACTAGGCAATACCCAGCGGACGTTGCTGTCGCGCGGGATTCTATGAAAAGTAAAATAAGAACGCTCTAAAAACTACATCGGTGCCGGCTGCAAATTGGGCAAACGGACTCTTACTTTCCTATTTTTGGGGTCTTGCATCTTGCAGGTAGGACGAGCAAACATGGCAAATTGCAGATTCTAATCATTTATTGTTCTGCTATTTAACGTATTCAAATACGGTTCTGCTCGTCAAGCGAATTCAGTCACCTTGATCCAACCCTAATAATGTCACAGAAAGTCCCCGTTCAGGTTCACTCTGCTCTAGCGTCCCCCGCATTACTTATTTGGTGACTCTTCCGCCGGAATCGGGTTCCTCATTGGATGCCGGTTTAGGTTACTGTTGAGACCCCAACAGCTCACGCTTTCATACTTTCGGGATGCACCTTGGCCCGAAAATACTCCAGCGACATCTCCAGGCCGGTTTGCAGATCGATGGTCGGTTGCCAGCCGAGCACCGCTGCCGCCCGCGAAATATCCGGGCGGCGGCGCGTCGGATCATCCTGCGGCAAGGCCTCATAGCGAATCTTGCTTCTCCCCCCGGTGACTGCGAGGACCTGCTGCGCACACTCGAGCACGGTCATCTCCGTTGGGTTACCGATGTTGACCGGCATGTGTTCGTCAGAACGGGCTAGTCGCAGAATCCCATCGATGAGGTCCGAGACGTAACAAAAGCTTCTCGTCTGTTGACCATCGCCATAGACGGTCAAGTCCTCGCCGCGCAGCGCCTGGGTCAGAAAATTCGAGATGACCCGTCCATCGCCCGCACTGAGTCTCGGCCCATAGGTATTGAAGATCCGGACGATATGCGTGTTCACCCCGTGATAGCGGTAGAAAGCCATCGTGAGCGCCTCGGCATAGCGTTTCGATTCGTCGTAGACCGAACGCGGGCCGATCGGGTTCACATTGCCCCAGTACTCCTCGCGCTGCGGATGTTCCAGCGGGTCGCCATAGCACTCCGAGGTCGACGCCTGCAGGAATCCCGCGGCATACTTCCGCGCTTGCTCTAGCGCGTTGAGCGTGCCCTGCGACCCCACAAGCAGCGTCTCGATGCCCAGCCGCAGATAATGTCCTGGGCTCGCAGGCGAAGCAAGATTGAAGACGAAGTCGACCGGGCCCACATCGAAAGCCTGAGTGATGTCGTGCTCGAGAAATTCGAAACGCTCGTGGTCTAGAAACCCGGCGACGTTTTCCCGGTTTCCCGTCGAACAGTTGTCGATGCCGACGACTGCGTGTCCTTCACCCAATAATGCCTCGGATAAATGCGATCCGAGAAAGCCGGCCGCGCCGGTCACAATACAACGCATCTTCTTTGGAAACTCCTCAAGATCAAACGGTTTTCTTGGGGAAAACCTCAGCCTAATCTATGCTCTGGACGATCTGAACGTGTTACAAATCGGCTATGGGAAAACGGGGAACCGACTCAGAGTCGAACGGCGAGCGTGTCAATCTGAAGACGTTGGCCTCGTTGCTCGAACTTTCTCAGACTACCATTTCGCTGGTGCTCAACGACTCGCCGGCCGCGAGGTCGATTCCCGCCCAGACGCGTGAGCGCGTCTTCGAAGCCGCCCGCAAATTCAACTACCGCCCCAATTACTTTGCCCGCTCCCTTCGCCAGAGCCGAAGCATGTCCATCGCCGTCCTTGCTCCCGACCTCAGCGAAGGCTATTTCACCGTGGTCATGAACGGCGTTCAAGCAGCCCTGGTCGAGGCCCACTATTTCTATTTCACCGCCAGCCACTATTGGGACCCTGAGCTGATTCGCGAATATCCACGCCGCATGATCGAGCGCGCCGTCGACGGATTTCTGTTGCTCAACACCCAGGCCGACTTCCTCAGTCCGCTCCCGGTTGTCGCCATCTCCGGTCATGCGCGCACCGCCGGCGTTAGCAATCTCGTGCTCGACCACACCAAAGGCGCCGAACTCGCCCTCTCGCATCTCCGCGACCTCGGCCACACCCGCATCGCCATGATGAAAGGCCCCGGGATCATCCCCGATTCCGAATATCGCTGGTCGGCCATCCTCGATGTCTCGAAGCGATTCGGAATCGAGACCGGCCCCGAGCTCTTGATGAACCTTCCCGCCTACACCGGCTCGCCCGAGTCCGGCTATCAGCCCGTCAAAGAACTGCTCAGCCGCACTAGAGATTTCACCGCCATCTTCTGCTTCAACGACATTGCCGCCATCGGCGCAATGCGCGCCCTGAAAGACGCCGGACTTAGCGTACCCGAAGATGTCTCGGTCATCGGCTTCGATGACATCCTGGGCGCGTCCTATCACACCCCCAGCATCACAACAGTTCGCCAACCGCTTGAAGAGATGGGCCGCGCCGGTGCGCACATCCTTCTCGAACGCATCGCGCGACCCGCTGACGATTTCGAACCCGAAGTGGTCTTCGAGCCGCAGCTTATCGTCCGCGAGTCGACCGCGAAAGCGAAGCCGATCGCCAAGCGCTGAGCGCCATCCAAACGGTTATCGGGAAAATATCTGTTCTCGGCATCGCCGCATCGGTGGTAGAGTGTCTGCGCTGGTTGAATAATTTTTTCCTGCCTCGAAACGCTCCGTCCTTCCGAACCACCATATGATTTTGGGCGGCAAATCTCTTCTCTGCCCAGAAAATACATCAATCCCACCCGTTCACAAATTTCCCCCAAGGAGA
This sequence comes from uncultured Acidobacteriaceae bacterium, assembly GCA_963777685.1. GTDB lineage: Bacteria > Acidobacteriota > Terriglobia > Terriglobales > Acidobacteriaceae > Acidisarcina. Next base: position 105 of record CAVZRF010000024.1, on the reverse strand, counting down.
ACCCATGACTATCCGTCGCAAACGAATGCTAGAACTCTTTGCCCTTGCCGTTTCCGTTGCCGGTTACTCGTCTTTCGCCCACGCCCAGGCTGCGGACGCCAACAC
>CAVZRF010000023.1:0-30194 GCA_963777685.1 uncultured Acidobacteriaceae bacterium | reverse complement strand
CAATCTGCTTGTTCAGCCGGCCCCCAACGACTTGAAGCAGAATTGTGCGCTCACGCGGCGTCAATTGCTCGAATCTCACCTTAAGTTCGCTCAAGGCGTCATCATCTTCGCGTCGCGCACGGTCGCGAGCAAGACCATCATGTACAGCGTCCAGAAGATCTTGGTCGCGGAAAGGCTTGGTCAAGAACTCAATGGCGCCCGCCTTCATTGCCTTCACGCTCATCGGAATGTCGCCGTGTCCGGTGATGAAGACGATCGGTAATCTTACGCTCGCCGCAGCCAGATCGCGCTGAAAATCCAGGCCGCTTCGCCCCGGCAATCTCACATCGAGGACAAGACAGGTGGGACTGTCGGGCGGTTCAGACTCCAGGAAATCGGCAATGGACGCAAAGAGACGTGGCTGCAGTCCTGCTGACCTCAGTAGGCGCCCGAGAGAGTCGCGAAATTCGGTGTCGTCGTCGATTACCACGACGCAAGCAGTTGAATTTAGCACCGGTATCGCTCGCGATGAAAGTTCCGCTGAAAAGCGCATCTGTCCTCTTCCACGACGATGGTTCCTTTTATGTCAATTCTAGTCCTTGAGGTGGCATTTGGACATGCCGCAATTGGCCGCGAAGAGCCAATTCATCTAAACCTTGGTTTAGAGTACGCGTGACACGAAAGCGTCATCCTTGGGTTGCAGGCGCCTGCTCAAGCATAGCCTTGGGCGACTAATACTGACTGGGGCTACAGTCAGCGGAGACCGTATTGTTTCAATCCCATATCTCAGTCGTCGATGATGACCGATCATTTCGCGACTCCATGCGAAGGCTGCTGAAGTCGCTCGATTATACGGTGACAACCTTTCCGTCTGCCGCGCAGTTTCTCGCGTCACCTGAATTTCATAGCACCTCTTGCCTGGTGGCGGATATCCAAATGCCGGAGATGACTGGCGTCGCGCTCTACGAGCATCTGCGCGAGACAGGGCATTCGATCCCCACCATCCTCGTGACTGCCTATCCCGTCGATGTCGTCCGCGAGCGCATGATGACTTTGGGGGTCATATGCTACCTCCCAAAACCGTTTCTTGAGTCCGAATTGATCCACTGCCTGGAGTTGGCGTTCGCCGGCCGCAAAGTCGGGCACGCCTGACAGGACGCGCTCGCGAGCGCCCCAAAGGGTCTCGCAAAGGATAGTTGGTGACTCAACTGGCGACTGAGGAATATGATTTAGCGCCTTGGGTGATGGCGATCGGTTCCGCAGCGGAGGCGGACAGATGACAGGGTCCGCCTCAATGAGCACCGCTGCAGAAGACAAAAACTGGCAGGTTTTGTGGCAAAACCCTGAGCGTGTTTTTGGGCGATTACGGTTCAATGGCGCAAGCGAGCAGCGGTATGCCTTTATCCCGTTTCTCTCCGGCGCCGAACAGCCGACGATTGAAATCATCAATCGCTTCAATCACGAATACCAACTGAAGGATTTGCTTGACCCCGCCTGGGCTTTGCGACCGGTGGAGCTGATACGCGACGATCCTAGTCAGCCGATGCTGGTGGTGGATTACACGGCAGGTGAACCGCTCGATCGGTTGACCCGCCAGCCTATGGAGATCGGCGGATTTCTTCGACTGGCGGTGGCAATGTCGGCGGCGCTTGGGCGGCTCCACGGGAAGGGACTCATTCACAAGGACATCAAGCCCGCCAATGTACTCGCAGATGCCGACACCGGGCGAGCCTGGCTAACGGGCTTTGGTATCGCGTCGCGCCTCCCGCGCGAGCGTCACGCTCCCGAACCGCCAGAGTTCATCGCGGGAACATTGGCATATATGGCGCCCGAGCAAACCGGCCGCGTCAATCGATCCATCGATTCTCGAAGCGACCTCTATTCACTCGGTGTTACGTTTTATGAAATGCTGACCGGGAGTCTGCCCTTTTCGGCATCCGATCCCATGGAATTGGTGCACTGCCATATTGCGCGACAGCCCGTGCGGCCGGATGAGAGTACAGACGTCAGTCCCAGCGGTCGTCTCTGCGATCACGATGAAATTGCTCGCCAAGACCGTCGAGGAGCGATATCAAACAGCGGCCGGGGTCGAAAGCGACCTCCGCCGCTGTCTAGAGGCATGGAACGCTTCAGGCCTGATTGAGGATTTCGCCCCGGGCAGTCACGACACCCCGGATCGCCTTCGAATTCCCGAGAGACTGTACGGACGCGACCGCGAGATCGGCACGCTTCTCTCGGCTTTCGATCGAGTTGTTGCTGGCGGCAAGCCGGAGCTCGTGCTCGTTTCCGGATATTCCGGCATCGGCAAATCCGCCGTCGTCAATGAGCTCCATAAGCCACTCGTGCCCCCACGGGGATTGTTTGCATCGGGCAAGTTTGATCAATACAAACGCGACATCCCATACGCCACACTCGCCCAGGCGTTTCAGAGCTTGATCCGACCACTGCTAAGCAAAACCGAAGATGATTTAAACAAGTGGCGCCAGCGGCTCCGTGAGGCGCTAGATCCAAACGGTCTGCTGATGGTCGAACTGGTCCCGGAATTGAAGTACATCCTGGGTGAGCAACAGCCCGTGCCTGAGCTGCCTCCGCAGGATGCGCAGGCACGATTTCAGCTGGTGTTCCGGCGGTTTATTGGCGTGTTTGCCCGCCCCGAACACCCATTGGCCCTCTTCCTAGACGACCTGCAGTGGCTCGATGCGGCGACTCTCGATCTGCTCGAGGATTTGCTGACGCAGTCGGACCTCAAGCACTTGCTGCTCATCGGCGCTTATCGAGACAACGAGGTCAATGCCACGCACCCGTTGATCCGCAAGTTAAGCGTTATTCGACAAACAGGGGCCGTATTGCTGGACATCGTGCTGGCACCCCTGGGGTGTGGCGATCTGCGACAGCTGCTCGCTGACTCACTTCACTGCGAAGTGGAAAGCGCGCTGCCGTTGGCGAAATTGATTCACGAGAAAACGACCGGCAACCCCTTCTTTGCCATTCAGTTCATCTCCACGTTGGCGGATGAGGGCCTGCTCGCTTTTGATTACGGCGCCGGGCAGTGGGTCTGGGACTTAAAGCGCATTCATGCCAAAGGCTACACCGACAACGTCGTCGAACTGATGGTGGGTAAGTTAAGCCGTCTCCCTGTGGATACCCAACAAGCGCTGCAGCAGTTTGCTTGCATGGGAAACAGCGCCGAGTTCGACATGCTCCAGAGAGTCTATCAGAGCCCTATGGAGGAGTTGCACCAGCATCTGTGGGAAGCGGTACGGACGGGTCTTATTCTTCGTTCCGATACTTCGTACCGTTTCCTCCACGATCGCGTTCAGGAAGCCGCCTATTCGTTGATTGCCAGTGAGCTTCGCCCGGCCGCGCATCTTCGCATAGGCATGCTGTTGGCCGAACACACTCCCATTGAAATGCGGGAGGAGGCCATATTTGAAATCGTCAATCAGCTCAATCGTGGCTCGCACCTCCTTACTTCCGATGAGGATCGCGAGCGCGTCGCTGACCTCAACTTGATCGCGGGCCGGCGCGCAAAGACCTCCACCGCGTATGCCTCGGCGCTGAAATACTTGAAGGCGGGGCAGGCTCTGCTGGCGGAGGAAACCTGGGAACACAATTATGCGTTGGCATTCGCGATCGAATACCTGATTGCGGAATGCGAGGTGTTGACCGCGGAGATGGGGGCCGCAGAGATTCGCCTGGCGCAACTCACGGAACGCGCGAAGACGCGCCACGATTTCTGTGTCGCAACGCGTTTGCGGCTCACGCTGTACACGACGTTGGATCGCTGCGATCGAAGCGTCGATGTGTTCCTCGAATGGCTCCGCCGCGATGGAACCACTTGGTCGAACCACCCAACGCGCGAAGATGTGATGCGTGAGTATGAGCGAATCTGGACTCTTCTTGGAAGCCGGCAGATTGAGGACGTCCTCGGGGTGCCTTTGATCACCGATCCGGATGTCCTTGACACGTTGGATGTCTTTACTGAGATCGCCACGCCGTCAATTTTGTTCGACGAGCATTTCTCATCACTTGTCGCCTGCCGCCTAGTCACTCTAAGCCTTGAGCACGGCAATAGCGACGCGGCGCCATTTGCGTACGTATGGTTTGCCATGTTTGTCGGGCCACGCTTCAATAACTACCCGGCCGGATTTCGCTTTGGTCAATTGGGTTATGACCTGGTCGAGAAGCGCGGTCTGATCCGCTATCAAGCTCGCACCTACATGTCCATGGGCGCCATGGTCAAGCCTTGGGCAGAGCATGCCGCGAGTGGACGGGAACTTGTCCGCCGGGCGTTCGACCTCGCTTACCGGATCGGTGATCTCACCTTCGCATCTTACAGCTGGGATCAGCTGATCACCATATGTCTTGCGGTGGGAGATCCTCTCGCCGAGGTACAAATAGAAGCAGAAAACGGTCTAACATTTGCCAGGCGAGCACGATTTGGCCTGGTGATCGAGCTCTGCGGAGGGCAGCTCGGGCTGATACGATCTCTCCGCGGCTTAACCCCGAGCTTCGGGTCTCTTGATCACGCCGGCTACAACGAGACTGAGACGGAGCGCCGTCTCGCTGGAAATCCGAATCTTGTGTTTGCTGAGTTTTACTACTGGACTCGCAAACTACAAGCGCGCGTTTTTGCTGGCGACCGCCTTTCAGCAGTGAGCGCGGCCGTAAATGGTCAGCGGCTGATATGGACGTCAGCGGGTATGTTCGAAACCGCGGACTTCCATCTCTATGCAGCGCTCGCTTATGCGGCCGCATGGGAACTCGCATCTCCCGATGAAAGACCGAAGCATCTCGAAGCGTTGATTTGTCACCACCAGCAGATCGAGGTGTGGGCGACGCATAACCCTGCGACGTTTGAGAACCGTGCGGCAATTGTCGGTGCAGAGATCGCTCGCATTGAAGGGCGTCCGCTAGAGGCCCAGGAGTTGTACGAGAAAGCCCTGCGCTCGGCGCACGCCCACGGCTTTGTGCACAACGAGGCATTGTGTAACGAGCTGGCCGGTCGCTTCTACGCTTCGCGAGGGTTCGACAAGATTGCTGCAACGTATCTACGCGATGCTCGATATTGTTACTTGCGATGGGGCGCGGACGGCAAGGTTCGACAACTTGATCAGCTTTATCCGTACCTGAGGTCAGACAAGCCGAACGCCGATCCCACATCCACGATACTGGCTTCGGTTGAGCATCTCGATTTGGCAACCGTGATCAAGGTTTCGGAGGCCGTGTCGGGTGAGATCGTCCTAGGAGAAGCTGATTGACACGCTCATGCGCACGGCAATCGAGCACGCCGGCGCCGAACGAGCTCTGCTGATTCTCACGCGAGGCGATGATATCGGATTGAAGCCGAAGCGACGACCGGCAATAGTGCGGTGACAGTCGATCTGCGTCCAGGCGGCGGTTACCGCGAGAGCATCTGCCGGAGTCTGTCTTCCGATATGTTCTGCGGACCAAGGACAGCGTCCTCTCGCACGATGCTTTGGGCGAAAGTGCGTTTTCCGCGGACGACTACATTCGCGAGCGACGAGGCGCGCTCCGTGCTGTGCCTGCCCATTCTCAAGCAGACCCGGCTGCTCGGCATGCTGTATCTCGAGAACACCCTCACCCCGCACGCCTTTACGCCCACTCGGATGGCGATCCTCAAACTGCTAGCTTCCGAGGCGGCCATCTCAATGGAGAATGCGCGCTTGTATCGGGACCTCGCGGAACGCGAAGCGAGAATTCGCCGTCTGGTCGACGCCAATATTATCGGGATCATTCATTTGGGATCTTGAAGGTCAGGATTCTTGAGGCCAATGACGCGTTTCTTCGTATGGTGGGATATGACCGTGAGGACCTTGTCACGCGACGGTTCAGCTGGACGGATCTGACGCCCCCGGAATGGCTCGCTCTTGACGAACGAGACCGCCTGCCGGAACTTGAAGCCGCTGGCAGCCTACAACCGTACGAAAAGGAGTTTCTCCGCAAGGACGGTAGTCGCGTCCCCGTCTTGATCGGCGTGGCGTCCTTCGAGGAAGATGACGTATCAAGGCGTCGCATTCGTGCTGGACCTTACCGAGCGTAAGCGCGCCGCGGAGGCGCTTCGCGCGCTGCAGACGGAGCTCGCGCATGCGAACCGCCTGGCGACTATGGGGCAGCTCGCCGCCTCTATCGCGCACGAAGTCAATCAGCCGATCGGTTCGGTACGAAATAACGCTCATGCGGCTTTGCGATTTCTTTTCAGCCGAAACGCCGGACCTTTCGGAAGTCAGAGAAGCTCTCGAGTGTGTCGTGAGCGAAACTTATCGAGCGGGGGACATCATTGGAGGCATTCGGGACCAAGTCAAGAAAGTGCCTCCCCGCATGGATTCACTCGACTTGAATGAGTCGATTGAGGATGTCATCGCTCTGGTGCGGGGGGAGTTATCTAAAAATCGTGTCACGGTTCGTACTGATCTTGCGGAGCGCCTCGCCCGTCCACGGGGATCGAGTTCAATTGCAACAAGTGATGCTGAACCTCATCGTGAATGCCATCGAGGCTATGGCCAGTGTCGAAAGTGAAGTGCGCGATTTGATGGTGAGGACCGAGCCGAGCGGGGAGGAGACCTTCTCGTCTCAGTCGGTGACTCAGGTCCCGGCGTCATTCTTGAGGACCGTGAACGCGTTTTCGAATCCTTCTACACCACCAAGGAGGGTGGCGTGGGGATCGGTCTTTCGATTTGCCGCTCTATGATCGACGCCCATGGCGGGCGATTGTGGGTCGATGGGAATGAGCCACACGGCGCGCTTTTCAAATACACCCTCCCGGCGCATAACTAAACCATAGTTCAGTGCTCCCCTCGTTTCGAGGGTGGCGATTCCTTCGCACCGATACCGGCGTATTGACTTATGAGCTTTGGCGCAATGGAGGCCAACGCGCCCGTCCTGCTGTGATGTTAACCCGGTCCTTGAGCCTATAAAGGGCACGCCCTAGTCCAATCATCGATTGCCGAGGAGATCTCATGAAGAAAGCGCCCAGCTTCAATCGTCATCGTCTTTGCGAAGCGGCAGCGGCTACCGTTGCCGCCAGCCGACTTGGGTTTCGCGTCTGGTCGGTGAAATGATTTACCCGTTGTCGCACAGCGCATCGAAACAGCGACCAATGATTCTGCGTGACGCGGTTGTCGTGCGCACATCGGCGAGCTTATGGATCCGTTGTCGCCGCGGCGATGCTGCTGGCGATTGCTCTAACCACCGGGGCCGCTGGCGCAGGAGGGCGCAGCGCCGTCCGCGGATCAGCTCGACGAGATCATCGTGACCGCAGAGAAGCAGGAGCAGTCAGCCAACACAGTGGGCATGCCCATCGTCGCCGCCACGGGCCAGGTGTTGCAGGAACGCGGCATCACGTCCGTGGCGGATCTGACGCGCCTCGTTGCCGGCCTCACCATGCAACAGAGCAGTTTCAACTCCACCTCATTCACCCTGCGGGGCGTCGGCTTTTTCAACAGCGACCTCGCCACGCCGCCGGCGGTGACAATCTATGTCGACGAGGTCCCGCTTCCCTATCCCGCCATGACCAAGCTGGCCGCCTTCGATCTGGCGCGGGTCGAGGTGCTGGAGGGGCCCCAGGGCACACTCTTTGGACAAAATGCTACGGGCGGCGCCATCAACTACATTGCCGCAAAACCCACCGATGCGTTTGCGGCGGGCGTGGATGCGACCTATGGACGCTTCAACCTCCTGCAGATCGGCGGCTTCGTCAGCGGCCCGATCAACGATCAGCTGCAAGGTACGTATTGCTGTACAAGGTCAGCACAGCGACCCGTGGCAGGAGAGCATTACCCGTCCGGGCGATAAGCTGGGTACCGTGCGAGAGTTGCAGGGGCGCGCCACCCTCGAATGGCAACCGGACTCGCGGTTCGTATCCCGACTGACCTTCACCTCGACTTACGACGGCTCGGACAGTCTCGCCGCCCAGTTCATCGCCCCCATGGTAACGATTCCGGCTCTGGCCGTTCCTGGCCTGCTGACGTTTCCGGTGGTCAACCAGCCTCGCGCCGCGGATTGGTCGCCTGTGCTGCCCGGCACCAACCAGCCGTTCCCTTACGCGAGCGATACGACCCTCTACCAAGTGAGCTGGCGGAACGACTATAGGCCGAGAGACGACCTCACGTTCACGTCGCTGACTTCGTACGCCGATTTTCACATGGCCTACGGACAGGATCCAAGCGGCACGCCTTTTTACATTGACGATGTGATCGACCGAAACGGCAAGGTGTCCGCCTTTTACCAAGAGCTGCGCGCCGCGGGACGGCAGGGAAAATTCAACTGGTTGCTCGGCGCGAACTACGCGCACGACGACGTTAAAGACGAGCCGCTCGAATTTTTCAGCGATGTTGACCTCAGCCATCTGTTCCAGGGTGTGAATCCGCAGGCGTACGGCGATGAGAGCCTGTTCCCGGCCCGCATGCGCGCGAACACCGAGGCCGCGTTCGGTCGGGTCGAATACAACGCGACCGAGCAGCTCATGATCGAAGGCGGTGTCCGTTACAACGCCGACCGGCGCACTTTCGACAACTGTTCGATCGCAGTCACGAACCACTTCGCGAGCTTCTGGAACCTCTTTCGAGGCGGTGCGCTGCCACTAACGCAGGTTGGCGACTGCTACGTCCTCGACCCGGCGAACGGGCTAAAGCCCGTGGACGACGTGCACAGCACCTTAAACCAAGACAGCGTTTCCTGGAGGACGGGTCTCAACTGGACTGCACGTCCGGGCCTGCTGCTCTACGCAAACGTCAGCAAGGGTTTCAAGGCCGGCGCGGTCCCGGTTCTCGCTGCCTCCACGGTCGACCAATTTAAGCCCGTGCCCCAAGAGTCGCTCCTCGCCTACGAAGCCGGCTTCAAAGCGAGTCTCCTGGATCACCGCGTCCAGTTCAACGCATCGGCGTTCTACTATGACTATAAGGACAAGCAGCTGCGAGGCTCGGAGCTCGATCCGGTCTTCGGCCCGCTCGAAGCCTTGGTCTCCATCCCGAAATCGCACGTCGAGGGCATCGAGGTGCAGCTGAACGCCCGTCCCACCGAACGGCTGACCCTCGACACGTCCGCCACCTACCTGGACACAAAGATCGACCAGTTCACGGGCTTCGACGCCCTGGCCCATTTCGGCAATCAAGCCGGTACACCGTTCCCCTTCTCGCCGAAGTGGCAGTCGATCACGAACATCGACTACACGTTTCCCCTCTCGCCCGGCATGAAAGGGTTTGTGGGCGCATCGCTCACCTACAATAGCCAGACCTACTCCGGCGTCGGCGCGCTCAATCTCATGCGGATCGACAGCTTCACCCTGCTGGATCTGCGCGCGGGCCTCGACTTCGGCAACGGGCGCTATCGCGTCTGGGCCTGGGGCAAGAACGTCACCGACGAATACTACTGGACCAACGTTTTCGCCAACGGCAACGCGATCGCCCGCTTCGTCGGCCAGCCGGCGACCTACGGCGTCAGTTTCTTGGCGCGGTTCTGACGCAATGAGCCGAATCGCCGATGCGAACCTTAGCATCGTGCGCCACATCGGTGCCCGGCGCGGCATTGAAATGAACGGGGTATGGAGTTAGAGCTCAGTCATCTCATTGAGGCGCTTCCGGGACTAGTTTGGACCGCGCATCCAGATGGCCGTGCGGAGTTCCTCAACAGACGCTGGTGTGAATATACCGGCCTTAGCGTCGAGCAGACCTCCGGTCTTGGATGGCAATCCGCACTACACCCGGAGGATGTGGACCTTGTGATCCAGTATTGGGGCTCTCTACTTAAGACCCAACGCCCCGGGAAGTCGAAGCGCGCCTGCGCCGATACGATGGAGAGTATCGCCGCTTTCTATTCAGCGCCGCACCGCTGCTTGACAGGACGGGCAAACTGATCAAATGGTGCGGCACCAATACCAACATTGAAGAGAGGCTAAAGGCGCAAGAGGTTCTTCACTCACCAAATCGCCGACATTTCTATGGAGCGTGCGCAAGGCGTCGCTGCGTTGAAAGCGAGCGAGGCGCGCCTTCAGCTTGCCAATGCCCACCTGACCGTCGCCCAGCGCCTGAGCGCTATGGGGAGTTTCACGTCGGACTTGTTGGAGGACCAACACACCTGGTCGGATGAGTTCTATCGGATTTGTGAATTCGAGCCGGGCTCAAAGGTGACGACTCAGCGACTACGCGAAATCATCCAAGACGACAGGCCGCTGTTCGACGCCGCAATCGAGCGTGCCATGGCAGGCCAGGATGTTGACTTCGAATTTAGAATCGTGACACCCGGCCGCGTCGAAAAGCATCTGCATGCGGCCGGCCGTGTCAGTCACCACATCGACGGACGGCCCGTCTTTATGGGCGCGGTTCATGACGTCACGGAGAAGAAACGCGCAGAAGCTTCCTTGAAGGCCCAAGAAGCCAACCTGCGAGGCCCCTGCTCATCTAACTGAGGCTCAGGTGCTGAGTAAAACGGGCAGTTTCACAGCTGATTTAGTGCAAAACGAACATATTTGGTCAGATGGGTTCTATCGCATTTGTGAGTTTAAACCGGGTCAGCAAATCCACACCGAGACTCTGGCGGAGTTGGTCCTGCCCGAGGATCTGCCGTCCTTTCAATGCGCGATCGAGCGAGCGCTGTCGGGAGATGAGCCCGAGTTCGAATTTCGCATCCGGACAGCTCGAGGCGTCATCAAGCATCTGCGTGGCATTGCCCATCGCATCGCACCCACGATAGATCGACCCATGTTCGTCGGCGCAGTTCAGGACATCACGGAAAATAAGCTGGCAGAAGATGCCTTGAGGAAGGCCCGCACAGAACTCGCCCATGCCGAGAGGGTCATGACGATGGGCGCGCTGACGGCATCGATTGCGCATGAGGTCAATCAGCCGCTTGCGGGCATCATCACAAATGCCACTACCTGCTTGAGCATGCTCGCGGCAGAGCCACCCAATGTGGAGGGAGCCCGCATTACGGTTCAGCGTACATTGCGGACGGCAACCGGGCATCCGAGGTGGTCAATCGTCTGCGGGCCATGTTTGCCCGCAACCAGCCGACGAACGAGTCCCTTGATCTGAATGAGACTGCGCGCGAGGTGCTGGTTTTGGCCTCCAGTGAACTTCAAGTTTGTCGGGTGATCCTGAAGCCGGGCTTCGATGCGAATTTGCCTCTCGTGAGCGCAGATCGTGTCCAAATTCAGCAAGTGATCTTGAACCTCATTCTCAACGCCGCCGATGCGATGAGGTCGGTGGATGATCGCCCACGTGATCTGCTGATCGTCACCGCACCAGAAGGCACTGCTCACGCGAGGTTCTCAGTAACAGATTCCGGGCAAGGCATCGATCCTGAGAACCTTGACCGGATATTCGACGTGTTCTATTCGACCAAGCCCCAGGGTATGGGGGTGGGGCTCGCCATCAGCCGAGCCATCATAGAGAGCCATAAGGGTCGCATCTGGGCGACCGGCTAACGAGGGGCCCGGGGCCACATTTTCCTTTTCGATCCCCTGCGAAAACCAACACTAATGTATGAACTTGATATGACGCCAAAAGGAGCATTCTACCGAACGTGGCCGCGATTGGCAGCGCAAGGGTCAAGTGGTGCGGTGACAGCGCTCGGCCTGCCTTGGCTCGTCGACCGAGTTCATTTGTCGCAGCGGGGAAAACGCATGACAAAACCCATGGTGGCCGTCGTTGACGATGATGAGTCGGTGCGGGAGTCTTTACCTGATCTACTAGGAGAGATTGGGTTCGAAGGCAGAGCGTTCGCTTCCGCACGCGAGTTCTTGAGTACGATCGCATTGCGGACTCGAAGTGCTTGATCCTGGACATCTCAATGCCCGAGATGTCAGGCCCCGAGCTTGAGCACGAGCTGATTCGGCGTGGCTACGTCGTTCCCGACGATATTTATGACCGCTCGGTCGAAAGACAGTCTTCCAGCCGATCTTTTCCATCGAGGCGCCGTTCAGTGCTTGTTCAAACCCTTTAGCGGCGCAGTTCTTTGGGCAGCGCTCAATGCCGCTCTCGGTAAACGTTGAATTTCCGCATGATGCGTTCACACAGGGAAATATGGGACCGCGCATGGACATCACTACTAACCTTCGCTTAGCCGAAAGACCCCATCCTATGGCCTTCGTCAAACCTGTTGTCTACGTGGTCGATGATGACATCTCGCTGCGTGAGTCGCTGGAGTCTCTCATTATCAATGCGGGCTGGCGGCCGGCCCTCTTTCCCTCAGCGATGGCATTTCTTGAAAGTCCGCGGTCCGCCGTGCCGAGCTGTTTGATTCTGGATGTAGGGTTGCCAGACCTCGATGGTCTTGAGCTTCAGCAACGACTCGCCGCGGAACGCGTGGATATGCCAATAATTTTCATCACGGCTCGCGGAGATATTCCAATGACCGTTCGGGCAATGAAAGCCGGAGCGGTCGAGTTCCTTCCAAAGCCGTTTACGCCCGCTGTAATGCTACGCGCTGTTCATAGCGCCCTGGAGCGCAGCCGTCAGCAACTCCAAGAGCAGGCGACCCTGCAGGTTCTATGGGACCGATATGAAGCGCTCAGCCGGCGCGAACGGGAAGTCATGGCGCACGTTGTGCTCGGCGAATTGAATAAGCAAGTGTGCGCTGAACTCGGCATCAGCGAAATCACCGTTAAACAACATCGGGGACGGATGATGCGCAAGATGCGGTGCGCTCGTTGCCCGAACTCGTGACCGTTGCCAGCCGCCTTGGTCTAGCGACGCAGGCAAGGGTTGATCTTCGGGCGTTGACCATTCGGCGAGGCCACTGCCGTGGCGACGCCGCCTTCCGACACTACCTTTGCCGGATCCCGGACGAGCCCGGGCTGGCTTGTGACCAGCCACAATCGGCGCGAGACTGCCCTTCCTTCACTTTCGAAGTGCATACGATCGTGTGATCGACGCGAAGGCTTCTATGGGGTGATTGCCCACACCGAATTCGCTGGCGAATTCCTATAGGTCGCGATCATCAGTTGCCGAAGAGGTTGATATGAACGAAACAAAAAAGACACCCGGCCTAAATCGCCGGCGTTTTTGCGAGGCTGCAGCGGCAACGGCTGTCGCCAGCCCTTTAGGTCTCTCAAGTTTCCTTTTCCCACGGAGGAGTATTGCTATGAATGCAAACGTACAGCCCAAGGACAGCGATGCCTAAGCGATCCGCCCGTTTCATGTGAATGTTCCAGAAGCGCAACTTACGGCATTGCGCAACCGCATTAAGGCCACTGTCTGGCCAGAAATGGAGACAGTTACCGATGAGTCGCAGGGCGTGAAGCTCACGATGATGCAGGACTTGGCGAGCTACTGGGCGGCGGATTACGACTGGCGCAAGGTCGAATCACGATTGAACGCCTTACAACAGTTCACCACGGAGATTGATGGACTAAAGATTCACTTTATTCACGCTCGATCAAAACATAAGAGCGCGTTGCCACTCATCGTCACGCACGGATGGCCCGGCTCGATCATCCACAATCTCAAGATAGTCGATCCACTGACCAATCCGACGGCGCACGGCGGCAGCCAATCGGATGCTTTTCATGTGGTGATTCCGTCAATGCCGGGCTATGGTTTCTCGGGCAAGCCGAACACCTCGGGCTGGGACCCCGCGCGCATCGCGCGCGCCTGGGTCGTGCTGATGAAGCGACTTGGATACACGCGTTTCGTGGCGCAAGGCGGCGATTGGGGCGCAATTGTCACGGACGTGATGGCGGCGCAGGGACACCCCGAACTGATCGGTATTCATTCCAATATGCCTGGTGCAGTGCCCCCTGAAGTATCAAGCGCGATCGCGACTGGCGGCCCGGCGCCGGCGAGGCTGTCTGGCGAGGAAAGTGCCCAGTTCGAGAAGCTGAAGAACCTATTTGCCAAAGGTGTCTACTACGCCTACGAGATGGCGACGCGCCCGCAAACGCTCTATGGGATCGCTGATTCACCCGCCGGTCTGGCGGCATGGCTCATTGACCTCGGGGATGGAGATGCCAAGCCTGCAGCGGCCTTAAGCGCGGCCCTTCTCACGGTGACGAATGGACAACCCACTGACCAGCTGACACGCGACGATATCCTCGACAACATCACACTCTACTGGCTGACAAACACAGGGATTTCCTCTGCGCGTCTCTACTGGGAAAACAGGTTTTCGTTCTTCGATTTCAAGGATGTAACAATCCCGGTGGCCGTGAGCGTCTTTCCCGGTGAGTTCTATCAAACCCCGCGGAGTTGGGCGGAACGTGCATATCCCAAACTCATCCACTACAACAAGGTTGTGAAGGGTGGGCACTTTCCGGCCTGGGAACAGCCGAAACTGTTTTCAGAGGAGCTTCGCGCGGCCTTCAAATCGCTGCGTGCATAGCGGGCGGGGGACATTCGGCGCGAACATGACGAGAAAAGGAAGGGAAATGAAGAAATACAGCAAAGATCGGGCCGCCATTTCAAAGCTCTCTCCGGAGCAGTATCGGGTCACCCAGCATAGCCATACCGAGCGGCCAGGAACCGGTGCATATCTGAACAATAAGGAACCAGGAATTTACGTCGACATCGTATCTGGCGAGCCACTATTCGCTTCTTCCGATAAATTCGATTCGGGGTCTGGCTGGCCGAGTTTCACCAAGCCCATCGTTCCCTCCAACATAAGAGAATTGCCTGATCCTACTCACGGCGTGACGGGCATCGAAGTGCGCTCCAGCTCACGGCGACAGCCATCTGGGCCACGTCTTTGACGATGGCCCCACGGATCGTGGCGGCCTGCGCTACTGCATCAATTCAGCGTCGCTGCGATTCATCCATCGGGACGACATGGTGGCCGAGGGTTACGCGGACTATCATGAATCAGGTCGAGGACATTCGATGACCGACACGGTAATGATCAATGGCTATCGAGCCGGGGCATATTGCTCAGCTTGATCGAGCTGCTTGCTCATATCCGGACGGCACCTCCGCGTATGCAATGCCGGTGAGGTTTCCCTCAGCAAACAACAACGTCCTCCGGTTCGACCCATCGAGATTGGCGCTGTAGACCGAGCCGCCGAAGTCGGTAATGAACATTCGACCGCCCTTGAGGTCCAAAGCGAGGCCGATGCCTTCCATCAAATGGGTGAAAAGGATCTCAGGCTCCTTGCCAATTTCGGTCTCCGGGTCCATGGGTGCACGGTTCACGGTGTTGCCACGCGGCGGGTCCCCGCGGTCGGTCCAATACAGCGCCCGATGAACCGGATCGAGGTCCAGATCGATCGGCTCCGGCAGATTGTCATAAAGAAGCTCAATGTCCCTGCGGTTCTCGGCCGACTGACCTCGCGGAACTTGGATGTTGGCCCGACAAATTCGACCCAAACCCGCGTCGTGACCACCTTTCTGCGTCCAATAGAATTTGCCGCCGTCCGTGTCCACCGCAATGCCGACACACCATTTCCTCGGATCCGATCCCGGCCGTGAATCGCCCTGGCTCGTATCCACGAGAGTTTCGATTTCCGACCCGTCCAGGTTTGCCCGCATCACTCGCATGCCTTCCCGGTCCGACCAGTAAAGCTTGCCCCTCCTCTTCTCCAGCTGGAGTTGCTTCGGCGTGAACGTGCCGCCAGGCGGAACGATGGTGATCATGTTCTTGCCATTGAGATCCGACCGCATGATCGATCCATCATTCCTCTCGGGCTCACCCATATTGGTCCAGTAGATGTGCCCGGCGGCGACATCGAGCACCAGGCCATCGGGCAGCTTTCGGCCCTCATTGATGATGGTCTTCAAATCGGAGCCATCAGGGTTTGCGGACAGTATTCGGCCGGCGCTGAGGTCCAGGAAGAAAAGCCTACTCGACGTGAGTGCGGATTTCGCCTCTGCGTCTATCGGTGTGGGCGCGTTCATGCTCGATGCCGATATCCCTCTGTCTGAGCGAGGCGGCACATTCGCAAGCAGCGGCCACAGCCCCTCAGCCGTTGTCAGGTGCGCAATGACGGCGTCACGAAGCTTCGGGTACGGCAGCCCCGCCAGTATCGCCGTCTGTATGACGGCCATGACCTCGCCCGCATCGGCGCCTATCATCGTGAAGCCGAGAATGCGGTCGTCATTCGCGCCGACAAGGACTTTCATGAAGCCTTGTGTCTCGTCGGTCGCTTCCCGCCGAAACACGGCGCTCATCGGCAATTTACCGACGCGCACGGCAATGCCCTGTCGTTGTGCGTCCCGTTCGCTCAACCCGACATGCGCAAGCGGCGGATCGGTGAACACGCAGTACGGCACCAGTCGGTCGCCCGTGCTGCGCGCGCCACCGGCCAGGTTGTCGCGGATGATCCGAAAATCATCTACCGAGACATGCGTGAACTGCGGGCTGCCAGCACAGTCGCCCATTGCCCAGACATCGGGCGCGGTCGTCTCCAGACGGTCGTTGACCCGTATATAGCCGCGCGCATCCAAGGCGACGCCGGCCGTGTCCAGGCCGATGCCGCTGGTGTTCGGAATGCGCCCGGTCGCGACCAGGATGTCGCTCGCCTCGATCGTTTGGACGCCGGCGAGCGTAGCAGTAGTGAGGCTGACGCCCTCGCCGGATCGGCCCTGCACAGCAACGGGTTCAGCAGACAATACGAACTGGATGCCTTCCTCACTCAATATGCGGTGCATTGCCTCCGCGATGTCCGGGTCCTCCCGGCTCATGATCTGCTGGCGCGTCTCGATCACGGTCACCCGACTGCCAAAGCGGCGATAGGCTTGCGCCAGTTCCAATCCGACATAGCCGGCGCCGAGGACGATCAAGTGCGAGGGTGCGTAGTCCAGGTCCAGTGCCTCGATATGCGTGTGCGGCTGCGCCTTTGCGAGGCCGGGAACGCTCGGCACCGCTGCATGCGAACCAACATCGATGAAGACTCTGTCGCCCGTCAGCCGCCGCGTGCCGCCGTCGTTCAGCCGAACCTCGAGCGTCTTCGGCGCCACGAAGTTTCCGCTGCCCATGACCAGTTCGGCGCCGCTTGACTCGAAAGGCGCAAGGTGGGCGGCGATCTGTCGATCGACCATGTCGCGCTTGCGCTGGCGTACCCTCGCCATGTCGGTCGTGACCGGGCCGGTGATCGTGCCGAACTGCGCTGCGTGCCGGACTAGATAGGCGATGCGCGCGCCCCAGATTTCGTTCTTGCTGGGCATACAGGCGATGTTGACGCAGGAACCTCCGACAAACCGCCGCTCGACAACGGCCACCCGTTGCCCGGATTGCGCCAAGTGCCACGCGAGTACATTTCCGCCCGAGCCGCTTCCGAGAACTAGCGCATCAAAATGTTCCGCTTGAGCCATCTTCGTCTCCTCTGCACTATACATTTCGCCCTGATCGGGGCGCCCAAAGGCACGCGCGGCCGGCGATTCGGGGCGACGATCAGTCGAGCTGCGTATGAGTATCACCGTCGTCGGTCTGCCCGAGCGCAGGCAGACGCCTGCCGAAGTTCAATTCGAAGTCGCTCCGAACGCCATAACCGATACCTCGGATCTTGGCGCGGCGCGCCTGGGCACTGGGCAAGGCTAGCAATGGGAAAAACATGTCTGTGCTCGACTGAAGCTCGGTAGCTGTCGGCGTCCCGAACCGATTGATCTGGGCCTTCGCCGCGGCTAGCGTTTCATGGTCGAACGAGACAAGGCGCCGGATGAGAGTATCGACAAACGAGTCGAGGTCTTGATCGTCCAACGTGCGGTTCACCCAGCCATAGCGCTCGGCGATATCAGCATCGAAATCGTCGCCACTGAGGACGATCTCGAGTGCGCGCGAGCGGCCGACCACGCGCGGGAGCCATTCCAGCGCTCCGCCGCCCGGAACCAGTCCGACGCCGACCTCGGGGTTGCCGAATAGGGCGTTTTGCCGGCTGGCAAAGCGCATGTCGCAGGCCAACACGAACTCGTTACCGATGCCGCGCGTGCGGCCGCGAATCTTGGCGATACTCACGACTGGCGTGGACGAGAGGCGCAGCACAAAGTCGCGCCAAAGGCCCAGCACCTCTGGCCGTTCAGCTGCCTTGGCTACGTCGAGATGGGCGATGAAAAAATCTGGATTCGCCGACTGGAACACTACGACCTTCACGGATGGGTCCGCCTCGAGGTCGGTCATTAGTGCTCCCAATTCGACGATCGTTGTGGGAAGAAACATGTTGATCGGCGGATTGCAGAAGGTGATCGCCCACAGACCGGGTCTGGAGTGGTCTATCGTGAGTTGCTTGTAATCGAACATGGCACTTCTCCTTTGATGACAGCGAATGGCGATTCAGACGTTGGTTTCGGTCTTTCCGGGCGCGTTTCGGCAACACCCCTCGATTCCTTGAGACTGGAGAGAGGCAATTGATTCACTGACTTGGTCGGCCGTCAGAATGGCGCTTGCGTAGTTCGGCAGATTGATGTTGAGAGCGGCATGCATCTGCTCGTCGGAGTAGCTCGCGGTCGCATCTTTGACCACGGTGACCTGGTAACCGAGCTCGACGGCATGGCGTACAGTAGTCTCGACGCAGGTGTGCGCGATGAGTCCCATGACGATGAGCTGGTGGATGCTGTGCTGCTTGAGCTGAAAATCCAAATCAGTGTTGGCAAAGCCGCTTGAACACCAATGCTCGAGGGCCACGATGTCGCTTGGTTGCGGCGCGAGTTCCAGGCGGATCTCGCCGCCCCACGTCCCGTATTCAAAGGTCTTACGCGACCACGCCGCCTTCTGAATGGGTGCAACGTACTCCCAGGTCTCGTAATCGCCGGTACGGTACCGATGATGCAGTGCATAGAACACGCGAAGCCCCGCCTTCCGAGCTGAATTCAGAACCTGCAACATATGAGGAACACAACTATTTGCGTTTGCAACAGCCTTGAGGCGATCCCATACCTTGCCGCCCTCCGAGATGAAATCGTTATAAGGGTCTATCACCAGAAGTGCGGTTCGCTGCTTAATGTATGTCACCATGAGCTCTCTCCGAGGATCCTATGCAGGATCGAATTGTTGTCGGTGGAAATTAGGGTGCGTAATGGGTGAAGACATAGTCGTGATCTTTCGCTGGCGCGTGACAGGGAAAGCAGGTCGCGTGCAGCGCCATGTCGCCTGGCTTTCCGCCCTTAAAGTCAGCGAATCCCCAGCCGCCCGTTGCGGCGTATTTTTTTGAATCCTTGACCATGAACTGTACGTTCACGGGGGATCCGACAACGAACGATTGAGCTCCGGGGAATGGACCCGCCAGAATATTGTTGTTGTCTTCCGACCGGACGCGAGTCCAATGAATCGCGGCAATCATGGCACCGTCTGGAAATGGAACCTTCCCTTCCTTAAAGGCCTTGATTGCTACGTCATTGCCGAGTTGAGCCCGCAATTGGTCAGTCTTGCCTGCTACCAGCAGGTTGTCCACGGCGATCAATTTCCACTCGCGATATTGGGCTGGCATTTTGACCCCGTAAATTGGGGCGGACTCTTCGTCGGCCTGTCCCGATGCGGCGGCCATGAACGTGACCGCGCCGGCTAACGCTCCAGCTCCAATCAACAGTAAAACAATCCGGTTCAAGTGATGTCTCCTTACGCTGTCCGTAACCAGGCGCATACCGTGCGTGAGTATCGGACACGCAGCCTGATTCCGCTTGCACCGCTCAAGCGGCCGCCGCCATGCGAAGTGCGTGACGCTCAATGCTCGCTGCAAATAACGGAGTTTCGCCTTTGATGTGCGCAATGCTCATGGGTTGACGTTGAGCGGTAAACACGTCGAAGGGGATGCCCTGCCGCGCAAGGAAGTCCCAGAGCTCATCGGTCGCGCGGGTGCGCACGTGACACGTGAACTCGCACTTCCCCGCATCAATCCGCTTGACGCTGAGCTCCCACATGACCAGGATTTTCGTGCGACCGGCAGTTGTAAAAAGGTCGGACACAGAATCGAGAATGAGGTGATGCCTCTCGGCGACTACTTCGACGTAGTGCTGCACCATCAGCGACCCGCCAATTACCTCCACATTGATTGACATGCGCCGACCATCCCGCGCTGTCGTAGAACCCGCTGCGAAGTGTGCCGGCGAACACCCTTGGTACTCTTCGTCCGGCAGACTGAAGCACCACACCGGGATATCTATCTTCTCGATCGGCGCATTGATAATGGCAGAGAAGCTCGAATCGACTATGACGCGCTCTTCCATCTGAATCTCCTGTGGTTTGGCCTGTCCACAAGATACTCGCGCCAGAACTGACGACAATCATACCAAGGTGAGTACTGCGAGCTTGCCACCCAAACGACTATGGCGCCGCCTCTAGCGTCAGCGGGGTCACGGCTGGTCACTGCGCGACGGCATGTCAAGGGACCATTGTGTTTGGCTTCGCGAGACCGGTGTCCGTGACCAACACCATAGTGTGATAGATCCTTATCCGTGCGTGCGGTGAGATGTTTTACGTGGTTTGACATTCAGCTTGTCGCGGACGTGAATGGAGACATATCGCATGGACAATCAGAATCCAATCTCTTACGAACCGAACGCTGTGACAATCAACGGCGTCAGAGAAAGCGACCGTTCGCTATCGCTTCCCTTGGTTAATTACGCTTCAGCTATTGCGAAGGCGATTGAGTGGCTCGGGGATCGCTATCTCCTCGCGAAACCAAAGGAACTCGTGCAATTGAGCCGCTCGAAATGGGGATCTCGGAACGAGTCAGCGCCGAATCGGCACGTGAGATGATGCGGGGAACAGGCGAGGGCTCGATCCCAAATCGGCGTTGGCGACCCGCAATTCCTATATCGACCGAATTCAACGTATAGAGCGTCTTGCCGGTACGAGCATTGAGAGCGAAGAATTCGTTGTTCATGTCCGTCGCCTTGCCCGGCACGACACAACCGTTCGCGCCTGCCAATCCTAAGGTATTGACCACACCATCGTGCGATCGAATCAGGTCCCCGCGTATGGTGAGATCGTCTACGTGTTTTGTTAGGCATCGAGTTTCGCACGGCGGCCGGCTGGGAGTTTCGCCATCTCGCGCAACGGGAATCCCCAGAGATCCGCTCAGGTGCACGCTCCCTGCTCGATCACCTGGGGAAGCTCGAGATCGCAAAGTCCTTCGACGCATCGTAAGCACTCATGAAATTATTCGACAATCTCGACGGTCATCGCTCCTACATAAGGCGTGATTCGCTGTGCAACTGAGGTTCTCAATTGCCATCCTGCTGACATGCGTGAGTCTGCTCACCCTACAAGGATGCGCGCGGATCGCCATTCGGGAACCGACATCAGCCCAATGGGACGCACCGAACGCGATTCGTATGCTCGGGCCCGATCAGCGCTTCTCGACGCTATCTGCGCGAAGCTTCGCGCGACGCCATCGCGCACAGCACGGGGGACAGCCTGTGACCATTCTCGCTCTCTCGGGCGGCGGCGCCGGTGGCGCTTTTGGCGCAGGTGCACTGGTGGGGCTCACCCGCTCCGCATCGCGGCCGTCATTTTCCGTAGTCACAGGAGTGAGCACCGGTGCGCTGATCGCTCCCTACGCATTTTTAGGTCCCGCTTGGGACGATCGACTGATCGAGGTGTACACATCCGGTCGCGCGGAACACCTGCTGCAGTCCCGCGGTTTAGGGGCGCTCTTCGGCTCCAGCGTGTATCGCGGGGCGCCGCTCAAAGACCTAGTTGACCGTTACGCCACCGATGAGTTGATTGAAGCGGTGGCGCACGAAGCCTCAAGCGGACGACTCTTGCTCGTGGCCACGACCGAAGTCAGTACCGGAGAGCCGGTGGTGTGGGACTTGGGATCGATCGCGATGAACGGTGGCGCTGGCGCGAGAGCACTGTTTCGAGATGTGTTGGTGGCCTCAGCCAGTGTTCCGGGATTGTTTCCGCCGGTAGTCATTCGCGTGCAGGAAGCGCAGGCTCTTTACGAAGAGGTTCACGTTGACGGGGCGACTACCGTGCCGTTTCTCGTGCCTTTAGCGTTCGTGGAGTCGTCCTCGGACGGGGACGACCGGTCGCATGGCGTGGCTGTTTACGTCATCGTCGATGGCCGCTTGAGTGAGCAGCCGGTCGCGATTCGGTTGCGAACGATATCAATACTATCGCGCAGCGTTTCAGCGGGACTCAATCACATGATGAAGACGACTCTTGAACTGACTGCCGCCCACGCGGAACTTGAGGGCGCCCAGTTTCAGTTCGCGGCAATTCCCCTCGCGTACCGGCAGCTAGACCCGTTTGACTTCCGCACGCCGACCATGCGATCGCTGTTCCAATACGGCTCCACCTGTGCTCAAACGGGTCGCCTTTGGATCTCATCACGAGGCGCCGCTAGCGACGCAGCAAGCCGCACGGGCGCCGTGGCGAGTCAGAACACGGCATGTCCAGTCGATGACGAATCCAATGGGCGTCTCGTCTCACGCTGAAAGGCGGTACGACGAATTGCGCTCCGAAACCAATTAGCCGAACGTGAAATCAAACGCCGCAACGCCAGGATCGAGAAACTCGATCTCGAAGAGTCGGTCCGCGATGGGCTTCGGTTGTCGGATCAGCTGATACATTCGCGATTCGGTAACTTTGCCATTGCCTTGATCATCGACGTCGACTCCGTGAGCGGCGCCCGGCGGCTGCCCATCGACCAGCACGCGAAAACGCACCGATGCTCCCCCCGCCGATGGACCCATAATGAGATTAACGTCGCGTGCATGAAAGCGGTAAGCGATCCTCCCGTCGGCCTTGTTTAAGACGGCGGCTTGTTTCCCGATCGTCCAATCACCCGAAAGGGTCCAATGATTGAGCGACAATCGCGCGGGGCCGACATAGACGTGTGGCTTGTCATATATCGTACCGTCGCGAGACACAAGATTCTCGGCACGTTCATACCCGACGTAAGTTTCTGGGGATCTCAGGCTGCCAACATCAGCCGCGGCTTCCAATCCATGGGCATCCACTGAAACGAGTTCAGAACCGATGCCAGTAGCTCGGGCTTCCGCCAACAATTGCTGAATGATTCTTTCCGAAAGCTCGTAATCGCCCTCGCCGAATTGATGATGACGAATATGCCCTTGGGCATCCATAAAGTAGAGGGCCGGCCAATAGTCGTTTCTAAACGCGCGCCATATTGCGTGATCGCTATCGATCGCGATCGGATAATCGATTCGCATATCCTTCGCAGCCCAACGAACATTATCAACGTTTTTCTCGAATTCAAACTCCGGGGAGTGCACCCCGATCACCACCAATCCTTGATTCTTGTATTTCTCGGCCCATGCGCGAACGTAGGGAAGTGTGCGTCGCCAATTGATGCACGAATACGTCCAGAAATCGACGAGGACGACTTTCCCGCGCACGCCAGCCGCCGTCAATGAAGGCGAATTGAGCCACTCCGTCGCACCGCCGAGGGACGGGAACTCGCCTTCAATGCGTAATTGAACCGCTTTGGGCGTCGTCTGTTGCACTACGTTCTGTTCCTCAGCAAAGGCCATGACGAGCGCCCCGATCGCGCAGGCGAGAATCGCAGAGCCGGCGACCTGATTTGCCTTCATCATAAATACCTTACATGCCGTCGACATCCGCGATTAGCAAAAGAATGCCCGAGTCTATGAGAGTGTCTATCGAACTTTGGTATTGGTTGACACAGGCAGGAGAATAACCACGTGTAGCGCGGCGCGGATCCGGTACGTTTTACTTCGTCAGCTCACGCGCCACGCTTCTAAGCCGGCCCGCATTTCCTTTACATAGCCATATCGGTTGTAGATCGCGGTTACGCTACCATCGGAATGTCCGAGCACCCTCTTGATCAATTGCCCGCCCGAACGTCTGGTTCGTAGCTCGCCATGCGGGGGACAAGATCGGGAGTACTGTCACTTAGCATTTGTTTCGCATCGATCCTCGCTCCGGACTGTCGCGCAGTCGGCGCAAGACAACCGCCAATCACGAACGAAGTCCCGCAAAACTCCCGCAAAGAGAAATGTCGTTGGAAGATACGGCAAATTCTTCGTTAGATATTCTTAGTCGACGTTGAATTCTTGCTTTTCCCCAGCTTTTATAGACTTCGGCGAGCATCTGGCTATTTTCCAAACGCTCGATTTCTGGTAGTCTCTTGAAGACGTCGAAACGCCAACTCATTGATCCGGAAAATGTTTTTTAGTGCGCCCGGACGGATTCGAACCGCCGACCACCTGGTTCGAAGCTTGCCACACCATCGAAATTGGAGTTTGGGCGATTGTAAGTAGCTGAATTTAGACAACCTCGCTCGCAGGATGCCCGTTGCAAATTGCCCCCCGAGCACGACGAAGCACAACTGAGCACCACCGACTCCCGCAAAAGTCCCGCAGACGTTTGACGGGTGCCACCGCGATTACATAGTAGAAGTAGTAGGAGTCATAGCACGGCTTCTGCTGTTTAACGGTAAGGACTCCAGCAACCCCGTTCTTTCCGCCGCGATCTGACCCGGCGAAGCTGTCCACCGCGGCGCTGTTGCCGCTAAGGTGGAGAGCGCGATGTCTGATGGGAACCTTGAGGCCTTGAACGAACGGGAGCGAACGTGTCTGACCTATCTGCGTCAGGCGCAGGAGTTGGGGGTGAGTTTTTCACGGTACTGTCGCGAGCGGAGATCTGAAGTTCCAGCAGTGGGCGTGGGTCAAGCGGGTATTGATCCGCAAGGGCGTGATTGGTGGTCGGCGTCCGACCGGGAAGGCCAACGCGGTGGGATTTGCAGCGGTACGGGTTGCGCCGCCAGCGGCTGCGGCGATGGTGTGCCGGATCCGTCATCCGTCGGGTTGGACGATCGAGTGCGCGAGCTTTCCGGAAGTCTCCTGGATGTCGGCGTTGCTGTCGGGAGTAGCGCGCATGATGCGGCCCACCGCGGATGTGAAGGTGTACCTGCACCGGGTGCCGATCGACATGAGGAAGGGCCGGAACGGGCTCGCTGCGCTGGTGCGCGAGGGGATGCAGCAGGATCCGTTCGCGTCGCAGGCGCTGTACGTGTTCATCGGACGTCGTTATGACGCGCTGAAGATTTTGAGCTGGGATCGCAACGGTTTCGCGGTGTGGTGGAAGAGGATCGAGAGCGAAGAGAGGTTTCACTGGCCACGGATGCTGCAAGAGGAGGTGGTCACGCTCACGAGCGAGCAGCTGAACTGGTTACTCGATGGCTACGATGTGTGGGCGGCACCGCATCGGATGATCCGATTCGCGCACGCGAGTTGAGCTTCCTTTTTCATCTATTTTTATTGAGTTATTTGTTCGGCGCGGTACACTTCGCTTGTGCTCGCGCCGAACAAAAATCCCGCCGCACTCGCGGATAAAAACACCGAGCTGACTGTCCGCCTGAAGATTGCCGAAGAACAGAACCGACTGCTGCGCGAAGAGGCCCAGAGGCTCAAGCAGATCGAGCAAGCCTACGAGCAACTCAAGAGCGAGCATCAGCAGACGGTCGAGCGCAAGGTGCTGCTGGAGGAGGAGCTGCGGTGGATGAAGGCACAGTACTACGGGCGCTCCACGCAGAGCAGCGACGCCGCCGAACAGAACGTCGATCAACAGATGTTGTTCAACGAAGCGGAGGTGCTCGCCGCCATCGAGGCGGCTGATGAAGCGCACCGCCAACGCACCACGCAGATCGACGCGCATGAGCGCAAGCATTCCGCCGACAGTGGTCGCAAGGCGATCCCGGAGCATTTCCCACGCATTCCGATCGAGCACGATCTGGCGCCCGAACAAAAAATGTGCACGAAGTGCGTCGTGCCGCATCCGCTGACCCGCATCGGACAAGAGCTTCGCGAGTGTTATCGCTTCGAGCCACCGAAATCAGTGTCGAGCAGCACATCCGCCCGACGTATGTGTGTAAAACGCACGAGGCGCCGATCACCGCGCCGACGCCGCCCGTGATTCTGCCGAAGTCGATGGCGAGCCCCTCCTTGCTCGCGCACGTGATCAAATCCAAGTTTGACGGGCTCCCGCTGCATCGCGTGAGTCAGGACCTGAGCCGCTCCGGATGGATTTGGGTGCAGGCACCGCTCGGTACGTGGGTCAATACGGTGGGCGGTGAGAAAGTCGTGCCGCTGATCAAACTGCTGAGCGAGGAATGTTCATGCCGCTTTCATGCATATGGACGAGAGCCCGCTGCAACTGCTGCGCAGCGACAAGGCGCCTCGGTTCCGACCACTACATCGTGGTACGGGCGGCTGGTCCACCGGGGCGGCGCATCATCTTCTACGACTACATCGCCTCGCGCACCAAGGAGGCATTGAAGCAGTTGTTTGTGGGTCCGGACGGCAGCCGTATCGGGGCAAGTTCATCAGCGATGGGCTGGAGCGCTATGACGATATTGCACGGAGCTGAAGCTGCTGCATTTTGGTTGTTTGCAACACTGCGCACGATGTTCTTTAAGGCGCGCAAGGTCAGCCAGCTGCCCTGCAGCCGCACGCTGGCGAATGCGGCCATTGTCGATTATCTCCGTCCGGTCTTCAGGTCGAGGAACGGATCGAGACGCTACGGGAAGAGTATGAGGCGCGGGGGGAAGTTCTGCCTCTGGAGGCGGTACGGGCACTGCGCCAGGAGGAGTCAAAACCGATCCTGGAGAAGTTCAAGGCATGGGTCGATGATTTGCTGCCCGGTACGCCGCCGAACAGCGCGCTCGGCAAGGCGCTTGGTTATACCAGCCGTCAGTGGCCAAAGTTGGTGAGGCATTTGGAGCACGGAGAAATTCCGGTCGATAACAATTACATCGAGAGGCAAATAAAAAGCTACGCGACCGGCAGAAGAGCCTGGCTATTCGCCTACGATGCGGCCGGCGCCCAGGCGAGCGCCAATCTGTACTCGCTGGTGATGAGCTGCCGCGCCAATGAAATCGAGCCCTACGCGTATCTGAACTATCTGTTCGAGCAGCTGCCTGCGGCCACAACCGTGGCGCAGGTCGAGGCGCTGCTGCCCTGGAACGTCAAAGCGCTGCTGGACGAACAGAAACGCCAGCATCCGTCAGCCGCCTGACGCTGCGACTTCCTATCCTTTGGGCGATTTAGCTCGCGACAATGCCAGCGCTGCCGGCCCTCGCCGTGTCAAGCTGCGGCGCTCGACAGAACCAGTCCGTTGTTGATCGGTTAAATCAGTCCGTGCAGGTTACAAGATTGGGCGCGGACTCGGGAGCGCAGTGCAGACGGTGCCGACGACGGATTCGATCAACCGGTCTGAGGGCGGATGCAGGGGCCGTCGATGGTGATGGTGTGGCAGCGCTCGCGCAGGCGACTCAGGAGCGCCTTGGTCAGGGCCGGGTTGGCGAGGAAGTCCTGCCAGGTGGCATACGGCAAATTTGTTGTAATCAGTGTTGGCTTACGATGATGCCGCTCCTCCATGAGCTTGAAGAAGATGTTGGTTTGCTCGGGTTTTATGTTGACGTACCCGAGCTCATCGATTGCCAGGACGTCGACGTTGGCCAGGGATTTCAATAGCCGGCGAGTCGATCGATCGGCGAGGGATGCGTACATTTCATCGAACAGATCCTGAGCCTTGATGAACAGCGCTCGATAGCCGTTCTGCACGGCTTTGCGGCGCGAGGCTGATCATCAGTCCGGTTTTGCCGACGCCGGTCTCGCCGATGAACACGATGTTCTCGGCCTTGGGGATAAACTCCAGCTGCGCGAAGGTGCGGATCTGGCGCTCCTTGACGCCCTTTTGCACTTTGAAGGGGAAGGACTCCAGCGTCCAGTCCTCCGGGAAGTGTGCGCGGTCGATGCGCGCCTGCAGAGCCTGCTCCTGTCGCGCGTGCCACTCGGCGCGCAGCAACTGGGCGAGCAGGGTCGGCACCGGCGTGCCGTTCTGCTCGGCGGCGGCGAGCATCTCATCGAAGCGCGCGGCGATGGTCTTGAGCTTGAGGTTCTGCAGCAGCTGCTGCAGGTCCTCATTCATCGAGTGGACTCCAGATCGAGGCGGGAAGTAGTCGTCCGCGATCTGCCGCAGCACCATCTTCTCCAGCCGGTCCAGATCGAAGAGCCGATACCGTTCGGCACTCGGCGAGAGCGGCGAGGAAGGCCGCGCGCGGATAGTCGTGCAGCATCGAGAGCAACCGCCGCAGCGGCGCAGCGCCGCTCACCGACGTGTTGCTTGAGCGCCTGCAGGTAGCCGGCCAGGCGCGGCTCGATCTGCAGGATCTCGATCTGCTCGGGTGCTGGCGGTCGGTGGCGGCTGAGTCCCTGGCCGCGCGGCGGCCGATGCGCGGGATCGGTCACGCGCGTATCGAAGGGTCCGTGGACCCGGGCGTGGCTCGCGACCCGACGCGGCCCGTCGTACAGGACCGACCCGCTCGAGGGTCTCGCGCACTTCGAGCGCGCGGCCGATGAGTCGGTACGGCGCGGAGTAGCGTATGCGGTTCACGTTGACGTAGCCCTCCGCATCGACGATGCGGGTGCACAGCTGATAGACCTCCGGCACGTGCAACGGCAGCGGCTTCAGATACGCCTGTTCGGCGGCAAACAGCTCGCGGCGGCTGGCATGCAGCTTGGTGGAGTACTTGGCGTTCCAGATCTCGCACGTGGCCCGCGCCCGCAGGTTCAGGTCCGTCCAGTCGGCGAAGTTCTCGCCGACCAAGAAGCCCTTCTCGATGCGATGGAACGGCGCCTCGACCCGCGCTGAGCGGTTGGCATCGCCCTTCTCATGGGCGACGAACGCAAAGCCGTAGCGGGCCGCGAAGGCGGCCATCTCCGGGGCCGGGATCATGCTGGCCCCGGTGCCGGAGGCGACCACGACGTTGGAGTTGTCCACCATGCAGCGGCTGGCAGAGCCGTGGAAGTAATCGATGGCCTGCGGCGAGGAACGCCTTGCACTCGAAGCGGGTGAAGCGCGGATAGTGCTGGAAGAAGATCATGCGCGAGTAACACAGCACCACGCGAGGCGGTCTGCACCCGGGTCAGAGTGCCCGCCGATCCGGGCCTGGTGCGGGCTGGTGTCGTGCTGCATCTCCTCGCCCGGCGGCGAACAGATAGTGCCCCGCCGGCGGCGGCGGGGCACTGCCGATGCCGTGGCGTCGGCAAAACGCCGTCAACGCCGGATACGAGACGGCGGCGCCGAGCTCGGTGAGCGCGTCGTGAACGCGCCCCAGATGCCCTTCATAACGGGCGTGCAGTTCCAGGATCTGCTCGCGCCACGGCTCGGCCCGCTCCGCGCGCAGCAACGGCGGCACGCTGCGCTGCCGCAGCTGATGACCCGGCGCACCGAGTCGCGGGCGATCCCGAGGGCGTCGCGCGATCTTGCGGCTGCCGTGGCCTTGTGCGTGCAGACGCAAGATCGCCGTGCGGGTGTCTTCGTCTAACATGGCCGGATCTCCAGCTCGAAGCGCTGCACCAGGCGTTGCATCTCCGCCGTTCGCGCGCGCGAACGCGGCGGTGACTTCCTGTAGTTCGCTCTCGCGCAGCTGCGCGAGCAGGCGGCCCTCGAGGGCCCGATGCGCACGGCGGGCGATGCCACCCAGGGCCCCGAGGTCCTGCAAGAAGCGCTGCGTCGCCGACGGCGGCGCCGTCGCTCGCGTCGGCTTGTGCCTGCAGATAAATCTGCGGGCTCTGCACGATCAGCTCGCGCGTGCGCTCGGTCCCGGCTTGCCAGCCGGCGTACAGCGCGCCGACCTGTCGGCGTGGTCGGCTTCAGCGGCGTCATCGCCGTGGCCAGGCCTGCGCCGCCGCCGCGTTCACGCGCGCGAGCGGCACCAGATACTTCATCGCCGCGTGCGCACTCAAGGTCCCGGCGCGGATCTGCTCCTGGATCGACACCGGCAACGCCTGCAACAGCGCGAGTCGGCCGCTCACCCAGCTCTTGCTGTGCTCGAAGCGCCGCGCCAGCTCCTCCAGCGACCATTGGCAGCGCTCCTGCAACTCCGCCAGCAACCAGGCTTGGTCCAGCGCATCCTCGCTGCCGCGGCGCAAACCGCGCTCCAGTAGTAACGCCTCGCTCTCCGCCACCTGCCAGCAGGTCGCGCGCACCGTGTCGCGCGCCAGACGCTTCAGTGCCCGCACTCGCTTGTAGCCGTCGATGAGGATGAAGCTCGGCGCTTCCTGGATCACCACCACCGGCAGTTGCTGACCGATCTCCGACAGCGAGACCAGCAGCGCCCGTTCCTCGCGCGGCTGGCGTTTGCGCAGCCGCTCGTAGCGCAGCGTCAGTTGATGCAGCTCCACTTCCACCGCCGCTTAACCTGGGATCCGGATCAGGGACGCTCGCGCCGCAGAAGTCACAGCGCCGCGACGCGGTTCCAGGGAGTGCACAGGCTGGATCATCAGCCCTCTCCGGCACGGCGGTTATCTCACCGGCCACCACTGTGCCGGCCGCCCTCGCCA
>CAVZRF010000022.1:0-30258 GCA_963777685.1 uncultured Acidobacteriaceae bacterium | reverse complement strand
GCTTTCTGAGTAAGTGAAAGGCGAGTGGCTTTCGCGGCTCATCCGCCGGAGTGGAGAATGCAGCCCCAGTTCGATTGCACTGCGAGGTTGGCAAGCTGGTAGTTTGCCGCTTTGTAGATAGCATTCTCGTCGAGCAGATCGGTCCAGGTTCCGTTCTGCGGGAGCGGTACGTTGACGGTCTGGGTCGAGTCGGAGAAGTTCAGCGCGATCATGTAGAGGTCGTTGCCCGACCAGCGGTGATAGATCGCGACCTGCAGGCCTTCGTTGATGCCGTAGCCGTCGGGCGAGAACTGAGTCCATGATGGGTCGTAGTAGTCCGGATAAAAGTTCGCCGAGCGCAAGGCTGGATGGGAAGCTCGCAACCCCATGAGAAGGCTGTAGAGGGCGGTGAGGCTTTGGCCGATGTTGTCGTCGCGCTGCTCCCAGGTCAGCGGTCGCGATTGAACGCGCTGAAACCCTGGAGGCGCGTGCGAATCATCCTCCCAGAGGTCTTCAAGCTGGCCCCACTCCTGGCCGTTGTGCAGCAGGACCGATCCGGAACAAGTTGCGAGCGCAATCATATAAGGCTGCGCCTTGAACCAGCGGTCGCGCGAGCCGAGTTCATACGTGATGGTCGCGTGGTCGTGGTTTTCGAGATAGATGGTGGGGCCGATCGGCGTGTTGAAACCGAACGCTGAGTTCAGCACGCGCATGTAGCTGGTGTCGATCGCACCCTTTACCGCGTAGCCGCTGAAGACATCGAAGGGATAAGAGCGGAAGACGTCGAACCATGCGCCGGAGGGCTGCATCGAGTTCGCGTCGTCGACGACATCGAGACCCCAAGAGTCTTCGAGGATGAGCGAGATATTCTCGAGCTTTTGTTGGGTGGTGTAACTCTTGAGGTCGGCGATGAGCTGCGGCGCGCCTTTTGTGGGGTATTGCGGATTGTGGTAGCCGGTGACCTGGTCGAAGCGAAAGCCGTCAAGCTTGAAGCGCGCGATCCAGTAGGTGCAGACGTCGGTGATGAACTGCTGGGTGCAGGCGTTGTTGTAATTGACGGGCAGCATGCCGTAGGCATTCGCCGGCACGAATTGCCCGGCGAAAGGGGAGTCGGTGGGCGTTTGCCACAGCCAGTAGTAGGGGAAGCCGTTGGTTCCGGAGCCTTGATAGACGTGCTGGAGGACGATGTCGAGGAGGACGTGAATGTTGCGCTGGTGGCATTCGGTGATCAGCGCGGCGAGCCTGGAAAGCCGGTTTAAGGGATTGGCTCCGTCGCTCACGTAGGCGGATTCGACCGAGAAATAGTAGGCGGGATTGTATCCCCAGCTGAAGCCAACATCGTCGGGCCAGGCGATCCAGGGCATGAACTCGATGGCGTTGATGTTGAGCGACTGCACGAGGTCGAGCTTGTCGGCAATTGCATCGATCGGCGCACGAGTGCCGCGATACTCCTTGGTGAAGTCGTCGATCATCAGCTCGTAGATGATCAGGTCGCTCGATGGCAGTCGATTCTTGATGGGTTGGGCGTCGTTGGCTGTGGCTCCGCCGACGACAAAGGCCGAGCGGTCCTGCGAATCGCCGCCATATTTCGTGCATGGGTCGCCGACTACGCGTATCGTTCCATTTTCAAATTGGACGACGTATTGGTACTGATACCAGCCATCCGGAAGCGGCGGGGTGAAGTTGTAGACGAAGAGATATCCGTTCGGATGGGCCGTCTTGGTCATCGGCAGCGCGCTGGCCTGATCCCAGTCGGTGACGCCGGGCGTCACCAGGTGCTGAAAGTCGCCAATGATGCCCACGGCTGCGATGTGGCTGACGTCGCCGCCGGTGTACTGGCTGGGATCGACCGTGTTGTCGGGGATGAAGAGCTTGATGCTCTGCGCACCCGACTTGGAGCGGCTAAAGCCAAAATCCTCGTACATACGCCGGCCCTCCAGTTTGGGTGACTTCATCTTATGGTGGAAAAGGAGCGGTCTTTCGTTACAAGCAAAATAATTGAACCTGCTGCTCTCTGGCTTTTTGCCAGAGTTGAGCGATGATGTGTGGGCGGAGGTTTGACAAGTCTGTGCGTTGTGTCTCACACTCAGCGCGACGTCAAGGCAACAGCCGGGCAATGTTCGTGGCGAACCGGATCGTCGAGAACGACGCGAGGCACTTCGGGAGATTTCTCCCACTCACGCGCGCGAGCAACTCCACCTCAGTTCGCCGAAAGGAACTTCCTTATGGCCTCGAACGGTATTTTCGATCTGGATAAGAACCTGGTAACTTCCGGATTCCTCGATGGGAATGGATCGCTTTCGATTGGAATTACGAACCATACGAATCCAACCGCAGTGAATAAAATCACTACGAATGCGCCGCTTGGAGCTGACGCCTTCGTAGTGGACAGCGTTGAGGCTACGGCGGGCGCGCAGGCCAGCGGTGTGACCTTCCTGAGCGGCTCCGGGACGGTTGGATTTCAGGCGAGCGGCGATCTCTTTGCCGAGCTGGCCGTTTTCCCCGATCCTACGAGCAGCGACTTCGCATCAGCGCTGGGCCCGGTTGCAGACACAAAGTTTGGGCTGCCCCTCGATACCAATTTGAGCGTGGTGATGCTTCGCTGGGGCGCGGATGCGAAGGCTTCCGGGAATGGCAGCATTGCACTGGGAGCTGGTGTGGGAAGCATCGATTTCAGCGCGGGAAGCACGGGTAGCCTGTTTTTCTCCGTCCTGCAGCAGGTGCCTCGTACGACTCCGACTGACGATGCGCTCGCGGGCGTTGTGAAGAGCTGGAAATTGCCTGTCCATGTGCATAGTGCAGATGACCTCGCACCGCGGACGCATCTTCTGTCGGAGGTTGGGGGCTCATTGACGGCCTCGATCGGGGCGACCTTTGGCCACGAATTCAACTGGATTCGACAGGTCAGCATTCCCGGAGTGGATGGGGCCACGGGCCTGGCCGGAGACATCGGGCTCAAGCTGCAGCTGGGGCTGACGGCTTCCTTCGATCTGACGATGCAGGGGAGATATGCGGTCGTGGTCAGCCGCGAGGCCGATGAGCCCGTGATCCGGGTGCGGATTTACAAGCTCAAGCTGAATGGCTTCGATTTTGGGCTGAGCGCCTCGGCTGCGGCCACGTTGTCCGTGCCGCTTCCGGACGATTTCGACGATCTGATTACGGCTGTGCTGGGGACCCACGCGCTGCAGATACTCAATGAGTTGGAAGATCCAAATACGATTAACACCTGGATCAGCAAGTATGGCACCGAATATGTGGGGGATCTGTTTCAGAAGTTCACCGGCCTTAGTCTCACGTCGGCAATCGCGAAGATTACAGACTTTGCCAACCGGTGGTCAGCGCTGCCGAGTAGCGTAGCAAGCCTATTTGAGAAGCTGGCGGAAAAGGAAATCCCGGATCTGTCTGATATTGAAGCCGTCGCGAAGCTTATCGCGACGCCCGATGCGGACGGATTGAAGACGTTGCTTGAGGGCAAGATTGACGATCTGAAGCTTCCATTTTTCGCTTCGCCGCTGGGCCAATATTTAGAGGCGCTTGCCGAGGGTGGGGCGTTGACGTTGCTTCAGGGCATTCCGCCGAGCATCCAGCAGGGCGCACAAAAAACGCTCGACTTCCTTGATGGGGATGACGTTGAGAAAGTGCTCAACCAGATCGTGACCGAGGTCGACTCCCGTTTGGGTCTCAACGCGATCCTTGCGGACCTTCAGGGCGATCCGGCCACGGTTCTCGACAAATTACTTTTCAGCAAACTGGAGGCTTTTCTGGGGCGGACTCCAGTACTTCAGGACATTCAGAAGCTTCAGACGACGATTAAGACGTTGCAGGGGAAGGTCGGCACGCTTTACGCGAAAACGGTTGCGGCCTTGAAGAACACCTATACCGCGCAATTCAACGCAACCTTTCAACAGACCACGACCGATACGGCGCTGGTCGACGCTTCGTTCGATTTCAGCGACGCAGGGAGCGCTCCTGGTGTGGCGCAGGCATTGCAGCAACTGCTTCGGGGGCGCCTGGATGACTTCCTGACGCATCCGCTGGCTGGGGTAACTCTGGCCAGCGGCGCTCTGACTCACGACGTAAAACGTCATTCGCACGTCGACCTCACGCTGCCATTTGTGAAAGTGGAAGGGGACTGGATCAGCGACGCGACCACCAGTTTCAACGCGATCGATGAGAACGGCGGCAGGTTGAGCACCTATCAGCTCAATGCGACGGGCGACGCCGAGAGGAAGACCACGTTTACTTCCCTCTGGAAGGGACGGAACTGGCGGAGCAGCACGATCGCCCTGACCGCCCAAATCTCCTCGAAGCTGCCGTCGGGAGGATCGGCCGGTTCGGTGCGCGTTTTTGCGAAGACGGTGGCGGAGCAGAATCGGATGGCTACCAGTCGATCCTCCATCCGAATGGAAGTGGCGAACATGTCCCTCAAAGACCTCGACATTGGGATAAGGCCGTTCGCAACGCAGTTCCTGCGACGGGCGTTCGCCGACAATTCGGCCTTTGACAAATGGGCTACGACGGGCGGGCTTCTGTCCAGTCCGGCGAATACTCTGGTGTCGCTCGATGTCGAGCTTCCTGGCGCCGTGCCGCTTGCCTGGTTGAGCAACACCTCGACGAATAAGGGCGATCCGATTTACAAATCTCTTTCGCTGACGCTCCAGTTCTTATTGAAGCGATATCTGCGCGATTACTACTTCAGGGATGTGGACCGGTATAAGACTCTGGCGACGGCATACCTGGTGCTGCTGTATGCGGCGATTCCGCCGGAAAATTCGGTCAAGGTCAATGGCGCTCAGTCCTCTGACGGAGGAGGGGTTTACTGGGACACGACGGACATCAATGCGGTGAAGGGCATGGCAAACCTGGCCAAGCAAAGCAAGCTGCCTCAGGGCTTTGCGGGGCAACTTCAGGCGGCCCGCACTCGACTGCTGACCGCTGGTCAGACTGATCTCGCGAAGTTCTACGATCCCTCGAACGGCCTGGACGGTTTCTTCAATCAGGCCATGACGGACACCAATGTCAATTTGCTTAAGAACTCACTGCTCGCCCTGGAGCGTGGCGTTATTCTCGACGCCTGCACTGCCGCACTGTCCGCGGCGTCCTTCAATGCGCTAGTGGCGGCCAACAAACCTGTTGAGGCGCTCAATGCGCTGGCCGATTTTGGCAATACCATCGCTCAAGCGTTTAACCAGGACCTCTCGAGCATTTTCGTAGAGGACAATGACGCCTTGCAGCGGCTCTCCCCTCTGATCTTTGCTCAGGCGGCCAGCGTTTTTGACTCGACGATTTCTGCGACGAATTACGATTCGACGCTGAGCGTGGTCGAACTCAAACTGGGCGCGGCGATGCCAGACAACTTCCCGGATTTCACTGCGGCGGACAGCGACATTTTGCTGACGCTGAATGCGGCGAGTTTCGGTCTTTGAGGTTTGGCGCGGCGGGCAGGTAGTGGTGGCTGCGATGTTTGCATGCTAGTTCGGAGAGACTGTCGGTCTGCGGATCGCTGACAATCTCTCCTCTATCCGAGTTTCAAACTGCTAGCGAACCAGCGCTTCCTCAGCGACCGGCGCTTCTTCCATCGACGACTGCATATATCCGCGCCGGGCGAGGTGTTCTCCCATTTCGGCGTACATTGCCGGGTTTTGTGGTTGCCAGGTGGCTAACCCGTCGACGTAGCGGTTGTACATGGAGAATGCGGCGGCGATCAGCACGGTGTCGTGGATTTCGAGGTCGGTGGCGCCGAGACCGCGCGCGGCTTCGACGGCATCTGCCGTGACTTTCTTGCCGCCTTCCTGGACCTGGCCGGCGATGGTGAGCAGAGCTTTGAGTTTTGCGGAGACTCCAGCGTTGAGGAAGTCGCGCTTGACGTCGTCGACGAGGTGAGCGCGTTCGCCGAGATGCGCGGCGGCAGCGGCTCCGTGGCTGGTCTGGCAGAAATAGCAATCGTTGCGGCTGGAGACGAAGGTGGCGATGAGTTCGCGTTCGCCGGAGGTCAGAGTGCTCGGCCCGCGCAGCAGGACTTCGGCGAGCTCGCGCATGGGCTTGGCGGTTTCGGGTCGGAAGGCGAATCCGGCGGTGATGCCGGGGAGATTTTCGGGGAGGGCGATGTGTGGCATGGGTGCTGCTCCTTGAGGTAGATCACTTCAACGGCTGAATAACGTTCGGTCTTGAAAACCCATGTCCCAAAATCGGGACATGGGGCACCCGCATTTGTTCGTGACGAAGCGTCGCTGGAACCGCAGATCCTTCACTGCGCTGCGCTTCGTTCAGGATGACACTTTCTTACCACGAAGTGTTCGAGCGGTTTGCTATACCGCTGCCGGCTCGGGGATGTATTCCTTGCTTACTTTTACGTAGCCTTCGCGGGCGACGTGTTTGCCGCGTTCGCGGTACATGGCTTCGTCCTGGGGCTGCCAGGTGGCGAGGCCGTCGACGTAGCGGTTGTACATGCAGAAGGCGGCGGCGATGAGCACGGTGTCGTGAATTTCCAGATCGGTGGCGCCGAGGCTACGGGCGGTTTCGACGGCTTGCGCGGTGACGTTCTTGCCGCCTTTCTGGACTTGGCCGGCGATGACGAGAAGCGCCTTCAGTTTTTCGGAGATGTCGGCGTGCTGGAAGTCGCTCTTGACCTTCACGACTAAGTCTTCACTGGCTTTCTCGCCGATGGCCTCTTCGATGTCGAGGTTGGCCGAGGCGATGGCTCCATGGATGGTCTGGCAGTAGTAGCAATCGTTCTGCGAGGAGACGTAGGTGGCGATGAGCTCGCGTTCGCCGGCGGTGAGGCTGTTGGGCTGGTGCAGGAGGACTTCGACGAGTTCGTTGAGCGGTTTAGCAGTTTCGGGGCGGAAGGCCATGGCGGCGCGGATTCCGGTGAGGCCTTCGGGGAGTGCGATGTGGGGCATGGTGATTCCTTTCGGAGTCGATGTTACTTTGCGGGGGTGGAATTGAGTATCCACCGGAGGGTGGAGATTGTAGTCGGACATAGGTTACTGAAGGCCGCGTACGGTGGGGATATTGCAGACAGACACGGCTCTGTTTGTGTACGGGCAGCGAAGACTTTTTGGTGGTGTGCCTTCTAATACGACCCATGAGATTGGGTACTTCTGCGCGAGTTGCTGGAAGTCGGCGAGTTGGAAATGATTCCAGTTCTGCTGAGCTTGTTGTTCGCGGGCCCATTCGGGGGCGAGTTGGGGGAAGAGGGAGACGACTCCGCTGTCTTTGAAGTGGTCGGTGAGGACGCTGCGCTGGGCGATGCCGCGAAAGCCGTGTTCATCTTCGCCGGGGAGTTCGATGTAGTAGGGGTCGAGGGCGAAGACCGCGTCTTGCGGCGTGTGGTCGCGCGCCCATTGGAAGGCTGCGACCCAGGGATTGGTTGGAGTGGCTCCGGGCCACTCGATGTGGCTGCTGTTTGGGTACTTCTGCTGTTGCACGAAGAACATCCCGGCTCCAATGCACGCGAAGAGGATTGCCCAGAACCAGTAGCGGGATTTCAAGACGTATTCGCCGAGCAGGCCGCCGAGGAGCAGGAAGAAAACGATGTAGATGAGCTGGAAGGCGCGCATCGGCTGCAGGCGGAGGAAGGTTTCGAGTCTGGAGCTAGAGGCGAAGACTACAGCTACCGCGGTCGCGGCTATCCCGAAGAGGGTGAGTGCGCGACTGATGCGTTGGAAGGCTGGAGTCGTTCCGCGGGGCTGGATCTGGCTGAAGGCGAAGAGAATGGTGAGGGGCGCCGCGGCACCGAGCCATTCGTACCATGTCCAATGCAGGACGGAGAGGAAACTGCGCATGTCGAGCGCCTGGCGATATTCGGGAGTTGCCGGGCTGAAGCTGAAGCCGAGCGGCAAGGCGGCTGCCGTGGCGTTGGCCCATGGGTTGAGCTCGAAGAGCGGAGCCGTCCACTTCGCGGGCAGCGTGAGGATGATCAGGCATCCAGCAGCGAAGAGCGCCATCTGCGGGTGCACGAGAGCGGTCAGCGCGAGCCAGAAGACGGCTTCGCGGCGGTTGCCAGCGAGAAAGGCTCCGACGGCCAACATGCTTAGCGGCGTCGAAGCTGACCGTGCGGTGAGGTAGGGGTCCATCAGGACGAGCGCCGTTCCGGCGGCGGGAACGGTGAGTACTATCGTGCTGAGTATGACGGCCGACCAGCGAGCGCGCGCGGAGTCGAAGCAGACGGAGGCCAGTCTCCACGCGGCGAAGAGGTAGGCGAAGACGGTCAGGAGATGCCAGAGAAAGACCGTCCACTC
This sequence comes from uncultured Acidobacteriaceae bacterium, assembly GCA_963777685.1. GTDB lineage: Bacteria > Acidobacteriota > Terriglobia > Terriglobales > Acidobacteriaceae > Acidisarcina. The sequence goes on along the minus strand of CAVZRF010000022.1, from coordinate 22,036 downwards.
GACGTTGAAATGAAAGAAGCGTGCGCTTGTGCCGACCAATGCGGTAAAGATCGAGAGGCCGGCGTGGGACTCGAAGAACTCCGCGCCGTACGGGTAGAGGCCGGGATGAATCGAATGCACGACGGCCGGCAGATAGACTGCGCCGTCGTCGGTGCCGAAGTGATAGCCATGCACGGCGATCGCTGCGGCGGTGAGCAGTGCCAGGCGCAGCAACGGGGCTGAAGGGCGAAGCCTCATCGATCGAAATCCATGTCAGGAGTGCCGATTATTACGGCTACCGATCTCCTCGATCTTTCGAACTTTGGTCGAGACGGCAAGGTATCAATCATCTCCGGCAGAAAATCACGCTTACAGTGTTTGGTTCACCTTTCAAGCTAACAAACGGAATGGGAGTTAGGTATGAGCTTAGACTTTGAGGTTGAGGCTGGTGGGCGATGGCTGTGGTTCTCGTAGCGACTTCTGCAGGATGCCGCGTCTTTGGCGAAAGCGGTGAAACGGCTACCGAGCTTTCCGGTCGAGCGGTTAGCTATCTCGGAAAAGAGCCGGACGGCAACTGTCTTGGGATCGTCGATGAGGATGAGATTTGGCGGCGGGATGCTGCTGCGGCGTGGTCGTTTGTGGCGCGGGCGCCGATCCCCCTACAGTCACTGACTTCGTTTAGGGGTACAGTTTTCGCCGGTGGGTTGAATGAAGCGAGCATGTGGCGCGTTTCCGTTGCCGGAGATGTGGAACGTCTCAAGGGCTTCGATGTGACACCGGGACGCGGCGAGTGGTTTGCCGGTGGGCCGCCGCTTGGCGTGCGTTCGCTGGCTGTGAGCGCTGACGGGGGCGCCGTTCTGGCGGCCGTGCATGTGGGGGGTATTCCGCGGTCTGTCGATGGCGGCGCGAACTGGAGCCCGACTATTCCGGTGATGTTCGATGTGCACGAGGTCGCTGTTCATCCGTCTTGGCCCGGTTTGGTGGCAGCTGCGTGCGCGGTTGGCTTGTGCTTGAGCCCTGATGGCGGAGCGACCTGGAAGCTTCTGGCTGAGGGTCTTGACGTCACTAACTCGCTGGCAGTAGCGGTGCTGGAAGGCGAGGTGCTTTTCAGTATCCAGGATGGGCCCTTTGCCAGTCGCTCGCAGATCTGGCGTTGGCGAAATGGGGCGGAGCGGGTTGAGCCTGTTCGCGACGGGCTGCCGGAGTGGCTCGAGGGTAAGGTCGATACGGGACACATCGCCGCTGGCGCCGGCCGCGCGGCGGTGGTCGACGGGGGAGGGAATCTGTGGCTCTCGACTGCGGGTTCGACAGGCTGGCAGCGGGTTGCCGGGGAATTGGGCTACGTGTTTGGATTAGCCGTCATCTGAAAGCCATCCGCAGTACTGTTATCCGCGCTGATACGTCTGCATTACGTCTTCTGAAGTGAGGATGCCTTCGAGGAGTCCCTTGGCTGCGCGGTTGCGCACCGGCAGCAGGGGCCAGCGGACGAAGTGAGGGAGCGCGCTGTCGAGCGGCATGTCAGGGAAGAGAATCGGCACACGGTCCGGCCCGGTGGCCTGTTTGAGGGGAGTCTCCTCGGGATATTTATTCAGCGCGGCTTTCAGCTCGCCGGAGGTCAAGACGTACCAGGATCCGTCGGAGAAGCGGATGAGCATTGTGCCGACGGATTTCGACGGGTCGGCGCCGATGGGCTGGACGGCCTGCAGGACTCTCGCCGCGTGGGCTAGAGTGTCGGATTCATCGACAATCGGCACGTTGACGGGATGGACCGCGTCTTCGATGTGGAGCGGATCTTCTTCGCGCTGTTCTTCCATTGAGGGCAGATCGAGGCCGTCCTGGTGGGTGAAGACCTCGAAGATCGGCACCGGGGTTAACACACGCGAGAGCAAGTAGGCGATGGTGTTGGCGAGAATGACTGGGAGGATGATCGAGTAATTGCCGCTTACCTCGAGCACCATGAAGACAGAGGTCAGCGGCGCACGAATGAATCCGGCAAAGAGCACCCCCATTCCGACCAGCGCATACGAGCCGATGCTGCCGGTGAGGTAAGGGAAGAATATCTTCTCGAATGTCCCGACCGAGGCGCCCAGCATTGCTCCGATAAAGAGCGTGGGCGCGAACATACCGCCTGGCGTGCCGCTTGAAAACGACAGCGTCGTGGCGAGAATCTTCAACAGGGCGAGCGCCAGAAGGAACTTCCAGGTGAACTGCCCATGCGCGGCCTGGTCGATCACGTCGTAGCCTGGGCCCATGACTTGGGGAAAGCCGACAAAACCGATTACGCCGACGAGGAGCCCGGCGACGGCGGGCTGGATGAATCCCATGCGCGGGTTCAGCTTGCGCAGATGCGGTCGCAGGTAGCCGAGCGACTTGGAGAAGATCAGCGAGGCAACGCCACCGACGACGCCCAGGACCGCGTATGCGGTAAGTTCGCGCGGATCGCGAAGGGTGGCCGTTGGGATGCGGAACATGGGGTCGGAACCCCAGAACTGGCGCATGACCACGACGCTCGAGATGGCGGCGAGGACGATCGACCCGAGCACGGCCGCGCTCCATTTGCCGATGACTTCTTCGATGACAAAGAGAATGGCGGAGATGGGGGCGTTAAAGGCGGCGGCGAGGCCGGCCGCGGCTCCGATGGGAGCGAAGAGTCGCAGGCGTTCGCGGGAGAGATTCAGATAGCGGCTGACGATCGACGCAACGCCGGCGCCGATTTGGAGCGAGGGATCTTCGGGGCCGAGCGAGTGGCCTCCGCCAATAGCGATGGCGGAAGTGAGAAACTTCCCGATCATCGTTTTGAACGAGATGAAGCCGTTATAGATGTAAAGAGCGGCCTTGGTCTGGTTGACGCCGCTGCCGCGCGCCTGGGGAAAAATCCATTGCACCATTGCCCCGACGATGAGTCCCGCAATCGCCGGCACAAAGAGCAGACGATATTGACCGGCATGGGGGGCCGAACCGAGGCCGAGGATCTTGATCCACTCGATGACGACCCGGAAGCAAACCACGAGCAACCCGGAGATTACACCGATGAAGATGGATAACACCAGGAAGAGCCGCTCTTCGCGGGCCGGCGCCAGCTTGCTCATATTGAGCAGCGTCTGGTGGTGACTTTGCTCCGGCGGAGGCGCGAGTTCCTCCACGATGGTTGCGGCGATGTGGGTTGCCTTGACCTCACGTGCGTCCGCCATCTACTGGGCCTCCACCGCGCCGGGATCGGCGGCGATCCGGGACAGCAGAGCGTTTTCACCCGTTGCCGGACCACAGGTTTTGTCCGCGAGCCGCTCGGTGGCGTAGACGAGTTCCATGACTGCGTGGCGCAGGTCAACGTTACCGATCAGGCGATCGACGGTCAGCTGCGAGGTATCCGGCAGGGTCTGCCATTGGGCCATCAGGTCTGCAAACTGCGGGCGTACGGGTTGGACAGGAGCCCAGGAATTGACCGCTGTGCTGGGGAGCAGAACTCCGCATGCACGCAGCCGTTCTGCGGCCAGATTGCGGTCGCGGAAGACGCGCTGCGCCTGTGCCAGAGAGCTGAGTGCGGGCGAAGGATAGAGAAGCAAAATGTCGACGGCCCTATCGCGCAGGTCATGTAGGTCCTGGCGGGCCTGCGCCGATTCGCTGGCCTCGGCCGAATTCGCAAGAGCTCTATCCACGTAATCGCGCGTCTGGGTGAAGTTGCCGAGCGCAAAGGCGGTCCGCGCCGCGCCCTCGAGTGCCGGTAGGTTGTGCGAAGCGTGCTGCAGCATGGTCTTGTAAATCTGGTTCGCGTTGCTCGCGTCGCCGGCCTTCTCCATCAAAGCAGCGATCTGCAGCTTGATGGTTGGATCGTCGGGGGCATTGCCGGTCGCGATAATCAGTTCGCCCTGGGCTTGGGTAAGGTGATGCTTGTCGATGAGGTAGTCGATGAGTTCGAGGCGGACCTCACGGCGGCGCGTGGTTCCATCGCCTTCCCAGTTGCCATAAATGGAGGCGCGATAGTGCTCGAGTGCATCGCTTTCATTGCCCTGTCTCACGGCCAGACGGGCGAGCTGAAGATTGATGATTCCGCTGCCGGGCTCGGCTTCCAAGAGAGTCGTGAAGTAGGAGGTGGCCTCCTGAGTGCGGCCCGCGCCGGCGAGCGCCTCGGCGAGATCGATCTCGATGTCCTTGCGTCCCGGCGCGTAAGCCAGCGCTGAGCGCAGGTCCTCGACAGCCGCTGAGGGGTTGCCACTATGCATAGCGGCCTCACCCCGCGTCAGCCAGCGCTGCGCCAGGCGTCCGCGCAAGTTGGAAAAAGCGCGGAAGAGAAAGACCGTGCCAGTCAGGAGGACGAGGGTAACGGTGAGCAGAGTCAGCAGTGCTAGTGCGTCCCTGATTACCAGCTTGCGCTTCTGGGAGCGCTCGTCCACGGTCAGGGTTGATTGCCCGTTGTGCAACTGCATCTCCTTTACTCTAACGTGTTTGATGCGAGACTTCCTCGCCATTGGCAGACTCTTGATGAACCTTGCCGGAGTTGCGACCAAAAAGAACCGATGCAGATTTGAAGAAATATCGCGAGAAACGATTGACTCTAGATCGTATTTAGATATATCGTAAGACATATCGAAACGATAGGAGAGCAGTATGTTTGAACGAATATTTTCAAGAGAATTAGAAGAAGGCCGCCAAAGACGTGGCGGTCACGGTCATGGACATCCCTGCGGCGATAAGCACTTTCGCGGCAGGCACGGAGAAGGCGACCGCGAGTTTGGGGGGCGTGGATTTGGCGGCCGCGAATGGGGAGGCCGCTCTCGCGGCAGAGTCTTTGACACCGGCGACCTGCGCTTCGTCATTCTGCGGTTGATCGCGGAGAAGCCGAGCTATGGCTACGAGATCATTAAGCAGATCGAGGAGCGACTGGGCGGAGCGTATGCGCCAAGTCCTGGAGTCGTTTACCCGACGCTGACGCTGTTGGAAGAGCTTGGGTATGTCACCGTGACTGTGGGGGACGGCACCAAGAAGCTGCACACGATCACGGCTGAGGGGCAGGCTGCACTGGAGGCGAACAAGGCCGCAGTCGATGTGCTTTTTGAGCGGATGGAGCGGGCCGGCGCTGCGTTTGGCAAGGGTCGCGCGCCGCAGATCATGCGGGCGGTGGAGAACTTCCGCATGGCGCTGCAGCTTAAGACCTCGCAGGGTTCGCTCAACGAAGAGCAGATCCGCAAGATCGTTGAATCCATCGACGCAGCCGCCCGGCAGATCGAACAGAGCTAGGCCGGGACCGGCCTAGCCGGCACGATAGACCTCGCGGTATTTCTGGACGATGGTCTTGGCGGAGAACATTTCGAGGGCGGCGGGGTCGCGAAAGCCGCCATGCAGCCACCCGGCGGGATTCGCTAGCGCGGAGTTCATCAGGGCCGCGAGTGCGACGACATCGCCGGCGGGGAACGTTGCGGTTGTTCTGCCCAAAGCCGCTGCCTCGGGAACTCCGCCTGAGTTGCTGTGAATGATTGGCTTTCCGTGCAGGTGCGACTCGATGACCACGTAGGGGAGGGGATCAGCCCATAAGGAAGGAACGACGCTGATATGAATCGAGCGGAAGTAGTTCTCTGCGTTGGTAAAGCCGAGCCACTCGATGCGCGAGTCGGTGAACTCTTTCTTAAGGGCCTGGACGTTGGCCTCCAAGCCGGTTCCTCCGATTCGCAGCCGCCAGGTATCGCTGCCTAACAGCCGGGTCGCTTCGAGAAGGGTGCGTACCCCTTTGAACTCGTCGAGGCGCCCGAGGAATCCGAAGACGAGATGTTTTGGATCGGGGTCAGCGCTGGAGGGTTCATCACTCTCGGGCAATGTCGAGACGTTGTAGATGACCGACGCTGGGACATCGGGGAAGTAATTTCGCTTTTGGTGGGCCTCGAGCACATACCTGCTAACCGAGATCAGTGAATCGACGCTGCGTGATGAGATCTTTCTGGTCACAGTTAACGCTTTGCACTGGAGGCAGCGCGTTTCGCAGGTCCTGCCTTTGCTGAACATGTCTGCGCGCGGACACATCATGTAGTAGTCGTGCATGGTATGCACGAGCCGAATGCCGCGCTTCTTGACCTCGCGCCATACTGCGGGCGAGAACCCGATGATTAAGTGACTATTGACGACCTCGGGTTTCTCGATGTCCACGATGCGGGCGACGCGGGCCGCTGTGGTTGAGTTCCACATGTCGCGAAGGTGCCAGAGTAGGCGCTTTTTTCCGGGCTGCCTGATCCCCTGACCGAATGGCCAATAGAGATTGTCCATGGGGATTCGGTAGACACGCACACCGTTGACGATCTCGGTGGACTCTTCGCTGCCGGGGTGCATGGTGATGACGGAGACTTCGTCACCTTCCGCGGCCAATGCTTCAGCGAGATGCCAAGCGGCCTTCTCAGCGCCTCCGTGAATGATCGGTGGATAGAGCGCTGTCAGGATCATTACTCGCACCGACACACTCCCAAAGATCGGATCATTCGAGGTCCCAGCACTGGTGGGTTCCAAGTGTTGGAGGCTCGCTTCGTATCATAAATGCGAGACTAGAATCCGAGATTGGGCGATCAGAGAGCGAGAGGCTTTGGAAAGAAATATCTGCGCGATCGTCGTCACGTTTCATCCGACGCCGGAGCATCTCGACAATTTGCTGAAGGTGCGCCAGCAGGTGAATCGGCTGGTGGTGGTGGACAATGGCTCCGGCTCTGAAGCGCTTGCGGTTTTTCGCGCGGCCAGACAGAGCGAGGATTTTCACCTCATGGAGAATGGAGAGAATCTCGGTGTCGCCGCAGCGCTGAATATTGGAGTCCGCTGGGCTGAAACTCAGGGATGTGACTGGGTAATTTGTTTCGATCAGGACAGTACGGTTGGCGATGGGTTGGTAGCAACGATGCTCTCTGCGTTCGATGCTGACATCGACAGGGATCGCATCGGCACGCTTGCGCCGATCTACATCGACAAGTTGTCGGGGCAGGAGATGCCGGTTGAGCGTTCGATGAAGGGACAAATCCTGACTGTGTCCACTTCAGGAAGCATGATTCCAACTTCGATCTTTTTGCAATGTGGCTATTTTCGCGAAGACTTCTTCATCGATCAGATCGACTATGAGTTCTGTTTGAGGATTATTGCGGCAGGTTACAAGGTCGTGCAGTGTAATGAAGCGAAGCTGGTGCATTCGCTTGGGGAGCGGAGGGACTATGCCTTTGGAAATCAGCATCTGCTTACGTCGACGCACCATAGCGCAAAGCGGCGCTACTACATTATTCGCAATCGTGTGGTTCTCTTCCGTCTTTACTGGACGAAGTTTCCTGGATATTGCTTCAACCTCTTCGCGCTGACTTTGAAAGACACGGTTAAGATTTTGCTTGTCGAGCGCGACAAATCTGAGAAGCTGTGGAACTCTGGCAGAGGCCTAGTAGACGGGCTGCTTGGACGTATGGGGAAGCGGCTTGAATTGTGATTCGATGCGGATAATTGGCAGCCAATGCGGCTGCTCGATATAAGGCCGCCTAAAAAACCAGATTCAGTGCGATCTGGATCTGTCGGGGTGGGCGGTTGCCGAAGGTGTTCGCCGATGGGATGCTGCCGAAATTCCGGGAGTCGAAGGTGCGCACCGGCGGATCGTAGTTGGGGTGATTCAGAAAGTTGAAGAAGTCGGCCCGCGTGTTGAGGTTGAGACGCTCTTTGACCAGTGTGAAGGAGCGAATCACGCTGGCATCGAGGTCGATGAGCCCGGGGCCTGTGACCTCGTTGCGGGGCGCGGTGCCGAAGCGGAATTCTCCGAGCAGGTTGGGGTTGGAATAGGCGCAGGGATTGACCCAGGTCTCGACGGTGCGCACTTTATCAGCGGCCGCTCCGCCATGAGAGATGGTCGAGCTACATGCGGGATTTGGATTCGATGGCACTGGACCGGCCTGGAACGGGTTCGAGATCTGGTCGGGACGGTCTGAGCCGACGATGAACGTCGTATAACTCTGATAGGTAGAGCGGTTCACCGTAAACGGCTGACCGGTTTGCAGGCTGACGATTCCAGAGACCTGCCAGCCACCTACTAACTGCCCAACAAAGCCGGTGCGGTTGAGATAGGCTGCGCCGGGGCCGAAGGGCAGCTTCGCAACATAGCTCAACACTAAGCGTTCGCGCGCATCGAAGGCGGAGAGCCCGCGCTCGGCGGCGAGGTCGTTGGAGTTCTGCGCGTATTGGCCCTCGGTGTTGCTCACTGTAAATTCCGAGCCGTTGTCGATCGACTTCGACCAGGTATAGGCGGCTAAGAATGAGGTTCCATGCGCCATGCGCTGCTGCAATGTCGCCTGCAACGAGTGATAGGTGCTAACACGCGACGTGTCGATCGTTGCAATGCTGCCGAACTGCGGATAGGGCGGTGGATAGGGCATCGAGCCTGTTGGCACCGCCTGGTTGTCGTCGGCGAAGCCGGTCAGGTGTGTGCCTTCCGAACCCACATATCCAACCTCGGCCATCAGGCTCGATGTGAGCTGCGATTGCACACCGAGGCTCCATTGCTGCAGGTAGGTGTTTTTATAGTTGGGCGCGGTCCGGAACGAGATGGTGGAACTGAGCGGGCTGTTGATGATGGTTTGGATGTCGTTCGTGCCGTCGTTTTCGCTGAAGAGGAAGTTATAGAAAGGGGGATTCTCGCCGAGGAGCACGTTGATGTTGAGAATGCCGATGTCGTAGAAGATGCCGTAACCGGAGCGAACGACGAGCTTGCCGCTCGGCAAGACATTCCATGCCAACCCGACTCTTGGGGCGAAATTAAGCTTGCCGGTGGTGTAGAGGGCGCGTGGATAGCCCGGCGTTCCAGCGACGGTGTACTGGCAATTGGGTTTGGGCGTGCAAGTGACCGACTCTGGCCCGGTGTTCGCGATACTGATGTGGTTATTAATCTCGATCGGCGCGCTGTTGTATTCGTAGCGCAGGCCGAGGTTCAGGGTGAGGTTCGGCGCGACATGGAAGTCGTCAATCGCATAGTACGACTCAGAGAAGCTGCGGAAATGCGTCTCGGTATCTCCGCTCCCGAAGAGCGAGACCGCCGGCAGACCAATCAGGACATCTTCGAGCGAGCTTCCCGTGATCCCGATGAAGTTCCACAAGCCGCGCGAATAGAAGTCGACATAACCGTTTTGCTGGATGCGGTGAAAGTCGCCGCCGAACTTGAAGCGGTGGCGGCCGCCGGCGAACTGGGGCGACCAGGTGATGTTGTCAGTTAACTGATATTCATTGTCGACGATGTCCTGCGGGGCGTTAAAGGGTTCGCCGATCGTCTCGTATCCATTGATCAGCATGTCTGGGTAGCCCCAGTCCTGCGGGTTAGGCGGAGCGGGATACCCCAGCTCGGCGCTGCGATTGATTCCGTGGTTCTGCTGAAGTATCTGGAGGCGGTCGCGGTCGTAGCCTACGCGGAAATCATTGACCGTGCGCGAAGTGAAACTGTGGGTCCAGTCGATGCCGATGTTTTGTCCACGATTGTTGTGATAGTCGCCGTAACCTGGCAAGGCACTGACGGTGAAACCGAAATCGAAGGGCAGGAACGAATTGGCGTCGTAGATGGCGTAATGGCCAGAGAGCAAATCTTGCGCAGTGATCTGAGAGTCGAGCTTGACCGTGCCGATGTTGCCGGTGCCCTGTATCGCCGGCGAAGAGACGTAGAGCGTCGAGTTTGCGAGGTCGGCGCCGACGTTGGCGGCGGGGTAGAGGTCGAGGGTGGCCGCGCCAGCGGGATTCTGAAAGGGCGGAGGTATGGCTGCGTAAAGGGCTGCAAGCGTGTTCTGCGAGGGAACGGTGGCTTCCTGGGTAATCGCCTGTCTTAGGTCGAGTCCCTCATAGGAGGCGAAGAAGAAAGTGCGCTTGCTTTGGATGGGGCCGCCGATGGTGCCTCCGAACTGGCTGCGCTGATATCCGGGAATGGGGCCGCAGCCTCCGGGGGGCGAGGTCGCCGTGCAGTAGGGCAGATCGAAGTAGTTCTTGGCGTCGAGCTCGCGGTTGCGAAAATATTCAAAGGCATTGCCGTGCAAGGCGTTGGTGCCGCTCTTCAGGACGAGGTTGACCTGTGCTCCGCCGTAGCGCCCATATTCGGCGGAGTAAGTGGAGGCTTGCACTTTGAACTCGTCAATCGCGTCGATCGACGGCAGAACGCTGGTGCGGTTGATGTAGAGCCCGTTGTTGTCGATGCCGTCGAGCAGATAGCCGTTGGCTTGTTCGCGAGCGCCGTTCACGCTGAATGATCCCGGCCCCATCGTCGAGGCCTGCGAGCCGGCAACTGGCGTATGAGCGCCGGGCACGAGGAGCGTCAAGGCGAGGTAGTTACGCTCGTTCAGCGGGAGACTCGTGACGAGGTTCTCGGGAACGACCTTGCCGACCGCTGAGGTTTCTGTCTCGACGAGTGGCAGTTGTCCCGAGACCGAGACCTTTAAGGTCACGGGGGCGACCTGAAGCGTCAGGTCGGCGCGGCGCACCTGGTCTACGTCGAGCTGGATTCCGTTCACTGCGGCATCGCGAAAGCCGGTCATGTGGGCTGTGAGGTCATAATTGCCCGGAGGCAGCAGGACAAAGCTGTAGCTTCCGGCGTGATCGACGACTGCGGTGCGGACGACGCCGGTGTCCACATTGCGAAGCTCTACCGTTGCTCCGGCGAGAGACGCGCCGGTTTCGTCTGTTATGTTGCCGAGGATCGATCCCGTCGCGCTTGACGCCCTACCGGCGGATACAAAGAGGAGGAGCACCAGAATCGCGACTGCGTGGCGCACGATAGCAGCCCGAGTTGGGCGATCCACAGCGACTTTACGGCCGCGCATGGCATGCATGGACGAGAGCCGATCTACGCTGGAACCGTATTCATGCAGCGCGGTTTGTTGTGGGATGGATTTCACTTTTGCGCCGCCCACATTTTCAGAGGTATCATCGGTGCCAATCGTTAACCCTTGTTTCAGCACAAGCATACAGGGCGGAAGTGCACGTACATAGTAGCGTTCTGATTACTAACTACTAGGAGAAGACTAAATGCAGAAGATCGCGATCCTGGGTGGCGGCATCGGCTCTCTCGCTGCCGCCGCCGAGCTTACCAACGACCCCGACTGGCAGAAAAACTACGAGATCACGATTTACCAAATGGGCTGGCGGCTAGGCGGCAAGGGAGCGAGCGGACGTAACCGGAAGATCCACGACCGGATTCAAGAGCACGGAATCCACCTGTGGATGGGTTTCTACGAGAACGCTTTTGGTCTCATCCGGCAAATCTATGCCGAGGCGCACACGAAGATTCTTATGCCGACGTCGCCCTTCACCGACGCCCGCAAGGCCTTTACGCCGATGACCTATACGCCAATGATGGAGCAGGTCGACAAAGACTGGAAGCTATGGCCGCTGAACTGGCCGCCGAGCAATGAGTTTCCCGGCGACCCGGAGAGATTTGACAACTGCGAACAGCCGCCGACGCCGCTTGGATTCCTGAACATTATCCTGGAGCAGGCGATCGGGTTCATCGAGGGCCATCAAGAGAGGCACCCGGCGCTGGCTGGGTTATATAAGAATGCGGCCTCGCATCTGAGCGCGGCGGTCGGCTACGTGCCTCATTTGCCATCGCATGCCGAGCCGGAGGGCGATCATACTCTGCTGCATCGCGTCGCCGCCTTTGCAAGGTCGCTCACCGAAGACGCCAAACGCGACGCACACCTCGAGTTAGTGAAGTGGATCAAGGATTTCAACGAGGCCTTTGGCAAGTTGCTCTTCGGCCTGATTGAGGACAACGATGAGTTGCGCCGCTTCTTCATCATCATCGATACGGCAATGGCCACGCTGGTCGGCATGATCGAGGACAACGTGCTGCAGAAGGGCTTCATGGCGATCGAAGACTACGACATGATGGATTGGCTGAAGAAGCATGGCTGCGTTAAGCCCAATTCCGCGATCACGCTAGGGATGTACGACGCTTGTTTTGGTTATGAGAATGGTGACCCGAAGAAGCCGCGCATGGCGGCGGGGAGTACGCTGTATGGCTCATTGCGGCTGATGTTTACCTATCGTGGGGCGCTGATGTGGTGGATGAATGCGGGAATGGGCGAGACGATCATGTCGCCGATCTACCTGGTGCTCAAGAGCCGCGGGGTGAAGTTCAAGTTCTTTCACAAGGTCACGGCGCTGCATCTCTCGGGGGACAAGAAGGAGATCGATTCGGTCGATCTGGAAGTGCAGGCGACGATCCAGAATGAGAAGACGGGCGATGAATACGATCCGCTGTTTCTGGGCATCGACGGAGTTCCGGTTTGGCCGACTGAGCCGCAATGGGAGCAGGTGGTTGAGGCGGAGAAGATCCAGCAGTGCGTCAATCCGGATTTGGAATCGTGGTGGACAGATTGGCACGGAACGACTTCGTCGCTGAAGCGGGGAACGGATTTCGACCTGGTGCTGCTGGGGATTTCGTTGGGCGCGCACAAGTACATCTGCAAGGAGCTGATCGACGCTTCGCCGAAGTGGAAGGATTCGGTTGAGAACGTTGGCGTCGTTCGTACTCAGGGTTTGCAAGTTTGGATGAACAAGTCGATGGCGGAGTCGGGTTGGGCGCATCCGCGGGGCATTCTGTCGGGCTTTGTGGAGCCGTTCGATACCTGGTCGGATATGTCGGACCTGATTGCGCGGGAGCAGTGGACCGCGGCGCAGAAGGTGCAGCAGTGCGCCTACTTCTGCAACGCGTTTCCGGATGATGAGTTAGCGCCTTTCAGCGATCCGACGTATCCAGCGAAAGAGCGGGCTAAGGTGATGCAGTATGCGCGGCAGTTTCTGGATGGGCCGGCGCTGGATATCTTCACCAAGTCCGCGGACCCGATTACTCCGGGGAAGTTTAACGACGATGTCCTGGTGAATTGCGTGCAGGGGACGAAACTTCCGGCGCAGAGTAACTTCGAGTCGCAGTTCTTCCGGAGCAACATCGATCCTACCGAGCTGTATGTGCTTAGCTTGCCGGGGTCGGCGAAGAAGCGGTTGCTCTCGCACGACTCCGACTTCGACAATCTCTTCCTTGCCGGAGACTGGACGTTCACCGACCTGAACATCGGCTGCATCGAGGCGGCGGTGATCTCGGCGAAGATGGCTTCGCGGGCGATCTGCGGGAAGCCGGACCATATCTATGGGGCCTTTGGGGCGATTACTCCGATTGTGGATAGCTGTGTGCCGAAGGCTGCTCCGGTTGGAGGGCCTCCGCTAGACCCCCCGTCTCGTTAAGTGATTTATTTTGTGCGAGTTGCGTGATTTGACCGCAAGCTATTCAAAATAGATGGCTTACGGCGAAATAGCTGCTGCAATTGGTTATCTTCCCTCTCAAGTGAGAAAGGCGGCTTTCGCCGCCTTGATTTCGTTTGCCTATCCCGCAATGGCTTTGCTTTTCTCTCGATCTTCTATCTCTATTTTATCAAGTTGACCCCTTTCACTACGCCAGGTCTTGGGATTTTTTATTTCGATTTGATTGAATGTTTTACGGGGTTTGGGCGTGTTTTGCGGGCTTGACAAGGTTTTATTCGCAGAATTCTGCGGGTCGGAGCGAACCGTGCCGTGAGACCGTGCCACGGCCAACGCCTTTAGTCGCCTCGTTCGCTATTGCCGTCAGCACGGGCTACTTTTCGGATTGGCTATCGGATGCGGGTGCTGAGTTCTGATCCAGGGAAACGACCGCGCGGAGAATTCCAATCGAGTCGGGCGATTTATGTGCGCAACCAATCCGCGCAGCGGTGATCACCGGAAAGTAAAGAGTGTGTGTTGATGGCCGTCGGAACTTGGTCCATATCCCATTCGAGCCGATGAGGGCTCGAACGGGATATGGATAGTAGATGGTGCTTACGGCGTGGCTGTCCCCCGCACCGGAACAATGGAGGATGCGGCTCCACTGGATGGATTGGGCGTCAAGATGATTCCCGCGTTGTGCACGCCATGCCCAACCGGGGAGAACTTGATTAACACGTTGCAACGTTGACCGGGCGCAATTCCCGTCGTCATGCAGTTTCCTCCTGGAGCCAAGGAGTAGCTTATGTTGTTGAAGGAAACCGCGATGGTTGTCGATCCGGGTATGCCAAAGTTAGCGATAGTCAACGGAAGTGTCTTCGTCGTGCCGTAGGGAATCGATCCAAAGTTGAGGGGGGACTCGGTGGCGGCTCCGATGCCGTTCGCTGTTCCCCGCAGACTGATACTCGCACCGATTCCCACGTGGGCGCTCAGCGTTAGCGTATCTGTGTGTATGCCTACGCCGGTCGGATGGAACTCAACCGGCAGTGTGCAGCTTTGCATTGCGGTCACGCCAGCGGTGCAGGTGTTTTGCCCGTCGGTGAGCACGGTGTAGTCCGGCGAGTTAATTTTGCTCGTGAACGTCAGTGTGCCGCCGCCGGTGTTGGTGACTGTAATCAACTCCACCGGTGGAGTTGCGCTGCTATTGAATGCGACATCAGGGAAAAGGTGAAGGGTGGTGGAGAACAGGGCGATCGGTTGTGCCAGGTTGAACTTGGTCACGAAACCATTCGGGGTGCCGTGTCCGTGTCCGCCGTTTGTGGTCTGGAAGGCGCCCGGGGTCACGGGGAAATCATAGGATGCCACGAATCCGGTCAAATAAGCATTTCCATCCGTGTCAACCGCGACACCATTGCCGATGGAGCCCTTGTTATCACCACCATCCAGAAAGGTGGAATACAGCAAAGCGGATCCAGTGGGATTCAGCTTGGTTAAGAAAGCGTTGTCGAACTGGGCACCAGGCCTGGTTTGAAAGGCGCTCGGAGTCGTTGGGATGGACGTGGCCGATCCGGTCACATAAGCATTCCCGGAGGCGTCCACTGCGATGGCGTAGGCCTTATCGCCCAAGACTCCGTTGCCGCCAAGATATGTGGAGTAATCGAGCGCCGTCCCGGAGGGATTCAGCTTGGTCACAAAAGCATTTGGGTAGTTATTCTTGTTCCCCGATACAGTTTGAAAAGCGCCCGGGGTCACCGGGAAATCTGTGGAGCCGGCGCGTCCGGTCACATAGGCATTCCCGGATCCGTCGACGGCAATGGCATAGCCAGCATCGATGTAGGTGCCGCCCAGGTAAGTTGAGTAGACGAGCGCTGTTCCGGTGCTGTTCATCTTGGCTACAAAGGCATTGGCGATGCCCTCGCCTGTGTTGCCGGCGAATGAGGATTTGTTGACGGCCTGAAAGGCTCCCGAGGTGACAGGAAAGTCTTCGGAAACAGTGTCTCCTACGATGTAGGCGTTCCCGGCGGTGTCAATTGCGATGCCGTTGGCAGAGTCACTTGAGCTGCCTCCGAGGTAGGTGGAGTAAAGGAGAGCGCTTCCCTGGTGATTCAGCTTGGAAACGAAAGCGTTGAAGCCACTGTTAGCGGCGCCATTATTGACGGTTTGAAAAGCGCCCGAGGTCACTGGGAAGCCCGTGGAATAGGCCCTACCGGTCACGTAAGCCTCGCCGGAAGCGTCGATCGCGATACCAGTGGCGTAGCCTGGATTCGGACCGCCAAGATAAGTGGAATAGACGAGGGCATTTCCCTGGCTGTTCAGCTTGGTGACGAATGAGCTGAGGGTGCCGCCGGAATTCACCGTTTGGAATGCGCCTGCGGTAACCGGGAAATTCGTAGAGGTCGCGGTTCCGGTTACATAGGCTTGTCCGGAGGCGTCGACCGCGATCGCGGCGCCTGCGTCAGAGTTGTAGTTTACCTTGCTGATCGTGTTGTTGCCGATCTGCTGGTATACGTGACCATTCGTGCCGCCAAGGTAAGTTGAGTAGATAAGCGCTGTGCCGGTGCTGTTCATCTTGGTCACGAAAGCATTAGAGCTGCCAATCGCGGCAGCGCCATTTGTACTTTGATACGCGCCGCCCGTCACCGGGAAGCTGGTGGACCCCGCGATGCCGGTCACGTAGGCGTTGCCTAAGGCGTCGATTGAAATGCTGCTGCAGGAGTCGCCGAAGGAGGGCGAGCTCCCCGAGATATGTCGAATAGGACAGGATGGCCAGGTTGGGATCGATGACCACTGTCTTGCTCTTGTCATAGCTCCCGAGTGAGAATCCCACTGTATTGGCGGCCATCAGGGTGAAGTTTCCGTTGACTTGTTCGCGCTCGCCGGATGATCCGCTCTTGATCTGGTATACGACCGGCTTCTCAAAGGCGATTTTGCCATTCTTGCTTGTGACCATGAGGTCGCCACGGGCATTGAGGCTGAGCTTCGCACCGACGAAATGCAGTTTGACTTGTTTCGGATCGATGCCCGGAGCGATCACGAAGTCATACTCCAGTTGCTGCTGATTGCCGTAGTAGACCAGATCGACGCCGGGATAGACGCCCGCGTACTTCACTTTGGAATAGGTCGGGACGTCGGCGTGCCACTTCGAGGCATCGTTGCCGACGAAGTAGTTCGCCGTCCCGGGCAATTTGTCTTCGCCGGAGACTTTGAGTCCGGGGGCCGCTCCGGCTAGTTGCATTCGCACCACATCTGTTGTGGGCGCGGATTGGCTGAAGATTTGGCTTTCTTGTGGTCTGGCGTTGACAGTGTCAGGACTGCCTCACCGTCGGTTAGAAAGAGCGAATATCCGCTTCCTTGCGAGGTAAACCTGACCTGCGGGGCGCTCTGCCCTCGATTTGCGGCGAAGCTGAGCGGCAGCTTACTGTAATTTGCCAGTTTGCCGTTGTTGCCACTCTGTCTGAGATCGGGGGCGTGGGAGCCAACATCCACGGATGGCTGGCCGATCTGGGCCTGGAGCAGTCCAACGCAGGAAGCAGTCATCACAAGCGCTGTGACGGCAGAGGTCAGCCCGCATAAACAAGACTTGGGAATGGACAAAGTGGTTTTGATTGAAATCACAGGTACGCTCCTTCGAGAATAGGTGCCCGGCCAAAAATAGCCTTCGCAGCGGTCACAAAGGGATAGATGCGGACTAGGCGGTTATAGCACAGGCAGAGCGGTCTGGCCCTAGCGTCGGCGATGCTGTTTTTGATGCAGCCTCACGCCGACTGATCGGGGAGCGGCCGTTGGGCGGGGACGTGGTGCTTGGCAGGTTTTAGTGGGGCAAGGTTAGAATCTAGAGAGCCGTTTCTTGTGATTCAGGGATTTCGGCTCGCTATCTAACTCGGAAGATTCGCTGATTGTTAGGGGCGTTGCTTCTGCGGAGTTCATACTCTTGTTCGAATTTAACCGTTCTTTCTCTTTGGCGATCTCAGTCGTCCTGGCATGTTCAACCTTTGCGGCGGCGCAACAGCCGGCGGCGACTTCGGGCACGTTTGCGTTGCATAAGTTTGCCAAGGCGATTGGGAAAGAAACCTACTCGATCGAGACGAAGGGGGACGGCTATACGCTGACCTCGCACTTCCTTTTTACCGACCGCGGGTCGGCGGTTCCTCTGGAGACGACCTTTGTTGCGCAGGCCTCGGACATGTCGCCGCGCTCTTATGCGGCGAAGGGACGAGCGTCGCGGCAGTCCGAGATGGATGATGCGCTGACGGTGAAGGGCAATGAGCTCACCATCGTGCGGAGGGGCAAAACAGAGACGCTCGCCGCCAGCGGGGCGTGGTTTATCACCGACGGCTACTCGCCTGTCGCCATGCAGGAGCAGATGATGCGCTGGTGGCTGCTGCATGGCAGGCCGGCGGAGTTCACGGTGTATCCCGCGAATGCGAAGGTCCACATTGAGCCTGCGGGACCGCTGACCGTCGACGGGCGTGTGGGGCACGGCTACACCGTCGGCGGGCTTATCTGGGGGCAGGAGTCGCTGTGGATGGATGACGAGCAGAACCTTGTTGCGCTGGTGAGCACCGATGCGGAGTTCGATCATTTTGAGGCGGTGCGCGAGCCGTATGAGGCGAGCCTGGGCGCGTTTATCGCGGCTGCCGTGCAGTCGAACCTCGCGGCGCTGGCGAAGCTGTCGGCGACGGCGCGGATGGCTCCGGCGCACAAGCTGGCGATTGTGGGCGCGACGCTGGAGGACTCAACCGGATGCGGCTGCGGTGAAAGACAGCGTGATCGTGATTGAGAACGGGGTGATCACGGCGGCGGGACCGCGCAAGTCAGGTTCACGATTCCGAAGGGTGCGACGATCCTCGATGCGGCGGGGAAGTATGCGATCCCGGGGCTTTGGGACATGCATGCGCACTATGAGCAGGTGGAGTGGGGGCCGATCTATCTTGCGGCGGGTGTGACGAGCGTGCGCGATGTGGGCAACGAGTTCGACTTCATCCGGACGGTGCATGACGAGCTGGACCGGAAGGAGAATCCTGCGATCGGGCCGCACCTGGAGTTTGCGGGGATCATCGATGGCACCGGGCCGATCTCGCTGGGTGCAGTGATCGCGGATACGCCGGAGCAGGCGCTGGCGTGGGTGGAGAAGTACAAGGCCGCGGGCGCGCGGCAGATCAAGATCTACAGCTCGGTCAAGCCGGAGATCGTGAAGGCGATTACGGCCGATGCGCATGCGCGGGGCATGACGGTGACGGGGCATATCCCGGAGGGCATGACGGCGATTGAAGGCGTCGACGATGGGATGGACCAGATCAACCACATCCAGTATGAGCTGCCGTATTTCTCTCATCCTGTACTGGGCGCGGATGGCAAGCCGGACCGCACGAAGGCCCCGGTGCTTGAACTGGATGGCCCGCGGGCGAAGGATTTGATTTCGACGCTGAAGCCGCATCACACGGTTCTCGATCCGACCGTGGCGCTCTATGAGATCGTTCCTCAATACAAAGCCGATGGATCAGCTTGAGCCTGGCATCGATCACGTCGCGCCGCAGTTGCGGGAAGCCCTGGATAGCCCGCCCGCACCGGCTGACAAGGCCGCGCTGGTCGATGGCGCGGTGGCAGAGTTTCATGGCTACGCTGCGCGCTCTTCATGCAGCCGGGATTCCGATCGTGGCGGGGACGGACCAGGCGATTCCGGGATACTCGCTGCATCGCGAGCTGGAGCTTTATGTGGAGGCTGGTTTCACGCCGCTGGAGGCGCTGCAGGCGGCGACGATCGAACGCGGCGCGCGCGCTTGGGGTGGAGAAGGAGTCTGGTTCGCTGGAGCCGGGCAAGCGCGGCGATGTGCTGCTGCTCGATGCCGATCCGCTGGCTGACATCCACAACACGCGCAAGGTGTGGCGGACGGTGGCGGCAGGTGCGGTTTATGATCCCGCACCTCTGTGGGTTAGTGTTGGATTTATTCCGTAGGTGCTTCAGCGTGCTGTGTGCTGTTTCCGTCGCTGCTCGCTTGCCTTGATGATTTCGCTCATGTCGTCCGACCGGCCGAATCTCCAAAATGTTTCCATAGTTCAGCGACGGATGCTGCGCCATGAGCTGTACCGCATGATTCATGTCCCGCGCCTCAAGCACGAGAATGCCGCCGAGTTGTTCCTTGGTTTCCGCATAGGGACCGTCGGTGGTTGCCACTTTGCCGTTCTTCCAGGACAGGGTCAAGGCGGTTTCCGCAGGCCCTGCAGCGCTTCGCCACCGGCACAGTTGCCCGCTGGCGCGAAGATGGTCGTCGTATTCAAAGCAGGCGTCGAACATGGCGTTTCGCTCGCTCTCCGCCATGCCTTCGAATTTGTGCTATGTCGTAGTAACCGAAACATAGGTATTTCATGGTTCTTCTCCTCATCCAGTCGCCGGGTAATTTACTTGCTCTCGGAGCCTTTCCTCTGTGAGCTGGGTAGAACAGAAGCTCGCGCACCTCGCCGGGTATATCGCAGGCGATGGCAGCCTTCTTAGCCCATGCCAATGCCTCGTCCAGATTGGCGGCTTCCAGTATCCAGAATCCGCCCATGTGCTCCTTGGTTTCGGTATATGGTCCGTCGGTGACGAGCACCTTGCCGTCGGGCTGCTTGCGCACCGTTTTGGCGTTGGCGGCCGGAGCAATACCGCAGGCGAACTTCCTGGCGCCGGCAGCAATCATTTCGCGGTTGAGTGCGTGGATGTCTTCCATCATCGTTTGGGTTACGGTGGATGGGTCGAAATTGTCGGGGAGGTAGTTGCAAACCAGATATTGCGGCATCACTTTTTCTCCTTAGGTTTCTATGTTTTATATCCGATGGCCCGTTCCCCGTTCACTCAGGAGCCGTAGCGTATCGTTCTTTCGTCCTATAGTCGTTGGGCAGACGCGAAAATCGACAACTGAGGGCGAACTATTTTGCTTCATTCTTTTCTTACTACATACGCATCTCAGCGGCGACGTCGTCGCCGAACTTCTTTTGGATCTCTTTTTGGGTCTCGGGATCGAAGTCGGTCATGTCGAACATCCGGCGAACTTCGACCATCTCGTTATCCTTTCCGGGGATGCGCGAGGCCCATTCGAGCGCCTCTTCACGAGACTTCACCTGGATGATCCAGTAGCCGCCGACCACTTCCTTCGTTTCGGGAAACGGTCCGTCGGTCACCTTCGCTTTTCCGTCTTTGAAGGTCACGCGCGCGCTCATCGTCGCGGGCGGGGTCAGCCCGTCGAGCGCGAGCAGCACGCCGGCTTTCCCAGTTCCTCGTTGTACTTGCCCATGGCCTCCATGTCTTTGAAGTCGGGCACCGCGCCGGCTTTTGCCTTTCCGTAGTCTTTCGGAAACATGATCATCATGAAGCGCATTTTCTTCTCCTTAAGTGTTGTGTGGGCCGGAATCCCGGCCTTCACAACGTCGTCGAACTGTTCCATCCGAATTCGACACTCTCCCAGGTTCTTTTCGTGTCACCGCGCCTTAGAATAGTTTCTAAGCAAAAAACTCGATGACGAACTCGCGAACTTGCGGTGGTGGCGCTCATGGCCGTAGTCGTTCTTGGTGCCGCAGGCCACGGGGGGCTTTCTCACCTGTCTATCGCCAGTCCCATGACAGCCGGATCTTGGCCGAAGAACGAGTGCGCTGCAAGGCTGTTGCTGACGCCTATCTCAAGGGGAAGAGTCCCAATCGCAAGGAGGATCCTTTCGTGACACTGGACAAGGTGGATTACAGCCCTGCACGCAATACTGTGTCGCTGAAGTGGAAACCGGCCTATTGGGATCCGGCTGCTCCGAAAGGCTCAGTGTGCAAGACCTGCTTTCGGGGGAGAGTCTATTCTCTGCTGCGACGGCGCGAGGCGAAGGGGGACCTGCATGCATCCTGGGATGTCTTTCTCCCGCGCGTATGGGATTATGTTGATGAAAAACGCATCTGGGCCCGCTTGAACTACAAATGCAGTACGGTCGTGTGCAGGCGATGCTTGCACCCAAACTGGCGCTCCCCTTCCGCGACTTACTTGGACGAGAAGGGCAATCCCATTCCTGCCTCGAAGCGTCTACCTTCCGGGGTTGTCCCGGGCGCTCCCGCCTCGCAGCACAAGTAGGCACTCCCTTCCGGCCGGTAGAATTGCTCCGGATTCGGCTAGCCGTGGTCCGCCCGCTTAAGTAAAATTAAGGGGTAATCAGGCACATTTAATTCATATTTTATTAAATATTCCGCCAAGGCTTGAACAACATCAAGGTCTTCGGACAAACGACGTAGGTGCGTGAGATCGTCTGGATCAATCAATGGGTCTTGAGAATGCGTGTGCGACGGCCAGCAGCGACCTCATCGATTCGATTATGAGATATGCATTCTTCATCCGACTCAGCTTTGACGCAACTCGTAGTCGGTCTTTAGGTAGCTTTCGGTTAGGAGTGGCAGAGTCGCTTTCATCCATGCCTTTTGAGCAGGCCCATCCTTGTAACGGATGTTGAAAATCTTAAAAAAACCAAGAAACTTGTATGGAACGCCTGTTAACGGACATTGCCTCACGGTAGAGCGCTACGGCGGCTTGCTATTTGGGGTCGAGGGGGAGGGCTTGCGTCTAATACAGGAAATCACAGTTAATGCTTCCCGTCGAGCTCATCTTCGGAACACACAAGGCGCGTGTATTCCCAGACCAACCATAATTGTCTTGAAGCTGTTGTCGGCCCAAGTACAGCTCAGAAAACGGTTCACCGTGGTCATTTCGTCCAGGCCGTCGTTACTCTGGGTTTCGAGATGTATGGAAGCGGAATTTATGCTTGTCTGGGGCATGAGAAATAATTCTTGTGGTGCCAAAGCTGACCTCAATTCGAGAGTGTGCACCAGTTACCAACAATAACTA
>CAVZRF010000021.1:0-33137 GCA_963777685.1 uncultured Acidobacteriaceae bacterium | reverse complement strand
TTCGGCGACCAAAACGGGTTTTCAGATCCCTTTCTCTTCGACACAATCGCTCTGTAATGTCTCAGTTGGAACTGATGATCCCGGTGCAGAATTCTCAGCCGTAAATCCTGATTGGCGAATCATGGACTTCATGAGGAAGTGATCGAACTGACCCTTGCTGATATCCACCGTCACTACTGTACGAGGCCGCTTCTCGTCCGCGGGTCGCTCATATTGCTTATGGGATCCGACCTGCTTCTTGAACCTGAATCCGAGGGAAATGAGGTTTGCTTCGACCTCTCTTGATTTCAGGTGGGGAGATTCTCTTGCCCGTTCAATAGCGGTGTGAAGGCCCTCCAACCTCGAACCGTTTCCACTTTCCAGGCTTTCTTCTTGCCAGCAGTCGATACACAAATGGTCTGCAGTGATACAGCAGACGACGCGACAAAGGAGATGGCCTGGGAACAAGACCGCGAGCATCGCCATCTAGAGCAACGCTTAGGTAGCTCCCAATGGCATCTTTCAGGCTACCAATGGCCCGATTGAGCGAAGTCTCCTCAACGAAAATGTCTAAGTCGATGCACTCAGCGTAAAACTTATTACGGCTGACGGCATACGCAATGCAACGAAAGGACATCGGCCGCATACCCACTCTCATCGTCAAATTCTGGCGCTCCACAAATGACGTACTGACATGCTTGGGGATGGGGATCGCCGATGGCCGTCTCATATCGCAGCCGACGCAGGTTGCTCCCGAATAGCGGCGGCCTCAAAAAAACTTGTCAAGCCCTTAAACTCGCCTCAATCTGCTCAAGTCGTTCATTCGCCGAGAGATAATAATTCCCAAAAGCTGGCGTAGTGAAAGGGTCCAGCTTGATATACTAAGAATAGGAATCAACAAAGGCGGCGAAAGCCGCCTTTGTTGCGTTCAGACATATCGCTCAAGCTCAAGGAATTCACCGAAACCGCGAAGAAATGGAGAAGGGCGACACCGCGATTCGCCTTAAGTTCTTTGTTTGCTGCTCTCTGCAAACAAGTTCTTTAGAATGAGATATAGGAGGGCCGACCGGAGAAACTAACTCGAACAAAAGAAACGGGTTACCGACAGGGATAGGTCCGGGAATCTACTCCAGTCCGGGGAACGGGAAGAAGCGCCAGCGATAGGCTGGAGACCTGTCTTGCTGCGAGACCGCCACCTGGAACTCGCTAAGAGAAGTCCACCTATAATAGGCAGGCAATTCTCCGGAGGCATCATGTTAGCCGCTAGCAAGCTCGTCGGATTCCTGCACACAACCGACTATGAAAGAGCAAGGGCCTTCTACGAAGGCAAGCTCGGCTTCCAGTTCGTCAGCCTCGACCAATTCGCGCTCGCCTTGCGCTCCGGCGACAACATGATCCGCATCACCAAAGAGGAGAAGCTTCCAACCCGCCCAGGGAACCGTTCTCGGTTGGGAAGTCGACGACGTCCGCGCCACAGTCCTGTGGCTCAAGAGTCGCGATGTCGCGACCGAGAAGTACAGCTTCGTCCCCGACCAGGAGCTCGGCATCTGGGACTCGCCCTCCGGAGATCAGGTCGCCTGGTTCAAAGACCCCGACGGAAACGTTCTCTCCCTAAGCCACCACGGCTAACCCGCCTTCGGCATGATTTATCCTCTTGGGATGCGCAGTTGCGGTCGACATCGCTACACATGGACACTCGCCACGGCGCTGGCCTCCGTATTGCCCGTCCCTCCCGCCCTCGCCCAGCAAACACCCGCCCCAATCATCGAACCCGGCGCCCCCGGCACCCCAAGCAAGCCACTCCCCTCCTCCACAACAGCAACGCTCCCAAAAATTTCTCCAGCCGACATCGAGTTCATGCAGGGCATGATCATGCACCATGCAGCAGGCCGTCGAGATGACCGCGCTGATCCCCTCGCACACCGGCAACAATCCAGACGTCCGCATGCTCGGCGCCACGCATCAGCCTCTCCCAGTCCGACGAAATCAAGTTCATGAAGCGCTGGCTCGCCGCGCGCGGCCAGTCCGACTCGATGGCCATGCCAGGCATGCCGGACATGGACATGAGCACGGCAACCCATGCACGCCATGCCAGGCATGCTCACGCCGCAGCAGATGGACGCCCTGCGCAAAGCCAGCAAAGGCGCAGAATTCGATCGCCTCTTCCTCACCGGAATGATCCAGCACCACAACGGCGCGCTCATCATGGTGAAAGACCTCTTCGATACACGCCGGCGCAGGACAGGACGCCGACTTCTTCGACTTCGCCACCGACGCCGACAACACCCAGCGGGCCGAGATCCGCATTATGCAGGACATGTTGACAAGTTGAAACCGATCTTCCACTTCTCCAGGAGAACGATGAACGATAAGCCGTCTCTCTCTCTTCGTTTGGCCAGCGCGGCTGTTTGCCGCGTCTGCTCCTCTTCTCCGGCGTGGCTAAGCTCCACGCACTCAGACGCCCGCGACGCCCGCAGCCAAGCCAGCCGCCGCCGAAGCCGATCCCTTCGCAGCCCCAGCCGCCCCTCCGTTGCCGCCAGGCATGACCGGCTCGACCACCAACGATCCCCGCGTCGGATCTCAAGCCCGGCCTGTACGACGCCGGCGAGGCCGCCATGGGGATGGAGCATCTCGCACTTCCTCAAGAAGCCAGCCGCCTTTCAGCTCCATCGCGATCAACCCCGACGATCCGGCCGTGCAGAAGACGCTTGGCCCAGCTCGGCGATCGAGCGACCCCTCGAAGATTCCCAAGCCGATGCAGCTGGTGATCGCGCAGCTTGCCTTCGCGAACTCCGACTTCGCCTTTCAGGGAAACCACCTCTTCCAAGGCAACTTCTATGGCGTAAATTTCTACGACATCTCCGACCCCGCCAAGGTCTCGCTGATTACCTCGCTGGTCTGCCCCGGCGGCCAGGGCGATGTCTCCGTCTACGGAAACCTGCTCTTCATGTCCGTCGAGATGCCCAACGGCCGCCTCGACTGCGGCACCCAAGGCTTCCCCCCCATGCCGCCACCCGCCGACGGGGCACGAGAATGAGCGCCGCATCCCGGCCGCGAGCCCCGACCGCTTCCGCGGCGTGCGAATCTTCGATATCTCCGACATCAAGAATCCCAAGCAGGTCGCCGCCGTCCAGACCTGCCGCGGCTCGCATACCCACACCCTCGTCGTCGACCCGAACGACAAGGACAACGTCTACATCTACGTCTCCGGAACATCGTTCGTCCGTCAAAAAGAAGAGCTCGCAGGCTGCTCCGGCGAAGCGCCCGATAAAGATCCCAACACCTCGCTCTTCCGCATCGACGTGATCAAAGTCCCGCTCGCCGCGCCGCAACATGCCGCACATCGTTTCCAGCCCGCGCGTCTTTATCGATCCCGCGCACCGGCGCGCTCAACGGCCTGAACAATGGCGGCAGCCACGGCAAAGACGAAGAGAAGCCCAAAGACACCAATCAGTGCCATGACATCACCGTCTACTCCGCCATCGGCCTGGCCGCCGGCGCCTGCTCAGGCAACGGCATCCTGCTCGACATCAAAGATCCCGTCCACCCCAAGCGCGTCGACGCCGTCAACGATCCCAACTACTCCTACTGGCACTCCGCCTCGTTCTCCAACGACGGCACCAAGGTCGTCTTCACCGACGAGTGGGGCGGCGGTCTAGGGGCTCGCTGCCGCGCCAACGACCCCAACAAATGGGGAGCGGATGCGATCTTCAACCTCAAAGACGACAAGCTCTCGCTCGCCAGTTACTACAAGATGCCGGCCGCGCAGTCGGACTACAGAAAACTGCGTCGCGCATAACGGCTCGCTCGTTCCCGTCCCCGGCCGCGACATTGAAGTGCAGGCCTGGTATCAGGGCGGCGTCTCGGTGATGGACTTCACCGACACCGCGCATCCTTACGAGATCGCCTACTTCGACCGCGGCCCCATCGATCCCAAGAAGCTTATCCTCGGCGGCGATTGGTCGGCCTACTGGTACAACGGCTACATCTATGGCTCAGAGATTGCCCGCGGCCTCGACGTCTTCAAGCTTGGTCCCAAGCAAGTTCTCACCCAGAACGAAATCGATGCCGCCAACCTCGTGCATGTCAACGAGCTCAACGTGCAGAACCAGCAACAGATCACCTGGCCCTCTCAGTTGACCGTCGCGCTCGCCTATGTCGATCAACTGGAACGCTCGCAGGCGTTGCCTTCAAATCAGATCTCGACTCTTAGAAAGCAAATCGCCAGCGCGCAGAAATCCAAGTTAGGGGCAAAGGATTTGGCCAAGCTGCAGAAAACGGCAACTAGCGTTCAAACCGCCGCGGCAAGTGCGAAGAGTCCGGTCGATGCGAAACGGTTAAACGCTCTTGCGCAAGTCCTCCAAAACCCAATCGCCTGATGCCTGCACAAGCCTGTGCCGCAATCATTTATGGATGCGGCACAGACTTGACTAGCGGCTGGGTCGAGTCCGGTCTCACTCATGGTCAAACGGCGCTTGTACGATTAAGCTCTTGAGCTGAGGACGACATGCTGATTCCGCCGATACCGCTGCTGAATTTCTTTGTCGCCGTGGTGATGTTCTCGATAGGCCTGCGCGTCACCGGCGGCCAGTTAATCGGCATCCTCCAAAACCGAGCTCTGATCGCGCGCGTCCTAATCGCGAACTGTGTCATCATCCCCGCGCTCGGTTTCCTGCTGGTCCATATCTTTCCGTTAAAGCCCGACGCCAGCATCGGTATCCTGCTTTTGGCTGCGATTCCCGGCACCCCGATCGCCTTACAGTTCAATCGCAAAGCTACTTCGCGTTTGGCATTCGCGGCGGCGATGACCTTTACCCTTTCTGTGGTAAGCCTTGCCATCGCTCCGCTGATGATCGAGGTCATGCCCCAGATCGTGGAACGAAATCAGCGGCCAATACTTCAGCTATTCACCGATATCACCCTCTATATTGGACTTCCGTTATGGGCTGGTCGCTGGGCTGCTCGCCGCGCACCGCAGCTCGCTCCACGGCTCGTCACGGTGCTCAATATTGTCGCGTCCGTTGCCTTCCTCACCCTCATGTTCGAGACTCGTATTGTCCGCAAGGCAGCCTTCACGGCAATCCAGGGTGGGGGCGCGGTACTGGCGATGGCAATTCTCTTGCTGGCGTCCATGGCCATCGGCTGGTTCATTGGAGGTCCCGATCCCGACTCCCGCCGCGTGGTCGCGACCACCACCGGTATGAGGAGCGTCATCGTCGTGCTGTACGTGGCGCGTTCGTGTTTCCCTGGAACAAATGTCTTCATGGTGCCAGTCGCCTATCTCACCATGATGGTGCCCGCCAACCTCGTTTTCACCACGATCTATGGCTACTGGCGCAAGCGTCACCCGACAACCGCGGACATCGAAGCCGCCGCGTAGCACACTCGAGTTAACGCGTTTCACATCTGGCGCCACGGCCAAGCTGGTAAACTATACTCTCAGCCCTAAAGTCCCTGCCTGCAATTCCAGCCAGGAAGCCAAAACAGCACTTCGAACTTCATCTTGCAGACAAAGGAAATCCGCGCCCGTGAGTACGACCATCCGCAACATCGCCATCATCGCCCACGTTGATCATGGCAAGACCACGCTCGTCGACGCCATGCTCAAACAGGCCGGCACCTACCGCGCCAACGAGGCGATCACCGAGCGGGTCATGGACTCGAACGAACTCGAGCGCGAACGCGGCATCACCATCCTCGCCAAGAACACCGCGGTCTTTTACGGCGACTCCAAGATCAACATCGTCGATACCCCCGGCCACGCCGACTTCGGCGGCGAGGTCGAGCGCGCGCTCAAGATGGTCGATGGAGTCGTTCTGCTCGTCGATGCCTCCGAAGGCCCGCTCCCGCAGACGCGCTACGTGCTCAACAAGGCCCTCGAAGCCAAGCTCACGCCGATCCTGGTCATCAACAAGATCGACCGTCCCGACGCTCGCGCGAAGGAAGTCCTCGACGAAGTCTATGATCTCTTCATCGATCTCGACGCCGGCGAAGACCAGCTCGACTTCCCCGTCGTCTACACCAACGGCAAGCTCGGCACCGCGACCCTCGACCTCGCCGTTCCCGGCGAAGACCTCAAGCCGCTCTTCGACACGATTATCTCGACAATGCCGCCTGCTACCGGCGATCCCGAAGGCGCACTCCAGATCCTGGTCACCAATCTGGATTACTCCGACTATCTCGGCCGCCTCGCCATTGCGCGCGTCTTTAACGGCACGCTGAACTTCGGCCAGGAAGTCGCCATCTCCAAGCGCGACGGCTCGCTGCAAAAGGCGAAGATCACCAAGCTCTTCAGCTTCAGCGGCCTCAAGCGCACCGATATCGACAAAACCGAAACCGGCGACATCGTCGCCATCGCCGGCGTCGAAGGCATCACGATCGGCGAGACCATCACGAATGTCGAAAATCCCGCACCATTGCCGCTGATCGTCATCGACGAGCCGACCATCGCCATGCAGATGTCGGTAAACAATTCCCCGCTCGCTGGTCGCGAAGGCCAATACGTCACTTCGCGCAACATTAAGGAGCGTCTCGAAAGCGAGTTGCTCACCAACGTCTCCATCCGCGTCGAAGACACGGGCAGCCCCGACAGCTTCAAGGTCCTCGGCCGAGGCGAACTGCAACTGGCGATCCTCATCGAGGTCATGCGCCGCGAAGGCTTCGAGATGATGGTCGGCCGTCCTGAGATCGTCACCAAAGAAGTTGACGGCAAGCTAATGGAGCCAGTCGAGCACCTCACCATCGACGTCCCCGACAACTTCGTCGGCGTGGTCATTGAAAAGCTCGGGCCGCGCAAAGGCGAAATGGTCAAGATGCACAATCACGGCTATGGCCGCGTTCGTCTGGAGTTTCGCGTGCCCAGTCGCGGCCTCATCGGCCTGCGCAGCGAGATGTTGACCGAGACTCGCGGAACCATCGTGATGAACACCATCTTCGACGGCTACATTCCGCATCAGGGCGACATCCCGCAGCGGCCAACCGGTGCGCTCATCTCCGACCGCGCGGGTGAGACCACAACCTATGCGCTCAACGGCCTGCAGGAGCGCGGCATTCTGATGCTCGGCGCCGGTGTCGAGGTCTACGAGGGCATGATCGTCGGCGAACACAATCGCGACAACGATCTCGACGTGAACGTCGTCCGCGAAAAGAAGCTCACCAACATGCGTGCCTCAAGCGCCGACGAAGCGATTCGTCTCGTTCCCTTCAAGGCTTTCAATCTCGAACAAGCAATCGAGTTCATCGCCGAGGACGAATTGGTAGAAGTCACGCCCAAATCATTGCGGCTTCGAAAGAAAGTGCTGCAAGCGAATCGTCGGCCACGTCGTCAAACTACGTAAGGCACCACCTTCCCGGCAGAAATGCTAGCCCAGGTCTCCGACTTCGAGACTTGGGTTTTTTATTGTCGGTACGTCCGTGCTCTAGCCACCGGTCGGCTCTCAACGGCGACCGCTTTCGCTGTGTTAGTTTGAAGATTCAGGCTTGTCTCGCGATTCGCGTCTCATGTCTGTCCAAACACAAATGCTGCAACAGCCGAATCTGTTTTCATCGGAACTCCCCACCGGCCCCGCTGAGTCGGAGCACCAACCGCTGCCGAAGCTTCAGCAGCCCGCACCAATATGGCTGCAGCGCCTTGAATTATTTCTTCGCGTTGCCGTTCGCTTGTATCTGGGCATCTTCGTCCTGGTGCTTCCGTGGTGGCCCCGCTTTTGGGACGACAATCCCCTCTTTCATCTATCTCCGCAATTTGGCGATTTCGCCACGCTCGGAGCAGTCCGCGGCATCGTCTCCGGCTTTGGCCTGCTCAATCTTTGGATCGCCTTTCACGAGGCCGTCCGCTACCGTGAGTCGGAGAAATAGCTATGGCGGATGAGGAACTCGCGCCTGAAGAGACACCGCTCGCCCCGCTGCCAAAAGCGCCTCTCGCTTATGAGAATCCGGCCTTTCTCAATAGCCCCGATGGTCGCATCATCCGCATCCTTGCGGAATACTCCGAGCCTCTGGGCCACTTTCGCCGCGAGCGCATCCAGGACACGGTGGTCTTCTTCGGCTCCGCGCGCTTTCGCCCCCTTGACGAAGCCAATCGCCAGCTCGAACTGCTCGCCAACACCGGCTCGGCAATGCCCGCTCCGCCCGAGGAGCAGCCGGCAAGCGAATCCGAAATCGATCACGAAGACACCAGCGAGCTCCGC
This sequence comes from uncultured Acidobacteriaceae bacterium, assembly GCA_963777685.1. Classification (GTDB taxonomy): domain Bacteria; phylum Acidobacteriota; class Terriglobia; order Terriglobales; family Acidobacteriaceae; genus Acidisarcina. The sequence goes on along the minus strand of CAVZRF010000021.1, from coordinate 24,969 downwards.
CGCAAGCGTGCCGAAGCAGCCGTCGAAATGGCCCGCTATTACGAGGACGCTCGCCGCCTCGCCTTCCTTCTCACACAGTGGAGCCTTGGCCTCGAGTCCCGACCGTCATCGGTTCGTCGTCACCACCGGCGGTGGTCCCGGCATCATGGAAGCTGCGAATCGTGGTGCGTTTGAGGCCGGCGGAAAATCCATCGGTCTCAACATTCAATTACCCTTCGAGCAATCGCCCAACCGCTACATCACTCCTTCGCTCAACTTTGAGTTTCACTACTTCTTCATGCGCAAGTACTGGTTCGCGTACCTGTCGAGGGCCTTGGTGGTCTTTCCCGGAGGCTTCGGCACGATCGACGAGATGTTCGAACTTCTCACCCTCGCGCAGACCCACAAGCTCAGCAAACAAAGGACCGTCTTGATCTACGGCTCTTCCTATTGGAAGCAGATATTGAACCTTGATCTCCTCGTCGACAAGGGAACAATCGCGCCCCAGGATCGCGAACTCCTACAGTTTGTCGACTCGCCTGAAGAAGCCTTCGGGCTATTGAAGGAGGGTCTGACCCAGAACCATCTCATCCCCGAGGCCGAGCGCCAGACCAAGGCGGATGTGGAAGATGAAGAACAACTGCTGCGCCCCGAGATCGCCCGCACGCGCTAGCCCAGCGAACTACGCGCAAACGAGCTTTTCTAAACTCGCCAGCTAAACTCTCCTCCACTTGAAAGCCCTTTTACGAATGTTGTCGCGTTCTTACTATCGAGCGAGGAGGCCTTCCTGTTTTCCTTGTTCCAGATAAGGGGATGGAGATGGCAAGTGGAACAGCATCAGTTCATGTGATCCGGAATAACAAGCCCTTTGTGCAAACTGCCCGCTCACGCAAGATCGACCACCGTTTCTTTACCGCGATGGCCTTTGCCATTTCTATTGGAGTCTTCGGCGGATTCAGCCGCACCTATTATGCGCGAACGCTCTTTCATAGTCCGGTAATTCCGATTTGGGTCGAAATCCATGGAGCTGTCTTCACCGCATGGATACTGTTTTATCTTCTTCAAAATTTGCTGGCTATGAACGGTGGCATGAGGCTCCATCGCAGGCTCGGAATCGTCGGCGCGATTCTCGCACCGATGGTGGTTTTTCTTGGACTGGCGGTGACCGTGCGGCAGGCGCGCCAGGGCCGTTTCTTTCCTTTCCCAGATGCGGCCAGTTTGATGGCTATCTCCACCGCCCAGATGTTCTTGTTCGCCGCATTTGTCACTACGGGATTGTTGCGAAGAAGAGATGGAGAAACGCACAAACGTCTAATCCTGATGTCCACGCAGTTGTTTTTCTTCCCCGCATTTGGACGTTTGCTGCACGGAATCAACCCTACGACGCTTTTGTTGGCGCTGTGTTTTTATTTCGCGGGTCCGATTTACGACTTGATCACTCGGCGGCGTATTCATCCAGCCTACCTGTGGGGCGTTCCATTATTGATCCTGAGCATGCCACCGTTCACCGGGATGGCCTCGCAGCTACCCGCGTGGCACCATCTTGTAGCCATACTCGTGAATTGAGTTTCGCTTTGACGGTTCTACTGGGCGCAATAATTGATTAAGTGATCGGGTGCAATCTCCTGTAGAGCGGAAGAGGGCGCTTCTCCAGCAAACTCGCGAAAATCCCGGATCATATGCATGTGATCGTGATACGACGTTTCGTGCGCGATCTGCGTCCACGTAAGCCCACTCTTCCTGCGAAGTTGAAGCGCGCGGGTAAATCGAGCAACGCGGGCGAAGGTCTTGGGAGGCATACCTACATATTCAAGGGACTTGCGTTCGAGATGGCGGACACTGACGCCCAGCTTTCTGGCAAGGCTGCCAACCTTCGTCGAAGACCCGGGATCAGTCAGCGATTGAATGCCCCTTAATACCGAGTCAGTCTTTACACCGCGATCAAGAATTCCCAGGAAATAACGGTTCATCGCCTCGACGCGTTCGGCAAACGTCGCCATGTTTCCCATGCTCTGGTGCAATTGAGAGACGCGAGCGCCAAGAGCAGCGTGACCCTCGGTCCCGGTCATGGTCAGCGGCAGGGTGGGGGTTCCAAAAAGAAGGTGGAAGCCGGCGGGCTGGAACAACACGACAAGCGATTCGATGTCGCCGCGAATCACCAGCCGAACGCGCCGAGAGGTCTGAGGTCCGATGATCGTGATTGGATAGGTCGCATCGCGAGCATTTGAGCCATAGTCAAGCACATCGTATGCACCAGCGAACTCGAACTCCAGCATCACCCCGAGTCGCGCGATCACGGGTTCGATGAGCTCTTCGGTACCTAGTTCCGCCTTCCGTTGCACGTATGCGCGGATGAAAGGGCGAAGCAACGGGGCTGGAGGAGCGCTATGGACTGTCAGCATCGGCTATCTCGCGCGGCATCGACCGCTTTCTGGCGAACGAAGAGGCGCTACGAACAGTTTAGAGAAGCGTAGCAACGAGGAATAGTAAAAACGCGACAGCGCACGAGTCGGAGCCTTTAGCTCGCTCCGACTCCGGATCGAACAATGGAGTCAGAAAATAATCTCCATCCGTGCACTCAACACAGTCGGGGTGTAAGCCTTCACCGCGTAGGTGGGATGAACCGAGACCTCAAGATTCGGCCCGATGTTGATGCTCTTGGTCGCCCGCAGCCGGTAAAAAGTCTCAAAGATGCTCTCATGATGCTTGGCGAGCCCAGGGCTCGGCTCTGTATAGCTGTACGAAGCGCCAAACATGTCTCCTCGCCTTCCCCACGGATGGGTGTTTACCACTCCGACCGTGTTCGTTTGCTTGATCGTGGTTCCTGTATCCGTCGCAAACCCAAAGCGACAAAAAGGCGCCCAGCCATTCAAAAATTCGCGCTCCGCGGCAAACCCGCCGCCGTAGCCGCTTCCCTGCGCCTTCGTATCGTCGCGCCATAAAATGAAGCGGTAATTCTGATAATTGGTGCCCGGCTTTCCCGAATACCATCCCGTCTCCAACGCCTCGAGATATTTCAAATTCGTCATGGTCTTGAGGTTGGATTGTTGTGAGCCCTCGGTATCGACCGCCACAAGGTGAAAATATAGGTTCTTTGTGGCCTGAAACTCGACCGCCCCGCCCCCGGCGTAGGTGCCATCCGAGGCGATCGCTAGGTTGCCGTCGTTTTCGCCATTGAGGAACTGCGTGCGTTCGTCATTGTTGTACATGCTCAGACTGACGAATTCGTTCGGGTGAATCTTGCCTACATACAGAGAAAGCCGCTTCGCCAGAAAGTCCTGCCGGTAATACAGAACATTGAGTGTGATCGGCCGCTGCGCTCCGCCGCCTTGCAGGCAATTCAGAAAAACCCCGGAGCCAAGGGCATCGCTAAGGTTCCATTGCTGGCTGTAACCTATATTCGTCCCCGAGCGAACCAACAGGCTGAACGAGCCCGCCGTCTTCTCGTTGTCGTAGGCGATAAAGCTTCCGGAGAAATCCAATCGCCCGCTCGTCTGGTTGTGCCGAACTCCGTCAGGGGTGATCGTCGCGTATTGATTGAGGAACGTATACGTAGCGTTAAAAGCCATCCGATTACTTGGGACAAATTTCCGAGCCGTGTCGTCGATCGGCTTCAGAATCGGCCGCAACGGATCGGTCTCGAAGAGCGGATCGGGCGGAATCTTTCCCAGAGCTGCCGCGTTGGAGTCCAGCTCCTGAATATATTTGGGCGCCGGAGCAGGTGCGGGACGAACTGGCGCGGCCCCTTGGCTCTGTCCTGGCTTTTCCTGAGTCTCCTGGCCTGCGGCAGAGATACTTACCCCGAGAAGAAAGAACAACAGTCCTGCACTTACGCGTCCCGACATAGACATCCGGCTCCAAAAGAATCAAACCCAGTCAACGAGCCTAAAGATGCCTGTTAGCGACAAAGGGAGTCAACTCTCTTCTCAGTTTCCCGATACCGACGGATGCGACCCAGTAAACGGCGCACAGCACGGCTCCTGCACCGGTGTGAATTCCATATACTCCAACCTCGTCCCATCCGGATCGAAGTCATTGAACTGCCACTTGCCATCCTTGCCGATCTGCGGACCCGATCCCCGTGGCCCGACCCGGTTCTCGCTCTTGAGCGTAGCGACAGCGGCGGCCATATTCGGCACTCCCACAGAAAGATGGTTGAGCACGCCGAGCGCGTTTTGGCTGATGTGATACGGAATGCCGGAGCCGGAGGCCCCGCTGGTCAGCATGTACTCGAGCCAATCCGTGCCATCAGGGACCTGCATTGCCACCCAGTCGGTCTTTTCTGGATCCATGCCCCCATGCCAATACAACTTGAAACCGAGAACGTCGCGGTAAAACTGATCGGCCTCGGAGCGATCCCGAATCGCCATCCCTATATGGATAATGTGATGCCCGACCAGGTGAGGGTTGAGTTGCTGATTGCCAAGGATGGTCCCGTGGATGCTCCCGCTTGGAACCTGTTCAATGAACTGCACATGGTTCCCCTCAAAGTCCTTAACCTCGAGCCACTTAATCTTTTCCGGACCCTGGCTGACGTTAATCTGGTTAGGCGTCGGAACGTTATGCTGCTGCAAATACCGTCGCATCGCCTCGACATCATTCGTCCGAAAAGCAATGTGATCGAGCCGGTCAACGCCCGCCATTGCTGGCAGTGGCATCACCTCCACATATTGATACGGAGTAAATGCGTAGCGGACGCCTGGATGGTCCTCAAAGTCAGCTATCTTCTCGCAGCCCACAATTCGCTCATAGAAGTCCGCCGTCTTGATCGGATCGGTCGCGTAGACGGCGATATGAGAAATGCCGAGAATCTTGGGACGAGAAACTACAGCGGTACGAGCGGATTTTTGCGCCGCCGAAGTGAGCGCCAACATCGAGAAACAGCAAAACAGTAAACCGAACTTTTTCATGCGACTCTCAGCGCCCTCCAGCAATCAAGGAGAGATTCTACGCCGGACTCGATGCTTGCGAACCATCCCGACATACTTGACGTACCTTCAGACTAGATCGCTAGTCCGCTGGGTCTAGCGGAGCCAGAAATGCTCTAGTATGAAGACGACCCGTCTATGAGAAATTCCCGCTATTCGACGCTCCTGCGAATCCTGCTCGCGCTGGTTGCCCTGGCTGGCATTCTCTATTGGAGCGCCGATACTCGTGACCGCTTCGAGCTGGGTTTACATCTGTCTCAGCACGCTCGCGACCCTTTCGCGATCGACCTCGACACCCGCCAGGTCACCAGCCTTCAGTTGGAGGCCCAACAAGCGGGACTGGTCAACGGTTCCATTATCGAAACAATCAACGGCGCACCGTTCACAGGCAAGGCACAGTGGGCCGAAGTCGTACGTCCGGCCGCGCCTGGCGAACAAGCAACGATGACCTTCCGGCGCCCCGACGGCTCAACTGGAACTGCCCAGATTACCCTCGCCGCCCTTCAGCCTCAGCCCGGACTGCCAATTGGATTGGGCCAGGTTTGGAGAAGCTTCCTGCTCTTCGGCCTCATGCCGTTGCTTTGCATGCTCATCGGGTACTGGGTTGTTTTCGCCAAGCCTGACGAGCCCAATGCTTGGTTCCTCCTCGTTCTGCTTCTATTCCCTGAGGTGGTGTTTGCCTTAGGAACGGGCTGGGCGAGTGGCGGCTGGCTGTTCTTTCGAGGCGCCTACTACCAGGTTCTGCAGGATTTCGGAATCTTTGCGCTGGTTCCCTTCGCCGTCTACTTCCCCGAGCGCTCGCGAATCGATGTCAAGCTGCCATGGCTCAAGTGGGTCGTGCTTGTCCCTGCCTTCGCCTGCGGCATCTTCGAAACGAAGCAGCGGATAGGCCAATATTACTTCGGCGGAAATTCCGCGTTGTTTATGAAGTTCATGACCCAGGTTGATCGTGTCGACAACTTCATCGCCCTGGCCTGCGTCCTTTTCTATCTAATTTTCATGACCGACAAACTTCTGTCGGCCTCGACGGAAGATGCGCGCCGCAGGCTCCGCATCCTGCTTGTCGGTACAGGCATCGGCATTGGCGCACTGCTCATCGCTTTTGTTCTGTTGCCCGATCTTGGCATTTCCTTCAGCGCCCCTGGCCGCGAGTGGATACCATATACCGGAGCGGCCCTATTCCTATTAGCCCCGCTGGCGCTTGCCTACGTGGTCCTGGTTCAACGGGCGATGGACGTCAGCATCCTCGTCCGCCAAGGCACAAAGTATGCGCTGGCTAAAGCGACTCTGCTGGTTATACAGTTCGCCCTGGCGGCAGTAGTGACCTACCGATTCCTATTGCCCCTGATGACACAGAAGCAGGTCCCCCGCGATCAACTCTGGCAGGCAATCGTCTTCATCGCTTTTATTTTTCTCATCCGTCTGGGCTTCAACAAGCGGACCCAGAACTGGCTCGATAAGAAATTTTTCCGCGAGGCGTACGACACCGAACAGGTGCTGAACGAGCTCTCCGATGAAGTTCGGAAGTTTACCGAGAGCGGCCCGCTTCTCCAGACAGTTGCCAAGTGCGTCGCCGAGACGCTGCACGTGACCCAGATCGGGATGCTTCTGCGCACCGGCCCCAGGTTCCACCTTGCCCAGGCCGTCGGCCACTTTCCTGGAAACCCCGACGCCCTCGCGCTGGCCGCAAACTCGTCTACAATTCGCAACTTGGGCAACACGAATGCCCCAGCCGAGCTCTACCGCGAAGATCCCGACGCCTGGTATCTGATGGCAGATGAGGTGGAACGCCAGACCCTTGACGACCTCGGAACGGAACTGTTGCTCCCCCTCCCCGGCAGAAATCGCCTCATGGGAGTGATGGCGCTCGGTCCGAAGCAATCGGAGGCCGCCTACTCCAAGTCCGACCTGCACCTGCTCCAGGTGCTGGCGACCCAGACAGGTATGGCGCTCGAAGTCAGCGAGTTAGCCCACTCTCTCGCCCACGAAGCTGCCCAGCGCGAACGCGTCAACCGCGAGATTGAGATTGCCCGCGAGGTTCAGGAGCGGCTCTTCCCCCAGGAAATGCCGATGCTTCCTGGCGCGAGCGTCGCCGGACATTGCCGGCCGGCTCAGGGAGTCGGGGGCGATTATTACGATGTCTTTCCTTTGCAGGATGGCCGGATCGGCCTAGCCATCGGCGACGTCTCCGGCAAAGGAATCTCGGCCGCCCTGCTAATGGCAAGTTTGCGCGCTTCACTGCGCGGCGTCACCCTCGACAATCCTCGCGACTTCGCGAAGCTGATGGACAAGGTCAATCGCCTCGTCTACGAGGCGTCGGCGGATAATCGTTACGCGACCTTTTTCTTTGGCGCGCTGGATCCAGTGACCCGCATTCTCGACTGCGTCAATGCTGGCCACAACGCGCCGCTGGTCTTGCGGCAAAAGCCTGACGGCGGATCGGAGATCCTGCGCGTCGAGGCCGATGGGCCCGTGGTCGGGCTGCTTCCGTTCGCTCCCTACAGCGAGCAAAGTCTGCAACTCCAACCCGGCGACCTGATCGTCACTTATACCGACGGCATCAGCGAAGCGATGACCCACGACGATGAAGAGTGGGGTGAGGAACGAATGATGTTGGCGGCCGCGACCGCGCGGGAAGGTAGCGCTGACGAGGTTCTCAAGAAAGTCTTCGCGGAGGCAGACAAGTTCACCGCCGGGGCCCCTCAACACGACGACATGACGCTGCTCATCCTAAAGCTCGATCCCATTCCTGGCATTGGATCTGCCTGATCACTGGCGCGCTACAGCGGCCCAGAAATCCCAACCCAACTTCAGTCGGCCACCCGTCGGATCTCTGCTGGTTTACTTGCCAACTCTCCGAGAGGTTTGCGCCGGGAATGCCTGCGAGGTTGAGCCGGCGGCGTCTGTACCTGGCGCGGTTTCAGTCGATACAGAATCAGGTTGTTCCGGTCTTCATCGTCGTACGCAGGAAAACTGGCGACCTGCTCCAGGTCGAACTGAGTGTTCAGGTCCTCGAGCGTGCCCGGATCGAGTTCGTTCCAGGCCGCGTACCAGCCCGGCTGGTAGCGTCGAATCCGATCCGGAAGTGCGAGCGTACCGAAATCGTCGCAGATCGCGGGCAGCCCGGTCATCAAAGAGATGTCGCTGCCGCTGATCGAAAGGAGCAGCCGGTTGCGGCTTGGATGGTTGTCAATATAGCGAGTCAAATTGCGCGCTGCGTCCATGAATGTGTATTGCGGATGGAACGCAAACCAGACCGTCTCACGGGTATTCAGCATGACGGAATAAGCGATTGCGAGCGAGGCAACCGCAGCCGTCGCAGTCCGCCATGCCCCACGTCTGGTCCATAGAGCATAGAACCCCAATGCCACAATGATCGCCAACGGAAACGCGACCACCTGGTAGTACCGCGGCTGCATATTATTGTGATAGCCGATGAAGAAGATGTAGCCGGCAGTGGCGATGCAGGATGCGGCAAAGAGCGGGTTGCGCCATAGCTCTCGCAGCCAGATCGCCGACAGCACCACGATGGCAATCGCCAACAGTGTGAGATACCGATCGATCCAAAAGGTTCCGTGGAGCGCATACCAGAAAGCCATCAGCCATCCAAAAGGAGAGGTTGGCTGCTGATAGACGTTGACAGTGAAGAGATAACGGAAATCCTGAAGATAATGAGGCCTGACCGCCAACCCGAAGTAGATGAGCCAGGGCAGCCCAGCCGAGACCGCGACTGCACCGCAAGCCGCAACAGCCGCGCGTCTTTGCGAGTGGCTTTCGTGCCAGACCAGGTAAAAGACCGAGGGCAGAAGGAAAAGCGCCGTAGTCTTTGTAAGCACCATGCCACACAGCAAAAGGCCGATGGCGATAAGCGTCGACGACTCGCATCCAGCCGGCCTTGGCTGGCTGCCGTAGAGCGAGCAACCACGCGAGCAGCAGCAGGAATACCACCGGCGGCTCCAGAATCGCCAGCCTACTGAAACAAAAGAGGAACGCATTGCTGGCCACCAGCACCATCGCCAGCACCGCTACCCAGCGTCGGGCCTGGCTGCGAACTAACGCGTATGTCAGCGCGAGATTCCCGGCGAAGATCGAGACCGCCAACAGGCGCGCCGCAGGCAGGCTCACTCCGGTGAAATGAAAGAGCACCCATTCCAGAAATGGCCACACAGGGAGAGCCACCGCAGGATTGAAGTCCCCTGCAACATACCAATTCCCCCGGACGAAATAGGCGACGGCAGCGCTGCCATACCAGCCCTCATCGGTGTACTTCGCGTAGTCCATCCAGGGCGAGAAATTGGGGAAATCTGCTCCGGGATGCAGGAAATGTATGCCAAGTAGTGCCGCAACGAAGGCGAGTGTCCCCGCCCGCCCTGTCACACCAGCCCATTTCCTCAGCTTCACCTTTGAATGCACGATTCCCTCGACCTGTGGATCAGGCAGAAATATGTCCTATCAAGAGAAACCCGGGTTTCCCGGTTGAGGTGCTTGTACGCCAGAATTATTCGTATGCCAGCGCGTCAATCGGATCTTTGCTGGCGGCCTTAAAAGCGGGATAAATTGCGCCTAGGATACCACCGGCGAGCGCAATGGCCGCACCCTTAAACCACCAGTCGGTGGTTGTGAAGAACGGCAACGTAGGAAAGCGGTACGACATCCACGTATGGATTAGCTGAGTCAGAACCATGCCCAAAGCGATTCCGCAGACCGTGATCAGAGCCGACTCGCGCAAGACGACGTTCATGATGTAGCCCTTCGAGGCGCCCAGTGACTTGAGAATCCCGATCTCGCGCGTTCGTTCCATGACCGCCGTATACATCGATTGGAAGATCACCAGAAATCCAATGATCACCGCAATGCTGATGACCACGTTGAGGGCGATGGTAAACGCCGGCAGGTGTTCCGGCGTCAGCATCGAGAGCTGCTCGGCCATCGTCTTCACCTGGTAGTCGGAGAGCCCCGGAGTGCCAAGAATCTCCGTCTTGATCAGCTCCTGGTTGGCAGTATTGTCGCTCCTTAAGTAGAAGAGCGAAGCATTGTCGGGGGTACTGACCAGCGCGCCGAGTGTACGAATCGGCAGAAACTTCCGGCCACCCTTGCCATGTTCGACGATGCCGCAGATACGGAACTCATGGTTCAGAATGGTGATTGTGTCGCCGACATGATGCCCTTTGTCCGAACGGGCAAAATAGTCGTCGACAATCACATCGTTCGGCCCCTGAAAAGGCGTTCCCGCAACGAAAACAAACGGTCGCAGCGCATTGAAACTGGGATAGTCGATGCCCCAGATAGTCTCCACCGAACCGGTAGCGGTCAGGTTCACGATCGTCGGAGCCGCGACCTCGACGTGCGGCAGTTTTTGGAGGACCTGGGCAATCTTCGCCGGGACCGGCGCTCCGCTGATTCCAGAGAGAAAGGTCGAGTTCGGCGGCTGCACGATCATGTCAGCGCCGATGCCGCTGGCAAGGTCGCGGGCCCCGTTGACCTGGCCCAGCATGATCGCCACAATGCACAGGATCATCACCACCTCGATCGCAATCGCGCAGATGCTGATAAAGGTCCGCAACGGGCGGTGAATCAAATTCCCGATGACTAGCTTGTTCATGCTGAAATCACACCCATTGCCCAATTTGCGTAGCAGACGCCCAATTTGAAGTGTAACAAGCAGAGGTGTCGAGCTCCTAGTCGCCTTTCGGCGTCGTGAGTCGGATCGACCGTTTCATCCAGTGACCAAAGATTGATCATGTCCCGGTTCAGGACGTGAGATTCCCGCTTTGTCGCAAACCACTGAAAAGTCCAGAAATTTGGGATTTTCCCTTTGACCTCGTCCCTCATGAAGTCGTAAGGTTGCACAAAATAGAGTGCTAAACTGTAGGACTTGGCACATCGGATTCGTTCAAAAAGATGGAGAAGCTAGTAACGACAACTTCCATCTGCTATTTGGTTCGACAGGGTGTAGGCTATGGGGCAATTCGGCGAGGAATTGCGCAGAGAGCGGGAAGCCCGCGGTATTGCGCTTGAAGCCATTACAAACTCGACCAAGATCAGCAGTCGCCACCTCAATGCGCTCGAACATGAGCAGTTCGACCGGCTGCCGGGCGGGGTCTTCAATCGTGGGATCGTCCGCGGATACGCCCGCGTTGTCGGTCTCGACGAAGACGCCTGGGTCGATCGCTTCATGTCTGCCTATCAGGCCAGCGGCATGGTCATTCCGGATGACGCTGACTGGACCAAATTCGCCGAAAATGTAGTGAAGCAGCGCACCATCGATTCCAACCGCCAGACCCTTCGGTTGCGCTGGGCGGGGGTCTTTCTGCTGCTAGTGCTGATCGCCGGCCTGGGCTGGTTTGTCTACCATTTTGTCCGTAACAAGGCCTCGGAGCATGGCAACCGCGGCGAGTCACCGAAGGCTGGGGCGACTTATGTGGGCCACGCGGTTCTTCCATCGGGTGCTCAAGCTATCCGGGGGATGCTTCCTACTGCATCCTGATTTGGCCCATCCGCTTCCCTCCTTTCAACGCATGCCGTAACTTCCGGGCCGACACGCTGCGCAGCTCCGCCGTTGACCCTTACATCTTCCCTGTTCCCTTGCAGAATCCTCTCATTCGACAGTTTCCTTTGCCGATGAACTCGGCGGTCGAGTAAACTCAAGAGAATCAAGTTCCGGTCAAACGCGGCGTCTTTTACGCAGCTTCGCCATGCCGGCGGCCGACCCACCTGGAGGAAGTATCCTTGTCCCAACGCGACAGATTTCTATTTACCTCGGAGTCGGTGACCGAAGGTCATCCCGACAAGATCGCCGATCAGATCTCCGACGCCATCCTCGACGCCTGCCTTGAGCAGGACGCATACAGCCGTGTCGCCTGCGAAACCCTAACCGCGACCGGGCTTGTCGTCATCGCCGGCGAGATCACCACCAAGGCCTATGTCGACTTCCAGTCGCTGGTCCGCGGCGTCGTTGCCGCCATCGGCTATGACAACGCTCTCTATGGCTTCGATTCGAACACCTGCGCGGTCATCTCCTCGATCAACAAGCAGTCGGGCGATATCGCCATGGGCGTGGACACTGGCGGCGCCGGCGACCAGGGCATGATGTTCGGCTACGCCACCAATGAGACGGAGGAGCTGATGCCGACCCCGATCTCGCTGGCCCACAAGCTGAGCGCGCGCCTGAGCGAAGTCCGCAAGAGTGGCCAGTTCAGCTACCTGCGGCCCGACGGCAAGAGCCAGGTTACGGTCGAGTACGACGAGAACCACAAGCCGGTCCGTGTCGACGCGGTCGTCATCTCGACCCAGCATGCGGAGACCGTCGGCAACGACCAGCTTCGCGGCGACATCCTGAAGCATGTCATCCAGGCCGTCATTCCGCGCGCACCTGCTGGACGAGAACACCAAGTACCACATCAATCCGACCGGACGCTTCGTCATCGGCGGCCCGATGGGCGATACCGGCCTGACCGGACGCAAGATCATCGTCGACACCTACGGCGGAATGGGCCGTCACGGCGGAGGCGCGTTCTCGGGCAAGGACCCGACAAAGGTGGATCGCTCGGCGGCTTACATGGCTCGCTACATCGCCAAGAACATCGTGGCTGCCGGTCTGGCGGAGCGCTGCGAAGTCCAACTGGCCTATGCGATCGGCGTTGCGGAGCCGGTGAGCGTGCTGGTTGACACCTTCGGCACCGGAACCATCGAGTCGATCCAAGCTGCAGGAGCTGGTTCGCGCCAACTTCAAGCTGACTCCGAAGGGGATCATCGAGAGCCTGACCTTCGTCGTCCTATCTATCAGAAGACCGCTGCTTACGGCCACTTCGGCCGCACCGATCCCGACTTCACCTGGGAAGCTACCGACAAAGCGGCGGCGCTCAAGGCTGGAGCGGTTGCGGAGACGGCCAAGGTCTAAGGGACTAGGGACTAGGGACTAGGGACTCAGGGGCGAGTTTGCATTACAGAAGAGCCTTGGCGCTAGCGCTGGGGCTTTTCTTTGGGGTTGGGGGGATCCCCCCAATCTTCGGTCTCTGCGGGCAACCCCTTTATTTTGTTCGACTTAACCTGTATAGACAACCGATAACAAATTCATTCTAAACGAGTTAGCTGCTGGGATCTGCAAACAAAGGACTTAGCGGCGTTTCAACGTTTCAACCATGGGTCTCCTGACCAGTTCCTTTCCGGCTTTATTGTGTCTTTCTCTGCCTCGGCCCTTTCCTGGCCCCTTTTGACCGCGTCCAGGAGTATCTGAGCGAGCGTGGGCTCACCGTCTTCGTTGAGATATCCTTCATCGTTCGGCTCGAGGGTGGTGACTTCGGGGGCCAGCTCTTCTCCTTCCTCGGTTTCGGAGGTTTCGCGGACTTGCTGGTCGGCCACGATGGCTTTCACAACTTTGGCGTTGGAGGAGGCGACCTGCAGGGCGTAGACGAGGAGTGCAGCGCTCTTGTGATCGATCCGTTTTCCGGCGATCGCGCTGACGACTTCGCTGAGAGCAATCTGGACTGCTGCCCGGTCTTCCAGGAATGGCATTTGCAACTCCTTTTGCTCATAGGGCGCGGTGGGAGCAGCGGAGCGGCGGACGATTGCGTGCAGGCGGGCGTGATAGTAGCAGTAGGGCTTGCCTTTCAGCGCCGCGGCGTGGCATTTGCTGCCGTTCGTCATGATGTGCCGGCATTCCTGGAACATGGTGGTCTCCTCTTCTTGGCGAGTCAGCGGGTTAGCGGGTCAGCAGAAGGCCGTTCCCTCAGCGGCGGAAGCCGGTACACGCATTCATCGCGGCTTCGAGCTCGCGAAAAGCCCAGGCCTAAAGGCCTCATTGCGGCGCTCTTTTTTCCGGAGGCTAAAGCCCCCGGCTTCCACCGGGCGGGCTTCGCCCGCTGGGGTCTCGGCGGGTGCCTTCGCCGAGGATGGCGGACATGAAAAAAGGCGGCTTGTGGCCGCCTTGCTCTGGTTATTTTGTCTCTATCTCTATTTTATCAAGTTGAGTATATTCACTGCGCCAGGTTTGGGAAATTTATTATCTCTATTGCAATGAATTGGTTAGGCGTGTTTATGGCTACGCCGGGGACTTGACACGAAATTGCTCGCGGGGGTTTTCCGGCCTAACTTGCTGCAGGCAATGGGGTATCGTCGGCGACGAAGACTTTTAGCGGTGAGCCTGCCTTGATGTCGATGTCGTGGCCGTGTTTGATGAGTCCGATGGGGCCGAAGAGCACGGTGAGGACGACGGTGGAAGTGGTGGCGTTTTGCCCTTCCTTGCCTTTTGAGCCGCGGAGGTGGACCTTGGTTGGGCCGACGCGGATGTAGTCGATGCGGACGCTGAGTTCTCCGGCTTTGCCCATCATTCCGGCCTTATGGGCCTGGGTGACTTCGCCGACTGCCTTGCATCCGGACTTGGCGACGACGACATCGCCGACCTTGAGATCTCCGTCCAGGACGAAGTTGACCGGGTCGCCTTCCTGCGCCGTCTTCGAGCTGAGGTCTTCGTCGAATTTCAGGGGAACGTCGTCTCCGTCGTGGAGGATGTAGGTGGCGGTTGTTGTTGGTGTGGTTGCGAGCTGGTGCGGTGGGCGTTGCTGCTGCGGGGGGAGTTGCCGGCGCAACTGCATTACTTGGTGGAGGCGTTGGGGTCTGGGCCACGGCTGTACCAGCGGCGAGGAAACACAAGCAGAAAAGGCTGAGCTTTTTTCATGGAGGTTCGACCTCAGCGCGTGGATTCTGGTTCGGGAGCTTTGTGCGAGAGGATAGCACGGCTGAGGATGGTGGGAAAGATGGAGAATTGCTCTTTCCGCGCATCAGTTACGAGGGATATTGCTTAGAGCCGTCTGCAATGGCAGGAGCCGTGACTTCTCGTGTTGTAGGGTCTTCCTTGCGGAGGCGGAGCCGATCCCGAGTTTGCCTTCCATCTCGACAATTAGAGGCTCCTCGAAAAATTCCTGAAAGAGCCTTTGGAATTCTTCGTTTTTTCTGAACTCTCTGAAGAGGGGCCACTCCCGATACACGGATTTGTCCAGCTTTTCGCTTTTACAAAGTTTCTTGAACAGCGTAAGTGCTTGTTCGCCTTGCTCCTCTAAAACAGCTTTCGCAAGCTTGAAGTGTCGTCGCATGCGCTCCAATCCTCGCCGTTGAGAACTGTCTTCATTTTTTCTGCATCACCCGCCCACTTATAAGCCTGAGCGCGGTTTATGACCAGAATTTTGCGCTGCTGATCAGTCAAGTTCTTGGATAGCTCAGCAAGTCCGAATTGCAACAGCTCACCAGCGAGCCTGAACTTACCATCGGAAAGGTATCCGAGGCAGATGTTGTTCAAGGTGATCGATATATTCTCTGCCTGACTCTTATCGACAGCCTTCCAGATCATTACGCCTAGTCTAATCGCTACTTCCGTCACACATTCATAGGCATCTCTCAATATTCAGTCGTGACGTCCAATTGATTCCCGACCGATAGGTTGTCCATGTCTGTGACACCCGCTCTTTTGCAATTCTCTAGATATTGCCGTGATATTTTTCCGCCTGTGTGTACAAAGAGGTTGCGACGCTGAGTAAGCTCCACGAATTTAGGGAGACAGGCGCAGCCATCTTTTAGCTTACCTTTAAGACGCTTCTCGAAATATTCGATCTGTGAAGCGTGATTTCCCCTGAGTAGTGCGTCCACTTCTTTTTCAACCAGCCACTCACGCATCGATAGATTGGAATGAAACGAGGTCCGAGAAAGTTAGGGAGCGGTCGGACGCGTTAAGTATCTCGGTCTTCCGATATAAGAGGCACCGTGCGAGGCCTCCCGATGTAGGAATCGAACTGACTGACCAATGTGACCAGGAAACTCTGCCTCATTGATCGGAGTGCATGCTCGCCTCTCCAGGCGGCTCCTCATACGGTTGAATTCTGCAATTCTTTCGTGGGGGATACTCAAAGCCAGGATTTCCCCCGTTTCTGAAGGTTGCCTGTGAGTTACGTATGGAGAGACAAACCGGTCAAATTTCTTTACTGGTCCGAAGGGCCGAGCCAGGCATTGCCACGCTAAGCGGAAAGCCCTCGATTAGGCTGTCTGTTGAGAACACGATCTTCTTAGCTCCGCCTTAAATGACCCTCGAAGCGAGCTTCGCTTGATTCAGGTTGCTTCTCCTCCACTGATGTCTTCACTCAAAGCTGTTTCATCTCCCGCGCAGTTACTGGCACTTGCACAAGGTACCTAAATCCCAGGGAATAAATCCACTTAAAAAACAGTCGCAGCGATTTCGGCGCTTCGGCTTAGCCCCTGTAATGGAGATTTACGTTGGGCGATTTATCTTCCATTTAGGTGGCGTTCGGAACAAACAAGTGCAGTTGGGACGCGACCGAGGAGAACCTGCAGATCCTTCACTCCGGCGGCCTTACCACCCCAACGAGCAAAGACCGCTCGTCGGGGGCCCCGGAAGTGCGGCGCTCCGTTCGAGGATGACAATTGTTATTAGGGATGGGAATTGTGGTGCTGCTATCTTCAGCGCGGTGATTGTCGCAGTCTTTGGCGCTCTAGCGAACATCGATGGAACTGCAGGTCCTTCGACTGCGCGCTGACGCGCTGCGCTCAGGATGACAATTTAGGTGAAGGTAACGCGCTCCGCTGAAGAGACCATGCTGCGCGGGGCGACCCTCAACGTTTTGCGACCAAAGGAATGTACTGAAGTATGATCAGCGAAAGAGTCGATCCCTCAATCTCAGGTGAATCATGGTGGTGTCGTCTGCCGTCGACCGTGTTGCTGGCGGTCCAGTGTTGGACCGGGTTTCTTCTGTTTCGATGGAGCGGCCTGCGCGACGGCTGGAGTCGATTGACCTGCTTCGCGGCCTGTTGATGATCTTGATGGCGCTCGATCATACGCGGGATTTTTTCAGCTCTGCCAATGTCGATATGACTGACCCGCTGGCTTCGTGGCCGGCTCTTTTCTTGACTCGCTGGGTGACGCATCTCTGCGCTCCGGGTTTTGTCGCGCTGGCGGGAACTTCGGTGTATCTACAGCGGCAGCGGGGGAAGACGCGTTCGGAGCTGACGAGGTTCCTGATCACGCGAGGTTGCTGGTTGATCTTTGCGGAGCTTACGCTGGTCGACTTTGGCTGGTTCTTCAAGTTTCCGCTTCCTTTCTTTCAGGTGATCTGGGCGATTGGCGCTTCGATGATTGTGCTGGCTTTGTTGCAGTGGCTTCCGGTGGCGGTGGTGGGCGGGATCGGGGCGGCGATCGTCGTGTTGCATAACCTGCTCGACCCGATCAAGGCGGCGAGTTTTGGGAGCGGCGCGAATCTATGGAAGCTCTTCCATGAATTTGGCATGCTGACGTATCACGGTCAGACGGTCGGGCTGGGGTTTTATCCGGTGTTGCCGTGGATTGGGGTGATCTGCCTGGGCTACGCCTTTGGGCCGGTGGTGGTGGCGGGGCCGCAACGGCGCAGGCGGATTGCGGTTGGGCTTGCGGCGGCTTTTCTGGTCACGTTTGCGGCGCTTCGAGTTCATAGCGGTTACGGCGATCGTTTCCATTGGCATCCGCTGGCGACGGTGAGCCAGTCGACGATGTTTTTCTTTGAGGTGCAGAAGTATCCGCCGTCGCTCGACTATGTGCTGGTGACGTTCGGTTTTCTGCTGCTGTTGTATGCGGGGTTTGACAAGGCGGCGACTGAAGACTGGTTGCCGCGGCTGCGGGGGTTCTTTGAGGTTTATGGGCGGGTGCCGTTCTTCTATTACGTGCTGCATATTTACCTGATTCACGGAACGGCGCTGTTGCTGGCGGTGGCTACGCATCGCGACTGGCATGTTTGGATTGGTTACAAAGCGCTGTTCGCGGGCGCGCGGCCGGCGGACTGGGGATTTTCGCTGCCGGTTGTTTACTGCCTTTGGATCGGGTTTGTGCTGGTGCTTTATCCGGGATGTTTGTGGTTTAGCCGGTTGAAGGCGCGACGGCGGGATTGGTGGCTTAGTTATCTTTGAGGCGCGGTGGGGATTTTACGAATGTGAAGTCCGAACCTGGCGTTGCTTCATCCAATTGCCAGCGTGGCGGGTTTTGTTGGGCATTGAAGGAATGTGATCCCACTCAAACCAACGGAAGGCTTGAATGGGGCACCCGAACATCGCCGGAACTACAGATCCTTCGCTGCGCTCAAGGATGACAACATTTTTCGGAGAGATAGATATGGCACAGAACAAGCTTGGCGGGACGTTTACGTTTCCGGGGACTGCGATCACTGTGAATCGGATGGGGTATGGGGCGATGCAGCTTGCGGGGCCGCATGTATTTGGGCCTCCGAAGGACCGGGATGCGGCGGTGGCGGTGTTGCGCGAGGCGGTCGAGAGTGGGGTGAACCATATCGACACCAGCGATTTTTACGGGCCGCATGTGACGAACCAGATCATCAAGGAGGCGCTGCATCCTTATAAGGATGATTTGACGATCGTGACCAAGGTGGGCGCGAAGCGGGGGAACGATGGTTCGTGGATCATGGACTGCTCGACCAGGGGGCTGCGGCAGGCGGTTGAGGACAACCTGCGGAATCTTGGCCTCGATGTGTTGGCGGTAGTGAATTTGCGGGTGGGTGGAGTGCAGGCTCCGAATGCGGCTTCGATTGCCGCGCCGCTGAACGTGCTGGCGGAGTTGCAGCGTGAGGGGAAGATTGCGCACATCGGGTTGAGCACGATTTCGCCGAAGCAGTTTGAGGAGGCGCGGTCGATCGCGAAGATTGTGTGCGTGCAGAACTATCTACAACGTGGCGCATCGGGAAGACGATGCTTTCGTCGACAGCCTGAACGCCGAGGGCGTGGCTTATGTGCCTTACTTCCCTCTTGGCGGATTTTCGCCGCTGCAGTCTTCGACTTTGGATGAGGCGGCTGCGGGGTTGGGGGTGACTCCGATGGTTGTTGCGCTGGCGTGGTTGCTGCAGCGTTCGCCGAATGTGTTGCTGATTCCGGGGACTTCTTCGGTGGGGCATTTGCGGGAGAATCTTTCGGCTGCGGCGGTGGAGTTGCCCGGAGGAGGTTTTGCGGGCCTTGGATGGGTTGGGTGTGGCGGCTTAGTCTGCTGCTGTTTCATGCGAAGAACCCCAGGTAAGCTTCGCGTACCTGGGGCACCCGGATTTGTTGAGGCCGCTGAGGGAAATGCAGGTCCTTCGACTCCGCGCTATCGCGCTTCGCTCAGGATGACATTTACTCTTTGATTCAGCGACGCCGCATCTTCATTCAGTGAAGACGCTGCGCTACGTTGTTTTTGCTTCGGCTTGGCGCTTTTTGAAGGCGGCTTCGGGGTCGGTGATGATGTCGACCCAGTTCTGGTTGGGTTTGGATTCGGCGGCGTACATGTCGTGCCAGTTCCACCATTTGTATGGTTCGGTCTGGGGATAGCCGGGGGGTGAGTCTTCCCACTTCTCCTGGCGGCCGAGCGCGGTCATGTCGAGGTAGCTCCAGACGCTGCCCATCGCTTCGTCGCCGCGGCTGTTGATGAATAAGTGCGGTAGATGTTGTCGCCGTCGCGGATGAAGGCATTGTGGCCGTGCCACTGGTCGACTCCGAAATCGGCGTCGAAGCTGTCGGTGATGGTGTACCAGGGCATCTTCCAATCCATGCGGGCTTTGAGGCGCTCGATGTCGGCTTGCGGCGCGCGCGAGGCGTAGACGAGCGTGGTGTCGCGGGCGTTGAGGTGGGCGAGATTGGAGACCTGGTCGGCTCCGAGGGAGCAGCCGCGGCAGGCGTGGTCGGGCCAACCGAAGACGCCGGGCTCGAAGAAGGCGCGGTAGACGATCAGTTGCCGGCGGCCCTCGAACAGGTCGAGCAGGCTGGCTTTGCCGTTGGGGCCTTCGAACTCGTACTGCTTCTCGACGGCCAGCCAGGGCATGCGGCGGCGTTTGGCGGCCAGGGCGTCGCGTTCGCGGGTGAAGCGTTTTTCGTTGGCGAGCAGGTCCTCGCGGGCCGCGAGCCATTCGTCTTGCGAAACGATCGGTGGAGCTTGCATTTCTTGGGTTTCAGTCGCGCTGGCTGACATCTTGATTCCTCCTGTGCTGCAGTCTTCTTCGTGCCGAATTTTCGGATGGCGATGGCCGCGAGTCCGCCGGTTGAGGCGACGCTGACGGCGATCAGCGCTGCGGTGCTTAGGCAGACTGGACACATGGGGCTTCCCTCCTTACTGATGGCCGTGTTGAGTTTGGATGCGGCTTCGGCGTGCTTGCGGACGCGGTCGTGCATCGATGTCCAGCCCTTATTCATGCCCGCCTTGTGCTCTTCGGGGACGAAGCCGAGCGCGGTGTGGCGGAACTTGATCAGGGTCCCGCCGTCGACTTCGCTGAGCCGGTATTGCACGTTGGAGACGAAGGGGAACGAGGCGAACAGCGGGCCGACGAATTCCAGCAGCGTGGGCCGCATGATGGCCTTCACGTTGGCCCAGAAATGTCCGTTGCCGTCGCCCATGTCGCGATACCAGCGGCCGCCGGGCCACGCTTCGATCTTCATGCTGAGAGATTTGCCGTCGGGCGTCTCGTTGCCGGGCCCCAGTTGCTCGAGCAGCGCGGCGAAGGTGATGTCCAGGGGCGCCTGGACGTGGATCTCCTGGTTGATGGTGAGGGTGAGGTCTTCGAGAGTTTGGGTTCGGTGGCGGTCATCTTTCTCCTTGGGTTTGGGGTTGAGAATTCGGATCTGCGAGGTCTGGCGGACGCGTCGCTTCGGCGAGTTCCTTCACTCGATGCAACTGGTGCTGCCAGTAGCGCTCGAAGGTCCCGGCCCACTCGTGGAGCGGGCGTATCGCTTCGGCGTTGGTGCGGTAGAGCTTTTGGCGGCCCTGGCAGCGCATCCGGACCAGGCCCACATCGCGCAGCACGCGCAGGTGCTTGGAGACGGAGGGCTGCTCCAGGCCGAGGGCCGCGACGATCTCGCCGACCGGCCGCTCGGCATGCGGCGAGATAGGTCAAAATCTCCCGCCGGCGCGGCTCGGCTACTGCGTTGAAGGCGTCCGAGGTGGTGCTTGCTCTGGCCATGACGAGAACATTACATTCCCATATAGGAATATGTCAAGTGGGTGTGCAACCGATATGGTCGTCACGTAGAGAACTAGCGGGGCGCTGTGGTAAAGATGATCAGAGCGAAGTAGGCCATGGCGAGCAGGCCTCCGCCAAAGAATTGCAGCCAGTGCTTCTTGCCGGGGCGGAGCTGAACGAAGCCGGCGATGCAGGCGGTGATGAGCAGAAAGTGGGCTATGCTGCCGAGCAGCACGGCGAGCGTGTCGGGGCGGGTCACGTGGCCGGTGCGCAGCAGAAGCCAGAGCTGCCCTGCTCCGGCCTGGATGAGATGGGTGATGAAGAGGCCGAGGCAGTTCCAGGCGGTGGGGACGATGACTCCAGCGCCGAATCCCCATGGGCTGTTTCTTCGAGTGAGGATGACGATGGCTACGTAGATCAGCGCCTGCAAGAGATGGAGGAGGCGCAGTTGGGGAATCATGGCGGCCGAACTCGTCAGGGCCACGATGAATAATGCTGCGCCGATGAGGATCGCAGCCTTTATCCAAAAAGATGGAGCTGGTGGTGATCCCCTTATCGCGTCTTGAGCCATGCCGCTTCTACGGAGAATCGGAACGACGGGTTCCGAGAGTCTTCAGAGCCACCTCGCGGCCGGATTAGTACTCGGCTTTCTCTCCCTTGGCGGGAACTGAGGTTGGAACGCCGGGCGTGGCGGCGTAGGTGATGAGGAGGACGGCGGGTTCGTCGCCGGTCTCGCCGCGATGCACGGCATCGACCTCCTCTGCGGCCGCCTCACCCTGATGCAAGACGCGGGTCTTGCCGCTGTCGCGGTCGTGAAGCGTCAATGTGCCGGAGATCACATACACCGCATTTGGGTACGGATGGGTGTGCCACGGCAGCGCGGTGTGCGGCGCGATGGTGAGCTTGATGGTGGTGAGCTGCGGCTGGCCAGTGGGATAGTGGGTGTACGGCTTGCCGTTCCAGGCTTCGGTCGCTTGCAGCAGGATTTCGCGCTGGCCGCTGGCCACGGTCGAAGAGCCGCTTTGCGCCAGGATCGCGGTGAGCGATGCTGCGGCGAGGATGGCGGTGATTCCTAGGGCGCGCTGTTTCGAAATCATGTGGGTGTCTCCCTGGTGGTGAGGTGGATGAAGGGGCTTCTCGATCTTGCTACCGTGGCCGCCCGAAGAAGAGAACATAGCCGTCGGGGTCGGTGATTTCGAAGCCGCGCAGGCCGTCGGTGGTGTCTTTAAGCGGTTCGCTGAAGGCCGCTCCTTGAGCGGCGAACTCGGCGGCGAGCGCGTCGGGGTCGGGCGCGTGGATGAAGGCGTCCAACCTCAGGTGGCGATGGCGGGTGTGGTTTGGGACTGGGGCGATGTCTCTTTCGGCCTTGATGAAGATCTGCGCTCCGTCGCGGCCGATGATGGCAAAGAATGGATCCTTCTCCGGCTGCAGGAACCTTGTCTCGAAGCCGAGCTTGTCGCGGTAGAAGGCGATGGTTTGCGTGACGTCGCTGACGATGAAGGATGGGGAGATTGCGTCCAGGGCTGGTCGGGTCATGGGTGGGTGCTCCGGCTTGTCGATCGTAGGATATCAGCGCTGGGGTGCATGGTAGTGTTGCGTATGCAGGCCTCTCTGGTCGACCCTTCCGATTCCCAAGAACATGCCTAGGTCCGCGTCTCCAACTCGCAATGCGGGATGGGCGTCGATTGCCAGCGGAGTGATCGGCATCCTTGCCTTCGCGTCTTTGATCACGTACCTAGTGACGCAGGCGGGCGAATTTGGCCGGTCCGGCGTGATGCCGCCGGTAGGCCGTCTTCTATTAGGTGTGGACTTCGTGGGCGCGGCACTCCAGGTTCTCTTGATGCTACCGGTCTCGATGAAGCTGCATGAACTCGGCAGGGGGCGCCCTTCTCAGGCGAGCCTAGTGGCACTCGTGGTGGGTATTACGGGATTTCTTGCGGTAGCGATAGCCCGCACGCTGACGTTATTCATTCCCGCGTTCTCGGACATTCTCTTTATGGCTCCGATGGGCCTGGTCGGGGTGTGGCTCATCGCCGTGAATTGGCTTCGCGAAGGGATGCCGTCGCGAGGGCTGACCGTTGTCGGCGTGATTGCCGGGGTCGGCCTAACCCTCGTCGGGCTGAACTTCTTCTTTAATGGCGGAATAGCCGTCTTTACGCACGGCCCCTTCGCCTACGCCACCGACATCCGCTTTCACATGGGGCTGGCGTTAGGCGGGGTTCCTGGGTTTATCCTGTTTCCCGTTTGGGCGATTTGGATTGGAATCAAGCTGCTTCGACCTCAATACTCTTGAGTCAGGTCGGAAGATCAAGCTGACTTGGTGTGCAGGGCAGCGCGTACTTTCTCTACGTGAGTTCCATGGCTGCGAATGGCCTCGTGAAGCTGATCCCCGGTGACGCCAAACTCTTTCGACCAGTAGGCGATGTCGGACGCCATCTTTGGGTTAATCTCCTTTGGGTCGTGGGGGCCCTTGGTATGTTCTTCGTGAATCGCGTGGGGTTCGTGCGCTTTCGGTGCGTCGTGATGCTCTGACATTCGAATTTCCCTTCTTGTCTTACTTAAGGTGGATGACCAGGAAGCCAGCCGCGATGCCTTGGTCGCTTCGAAAGGGGCACTATGATCTACGCGATCCAGTTCTCGATTTGAAGGTTTGGCACTCGGCCGAACTCGCTGGTGTTGTTCGTCACGAGCGTTAATCCGAGGCTGCGTGCGTGGGCGGAGATCAAGAGATCATTTCGCTACGGCTGTCCCATTCCGCCGCCCGCGCCGTAGATATTTCCAGTGGTGTAGGAGGCGTCCTGCGCTGCCAATTGCACAAAGATCGACGCTAGCTCCGCTGGCTGCCCTGCGCGGCCGAGCGGGTAATTTCCGCCAAAGTTGGTGAACTTCTCTTCCGTCGCTCCACCCGAGATTTGTAACGGTGTGTAGATGGGACCTGGCGCCACGCCGTTGACGCGGATACCCTTAGGCCCGAGCGCCTTGGCCAACGACTTCACGAAATTCATCGTCGCCGCTTTGGTCTGCGCGTACGCATAGAGGTCGGGTGACGGGTCATAGGCCTGCTCCGACGCCGTCGCAATGATTGTGGACCCTGGCTTGCAGATGCGGAACCGCCGCTTTGATGATGTAGAACGGGGCGTAGATGTTTGTCTTGATGATCCAGTCGAACTCCTCGTCCGGCATATCGGTGATCTGCGGAAACTCCTGCTGACGCGCCGCGTTACTTACAAGAACGTCGAGTCCGCCTAGCTGCTCGAACGCCTTCGTCACCAGTTGCCGGCAGAAGTCTGCATCGCGCAGGTCGCCAGGAATCGCAATGGCCTTGCGGCCCTCCGCCCGAATCAGTTCGATGACTTCTTTTGCATCGGGCTCTTCGGTGGGGAAGTAATTGATCGCGACGTCCGCGCCTTCGCGCGCATAAGCGATGGCTGCTGCGCGCCCCATGCCCGAGTCACCTCCGGTAATTAGCGCTTTGCGGCCCATCAGACGGCCTGAACCTTTGTAGCTCTTCTCGCCATGATCCGGGGGCGGGTCCATCTTGCTCGCCAGGCCCGGCCATGGCTGTTTGATGAACGTGTAGGGAGGCTTGGGATATTTACTGGTCGGATCCTTCACTGGCTGCGCCGTGCTGGAGTACATCTTGCTTTGCCCCTGCATACTTGTCTCCTGTCCAAACGCGGGCGAAACCGCGGCTGCCGCTAAACCTGTCCCTAAGCCACCGATCAACCGGCGGCGCGACAAAGACTTTCCTGGATTCTCGTTTTCTTCATTCATGACCTGCACATCACTCTTTTCCTGCATGGATTTTGTTGGAATTAACTGCGAGACACAAAGGAAGGTAAGGCTCTTCAACGTCGTCGTCTTTATAGTGAGTTGCAGGCCCGATGGAGCGGGTTGTTCCTTATGGCGCAGCCCTGTCGCCGAATCAAAAGAGGACGCCATTTTGTTGGTTGTGGAACTCAGGAATTCGCGAGCTGGAGATCTCGCGACAAACAAAAAAGCCGTGGAGCTTTCGCTCCACGGCTTTAGTTTTGATATCCAGGTAAGCTTCGCGTACCTGGGACACCCGGTTTTGTCTCGACCCGGTTTTGTTA
>CAVZRF010000020.1:0-526588 GCA_963777685.1 uncultured Acidobacteriaceae bacterium | reverse complement strand
TTTTTTTTTTTTTTTTTTGCTGCCGAACACGTTCGTTACGTATTGCTGTCCGTCCAACAACTCGAATGTGGATCTGCGGAATACTCTGACTGGATGCTGACATCGGCCTCTTGACCTCCGATTAAATATCGGCGCTGCTGAAACATCCACAACCATAATGGCCCGAAATCACTCCCGTCTTCAACATATCGATGGATCATTGTCTGCGACTTTTCGATGGAGTCCGTCAGCTATCAATAAGCCCTCGCCATTGGTCCAGCCCTGTGCGCCCTGCAAAAATCTTCGCCCGCGGGAAGCATTTCGTCCCCCCTTAAGTTGCAGAGAAATGTCCACCCTCGGATGGTTGACCCGAGCCATTCATTCTGTGAACCTTCGCATCAGAATGAATGTAAAAACAGCGTGTCATCTTCCCTTCGCCTCCGTCCTCAAACCGTTTGCGCTCGAGCAAGGCAGGCATCGAGAAGTCGATACCGCACAGGAAATCAGATTTAGCCCTTTCGGAGGAGAAGTTTGCGTCGTTTCGTCTGTTCTGTTGTTCTCTTAGTTGGTTTGCCTGGCGTCTTCGCGCAGACCCCGCAGCCGCCAACCAACGTTTCAGCCCCTGCCCAGAAACCATCGGCCACTCGCCACGCCCTGAACTACTTCGTCTATGAGCGCGCCCGGCTGGCCGGCTGGCAATGGTTTGCCGCGCCTCCGTACGAGAACTCCTATCGCTTCGGCGAATCGCTGCTGCGTTTCGGCATCTCGCAGATCTGCTCCGCGCTGGGACTGGAAGCTCGAGGCGACCCAGGCGACGATCATCGATGCGCCCAACGACGCCGGTCAGCCCGGTTACCGCGCAAGGCCAGCTGGGCTTCGGTGGCACTTACTACGCGAGCAACGGCAACAACGAATTTCCCGCCGCGCTCTTTCTCAAGCAGGGCTTCGCCCGCTACCACTTCAACCAGCAAGACAAGAATGTCCGCATCGGGCGCTTTGAGTTCTTCGAGGGCCCCGAGACCAAGCCGAAAAACCCCACCATCGCCTGGCTTCAACCCAATCGCGTCGCGCAGCGGCTGGTCGGCAACTTCGGCTTCACCGTCGCCAGCGCAGCTTCGACGGCGTCGACGGCCATTATGGCCAGGGCTCATGGGACATCACCGCCATGGCCGGCCGCGCCGACCAGGGCGTCTTCAACATGAACGGCAACCCCGAACTCAACGTCGATATCCAGTACCTCGCCTTCACCAAATCCGACTGGCAAGATCGCTTCCTGTGGCGCGTCTTCGCCATCGGCTACCACGACGGCCGCACCGGCATCACCAAGAGCGACAACCGCCCGCTCGCGGTACGCCAGCAGGACCACCAGAACATCCGCATCGGCACCTACGGCGGCGATTTCATCACCGCCATTC
Organism: uncultured Acidobacteriaceae bacterium; assembly: GCA_963777685.1. Classification (GTDB taxonomy): domain Bacteria; phylum Acidobacteriota; class Terriglobia; order Terriglobales; family Acidobacteriaceae; genus Acidisarcina. Next base: position 525,194 of record CAVZRF010000020.1, on the reverse strand, counting down.
CTGCCGGCCCGGGCAAGCTCGACCTCGCTCGGCTGGGGCGTCCTACAGAACGGCCAGTGGGGATATCTCAACCAGCGCTCCGGCGCATACACGCGTCGAGGGCGGCTATCAGCTTACCCACGTTCCATCGACGCCCTGGCTGCGCGGCGGCTGGTATCGCAGCACCGGCGACAACAACCCCAACGACACCAAGCACGGCACCTTCTGTCGAACTGTTGCCCACGCCTCGCGGCTACGCGCGCTTCCCCATCTACAACCTGATGAACCTCGAAGACGGCTTCCTCCAGCTCATCGACCGGCCCACTCCAAAATGGGAGCTGCGCAGCGATCTCCACTGGCTGCAGCTCACCTCGCCACACGACCTCTGGTACCAGGGCGGCGGCGCCTTCGACAACAAGGTCTTCGGATACACCGGCCGCCCCAGCAACGGCCATTCTTCCTTCCTCATCCCTCCAGGACATCAGCTCCGACTGGCACGTCAAGCCATATCTCGACCTCAATGCGTACTATGCGCACGCTGTCGGCAAGACCGTGATTGGCGCCATCTATCCCACCAACCGGCGCGGACAGATGGGCTATATCGAGGCCATCTTTCACTGGGATACCGGCCAGCGCCACCCCTAACCCGCAGAGAGCCCAGCGAGCTCTCTGAAGGCTTGATTCATCTATGCCCGGCGGCGCGCGGGAAGCATCCTCAAGCGCGCCTGCCCAACTCAAACAGAAAGGAGAGAAGCAATGTCCGAAAGCGAAATCATCTCGAACCAAAAAACCATCCTGCACAATCAGGAAACCATCATCGCGAACCAGAAGGCGATCCTGCAGAACCAGGATTCGATCAAGAGCAATCAATCGTCACTCGACGCAATTCTCAAGAATCAGGAATTGATTCTTGCAGCCGTGAAGAAGTAGTCCCCGCGATAACTCTCAAAATTCGTGATGGTCGTCATGCCCGGCCATCACGCTGAAACCATCGTTCGGTGCTGGCGCGCTGGCCACCGCAACTTCGCTCGGGCGACCTTCGGCCTGCGCTCTCACTCGCGCCACCGTCTGCCAATTGTCTTTATGTGGACGATCCGACAGCCACGGCGGCAGCGGCATGCACAGATACCGGCTCATCGCCTCTGCATATCCCTCATATATCCCGCGCATCTCCGCCAAGCCGCTCCATCGAGCCGTCGTAGCGGCAAACGCTCACTCCGCTCTCGCAAAGCAGCTTGTACATCGCGTCATAAGTCTCCACCGGCAGGCGGTCCTTCATGTTCTTCACCGGCGCCTGAGAGAACACCTGCGACAGATCGACCAGAGCATGCCGCGCCATCGCAAAGGTCAATTGTGCCTGCCGCGGCAGCATGCCCCTGGACGCCGGCGATCAACAGCGCGCAGGCATCCAGGATCGCCGTGAGTGCGCTAAGCCAGCTCTGGTTGGTGTGCTGCGAGCGGAAGTAGCACAGCAGCGGATAAGAGATGTGGCTCTCCATCAGCTCCGCCGCCCAGCGCTCCCACTCCTCCAGTAGCAGGCTCAGCGCCGCCTCTCCGCCCTCAAACGAATGCCGGCGAAGCAGCTCCACCGCCGTCGGCGGCGAACCCGCGCGCGCATCCAGCAGAGAGATCTTCCACCTCGCGCCGGAAAACGCGCCATACAGCACCGGGAAAGTAGCCGATCACCACGGCCACAAACCCCAGTCCCATTCCCGACTCCAAGAATGATCATCTCCCGCGTCCAGGGGTTAAGCGGAACGACGTCGCCCAGGCCAAGAGTGAAAAGCGTCGTGCCGCTCACATACAAGTCCGTGCGCAAGTCGGCTTTCACGCCAAGGCTATCCGTGAAGTGCGATCCCAGCCCGTTATACATAAGCGCAAAACCAAACACCAGCGCCGCAGCCCAGGCGGCGATCAGGAAGACCAGCGAAAGCGGCCCATAAAAGCTGAGCGCCGTCTCCCGCTCCCGCGGATTCCTGATCCTCGATGCGACCGCCGACCACGGCGTCCAGGTGAAGAGATAGAAAAGCCGCGTCAGCCGGAAACGCCCCGTCGCGCGTCGCGGCAGGATGACCGTCTGAAAGGCGTCCAGCAGCGCGGCCAAAACACAGCTAAGCCCGGCAATGAAAATGAATAGGTGCATGGCAATTGGTGACCTGGCAGCTCAAAGGAACCGCCCAGACACGGCACGGCGACAAAGGCAGGCCGCATCCACGCCGCTGAATTGATGTTCCGTCGCGTAGGCTACACTGTCAATTCTCGACAACCACCACGAAACTGGGGTCGCAGACAACGCGATGCACCGCGAATCGCACCACACCGTCGAGCAGGGAGCACAGAATGTGGGAATCTCTTAGGCGCCATGGCAGACTGAAACTGGTGCCAATTGCAATGATGACTTCCATCTTTTCCGCGGCAACGCATTCCGGCGCACAAGCCCCGGCGGAACAGCCCGACAAATACCAATGGCTCGAAGAGGTCTACGGCGAGCGCGCGCTGGCATGGGTCCGCGCCGAAAATGAACGCACCGCCAAAGTCCTCGAAAGCGATCCCCGCTTTGCCGGATTGCAGGCCGACGCTCTCAAGGTGCTCGAGTCGCCCGACCGGCTCCCCATTCCCGTCTTCCGCGACGGCGAAATCTACAACACCTGGCAAGATGCTCAGCACGTGATCGGGATCGTCCGCCGCACCACCCTCAGCGACTACCTCACGGCTCAGCCGCACTGGCAAACCGTAATCGACTACGACGCGCTCGCAAAGCAAGACAATGTGAAGTGGGTACAAAAAGGACTGAACTGCCTTTATCCGGGCAACGAACTCTGCCTCGTCGCGCTCTCCGCCGGTGGCGAAGACGCGACAACCCTCCGCGAGTTCGACCTGAAGACCGGCAAGTTCGTCGATGGCGGTTTCGTCCTTCCCAAGTCCAAGCAGGATGTCGCCTGGGTCGACAAGGACACGCTGATCGTGTCGCGAGACTGGGGCGCCGGAACCATGACGAAGTCCGGATATCCCTTCGTCGCGAAGATCTGGAAGCGCGGCCAGCCTCTCGATGCCGCAAAAGAGATCTTCCGTGGCGCAGAGACCGACGAGACTCCCTCGGCGCCTGGACGCTAAGCGACGCCCAGGGCCATCGAGCGGTTTTCTTGATTCGCGGAATCACGTTCTTCGAACGCGAAGTCTCGCTGCTCACTCCCGAAGGCCCAAAACGACTCGGGTTGCCCGGCAAGTCCGAACTGAGCGGCATGCTCGATGGCCGGGTTATCGTGATCCTCAATGAAGACTGGACTCCCGCCGGCTCATCAACCAAATTTGTTCAAGGCTCTGTCGTGTCGCTCGATCTCGCTGCCATGCAGAAAGACCCGGCCCAGTTGAAGCCGACGGTCATCTTCGCTCCGAGCGCGACCGAGTTCGTACAAGATGTCGATACCACCAGGAACCACCTTCTTCTCACGACATTGGAAAACGTCCAGGGCCGCGCCTACGTCTACAACCTCGACGCAAAAGGCAACTGGGCCCGCAGCAAGCTCGACATCCCCGACAACGAGTCCGTCGGCCTCGTCACCGCCAACAGCTCCGACGATCACTTTTTCGTTTCGTTGACCGGCTTCCTGACGCCTTCGTCGTTGCTCCTTGGCAATGCCACGGGCACGGCGCTCAAGCCGGCCAAGGCGCTGCCGCCACAGTTCGACGCCTCTCGCGATGTGGTCGAGCAATTCCACGCCGTCTCAAGCGACGGCACCAGGGTTCCATACTTCGTCGTCCATCGCAAAGAGATGAAGTACGACGGCACGAATCCGACCGTCCTTTACGCCTACGGCGGATTTCAGGTTTCGTTGACGCCGAACTACTCCGCGACCACCGGAAAGCTCTGGCTCGAGCGCGGCGGCGTCTATGTGCTGGCAAACATCCGCGGCGGCGGCGAATTTGGCCCGGCCTGGCACGACGCTGGATTGAAGACCAACCGCATGCGGATCTACGACGACTTCGCCGCCGTCGGGCGGGACCTCGTGACCCGAAAGATCACCTCGCCGCGCAGGCTCGGCATCTGGGGAGGATCGAACGGCGGCCTCTTGATGGGCGTCGAAATGACCCAGCATCCGGATATGTGGCATGCCGTGATGATCGACGTCCCTCTGCTCGACATGCTCGGCTTTGAACACATCGCCGCCGGCGCTTCGTGGGTCGGAGAATACGGAACGCGTCGCGAACCCCGAGCAGCGCGCCTTCCTCGCATCCATATCTCCCTACAACCAGCTCAAGGCCGACGTAACCTACCCCGAACCGCTGATCTTTACGACCACCAAGGATGATCGCGTCGGGCCGGTGCACGCCCGGAAATTCGCCGCAAGGATGGAAGAATTAGGGAAGCCGTTCTTCTACGACGAAATCGTCGAAGGCGGCCACGGCGCGGGAGCCGACCTGAAGGAGCAGGCGAGAACCAGCGCGATCCACTTTACCTATCTAAGCCGCAAATTGATGGAGTAGCTGCCCGACGGTTGTGACTGCGAGAGCCTAGGCGTCAAGCCCCGTTTTCGGCAGAGCTTACCGCTCTTGAAACTCTCGGTCTTCCTCGTACGCCGTCTTGAGCGCCTCCATGAGCTGGTCGGCGAGGCGGCCTATATGCGGCTCACGAAAAATGTCTTCGTGCCCGCCGTAGACTTCCTGGTACTCCAGCTTGCCGGTGATAAAGCGCGCCCACCCCTCTGAGAAGTCGGGAGCGTCCGGATCGAGGCTGGTGCTGCGGAACGAGATCGCCGGCCCCGGATACGGTTGTGGCGAATACACCCGGATCGCCCGGGTAAAGGCCTCGTGCGGATTGAGAAATTGTGGGTGCGCGCCTGCTCCGCTCTTCTTGCGTCCCGAGATCTTTCCCAGCAGCATCCACACCATGATGCGGATGTTCACGCCCAGGTTTTGGAACTTCTTGCCCAGCACCGAAAGTAAGCCTTCCGTCTTGATGAGGTGCCAGCTCGATTTGAGCGCCAGCAGCGACATGCGCATGGCCCGCTTGGAATAAAAGCTCTTCAGCCAATACCCCCCTGCGGCCTCGACGTAAGAATCGAACAACGCCAGGAACGGGACCCGTTCCCCAGCCTCGTGCAATTGCCGCGCCATCTCATAGGCCACCAGGCCGCCGGCCGAGAAACCGCCCAGGAAATAAGGCCCGTGCGGCTGCACCGTCCGCATCTCTTTGATGTAGTGTTCGGCCATCTCCGGAATACTCACCAGCGAGGCGCGACCGGTGCCCAGGCCATCCGCCTGGATTCCGTAAAGTGGCTGATCGGCGGGGATGTGGTGCCGCAGCCCATAAAACGTCAATACGTTTCCACGTAATCCGTGGACCATGAATAACGGTGGCTTCTCGCCCTGCTCGTGGATGGGAACCAGCACCGACCAGTGCGAGGTCCAGCCCTCGGCGCGAATCACCTCGGCAAGCTTTTCGATCGTCGCCCCGCGAAACAGTGTCGCGAAAGGCAGCTTCTTTTTCAGCTTCTCCTCGACCTGCGCGAACATCCTTGCGGCCAGCAAAGAGTGACCGCCCAGTTGGAAGAAATCGTCTTGAATTCCGATGTGCGTCACACCGAGTATCTGTTCCCAGATCTCAATCAATTCCACTTCGAGGGTGTCGGACGGGGGGACATACGCCGTCTCTCGAGCAGCCTCTTTTGCGGCGGGAATATGGCCGTTCTTAGCTGCCTTGTTCTTGAGAGGCTGGGTCGCCGCAGCGGGCGTCGCCTCGCGCGGAACGGAATTGCTCGCCGAGGGTGCCGGCAAGACTGCCCGGTCCAGCTTGCCGTTCACCGTCGTCGGCATCTTCTCCAGCAACACGAAATTCGACGGAACCATGTAGTCCGGCAGCTCACGCGCCAGCCACTCGCGCAGTGCGCCGTCCCGCAGCGAAGCGCCCTTCGCCGGAACAAGATAAGCCACCAGCCGTTTATCTCCGGTAGCATCCTCTTTCGCAAGAACCGCCGCCTGCTGAACGCCCGAGAACGTTGCAAGCCGCGCTTCGATCTCGCCAAGTTCGATGCGGAAGCCGCGAAGCTTTACCTGAAAGTCGTTCCGCCCCAGATACTCGATCGCGCCATCCGGACGCCAGCGGCAAAGGTCTCCGGTGCGATACATCCGGTCGCCATCCTGCGTCGAAAACGGATCCGGCAGGAATCGTTCCTGCGTCAGCTCAGGACGGTTCAGATACCCTCGGGCCACCTGCACCCCGCCAATATACAACTCGCCCTCGGCGCCCACTGCCACGGGCTCCCCGCGCTCATCCAGGATGTACGCGCGCGTATTGGCGATCGGCCGCCCGATCGGAATGTTCGTTAAGCTCGGGTCGTTGCTGCAAGTCCAGGCAGTGACGTCGACGGTTGTCTCTGTCGGCCCATAGAGGTTGTGCAAGGCCACATGCGGCAGGCGCTCCTGAAACTTGCGGACCGTGGCCGCCCCCAACGCTTCCCCGCTGGCGAAGACCCGTACCAGGCTCGAGCACTTCGACGCCCCGCTCTGATCGACGAAGACCTGAAGCATCGAGGGAACGAAGTGCAGCGTCGTGATCTTGTACTGGTTGATCGCATCGACAAGATAATTAGGATCTTTGTGCCCGTCCGGTTTCGCCATCACCAGCCGCGCCCCGGTGATCAAAGGCCAGAAAAACTCCCAGACCGACACGTCGAAACTGAAGGGCGTCTTCTGCAAAACCGAATCGCCGCTCGTCAGCCCATACGCGTCCTGCATCCACACCAGGCGATTCACAAGGCTCCGGTGTTCGATCATCACGCCCTTCGGCTTGCCCGTCGAGCCGGAGGTGTAAATGACATAAGCCAAATTTCTCGAAGACAGACCTTGGTCCGCACCCACGGGATCGGTCACCGGCTGGGAGGCCCAGGCCGGATTCCCGGCGTCAAGATTCACGATCTTGCCCTTGTATCCCGTGCCCGTGAACAGTTGGGCGAAGCGGTCCTGAATCAACAGCGCCACCGGCCCGCTGTTCTCCAGCATGTAGGCCAGCCGCTCTTGCGGATAAGAGGGGTCCAGCGGCACATAGGCTCCGCCGGCCTTGATCACACCCATCAGGGATACGACCATCTCTACGCTGCGATCGCAGCAGACCGCAACCCGGCTGTCCGGCCCCACCCCCAGCGATTTCAAATAATGCGCCAGTTGGTTGGAACGGCGGTTCAGCTCCGCATAGGAAATCGAGCCAGCCTCGCAGAGCACGGCCGGCGCGTCCGGAGTCCGGGCTACCTGCTCCTCGAACATCTGATGGATACACTTGTCGGTGGGGAAATCAGCCTCCGTTTGGTTCCAGTCGTACAAGACCCGATTTCGTTCGGCGCCATCGCTCACGCTTCCAACACTCTCCGTCAATTTGGCGCCATCCGGCCTTCCCCCAACCGCTGGAAGCGATTTGGAATCTGCCGGGCGGCGACTCGCCGAATTGGGTGCTTCGATCATCGACATTTGCTTGATCAATGTTCGCCCCGTGTCATTGGATGCAACGCCTCTTGGCGGGAGGGTGCGCCTGACTACAGACCCGCGGCTTCTCCGCATTACTGACGCAGGCTCTTCATTTCATCGGCGGCAATAAAAGCCGGGCTAGTGCTCAGCTCAATTTGATCATAGAACAACCGCAGTGACACCATTACCAAAGGGTTCGACCTCTTGCTCTTCGCGGCCGCTGGAAGAACCCTGCTCCGTTGAAATTGTGGTCTCAACTCTTAAAGCTGCGAAACCGGCTAAGCCACGCAAATCGCTGGGGAGACGACTGCACAGTTGGCGTTGTATTGGGGATAGCCTGCGCAGCCGGGGGCCGCGAATCAGCCAGTGCCGACGCGAGTTCTTTGAGCCTCACGTTCGGATCGGCGACTACCCTGAGAATCACATTTCTCCAGCTCTGGAGCATGCCCTGGATCGTTTCTCGATCAAAGCGCTCGATGCTGTAAATAAATCGCCCGATAATGCCTTCTTTTCGCTCATCCAGCTCCAGATGGAGATCGAATTTGGCGGCTCCCGTCTCGATATCCATCTGTGTAAATCTCCAGTTGGGTTGAAGCGGGGCCAGAGGCGGTTCGAACGAGAACGACACCTGAAAAAACGGGTTCACGCCGCCATCCCGCTGCGGGGCCAGCTCTTTCACGACATCTTCAAACGGCACGCCGTCATGGTCGAGCGAGGCGATCAGTTCCTCTTTACCGCGCTCGATCACCTCAAGAAACGTCGGATTCCCCGAGAGATTTGTCCGCAGCACAACCGTGTTGAGAAAGAATCCCAACATATTGTCGGTCTCCGCTCGATATCTTCCCGCCGAAGTCCCTCCCGTGACCAGGTCTTCCTCCCCGGAATAAACCCACAGCAGAGCATGGAAGGCCCCCAGCAATGTCATGAAAAGCGTGACTCCGGCGTTCTGGCTCAACTCCTTCAGTTTCTGGGTTGTTTCCAGATCCAGGGCCAGAGTTTCCATCTCCCCGCGGAAGCTTTGCGTCGCACCTGCGCGGTCGGGCCGGATAATGTCGCGACGCTCGACTCCTTGAAGTTTTTTCCGCCAGTACGGCATCTGAACGGGGGTAATCTCTTTCACCCATTCGCGGTGCCAGGCCGCGTAGTCCCCGTACTGCAGCTGCATCGGTTCAAGCGGAGACGGCCGCCCCTCTGAAAATGCCTCGTAAAGCGTCTGCAATTCGGGCAAAAAAACCCGGTACAGCGAAACCCCATCGAAGATGATGTGGTGAAGCCCCAGAAAAAGACGGTGCTCCTCCTCCGAGAATCGAATCAGCCGAGGCCGGTACATCGGTCCAACTTCGAGGTCGAATGGCGCTAGCGCATCCTCCTCCGCAATCTTCAGGGCCGCCGCTTCGCGCGAATCGGCTGGGACCCCCGACACATCCACAAAAGGAATTTCTATGTGTTCCGGAGGTGGCTGGATGCGCTGGATCAACGCCGTCCCCTTCCACCCAAAGGTCGTTCGCCACGCCTCGTGACGCCGGATGATCTCGGTGAATGCCATTTCCATGGCCCGCCGGTCAAAGCTTCCGTAACGATGGACCGTGACCGGTTCGTTATAAAGTTGCACCTGTGTCGAATATTGCGAGTGGAGCCAGACCTGCTGCGCTCCATAGGAAATTGGCGCTTCGGACCGTTCCGGACGCCGGACGATCCCGCGTTGCGCCGCCCCAGGCGTTGCGCGACCGCGCAGCAGCTTGCCCAACAGCTCTTTTCGTGAATTCGACAACGTGGCTAGCATCGGTTTTCTACCTGTTGCAGCTCGTATTCAGATCGATCGATACGCGATACGGATGAATGTGGAGGAAAGGCCGAATCGTCTGGCTAGGCTGGCTGTGCTGCCACCTCAGCGCTTGCAAACTTTACGTCGAGAGAATTCAGCCCGCGCAAACCGAGGTTCTCGCGCCAGGTCAGTTCCTTGCTTTCGAGCTCGAGGTTGGGCAGCCGTCGAAGCATTGTTTCAAGCATGATCTGGCCTTCAAGGCGCGCCAACGGGGCTCCAAAACAGAAGTGGGCCGCCCACCCGAACGCCAAATGGCGATTATCGGTGCGGGCAAGATCGAGCTTGTCCGGTTCCGGGAACCGCTCGGCGTCCCGATTGCCTGAGGCCATCACGGCGATAATCGCCTGGCCCTTCTTAATCTCGTTCCCCCCAATCACTACATCGGCCGGAGCGATTCTTCCCGTCTGCTGGCTTGGGCTTTCATACCGCAGCAACTCCTCGACCGCCGACGGAATAAGGCTGTAATCGGCCATGAGCCGCGCCTTCTCTTCCGGGTTCCGCAGCAGCGTGAGCAGCCCGTTGCCGATCAGATTGGTCGTCGTCTCCTGACCCCCGACCATGGTGACAATCGTATTGGCGATCACTTCCTCTTCGCTCAGGCGGTCGCCGTTATGCTCCGCGCTCAGAAGGTTCTGAATTAAGCCGTCCCGGGGATGTTCTTTCTGTTCGGCGATCTGGGACTTGAAGTACTTCGTCATCTCCTCGGTGCTTTTCAGCACTTTAGGAATGCGATTGGGATTGTGCTGGTAATTCCCCAGCATCTCGGCAAAGTCTTTCGACCAGTCCTTCAGTTGGTCATGGTCTTCGACTGGGACCCCCAGCAGCTCGGCGGTAACGATCGCCGGCAACGGCTCCGCGATGTCCGACATCACGTTCATGCGGCCCTTCGTCAGCACCTTGTCGATCAGGTCGTTCGCGATCGAGCGGATGTGCCCTTCCAGCACCTTGACGCGCCTCGGGCTGAATACCGTCGCGGCCATGGTTCGAAGCCGCGTATGGTCTGGCGGATCGAGGAACAACATCTGCTTGACCATCACCTGCGCGATAGGCCCGATCGCCGACATCCCCATCGCGCCCAACTGCTCGGGAGAAGGCGTACGGTCGGCCGAAAATGTCAGCAGCACCTTGAGGACGTCCGCATACCGGGTGACGACCCAGGTGTGCAGAAAAGGGTCAAAGTAGACCGGCGCCTCTTCCCTCAGGCGAGCATAAAGTGGATACGGGTCCGCAAGGACCGCCGGATCCAAAAGATGGGTCAGACTCAACTCCGGATCGAAGGCTTTCATCTAATTGACCTTGGTGGCTTGACGGTCGAACTGCGGCTCAAGGCTTGGGTGACCATGCAGAGCCTGATCGACCTCTTCCTCGCTCATCGCCTCAAGCCTTTCAACCAGCGATTCCTCGATCTTGCCGGCTAGCTTGGCCACGGTTGGGCATTGAAAGATGTTGCGCAAATTCAGCTCCACGTCGAAGATCTCCCGCACCTTCGCGATCAGTTGGGCCCCCATCAGCGAGTGCCCCCCCAGTAGGAAGAAATTGTCATGAGCGCTGACTCTCGGTAACCCGAGAATCGGGCCCACAATCCCCGCAACCATCTCTTCGAGCTCATTCTTTGGCGCGACATACATGTCGCGGCGAAGCTGATTCTCTTCAGTAGGCGCTGGCAGAGCGGCCTTGTCCAGCTTGCCGTTGGCCGTCGTTGGAATCCGGTCCAGCTTCACGAAGTTGGCCGGCACCATGTAGTCGGGCAGAGTCTGGGCAACCAGGTCCCGCAGTTCGCGGTCGGAGATCTCCGTGCCCGTCGTCAAGACAACATAGGCAACCAGGCGCTTCTCTCCGCTATCGCTTCGTGCGATCACCGCGCTCGACACCACTTGCGCGTGGCGATTGATTACCGCCGCGATCTCGTCAGGTTCGATACGGAAGCCCCGAATCTTGATCTGATCGTCCGCTCGACCCGCAAAAGCAAACTCGCCGCTGGGAAGACGCTTAGCCAGGTCCCCGGTTCTAAAGACACGTTCAGACACGCCGCCGATTGTGATGGTGACGAAAGACTCTGCAGTCAACTCTGGACGGTTCCGGTATCCTCTTCCGACACTCGGGCCGCCGATAAATATCTCGCCGACTTCTCCCTCAGCAACCTCGCGACCCGATCCATCGAGCAGATGGATGGTCGTATTGAGGATCGCCCGCCCGATCGTCGGAGTGGACTGGACGTCGCTGGACTTGACCGGCGCCGAAGTCGCGACAACCGTACATTCGGTAGGCCCGTAATTATTGACGAGTTCAAACGGCAAGCCGGGAGGCGGGAAGAGGTGCAGCGCATCTCCACCAGTAAGTAGAAGCCTCAAAAAAGTGCCTTCAGGCCACGAAAGCCCCAAAACCTCTTCGGCCAGGATCGTCGGCAGGAAGCTCACCGTGATCTGTTCCGAGACCAGCCAATCCCTCAGCTTCGCCGCCGAATAGCGGTCTTCGCGCGAGGGAATATGAATTGCGGCCCCGCTCGCCATGTAAGGCCAAATCTCCCAGACCGCCGCGTCAAAACCCGGCCCGGCAATCTGCGTCGCCCGGTCATGGTTCGTGATCGCGAATGCTTGGTTGTGCCAATCGACGAGGTTGCGCAGATTGCTGTGCGTAATCTCGACACCCTTGGGCTGTCCCGTCGAGCCGGAAGTATAGATGAGGTAGGCAAGATCCTGTGGCGCAGCCGCGGGCAGCGGTGAATCGCCGGCTGCGTCATTCGCAGTGATGTCTTCGATGAAAAGTGTCTTCCATGGGCCGCCGTCGACGCTCGATGCATGGGCATGGCGCGTCAGCACGATCGGCGCGCCCGAATCCGAAAGAATGAAGTGGGCCCGTTCCGCCGGATACGCCGGATCGATGGGCAGATACGCCCCGCCGGCCTTCCAGACCCCGAGGGCCGCGATGACCAGTTCTGCCGAGCTCTCAAAATAGAGCCCAACCGGATCGTTTGCCCCAAGTCCCGCTGCGCGCAGGCGATGCGCCACCGCCGTCGACCGCGCATCGGTCTCGGCGTAGGTTAGAGTCACCCCGGCCCCGGCGAGGGCAGGAGCCTGCGGACGCAATTTCACCTGCGCGGCAAACAATGCAGGGAGAGTCAGTGGATGGTTCTCACTGGCAAACTCAATAGAAACAGCACCTTGAGTCGAGGAGGAGCGAGCAGGCAGAGCATTCGAATTCATGACAAATCCTCATACAAGTATCCAAGGGATAGCGCGAGCCCAGAAGATCATGCAGCTTTCCCGCCCCGAACAATCAGGCAAGAAGACCCTTTACAGAACCATTGCTCAATCATAATCGGCAAGACACCATCGAGGCTTTAAGGCCACAAGAGATGGGTTCGATGAAGTCAAAAGGATTCAAGAGAAACGCGCGGGCCGATCCGTGGAAAGCCGTTGCCCGGTCGTGTGAGTCGAGCACTTCACTGCCCCGACGTCACACTTTCCTTATAGCACGAGATGACCTCCAAAAAAAGACTAGATCGCAATCCGTTGATTATTTGCCAAAGGCGAGAAGACCCCGGTTTTCGATTCGCAATCGAAGAAGCACAGGTTCTCTTCGGCCTCTGTCGGAGCAGTCGTTCGCACCCACGCAGATTTGGTCGGCACATCGCGGCTAGCCGGCAAGGACGGACTGAAGCGATTACGGCCCCAGAGAATACTGTTGCACGCTTCGCCTCCGCACCCTCCTCCGCGTTCCACTCACGCGTTCCAGGCAGAGAGTGCCGCGTGAAGAGAAAGTGGCCTGCGATGGCTCACTATAAAAATTATTTATACGTCGAATAAGCCCTGGCCTTATAAGTCCGAAAGCATACTACTAGGACTACAAAAATATCCGCAAACTACTATTTATTTCTTGCAATTTTATCGATTGCGCCATTAGTTTGAGTTATGTCCCTCAGCAATCAGTGTTGTTGGTCTGCAACACAGGCCCTAAGTCAAGACTTAGGCGAGCCGGTGTCAGACCTTTCAATCGAAAGTCTGGCGCCAGCCTCCACAAGGTTCCTAAATCTCGTCGGTATCCGTGTTTCCAATTGCGTTTCGCGGATGCTAAGGCGATCCGTTTCTCTTTGTAAACTTCGGAGGTCTTGTTATGCACTCTCAGAGTTGACGTATACGCATCCTCTATTCGCTCCTTCTTGTCTTTTCCCTCTCCATCGCGTCGGCATATGGCCAAACCTTCCGCGGCGGCATCAGCGGCGCCGTGACCGACCAGTCGGGCGCGGCGATCCCCAACGCCACCGTCGTAGCCACTGAAGACGGCACGGGCACGAAGCATGAGACGATCTCCTCCAGCGCCGGTGAATTCGCTTATCCAGGAAATCCCCATCGGCCCCTACACCGTCACTGCCACCGCCTCCGGCTTTCAGGTAGCAAAGATCGACAAGGTCCCCGTCACCGCCGGGCACATCTACACCTTGCCGATCAAGTTAAGCGTTGCCCAGGCCGCTGAGACCGTTGAGGTCAATGCAGCCGCCCTCACCCTCGACACCACCTCGACGACTCAGATAGCCGGAGTCGAAGGTGCGGAATTGCAGGACACGCCGCTGAACGGTCGCGACTTCACCCAGCTGATTATCGTCACCCCAGGCTTCGCTAACACCGGCGCCGGCGGTTACGGCGCCCTCAACGGCACCCGCGCCAACCAGATCAACTGGCAGATCGACGGAATCGATAACAACGATCTCTGGCACAACATTCCCGCCGTCAACCAGGGCGGCGTCTCCGGAATCGCCGGCATCATCCTGCCCATCGACGCTATCGAGCAATTCTCAGTGCAAACCCAGGCAGGCCCAGAATCCGGCCGTAACCCCGGCGGCAGCGTCAACCTCTCCCTCAAGTCCGGAACCAATCAGTTGCACGGCACCGCCTATTACTTCAACCGCAACGAGGCTCTCGGCGCGACCAACCCCTTCACCATCGCGGCCGATGAACCCAAGCAGGTAGTCCGCAACTATAACTACGGCTTCTCCGCTCGGCGGCCCCGCCATCAAGGACAAGCTCTTCGGCTTCGTCACCTACGAGCACCAGCGCTTCAAGATCGGCGTCCCCGCAACCGCAACCGAGCCGTCGACAGGCTGGCAGAATGGCGCCATGGCCGCGCTCGCCAAATTCGACGTTCCAGTCAACCCGGTCTCCACCAACATCCTGAACACCCTGTATCCGTCGAACGTTACCGGCGCTCTTCCCGGCGATACGGCGACCACTGGCGCGGTGAACAACTACCTCAACAGCGACCCGGAATACGGCTACAGCTATAACGGCCTGGCCAAGATCGACTGGACCATCAACGAAAAGAACAGCCTGTCCGCCCACTGGTTTGTCGGTCAGGGCAATCAGGTCGCTCCGGTCGGATCACAGCTCCTCTACTACTACGAAGTCGCTCCGATCCACGTTCAGAACTACGCGATCGTCTACAACCACGTATTCACTCCGACCATGACCAACCAGCTGCTGCTCGGCGTGAACTACTTCAACCAGGTCTTCAACGACTTCAACACCGGCTTCGATATGAGTGCACTCGGCCTCGTCACCGGCTCGCACTCTTCCCGGCGCAGCCAACATCAACATCGGCAGCTTCGATCCCACCGGCGAGACGCCTCCTGAGGGCCGTAACGACATCACCGGCCACCTCACCGACGACTTCTCCTGGGTCATCGGCAAGCACCAGATCAAGTTTGGCGGCGAATTCCGCCAGGCCCAGCTCGATGAGTTCTATCATCGCCACGCCCTCGGCAGCTTCACCTTCAACGGCTCGCAGGGTCCGGACCAGGCAAACGCCAACGACACTTGGGACACTGGCGATACCGGCAACGCCTACACCAACTCGCTGGCCGACTTCCTGGCCGGCCGCTTCTACACCGGCGCGATCGCACTCGGAGATCCCGACCGCCAGGTCTTCGTCAACACCTACAGCTTCTTCGCGCAGGACGCTTTCCAGGTCACCCCAAAGCTGAACATCAACTACGGGCTTCGCTGGGATTATGAAGGCCCCCTGCACAACCACTGGAAAAACCTCTCCGTCTTTCGGCCTGATCTGACCGACGCTGCAACCCCCGGCATCGGTTACCAGGGCGCCGAGATCAGCAACCTCTATGATCCGAAGTACACCAACTTCAGCCCGCGCGTCGGCTTCTCCTACCAGGTAATGCCCCGCACCGTCCTCCGCGGCGGCCTCGGTCTTTACTTCGATACTCCGAACCTGAACCCCTTCCTCGACAACCGTCCCGGCAACGGCGCCCCCAACGGCGTGGAAGGCAATCCCGGCGGCACCAATTCCGTTTTCACTGCAACCGCCACCGCCGGCGTCATTGTGCCCAACGTCAACGTCTTTCCCAATCCAGCCGCATCGAGCAGCATCTTTTCGATCGACAAGAACTTCGAGCCCTCCACAACATGAACTTCAACCTTCAGTTGGAGCAATCGGTCAGCGATAAGGTCGTCTTCTCAGATCGGCTACGTCGGGAGCGAAGGACGTCACCTCCTCTCCATTCTCGACATCAACCAGGCCGCACCATCGGCCGATCCCAGCGCTCCAATTCAGTCCACCCGCCCCTACTACGCGCTCTATCCGAACTACACCTACATCAACCAGATCGAAAGCATCGGAACCTCAAACTACAGCTCGCTCCAGGCAACTGCTCGTGTCTCTAACTGGCATAGCCTCAGCGCGCAAGCCGCATACACCTGGTCGCACAGCAACGATGAAGTCACTGCTTACCGCGGAACGCTCCCTCAAGACAGCACCAACTTCAAGGGCGATTACGGCGCAAGCGACTTCGACCAACGCAACATCTTTACTGGCTGCGGCAACCTACACCATTCCTGGCGGCCGAGAAATGGAAGCTGCTCACCAATGGATGGCAGGTCAATGCGCTGGCAACCTTCCATGGTGGCATTCCGATCACCGTGCTCAGCTGCTTCCGACACCTCCGGTACCGGTGAGGGTACGCAGCGTGCCTCCTTGACCGGCATCAATGCCTATTCCGGAGCCCGGCAGGAAAAGCCCGGTGCGAACTGGCTCAATCCAGATGCCTTCACCAGCCCGGCGCCTGGCACCTTCGGCAACTCCAGAAGGAACAGCTTCTACGGCCCCGGCTATTCCGACTTTGACTTCTCGGTCTTCAAGAACACTCCGATCACCGAGCGAGTCTCCACGCAGTTCCGGTGTCGAGATGTTCAACCTCTTCAACCGCTATAACTACGCTTCGCCGGGCGGATATAACCCGAATAACATCGGCGCAACATCCCTCACCCTCAACACAACCATCGGCAGCTACAACGGCGCCCCCGGTATCGGAGCCGGCGAACCCTTCAACACTCAACTTGGCTTGAAGATCATCTTCTAACCTTGTTCAGTCCCAAACTAAAAACGCGGCGCCTGCGTTCATCCGCAGGCGCCGTTTTGTTTTAGTCTGTAGATACACTCAAAGAAGACCTTCCTACTCGAAACCCTTGGAGTCCCTTCTTCATGGCACTAACCCGCAGAGATTTCCTTACGCGCGTCGGCCAGCTTGGCGGATACGGCGCAGCCTTTTCGTTCATGCAATCCCTCGGCCTCCTGCCCGCTCAGGAGATCACCCACGAAGTCGCAACCTTAAGAAAAATCCCCGGCAACGGGACCACCGTCGTCATTCTCGGCGGCGGCATCGCCGGCCTCGTCGCCGCCCATGAGCTCGGCAAACTTGGCTATCGATGTACTCTCCTCGAGGCCCGCGCCCGCGTCGGAGGCCGCAACTGGACCGTCCGCGGCGGAGACGAAGTCGAATTCACCGACGGCTTCAAACAGACCTGTGTATGGCAAGAAGGCAACTACCAGAACTTCGGCCCCGGCCGTCTTCCTTCCGTCCACGCCACCATGCTCGGCTACTGCCGCGAGTTCAACATTCCCCTTGAGGTCGAGGTCAACAGCTCACGCAGCACTCTGCTGCAGGCCGACAACCTCAACGGCGGCAAGCCCGTCGAACAGCGCCGGATGGTCAACGACGCCCGCGGCCACGTCTCCGAACTTCTCGCAAAAGCCATCAACAAAGGCGCGCTCGATCAGGACGTCACCCTTGAGGACAAAGAGCGGATGCTCGTCTTCCTCCGCGAATACGGCGACCTGAATCCCGACTACCTCTTCAAAGGGACCGACCGCTCCGGCTTCACGATTCCACCCGGCGCCGGAAAGCAGGATCCGACCGCCATCGACCCGCTGCCCATGCACGTCCTCCTCGATGCCCGGCTCTGGCAAGGGCTCATGTCAGAGGACGCGGTCGACTGGCAGGCCACCATGTTCCAGCCCGTCGGCGGCATGGACCACATCCCAAAGGCCTTCGCCAAACAACTTGGCGATGTCGTTCGCTATCAGGCCGTAGTCAAGAAGATTCGCCACAACAGCTCCGGAGTCACCGTCAGCTACCTCGACGGGAAGACCGGCAAGACGGAAACGGTAGAAGCACAATACTGCATCTCCAACATCCCGTTCCCCGTTCTTCGCGACGTCGACGCCGACTTCTCCCCCGACGTCCAAAAGATTATCGACAAGTCAGCCTTCGACGCTGCGTCAAAAATCGCATGGGAGTCCCGCCGCTTCTGGGAGCAGGACTACAACATCTACGGCGGACTCTCCTACCTGCGCCAGCCCGTCGAAATCGTCTGGTATCCAAGCGCCAAAATGTTTTCGCAAACCGGCATCATCGTCGGCGGCTACGCCGATAACGAACCCGGCACGCCCTTCGGCGATCTGAAGGGCGTCCAGGCCAAGCTGGATTCCTCCCGCCATTCCATCGAGCTCCTCCATCCCGGCCACGGCAAAGAACTCAAGAACCCCATCTACGTGAACTGGGCCAAGATTCAGTACGCCCGCGGCGGATGGCTCAGCGATTACGGCGGCAAATCTATCGAGCGCCTGCTCGAGCCCGACGGCAACATCTACTTCGTCGGCGACCAGACCAGCAAGCTCAGCGGATGGCAAGAGGGCGCCGCGCTCTCAGCTTTCCGTTGCATGAACCAGATCGGAACCGAAGTCGAAAAGAGGACTCCTCATGCGCAGTAACCTGAACTCGCACCGCACTTGTCTCAAGGCGCTACTCGCCGCCCCCATCTTCGCCCTTGCCGCCCTTGCATCCATCTCCGCAAACGCGCAGGTCGTCCGCATCCCCCTGCCCGACCACTCCACCTTCCCCATCTCGGAAGGAGTTTGGGTCGGCAAGACTTTATATCTCAGCGGAATGCTTTCCCCCACTCTCGACGGCCCCACCCCGGGCGACACCAAAACGCAAGCCAACGGCTCGATCAAGGCCATCGAAGCAGCGCTAAAAGCGCAGGGGCTTACCCTGGGCGATGTCGTCATGATGCACGTCTATCTCGCCGGCGATCCAGCCAAGGGCGGCAAGATGGATTTCACCGGCTTCATGGCCGCATACACGCAGTACTTCGGCACGAAGGAGCAGCCGCATCTCCCCGCGCGCAGCGCCATGCAGGTCGCGGCTCTGGCAGACCCCACGGCCTTAGTCGAGATCGAAGTTATCGCCATCAAGCCCAACTAATGCCCGTTTCCCCATTCACCGGGTCCCCCAGCGACAGGCCTTCGTCGCTGGGGTGGTTCAAGCCGACCTTGGCTTGAGTGGGGAGTATCGCTGAGCTACCACCAGCGAATGCCCTCCCGCCAAACCGCCGCCCTATAGGATAGGGGAGCATGATTTCCGTCCTCATCCTGACCAGAAATGAAGAGCGCGATCTTCCCGGATGCCTCGCCTCCGTCGCATGGTCCGAGGATGTCCACGTCTTCGATTCTTTCTCGACCGACACGACCGCGGAAATCGCCCGCTCAGCCGGAGCCCACCTTCATCAGCGCGTCTTCGACGACTACGCCACGCACCGCAACGCCGCCCTGCAAATCAACTTCGTCCATCCCTGGGTGCTCATACTGGATGCGGACGAGCGTCCAACTCCCAGCCTCTGCGCCGAAATGCAGGCCGCTGTCGAACGCGCGTCGCCGCAACTCAGCGGCTTCCGCCTGCGACGCAGAGACTTCCTCTTCGGAACCTGGCTCAAACACGCCCAGATCTCCCCGTACTACATCCGGCTCGTCCGCCCCGAACGCTCGCGCTACACCCGCCCCGTCAACGAAGTGATCGAAGTCGAAGGCCAAATCGCCGAACTAAAAGAGCCACTCGACCACTTCCCTTTCTCCAAAGGAATCGCGCACTGGATCGCCAAGCACAATATGTACTCAACAATGGAAGCGCAGCTAATCGCGCAAGGCCAGGGCCTGCTTCAGCCATCCCTGCGAACAGCATTCCGCGACCCCGACTTCCACACCCGCCGCCTGCACCAGAAGGCGCTCTTCTATCGCCTCCCCGCGCGCCCACTCCTCAAGTGGCTCTACATGGTCGTCATCAGGCGAAGCTTCCTCGACGGAAGGGCAGGCATGACCTACGCCACTCTTCAGGCCATCTATGAATACTTCATTGTCTTAAAGACAAACGAACTCAAAAGGTCTTCGACAAGTCAGAAATAGACTTACTTGGCAGAAACCTCAAAGAGATAACTCCCAGCCCCAAGCTCATAGAACTTACTTCCATCCTCGGCATTCGCCGCCTTGACTCTCTTACTCTGCTCGAGAGAAACTCCGCCAAGAGTGAACGTCTCACCTTGGATCGCCGAAACCGGCAAACGGCCCATAGTATTTGGCGGAATCGTCACCTTCCAGGTCGTTCCCGAACTTCGCGTAGACCACGAAGACTCGATCGGCCCATAGAGCGAAGCGTAACGAAACTCCAGGCTGCCCAGCCGCGAGTCAAAGGTCGGATGCAAATAGATCGTATGGAATCCAGCATCCTCCGGAATCGCATCGATACCCGCTCCATAGCGATAGATCCAGTCAGCAACCGCGCCATAAGCGTAATGGTTGTAGGAGTTCATACTCGGGTCGCCGCGCATCTGGTCGCCGTTCCACCGCTCCCACATCGTCGTCGCCCCATGCCCAACCAGATAGCCCCACGAAGGATACTCCGTATTCAACAGCAACCGGTAAGCCACGTCGCTATGACCGGTATCGACCAGCACAGCAAGCAGATAAGGAGTACCTAGAAACCCGGTGCTCAGCTTCCAGCCATTGTCCTTGATCTTCGCAACTAACTTGTCCGCCGCCGCCTGGCGAAGCGAATCCGGCACCAGCCCCATCTCGAGCGCAAGCACATAGCTCGTCTGCGTATCGCCTCCCCTCGCCTTGGCATTCGGATTATTGATCTGTCCAAACGGAGACGCCCCATTGTCAGCCCCGGCAACAAATCCGTCGGCATGAACAAACTCCTTAGCAAAGGCCACCTGTATCTTCCGATAAAGCTCCGCATACCTCGCCTCGTCGTCGCTCTTGCCAACCGCGTGCGCCATCTGCTTCATCAGCGTCACGTCATAGGCCCAGTAAGCGGTAGCAACCAGGCTCTCAAGAGTCGGCCCCTCCGGCGACAACCAATCGCCAAAGGGTGTCCCCGAGTTCTTCTTCCAGAGATAATCCGGATTATCAGCCTCGATCGACCCCAGATACTTCTCCATCGCAATCCAGTTCTCGTCAATCACCGTCGTATCGCCCGACTGCAACCACGCCGTCCACGGCACGATCACCCCAGCGTCACTCCATCCCGCACCGTAACCAGGATTCCCTTGATTCGTTCCCGGCGCAAAGATCCCATACTTCTCCGTCCCTACCTGCGTGCCGCGAATATCCGCCGCATACTTCTTCGAGAACTGCGTCAGGTCCATGTTGTAAGAAGCCGTACGCCAGAAAACCTGCGCATCCGCAGTCCATCCAAGCCGCTCATCACGCTGCGGACAATCCGTCGGCACACTCACAAAGTTCGACCGCTGCCCCCACAAAATATTCCGCCAAAGCTGGTTGATCATCGGGCTTCCCGTCTTCAACTCGGCGGTAAACGGAGCGTCAGTATGGAACACCACCGCCTTCACCGCCTCCAGCCCCGGATTCGCACCCAGCCCCGTCACCTCCACATAGCGAAAGCCATGAAAGGTGAACTTAGGCTGATAAGTCCTAACTCCCGTCCCACTTAGAATGAAATGATCGGTAGCCTTCGCCGTGCGAAGGTTATCGGTATAAAGCGTCCCATCCGCATTCAGCACCTCCGCAAATCGCAGCCGAACATCGGTCCCCGCCGCTCCCTGCGCCCGCACGCTCGCAACCCCAGCCAGGTTCTGTCCGAAGTCATAGATATAAGTGCCAGCTTTCGGACTACGTAACTGCCTTCGCACGTCAGCACCTTCTCCACCCGCACCGGAGGAAAGTACTGCGCCACCATCCGCCGGCTCTTTCGGCGCAATCACCTGCACCGGCTTCCAACTCCCGTCGCTGAACGAAGCCCCGTCCCATCCCGCCTGCTCCCGTCGTGCGTCGTAACTCTCGCCGTCATAGATCTCAGCCTTGAGGATCGGCGAAACATCCGCCTTCCAGCTCGCATCCGTCGCCACCCACTCGACCGAGCCATCGCCGTGCTCAATGCGCAACTGCGCCTTCAGCGCCGGCGGCGTATCCCCATAGTTAAACCCCTGCCGATACCACATCAGCGGAGTCGTATACCATCCCGGAGCCAGATACGCCCCAATCGCATTCTTCCCCGCCCTCACATACTGCGTCACGTCATACGCCTGGTAGGCAACATGCTCTCTAAAATCCATCCATCCCGGAGCAAGCACCTCATCCCCAACCCGCCGCCCATTAATATGCACCTCATAGGCGCCCAACGCCGTCACATAAAGCCGCGCTGACGTAATCCCGCTCTTCACCGCAAACTCATGCCGCAGCAACTTCACCGGCCCCGTCGGCCACGGGCTCCCCGGCGCAGTATCCGTCATCGAGCTCGCCGGCGGCTGATACGCCACAGCCGCAGGCCATTGAACATCGCTAGTAGCCGGAAGCTGCCACCCTTCCGCAGCATTCATCGTCGCCTTCCAATCGCCTCCGCCCTTCAGAACCCCGCTCCTCAACACCGTCGACCGAGCCGTCCGCCATCTCCAGATACACACACGCACTCATCGGAGTCCCCGCATGGCTCGCCGCCGCCAACCCGCTCGGGTTCGCCGAATACAGCAACACCTCCACCGCCAGCAAATTCCGCCCCGCGTGCAGATCGTCCGTCACCACCGTCGTCGTATACGTTTGCCACGGAAACTGCTTCCACGGCGGCATCGGCATCGCCGTCACCACCTGCTTCCCATTCACCCACGCCGCCGCCGTATCTCTGCCCGTCACATACAGCACCGCCCGCTTCACCGGCTGCGCTAAATCAAACCCCAGCCGAAAATCATGCCGCGTCGGGCTGCTCTCCTTCACATCCCGCACCGGAGCATTCGTAATCCACACCGCCCCCGACTCCCTGACCCGCCGCTCCTCTTCCGTCTCATACCCAATCCACTTCCCCTGCCAGTTCCCGGCAGCCATCAGCCCCGTCTCCCACCAGCTCGCCTCGCTCACCGGATACGGCTTCCCATCCTTGTCCCAAACCTTCACCCGCCAGTAGTAGCGCCTCTCCGCAGCCAGCTCCGGCCCCGCGTAAACCACCCCCACCGACCGATCCGAGGCCACCTTCCCGCTGTCCCACACATCCGCCTTGCCCGCCGCCAGCAACGCCGCCTTCGTCGCAACCTCAATCTCATAAGCCGTCTGCCGCGCCCCATCTCGCGAGTCCCGCAACTGCCACGAAAGCCGAGGCTTCGCATCATCCAGCCCCAAAGGCGCAATCATCGAATCACTCGTAAGCGCTGCCGGCCTCATCGACGGTGACGAATCCGCCGCCGCCACAACAGCCACAGCATTCGTCAAAACCAAACCCACCACCCCAACCCGAAATGCAATCCGAAAAAAAGGGACCAACGCCAGCCTCCGCAACCCGAAAAAACCATTTGTTTAAGTCGCTTTGGACGATAGTAAAGCAGCACCCCCATGTCAAAGGAAAATGTTTGCCTATTGAACTAGGCGAGATTGTCTCCATGTCAAACAATCTCCAAAGAAAACAGAAGCGGTATCACATGGCAAAACGCAACGAAACCCGGAGGGCCTGATAGGGGCCTCCGGGCTTGAATTGAATTGTGAGCAACTATTCACTTCTCTGAAGCGATCAACACGACTTCATCTTTCGATTGGTTCTTCGCCAACTCCATTGGCCGCGTGTTGATCTGTATCTGGCTGCCTGCAAAGCTGTTCCGGTTCCACACTTGGGCAAGGAAATACTGGTGGCCGTATCGGTAGAAAACTAGCTTGGCGTCGGCAGCAGGCTTCTGCGACCTGCATGAATTCGAGACAACGACCGATCCTGCGTTCGAATGCACATTGTGGATCGAAAGTGCCGGTCCGCCCCAGGTTCCGAGGGCCGAGACCTCATACTCGCCGGCGGGCAGCTGAACATTCCCGGCGGTGAATTCGAAGGGCACAGTTACTTTCAGATGAGTGGTTTGCGCTTGGGCGGCTACGCTCATCAGCAGCGCCAGGGACATCGCGATTATGAACAGATTCTTTTTCACGGTAGGTCTCCTTATTTTGGTGATGGCCGAGCCCTTGCGAACTTGGTCTCACTATGGAAAGCGATGAAACCGCCAAGTCCCCGCCTCATTTTCAAAAAATATCTCTGGCTGAAAAGACGAGCCGTCACTTGGCCCGCAACCGGACGGAACTTGTGCCTATAATGGCGCATCTGGAAGTGGGCACAATATGGGAACCGATCCGGGCGAAATCACCGTATTGCTACAGCAATGGCGAACTGGCGACCGGCAAGTGGAAGGCAGACTGTTCGAACTTCTGACGCCGGAAATGCACCAGATTGCCGAACGATGTTTTCGCGGCGAGCGGCCCGGCAACTCCCTCCAGCCCACAGTTCTGGTGAACGAAGCCTTCCTTCGCCTGGCGAAATCGAAGGACCTTGATTGGCAGGATCGAGGCCATTTCCTCGCGATATCGGCCAGAGTGATGCGTCGTTATCTGATCGACCACGCGCGGGCCCGGCCCAACGCTTTGTTTCTGCCGATGGAGGGTCTTCCCGAGCGTTTCCTCGGCACCCACAGCTCATCGGAGCTGGTCATTGCCGTTGACGAACTCCTCAACGATCTGGAGAAAGAATCGCCCTCGCGACGGTCATTGGTGGAACTCAAGTTCTTCTTGGGGATCCACCGACCAGGAAACTGCAGATGCACTAGATATCACCCTGCACACAATGCAGAGGGAATGGTATCGGGCTCGCCGCTGGCTCTTCGAACGACTGACATAAGGAAGCCATGACCCTGCCAGCCACGAAGAAGACGAACGCGTCATGGAGATAGTTGCGGCCGCTCGCCGGATGCCGGCGGCAGAACGCGAAGCCTACCTGCGCTCCGCTTGTTCCGGCGACGAGGATCTGCACCGCGAAGTGGCGGATGCGCTCTCCTGGGAAGAGCAGATGGGCGGATTCCTGCAGCAACCGGTGGCCGTGATCGCAGGCGAAAATCTTTCCCAAGACGCCACAAGTACCGCGGCCATACTTTTTCCCGCCGGCTTGGAGATAGGGCAATACCGCATCGAGTCGAAGCTGGGGAGGGCGGCATGAGCACCGTCTGGCTCGCCCTCGATACCCGGCTTAACCGCCGGGTCGCGATCAAGTTTCTCTCCGACAATCTTGCCGATGCCGAGGCCCGCCGCCGTTTTCAGCGCGAAGCTCAGATGGCCTCTTCACTCAATCATCCGCACATCGTCAGCGTGCATGATGTCGGTGAATTTGAGGGGCGGCAATATCTGGTCACGGAATATGTCGACGGCGGAACGCTCAAAGACTGGGTTAAGGAAAGGCACAGAACTCCAAAGGAAGTCGCCGAGTTGCTGATCGGCGTGGCCGACGGCTTGGCCGCCGCGCATCAGGCGGGCATCCTGCACCGCGACATCAAGCCCATGAACATTCTGGTGGCCAGAAACGGCTACGCCAAGCTGGCCGACTTCGGCTTGGCGAAGCTTGCCGAAAACGCCGGGATCGACCTTGCGGCAAACTCGCCGGAAGGGGCGACGCGCCCGGGACTGATCCTCGGCACCATCGCCTATATGTCTCCGGAGCAGGCGTCGGGCCAGTCGCTGGATTCGCGCAGCGATATCTTCTCTTTTTCTGTCGTGCTGTACGAGATGCTGGCAGGCAAGCGTCCATTTGACGGGAGGACAGATCTCGAAGTCCTCACGATGATCATCCACGGCGACCCGCCGCCATTGAGCGAGGACACTCCTGCAACGTACCGCAACATAGTCGAAAAAGCGTTAGAGAAGAATCCGGCGGAACGATACCAGTCCATGCGCGAAATTGTCCTGGATCTGAAGCGAGCTCAACGCCCGGGTTCGGCGCTACCACCAGCGCACCTATCACCTGAAGCCGCTCCAATTCCTGGTCAGACCCGCCGGCCTTGGTTTGCGTGGGGCGCCTCGGCGGTCTTTCTCCTGGCTTTGGCAGTGCTATCCCTGATTCACTTCCGTGAGAGCCCGTTGGTGCCCCCGCGGGTTCAATTTCAGATCTCTCCTTCCGGAAAATGGCTCCAAAGCTTCGCGGTATCGCCTGACGGCCGCCATCTTGTGTTCGCAGCAACCGGTTCTGACGGCGTAGCCCACTTGTGGATCCGCGACCTGGACTCGCTAGAGGTTCGGGTCCTTTCAGATAGCCACCCTGCAACTCTAAAGCCGTACGGAGTAGTGCCGCCGTTGTTTTGGTCTCCCGACAGTCGCTTCATTGGATTTCAATCCGGGAGCCAACTCGCAAAAATCGATATCTCTGGCGGTCCGGCACAAATACTTTGTGATGTGCAGGGGACAGCAGTGGGTGGTTCGTGGAACCGTGAAGATGTGATCGTTTTCGCGGATACCGCCAGAGGCTTAATGCAGGTCCCTGCGGCTGGCGGAGTCGCATCTCAGCTGACCACTTTTGATCTATCGCGCAAGGAGGTTCTCCATGTCCTCCCATTCTTCCTTCCGGATGGGCGACATTTTCTGTACCTGCGCGCCTCGAGCTCCCCGGCGAACAGTGGCGACTATGTCGGCTCCATCAATACCAAACCGGAGGACCAGGACTCCAAACGCCTGCTGGCAACCACGTATGGGCCAGTGTATGTGCCTTCGGCAGATTCCGGTTCTGGGCAAGTGCTCTTCCTACGCCAAGGGACGTTGATGGCGCAGCCGTTTGATGCTCATCGGCTGGGACTTTTTGGCGAAGCCCTTCCGATCACCAAGGAGGTTGGCTCCTACCTCGACTACGGATTCTTCTCGGCTTCGAACAACGGCGTCCTGGTTTACAGAAGCGATGCCGGGCAAATTTACCAAATCACGTGGCTTGACCGGCAAGGAAAAGTCCTCGCTACGGTGGCCGAACCCGGCCGTTACAACAGCGTCGCCCTTTCACCGGACGGCAGACGTGTCGCGGTTTCCCGCACTAATCCCGAAAATACGCCGAACTGGGACGTGTGGCTGCTCGACGTAGGGCGGAACACGAGCACACGGTTGACCTACGAACAAGTACGGGCTACATTCCCCGCCTGGTCAGCTGACGGGAGCAGTGTCATTTTTGACTCAATGCGTGAAGGCAACGTTAACTTTTACCTCAAGCTGGCGAGCGGTGCAGGCGACGGGCGGCTCTTGCTGAGCGCAGGCCCTGAATTCAAATACGCCACCAGCTCGTCCCGAGACGGGCGATTCTTGCTGTATACGGTGGAAGATTCCGAAGACAAAAAGTGACCTATGGGTGCTCCCATTGACTGGCGATCGTAAGCCGGTCTCATTCCTGCGTACGGAGTTCAACGAACGCTCAGGTCAGTTTTCTCCCGATGGGCGGTGGATCGCCTACGCATCAGACGAGTCCGGGAGCGACGAAATTTACGTCCGGGAGTTCTCCTCCGGCTCTGCTCAACTATCTCCTGGTGTCGGGGGCAAATGGCTAATCTCCAAAGGGGGCGGAACCGATCCCAGATGGCGCGGAGATGGCAAAGAGTTGTTCTATGTGGCTTCCGACGGGAAGCAGATGTCAGTCGACATCAGCGCGAAACCAGTATTTGAGGCCGGAGCGCCTAGGTCTTTGTTCCAGTTGCCGCTTGGTTCTATTGGCGGCGATGTCACGGCAGACGGCAAACGTTTTCTCATCGGCGTGCCAGTGGCGCAAAGCACTTCTGTGCCCTTTACGGTGGTGACGAATTGGCAGACGATCTTGAAGAAATGAACCGCAAAGAGCGACGCTGCCCACGGTTCATCCACGGGCGAAAAGCTTGCCTTTACCAGTTCATCCCTTAACGTGAACGTCTGCCGGAGGAACCTGCTTCACCCGAATCTCCGGCCGTGGAACTCATACCCCTCGCGGTCACAGTACGCGGCACAATACTCGCCGGACGGATCGACCTCACTGGTCCCGCGATGAAAGTAGATTTATTTCAGATCCGACGAACCGAGCGCCCGAGAGATCTATCGTTGTCCGGCCTCCGGCGGAGGCGCCGTTGCACGCTCCAAAGATACTGACGGAGTCATTTACTCATAAAGTAGCGACGTAAAGGGCGACACCAGCCTCGTCGATCACTTTCGGCAGCATCGCGCAAGCATAGAGTCCGTCAACTTGTTGTCAAGCCCCCAAACACCCGTTAAATCCCCCTAACCCACACATTCCAAACGCCAAAATAATTTTCAAAACTTGGCGCAGTGAACATATCCAACTTGATAAACTAGAGATAGAGATCAAGAAAAACCAGAAGCCAGACCAATCCCGCCAAACCACCGGCGCGGACGCCTCCCATTTCCCCATAACCCCTTTGTTTTCTGATCCCTGCAAATAACTCGTTTAGAATGAGATATAGGATCGTCGACCCAACACCTTAACCCGCACAAAAGAAACGGGTTACTCCCAGAGACGGGCCTGGGAATCTACCGCACCACCGGCAACACCACGCCCGACGGATGCGCCTCATCCGAAAGAATCGTCACCGTAGCCTTCCGGTAATCTCCCGGCTTCGCCGTCATGATGTTCGGCACAAACGTCTGCGGATTCCGGTCATAGAGCGGAAACCAGCTCGACTGCACCTCGACCATCACCGTGTGTCCCTTCTTGAACACATGGTCCACCCCATGAAGGCTGTACTTGAACTCATTCGCCTCGCCCGTCTTCAACGCTGACGGCTTCTCAGGCGAACCAAGATAACGTCCGCGGAAGATCTCCTCATTCGTCATAAGCTGATACCCGCGCATCGCCGGATCGGCATCGTCATTCGGATACTGGTCGATCAGCTTCACCACCAGATCGCCATCCGAGCCCGTAGTCGAGACGAAGATGTCCGCAACCACATCGCCAGTCACAGTCAGGTCCTGATCGACCGGCATCGTCCACACCGCAACGTCCTTGCGCCCGGTCACGAAGCGCTGGTCCTCCGTCATCCACAGACCCCACTTCGACCCCTCGCCATAAGTAGGCTGAATCGGCCGGTGACGGTAAGGCACCGGATCGCCCGGGTCGGCAACATAGCTAACCTTCGCCGCCGCAGCCGCAGGCTGCCAACTCAGCTGCCCGCTGCCGGCCAGATACAGCTTCGTCGGCTTGGCCTCAGCCGGAGGAAAATGCGCATACCGCTTCCACGTATTCGAGCCAGTCTGGAAGCTCGCCGTATCTTCCAGGTCGAAGCTGCCCTCATCCTTCAGGTAGTGCGCAAAGAACGGCGCCTCGATCTTGGCCCGAAACTCCCGCCCAATCGGCTCCCCATACTGGATCGCCCCCAGATGCCGCGTCGTCTGCGCCCACGAGCCATGCCGCCACGGCCCAAGCACCAGGAAGTTCTCGTGTTTGGTGTCATGCGGCTCGAGCGTCGCATATTCCTCCTGCGGCCCCCACATATCTTCCTGGTCGTAATAACCGCCAACCGAGAGAGTCGGCACCGCGACCGTAGTCAGGTGCTGCTCAACGCCCCGCGACGACCAAACATCGTCATAGGCGGGATGATCCAGGAACCGCTGCCACGTCGGCAATACCCCGCCCGCCGGAGTATGCGCCCCCGACCGCTTCACATCCTCGGCAAACGATCCTCGCTCCAGAAAATAATCGTACCCATCCCGCCCCTTGCCGTAATCGACCTCCGTCATCTCCTTGCTCGATTCCAACCCAAGCGCATAGTCGAAGCCATAAGTCTGACGAAACGCGCCGTTATGAAAGAAGTCATCGCCCATCCAGACATCGATCATCGGCGCCTGCGGCGAGATCGCCTTCACCGCCGGATGCGGATCGATCCCCGACATCATGCTCAGAAACCCCGGATAGCTCGTCCCAACCACGCCCACCCGGCCGTTATTTCCAGGAACGTTCTTCAGCAGCCACGCGACGGTGTCATAGGCGTCGGTACTCTCATCGACCGCCTTGGCATCGTGATGATCGGCCAGGGGCCGCATCATCACAAATTCCCCTTCAGACTTGAAGCGCCCGCGAATATCTTCCGCAACATAAATGTATTGGGCCCTCGCCAGCTCGGGCCGGCTCCCAAAGAAGCTGGCCATCGTCGTCTCATCCACGCCATAAGGGGTTCGGTCCATCAGGAACGGCAACGGCCCCGGCGCACTGACCGGCTTCAGAATAATCGCGTGAAGCTTAACCCCGTCCCGCATCGGAATCATCACTTCCTGCCGATCGTAGTCCGGAAATACATGATGTACCGGGTCACCGGTCCGCTGCGAGGTGACCTTCTCGGCATCGCCTTCTACGGTTCTAGTGACACTAGTGACACGCCCCGAGGAATCGGCGGTAAAAACAAACTTTACTTTGTACTTGGGGACGGAATACTCCAGCGCTGAAACGGCTTCCAGAGCGACCGGGACGTATCGTTCATTCTCCACCACCAGCTTGCCGTCCTTCGCATAGAAGCTGTTGGGAGTGTCTGGCTCCAAAGGGTTCAGATATTCGCCGGAAACGGCGGCTAGCTGCGCAGCAGTGGGCTGATAAACGGGAGCGCCCTTCTGGGCCACGGACTCACGCTGCGAAAGCGCGCAAATGACAGCAAAAAGGAAGGCAACGGGCAAGAATTGTCTGCGGAGCAAAAGCCACACCTCAAGTGTTAGTCACATCAGTATAGGCGCTCCCCGATCATGGTCCCCGGCTACTGACCGGATACGGCACTCAAAAAATCAACCGAAAATCGCTTGCGAAACGATTTGCTGAAGGAGTAAAGTTTTCGAGTTTCTAGGTAGCGGTGTCTCTATTGCGGCAAAAGTTGTTGCATCGAACTAACCTCGCAATCGACCGCCCCACGAGAACTGGCGACAGGCCGGCAAGTCAGACGGCCGTTTCCAGAGCGCTCTGCGATGAATCGAAATTAGGTCCTGACCAGCGCGACTCAGCAGAATCGATTTAGTGAAGAGAGGAAGGGTGCTCGGTCGTTAGTTTTATCGTTAACGCCGGCGCACACGCGAACCTTCCCTTGCAACCAGAGTGCATCAGCGGGACCGTGACTGGAACTGGTTCTCCGCGATTCAGATCAAAACCATCGTGACAGAAGAATGAGCGAACCTGTATTGTGCTCGATGTGGGTTTTGGAGCACTGTTGGCGACACTGAATCCTTCCGTGTCCTCAGCTACAAGGAAGAAACGGTACTGACCGGCTTCAACGGGCCTGGATGAAAAGGGGCCCAGAGCCAGGAATCACATTTGGAGGCAATGCATGAAAAACAAGTGGCTACGTTTGACGCAACTGTTTTTGTTCACGGTTGCAATTATCTCTACGAGCCGGCTAATGGCGCAGGCCGTGAGCGGAACGATCGTTGGCACTGTCGTCGATCAATCGGGAGCAGTCGTCGCCAATGCCCCAGTCACGATTGTGCTTACTGGGCAAAATGGCGAACACGCCACCGTAACGAATGAGAGCGGCAACTTTACCGAGCCAAATCTGCCTCCGGGCACCTATACCGTCACCGTCGCGGCCAGCGGCTTCGAGAAGATGGCCCACGAGAACATCGTTGTCGAGACAAATACAACGGCACGCGTCGATTTCTCTCTGACCGCAGGCAGCTCGTCACAAACGGTGACGGTCACCGCCGCGCCTCCGCTCTTGCAGACCGACCGCGCCGACATCTCGACCAATCTTGGCCAACGCGAGATTCAGGACCTTCCTCTCGCCAGCGGCAATAGCTTTCAGTCGCTTCTCGAGACGGTTCCGGGAATGGCCCCTCTCACCTTTAACAATTCCCAGTTTTTCAACGCAAACAACGACATCTCGACCAACGCAAATGGCAACTCGACCTATGTCAACCTCTACCAGATCGAAGGGATCGACGACGATCAGCGTACGGGCATCCATATTATCCTCGTCCCGCCTGCCGTCGCGATTCAGAACGTAGACATCACCACAAATAACTTCGAAGCGGAGTTTGGGCGCGCGGTCGGCACAGTGGTGAACGTCACATTGAAGTCAGGCACGAACGACCTCCACGGTTCTGTGTTTTACAACATCGAGAACAACGGCATCAATGCCCGGAACTATTTTGCCAGCGGGCCCAACGGGCGTTTGGTTTACAACTATTGGGGCGCATCGATCGGCGGCCCGGTCATCAAGAACAAGTTGTTTTACTATGGCGACTTTCTGCGGTCCACCGACCACGAGGAGACCACGACCAATGCGACCATTCCTTACTACAACGTCGTAGGGAACAACCTGGACCTCTCCAGCTACTCCGGCCAGGTATATGACCCCTACACCGGAGACACTGCCGATTGCCAGGGCGGGCCAAATTCCGCTCTTTGCGGCACCGGGCGAACCCCCTTTGCCGGAAACATCATTCCATTAAACAACCCCGGCATCAGCCCCATTGCCACCACCGTTTATAGCCAGGTGGATGCTCTAGCGCGCAACCCTTCCACCAATCTGGCTGCCGCCAGGTACAGCAGCGGTGTATTGACCAACAACTTCTCGCGGAATCTGCCCTTCCACAAAGACAACTGGAGCTATGACCTCAAGGGTGATTATGCGATGCGTGCATCGGACCACATCACCGGGCGATTCGATCATCAGGCAATCAACATTTTTCAGGCCCCACTCTTCAGCTCGTTCCTCGGCGGCTCCGCTGGAGGCGGTTTTCAGGCAACCGGAATTGCTTCCGCTTATAGCTGGGGGACCAATTATGAACATACCTTCTCGCCTACTCTGCTGACCGAACTCCGCTTTGGTGTCGCCCATCTTCGTAATGTTGCCCAACAGACGGATTACGGCAGCAACGACGCCAAGACCCTTGGCATCCCGGGCAATGGCCCGAATGGAACGAACAATTCCCTTCAGACAAGCGGCCAGATTAACTTCCAGGTCAACACGTTCACGACTCCGTTTATTGGCTATTCGGCTTCGCTTCCCTGGCTGCGTGCGGAATCGAATATCGACGTAGCCAACAATTGGACCAAGGTACTCGGAAATCACGTGCTCAAGGCTGGCGTGGATATTCGGCGCGTCCGCGACGATCTTGTGCAAGGCAACAACAACGCCGCCGCAGGTCAGTTCTATTACCATGAGAACCAGACCTCTGCCCCCGGTGCGACAAGCTTCAACGGAGCCGTCACGGGGCAGGCAAATGATGTTGCCAGTCTTCTTTTTGATGTTCCCTACCAGGTTGGTCAAGACACAAATAGTACGAGGCCGGCTTACCGCCAATGGTGGGAGTTCTTCTTCGTCTCCGACAAGTGGCAGGCAACGTCGAAGCTGACCGTAGACCTTGGTCTGCGCTATGAACTTTACCCGCCAGCCACGCCCGCCAAAGCCGGGGGCTTCGTCAATTACAACCCGGCTACAAACCAACTCGTGGCAGCCGGCATCGCCGGCAATCCCTCCAACCTCGGCATGAAGAACGACTGGGATAACTTCGCGCCGCGCCTTGGCGCATCCTACCGGGCGACCGACAAAACTGTGCTGCGGGCCGGGTTTGGCGTCAGCTACGTTCCCTTCGTCGATAACACCTACGCCTACAACTACCCCATCAAAACCAGCACCTTTTATACCAACACGCCTGCCTTGGGAGCAGCTCTCAATCCGGTCGGAGGCTACGTCACCTTCGTCACCGGAATTCCAGCCACCCCCGAGGCGGTCTTTAACTCCAATGGCACGCTTACCGAGAGTGCGGCAAACGGCACGATTGGCTTAGCCAACTTGTACATCCCGCTAAACTTCAAGAACCCTTACGTGAGCTCGTGGAATGTTGCGCTGCAGCAGGCGCTGCCCGGCGATACCTCGCTCCAACTTGCTTATGTCGCCAATCATGGGACGCGCATCAGTTCTTCTCAGAACATCAACGTCCCCAGCGTCTTCGGCGAAAGCGCAGCCAAGGCTCCTCTCAATCTTGAGTTTGGAAAGACGGCGGCGGTGACCCAGTTCTTCAAGGGCTATTCC
Organism: uncultured Acidobacteriaceae bacterium; assembly: GCA_963777685.1. Classification (GTDB taxonomy): domain Bacteria; phylum Acidobacteriota; class Terriglobia; order Terriglobales; family Acidobacteriaceae; genus Acidisarcina. The sequence continues at coordinate 491,534 of CAVZRF010000020.1, read as the reverse complement.
GCCAATTACGAGTCCCTCCAGATGCAGCTCACCCGTCGGTTCACCAAGGGGCTGGCATTCACTACGGCGTTGACATGGGGCAAAGCCCAGGGCTATGTCACGTCCGGACAAGACGGTGCGCTCTTGTTCTACGCCGGTGACATTCACCGCAACTACACCGTCTTGGACTTTGACCGCACCGTCAATTGGGCGCAGACCGTCACCTACGAACTGCCGTTTGGCCGAAACCATAAATGGCTCAGTGATGGCCCCGCTGCCTACATCCTCGGCGGCTGGAAGGTCTCAGCTATCGTTACCGCCGTGACAGGTCTACCCTTCACGATCACGACGAGCAGTCCAACTCCGGGCACGACACAGACGGCAAACCTGAGCGCCGGCGGCTATAGAGTGACCCATCAGGTCAGCGGCAAGGCCAACGTGGCATGGTTTGATCCGACGACCTTCAGCAGTCCCGCAAACAACGTCATCGGCAATACGCAACGCAATCAATTCCGCGGCCCTGCCGATTTCTCCGACAACATCTCACTTTTCAAAACCTTCCCCATCAAAGACCGGATCAACTTTGAAATCCGTGGCGACGCCTTCAACGCAACCAACACTCCCGAGTTCGCGAACCCCGTCACAGCCCTAGGCTCGACGCTTGGCCGGGTTACCTCAACTCTCGGGCAGCGGCGTTGGAAACGTCAATGGCGTCGGTGGTCCACGTGTTCTCCAGGTAGCCGGAAAGATCACTTTCTAAGAGAGAGGTACTTCCGAATCGCGTCAGCAAAATCGAGAGGGCAGTCATCGTGAGATGGCTGCCCTCTATTTTCTTGGAAGGCCATAGCAGTTCGTTACCGCCGCCGAAAGAGTCTCCGAAGCGCATCCATTCAAGTACCATGCGATAAACACATGCTCTTCTCTGCCACCGGAGATTCCCCAATGCACCTGCCGCGAACCTTTCGCCTCCGCACCTCTCCCGCTATCTGGCTTTCCTGCGTTCTCTGCGCCACGATGGCTCGCGCCCAGGCGCCCGCGCCGATTCCCTACGACCACAATCCAGCCGCCGGAAAGTTCTACGACATCAACGGCTTCAAGATGTACACAGAGGTCTACGGCAGCGGTCCGCCTCTGCTCATGATTCACGGCAACAACGGCAATATGAGCGCCTTCGACAAGAACATTCCTTACTTCGCCGCGCGCTACAAAGTGATTCTCGCCGACAGCCGTTCCCAGGGCAGATCGCTTGACCCCGACCATCCCCTCACCTTCGAAATGATGGCAGACGACTACGCCGCCTTGCTCGACGCCATGCATGTCCCCTCCGCCTACGTCATCGGTTGGAGCGACGGCGGCATCAACGCACTTCTGCTCGCCATCCGCCATCCTGAAAAAGTAAAGCGCCTCGCGTCCACCGGAGCCAACCTATGGCCCACCGCCGATGCCTTCCAGCCCGGCCTCTGGGAAGACGAGAAGAAGGAATACGACTCCGGCCTTCACAAGATCTACCCCACCGCGAAAGAAAAGAACGACCGCAAGCTCTTCCTCCTCGACTGGCAAGAGCCCCACATCACGCTCGCCCAACTCCACACCATCAAGGCTCCATCGCTGATCATCTGTGGCGACCACGACGTCATATCAGTAACCCACACCGTCCTCATCTTCCAGAACATTCCCCACGCCAACCTCTGGGTGGTCCCCAACTCCGGCCACGCCACCCTCCGCGAACACACCGACGACTTCAACGCCCAGGTCGACAACTTCTTCACCAGACCCGACAAAGACTTCCAATAAGCTGGGAGGGCAATAAATACGTTAGCTAACCCACGTGCTTTGCCTTCCGATAGATCACCACGATTGCCGCCACCCCGCCGATTATCAGGACGGCATCCTTCAGGAGCCGAATAATAAGCCAGAAGTTCATGCCCGCCATCCTATCGCAAACACAAAAGGCTGGGTGGCCCATTCAAGCCCTGTTGGCTTGAGTGGGAGGAACTGCCTGCCCAGGGAAGCGAATCCGCAACTTCGGACGCGAGCGAAGGTCGTCTAGGCCTTTCTACGAAACAACGCCGCCGAGAAGCAAGCGAACCATGTCGGGAACAGGACAAAATACGCCCGGTGGAAACCGGGGGCCTCAGGCCCTGGAAAGCAGAGCCGCGAAAAGGCCTTTAGGCTTGGGCATTGCCAGCCAATAGCCTCTCCGATAAGCCGGTTTTACGGCCATTTGCCAAGGGCCAAGTTGATCCGAAGGGCTCAGTGAGTGCATTGGCCTGTACTCCTCAACTGAAATCACGCCGGTCAGATTCCCGGATGATGGCCGGCTCACCGCCCAGTGATCGCGATTTTCCCAACGAGTCGCTGAAATTTAAATCACGGCTTGGGACGTCTTTTCCGCTCTTGCTTCACTAAGGTTGTGACCCGTTGTTTCCGTACGCTGGCACTCTTCTTGAGTTCGTCCAGCAACACGACTCTTTGATAGATACTTGGACTTATTACCGACTTGAGCCCTCCTCGGCCACCTCCACTTGTCGGGCAGATCGAGTAGCCGCGCTCCTTCTTTGATTTCAGTTCTTCGGCGGCAAATTGATGAGTACTTGCCCAGGCATCTTTACGAGTTCCGGTAACTTGCCAGGAGACCTTCATTCTGGGGTTTCCTCCGGAGATACCGAACTGGCCATTCTCAATTTCGTGCGAAACGTGAAGATTCGGTGCTGCTGTGCCGATTGCAGTAAGTAAATAACGAAAGTCCTTATTCAGCGCCTCGAACCATCCGGGCAGCCGAATGACGGCCTTTCCCAGGGAATTTAGCGAGATGATGCCGTCGTACATATTCTTCATGGCATCGGATTCAACCGCGGCGTGATGGAGCCACTTCCTCTTTGGTTCTAGCGGATGGTCAATACGAAAGCCCTTGTGGCCGGATACCGTAAAGCTTCCTGTAATTGAGACGTTGCCAAAGAACTCGGCAGCTTGGAAATACAGTATCTGTCCGTTGCCTCCCACCTTGCGCTGCTCTTCTATGTTGGAGAAGACCGCGGCAGAACCGTTCTGATTACCATACCCGACGACTGAATCCTCGGACAAGCTGTGGGCAACAAGAGCGTTACTTTCTTCGCTAGAAGCGATAATTGCTGCCCCGCCACCAGAGGAAGCGACGACGGCCGCGCCAATGTCGCTTGTTGCCTCGACAGCAGTTTCGGACGGGCTATAAGCGGATACCGCTTGCGCCTCATCGCTCACAGCTACCAGTCCTACACCTTCATGACTTGACGCAGACACACCCGGACCTGAGTTACAGCCTGTGGCAATGCCGGCGCCCAATCCCAAATTAGTTACGCTAATCGTCATCACATCGCTACTCGAATCAACTTCCATGGCGTTTGCGGCATCCGAAGTAATCAAGACGGCAGAAGCGTTCTGTGTTGCTTCGACTATTAGCGCGGTACCTGAACTTGAAGTGAATTTGCCCTTGGCCATTTCGAGACTCCTTTTATCTGTTTGTTTTAAGGACGACGATTCTTTCTCTTTTGCCGAGGATTTCTTTGGGTCCACAGCATACGCTGCCCCGCTACAGTACTGGCTGACGGTTCTTTCAAGTACGCAGTTTGGATATGAAAGCTAGATGAGCGCAAATGCGGCGATCCTTGTGACGGTAAATGGGCAGGGATAGCCGAGTAGTCCAAGGTCAACGGGCGTTACTGGGTGGTACAGATTCCCCTGAAAAGCTACACCTAGCCAGCCAGCACCCGGATCGTCGACTCCGCCGCGCATACCGACAAGGCGCACTTGGGCCTCAACTACCAGTTGATCCGCTCCGGAGACAGTAATGGGCACGTCGAGGTACACCGTTTGATCCACGACGCCAGGCTCAATGAAGATGCAGAAATCCTGCACAGAGATGGGAACCCATGCAGTGGTCTTTCCTTGAGCGGCCAAAGCTTTTCCGAGTAACACCGAGAAGCTGCTTGCGGAACTCAGAATGGTTCCGTCTTTCAATGCTGAAACGGTCAGATAGAAATAGGCGGTGATGTCGATTAGCCCGTTCATGGCCGATGAGTTGAGCCCTGGAAAAGAATCGAAGAGGCCGTCGAAGTCCCCGTAGGGGGCCAGTGCTGGTTCGTTTCTCACCGGGCATTGCAGGCTGGCGGAGACAATCAGGTTTGCAGGCTGGGCCAATGCCGAGATATCCGCGACCTCAAAGACGCTGCCAGTTGCAGTGATGCCGTCAGTCTGGCTAAAAGTTTCTGGCAAGGGGCTGGAATACTCCACGGCACCGGTAGTAAAGCGAAAGTCCCCTCCCGCAAAACCGAGGGAAATGGAACCGGTCAAAGCGTCTGCGTATTCGGCAAGTGCAGTCTGGGTGATCCCCTTATAAGGATTGCCGATGGAAGGGGTCAGCGTGAAAACCTGCGGATTGGGTGTCGCAAAGCTATAGCTGCCGGTGTGGAGAAACAGCGGGAGCATATTAGGTTTGGGGTGGGGCCAGCCGGGGGGAAAGCCGTCAGGTGCAACCTTCGCGCCTTTGCCGCCGATCTTTGTCGCCGCGATCGGCTTAAGTTTCTTCGGCAGCCGCTTCTCCTTTTGCAACGCTTGCGCCAGTGCCAGAGAAACCTTGTTGCTGCCGCCGTCCTTGGCGACCATCTGAGTCAGCTTTTTAACTTCCGCAAGGCGCTTCGCGTCTGCCTTTGAATTTCGTGCCGCTTGCAACGCTAGATAGTTGTTCCAGCCAGCTCTGCCGAACACCTCGATCGCCGCCGCTGGGGGCTTCTTCTTTCCTCGGCTTTCCACGGTTAAGATCTTGTCACTCATGCTTCCATCTCCTTCGACCGTTCAGCCGAGGAGTGAACGTTGCAATTCCATCAAATGCAAGGACCGCGCGATTGTACAGGAAATGGCTACGGTGTGTTGCGCTTATTGCACCCAAGCGACGCTAATTCGATCGATAAACGACGCAGTCCCGCACTATACCCGGGAAAAGTGCTAAATCGCCAATGCACTCGTTGACCGCTAACGGCGCAAGTTGCCGCAGAGTCGGCTATTCGGACACCGACCCATAACGTCTAACGGGAAAAATCCGTCGCCAATCGGCCCCAAACCCCATCCTCTAAAAACCTGTCAAGTATCGTCCTCGCCAACACCAACCGTTAACCTCCAATATCCCAGCCACATACAGCCAATGCCAAGTTGGCGTAGTGAAGCTATCGAACTTGATAAAATAGAGATAGAGATAAAAACAAAGGGCGGCCCCAGGGCCGCCTTTTTTGTTGCCGCCTCTTTATCGCAAGGGAGCAAGCCATGGTTCAGGAATGCGGACACATCAAATCGGACGGCGCGAAATGCGGCTCACCCGCCATGCGCGGAAAGTCTCACTGTTTCTACCACCAACCCACCAGGGCCAGCGTACGCCGGGCGGCCCGTGCCCGGTTCTTCCTTGAGCTCCCGCTCCTCGAGCATCCTGGAGTCGTCCAAGCCGCCGCCCGCGAGATCGCTCAGGTCCTCTCTGACAACAACATATACTTCCGTCCCGCCATGCGGCTCCTCTACGCCCTTCAGTTCGCTACGCAGAGCGATGAGCAGACCGGACGGAGCGCAACCTCATCCCGGCCTCCATCGCCGCCATCGATCCGGATCGCTCGCGCCCCCGGCTTCGCCCGTATCTACTCCACCGCAAACGTCAAAAAGCGGTCCCATCGCGGGCGAAGCAGGGACCTTGCGCCTAACCCCAATGCCGAGACACACATAACCGACCCCCGATAAGGGTCCTTGAAAACAAAGAAGATGCCGGAAGGGGGTGAGAGGGGGCAACCCCGTCAGGCATGAGCGCTGTATCCCATGCCCGCTAATACGCCACGCATATAAGCGAAGCTCTCAATCACCCCCGGCATGGGATCGTCGCCGTTAATCTCATACTCCAGGTCGACGAAACCCTTGTAGTTCGTCGCGATCAGCGCCTCGAAAATTCCCTTCACCGGCATGATGCCCTCGCCCACCGCGACTTGGCTCTCTTTGCTGGTGAAGTCGCTCAGGTCTTTCATATGGAGATCGAAGAGCCGCGGCCCGACATCGTGGATCGCCTGCACCACGTCGGTTCCCGCGCGAACGCAATGGCCCACGTCGATGCAGCATCCCATCCGCGGATCCATGTCCTTCACCGCCTTCAGCACATCGAGCGGCGAATGCCAGATCTTGTCCTCCGGCCCGTGGTTGTGGATCGCCAGACGGATATCGTATTCCTTGACGAACTTCTCGATCCGCGGAAGCGTCTCCGGAGTCGGATCGCCGGCCACGATCACCGAAACTCCCGCGCGCTTGGCGTAGTCGAACTTCGCCCGAATGTCGTCGTCTTCATTCTTCGGGAAATACACAGCGCCGATCGCATGCAGCTTGATCCCCGCCGCCGCATAATCGGCAAGCGCCTGCGCTTCTGCCGCCGGATCCATCGGCAGGTGGTCCTTCGTGTCTTTGGCATTCAACGCGAAGACCTTCAGCTGCTTCATGTAGCCGATCATCTGCGCGCGCGTGAAATTCCGGAAGGTGTAGCTGCATAGCCCCAGGTTGATCGGCGAGGGCTTGCCGCCCGCCTTGGTCAGCTCCGCCGCCCATGCCGGCGCCGCCTTCGCTGCGCTCCACGCTGCCGCGGCAAGCGCTCCGGAACGAACAAAATTGCGGCGGGAGAAAGTGTTGTTCATGTCGCGTCCTCGCAAATTCTTATCTAGACGTGCGGAGCCCAGCCCTTTTCATACTCCCGGTCCCAACCCTTCATGGCATCGTGATCGTCCTGAATCTTTCCATTCGTGGGATCGAGGCGCAGTTCGCGATTCACCTCCCACGCAATGTTGGAAAGTTGCAGCATCGTCACGGCCACGTTGCCTATCGGTATCGGAGCATTCAGCTTTTCGCCCTTCTTGATAGCGGCAATGAAGTTCGCAAAATGCAGATCGGTCATCGAGTCGGCCCCCACCAGGTCAGCGGAGGAAGTTGCCTTGCCCGCCTTGACCTCAGAGGTCTTGTTTCCCTTCAGGTCGTAGACCTCGTATCCATCGCGATCGACCAGCACCGAGCCCGTAGTGCCCATGATCGTCGACCCACGTTCACGGTCGTAAAACTTCATGTTGTTGCAGCTCTTGCCTTCCCACGAAAGCAGCTTATCGGGATACTCAAAGCTGGTCACCAGCGTGTCATAGAACTGCCAATCGTCTTTGAACTGATACCGTCCGCCCGACGACGTCACGCGGTTGGGATAGTCGACGCCCAACGCCCACCGACAGACATCCACCTCGTGAGTGCCGTTGTTGAGCGCTTCCCCCGTGCCCCAGATTCTGAACCAGTGCCAGTTATACGGCTGCACATTGTCCTTGTAGGGCTGCCGCGGAGCCGGCCCCTGCCACAGGTCCCAATCCAATTGCGGCCGGCACGGGCGCAGCTTTGCCATACCCAATGGACTTGCGCGTGTTGGTGTACCAGGCCTTCGCATAATAGGCGCGCCCGATCAGGCCGTTGTGGATCTTGTCTACTACCTCGATCGTGTGTGGAGAGGACCGCTGCTGTGTCCCCATCTGCACCTGCTTGCCGTACTTCTGCTGTGCAGCGATCAGCATCGCGCCTTCTGCAGGATTGTGGCTGCATGGCTTCTCAACATAAACGTTCTTCCCCGCCTGCAGGCCAAGGATCGCCATCGGCGTGTGCCAGTGGTCGGGAGTTGCGATGGTAATGGCGTCGATATCTTTCATTGCTAATATTTTGCGGAAGTCCTGCTCCGTTGCCGGAGCTTCGCCCATCTGCTTCGTCGTTGCATCCGCGAACTTCTTCATGATGTTCGTGTCGACGTCACAGACATAGGAGATGCGGGCCGCGGCCTTATTCGCCTTGAGCGAGGACAGGTGAGCATAGGCCCGGCTATTCAGGCCGATGACCGCAAAGTTCAGCCGGTCGTTGGAGCCCATGATCTGGGCGTAGCTCTTGGCGGTCGAACCGATCGTAAGGCCCGCTGCGCCGATCGCAAGTGTATCCAGAAACTCGCGCCGAGTTACCATTTTGTTCTCCTCTTTATTTCGGCTGCCGCAGTCCATCGCCGGAGATAGTTTGAACCAGCAATTAAAGCGGCATTCCGAGTCGCGACCAAGAATATCACCTTCGCATCAATCATGCCCGCCGTCGACCCGATCGCAGCTGAGAGATCCCGAGCTCTAGAGCCTGGAGATCCGATCGGAGGGAGCAGCCCAAGCTTCGCCATCCGCATCTCCCTTAAGTAACTCGTCTCCCACACCGGGCCTCGTGCGGGCACATGTCGCTGAGTTAAACTTATCTGCCGCTCCTCGATCATTTGAATAACCTGCTTTACAACTGCTCAAAGAAAGCGAAAATGCCCGACACTCTTTCCGATTCGAAAAAACAACTCCTTGAAAGGCTGTTGCATGGTCGGAATGTCCCGGTGCCCAGCACGATCCACGGGATCCCCCGCCGGCCTCCGGGAACCGACGTCCCGATGTCCTACGGGCAGGAACAACTTTGGGTTCACTCTCAATTTGCGAACGAATTACCGATCTACAACGACCCCATCACCATGTACCGCTATGGGCCGATCGACCGCACCGCGCTCGAAAGAGCTCTGACAGAGATTGTCCGGCGGCATGAGTCCTGGAGAACGACCTTTGGCTGGAAAGACGGCGCACTCATGCAGTTCGTCCAGCCTCCGCCCGCGCACATCGACCTGCCGTATGTCGATCTGACCGACGTTCCGGAGGAAATTCGCGATGAAACCGCCCGCAAGATGGCCCTCGCGGATGTTCTCATCCCCTTCGATCTCGAAACCGGACCCACCTATCGCGGGCGCTTAGTTCGCTTTTCCGAGAACGAACATCGACTCTACCTCGCTCTTCACCACATAATTTTTGACGGCCTCTCGCTGTATCGAGTGTTCGTTTCGGAACTGCAGACACTTTACGAAGCTTTCTCCCGAAACGAACCGTCGCCGCTACCGGAACTGCCTGTGCAGTACGGAGATTATGCCATCTGGCAACGCGAATGGATCGAGACGATCGCCCCGGAACAGCTTGCCTACTGGCGTCAAAAGCTGGCTGGCGCAGCGCAGCACGATGTTCTTAAGACCGACCATCCTCGAGCCGAGATGCAGAGCTATCACGGAGCGATGGCGAAGATCGCTCTCGATTCCGAGGTAAGCGCGGCCCTCAAGGAGGTCAATCATAAGCTCAATGTCACCCTATTCATGAGCTTGCTCGCGAGTTTCTACATTCTGCTTCAGGAACAGTCCGACGAGACGGACCTCACCATCGCCACAACGTCCGCGGGGCGTCATCACTCCGAATTGGAAGCTCTCATGGGCTATTTTCTTGACACTCTGGTACTCAGGGTGTCGCTAGAGAATGACCCTTCTTTTGCGGATCTAGCGATCCAGTGCAAAGAGGTCCTTTTTGGCGCGATGGCCAACGATGGCATTCCCTTCTCGACGCTTGTCACGGAACTGGTTGGCAGGCGCAACTCGAGTCGACATCCATTTTTCCAGGTGATGTTCTCGCTCGAGCCACCGCTCGCCACGCTCGAACCCGCCTGGCGGTTCGCCAGAATGGACATACACAATGGTTCGACCAAATTTGATATCAACATGGAGCTTGACGACACGCCACATGGCATTGAAGGCAGGTTGATCTACAACTGCGACTTGTTTGAAGCGAACACCATCCAGCGCATGATCGAGGATTGGTACGCCATCGTCGCGGAGGTTGTCGCCGATCCATCGCGCCGAACTTCGGAAGTGGTCGCCGCGCTTCGAGCACGCAAACGCGCTGATCCTGGTTCCGACGCGCCAGCTTCCATCGAAAAGCCCTCTTCGGAATCAACCGGATTTCTGGACTCAGTTCGGCGGATATTCTCAAAATCCTGATCCCAGGTCTGAGGGGAAGCACAAGGCCATCGAACCGCTTCCCATCGGCTAGATGGAGGGAGCAAGATCGGCTTAGCTGTGCTTCAGTTGGCGGGTGTAGCAGGCACTCCAGGATCGAAGCCGATCTTGAGCGAAGTCAGGCTGCGCAGCCCTGCATTGCTGCGCCAGCTCAAAGTCTCCTCGAGCAGGACCGGATTCACGAGTCGGCGGAGAAGCGTGTTGAATGCAATCTGCCCCTCCATTCGCGCCAACGGAGCTCCGAAACAGAAGTGCGCCGCCCAGCCGAAGGCCACTTGCCGGTTGTCTTCGCGAAGTAGATCCAGACGGTCTGGATCGGGAAAGCGATTGGGATCGCGGTTCGCAGCCGCCAGCACAACCACGATTCGCGAACCCTTTTGAATCTTCTTGCCGCCAAGTTCAAAGTCGGCGGGCGCGATGCGCGCCGTATGCTGCACGGGCGACTCGTAGCGCAACAACTCTTCCACTGCGGACTTGGCGAGTTCCGGCCGGCTGCGCAGCAGCTCAAAAGATTCCGGATTGCGAAGCAGCGTAAGGAATCCGCTCGCGATCAGGTTTGTCGTCGTCTCGTGGCCGCCGATCAGCGTAATGATCGTGTTGGCAATCACCTCTTCATCCGTGAGCTTCTGCCCTTCCACCTCGGCCATCATCAGTGAGTAAATCAGGCCGTCGGTGGGCTTACGCCGCTCCTCTTCCATCCTCTCGGCAATGTAGTTCTTGAATGCATCGAGACTCTTGACGATCTCCGCCACGCGATCGGGATGGTGCTGATAATTGCCAAGCACCTCGGCGAGATCGAGCACCCATGCATGGAGCTGTTGGTGATCTTCGACAGGAACTCCGAGCAGCTTGGCCGTCACGATCGCCGGCAGAGGATTGGCAAAATCGGCGATCATATCGATCTCGCCCGAAGCGATGAATTTGTCAACGAGTTCATTCGCGATGGACGCAATCACATCGCGCATCGACTCGACGCGGCGCGGCGTAAAGGCGGCGGCGCAGATGCCGCGCAATCGGGTATGCATCGCGCCATCCATGAACATCATCTGCTTCAGCATGACCTCGGCAAACGGCTTCATGAATGTAAGCCCGAGCTTGTCCAGATATTCCGGTGCCGGAGTACGGTCCGCCGAGCAATTGGTCAGCACGTAGACGACTTCCGGATAGCTGGTGATCACCCAGGCATGCATGTACGGGTCCCAGTGCACGGGATCGTATTCGCGCAAAGCCCGATAAATTGCATGCGGATCCGCCAGCACCTCGGGATTCAGCATCCGCAGAAGGCTCAGGTTTTCGTCGTTCGCTGCATCGACCGCGCTAGCGCTGGGCATCGGCATTATGCTCATACTCCGTCAGAAGGGCCTTGGCGTCGTCTTCGCTCATGGAGTTCACGGCCTCAATGAGCATCGTCTCAACCAATAGTGAGAGACGCGCCGCAGTGGGTGCCTCGAAGAGCTGCCGCAACGTTACGTCGACGCCAAAGGCATTCCGGAGGCGAATCACCAGTTGCATGCCCAGCAAGGAGTGGCCGCCGGCCAGAAAGATGTTGTCCTCCGGCCCGATCGAGTCGTTCTCCAGCAAACCCCGCAACATGGTCAGCAACTTTTCTTCAACCGGTGAAACTGCGGCACGGCCAGCCGTTTTCTCAAGTCGATTGGCATCCGTGGGCTGAGGAAGCGCCGCCAGATCGATCTTTCCGTTCGCCGAGAGAGGCACCGCCTCAAGCCGCACGAAAACCGCTGGCACCATATATTCCGGCAAGCTCCGAAGCAAGTGCTCCTGGATCTCCTCAATCGTCGGAGCCGGCATGTTCTGCTTGGGAAGGACGTAGGCCAGAAGCTGGTTCTCCCCGCCCTCCGGCGTGTGAATCGCTGCCGAGGCAAAGTCGAGACCAGGATGCTGTGCGAGAACGCTTCCAATCTCATCCAGCTCGATGCGATACCCGCGAATCTTCGCTTGCCGATCGACGCGGCCGCGAAACTCAATCTCACCATCAGGCCGGCGAACCCCACGGTCGCCGCTGCGATACATGCGCGCATCGGGAGAGTTGGCAAAAGGATCTCGCAGGAAGCTGCGTTCGGTGGCATCGGGAAGATTGCGGTACCCGCGCCCGACCCCCGTGCCACCTATATAGATCTCACCCACGCTGCCGTCGGGAACCTCCGAACCGGCCTCGTCCAGCAGATAAACCGTAGCACCGGCTATAGCATGACCAATCGGAGGTACGCCGGGCGATTCAGGTTTGAGCACGCAGGACGTTGCAACCACGGTACATTCCGTCGGTCCATAGTTGTTCACGACATCGAAAGGCAGTCCAGCGGGAGGAGAATGGTGAAGCGCATCGCCGCCGGTCAGCAGAAGCCGTAGCTCCGTTTCTGCGGGCCAGGCGAGGGCCATCATCGGCCTGGCGTGGACGGTAGGCACGAAGCCGATCGTGACCCGTTCTCGTACCATCCACTGCTGAATCAACTCCGGCGACGAACGAAGATCGTCATCAATGATGCACAGGGTTGCCCCCGCAGTCAGGCTCGGCCAAATCTCCCAGACGGCAGCATCAAAGCCGAGGCCGGCAAGGTGGCTGGCGCGATCCTGCCGGGTGACGTTGAATGCCTCCCAGTGCCAGCGAATAAGGTGGGCGAGATTGGCATGGGTAATTTCAACGCCCTTGGGAACGCCCGTCGACCCGGAAGTGTAGATCACATAGGCAAGGCTTTCCTGATCGATTGGCTCAGCCCTGAATGCCGGGGCGGCGGCGATCAGCGCCGCATCGCGCCAGGGATCGATGCCCTGCGCTTTCACTTGAAGACGATCAAGAACTTCAGCACGAGCGACCAGGACATCGGCGCGCGAATCATTCACGGCAAAGCGCAAACGCTCATCCGGCCAAGCCGTATCGAGAGGAACATACGCAGCGCCGGCACGCATGATTCCCAAAGCGGCGATGATCCACTCAATAGACCGCTCAGCGCAAATTGCCACTGTACCGCCGGACTCGACGCCAAGACTTTGCAAATAGCCGGCAAAACGATCTGCCAGTCTGTCCAGCTCAGCCACAGTGACCTGTCGCTGCCCATGGCTTAGCGCAACGCTCAGCGGGCGCTCGCTCTTTAATTCTGAAATTTGTTCGGGTACCGGACGCAAGTTGGCTGTTAAAGCGAGCAAAGGTAGAGTCTCCTCAATGCGTGGCCAGAAGTGAATGGCCTTATTGAATCAACGCTTCATGATCGGGGGAAGAATACGGACTCTGGAGTCTCTTTGTTTGACCATATCACAACTGTTTGATGCTAAATGCCGCCGCAGAGTCCACACGACGACGCAGAACACCCGTGAATTCAATACGAGCGGGTAAACGCTTGGTTCTCTTCATTTCCTATGGATTACCAACGTCATTCCTAACTCGATTGAATCTCCACCATCTCGCCTTCGGGTGCTCAACTGCCAAGCCTCCAACTCACCTCGATGCGCAAACCATCGTCTCGCACAGCCGCTCGTTCGCGTTACCCGGTGGGGCGACGCCTTCCGTAGAAGTCCCCTCGTACAGATTGAGAAAACCCACCTTCACGTGGACTAGAATTCAGGAGCGATGATTGCTGCTTTGGCCGGACGACGTATCGATGCAGAAGGCTCCACCGCCCGGCGCTTCCCACCCGACAACGCATCCGCCGTAGCCGATCGCATCCGGTCCTGTTTTCAGAGCCTATCCATCTCTACCCTGGTCTGCGCAGCAGCGCGCGGTGCGGATTTGCTCGCCCTCGATGTCGCCGGAGAGCTTGGCATTCGTCGCTACGTCGTGCTCCCGAGCGATCCCGCGAGTTTTCGCGCCTCGTCGGTCGTGGACGGTCTAACCAGCGAGTCTCAAAATGGCTTCGAGTGGGGAGCAATCTTCGATCGAATCCACCAAGCGGTCCAGGCGCAAGGCGACCTGCTCATCTGCGCGGGCGAAGCCGTCGGGCAAGAATCCTATCTTGCAGCAAACCTCGCGATTCTTGACCAGGCAGCGAGACTGGCCGCGTTGGCGGCAGAAGAGATGCTGGCGATCGCGGTGTGGGACCTCGCCTCGCGAGGACCCGACGATGTGACGGCAGCATTCCGCGATGCGGCAATGAACCGCGGTATCCGCGTTGAAGAGATTTCTACCTTATAGATAAAGCGCTTCACGCACGATCCCTTCTTCTCGAATTCGAGGATCGGCATTCTTGCAAGGGCAAACTATTGCAAGTCCTTCACTCGCAGACGCGTTGCCGGATCACCCAGCACGATATAGTTCCGCGCATCGTCGCGGGCGATATAGAGAGTCGCAAACGACTCGGGGTCAAAGTTCGGCTCTCTCCGTCTGCCCAGGGCCACGCCCACCTGCGCCGCGATGGCGCTCCACTGCAGGTTAAGCCGGTCCGCCGCCAGGCCGGCCCGCTCTCCTTTCATCAGCAGCTCCAGCGGAGTGCGAATCGACTGCACTTGTGGCGTTCCCTCAAGGTTCTGAAAGGTATACGAGAATGCCTGATCGATGTGGGCGATAACCGCCAGCGTCCCCAGGCTGAGCAGCTTCTGCGGAAGCTTCGCAATCAACGCCTCGGGCGCGACCGGAATCTTGGAGCCGTCCTTATTGAAAAAGTAGTTGTCCTCGACCGGACACCCCCCGCTATAGCAAGCAAACAGGAAGGCCATCATGCCATGCACCTGCGCATCCGCAGGTACATCTCCTGCCGAAAACACATTAACGATTCCCAACGGCGTCCCCGGCGTAAAGTCCTGCGTAACCAATGCTCCCTGCATCTGGCGCTGTGCAGCCGGATCGTCCATCGGCCATTCCCCTCCATGCGAGCCGGTGAAGAGTACCGCCGGCGGCCCGCTCGGTGCATCGCCCCGCAATATCTCGGCTAAATGCTCTTTGGTCGCTTCTCCATCGCCAAACCAGTCCAGGCTGAACTGACGCCTTTCGCCAAGTGGGTCATCCCCACTCACGAAATCCCCGGAAACCGCGTCCGAAAGCATCGTCGTCGCCGCATCGCCATCGTGTTTGGTCACCCACGCTGCAACGCTCTTTCGCTGCACGGGACGAAACTCCGGCGCTTCGTAGTCGACAACCGCCTGGGCATAACGCCCGTAATCTTCTATGTCGTCGAAATACAGTCTTCCCACCGCCCACTGCAGTTTGAGCAGGGCCTGGAATTCGAACGGAATCTCCCGCGGCGATCCGACGATAAGCAAGTAATAGGGCACCCCCTTGCGCGGGTCGACGGCAGCCGTGAGCGGCACGCCGCGCTGCCGCGCCCAGTTGTTCGCTGACTGACCCGGAAAGACACCCTCGCGCCCCTCGAATATCTTGAAGAGCTTTTCGTCCTGGACCTGCTTTCTTCGCAGATCGAGCAACGGCTGAAGCTGCTGATGAATCCGCGGATCGGCGTCGCTGGCGAACAATATCGCCCAACCGGTCTCTCTCAAATCCATCGGGTCGTCGACATTGCCCGCGACCCCGAGCACCTTGCCCGCTTGCCCGCGAGCCAGCACCTCGTCCGAATCCCCAGCCGCGCCCTCAACCTGCCGTAACAGCTCTTCAGGCTGAAGCGCCGGCCGTGGCTCACCATTTGCTCGAACCCCCATCGGAATTGGCATTCCCGTCCCCTGACCATCAGCCGCCATGATGTGCTCCCCGTAACATTAGGGCCAGTCAAAAGGCCCTTCATGAAATGCGATTCCATTATGCTACTTTTGACTCCATGCCGATTGCCCGCAAGACCGCGGTCGTCCTGCTTACCCTCCCTGGGAACAGTACTGGCTCCCACGGGGAGACGGTTGAGAGCAGACCGCTCACTCGCGAACGCGAATATGGCGTCCAACTGTCGATCGACGGCCACGTCTCGTCAGCGGGTTTTTTTCAATCTCCGCGCAACGACGAGCAATGGCGAGAATTCGTGAAACGCCTGCGCGACTGTAACGTCAACCGCAATGACGAAGGGTACCGCGGAGCAGTTTTCATCCGCTCCTTTGGCGCCGAGCTTTATCAAAAACTCGCCGAACTCAGCCCCAGGCTGCGTGAGTTCCTCAGCGAAACAGGCACTCCGCGGCGACTCGTCATTGCAGACCTTTCGCCCGGAACTTCACCTGTTGCCATGGTCCGCCCTCTGCGACGAGGACGGAAAATTCCTTGCAGCGGGAGATGTATCCATCGTCCAGGCGTGGGACGATTTCTCGCTGGAGGCTGCCTTGTTTCCAGCCGACCTCAAGGTGAGGTCCAATCTCAGTGCCGACACGCCGAAGAATACCGCAACGGCACTCAAGTCGCTGCCCAAAGAGTGGACCGGCGACCAATCGAGCGATCCCGACATTCTGCATATTGAGGCGCATGGCAATGCAGTCAACAACGAGATCGGCGAGGTCGGACCATGGACCATTGCAGAGAGATTCGCTAATGCCAAGATGGCGCTGCTTTGGAGCTGTTACTCCTCGGCCGCCAACTCATGGGGCGAGTCTCCAGCCTTGTGCCTTCATCGACGCGGCACGGCGATGGTGCTTTCCTTCCAGGCCGAGCTTCACAATCTTGACGCCAAGTCGATCGCCGAGGCCTTTTATTCTGATGTCTTCGGCGCAGCCGCAAGCCGCGATCCCGAATCGGCCCTCGTTCGTATTCGCTCCGACAAATTCAAGAATGAATTCAACAACGCGGCATGGGCCTCCATGACCGTGTACCTGCGGACCCCGCTCGATCTCAGCTCACTGCCGTTGAACGGCCCCCGTGTCCCCGAGCAAGCCTGGTCCGACGACGATGCGGGCGACTCCTGGGGATCCGTTTCCAAGGCGGTTGGTTCGCTCGGACCCGGCGCGAAAATCTCTCTGGACGCGCCAGCCGAACCGTTCTCGAAACTGCCTCGAGCGCTCTTCGCCGGCTGGAATGGCACTGTCATCCGCCTCGACGGAGACGCCAACCCGATCTCCGACACTTGCATGAAGGAGCTTGGACTCGCGCCGAAAGAGGCCCCAGCCTCGCATCCGGCCGACCGGCTGACATGGTTCTTTGAAAAAATCGCCCGATATGGCCAACCGCTCGTTATCTGGACGAACTCCTGTTCGCGGCATCTGGACTTCCTGAAAGCAACTAAGCCCAACGCAACTCTGACCTTCTTGCTGTTGAAGCAGGCAAAACGCGAGCTTACAGTGCCGGAGCTGGTAGACGAGGACCAAATTGATGAGGCTCTTGAGCGCTCAAAGTGTGAGGTCTCCCCCTCGGGCGAGGCTTGCGATGAGTATTGGCAAGCCGTTTACTACGCTTATGCCCGCAGGGAGAAGGAAGACAAATGCAAAGAGGCAATTGGCAAAATCCTAGGGGCCGCCGAGAAGTCCCTTGCAAGTGGAAATTTCGTCAGTCGTTTTGATCGCCTTCCCAAAGATGAAGCCGGACTTTTGACTAACCTCGAGAAGCACCAGCATCAGGAAGACTTTTATCGTCAAGCGGTCAATGAAGCGATCAAAGACGAAAACCCGCGCGATGTAGGGCGGGCCAAAATTGAGCTGGGCTATCTGCTTCAAAGCCGAGGAGAGATGGAAGCCGCCGACCTTGCCTATCTCGCGGCCGCTCAGGCGCTTGGAACGAACTCCGGAGAAGTCTCCACAACAACCGCGCCTCCTGCGCGATTCGCGTTGGCACTCAGCGTTGGGACGCGCGCTTCGCGACCGCGCAGAGCTCCTTTCCGGCGACCCTGATCGCCTGAAGGAAGCCTCTGCTCTGCTAAAGCGCGCTCTCGCGATTCACTCCTATCACGGGCGCACGTTGCAGGTCGCCTATTGCCGCACGGCGGCGGCGCGAATCGACCTCTCGTCTGAAAGATTCGCCGAAGGGGTCCTCCGCGCCATGGATGCGGCCAACGACTTTGAGGCCCTCAAGAATTGGCGGGCCTGGGCCAACGCCATGGGAGTGCTGCTCGACATTCTCGCGGAAACTCGCGAGACCACAAGGATGCTTGGCGTGGCTGATCTGGCCATCGATAAAATCGCCTGTTCGAACCTCTCGGACAAGCAAAAAGCAGATCATACCTACACCTTCAATTTGAAGATCGCTGAAGCTCTCTTTACCGCTGGCGATATGAAGGCTGCGCGAACGAAGATGAAGGCATTAGGCCCCGACTCTCCGCCAAAGCTCAAGGCGGAGGCTGATCGCTTACGGGCCTTCCTAACTGTTGGATCTAAGTCGTGACCTTCGCCGCTCACGAGGGAAGATCTTCAACCCGCAGCCGGACCGCCGGATCGCCCAGGATCATGAAGTTCCGCGCGTCGTCACGCGCGACCCACATGCGGCCCAGCTTGTCGAGAGGCGTGTTGCCGCCAAATTTGAGATCGAGCTGCGCTTCGGCGAGTTGGGCAGAGAGAGTCGCCCATCGCATATTGAAGACGTCCGTCGCCTGACCGATACGGTCACCTCGCATGAGCCGGCCAAGCACGTCGCGAAATCCCTGAGTTTGCGATCCGCCCTTGTCCCCGAGAAAGCTGTAAGCCCACGCCCGCTCGATATGCGCGAGCACCGCGAGTGCGCCGCCACCCGGATGCGTCAGCAGCTTCGCGGGCAGCGCCGAAAAGAAGGCCTTGCTCGCAATCTTCCGCGGCTGGTCGTTCATGCGGTCGAAGTTATCGGTCTCCGGAGTGCCGCCGCCATAACAGGCAAAAAAGACATGCATCATGCCATGCACTTTAGCGTCCACCGGAATGTCGTTCCCGCCGAACCAGTGTTCCGCCTGGATCGCCCCGTAGCCCTTCCAGTCATTGCAAACGATCGCTCCCTGATTGGCCGCCTGCCGCGGATCTTCGGGAGTGAACTCCATGCCGTGCGACCCGCTGAAAAGAAGTGACGGCGACCCAATCTCCGTACGTCCACACAAAAGTCGCTCAAGCCCGCCTTCGTTGCCGTCTCGCCAAAGATCGTTTTCAACCCGAACTTCTGCCGTTTGCCGATCGGAATCGGATTGCTTCCCTCGCCAACAGACAGCGGCTTGGCCACGTTGCGGGTAAACAATTGCGTCGCCTTATCGAAGTCGTGTTCGGTCGCGAACATCGCCATGTTTCGAGTGGTTGCAACCGTACCAGCTGTTTCATAGGCGACGACGCTATCGGCATACTGCCGAAACTCATCGGCGGTATCAAACCACAACCGGCCAACGCCCCAATAGATATCCAGGAAATACTGGAACTCAAACGGAATGGCATCAGGCGGCGCGACGATCAACAAATAGAACGGAACACCCTTAGCCGGATCGACCACATCCATGCGCACACCTTGCCGGCCGAGCCAGGCCGCAGCCGATTCGCCCGGCCTGACCGTGGTAGGTCCGTCGTACACCACAAACGGACTGGCCGCCTTCCGGTGTTCTATCAAGGGCATCAAGAGCGTCCTTGATTCTCTGATCGACCTCAGGACCAAAGATGATCCCCCAGCCCGATTGGCTCAGATCGTTGCCGTCAACGTCGCCGATCACAGCAAACGAAAGCGCAGCCGTCTCGGTGCGCTGTTGAAGGTGTGCGCTCTCGGGCTCAGGATCCTTCTTGACCATCGCCGCGACGGCCTCATCAGAGAGACCGCTAATCGGCCGTCCCGTCTCTGCGGAGATTCCAAAAGGAATCAGAAAGTCGTCAGCTGCGTTGGATTCCACATCTTCTCCGATCTCGATCGGCTACACCGAAGCAAAAGCCGCTTCCCAGATCGCATGCGCCACTTCCGGTCCGGCGATATCACTATGCGCGCCGCTCGCTCCGCCGCCCTTGCAGATGTATTGCGAGGATTCGAGGTTGTAGACCTTGTGCGGCTCGAAACCGTAACTGCCATCGGCGGGGAGCATCGTCGTATCGGTTTGAATCGCACCGCCGAGGCCTTGTATGCCGAATGAACCAATGCCGCCGAACTCAGGAAAGCCCGCCCCGACACCGAAGGAAGCCGATCCGTGAATATGCGATGCCAGCGGATACAACTGCCCGACTGCCTTGTCATAACGCGATTGCGTCGTCACCAGCGGCCCGGAGACCTTGCCATCCGGCAGGACCCGATGGAAGTAACCAGGACCGGCATTCTTGAACGGAATGGATGGAGCATAAGACCACAACGAAACCGCACCCTGGACGAGAGCAACCGAGTCGACAGGCCGAACCAACGGCCCGCTGGCGTTGGGCCCAGCCAGCATTCCTGAGATCACAATCGTGCCAAAGCTATGCCCCATGAGATGAATCCGCGTACGACGGGCCGCCGTAGCGTTTTGCAGGTCATTGAGGAAGGTGTGAATCCCGCCCTCGCCAACAGTGCGAGCACGCTTCTTCATCGTCCAGTAGGACAGTTGCCCGAGAGGAGCGAAGATGCCGCTCAGATCGACCCCTCCAAAGTTGGCGCTATCTTCCATCGCCGCCTGATACGACTCTTCGGGATCGAAGCCCTCACGATCAGCGTCAGGCGGCGCGGAGACTCCGCCGCTTCCCAACCCGAGAGCTTTATTCAAATCCAGGTACGCCTGTCGCACCGGCTCCGGTAGCGTATCCGGCGACATATCGTGCCGCGCCGCCTCGAATATCGTCTCTAAAGGCCCACGAATTTCAGGGCGATCTCCCAGCCGCTGGACCATATCTTCGAGCATCTGGTCGGGGCTTGGGCCGCTTGAAGCGGCAAACGAACCATCACTGCGCGCTTCTTCATTACCCCAGGGAAGGCTCGGCCAGTGAAGACCTATGAGCAGCGGACGAAACCCCGGAAACGCCTTCTCCGCTTTGGCCGCATCGGCAGAGGCCATCAGAGCACCAATCCATTTGTCATATTGCTCGACTGCGGCGGGCACGTCGCCCTTCCAGCCATGGCTAAAGAAAAATACATTGGTAATCGGCTCGGTCGAAGCTAATTCCAAAAGCTTCTGACTGAATTTCGTCCCTGCTTCGAGCCGTTCGTTTCCGTCGCTGTCATAGGCAATCAGGCCATAGGTATGGTCCGTGCCTGGAATCGTGTGGTAGCCCATTGCAACTCCCCTTTTACAACCGGATCACGAGAGAAGCGATCCATGATTGCACTTCATTCAGGACTGCCCTTTTGACGCACGACGACTGTATCACAAGCTTTGTTCAGTGAACTTAAGGTGATTTATCAAGTTCGCGTGAACTTCTGCTCCATGCTTCCGATACCCAGCAACCTCATGCATAGAGCTTCCTTTTCTGCATATATAGACGTTTCCTTCTGCCCACCATGCTGAGACGGGTCAGGTTTCCGTTGACTGAAGCATTTTTTGGCGATACGCTCCGTGAGATAGACTCGCATTCGCTCTTTCCGACGCGAAACCACCTCTTTGTCTATGAATGGACGATGCCTCGGGCAGTAGTTGGCCTTTCGGCCGCCACTACCCTGGATCGATACCGATGCGATCGTTGGATAGGTGTAAAGCGAACCGAAAGAAGCGCCGGACATGCCATTCGTTCCTGGATTCAAATACGACCTCTTTATCAGCTACGCCCACAAGAACGATCATCCTTGGCGTTGGGTATCGGAGTTCGTGGAAACCCTCAAGGAAGAACTTGAGGCTAAAAGCCGTGAATTCAACATCTGGTGGGACCCGGGCCTGCGCACTGGCGAAGACTTTAATATCGCCATAGGCGAAGCAATCTCGGAAAGTGCGGTGTTTCTCAGCGTGCTTTCTCTCGCCTACGGCGATTCCACCTACTGCAAACGCGAGATCGAGGAGTTCCGCCAGCAGCGCCACCCGGCCTTTGGCATCAAGGTGGGCTCGATGAGCCGGATGCAGGCGGTCGTCATCGACCGCGACTTCACCCCGAACCGTTGGGCGCCGGAGTTCCGCGTTACCAGTCCATGTCCCTTCTATAGCGACGAGGTGTCGTTGTTCGGCAGACCCGCCGCTCTCACTAACTCTGACCCTTGGATTCGGGGCCTTTGGAAAGTGCGCGACTCGATCTGGGCGACGCTCCAGGAGATGAAGCGCCAGAAGGAGACAGGCACCGCGGTCGATCGCTCCTATGATGTGCAAGGTGGCGGCATGTCGGCAACCCCGGTCATCTACGTCGCCGAAGTGACCGACGAACTCTATCGCAGGCGGGAAAACCTGCTCTCCTCGCTATCCCAAACCAATGACTTTCAGGTCAAGCTGTGGGCCGACCCCGCTCCGCCGCCGGCCTCCGGGCCTAGTGTCCTGCCCGTACACCTGTTTGGCAAGTATCCCGGCCGGGCCTTCGGCGACTCCGGACTGCCGCTTTCGCGGCTACAACTGGAGGCGACGATTCAGGCTAAGCCGGCAAGGCGTCCACTCGCATGGTTTGCGCGCGATTTGAACTTCGATGACGCGGAGACCGATGAGCACCGCGAATTTCTGAAGTCTCTTCAGGACCGCAGCGACATCGAACTGCTCCGCACCGACTTTGAGGACTTGAAGGAAGAGCTGCAGAAGCGGATGCGGATCAGCACTGCGCCCGCGCCAAAAACCGTTCGACAGAGCCGCGAATCCCCGATCGTGCATATCTGGCACACGATCGACAATCCTGCCATCCTAAGTCCGCTCAAGCAGTACCTCAATGACAACGATTGCGGGATCTCGGTCTATAACTGCACGTCGGCACAGATGGATAAAATGCAATCCAAGCTGGCGATTTGCGACGGCCTGATCATTCCGTATACCACCGATACTAGGACCTGGGCGGAAGACATCCTCAGCGAGGCCTTTCGTCTGCGTGGGCGCGAAGAGCGACCGACCGCATTCGCCGCGGTGGAGATGCCCCCTTCGACCGATGAAGAATTCAATTTCGAGCATCCGCGAGTCGTGCCGGTGCATGTCAAGCATCCCGGCACCTTCCATGAGATCAGCGACTTTCTCGCCAAGTTAGAGCAACAAAGTGTCTAGCCTCGCCATCCACCCCGTTGCCGGGTCCGCGCTCTCGAGGTCCAATCCCTTTCCCGGATTGCGCCCCTACGAAGAACCCGACGCCGAATGGTTCTTCGGCCGCGGCGCGGAGATCAACGATCTTCTCAAACGCCTGCGTCGACTCCACTTTGTCGCAATCGTAGGCGCATCGGGTTGCGGCAAGTCGTCGCTCATCCGCGCTGGAGTTCTGCCCCACATTCGCGATGGTTATCTCGATGCGGAATGGTCGATTGCTGCTTTTCGGCCCGGAGAGCGACCTTTGGCCAACCTGGCCGAAGCGCTTTGCCCCGAACTCTCGTGCAATCTCGAGGCGTTGATCGAGACACTCCACAGCGGATCGCTCGGCCTGGTCAAAGCTGTGCAGTCCGCAAGTCTGCCCCCTGGCAGGAAAGTGCTGGTTCTCGTCGATCAGTTCGAAGAGCTCTTCCAATTCGCACAGCGCAAGGGCGATAGCGCCCAGGAAGAGGTGAAGCAATCCCTCAAACTGCTGTTGTCGGCTGCTGCCTCCGAGGAGGTTGAAGTCTATGTCGTCGTCACGATGCGGCTGGAGTGGCTGAACGAATGCGCCACGTATATCGGTCTTGCCGAAGCCATCAACGAAGGGATTTACCTCGTCCCGCAGATGAGCAGGCGTCAGTTCAGCCAGGCGATCATGGGCCCGCTCGACGCAGCGGATGGCGCCATCACCAGCGCACTGCTCGACCGGATGCTGAACGACTTGGACGGCCGCTCTGATCAACTCCCCGTCCTGCAGCACGCTCTGCTGCGCATCTGGGAACGGAGAGGGAAGAAGGATACCTTCGACACAAAGGACTACGAGGCGGTCGGGACCTTTGCCAAATGCCTCTCCGATCACGCCGAAGAGGTCTTTGCGGAGCTCAGCGACGACCAGAAGGCGGTTGCGAAGACACTCTTTCGCTCGATCACTCAGGTCCATAAAAATCGCAAGATCCGCCGCCCGCGTCCTGCGGAAGAGATTTTCCGGAAAACGGGTGGGACTTTCGCGGAGTTGGAAGCAGTAATCACTGCCTTCAGCCGAACCGGGCGCTCCTTTTTGGTGACAACCACGGGAAAATTAGAACCATCCTCGATCGTCGATGTGTCGCACGAAGCGTTGATCCGCCAGTGGACCAGGCTCAGTGGATGGGTCGATGATGAGGCCGAGTTGCAAAGCCGCCTCGCTCGGCTGGAAGCCGATGCCGCCGAGTGGAACCAGAACCGGAAGGCCTTCAAATCCAGCCTCTATCGCGGATACCAACTCCTTCGGGCGCAAAAAGACTTGGCTCCTTCCCTGGACGCGTCCAGCAAGGAGGCCGCCTTCTTGCGCGCCAGCCAGCGGGCGCGACTGACGACTAACTATCTGATTGCAGGCTCGATTATCTTGGCCGTGTTGCTGGTCATCGGAGTCGTTGCCAGGGAGATCCACGACAACTCAGTGCGGCAGCAGCAATCGTTAGATCTTGCGACGAAGCAGGCAGATCTTGCGAGGACGCAGGCAGAAGTCGCCAATGAGCAAAATGACTTGGCACAGAAAAATGCCAAATATGCGAATAGCATCGTACAAGAGATTACTAACGCAAAAGGTAACTCGACCGCCCTGGCGGCGATCGCCCAGACGGTTCAGGCCCCGCGCGTTTTCCTGCAAATCGTGAGAGGCCAACCCCACACCCAGGCCCTGAAGGCCCAGGACGTTTTGCAAAAAAGCGGATTTTCTGTCCCCGCAATAGAAGAAGTTGATCCTCAAAGATTTCCTTCCCAGTCGCAGGTGCGCTACTTCTATCCCGGAGACTGGACGGGCGCGAACAAAGTCGCGACTCCGCTAAAAGCGGCAGGCTTTGGAGACCTTGTCATCAAGCTAGTGGCAAATCCGAACAACCTGGTCCCAACCGGTCAATACGAGGTTTGGCTCATCCCCTCTCCGGCCAACGCCCAGCAAGACCAACCCGCTCCGCAGTAGTCACCGGCAGTCGCACGCCCAAACCGTTCCACAGCGAGCACCTCCTGTAGCCAACCCACCATGGCGATTGCTGTGTCACCCAAGCAGATCCAGCCACCGGATGGCTCTACTGCGGATTTTGGCTGTATACATAGGTATGGCTTTCCACCGTCGCATCGCACTGCCATCTCGCAACTGCAAGTCCCACCCGAATCCCAAGGCCACACGGGCAAATTTCGCCCTTGGGATGATTCGAGCGATCATTGCTTTGCTGATGCTGCTGCCGCTGGCGCGCCCAACGCCCGCCAGCGCTGCGACTCCCGACCTGGAAACGGTGCTGACTGGTTCACGCCAGCGCATTGAAAAATTGGACTACCGCGCGACCGGGCGGCTCACGCAGATAGGTGCCGATGGCAAGCGCACAAACTACAAGTTTGCGGCTAAGGCTCACTGGTTTCCGGACGGTCTACGAATGCTTTTCGAGTTTTCAGGCGCGGGCTCAGATAAGACGAACCTTCTGCTGCACATGAGTGCGAATGGGCGTCTCACCATTGAGGTGATGAAGCCTGGCGAGAAGGCCGCAAGCGTCGTGCCGTTCGAACATTGGAACGACCCAGTCCTGGGAACAAACTTCTCTTACGAAGATCTGATCGAAAACCAGTTCTTCTGGAAGACTCAGGAACTTCAGCCAAGTACGAAATACGGTGCCCGTGATTGCTTCGTGCTCAAGAGCGCGCCAGGTCCGCAAGACAAGACCTCCTATGATTCCGTGACTTCGTGGATTGACCAGAGCATTATGTTTCCGGTGCAGTTGATGAAGACGCTTCACGGCAGCGGACAGCAAAAGCAGTTCACCGCCTTTGGGCTGCGGCAGAACAGTGGCATGTGGTCCGCGTCTCAAATGGAAGCAAAGCTGCCGGGCAAACCCGGCTCCTCACTTCTGGTTATTGAGGGCGGCACACCCAAGGCAAATCTCACCGCCAAGGATTTCGTCATCGGCCCAGCGGCCGCTTCGGCGCCAGCAAAATAAACCAAGTCGCTCCAGTTGAATCCGTCACAAACTCCCATGGCAGATTCGAAACGCCAGAGGGCCGGCAGACTCCTCGCGAGCGCTTCTGGCGTCACTGAATGAGCGGCTTCTCCGTCTGTACCGGAGCTCCATAGAGCCCCAGCGGCCACCAGTTCCAGTCGCCGGCAAGTTGCAGCAGCGCCGGCCCGACAATCATCCGCACCACCGTAGCGTCAATCAGCACCGCAACAGCAAGCGTGAAGCCCAACATCTGGACGACGAGAAAGCCTCCCAGAGTGAATGCGGTGAAGACGGCAATCATGATCGCGGCAGCGCTGGTGATCAGGCCGGCGGTCCGCGCCAGGCCCTCGACTACGGCCGCTCTCTCAGTCAGACCGTTCCGCCGCTCTTCAAGAACGCGGGCGACCAGAAAGACCTCATAGTCCATGCTCAACCCGAAGACGATAGCAAAAGCAAGAATCGGCACGATCGGGAATATGTTGCCGGTAGGACCGTGGAGCCCGAAGATTCTGTTGCCATGCCCCTGCTGAAACACGAGAACCAACGCACCGAAGGACGCGCCAACCGAGAGCAGATTGAGCAGAATCGCTTTGATCGCCGCAAATAAGGAACGTAACCCAATTAGTAGGGCAACCAAGCTCCCCAGCACGACGCCAAGAATGATCTTCGGCAACCGTTCTTTCACCACCGCGTCATAGTCCGCATCGCGCGCGGGCACGCCACCAACGCGCAGCGTAGCGCCGGGTATTCCGGTGATCGCCGCAACGTCGGAGGAGCGCACCTCTCGCACCCACTTGATTTGTTCGTTGGGCGTGAGAGAGGCGACGGGCAACAACTCGACCAAAGTGGCATGGCCATCGCTGCTCAAAAAGCTCTTGCGAATTCCTTCAGGCACCTGATCAACGGCATCCGAGGTGTCAGACATTCCGGCGAGGGTTGGAAGAGACAAAACCTCATCCGCTCTCGGATCACTCTGAAAATGCTTGGTAAGGTTAGTAACGGCAAGCCAGCCCGCCGGCGACAGCGGCGCAGACTGCGGAGGCAACTCCAGGACCACGCGCAGGGACTGCACGATGCCCGAACGCCCCATCTCCTGAAGCGTATGCAGCGCTTTTACCGACTCCGCCGATTCTGGAAGGGAGTTATGGTCCGGAAGTCCTGGCGCAATATTTCGCGCCTGATAGGCAAGGGCAAGTAGCGGAAGCCCGGCGATCAGCAGAGCTGCCCAGGGACGGCGAGTCACGATGTTGCCCCACCGCTCCCACCGCACGCTTGGTGCGCATAAGCTTTCCCGCGTCTTGAACCGCTTCGCCGGAAGCGGCACCCTGGCCGAGTTGATACGATGGCCGACGAGACCCAATATCCAGGGCAAAATGAACGTGCAGAGCATGACGCTCAAAACGGTAACGAGCAAGCCGGCGATTCCAATGGAGCGCAATTCGCTGATAGGCACCGTAAGCAGCGCTGAAAATCCAATGAGAGACCGTCGTCGCCGAGATGAGCAGCGTCTTTCCCGCTTGCGCGCCCGCAAGATCGGCAGCGCAGCCCGGATCGCATCCCTCGGCCAATGCCTCGCGAAAGCGGCTCACCATCAGCAACGCATAGTCGATGCCTAAGCCAAGGCCGAGCATCGTCGCGAGGTTCTGCACCAGGATCGAAAGATGGAGATGACTCGAGAGCAAAGCGGCAGCGCCCAGCGCCATCGAGATCGACAGTACGCCAACCCCAAGCGGCAACAACGCGGCGATCATGCTGCCGAAGGCCAACAAGAGCAGCAACAGAGTGACCGGCATCGCTTTTTCTTCGGCGTGCCTGACGTCATCCGCACTGACCTTGCGAAGATCGAAGTTCAGCGGCGTCTCACCCGTGATCTGCAGTTTGATATTGGGATACTGCGCCTTGAGCTGACCTTCCATCCAGTCCGCTTTTGTCCTCAACTGGGGGACCAGCGCCTCGACAGCAGCACCGCGTGCGTTCACCCCGACGATGATCAGGGCCCCGCCGTTGTTCCCAGTGAAGAGAGGGTCCGGCCAATCCACACTCGACACCGCGCCCGCGACTCCAGGCACACTCTTTAACGAAGTCGTCAAAAATCCTAACGCCTCTGCGCCTGCTGCCCCGTCCGCATCGGGAAGGCCGCTGATCGCCAGAATGAGGCGATCGGCGTACGGAGACTGGAAGCGTTGCGCCAGTTCCTGGTCAACTTTCTCCGATTCCGCCCCCTTGATGTGAACGGCCGTCTCCAGACGGCGTTCGACATGATAGGAAAAAGGCAGCAGCGCAAGAGCCATGGCAAAGCCCGACATTGCCAACCAGAATCGGCGGCGAGAGGCTCCATGACCAGTCTTCAAGTTCGGCATTTCCATTGAATATCCACGTCGTTTCCTGGTTCGTTCGAGGCACTTGAAACGATCTCAGTGATCGGCCACAACCATGATACATATAGGGTCAAACCGGACACGTACCTCGGCCCGGCTTGGAACGCTGTCAACTATAGATGCAAGGGAGGACCACCCGTGGGAGGAGGATTCGGCAGTCCCCCAGGATTAAGAGGGGACGAGGCCCTGGAATTGTGAGTCTGATCAAAGAGTAACAGCGGCGATCTGAGTCAGGGAAGGCGTACCAGCGGAGAACCAACGCAACTCGGAAGAGTAGTCTGGCATCACCCACGTTCGACGGCATTGATCTTGCTGGCGACGTCGAGCGCGAGATCGGCCACATTAGTTCGAAAGACTCTTCGCTCTCGGGCCGGAAGCTCTTCCAGCAAGTCCTCGTATGCTGCGGTCTCACAGCCCGCAAAGACGGCGAAGCCGATCGAATCGGCGATTTTGCAGCTCAGGTTGATCATGGCCGGCATTCCCCAACTAGGTTCGCGGCCCCCTTGCGGATGATGATCGGAGACGATGACGCCAAAAGACGGTGGCAGTTTCCAGTCCGTAACCAGGTGTCTCCCCGCTTCGCAGTGGTCGAAACCAAACAACTCGCGCTCAGGCTCAAGAATGCTGCGGGCAGACCCTTTGTGCGTCTCCAGTAGCGCTGCGTATTCACTCGGCCGCAGAACAGCCAGCGCGAGTCGGCCAACATCGTGCATCAGCCCAGCGGTATAGGCGGAATTTTTGTCGATCGAACCCGCCTGTGCAAGCTCTTCCGCAATCAGCGCGCAAGCCAGGCTATGACGCCATATCGCGCGCAACGATTCGTTGTTGAGCGCGTCGCCCATGTAAGCTCTCACTCCCACCGTGAGGCAGAGCCCCTTGAGGTTCTGCGTGCCGAGCAGCGCGATTGCCTGAAGCACGTTCGTGACCGCAACTCGACGGGCAAACAATGGGCAGTTTGCAATGGTGACCACTTCGCTCGAGAAAGCTGGCTCCGATGAGATGAGCTCGCTAATCTCTCGCATCGAAGCATTCTCGCCGCTGACGAGTTGCAGCACCTCGATCGCGATCCGTGGAAACGGCGGAATCTTGAGATGCGCCCAGGGCGCGTCGACCTTCGTTTTGCCGTGTCTGCCGGCTGCCGCGGGATCCTCCTGTATTAGAGCCGCATCCATAGGCGTTCCGTAAATCGGGTCACTTTCGGTCGAAGAAAGCCGCCAATTTGCTCCCTTGATTCTTCTTTCGGCAGATAGCCGGGTAGTGTTAGCCGCATATGGCCCCGCAGGCCCCGGACTCGCGCCATCTCCGGAAACTGCCGATACCCGGAGTTAGAGGAGCGTCTGTGGATTGCCTGGATTCCTGGCCCCTGATTTCCTGGCCCTGATCTCCTGGCCTGATCTCCTGGCCCCTGATAAAGACCTTGCGAACGACGAGAGTCCAAAAGCGAAGGCAAAGGCACACTCCGGTTCAAGTTGTTCTGGGGCGGAGCATTCCTTTGCTTCTGTGGCTGTTGTTTGCGGGAAGCGCGGCCCGTGGACTGGATCCCCGGAAGCAAATCGACCAGTACGGTCACGACACCTGGGACTCGCGGCATGATCTTCCCGGCGAAGCGGTTTACCAGATACTCCAGACGGGGGACGGCTACATCTGGCTCAGGACCGCTGTCGGGCTGATTCGATTCGACGGTGTGCGCTTTGTTCCGATGGACGCAGTCGTGGGGAAAGAACCGGTGAAGGCGATCGCCGCCGAAGAGCACGGCGGACTGCTCATCCGGACGACATCGAGAACGGTTTCCTACCGGGACGGGGTCTTCTCCGACTACTTGCCACCCGCACCGCTCCCCGATGGCGACATCCGGTCGATCTTCCCGACCAGCGGAGGGGGGCTGCTTCTCGGCTCGGATGATTTCATCTACTGGCTTCAAGGACGCGAAATCCATGCTCTGCGCACCGGAACTGCGCAGGTCAATGCCTTCCTCCCGATGGGCAACGATATCTGGATTGCCGGCGCACACTACCTCTATCTTTTCCACCAGGGCGTCCTTAAAGTTGAACCCTTCAACATTTACGGACAGGGAGCTTACGCATTCGCTGCCGACAGTGACCACAGTTTTTTCGTAGGCACGCACACCGGCCTGTATCGATTGGAGGCTGGCACTACAAAAATGGATCCGGTCGCACCTGACGCGGTCCAGGGCGAAGTCAATGCACTTCTCAAAGACAGCCAGGGCAGCTTGTGGATCGGCACGTCTGCATCCGGATTGGTGCGCATCGCCAATCACAAGATCTCCACCTACGCGGAGGTCGACGGCCTCAACGACAAGACGGTGCTCTCGCTGTTTGAAGACCGGCAGGGAAGCATCTGGGTTGGTATGGCCAATGGTCTCGACCGATTTCGAGACGCCAAGTTCACAACGATCGGCGCCAAAGAAGGCCTGCCCACCAGCAAAACTCAAGCCATCATCGGCGCCAGGGATGGGAGTCTTTTTGTCTATTGCGAGAATGGCGGTCTCGCCAGGCTCAACGACGGCACTTCCACGCCGATCAGCAGAAAAGAGGACGCTTCAACCTATTATGGCCGCACCCTGTATGAAGCCAAAGACGGTAGCATCTGGGCGGGAACGCTTTCCGGTCTGGAGCAGTACCGGGACGGGAAGCTGACCCTTCACCCATCCTCCGGCCCTCTCGTCGGGCGCTTTGTCTCGGCCATCAACGAAGACGATGAGGGAATGATTCTGACCACCTCGGACGGGCTTGCCCTTCGCTATAAAGAGGGAAAGACATTCCCGTTTACAATTCGCGGCCGGTCGACACCGCTTTCCTCGCCCGGCAACTATACGTTCACCATCTATCGCGACCCCAGGGGAACACTCTGGTTTGGCTCCGTAAAGGGACTCTTCAGGTTTGCGCGCGGCGAGCCGCCGCAGAATTCTCGACAAAATCAGATTGACTTTCCGGTAACCTCGATCTCTCCTGACGATCGCGGAAATCTGTGGCTAGGCGGCCGCAGCCCCGGCATAACACGCTTTCGCTTGAAAGACGGCACGGTCACTCGATACACCAAGGAAGACGGACTTTTCGACAGCTATCCAACCAGCGCTCTTCCTGACCGGGAAGGCAATCTTTGGATCAGCACGCCCAATGGCATCTACATGGCCAATGGACAGGACCTTGACGATTTTGCCGACGGACATATCTCGACCGTTCGCGCGACGGTCTACGGTGTTCAGGACGGCATGGTCACGCGGGAAGCGACGATGCCGGATGCACAGGGCGGATGGCGCACCGGTGACGGCAAGCTCTGGTTTGCCACAATGCAGGGAATTGTTTCGTTCGATCCCGAGCATTTGGTGATGAACAACCGCGTTCCGCCGGTGGTGATGGAAGAGATTCAGATTGACGGCAAATATTACTCTCCGCAGCAGGCGCTTGAAGTACCGCCGGGCAAGGGCAACCTCGAAGTCCAATACACCGCCCTCGATATATTAGTTCCGGAACGCGTCCACTTTAAGTACCAGCTGGAAGGTTACGATCATGGCTGGGTCGACGCTGGAACCCGCCGGACAGCCTACTACACCCGGCTTCCCGCAGGGGAGTATCGCTTTCGGGTGATCGCCGCAAATGGAGATGGCGTCTGGAACCTTCAAGGGGCCTATGTTGGCTTCGTGCTGTTGCCCCATTTCTATGAGACAGGCTGGTTCCGCGGCCTGTGCTCAATGTCCCTTCTCTTGGCCGGATTTGCGGGGGTTCGACTCAATTCGCGGCGATTGCGCACGCAGGCCGAGCAACTGGCTGAGGTTGTCGAGGAACGCACCAAAGACCTGAAAGCCGAGATTCTCGAGCGTCAACATGCAGAGCAGGCTGCCGATGCCGCAAACCGCGCTAAGAGCGAGTTCCTGGCCAACATGAGCCACGAAATCCGAACCCCGCTCAACGGCATCATTGGAATGACCCACCTCGTGCTTGATACCGAGCTTAAGCCGGATCAACGAGATTGCCTCGAAACAGCCAGGCTGTCAGCGGACTCACTGCTTGCCGTCATCAACGACATTTTGGATTTCTCCAAGATCGAAGCGGGAAAGATTGAGCTGGAGGTCATCGACTTCAACTTGCGCGACTGCGTGGAGGGTGCTCTGAAACTCTTCGCTCCACATGCGGAACGGAAGTCTCTCGAATTACTTTGCGACATCAATCCTGAAGTGCCGGACCTGGTAGTTGGAGATCCGGGACGGCTTCGCCAGATCGTCCTCAACCTCATTAGCAACGCCATCAAATTTACGGAAGCGGGCGAGGTCGAGTTGCGCGTGGAGGTTGAAGAGCAGGGGGGGCCGGATCAGGTTCTTCGCTTCACCGTGGCCGATACTGGCATCGGAATTCCCGCCGAGAAGCAGCTCACGATCTTTTCTCCCTTCACGCAAGCAGACTCTTCGACGACGCGGAAATTTGGCGGGACGGGTCTCGGGCTCACCATTTCAGCCAGGCTCGCGTCGATGATGGGAGGGAAAGATATGGCTTGAGAGCGAGGCCGGGAAGGGCGCGCGGTTTTGCTTTACCGCCCGCTTTGGGCACATAAGCGCCGGACTCGCATCGCCTGTTGCCAGACCGTTACCGGGATTCCCGTCCAAAACATCCGTGTCGGGCAGGTCGCTGCGGATCCTCTTGGCGGAAGACAATTTGGTGAATCAAGCGGTGGCGACACGGCTCCTGCAAAAGCTGGGACATAGCCTGGTGGTTGCCCACAACGGCCAGGAAGCTCTCGCCCATCTCGCGCGCCAGCCCTTCGACCTGGTGCTGATGGATATCCAGATGCCCGAGATGGATGGCCTCGCGGCGACCCGGAAGATCCGCCACGACGAAACACTGACCGGCGCTCACATCCCCATCGTCGCCATGACCGCCCACGCCATGAAGGGCGACCGCGAGCGTTGCCTCGCGGCCGGAATGGATGGCTACGTCTCCAAACCCATCAATGCCGCCAATTTGAAAGAGCAGATCGCGACCGTGCTCCAGCTGAGGGAACGCGACCGCGAGCAGCATGAGCCCGAGCAATTCGCTAGAAGTCAGCCTCAGACTATGCCCTTCTGGAACAGAAGCGAGACCCTTGAAAACCTGGGCGGCGATGAGAACTTGCTCCTGGAAGTGATCGAGATATTTCGCGAGCAAGCTCCTAAACATCTGGCAAGCCTGCGCGCGGCGATTGCGCAGTGGGATGCAAAGGCCGTAGAAACAACGGCCCACAGCCTGAAGGGAGAACTCGGCTATCTCAGCGTCCCGGAGACTCACCAAATGGCCCGCGAGCTCGAAGAGGCCGGGCGAAACTCCGACCTCGAAGGCGCGGCGCGCCTCCTCCCACGATTTGAAGCCGAGATCTCCACCTTGCTCCGCTCCATGCAAAACCCCATCAGCCTCAACCCTGAATTTCAAACCACCGATGCATTTGCGAAAGCCAGTTCATGAAGAGCACCGTGCAATTGATCTCCTACCCACCTGCCTTCGATCAACCGACGAAAGCATGCGATCGCGTCCTGGTCGCCGAAGACGACCCAATGCTGCGCAGGATCCTGAAGAGTTGGCTCGAGAGCTGGGGCTACCAGGTCGCAATTGCGGAAGATGGGGCAAAGGCCTGGAAGATGCTGCAGGCTGAGCCCGCCCCTCAACTCCTCATCCTCGATTGGATGATGCCCAGCGTGGATGGATTGGAGTTATGCCGCATGGTGAGGGAACAAGAGAAGTCACCCTATCAATACATCCTGCTGGTCACCGCGAAAGACGACAAACAGGACCTGGTGCGAGGACTTGAGGCTGGCGCCGACGATTATCTCTCCAAACCCTTCGACAGAAATGAATTGCGAGCCAGGCTCCGGACCGGGCGACGCATCCTCACCTTGCAGGACGAACAGGCACAAACAAGGGAAGAGCTGCAATATCAGGCAACCCACGACGGCCTGACAGGGATTTGGAATCGAAGAGCCATCCTCGAGATGATGAGCCGTGAGTTTGAGATCGCGGCGCGTTCCAATAGCAGTATCGGCGTCATCATGCTCGATGTGGACCACTTTAAGCGTGTCAACGACACCCGCGGACATCTGGCGGGAGACGCCGTTCTCAAAGAAATTGCGCGCCGCATCCGGCAGGCTGTTCGTTCCTACGATCTCGCTGGGCGCTATGGCGGAGAGGAATTTCTCGTCGTCTTGCCGGATTGCGACGCAGGCCGGATCGAAAGATGTGCCGAGAGAATTCGGTTAGCAATTGCGGATGAGCCGATCCTCGCAGAAGCTTCCTTTTTGACAGTGACGGTCAGTGCGGGCACGACCGTGCTGAATCCCGTTCCGGGAACCGAGAGTGACGCACTCGCAGTGGCCGACACCGCCCTCTATCGGGCCAAAAACGCAGGACGCAATCGGGTCGTCGCCGGGGCATGGGAAGGCGCTCTGTCCCCCTTAACGCCACTCGACAGCTCAGGGTGACGGACTAGAGCACGGCTATCGACCTTCAGCGCTGTTGGCGTGATGCAGGTGTAGTGAGGTGGTCCGATCGGTCCAGTTGCATACGGTCTCCGTGTCTGTTTACAACAGCCGCGAAGAAGGGTGCATTAGGCGACACGAATGGTCCGCAGCGCCTGGAAGTACGACGCTACCGTTGTACGTGAACGATGAGCTTCATTCTTGGGTGTATGGAGCACTGAACGACAGCGGTGCCTTCTTTGTCGAACGTGATGGTCGCGCTTGCGCCCGGAGCCTGGCGGTGAAGATCGAAAGCCATCCCCGGTGTTACGGAATAGACATTGTGAGTCACCTCGTCGTCGTTCTTAAAGATGATCCTGTCGCCGAGCTTGATAGTGATTTCGGCCTTGGAGAAAGCCTTGTCCATCTGGTCGATTTCGTGGTCCATTGCCAGCGTCGCAAGTCCGAACCCACCGAGGAACACCATCGAAAATAATATCTTCAACATCTCTCGATCCTCCTGATATTTCCCTACCGTGGCAGAGGTGGTATTTCTACGGGTGGATCTACGCTCGTTAGCGACCTCAGGAAGGTCAACAGATCTTCTTTCTCTTGTGCCGAGAGGCGCAAAGGAGCGATTTCGGGCGCGAGGCTCGCCCGTCGAACCTGCCCGCCCCGGTCATAAAACTCGATCACCTCTTGGAGCGTTTGTTCCGACCCGTCGTGCAGAAAGGGGCCGCGACGGTCGACATTGCGCAGGGTCGGCGTCTTGAACGCAAACTGCATGGAATCCAAAGCCAGGATTGCGCCCCGCCCGCGGTCGCCACTCTCGACGCCAGTGTCGTGAAACCCGTTGTCGGTGAAGTTCCAGCCGCTGTGGCATTTCGCGCATTCCGCCTTTCCGTTGAACAGGTCGAATCCGCGTTTCGCCTGATCGGAGATGGCGCTCTCGTCCCCGTCAATCCATCGATCAAATGGGGCCCGGCCCGAAACAACCGTTCGCTCGAAAGTAGCGAGGGCTCGGGTAATCGTGGTTTCGCCGATTGGCTCGTCAGGGTAAGCAGCGGCGAAAAGCGCCTTATATCCCTGGATGCCATTCACGGTTCGGACCATTTCGTCGAGTGGCTGATTCATTTCCCCTTCCGAGGTAATAGGGCTGAGGGCCTGATGCTCCAGGTCATCCGCGCGGCCATCCCAGAAAAGCAGGTCGGCCCAGGCGACGTTCAAGATGGTTGGGGTCCGGCGGCGCTCTTGCTTCAATCCGTCGCCCACCGGTTTTGCCAAACCATCGTCCCACGAGAGTTCAGGGTTGTGACAGCTGGCGCAGGAGATAGAACCCGACCGGGAGAGACGAGGGTCAAAGAAGAGAGTCCTGCCCAATAGCTCACGGTCCTTCGAGTAAGGATTGTTCGCGGGAAATGGAACGACCTCTGGGCGAAGATACTTTTCTCTCCACTTGGGCCTGGCTGGATCTGCTGCAGGATAGCTACAGTTGCTTCCTCGCGGGTCGCGACGATCGATCCACTGCGCACGCCGCATATGCGGAGCATATCCGGCCACAGCTAGCACGGAAGACAGAATCAATACCGGGACGTGCGCCTTCATCGCTGCTTCGTTTATCGGCGACGCCGGGCCAAACGCTCAGTCCTGCGGAAGGAAAGTTGGCTAAATCAAAGCGCCGGGCATAGAGAAAGCTCCTTTTGGGGCCGATACCTGCCATTAGAGGACCATCGCCACGGTCAGCCGGATGCGGGCCCAACATAGATGAGCTTGATCGCTAAGTTAAGAAAAGTCGACCGCGAGATGCCCCTCACAACCAAGCTGGTGGTCGGGTTTGCTGTGCTGGTCGCAGTCACACCCATCGTCAGTTATCAGGGACTGACACGCCTCTCTCTCTTGAATAAGAGTGCCCGCTCGGCATTCGTTCACGACCTCTCTGGCCTCTCTGCAATCGAAGAAGCCGCAATTTTTCAGGTGAAATCCACGCGCGTGCTCCGCGATGCAGTATTGGCGGTTGGAGACACCGGCGCCGTGGAAGAAGAGACCGAGACGTTCCAGGAACTTGAAGCTTCAGTGAACGACTCTTTGAACGCCGCGGATAAAGCATTTGACGATTCGCCCAGCAAAGAGAAATTGGCCGAGGTGCGGCGGAAATTGCTTGCCTTCAACCATGCCGCAGATGGCGTGATGAAGCTTGCGGCAAGTGGACATCAGGCCGCTGCCAAGGAGGCTCTCAAAGAGACGAACTCCCTGGCCGGCAGTATCAACCTTACGATCGCCGAAACCAGCCGTCTACGCGAAGACGCCGCGCAGACTTCCCTTCTGGAGGCCGACGCAACCTACAAGCGAGTCCGGTGGACCGTGGTGTCGTTTGCATTAGGCGCTCTGGTCTTCGGGGCGGTCTTCAGCATTTACATGATCAGGATGGTCTCCGGATACGAGCGCGAGTTGATTGACGCCAGGGTAGACGCAGACGCGGCCAACGAAGCCAAGAGCGAATTCCTCGCCAACATGAGTCATGAAATCCGAACACCGCTCAACGGCATCATCGGGATGACCGATCTGGTGCTGGATACCAAACTCAGCTCCGGTCAGCTTGATTGCCTCGAGACGGTGAAGCTTTCCGCCGACTCTCTGCTCGGTGTCATCAACGACATTCTCGACTTCTCCAAGATCGAGGCCGGGAAAATTGACCTCGAAGCAATTGAGTTTAACCTTCGCGACTGCGTGGAAGAGGCGATGAAGAGCTTCGCGCTGCGGGCAGGCGAGAAGGGCCTGGAGCTTCTCTGCGACATTGCGGATGAGGTCCCGGAAGTCGTCATCGGGGACGCGGGGCGTCTGCGCCAGATCATACTCAACCTCGTCAGCAACGCGATCAAATTCACCGACATCGGCGAAGTAACACTCCGAGTCAGAGACGAGAGTGAGGAGGGAAAAGTACGATTGATGCATTTCATCGTCTCCGACACCGGGATCGGTATTCCTCTCGAGAAACAGGCTTCGATTTTTTCACCGTTTACTCAGGCCGATTCGTCGACCACGCGCAAATACGGAGGCACGGGACTGGGCCTGACGATTTCCCGCCGCCTGGCCGCAATGATGGGAGGAAGCACCTGGCTGGAGAGCGAGGTCGGCCAGGGAAGCCGGTTTCACTTCACCGGACGGTTTCCGGTGGTCGAGAAGACTCGGCAAGACGAATCCGCACCGTATACAAACGCCTTGAGCGGAGTGAAGGCTTTGGTCGTCGACGACAATCGGACAAATCGACGAATTCTGGAAGGCACGCTGAAGCGGTGGGAAGCGCGAGCTACCTGCGTGGAAGGCGGAGCACAGGCCTTGAATGAGTTGACCGCGGCTGCCCATAGCGGGGAGCCGTACCGCATCATGTTGACTGACATGCAGATGCCGGAGATGGACGGAATCTCCCTCGTGGCGCAACTGCGAGCTATACCCCTCATCTCTTCGATCGCGGTCGTCATGCTCAGTTCTGGGAATGGTCGGGGCGACTCTGAGCGCTGCCACCAGTTGGGGATCACTTCGTTCCTGGATAAGCCGGTCTCCAGAACCGAGTTGTTCGCCGCTCTTCTCGCAGCAACCGGACGCCGCCTTTCGGCACCTCCCCAACCCGCAGCCGAGACGGAGGCTGCAGCTTCGCATCAGGGAACGCTGCGGATCCTTTTGGCGGAAGACAATTTAGTGAATCAAGCAGTGGCGACACGGCTCCTGCAAAAGCTGGGACATAGCCTGGTAGTTGCCCACAACGGCCAGGAAGCTCTCGCCCATCTCGCGCGCCAGCCCTTCGACCTGGTGCTGATGGACATCCAGATGCCCGAGATGGATGGCCTCGCGGCGACCCGGAAGATCCGCCACGACGAAACACTGACCGGCGCTCACATCCCCATCGTCGCCATGACTGCCCACGCCATGAAGGGCGACCGCGAGCGTTGCCTCGCGGCCGGAATGGATGGTTACGTCTCCAAACCCATCAATGCCGCCAATTTGAAAGAGCAGATCGCGACCGTGCTCCAGCTGAGGGAACGCGACTGCGAGCAGCATGAGCCCGAGCAATTCGCTAGAAGTCAGCCTCAGACTATGCCCTTCTGGAACAGAAGCGAGACCCTTGAAAACCTGGGCGGTGATGAGAACTTGCTCCTGGAAGTGATCGAGATATTTCGCGAACAAGCTCCTAAACACCTGGCAAGCCTGCGCGCGGCGATTGCGCAGTGGGATGCAAAAGCGGTCGAAACAACGGCCCACAGCCTGAAGGGAGAACTCGGTTATCTCAGCGTCCCCGAGACTCACCAAATGGCCCGCGAGTTGGAAGAGGCTGGCAGGAACTCCGACCTCGAAGGCGCAGCGCGCCTCCTCCCACGATTTGAAGCCGAGATCTCCACTTTGCTCCGCTCCATGAACAGCCCCATCAGCCTCAACCCTGAATTTCAAACCACCGATGCATTTGCGAAAGCTATTTCATGAACAACCTCGCTTTCTCGCTTTCACCAACAGCTCTTGTGGCCGGAACGGCTTCGAGGGCGGTATGCGGGTTGCGGCAAAAAAGAAGCGGCAGACCTTGTCAGGCCTGCCGCGCGCCGATGGGAATGGCTTACAGCGTGGTGAATACAAGCACGAGAGCTACTTAGTGGATGGTGTAGGTCCCGACCGCCACTGGGCTTGTGGAATAGTTCTTCGCAGTGGCAATTGCTTTGATCGTCGTTGTGGCGGAAACCGTAACCGGTCCGCTGTACTTGGGCGAGGACGTAGTGGGCGTCGTCCCATCCAGCGTGTAGTAAATCCCGTATCCCGGAGTCGTGTCTTTGATGGTGATCGACTGTGCTCCGGTATAGGAACCTGGCGCGGGTGTAAACGTTGGCGTCGCCGCCTGGGGCGGTTTGATCGTCACGGACACCGGTGTCGAAGTGCTGGTGACAAAGTTAGTGTCCCCAGAGTAGACGGCTTTGATGGAATCGGTTCCGACCGGAAGACTGTTGGTTGAATAGACTGCCTGACCGCTGGCGATCGAGACCGTTGCCAGAACCGTAGCTCCGTTCAGGAATTGGACGCTGCCAGTCGCGATAAGGTTCGAGTTGGTGGTCGAGCTGACGACTGCGGTAAATTGCAGTGCCTGCCCTGAATACACCGGGGACGCCGGGGAGACAGTCAATGTGGTCGCCGTCACGATCGGACTGCCTTGCAACGCGAGGTTGGAAGACGTGCTGGATCCTTGCCCGGCGTTGGCGGCATAACTGGCGAAGACCTGGTGGGTTCCACCGCCCGGGACCGAGACCGGGCCTAACAGCCGCGGTTGCGCTAGTAGTTACGGCTGACTTGAAGAGCTGGACATCGCCATCGGAGCTGTTGGCAACAACCAGGTCGACAAGTCCGTCGCCGTTCCAATCGGCCGCCGCCAGACCCAGAGGATCGGCACCGGTAGCAGCACCGGCGATGGCGGTGAAGGTGCCGTCGCCTTTGCCCTTGAGGATGCCAATCGTGCTGTGAGTCCCACCCATCTCGAAGGCGCTGACGGAGGTGACGTACGCGATGTCGTCGTGTCCGTTGCCGTCGAAGTCCCCAATAGTGAGGTTGGCGAAACCGGTGTAGGGGCCAGTCGTGTAGGTGCCTTCCTGAAACAAAGTTCCGGTACCGTCATTGAGGAAGACCGTGAGAAGCTTTCCGAGCGGACTGATGGCCGCCAGATCCGCATGGCCGTCTCCGTTGAAGTCCGCGACTGCGATGCTGTCCGGCACTACGCCCGCGTAGAGGGCCTGACTCTGGGTAAACGTGGAGTCGCCGTTACCGAGGAATATCCGGACTAACCCGTAACCGCCAACCGCAAAGTCGAGTTTGCCGTCACCGTTGAAATCTGCCACCGCGATCGAGCTAAGACTTTCGCTCACCGGGAGGAACGAAGGCGGGTCGAGAGTCCCGAAACCGGTGCCTGCGAGGAATGAGATTCCGGTGCCGTCGCGGCCGTCGCCGTGGGAAACGACGAGGTCGAGTGTGCCGTCGCCATTGAAGTCGCCCGCCGCGATGCCGTTCGGGAATTCGGCAACCGCTTGGCTGGCGACGATGCCAAAGGACTTGTCGGCGGCCACCTGCAAGATGTAGACCTCGTTCACCGAGCTGGCGGTGACCGCCATATCCGGGATGCCGTCGCCATTGAAGTCGCCGACCGTGATGCCGGTCGCAGAGGGAACGGAAATCTGGTAGGAGTAGTTCGAGCTCCCATGGCCGTCGCCGTAGAGGATTTGTACGGAGCCGCTAGTTGCGTTCACCACCGCAACATCCGGAATGCCGTCCAGGTTGAAATCGGCCACGGCCTCTGTCGATGGCCCCAACCCCACAAATTGGAGCGGCAGGCTGCTCAACGCGTAGTGAGTAGGGGTCGGAGCTGCCAGATCAGCGGTGCCAAGTTGGAAGTTGCTGGAGGTCGCGTCTTTGAAAGCCACAGGGCCGGTAGGGGCGATCCGGCTTGCCGACGAGACAGTTGCAGTCAGATTGTAGTTACCCGCAGTGCCCGTCGACGCCAAGGTGGTCGTCGTCTTGCGGTTGCCCGTAACGGTGAGAGTCGAAATTGCGGACTTGCTGCCGGCGTAGTTGGTTTGAGGCAGAAAGACGGCCTTGATCTTGTGGGTGCCGATGCCGAGCCGCAGCCAGACCGCCGCAGTACCGGCAACCGGGGCATTGGTGAGTTCCGCCTGACCCAGCAAAGCGGTGCCAATACAGGCAGGCGCCGAGGCGTCGCAGAATTGGACCACGCCGAAGGGCAAATTGGTTCCTCCGGACTGGACCACCGCCTCCACCTCGACGGTCGTACCGACCACGACGGACGAAGAGGGATAGACACTCAGAGAGGTTGTGGTGCCGGCGGCGGCGTGCGCCTTGATCGCCGGAAATGCCAGCAGACTAAGGCACACAGCGGCGGTCGCAAGGCGAGGAAATCCGGCGGCCAATATTCGAGCGCCGTGAGGAAGTGGTGAGGTTGTGGGCATCATCGCCGCCAGTGGCATTTCTGGTCGACAGGGCAAGACAGGGGTCCGTTTTCATCGAATTGTCTCCTTACTTCTGATGTCGGGGCCTGTTTGAGAACCAAGGCAGAAAGGCCCTTCACGGAGACAACCGGAACGGGAAGGCAAATCGTATCAGGGAGCGAGAATTTACTATGGGAAACTCCGCAGCTCGCCATCGCCAAAGCCCCTGCCGTAGCGCGTCGCAACAACATCAGGTTCGCATCATCAGGTGAGACAGCCCTCCATAGAATCCCACCGATGCCAGCATCAGCCACAACACGGCAAAAGCCAGCACAGGCTGGCTCTAGGGCCCGCGTTGCGCTCACAAATTCCAAAAGTGGATAAGTCCTACGCGCTGTGGACAAGTTACTGCGCATAACCAAGGCACCATACGTCGCGAGCGGTCGCTGGTCGCGGCCCATCAATGACACCGCCTCTTGGCTCTTCCATATCAAGACCCGGCAGGGTCTGGGGCAGTCACTTGTCCGATGAGCCGGTTATTCGCCAAGATGCTTGGGGGGAATGAGAGCATTAGCCTCGTATCGAGAATTGACGCGGCGTCGATTCGCCATGTGGCTGAGTGCAGACGCCTGACTAAAGCGGCGACCAATTGCATGCAGTTATTGAGAGGCTTCATCGAACCATCGACGATGGGATGAAAACCTCGAAAACTGTACCCGACGGCTGAGCCTTGGCTTTGCTCCGAACTCGTATGGTTGCCCCCGTGCTTACGCACGATCCCATTGGATACCCAAAGGCCGAGTCCGATCCCAGTAGCTTCTTTCGTAGAGACGAAAGGCTCGAAGATGCGCTCCATAACTGCTGGAGAGATTCCGTGTCCGGAGTCGGCGACAACGATCTTTACGCCGTCGGGACGCTCCTTCGCCCAGCTTCTGGTTCTCTTCACCCTCACACGAAGAGATCCGCCGTGCGGCATCGCGTCCATCGCGTTGCTGACGATGTTGGCGATGACCTGGCGCATCTCGTCGCCGAGACAGGTTGCAACCGCTCCCCGTTCACACTCGGCGTTCACGCGGATGCTCTTACTCGCCAATCGCTGCCCGAAGAGAGCAAGGACCGAGTCGACGATATCGCAGATGTCGGTCGGCGCCGGGGAGTTCGACTGTTTATGGAACCGGAGAGTCTGTGTGGTGATGTGCGCGACTCGCCGCAGTTCCTCTTCGGCGGTCTGGAGATAGCTCTTTGTATCCGTCTTGAGCGAGCTGTCCTGTAGTGCGAGATAAAGGGAGTTGGTGACGCCCGCCAGAGGATTGTTGATCTCGTGTGCGATGCTGGCGGCGAGCCGGCCGGCCGTCGCCAGCTTTTCCGATCTTGCGCAACGCATCCTCGGCCAACTTCTGCTCGTGAGTGTCCGTCAAGCTTCCGATCCACCGCTCTATTTGGCCCGCATCGTTCCTGAATGGAACTGCCCTCGCGAGGAAGTACCGGAACATGCCATCCTTCCGCCGCAAACGAAATTCGTTCAAATAAGGCTCTCCGGTTTCGACGGAGTGGTTCCAGATTTTCATTGTCGGGGCGAGATCATCCGGGTGCACCAACTCCAGCCACTGAATGTTGGTCCTCTCGGCTTCGGTCACGCCCAGGTAATCCAGGTAGCGCTGATTGCAGTACGTGTTCTCGCCCAAATCATCGGTCATCCAGATAAGTTGGGGCAGGCTATCGGCAAGGATACGAAAGCGTTCCTCGCGCTCTCGCAGCCCGCGTTCCGCAAGCTTCTGGTCGTGGATATCCGTACAACTGCCAATCCAGCGCTCTACATCCCCGGCTTCGTTACGCACGGGAACGGCGCGGGCAAGAAAATGCCGATATACGCCGTCATGCCTGCGCAGACGGTACTCGACCTGGTATGGCTCAGATCGTTCTATAGATTCACGCCAGGCGCTAAAGGTGTTTTCCGCGTCCTCCGGATGGAAGCGTTCCCGCCACAAAGGGATATCAGTCTCGCTCGCCACGAGCCCGAAGTACTCAAAGACGCGTTGATTGCAATATGTGGTTTCACCCTTGGAGTTCGCCATCCAGATAAGTTGAGGCAGGCTCTCCGCCAAGGCATGAAAGCGCTTCTCCCGTTCTCGCAGTTCGCGCTCTGCCTGCTTTTGTTCGCTAAGATCCAGCACGAAACCGACGTACTCATCCTCGGACTCCTCCAAAAGGGCATAGCCGCACAAAATCGGTACACGACTGCCATCCTTGCGGATGTACTCCTTCTCGTAAGGCGTACAACTTCCGCGCTCGGCGGCCTCCCGGATGTGCGCACGGTCCAGGTCGGCATACTCAGAAGGCGTCATCGTATCCCATCGCACCAGGCCCGCTTCCTGGTCCTTCCGCGTGTAACCGGTCATTCTAAGGAGTTCATCATTGCTCTCGCGGAAAGCGCCGAACCGGTCCGGGATGGCAACTCCCATCATGTCCGACTCGAACAGTTTGCGGAAGCGCGACTCACTGACCCGGAGAGCTCGCTCTGTTTCTTTCTTTTCAGTCACATCGCGAAAGTAGATAGAGACGCCATGATCCGATGGATAGCAGTGACATTCGAACCAGGTGTTCAGCGGTTCCGGATAGAAGTTGTCGAAGTGGCGCGGTATCCCAGTCTCCACAGCATCGCGGTATTGTTTGCCATACTCCGACTCCGCCGCATGCGGGAAGAGCTCCCACTGCGTCCTGCCAATCATCTCCTCGGGCCGCAAAGCAACGATCCGCGCCGCCTGCTCGTTGACATAGGTGTACCGGCCCTGCTTGTCCAACACCACCAGCCCGTCGGTCGTGCTCTCCAGCACGTTCTTCAGGTTTGCGGCGATAGAGTCGCGCTCGCGTTCAGCGTTCAGCTTCGCCGTAACATCGTGGGAGACGACAAAGATGCCGCAAATCGCGCCCGCCGCGTCGCGGACGGGACTGTAACTATATGTCCAGTAGAAATCGGTCAGAGATCCCTGTAACAAAATCGGAATGAGCTCGTTCTCGAAGTAAAGTTTCGCGC
This sequence comes from uncultured Acidobacteriaceae bacterium, assembly GCA_963777685.1. Taxonomy (GTDB): domain Bacteria; phylum Acidobacteriota; class Terriglobia; order Terriglobales; family Acidobacteriaceae; genus Acidisarcina. The sequence continues at coordinate 446,970 of CAVZRF010000020.1, read as the reverse complement.
CCTGTTCCAGAACTGAACTCAGCTTCGGCGCCAGAATATGCCAGGCTTCCGGCCAACAGTCTTTCCCGGTTCGCCCCAAGGCATCAGGATGCCTTTCCCCCTCCAGCGGCACGCACGCATCGTTGTAAAGAACAATCATTTCCGGTCCCCACATCAGGAGCATGGGGAACTGGCACTCCAGCATCATATTGACAGCGCAGAGAAGGGTTTCGGACCATCCGGATATCGCGCCGATTGCCGTGGTTTCCCATGGGTACCGGCGTATCCGCTCGGCCATCTCCCCGTCGGCAAAGATCCGTTCGCTGTTAGGTTTCAGCGGATCGTCAACCTGTAGTCTCGAGGCTCGCCCTATGAGCACGACGACTCCAATCAAACCTACCGTGGATGCAACCAGTAGATTTTATCGAGGAGGTGCGGCTCTGGGTCAAGCGATAAAAGGATCCGTTGGTGTCTCAGTTTGGGTTCAGACAAACCAAGTCGCCATCTTCGAGAAGGCACCCTTGTTCTTTTTGAGAATCGGCTTCCACTTGGAAGCTGGCAATACAGGCTTGATGTCGTAATACTTGATAAGCAGAAGAACGAAGTCCTCCAGACAGACCCGAGAGGTCGGGAAATGTGCCCTCGAAATGCGCCGCTCAATCTCCGGATATCCCAGTTCTGGAGTGATATGCAAATGCAAGTGGGGATCGCTAAGGTTAAAGTCATTCGGGTGCCAATGGTAGGAAACTATGCCCTTTGTTGTGGGGTCTTTATTGTCATTAAAAATGTAACTGTACTGTAGGGTGTGAACCTTGAAGAGCCCATCATTTCGTTTCTTGATCGTGAATGATTGGGCAACCGAAAGGTAGAATTCTGATCCAGCCGCAGTGCGTACAGTCGGCTTGTCGGACAAGTAGCGTTCGTTGGGCTGTTTCCACCAGGCCGAGGCGTTCATCGACCGATGTGGTCCCAACCAAGTGTCGCCATGTCCCCAAGAATTCAGAAACTGCCCGACCGATGAGGAGCTGGCATCTACCTCTTCCGAATCAACCTGGCCCAGAATCAACCTGGCCCAGAGGAATCCTCAGAAAAAGGCCGCACCGCGTCGCGGAAACACTCGAAACCCTCACCATCCTCCGGCAAACCCGCGAGGTCGAAGACAAGTACGTCCTCTAGCATTTCCCTCTTTGGCGACGACTTCCCAAATCGGGAAACCAACCCGCTTTTCCCAAAGAATTCTCACCAGAAAATCCACCCCGCACGATAATCTCGAAGCAATACCTTTAGAAAGCAGCCTCAAGGGCCGTCCCCGCCAGAGTGCCTCAAGGATTTCGCCAGCGGGGCTGCCAGAAGCCGCTGCAAGGGCTTTAATTGCAGGCTTTGTGACTGTAACGCGAATGGAATGAACACCTTGCGGTCTGATCGGGCAACCCCATGAAATGAAAGGACTTAGCAGGGAGGGGGGTCCTGGATCTTTCCACTGGGAGAGAGCAAGACTAATGGTTCGGGGCAATCGAGGCAGACTCGGAGTGAACCGAGGTGCGTCTCGCGACTTCGCCCCCACGATGCGCACGGGGCTGAACCGGCACCGAAAGCCTCGCCGACTCGCGACGCACATAGTCATTCTGGTCGGGAAACTGCCGCCAGAGGCTAAGCGCCTTGTCGCGCCAGAGTTGCGCTTTCGACGTATCGCCGGCGTTGAGCCAGTAGTCGGACAACGCCTCAAGCACCCTGGAGCGCGGAACCAGGACGACAAGTTCCCCCGGCTCCTGGGTGAATGAGGTGGCCGAAATCCCATCTGCCTCGGTGAGATAGCTTAGGGCAACCGCATGGTCGTTCTGGGCCTCGGCCGCCCGGGCGGCGGTGACCAGCGTCGATGACAGAATGGACGTTTCCTGTAGGTTGCTCTTGTCACGAGCGGCGGCCTGCCGCTGCGCGGTCAACGCCTCCTCGGCCGCCGCGCGGGCCCGCTCCGTATGGCCAGCGACAAGCAAGGCTTCGCTCAGCCGGCGCTCGGCGCGTCCTCGCCGCGACAGGATCAGGTAGCTCCGATTGCCCTTGGCGAGCAAGGCGTCGAAGACGCGCACGGACTCCTCCGCGCTGGCAACGGCGGCGGCAGGGTCAATGAACTTCAAAGGAATCGATTCGCGAAAGAGCGCGGTCGCCAGACTGCGTTGGGCGGAAGTATCGTTCGGGTCGCGGGCCACCATCGCCCGCGTCGCGTCGAGATACTCCCGGGAATAGACGAGGCATCGGCGCGGGTCGCCGAGATTTGGACCCCCGTCGTCGTAATAAACACTTGCCCGGAACTGCCCCAGCAACGCCGCGCTACGATGTAACCCCGGGTTTGCCGGCTGCAGCTCGATCATCTCATCGAGCCGCTTCCGGTCCGCATCGAATGCAGCGAGCGCCTCATCGAAGCGCGCGGCGGCGCTCGCCGCTGTGCCGATTCGTTCGAGCGCACCTTGCGACTCAGAGAGAGATTCGAAGCTCCGCGATCTTGCCAGTACACCGCCGGCAATCTCTTCGCACTTGCGGAACTTCTCCAGGGCGAGCGCAGTGTGACCCTCGTCCTCCTCCAGATCGCCGAGCAGGCACCAGGTATGGGCCAAGTCGCGTTGTATGGCGTCATCGGCGGGGTGCTCCACCGACGCCCGCTGCAGATCGTCGCGGGCCACCTCGCCCATCTTCGTGGCGTCGGCATAGTGGCCGGTCAGCCGCAGCAGTCCGGCATAGTCCATATAGAACGCTCCGCGCTCGCGCCGGTGTGCTGGCTCCCGCGCCATGATTCGCTCGTGGATAATGGCGGCCTTGCGGTAGCTGTCTACGGCTTGGTCCACGTGACCAAGGCTGGGCTTGGTCGGGTGCCCCTGCGCATCTCCGACTTTCTGATAGGCCGTGGCCAACTCCTTTTGAAACTCAAGATCGTTGCCCGCGCTGCTCGACAGGTTATCGAGGTATTCAAGCGCGGTCCTGACCATCTTCTCTCGCACGCTTGTGGTGCCGGCAAGTTTTGCAAGCTCGTCGCTGTAATCGAAGACGAAACTGTGAGCCAGCTTCCTTACCTGCTCAAATCGCTGCTGGGCGATGCGAGCTTGATACACAGTCGTCGCGACTCCGCCTGCCACGGCAAGAAAGAGCGCGATTCCGGCCGCAACGCCCGTCCAGTGCCGGCGCACAAATTTCTTCACGCGATAGACTGCCGAATCGGGCCGTGCCAAGACCGGGCGGTGCGTGAGGCTTCGCTCGAGGTCATCCGCGAATTCCCGGGCCGACAGGTAGCGGCGAGCCGGATCCTTGCGTAACGCCATCAGCAAAATGGTGTCGAGGTCTTGAGAGAGTCCGGGGCGCGGGACCTCGGTCTGACAGACTAGCCGGTTGACCTCGACCGGGTTGGCGGAGCCGACGACATACGGTTTCACACCCGAGAGCAGCTCATATAGCACCATGCCCAGCGAGTAGACATCGCTGGCCGTGGTCATCGCGTCTCCCCGCACCTGCTCTGGGCTGGCGTATTGCGGGGTCAGCGCGGAGAACCCCGTCTGGGTTGCGTCGCCCACGGAATTGAGCAGCCTGGCAATTCCAAAGTCGAGCAGCTTGGGCTCCCCGGCTGCGGTAACCAGAATATTTGCAGGCTTCAGATCACGGTGAATGACCAGGTTGCGGTGAGCGAATTCGACGGCTTCGCAGACCTTGAGGAAGAGCCGCAACACCGCGTCTCGCGGCATACCCTCGCAATAACGATTGATAGGCAGGCCCTCGACGTACTCAAGGACAAGATATGGACGCCCCATCTCGGCCTCGCCGCCATCCAAAAGTCGGGCGATGTTCGGATGTTCGAGACCGGCCAGTAACTGACGCTCCTGCTGGAATCGGCGGTTGGCGAAGTCGCTTTCCAGACCGTACCGGACGATTTTGATCGCCACCCGCATATGGAAATCGTCGTCACGGACAGCCTCATAGACCTCACCCATACCGCCCTGTCCCAAACGCCGGGTAATGCGGTAATGGCCAAAACGCGTTCCAGGGGCAACCAGCCCCAATCCGGCAGCACCTGAGGCCAACGCCGCTTGCGCCACACGTCCGATCGCGTCGTTCAGGTGGAGAGACTCGCCTTCTGCATGTTCCAGCAGCGAGACTAGTTCCTGACGAACTTCCGGGTCCTGCACCGAATCCAGCACGACCCTGCGTCGATCGCCGGAGCAGCCCAACAGCTCGGCAAATATGTCCTCGACCTGCCGGTCTTGCTCCTCGTTCATGGGCCATTAGCTCCAAGGGCCCGCCGCATCCAGGCCTGGGCATAGGCCGCGTCGCGCTTCGCGGTGATGACTGATATGGATTGGGCGTCGGCTATCTCTTCATAGGTCAGCCCGCCGAAATAGCGCAGCTCCATCACTGCGGCCTTGCGTTCGTCGAATTCCCTAAGCTTGTTCATCGCTTCGTGGATCACAAGCAGATTCCAAGCCCCATCATCCGAGGCCTCGATCTCACCATCCAGCTGAACCTTGCCCCCGCTGCCGCGCTTCTCTGCGGTCCGGGCCCGAGCAAAATCCACAAGAATGCCGCGCATCATCTTCGCGGCAAGAGCAAAAAAATGGGCTCGGTCCACGTAATTGGCTTTCTCTTGTTGGATAAGCCTCAGGTAGGCTTCATGAATTAAGGCGGTGGGCTGCAGGGTATGGTCGGGCCGGGAGCGCCGCATGTAGCCCGAGGCAATCTTATGAAGCTCCCCGTACACGAGCGGGGTCAGCTGTTCAATCGCCAGATCCTTATTATCATCCCAGCCCTTCAGTATCTGGGTGATCTCTCCCATCCCCGCGCTCCTTGGCGGACATATATTCCCAGCGAACGCCTTTCCCGGCTAGTCTATATGATCGAATTGCCCGTGCGAAGAGTTGATCCGCACGGCTCGAGCCGGGTGGTCAAACTCTCGTTCATCGCCGGCATGTGTGGAGCGGTTTAGCTCTTCGCTAGTGTTGCCCTTTTCTCCGATGCATCATGGCTCTTAGGAGTGCCTTCATGCTGCGAGTTGCCCGGATTACTTGCGGCATTAACACGGCTCGAATCGCACCGTCGGTTCGACACAGATTGAGTCGGCTCCTCCACCGATCGGGCCGATGAGAATACGAGTTTTGCCTCTTTTGAGGCGTTTAATTTGCTGAGATCGAATTTAACGCTTGGGCATCGTGGCAGACTTGGGTTGCGGGCTTCAAGCTGGCTGCACGAGCCAGACGGGGCCGCGCTGGGTGCAGTTTCCATAAATTGCTCTAAGTGTTTGATTTCTATGGTGGGCGCAGCAGGATTCGAACCTACGACTTCCACCGTGTGAAGGTGGCACTCTACCGCTGAGTTATGCGCCCGGAACCTGCGGTCTAGGGAACCCTCCCGTATATTCGGACATCGAAAGTACGGAGTCGCGCGCCAGAACCCGGCCTCCTAAAGAGTAGCACTGGCTCACCCGCTTGCCAATGTCGTTCCTGGTCTTGGGTAACCAATCTTGGATCGTTCTGCTCGACCGGCTGGCGGCCAGGCGCGTACACTCAAGGGCCAGAAGATGTTGTTTTTTACCACCCGATAGACAATGCCACAATTCGCTTCCGACAGTTTACCCAGATCAGTCTCTTGCCGCACGTTTTCTTCGGTCCAGGCCGCAACGGAACGCAACCTTGGCCAAACATCCGTGTTGGTAAAGGCATGGCGACCATCGTTCTGGATCAGTCGTTACTCCACTCTGCCCCATCTGAGAGGCTAATGGGCAGGCGCGTGCAGATGGCGGCAACTGTTGAATGGAGCACTCTCAGCGACGCAGAGATCATGCTCCGCGTCAGTGCCGGCGAGGATACTGGTTTTACCTACTTGCTGGAGAAATACCGCAAACCGATCGTCAACTTTATGTTCCGCATGGTGCGGAATCAGGCGGTAGCGGAGGAGCTGGCCCAGGAAGTATTTCTGCGCGTGTACCGTTCCCGCGAGAGCTATCGGGCCGAGGCTAAGTTCACGACTTGGCTGTATCGAATCGCCACGAACTTAGGCGTAAACTATGCTCGCGACACCCGCTATGAGCGTGCTGCGCAGAACGTCTACCTCGACCAGCCCGATCCGGAGACCGGAACGACGCCAGATGTGGCCGATAGTCGGCCAACGGTCGAGTTCGAGATCGTCAAAGACGAGCGGATGAAGGCCATTCGCGCCCATGTCCTGGCCTTGCCCGAGCGGCAACGTGCCGCCGTGCTTATGCACAAATATCAAGGGATGGATTACAAGCAAATCGGCGAGGTGCTCAAGTTAAGCGAGTCCGCCACCAAATCATTGCTCTTTCGCGCCTACCAGACACTGCGCGAAAAGCTGAAAGACTTTGTCTCTGAGGATCTTGCGCAAAATTAGCTGTCTGCTTGGAGGTCTTATGAACTGCCACAAGGTGAACTCGAAGCTAGCCGACCTTCTCCTGGATCCACAGTCCGTTCCGGCGGAGTTGCAGCGGCACGTTGAGGAGTGCATGCGTTGCAGCCGCGAATTGGCCGAGTTGCGCGCGACCATGGGCTTGTTGGACCACTGGGCAGTGCCCGAGGCGAACCCGTTCTTCGACGCGAAACTGTTATCGCGTCTGCGGAGCGAAGAGCAGGCCAAACCGGTCGGTTTTGTTGAACGATGGAAAGCCCGACTCCTCTACGGAAGCGGCCTGCGGATGCAACCTGTGATGGCGGGAGCTCTTGGTCTCGTGATTCTGATTGGCGGCGGGGCCTATGCTGATCTTTCCTGGCAGGCCTATCACCCTGAAGAGTCGGCGGCCGTGCGCGATCTCCAGTCGTTGGATGGAAATGCTCAGGTATTTCAGCAATTAGATTCGGTCGATCAATCGACCGCGTCAGATGATCAGGATTCGGGAACAGCAGGCCCATCCAACGATTGACCGGTAAAGGATCAGACTTTCCCGTTCGGAGCGAGACCTCAATTAGCATTACTCATGGCCTCACCAAAGATAAGTCTTTCGTAGCATTCGCATGAGCAGCAAGGGAGACGGCGGAGCTCCAGGTTAGGGGTAGTACATGAAATTCCGAGGAAATTGTGGCGCGTGCGGCGCGACGGGAAAGCCCCGTCGCGGTCACGTACTCGATTGTGCCGGAATGCCATCAAGAGCCATCTGCTATGTCCGAATTGGCTTGAATCACCTGCTCTTTGGCGCTGTGATCTCGGCCCTCGTCCCTGCCGGGTTGGTGGCTCAGCCTCGACATTCGTCTCAGCCCGCACCACACACCTCGTCCCAGGCGCCTCACCCACCCCCGGCATCACATCCCTCGACTGGGCACCAATCCAGCCAGCATACTCCCCCCGGCCAACAACACCTCGGCGAGTGGATGCAAAGGAACCAGGGCCTTACATCCGATGAACAGATCAAGAAGCTTCAGCAGGAGAAGGGGTTTAGCCAGCTGACGCCCCAGCAGCAGCAAAGCGCGACCAACCGGCTTCGGCAACTCAATCAAATGCCTCCCGAGCAACGTCAGCGGGTACTTGAACGGGTCGAGAATATGGAGCGTCTTTCGCCGCAGAAGCAGGAGCAGGTGCGTGCATCCGCGCGACAGCTGGGGCAGATGCCTCCCGACCGGCAGCAGGCTGTCAAAGAAGCGATCCGGAATCTCCGCAACGTACCGCCAGGAATGCGGGAGTCGGAGTTGAATTCGAAGTATGGCAGCCAGCTCAGTCCGCAGGAACGCGGCGTGGTGGGCAATCTGCTGTCAGTCGAGTCGTACCATCCTCCTCCGTCATCGCCAACCCGTTAATCCTTCCTTCCTCCAGCTAGCCCCTAGGCTGACGGTGGCTGGCCCGGCGCCGTTCGCGCTCTCGGCTGATACCCTAGCTTTGGAGCCTGTATATCGTTCATGAAAGAAACGGTCCTGATTCATTTCTCCGGACAGGACACGCCGGGGATGACCGCCGCGCTGACCGCCATTCTGGCTGACTACGATGTCTGCGTCCTGGATATCGGCCAGGCTGTCGTCCATGAAACGCTTGCTCTCGGTCTCTTGATTGAGGTTCCAAGCGGCGATAGCTTTGCATCTTTGCAGGAAGCGATCGGCGCCAAATGCGGTGAACTTGGATTGCGGGTCAGGTTTACTCGGATCACCAGAACCGACCTTGATCACTGGATTTCCACACAAGGCAAAGACCGCTTCATCATCACGATGCTGGGCCGGTCGATCTCCGCGAAACAGCTCTCGGTCATCAGCGCGATCGTCGCCGCCCACACACTCAATGTCGATCGTATTGAGAGGCTCTCGGCACGGATGTCGCTGGCTGAGCATACACCCGACGCCAACGCCTGCGTCGAGCTGAGGGCAAGCGGAATGGTCCGATCCGAATCGCTGATGCGCGCTGAGCTCATGGCCGCAGCCCACGACCTGCGTATCGACGTGGCCTTTCAGCGCGAAAGCATCTTTCGCCGCAACCGCCGGCTCTTCGCCTTTGACATGGACTCAACTCTGATCCAAGCAGAGGTCATCGACGAGCTTGCGAAAATGGCCGGGGTCGGCGATCAGGTCGTCAAGATTACCGAAGCCGCGATGCGAGGCGAGCTCGATTTCAAGCAGAGCTTCACTCGCCGGGTTGGTCTGTTGCGCGGACTCCCCGAGCACCGAATCCTGGAACTCCTCGATACGATTCCGCTAGTCGAGGGCGCTGACCGCCTCATCGGCACGCTGAAGATGCTTGGATACAAGACCGCGATCCTTTCAGGGGGGTTCACTTTCTTCGCAAGGCATCTGCAGTCGCGGCTGGGCATCGACTATGTCTTTGCGAATGAACTCGATATCGCGGACGGCGTCGTCAGTGGCCAAGTCACTACGGAAATTGTGGACGGGGCGAAGAAGGCGGAACTACTCCGGCAGATTGCCCTACAGGAAAACATCTCGCTAGAGCAGGTGGTCGCCGTAGGTGACGGCGCGAACGACCTCCCTATGCTGGGTATCGCCGGCATGGGTATCGCCTTCCGCGCCAAGCCGCTGGTGCGGCAGTGTGCGGGACATGCGGTCTCGTTTCTAGGCCTAGACAGCCTGCTCTACTTAATTGGTGTACGCGACCGCGACCTCGAAGAGGCTCCGCTTCGCGAAGGCTGAGCACCAGAACCTTCATTCTAAAGAAAGACGGGACTCATTTTGGCCCGCCCACCTCATCGAGGTTGAAAAGTTGAAACTCGCGAATCATCGCGGCGTCTGAACTGGAGAGGATGTTCAGACGGACGCGGCTCGCCGTCACTGCTGGAAAGATATCGATCTTCTTGTGGCCAATGGCTTGTGCCGAGGCAACGCTCTTCCATCGGTTTCCATTCCAAACATCAATTGAATACTTCTGGACCCTTTGGCCATCGTTGAGCCATTCCATTGAGAGGGCCCGATTGAAGGTAATTGGCTTGGAAAAGCTGACTTCAAGTGTGGAATGATGAGAACCCTCCGGGGCCGACCAGAAGGTATCGGGATCGCCATCGAATGCCGCTGCCACCTCCGCCGAGACTGGCGCGTGCTCAATAGCCAGATTGTTAGAGTATCGCGACCGTACCGCTCTGCCGAACTCCTCGAGCCGCGCAATATCGCTCTCGGGGAGCAGCCCGCGCCTGTCCGGAGCGATGCCCAGCATCAGCTGCGCGCCACGGCCGACGGTTTGGTCATATGTCGTTAGCAACTCATCCAGGCTCTTGAGAGAGGCTTCGTCGTTGGGATGCCAGAACCAATGGAGCTTACGCAACGGCGTATCCGCCTCGACAGGACGCCAGCGGAGGTATCCGTGACGGTCGATGACATTCCAGTTTTCGTAAGGGACGATGCCGCTCTCCGTCCCTACCCATCGAGCATCCCCGTATTCGAAAAGGCCGGTATCGGCGAAGACGATCGTATTGGGTTGATAGGTGCGCAGCGTTTCGATGATCTTGGGAAAGTTATAGACGTGACCGCTGCTGCCGGCACCATCAAGCCAGAACTCAACCAGGTCACCGTACCGTGTTGCAAGCTCCGTAAGTTCGGCTTGGTAATAGTCGTCATAGGCAGCAGAATCTTTGTACTTTGGTTCGTGCCTGTCCCAGGGAGAAAGATAGACGCCAAACTTCAAACCATACTTGTGCGCAGAACGGGCCACATCGCCGACGACATCGCCCTTGCCGCCCCGCCATGGACTCGCCTTGACGCTGTAGTTTGTTTGCTCGGTCGGCCAGAGGCAGAAGCCGTCATGATGTTTCGCAACCAGCACCACATACTTTGCTCCCGAGGCGCGGATCGCTTCCATCCATTGGTCAGGATTGAATTCGGTGGGATTGAAGATGGATGGGTCGGCGGTGCCGTCACCCCATTCGCGATCGAGGAAGGTATTCGTAGAGAAGTGGATGATGACGCCGAACTCGAGGTCCTGCCAAGCGACCTGTTGGGGTGCAGGCTTGACGTCGGAGAAGTTCTGCGCGCTCGCGGAGCCAAAGCAGCTGGCTAGGGTAACGACTAAACAAGTCCAAAGAGCGCGGGAACATTTGGTTGGATAACCCGTGAACATCAGGTCATCCTAGATCAAATTTCAAAGTGAGACACGGGAAGGAGCCTCCGCCGTTCGCTTATGCCCGTCGTCTCGCAAAACTGTAGAACTTCCAGGACTTATTCGGAAGTCGAGTTGTTCTTGGCGCTGGCCTTCAATGCGACAACCTTCTCGGCATTTTCTTCCAGTGATTGCGCCTGCGGGAGATAGGACAACGCCTTCTGGATCATCGGATCCCACTGCGCACGTACCTTCAGCCCTTCCTGCTGGCCAAACTGCGACGTGAAGACCTCGGAAGTGATATTGGCGTTGATCCAGTCCCGAACTCCGGCGATGTCTTGGTCGGTGTAAGCGATGTCCTGGGACTTGAGAAAGTCCTTGAAGTCGCCGAGCACCTGATCGTTCACCTGGAAGTCTTTCGTGACGGTGCGGTTTGCAAGATAGTGTTTGCTGAAATTGAAGAAAGCGTAGTGGTCGAGCAGAAGCTCCTGGAAGTGGTTGGACTTTGGCGTGTCGATCGCATCGTCCGGAGTGATGCCTCCACCGCCGTACACGGTGCGACCGGAGTCGGTCAGTTTGACCTCGCGGTCCTTGGTGTCCGCCGGCGTGTCGTGATTGTAGTAATAGTCGTAGAGCGAGACGCCGCTGTAATTGCGCTGGATGAGCCGGCCGCTCGGCGTGTAGTAGTGGTAGGTCGTCAGCGCAAGGCCCGTGTTCTCCGATATCTGATAGACGGTCTGCACCAGGCCCTTGCCGAAGGTGGTTTCCCCCACGATCAAAGCGCGATCATGGTCTTGCAAAGCGCCCGATACAATTTCAGCCGCCGAGGCGGTGCCGTGATTGACCAGGATCACGATCGGATATTCGGGGCCCGACTCGCCGTGGGTCGCACGATAGACTTGCTCGGGATAGGCCCGTCCCCGCTGCGAAACGATGATCTGGCCGCGATGGAGGAACTTGTCGCAGACCGCGACTGCCTCAGACAACAGACCACCAGGATTCCCGCGGAGATCGAGGACCAGGCCCTTCGGATTGTCGCCAAAGCTCTGCAGCGCGTCGTTGATCTCGCGACCAGTCGTCTCCTGAAAGCCGCGGAGGTGGATGTAGCCGATACCGGGCTTGATCTCAAACTTCAGATCGACGCTGTTGTTCGGAATCTCGTCGCGAATCAAGTCGAAAACCAGGGGCTTGGCCGCCCCTTCGCGAACCATGGTCACCTGCACATGCGTGCCCTTGGGCCCCTTAAGCATGTTGGCGACTTCTTCCGAGTTCAAGTTGGCAGTCGTCTTGCCGTCAACGGCGGCAATCACGTCGCCCGGACGAATGCCCGCCCGGTAAGACGGCGTTCCCTCAAACGGAAAGACAACCACGATCTTTTGCGCGGGTCCAATACCCTGCGGCTGGATGGTCATGCCCACGCCGTAGTATTTACCGTGCTGGTCCTCGCGCATCTTCGCGTAGGCCTTGGGATCGTAAAAGCTGGAATGCGGATCGAGCGTGCGCAGCATTCCGGGAATGGCGCCGTCGTAAATTACCTTGCCGGCCTTGTCACCGGTCAGTGGTTCGGCATAATTCTGGGCCACCAGGTCATAGACGCTGGTGAAGCTTCTCAAATTGTCGCGGAAAGTCGACTCGTCAGTGCTCGACTGGGCCCCTACCTTCTGGCCGATCATCATGCCGATCAGACCGCAGGTGGCGAAAAAGATTACGAGTGAAAATAAGGTGCGGCGCACGCGGGATGACATCGAAATGGAACCCTCAACTCTGGCGAAAACCACGGCTGCCGATTATGGCTGGAGGTTAGACGCACCGCAGGATCGTTTGGTGAAGTATAACATTCGAGGACTGCCGACTCGGGTTGCGGTTCGGGCGGGCGCGATGCCTCCCTCTATCGGGGAGCCTCCTCCGAGAGCGGGCGATCTCGCTCGCGACTGCTAGCGTCGATTGGCACTCACCTCCGGTGGAGATTAGAATTGGGACAGCGGTGAGCTTTGTTCGATTCCGGGTTGCCTTTCCGGAAGTGAAGAGTCCATCTGCTTGAGACTGAGCCTTCCCATGAATCTACGTATTTCGTCGTCTGCCCGGCTGCCGGGTGTCGCCCTCGTCTTTGCTATCGCGGTAGCTTTCCCGTCACTCCAGGCTGTGGGCCAGACGGCCCACTCGGTTCCACCGCCAGCGGCGACCGGGCCGCAGTCTCCTTTTGCCGGTGTCGTCGTCGAAGAGCCAATCGCCTTCGTCAACGACCAGATCATCAGCAAATCCGACTACGACCGGCAGTTGCAAGAGATGGAGAGCATGGCCCATGACCAGAACTGGACCGCCCAGCAGCTGGAGGATCAGAAGAAGAACCTCCTCCGCGACCTGGTCGACCAGCAACTGCTGCTCTCAAAAGGCAAGGAGATGGGCATCACCGGCGAGACCGAGATGATCAAGCAGCTTGACGAGATCCGCAAGCAGAACCATCTCGATTCGATGGAGGCCCTGGAGGCCGCCGCCAAGCAGCAAGGTGTCTCGTTCGAAGACTTCAAGCAACACATCCGCGACCGCATCATTACCCAGCAGGTGATCGGGCAAGAGGTCTACCGCAAAGTCAACCTTACGCAGGCCGACCTACAGCGCTATTACGACGCCCACAAATCGGAATATGAGCGCCAGGAATCAGTTAGACTCAGCGAAATCCTGATTCCAACTGCCGCTACGCCTGGAGCAGACGAGGCAGCCGACGTAGCCGCCGCTCAAGCCAAGGCACAGGCGGTTTACACCCAGCTCCAGGGCGGAGCGAAATTTGCCGACTTAGCTAAGACCACCTCCACCGGAACCACCGCTGCCCAGGGCGGCGACCTCGGCGAGTTTAAGCGCGGCCAACTGGCCAAAGTGCTGGAGGACCAGACCTTTTCGCTGAACCCTGGCCAGTACACCCAACCGATACGCACCAAGCAGGGCTACGTCATTCTCTATGTCGCCGCGCATACCCCCGGTGGAGTTGCCCCGCTGAAAGATGTCTTGCCTCAGGTCGAAGAGGCGGTCGGCGCTCAACGCACCGAGCCAGCCCTGCGAGCGTATTTGAAGCAACTGCGGATGGAAGCCTATATCGATTACAAGCCTGGCTACGTGGATACAGCGGCTGTTGTGAATCCGAGCAAGCCGAGCTACAGCGCCTACGCGCCGCCGGCTCCAAAGAAAAAGAAGAAGGTAGAGAAGGCCCGGTACCGCCAGCGGACCTTCGGCTCGGCGCCGGCCACTCAACAGGCGAGTGCCCCGCCCAACTGCGCCTGAGACCACCCCGGCCCCGCCGCCGGCGTTCCATCCCTTGCGGAAGCGCCCGGAACCGCCACAGCCGCAGCAGATTCGAGCTCGACGCCAGCTCAGCCAGTCACAGCTCAGCCGACGACAGGCCAGGTGGGTGCGCCCGGCCAGCAGACAGAAGATCAGGTGGGGGTTGCAAATCCCTCTGCCTCTTCGAGCTCCAGCAGCTCATCGACTGCAAAAAATACGCAGGTTGCCAGTAGCACGACCTCTCTGAAACCCGGCAAGAAGGAGAAGATTCGCTACGGACAGGCCCCAACCAAGACCCTGCCCTCGACAACAGCGACCCAAACGGTCGACGCCGGAGCGAACGGCGTACCCGCGAACCCCGCGGATGCCGCCGGCACCCAGGTTGCTACCAATACAGCCGGGGATGCTCCTGGATTCAACAACACACCGGCTGCTCCGGAAAAGAAATCCCGCTACAGCGACCGCGCAAGTATCCCAAAAGAGAAGAAAGCAAAAGTGCCCAAGGTTGATCCCTTCGCGCCACAGCCTGTCAGTGCGCAGGAGGTAGCGGACCGCCAGACCCAGTCCGCGCCGCTCGGGCTTGCCGGGGACACCTCCAAAACCAACAAGCCGAAACCGACGGAGAAAACCCGGCTACAGGACCAATTGAAAAATAAACCTGCCGATCCGAATGCCGGAACGCCTCTTGATACCACCTCCTCGCCGCCGCCGACCGCAAATCCGCCGGCTCCTACGGCTCCTCCTGTCCAGCCGAATTAAGCGGCACAGCCTAGCGACGTTTGTCCCGATGTCCCGCCAACGCGCGGGACATCGCCGTTTTCGGGTAAAGTACGAGCAAAGATGAAAGACATTTTCATAGCTGACCTGGCCAAGTTTGAAGACCAGTCCATCACCGGATTTTTCGCCGCCACGACCAAGTCGCTACGCGACAAGAAGGATGGCGGCAAGTATCTCGCCCTAGTGCTCACCGACCGAACCGGTTCGATGGAAGCGCGGATGTGGGACAACGCCGCCGAGGCTTCGCCGGAGTTCGAGCAAGGTGACGTCGTCAAGCTCAAAGGCATTGGTCTGCCGCTACCAGGAACGCTTGCAGATGAAAGTCGAGCGTATCCGCGCGGCGCTGGACGGCGAATATGACCCGGCCGATTTTCTGCCCCAGACAACAAAGGACGTAGACGCGCTCTGGACGGAGCTGAACAGCTACGTCGACAGCTTTCGCGACCGTCACTTGAAAGCTCTGCTGCGCGTCTTTCTCGACGACCCGGAGATCGCCGCAGCCTTCCGCCAGGCGCCGGCGGCAAAGTCGATGCATCACGCCTGGCTCGGCGGGCTACTTGAGCACGTCGTTTCGCTGATGGGCGTCTGCGAACTCGCGGCGAAACACTATCCTGAGGTCCATCGCGATCTCCTGCTGACCGGAGCGGTGCTTCACGATATCGGCAAGCTGCAGGAGCTGGTCTGGAAGAAGAGCTTCGACTACACGATGCAGGGTCAACTGCTAGGGCATATCACGATTGGCTACGGCATGATCGAGCGGAAGCTTGAGGCTCTGCCCGACTTTCCGCCGCGCCTGCGCGTGCTTGTCGAACACATGGTGCTCAGCCATCACGGACGCTACGAGTACGGCTCGCCCAAGCTGCCCATGATTCCTGAAGCGATCCTACTGCACTACCTCGACGATATGGACGCGAAGATGCAAACTGTACGCAGTGAATTTACTCGCGCCGCGATCGCCGGACGCGATGGGGCGCAAATGACCGAGTGGGTTCGAGCGCTGGAACGGCCCTTGCTCGACACGTCGGGATATCTGGCTGGTGAAGGAGATGAATAAATGCCCGCATATCTGTTGAAGACCGAACCAACTGTCTATTCATTCTCGAACCTCGAACGCGACAAGGAGACCATTTGGGACGGCGTGACCAATCCGCAGGCAGTCAAGCACTTGCGCGAGATGCCCAAAGGCTCCGACCTCATCATCTACCACACCGGCGATGAAAAAACGGCTGTTGGCACAGCAAAGGCCCTCGCCATCGACACAACCGATCCCAAGGTGCCACTAGTGAAGATCAAGGTGGGCAAGAAGATAAAAGAGCCAAAGACTCTGGCGGCAATCAAAGCTTCACCTTTGTTTGCGAAGTCTCCGCTGGTAATCATCGGGCGGTTGAGCGTGGTCCCGCTGACGGAAGACCAGTACGCATGGATTGTGGGCGACTAAGCCACGCGCTTCCCTGAGCTACAATCGAAGCTGGTAACCCACACACGATGCTACGTTTTTCCACTGCCGGAGAGTCGCACGGCGAGAGCCTGATCGCGTTGATATCCGGTCTTCCCGCCGGAGTTGAAGTCGATCAGCAATTCATCGATCACGAGCTTTGGCGGCGGCAGCGCGGCTATGGCCGCGGCGGCCGGATGCGCATCGAATCCGACACCGCGCACATCCTCTCCGGCGTCCGCCACGGCAAAACCATCGGCGCGCCGATCGCGATCGAGATAGAGAATCGCGACTGGAAGAACTGGACCGAAGTCCTACCCGTCGGAGCGGGCGATCCAGCCAAACATAAGGCCGTCGCATCGCCGCGGCCTGGCCACGCCGACCTCGCCGGAGCACTCAAGTATGACTTCCCCGACGCGCGCTATGTGCTCGAGCGTGCCTCCGCGCGCGAGTCGACGGCGCGGGTTGCAGCGGGCGCCTTGGCCAAGTTGCTGCTCCGAGTTCTAAACATCGAGGTCGCGAGCCACGTCGTCCGCGTCGGCAGCGCCGAGTTGGAGCGCGATGCAAACTGGGAAGAGATTGCCGCGCTGCGCGATAAAGAAGAGATCCTGCTTAGTTGCGTCGATGCCGAGGCCGAGGGACGCATGAAGGCGGAGGTCGATCTCGCCCTCCGCACCGGAGATTCCATCGGCGGCGTCTTCGAGGTCGTCGTCCATGGCGCGCCAGCCGGCATCGGCACCTATGCCAACTGGGACGAGCGGCTCGATGGAATTCTCGCGCAGGCCGTCATGTCATTGCAGGCGGTAAAGGCCGTCGAACTCGGTCGCGGCGTCACTGCGGCCGCATCGCTCGGCTCCGAGGTGCACGACGCCATCGGCTACAGCGAAACGTGAAACTAACGGCCATACCCGTTTCACCCGCGAACACAACAACGCCGGCGGCATCGAGGGCGGCGTCTCGAATGGCGAAGACATTGTGGTTCGCGGCTACTCTGAAACCGATCTCTACGCTGCGGCGTCCGCTGGCCTCGGTCTCCTTCGAGACCAGAGAAGCAACGAAAGCATCTTATGAACGCAGCGATGTCTGCGTAGTTCCCGCGGCCGGAGTCGCCGCCGAGTCGATGGTTGCGCTGGCCGTCGCCAGGCTCGCACTGGAAAAGTTCGGGGGCGACTCGGTGGGCGAGTTGCGGAGAAACTACGAGGGATATTTGGCGCAGATCCGCAGGTTCTAGGCGCAAAACGGCTGAAACAGTGCGCCGCCTCTCTAGCGATTAGCTGGCGCAGTACGACAAATCCAAGTTAGGAAACATGCAGTTCGATGGTACGACCGATAGTGAAATATCCCGAGCCGATCTTGCAGCGACCGGCCGCTCCGGTGACGGAGTTCAATGACGAGCTTCGCACACTGGTCGACGACATGTTTGAGTCAATGTATGCCGCACAGGGCATCGGCCTGGCGGCGCCGCAGATTGGCGTGCCTTTGCGCGTGACGGTGCTTGATCTCAGCTTCCAAAAAAATCCCGAAGAGAAGCTTGTGCTCATCAATCCGGAAATCACTTTCAAGCAGGGCAAACAATATGGCGAAGAGGGCTGCCTGAGCCTGCCCGACATTCACGAGAAGGTCTCGCGCGCAGCGGTCGTGAAGGTTCGCGCGCAGACGCTCGACGGCGAGTGGCGTGACTATGACGCCGAAGAGCTGCTGGCGCGTGCCTTCCAGCATGAGATCGATCACCTCGACGGCGTCCTGTTCATCTTCCGCGTGAGCGCGCTCAAGCGCGACCTCATCCAGCGCCGCATTCGCAAGCTGCAAAAGACTGGCGAGTGGTAAGCGATGAAACTGGTCTTTTGCGGAACTCCGCAGTTTGCCGTGCCTACGCTGCTTGCACTTATCGATGGCGGCCATGAGATCGCGCTGGTGCTGACGCAGCCTGACCGTCCGAGCGGGCGAGGAATGCAGCTGCTTGCGCCTCCGGTGAAGCAGATGGCAGAGGCGGCCGGGTCTCGACGTCTATCAGCCGGAGAAGATCAAGAACAACGACGATCTGCGCGCGCGGCTGACCGCAATTGCTCCCGATGCAATCATCGTCGTTGCTTATGGGCGGATTATCCCGAAGTGGATGCTCGATCTGCCGCGCTTCGGCAACATCAACCTGCACGGCTCGCTGCTGCCGAAGTATCGCGGCGCCGCGCCGATCCAATGGGCGATCGCGCGGGGAGAGACGGTCACTGGCGTGACCACGATGCGGCTCGATGAGGGGCTCGACACCGGCGATATGCTGCTGCGGCGCGAGGTTCCGATCGGCGCCGCGGACACGGCTGAGGATTTGTATCCGACGCTGTCACAGATCGGCGCTGAAGTGATGATCCAGACGCTGCAAGGACTCGAGTCGGGATCGATCGCTCCGCAGAAGCAGGACCATGACGCAGCCTCGCTTGCGCCGATCCTGACGCGTGAGGATGGGATGATCGACTTCTCCCGCAGCGCTAAGGAGATCTACGATCGCTGGCGCGGCTTTCAGCCCTGGCCGGGCGCGTGGACGACGATCGATGGCAAGAAGCTGCTGGTCTCGCGGATGATTCCGGCACACGTCGGCATTCCGGCTTCGCCCGGTTCGGTGCATGTCGACCAAGGGCACTTATTCGCCAGCTGTTCCGATGGTGACTGGATGCTGTTGGAGGAAGTGCAGCTTGAGGGCAAGAAGCGAATGGCTTCCGAGGACTTCCTGCGCGGCTTTCCGCTGAAGTCTGGCGACAGGTTTGGGTCGTGATCGCTCCGGCGCGGTCGGCGGCGTTTGCGATCCTGCTGCAGGTCGAGCGGAATGCCGGTCACTGCGATGAGCTGTTGCGATCGGAGCTGGTCGATCGGCTCTCGCAGGCGGACCGCAACCTCTGCACCAATCTGGTGATGGGAACGCTGCGCTGGCAGATTGCGCTCGATGCGCGGATCAATGCGCTGCTTGCGAGGCCTGACACTCGACTCGATGATGAGGTGCGCATTGCGCTCCGTTTGGGCGCTTTCCAGATGCTCTATCTCGATCGCATTCCGAGTCATGCTGCGGTGATGGACTCTGTGGAACTGGTGAAGCAGAGCGGTCAGGGCTTTGCTTCGGGCATGGTGAATGCGGTGCTGCGGAAGATCGCAGTTGCGCCGATGCAATTGAGCTTCCGACGAGCTTTGCCGATGCTGCCGAGCTTGCTGTTGCTTATGCTCATCCGAGTTGGATGGTGGAACGTTGGGCGCTTCTCTATGGGATGGAGAAGGCTGCGGCGATCTGCAGGTTCGATCAGGAGCAACCTGCGACTTGCGTTCGTTTGGTGAGTGACTCTGCTGAGGCTGATCTGGTTGCGGAAGGGATTGAGCTTGCTGCGGGAGCGTTCTTATCCAAGGCGAGACGCGTTGTTCGCGGAGATGTAACAGCGACGGTTACCTATCGGAATGGTGGCGTTCGGATTCAGGATGAAGGCTCGCAGCTGGTCGCGGAATTAGCTGGAGCTGGCGAGAATATTTTGGATTGCTGCGCGGCGCCGGGGGGGAAGACGGCGATTCTGGCGGAGCGAAATCCGAAGTCCTCGTTGCTGGCTTGCGATGTGAGCAAGCGGCGGCTGGACGAGATGCGCGGATTGCTGCGCAACGTTCGCGCAGCGCGGATTTCCTATGAGAGCTGCGATGCGGCGAAGCTGACTTACGACAAGATCTTCGACCTGGTGCTGTGCGACGTTCCGTGCAGCGGAACGGGAACGATTGCGCGGAATCCGGAGATCCGGCACCGGTTGGAGCCGGCGGAATTTTCGCGGCAACATTCACGTCAAGTTGCGATCCTGCTTTCGGCGATGCGGGCATTGAAGCCGGGTGGCCGGCTGGTTTATGCTTCGTGTTCGCTGGAGCCGGAGGAGAATGAGTCGGTGATCCAGGACTGCCTTTCGGGGCGGCCGGAGTATGCCGAGCTCGACCTTTCGGAGCGGGTTGCGGCGCTGGTTGCCGATGGAACGTTGCTGTCCGGCGATGGGCTGCTACAGAATGGGCGGCTGCGGACCTTGCCAGGCGTTCAGCCTTGCGACGGGTTCTTTGCGGCAGTGATTGTTCGGGTTTGACCCAGGTCTTGAGGGCAGTCCCCCTCCTTCCGTCTCTGTAAATAACCCGTTTGTTTTGTGCGGTTTAAGTTGTCTAGTCAACCGCCAAGTGTGTCATTCCATTCGAGTTATCTGCAAGTATGAGTAAACAAATGAGTTATGTCACATTTTGTGGCTTGAGGTAGCTTCCCCGTCGCCCTCACCCTCCTAAAATTTCCCCCGCAAATTCTTTTTTTCAGCGACTTGTGCCACTGAGCCTGGGGGCAAAAATCCTGGCTCTATTGAGAGCAGAATTTCACCTTCCCTGATTTGAGCCCACAGGGTTGCCAGACGGAGGGGTTTTCGTCTTTCTGCGTTCTGACATCCTGTGTCTCCTCCGTGAATGGTGCCCAAAATGAGAAGAGGCAGCTTTCGCCGCCTCTGTTTTGATCTCTATTCTTATTTTATCAAGTTGAGCAGCTTCACTACGCCAAACTATTTTCGACTCTAAGTGCTTCGTATATTGAGGGTTAAGAGGTGGCGTTGTCGAGAAAGATACTTGACATGTTTAGAGTGACCCCCAAATTTGAGACCAAGTGAGAAGTCCCCATTTGGCTGGAATGGAGGGATTGGATGAAGCCTAAGTATCGGTCTGGAGCTTGTTGGAGACCCGGGCGCGGTCGCTGCTCCGACAAGCCGCTTACGGCCACTTGCTACGCCACGGTGTCTCGGTAGAGCCTAAGACCGCTAGGAGACAAGGTCCTGAGTGATCGTTGCGGTCATCAGCATCGACTGATATGGATTCCACGTGGACATCGTGAAATAGATCACGGAGAGCTGTCCCTGGGTTCCGGTCGCGTATGGGGCGATTTGGTACGGTCCATATTCACCGCCCCACTCGTTATCTCGCCAAGAGCCGAATATGTCGTCCTGGACCTGATCGCAACGTCGCACGTTCCACGGAATGTGCATGAATTTCCCGTAACCCGCTCCAGAGCAGGCGTTGTTGGGATCACTCAACGTGTTTGGGTCGAAGAGCATCACCGGTTGCGCACTCCACGGGCCCCACGGCTGGGGAGCGCTACGCAGGAGGATTCCGCGTGGATTTGAGCTGTTGTAAGTGCAGAGCCAGCGCTGCAGGAAGGGGTTCCACCTCGCGCACAGTTCGCCGACATCCGCCGAGCAAAACAGCGGGGTAGCATCGGCTTCATTCGAGCTCCAGGAGTTTCCAGTGAAAAAGAACAGTGGTCCTGCGCTCTCGATGGTATCGAGAGGCATCACCGCGAGATAGACGGAGCTGGCGCGGTAGCGGCCGCTGCCAAAGATCCAAAGAATCGAAGCGCCCTCACGCAGACCGAGTTGAGGCGCAAGATTGGCGTCCGCGATTCCAGCCTCGACCGACACGTTGATGAACTTCCAGCGGGAGATGTCGCGCACCCAGGAGTAGTCATATCCGTCGTTGTCGGAACGGCCCAGCACGCAGCGCCCCATCAAGTCGCGCCCATCGACGTTGTAATGGTCGGTCGAAAAGAAAACGTACATCGTGTTATTCCAACTGATCCCGTCCAGCGGCACGTTGAACGCGCCCTGATCGATCGCCGGGAACAACGGCGGCTGCTTATAAAAGGTGAGGTGAAGACCTGCGGAGGCATCTGTGTCGGTGCAGAAGGCTATGGCATCGAGGTTGACCGGCCAACCGTCCCGAATGGTATCGCCGAAGAGGAAATACACGCGATTGCGGTGTTCGAAGGACGAACCCAAATCGCAGCCGTGAATGCCGTAGAGAGATTGTGTGCGGTTGAAAGCAGATGGTGGCGTCCCAATACCATTCCAGCCTTCGCGGTCATAGTCTCCGGTGAGCTGTGCGATCTTGCTGACCACTGCGACAGAGCGGGCCGGGTACGGTTCAAACAACAAGACCTGATCCCGCATCCACGGTAGGTTTGTGTCCTGGTTGGGGTGCCAATAGCTGGCGAGCGATTGCGTGCACTCTTCCACGAGCAACTCAAAGTTCCTGTGGTCTGTCGGGCCATAATCGCTGCGCATCAGGCTGGCCCAGCCATTGCAGGCATCGGTGATATTTTGTCCACGCTGCCAGGGCGAATTGACGTCAGAATTATCGTGCCAGAAGTGCACCAGGGAATTGCCGACCGGAACGACAACCTCGAAGTTCCCGTGATCGCCGGAGCCGAAGTCGCTTTGAATGATTTCTCCTGGGCCATTGACGTTGGCAGCCACCAGGCCCCCTGGTTGCCAGGCTGAATTCACGTCGGAGTTGTCGTGCCAGAAATGCCAAAGCTCCCGCGTGCCGTCCGGCGCATACAACGGCACGACGACTTCGAAGTTGCCGTGGTCGCCAGATCCGAAATCGCTCTGAATCAGAGCGCCTGGGCCGGCAACGCCGGCCGCAACCATGCCTCCCCGCTGCCACGTCGTGGTGACGTCGGAGTTCTCTCGCCAGAAATGCCACAAGTCGATGGACCCCTCAGGACTGACCACCGGAACAACCAGTTCGAAATTAGCGATGCCGTCACTCTCAAAGTCGCTCTGAATGATGCACGCCGGAGCTGCCACATTGGTCGTCACCCGCTGGGCCTTTCCCCACTGCAGGTTCACATCGGAATTGTCGTGCCAGAAGTGCCAGAGTTCCAGGGTCTGATCTGGAGCCCACAGCGGCACCACGACTTCAAAGTTTCCGTGCTCGGCATCACCCAGACCGCTCTGGATAATGGACCCGGCAGCGGCGGCGTTTGCTGGGGCTACTACTTGCCCGCGCTTCCACGGAGGATTATCGACGGTATTATCGCGAAACCAATGGACCAACGAGTCGCCTTCGAGGATCACTGCTTCGAAGTTGCCGTGGTCGCCGCCAAAATTGCTTTGAATGAGGCTGCAGTGCACTCGTGCCATTGGAATCTTGCTCCTTGTTCAGTTGGTCTTCATTCGCTGCAAGAATAGTGCTTGGCCGGCCATTCCGTTTCACGGTTCTGTGGGAAACAATATCGTCCGCGTGCCGAAACCGTCCGTATTGACACTTGGACGTATAGTCGCCATCTCGCCACTTGCGTCGACGGCGGGAGCTTCGACCTCAGTGCTGATTTGTGAAGCCGTGGTAACAATACCGCCCCAAGTCCGGAACGTCGACGGCTCTCGTTCATTGCGTTCATTTCCATCGCGATTTCTGATTTTGCTTGAAACGGCATTAGTGACGCAGTCACTATTGAGTACCTACTCGCGAGATGACTGCGGCGTTGTCTGCGCCGCCGTCGAGCTTCGTTTGGAAGCGCTGTTTCCCCACTATCCCCAAGCAATCCAAGGAGAAATCGACAATGAATACCCGCTGGTTCGCCCTGTTACCTCTCTTGTCATTCGTCGTGTTGCCTTACGCATCGTCGCAAACCGCGGCTCCCGGTCTGGCCGCATCTGCCCTTACCGCAGTTCCACCCCTGGTTCCGTATTCCGGCCAGGTGGAGGGCGGGAGCGGACCGACCACGGCGACATTCCTGATCTACAAAGATCAGACTGGCGGCGAGCCGCTGTTTACCGAGACGCAGACGGTTGCCGTCGATGGAACTGGACGCTACAAAGTGCAGCTGGGCGCGGCGAACCCGAACGGGCTCCCTTCGGACCTTTTCTCTTCGGGTGAAGCTCGCTGGCTTGAGGTGCAGATTGCCGGGCAGGCGGTGGAGCCTCGCGTTTTGCTGGCGAGCGTGCCTTATGCGTTGAAAGCGGCCGACGCGGCGACCCTTGGCGGGCTGCCGGCTTCGGCTTTTGTTTTGGCGGGCAACGCTGGGGTGGCGCATGCAGGGACATTGAATGCAACGTCTGCGGCAGTGAGCCCCGATGCCACCTCGACGGTGACCACCACCGGCGGCTCGACGAATAAGATTGCGAAGTTCTCGGGCGCGAGCACGATCGCCAACTCCATCCTTTACGACAACGGTACCCAAGTTGGCATTGGGACGACATCGCCGACCGCGACGCTGACGGTCGACGGCACCCTTACCGTCAATGGAAACTCGACTTACGACGGTCAGCTGGTGTTACCTGCGACTGGCACCGCAACGGCCTCTGCTGGATTTGCCTCGCAGTTCGTGAAGCTGCAAACCTCGGCCTATAACTCAAGCTCGAAGTCGGTGGTGCCTCCTCGCTTCCAACTGCAGGCCGAAGTGACGGGCAACAACTCCGCGTCACCGAACGCCACGTTGAACCTGCTGGCCTCGGCAACATCGACGCCGCCGGTTGAGACGGGCTTTTACCTCAACACCAATGGGAGCATCCACTTCGCCCCGAGTCAGACTTTCCCGGCGATTTCGTCGAGCGGGACGGTGAGCGGTAACAGCGGCTCGGGCAGCGGCGTACAGGGCACGAGCGGAAGTGGTACTGGCGTAGCAGGAACCAGCACCTCCGCGGACGGGGTGCTGGGTTACACCGGCGGCGGCACTCTGAACACGGGCGGCGTTGTCGGGCAGGCTGGAGGGACGTCCGGCTTTGGCGGCATTGCCGGGGTGTGGGGAGACGCGAGCGCGCACGTTGGCGTGCTGGGCACGAGCAGTCAATATGCCGGAGTACAAGGCATCAGTAGTACGGGCCAGGGAGTGCAGGGTGTAAGCACCTCAAGCTCGGGCGTGCTTGGTACCAGCACCAGTGGCCCCGGCGTGCAGGGCGTGAGCACCAACAGCATCGCAGGCCTGTTCTCGACTGGCGCTCCGTTGGCCACCGTGAACGCAACGAATACGGCGTCGAACGGCGGTCAAGCGTTCAGCGGAGTCGCGCAGGGCTCTTACGGCATTGCCGTGTATGCCAGCGAAACCGGAACCGACGGCACCGGAGTCGAGGCATTCGGCAACGGGAATGGTGTGATTGGCGACACCAGCGGCGGGGTGCTGCAGACCGCCGGCGTGCTTGGCATTGCCGGATCGAGAACCGGCATCGGCGGCATCGCGGGAGTGTGGGGAATGCCGAGAGCACGTTCGCATCATTGGCAGCAGCAAAGATTATTCGGGCGTGTATGGCGCGAGCACAAATTCCTACGGCATTCAGGCTTCAAGTACCAACTCTTACGCCATCCAGCTTCGAGCAGCACCCGCACTGGCATTTATGGCGCGGCGATCTCCGCGAGCCAAGGCACTCCCGCGGGCGGGCTGATCGGCGGGGTGGTTGGCGATACGGCGCCGGCGTCTCCCAGGCTTATGCGGGAGTTATCGGTTTGGCGGATAACAACATCGCTGGATTTTTTAACAATGAGAGCTCCGATAACACCACGCTGTTGGTCAATAACGCGGGGGGCGGCGACAGCATCGTTAATTCTGTTACCGGTGCTCCGCGGGCGCCAAAAGCGGCAGGCATCTTCATGACGGTTGAGGCTGTGAGTCCGGGCGGTACGTGCGGCTTTGGCGGCAAGCGGCGACATGACCTGCACCGGACAGGTGAAAGCGCTCGCCACGACCGGGAATGGCGCTCGCACGGTTGAGACGTACTCCGTGCAATCGCCGGAGAACTGGATGGAGGACTTCGGTTCGGGAGCGCTGAAGGATGGCGTCACCACTGTTTCGCTCGACGCTACGTTTGCGGAGACGATCAGCGGCAATGCGGATTACCACGTCTTTCTGACGCCGCGAGGCGACTCGAAAGGGCTCTACGTCACGAACGTGACGGCGACGAGCTTTGAGGTGCATGAGTCGGGCGGGGGGACCGCGACGATTGGTTTCGACTATCGCATCGTTGCGAAGCGGCGCGGATTTGAGACGCAGCGGATGGTGGACGTGACCGAAGCGATGAATGCGGTGAAGGCTCAGAATGAGCAGCGGGCAGCGCGGTTGCAGAAGAAGGCGGCGGAGTGATTCTTGGAATCTGGGGAATGGGTATCAGAGACCGGCTTCGCGGCGCAACAGATCGATATTGGCGAAAGCACCATCGCGAAATAATTCGTCTTCGTTGGTGACGTCGGCCGTGCCGTTGTCCAGCGCGCGGTCTCGCCTGGCCCAATAGAGTTCTTCAGCGATGATTTTTAGCAGGAGTTCGACTCGTTTCGATTCCAAGATGCCACCACACGAGCAGAGGCGGGGCGTGTGCCCCGCGCTCGTCCAATATTCAACCGATCTTTGAAGCTGATTCGAGGGGCCGCATTTGGCGGTTTCTCAACCGATAACTCGGGTCAGTAACAGGATGATCACGATCAGCAGAATGAGGCTGATGCCGCCGCCGCCGTAGTAGCCGATTCCCGGGCCCATCCGATAACCACCGAATCCGAACAGCAGCAACAGTACGACAAGAATGATGAGAAGCATGGGTTGTATCTCCTTTGAGGGTGGCCGGAGGGTGCGCTTCGGGCCGCTGTCAAGAAGATTCGGTGGCGCTACAAAAGGTTGTCCTTCAGAGCTTGGATGAGTGATTTGGCGCCTCGGAGAGGATTGTGAGAGGCTAGCCCTATGAGCGCAAATACTCCGATTCTGACTATTCCTGTCGAGCGCATCGACGGCTCTCCTACGTCGCTTGCCGAACATCAGGGCAAGGTTTTGCTGATCGTCAACGTTGCGTCGCAATGCGGATTTACTCCGCAGTATGCGGGGCTTGAGTCGCTGTATGAAGCGAACCGCTCGAAAGGGCTGGTGGTTTGCGGCTTTCCGGCGAATGACTTTGCCGCGCAGGAGCCGGGATCGAACGCGGATATCCAATCCTTCTGCGAGACGAGCTTCGGGGTGAAGTTCCCGATGTATGCGAAGATCGCGGTCACCGGCGAGGCGCGGCATCCTCTCTATAGCGCGCTGGTTGAGAGCGAGTCCTGAGACGACGGGCGACACCGCCGAACTCCGGAAACATCTGATCGAGTTTGGAGTGACGCCTACTTCTGCGCCGGAGGTGCTTTGGAATTTTGAGAAGTTCCTGGTGGGGCGGGATGGGAAAGTGGTGAAGCGGTTTGCTCCGGATGTGACGCCGGAAGATACGGTGCTTCGGGACGCGATTGCAGCGGAGATACGTCGCGGCTGAGGGCTTCTCTCTAAACTCCCTGGTACGCGAGCGCGACGAAGTCACTTGGGTTTTGAAAGAGGTTGCCCCATTCGGCGTCGTAGCGTGCGCCGGGTTTCGCTGCGATGACTTCGGCGAGCGGCTTACCCTGTTTTTTGAGCGCGGCGACTTTGTCGCGGATATCCACCAACACATCTCGGAATAGAACCAGATCGGTTTTGTTGCCCACCGCTCCGTGGCCGGGAACGACGATGGTTTTGTCGGTGACTTTTGCGATGTTTGCTTCGGCTGCTTGTATCTGCCCGTCGATGCTTCCTCCGGTGCCGTAGTCGATGAAGGGGTAATCGCGGTTCCAAAACGTGTCGCCGGCGATAAGAATGTCGGCCTCAGTGAAGTACACGGAGATGTCGGAGTCGGTGTGGGCAGGCGGGTAGCACTTCAACGCGAGAGTTTCGCCGTTGACGTGGAGAGTGTGGCTGTCGGTGAAGACGGTTGATGGAAGCGCGCCCGCGGGCGACGTCGGGAAGGTATATTGCCAGTTGCCTGCGACGAAGGTGTCTTTGGAGAGATGCTTGCGCGTGTTCTCGTGGGCGAGGATGCTGGCCCCGGCTTGATGCAGCCACTCGTTGCCGCCGGTGTGGTCAAAATGCCAGTGAGTGTTGATGAGTTGCTGGATGGGGTCGGCGTTAATGCTGGCGAGGGCGTTGGCGATGTTTGGACGCGCGGTGATGATTGCCGCATCCACGACGAGCTTTCCATCGGGGCCGGTGAGGACGGTGATGTTTCCGCCGGCGCCTGAAGAGGACGCTGACATTGCGGCGGAGGGGTTGGATGGTGACCTTCGCTGTTGCCGCGAACTTGAATGCACCTTGGACGAGGCCGTCTGCCTGAGTGACGGTCGGCGCTTCTTGAGTGGGCATGGCGACCCTCCTATGGCTGTAATCCCGCCGAAAGACAGGATGCTTTTTACTCGCCAGGGGGCGCATTTTGCAGAAAAGATAATATTAAAGGCATGAGAAGCAAGCCAATCACGAAAGAAGAACCGGTTCGGGAGACGTTCCTTGAAGGGAGTGCATCGGTCTTCAGCGTTCTCGCTGTCGGGCTCTTCGCGCTCACATTCATTTTCCAAAATTTCGTGATTCCGTCTTCATCGATGGCGAGCACGCTGCTCGTGGGCGATCATGTCGTGGTCGAACGCGAGAGTCTTGCTCCGCCTACAAAGTGGGCCAACTTTTTGCCTTACCGCGACGTCCATCGTGGCGACGTTATTGTTTTTTATAAACCGATTGAGGATCTCTCGGGCGAACACATCTTCATGGTGAAGCGAGTTGTGGGGGTCCCCGGTGATCGCATTCATCTTCGTAATGGCATCCTCTACCTGAACGGTGTCGCTCAGGATGAGCCTCAAACGGCCAAGCCCACGTTCGCGAACTATGATGCCTATGCTGACGATTTTCCTGCGATCAATCCCGCACACGAGGCTGAGGTGACGGCGGAGTGGTCGTTGTCGCTGCCCGCGTGCATTCAAGGCGAGGATGTCGTCGTGCCTCCGGGCAAGTACTTTCGCCATGGGAGACAATCGCACCAACAGCATTGACAGCCGCTATTGGGGATTTGTGCCGCGAGAGAACATTATTGGGCGTCCTCTGTTTGTTTACTGGTCGATTGTGATGCCTGAGAGTGGCATCGATGAAGCGCCGCTCTCCGAGAGAGCGGAATCGACTCTGCATGAATTTGTTCACTTCTTTGATGAGACTCGATGGAGTAGGACATTTCATCCGGTTAAGTGAGTCGAGATGCGGGTTTCTTCCCGGCGTCTTGAAAAAATGTCTCCTTACTATGCCGGAACAAGAGCGACTATGCGAGGACAGGGTCAGTTTGCACAGATTCTCTAACCAGAGAAATGTCGGGCGCTGCGCCTGTGGGCCGATCAAGGGCTTGACATGCTTTTTGTGCCTCTTGCTCGATCCAGGCTTTTTGGATTATTACTTCCGCGTTTTCGAATGGGCTAAGAGACTCGATAATTACCGAAGCCGTTTTGGGAATAAGGCCGGATACCTCCGAGAATGCCTGCACAGAACCAAATGACAAGGGAAAATGCCGATGACCAGCGGAGTCAAGTTCGCTTATGTGCACTTGGCACAATCTTTCTCTGAACTTCAGCAAGATTCTGAAGGCTTCGATCATTGTCCGATCGCATTGGTGCGCGTGTGCCAGATCGAAACACAATTGAGCATTGGGCAGCAGGTCGAACCAACGCTCTAGCTCGTCCGCGCTTCGCCCGTCGCTCTTTCTGCGATCCATGTTCTCAATGGCCAGCTGACCGCCAAACTCAGCCCACTTCCTAAAATCATGGATGGTATCGGGATGAACAATGATCGGCCATGTTTTCGGAACATGACGGAGAAGATTGACGACGCCGTCCTCCATGTCATGTGTGAAACGACTCGGCGCATGAACAGCAACGTAGGTGAATTGATCCAGCCTCAGTTCGGGGAGTGCATCGATTAACAGGGGCAATTCCTGGATTCGCAGTGCGGATAACTCGACCGCCGTCATAGACGTCCCTTGCAACAGATCGAGAGCTGCATGGAAATCACCTCTCTTAATGGCTCCAGTCGAAAACCCTACAGGCGTCACTCGAAAACCCCTTTTTCTATGCTGTGTAGACGAAGTGGAGAACCGTCGCCCAGGAACATCTCTTGAATGGCAAGCCCGAAATTCTTCCGAAATGTACGCGCTTGGATGAAGCAAGCGTCCGTCTCCTCTTCTTCCGGCTTCAGCTCCTTCAAGTGCTCTCGAATACCTGGATCGTCGAGCCAGCCAAGGAATGCGTCATATGCGTTGAAGAGATTCGTGGCATTCCTTCGCAGAAAGTCCGAATTTGAAGCGCGAATATGCACGACAAAAAACAAGGCTATACGCTCGAGAGGAGTTCGGTCGAAAAAAGACCCGAGGCAGTCAATGAGACCTAACATCTCCTGCTTCTGATTGTTATTTCCCGAAATTTTCGGATCGCACCAAAAGCAGGCAAGCAAGCCAGAGGCGAAGAGCAACTTCCTGGATAATCCAAGCTTGATGCTCCTCAAAGCATAGGCTTGGCTGCCCGATCAAATTGCTTGTAGGCGAAATCGACCGCCATCGTTCGCCAGTACCGAGTGAAGTCGTTTAACAAAAAAAGTGGGACCCATCTAACACCATTGTCGCCCAGGCCCGTCCGCAACAAACCCCTATCTTCCTCAAGATAGCGTCGTAATACCCCAGAACGAACCCGTCCGAAGGCATCGCGCCGTTCTCCGACGGGAAGGCCTTCCAAGAGGAGTAAAACCCTACGCGTCGTGTTGGAATTGGAATCCTCTTCGCCTCCGATGTACTGCATCATTGGCTGGCTAAAGGCGAGTGCGCCAAATGTCCCTTCATTGCCTGGTTTTGCCAGGAGCAACTCATCGGAAGTTTTTGGATCAAAGAGGGCCTGCTTTATTGCTAGGAATGTTTTCTGGACTGAGGCGTCCGCTTGTCCGTCTACCAGAAGGGTCCAATCCAAGTCGCTCGCTTGAGTACATTCGAGCCGGGCCAGGGACCCGTGCACGATGACGCTGGTGTCAGAACCAGGTAGTCCTTCAATAATCCTCGAAAGCTTAGTCAACGCGGCTTGAGTTGTTTTCCGTGCTTTCTCGATATTCCCCCATCGACATTGAAGTATGTCTTCAAGCTCAGCCAAAGGCGAAAGGCTCTTATCACCCGAATGAGCTTTCAGACATCATTCCCCCTGACTATTGGTATGCGAGCGGCCGGATGGTGCACCCGTTACCTCATGCTAGCAGCGTCTGCTGTGAATCCCCGCCGGCCTATTGTCTTCCCATACTCTCAACATCGATGCGATACACCGTCAGCGAATAGGGCAGTAGCTGTGCGTCGATGGTTCCTGACTTCACTTCGAGCGTCGACGATACAGGCGCGACAGCCTTTGGCTGGTCGAAGGTGTTTTCGGTTTTTAGGTCTTCGCTTTGGAGCGTGGTGACCTTGGCTGTTCCTGAGGTGTTCATGCCTTGCAATTTGATCTGGGCTGGTCTTGCGTTGGGGCTGTAGTTGATGGCTTTGACGATGAGTTCGTGGGTGCGTTCGTCGAGGACGGCGCTGGTGTAGAGGCCGGCGTCATGCTGCGGGGTGATGGGGAGGACGCGGGTTCCGGTGTTGTTGGCGAAGAGGCTTTGGACGTAGTAGTCGGGCGTGCCGTAGGAGCGGAGGTTGTCGAACCAGATCGCGTCGGGCTTCCACTGCCAGGCGTCGACGTGGGCCATGAGCGGGGCGTAGGAGGCCATTTGCACGACGTCGCCGTTGCGCTCGAGGCCGGTCATGAAGGCGGCTTCGGAGATGGCGGCCTGCCAGTTGTTTTTGTTGTCGCCGCTGGTGGACTGGACGGTTTGGGCGGCGTATTCGCCGGCGAAGACCTTGGGGCCGTTGCGGTCGTAGTTGTCGTAGCGGTTGGTGTTGGTGAGGAACCAGTCGGGGCTCATGTAGTAGTGTTCGTCGACGATGTCGGCGTGGAGCGGTGCGCCAGTTGGCCCACATGCTGTCGAAGGGCTCGCCGGAGGGGAACGGGCCGGCGGCGACGACGAGCTTGATCTCAGGATGCTCGGCCTTGAGCCGGGCGGCGAAGACCTTGTAGCGCTCGACGTAGCGGCGGTCCCCACTGCTCGTTGCCGACGCCGATCATGGTGAGATGGAAGGGCTCGGGATGGCCCATCTGGGCGCGGAGCTTGCCCCAGGGCGAGTCGACGGGGCCGTTGGCGAACTCGATCAGGTCGAGCGCGTCCTGGACGTATTCGTCGAGCTCGCTCGAGCGCGGCGGTCTCGCTGGAGTTGAACTGGCAGGCCATGCCGCAGTTGAGGATGGGCAGGGGCTTGGCGCCGATGTCTTCGGCGAGCTGGAAGTATTCGTAGAAGCCGAGGCCGAAGGACTGGAAGTAGTCGGGCGCGGGGCGGTTGTCGAACTCGTCGTTCCAGCGATTGATGATGGTCTTGCGCTCGGCGATGTCGCCGACGGTGGTCTTCCAGCGATAGCGGGTGACGAGCTCGCGGCCCTCGACGATGCAGCCGCCGGGGAAGCGGAGGAAGCCGGGGTGCATGTCGTAGAGCAGCTGGACGAGGTCTTTGCGGAGGCCGTTGGGGCGGCCTTTCCAGGTGTCGACGGGGAAGAGCGAGACCATGTCGAGATCGAGCTGGCCGGGCTCGTCGACGAAGAGATTGAGGCGCGCGTGCGGGTCGGTGGCGTCAGCCTTGATGACGGTCTCGTACTTCTTCCATTCGCCGTTGAAGCCTTCGAGATTGCCGGTTCCGAGGACTTTGCCTTTGGCGTCGGTGATGGTGGCGCGGAGGGAGTTGGGGCTGCCGTCTTTTGATTCTCTAGTGCGGACGTAGGCGGAGAAGCGGTATTCCGCGCCTGCCTCAATGCCCATCCCGCGGAAGCCGACGTTGTAGAAGCTGTAGCCGGGGTTGTAGGCGCGGACTCTTAGGTAATGGGGGTTCGAGGCGTTGAGCGGGTCTTCGGCGTGGACGGCGATCTCGCCTTTGGGCGGAACGAGGCCTTTGCCGGTGGAGTCGATGGCCAGGACTTCGTGCCAGCCGGTGAGGGGCTCGGAGAATTCGAAGGAGCGGTTCTTGACGAGCTCGGGATAGAGTCCGCCGTCGGCGCCGAAGTTGATGTCTTCGAAGAAGATGCCGAATTCGGAGGGGGAGATTGCGGCTCCGGGATGGGTGGCGTCGACGGAGATGATGGTGGGCTGCTGGCTGAGGAGGGAGACGGACGAGAACGCCAGGAGCAGTGCCGCGAGGTGGGTTCTTGGGCGCATGGGATTGGGGGTGATGGTAAACGTTTCCGATGAGGTGCGTCTAGCGAGGAAGTGCTCGTTGGCTTGAAGTAGTTGGCTTCGTTCGGGAGATGTGACCCTCCCACATCTGCAGCACCCATTTCCATTGCTGGGGAAGTTAGGGTTCTAATCCGAATTCTTCGCGGATCGAGTCGTGTTCGCGGCGCAGCCTGGTCATGAGTTCCTTGAACTGAGCGTTTTCGCGCAGGCTGCGGAGAGACGGGTCTGCTTCGAAGAGTCGATAGTTGGGCAGACCGAGCTCCGCGCAACGCTCAAGCTGGTGAATGGCTTTCTCCGGCTTCCCGCTTAGGGCGTAGGCCGCGGCACAGGAGTGCCAGGTGTGGTGGGTGTGGGTCAGGCTGCGGGTGCTGCGTGCGGCTTCATCGGCGAGTATTTCGGCGCGCGTGGTGTTCCCGTCCATTCCTGCGATGATCGCTTCCAGCCCAAGCCCGAACGATTCCGCAGGGAATATCTGCCGCGCCTTCTCGACCGCCGCCCTGGCTTCTTCCAGGTGGCCTGCATACAAGATCGGGATCGGCGACATGACGTGGCTCAGAACACTGCTTGGCTCGATCTCCAAGACGCGGGAATACGACTCGATGCTTGCTTCAAAGTCACCGCGTTGGAGGGCGATGGCGCCGAGATGCAGCAGACTCAGGACCGGGTTTGTCGAAAGCAACTCTTCGGCGTCCTGCTCGGCCGCGTCGAGGAAGCCGAGGTGCCAAAGGATTGCGGAACGCTGATGGCGCGCGGTCGGCCTCGCGGGATCAATCTTAATTGCCGCGTTCAGCGCGCGCAGAGCGGCGCGGTTCTGAAAGCCGCGCGAGCTCGACCACAAGATCATGCCGCGAGCGCACAAGGCGGTGCACTGAACCGGATCGAGTTCGAGGGTGCGGACAATGGCCTGTTCGCCGAGTTCGAACCATTTTGGATCGGTATCCAGATGCGATCCCATCTGGGCGCAGGCCTGGGCGAGCAGCCCCCAGGCATCGGCGAAGTCGGGATCGAGCTCTGTGGCGCGGGTGAGCAACTCGATTGCCGAGGCCATTTCAAATTTATCCACGTGGACCTGGCGATCGACCGCGCGAAGGTAGAACTCAAAGGCTTCGGGAGACTTTGTAGGGGAAACCCGGGTATCGGTCTCCACTCTCTGGCGGGGCACGAAGACGTCGCTGACGCTATCCGCGAGGCGGTCTTGCAGCGCGAAGAGGTCGCTGGAATCGCCGTCCTGCTTGAGCGATGCAAGAGTGCGCGAATCGCTGTAGCGGTGGGCCTGCACCAGGACGCGAATCTTTCCGGCCACGATTTGAACCGTGCCTTCCACTACCAGATCGACGTTGAGCTCGCGCGCGACTTTGGCCCAGTCATTCTCATCGCTGGCGTAACGAATGACACTCGAAATGGGGCGCACCAATAGCTTGCCGGTCGAGGAGAGCCGATGGATAAGCGCTTCCGCCAGCGATATGGACAGATATTGATCCGCGGACGGACCTCGCACCCTCAGCGGAACGACGGCCAGCGTGGGGCACTTTGGTCGACTATGAGCCCTGGGGCGATCGGGAAAGGTCAGCGACTTGAGCTCAGTGGCGAGCTCGACGGCGGAGTCCGGCCGCAGGGAGCGATCTTTGGCGAGGCAGCGCATGACGAGGCGGACAAACTCCGGCTGAAGATCGGCGCGATAGAGGCTGGGCGGCTCTGGGTCGGCGGTGGCGATCTGGTGCATCAGGCCCAGAGCGCTGGCCGCCTCAAAGGGCGGTCGACCGATTGCCGACTCGTAGAGCACGCAGCCGAAGGAAAAGATGTCGGAACGGAAATCGGTGTCTTCGCCGCGCGTCTGTTCAGGGGACATGTAGGCGACGGTTCCGATGATCTGACCGTCGGTGGTGAGCTGCGGATTGGAATCGGTTCGCGCCAGCTTGGCGATGCCGAAGTCGAGCACCTTGGCCTCGTTCGACCGGGTGACCATGATATTGGCGGGCTTGATGTCACGGTGAACGATACCTGCGGCGTGCGCCGCGCCCAGAGCGAGTGCCACTTGAGAGCCGAGCCCGGCCAGCTGTTCAAAGCTCAGCGTGTCGGTCGCGATCAGCTCTTTCAGAGTGCGACCGTCGACGTATTCCATGACGAGGAAGTCGATGTTCTTGTCGGTGCAGATGTCGTACAGGGCGACGATGTTGGGGTGGTTGAGCGCCGAGGCGGCGCGGGCTTCATTGAGGAAACGACGCCTCAATTCGCTGTCGCTAGCCGTCTCGCGGGGCAACATCTTGATGGCGACGGTGCGCTCCAGGCGCGTATCCCGCGCGCGATAGACCTCGCCCATACCGCCCGCGCCGATGGGCTGCTCGATCACATAGCGTCCCAGAAAGTTTGTGGTGGGAACGAATGTGATCGCAGTGTCTGGCAGGTTTTTCGGGGGCAGATTGCCGGAGGAACCTACGGCTGCGCGTTCGCTCGAAGAGCTTGCCTGCGCCGACGTCTTTTCGTTCTCGCGATTCACTTCGAGGTTGGCCTCACCGGTCGAATGGGTGAGCACTCCTTCGATTCTACCCATATCTTGAAAACAGCCTTTAGCTTTTAGCTTTTAGCTGGGAGGGCTTCGTGCCGGCTTATCGGGTTACATGTTCGATCTAAGAGGATAGTGTTGCGAGGCTGGTCATCGTTTCGCGCGAGCGATGTTTATATCTAGCGAGCGACGGTTAGTTGAATCGGGGTATTCGCGTCGATGGGGTATCCGGCTTGTGGGGTTTGGGCGATGACAGTTCCGGATTGAGGTGGGATTTGATTTTCGAGTGTCGCGGTGGCGGGGCTTTCGATCGCAGGCGCGAGTTTGAGTCCGGCGTGAGTAATTGTCGCAGCGACGGTTACATAAGCGCGTCCGGTGAAGTCGGGCATGACGTAAGTCGCGACATGGGCAGATGAGTCGGCGCCTACGGTGCTTGTATCCGTTGTAGCCGGGTCGCTGATGAGGAGGGCGACGCTGGGCTTTTCGACTCCGGCGGCCCCGGCGGGCGGGTCCTGGGCGATGACGGTTTCGGGCGGGGCGGCGGAGTTCATGCGGACGACGGCGCCGACCTCGAGGCCGAGGCGGCGGAGCGCGATGATGGCGGCTCGCTGGGGCTGGCCGGTGAGGTTGGGGATGGCGACGGTCTGCGGGCCGAGGCTCTCGATGCAGCGAACGTGCCATTCGCGGCGGACGATCGGAGCCAGGCGCGGGAGATTGGGAGAGGATGCGTCCGGCGGGGACTTCGGCCGAGTAGAAGCGATTGTCGATGGTCATCTCGACGCCGAGCTCGGCGGCTTTGGCGAGGGCCTGTTGGGCGGTGAGGCCTTGGAAGCTAGGGATTTTGACTTCGGCGCCGTGGATGGCGAAGCGCATGGTGATCAGGGCAGAGGTGAGGGCGACGAGGGCGAGGCCCAGGGTGAGGATTACGAATTGGAAGAGGCGGAGCATTTGCTGGGTTCTGTGCTTCCCTCCTCTAATGTATGGCACGGCTGACGCCGTGCTGTTTCAAGAGCGAGAGTTCGGGTCTGCTGTGCAGGTCCTTCGACTCGCGCCTTTGGCGCTTCGCTCAGGATGACCCCGAGATTTATTGAGGTCGATGGAAGAACTGCGGGTCCTTCGCTTCGCTCAGGATGACATTTGTTCTTTGAGCGGCTGGAGCGAGTCCCGAACTAGTCGCCGAGTTCGATGGTGTAGTGGATTTCGACTGCTTTCTCGAGCATTTTTGAGACCGAGCAGTATTTGTTTTTGGAGAGGGAGACGGCGTCTTCGGCGGCCTTTTGAGTGACTCCTCCGCCGATTTTGTAGTTCAGCATGATTTTGGTAAAGACTCTTGGCGGCGCGGGGGCTTGTTCGGCGGTGGCGGAGACGATGAGGCTGGCGATGGGTTCGCGCTTCTTTTTGAGGATGGAGACGACGTCGACCGAGGTGCAGGAGCAGAGCGCCTGCAGGACGACTTCCATCGGGCTGGGGCCGTGGGTGTGGGCGGAGTCGCCGTCGAAGGTGATGGTGTGGCCGGCTTCGGAGCGGCCCTCGAAGACTTCGTCGTGTTTCCAGGTGGTGGTGGCGATCATGGGGTGTCTCTAGTGGTGGTGGTTGTCGCTTACGGGTTCGGGGTGGATTAGGACGCGGTGGACTTCGGGGGATTCGAGTTTGAACTGGTCTTCGAGGCCGGTGATGACGTCGTGGACGTGCTGCATCTCGAGGGAGTCGGGCAGCGTGCAGTGGCAGGAGACGTTGAGGCGGTCGCCGACGCGTCCGATGACGATGTCGTGGATGTCGAGGACCTCGGGGAAGCGCTTGGCGGCGTGGCGGAGGTGGGACTCGATCTTGCGGTCGCGTTCGATGCTGACGGGGAGCTCGATGGTCGAGGGCTCGCTCTCGATGTGGGTGAGCACGGAGTCGATCTGCGGGACCTCGTGGCGGATCTCGTCCTCGATGCGGCGGACGAAGTCGTGGGCCTCGCGGAGGGGCATGGTCTCGTCGACCTCGATGTGTTGTTCGACATTGAATTTGCCGTTGACCGACTGCACCGCGACATCATGCAAGACGACGTTGTTGCGCGAGGCGACGGCGCGGACCTTGTCGAAAACGCTTTCCGCATTGGTCTCGCGAGGGACGGTGTGGATGACGACGTCGGCGCCGGGGATGACGCGCTGCACGGCTTCCGTGGCGTTGCGGACGAGATCCTCAGTGTGCTGGAAGGTGAGGCGGCGCGAGAGTGAGAGGGTGAGGTCGGCGAAGTAGGAGGTGCCGGAGCGGCGGACGCGGGCCTGGTCGACTTGCAGAACTCCGTCGATGCGCGGTAACGGCGTCGATCATGCGCTGGCGGTGTCTCGACGGGGGCGGAGTCGAGCAGGACGGCAATGGTCTTGCGTGGCGAGTTCCCAGCTGAAGCGGAGGATGAGGACGGAGACGGCGATGGCGGCGACAGGGTCGGCGTAGTGGAGCCATGGAATGTGATAGCGTTCGCCGATCCAGGTGGCGGTGAGGCCGAGAAGCACGGCGAGGGTGGCCCAGATATCTGAGGCGAAGTGGAGGGCGTCGGCTTCCAAGGCGGCGCTGCCGTGACGTTTGGCGACGATCAGCAGCTGGCGAGAACGCCAGTAAGTCGACGGCGATCGAGGTGAGCAGGACGGCGAAGGGCCAGAGGGAAAGCTTGATCGACGGTGGGGTGGAAGAAGATGCGTTCGATGGCCTCGTAGGTGATCCAGATGCAGGAGATGACCATGAGTCCGGTTTCGACGAAGGCGGAGAGGTTCTCGATCTTGCCGTGGCCGTAGGTGTGGTCTTCGTCGGCGGGCTTGCCGGAGATGCGAACGGAGAAGAAGGTAAGGCCGGCGCCGAGCAGGTCGATGCCGGAGTGAGCGGCGTCGGATAGCATGCCGAGCGAGCCGGTAAGGATGCCGGTGAGGACCTTGAGGAAAGTCATCGCGCAGGCGGCGAAGACGGAGAGCAGTGCCGCCCCGGTCTTTTCGGCGGTGATCTTGCGAGCTTCCTCGGTTGTCGCGGCGGTGGTCAATCGATGGCCCTCCCGGGCGTCTCCGCAGACTCAGAGTATAACGGTTGAGTCGGTCAGGAGACGAGGTTGGAAGGGTTACGCCGGGTCGATGAATTAGCGCCTGCGCCGCTTAGGTAGCGGTGTCGAGGCGGAAGGTGTCGGTGTAGGGTACGACTGGATAGCCCTTCTGTTTCCATGCGGTGAGGCCGCCGCGAAGGAACCTGACCTTGATGAAGTTGAGGGCCAAGGCACGCCGGGTCATCTCGCGGCTGGTTTTGTCGCTGGGGCAGGTGCAGTAAACGAAGAGGTCCTGGTCTTTGGGGATTCCGCCGGCGGTCTTCTCGATTTCTTTCGGGAGGGACACGCCGGGCGCCGGGAATCATCTCGGCCTCGGCTAACAGGTCGAGGGGCTGGCGAACGTCGAGGAGCAGCACGTCTTGTTTCGCGTTCATCAGCGCATAGAGGGCGTCGGGCTCGATGCTGTGGCGTTCGATCTCGCGGCGCTCGCGCTCGGCCTTGAGCCAGAGCGTGGCGAAGATGCCGATCACCGCTACGACACTGATGCCGATGTAGATCATTGCCGCGCCTGCCTGACTTCCTATTCACGTGAGATTCATGGAAGGGCCGGGAGGATTCGCTTTAGTTATGTTTGCCGGGGAGGACGATTAGTTTCAGGCGGAGGAAGATCTTTCGGGCGAGTCCGGTGAGGGGAAGGGTAGCGAGATCGGCGAGCCGTATCCAGCGTTCAATCACGGGGGCTTTGGCTTTGGGAATTGAAGTCCTGGTCGAGAATGCAATGACGGTTACGCGGTAGTTGGTCTGCATGATGGCGTGGCGGAGGGTGAGCGATGTTTGTCTGGATTGGACGCGGTCGGGCTGGGGTTTTGCGGGACGGGGGGAAGCTCCCACATGCCGGGCATGACGGTTGCGGTCGCTGGACGCTGGACCAGAAGGACTTCGTCGAGGCCCTGGCGTTTTCTTTGGATTAGGGCGAAAGCGATGTCCGCGGTGACGCTTGGTTTGCGTTTGGTGGTGGGATGTTCGCCTCGGGTGCGGCAAGTTTGTAGCACTGGGCATTGCAGGCAGAGCGGATTGCGGGGGAGACAGATGGTTGCGCCGAGCTCCATCATGGCCTGATTGAAATCTCCGGGGCGCTTGGGATCGACGAGTTGATTGGCGAGGCGTTGGATCTCTGCGGCGTTGAGGACTAAGTGCGGGCTTCCGTTGGTGGCTGCTCCGCTTTCGGCGGTCCCGGTCTGACGCAGGAGGACGCGTTCGACATTGCCGTCGACGACGGCGGCGGATTCGCCGAAGGCGATGCTGGCGATGGCGGCCGAGGTGTAAGCGCCGATGCCGGGGAGGGTGCGGAGTTCGGCAGCGGTTTCGGGGAGCTTGCCGTTGTGCTCGGCGACGACGGCTTTTGCGCCTTTGTGAAGAAAGCGGGCGCGGCGGTAGTAGCCGAGGCCGCTCCATGCGGCGAGGACTTCGGCTTCGGAGGCGGCGGCGAGCGCCTGACGGTTGGGAATTTCTGCATCCAGTTCGGCGTAGTGATCGAGGACGGCGGCGACGCGGGTCTGCTGCAGCATGATCTCGGAGACCCAGATGGCGTAGGGATCGCTGGTGCGACGCCAGGGGAGATCGCGTTTGTGGAGGTCGAACCAGGCGAGGAGGTTGTTGGCGGAAGGTTCGGACTTGGGTTGGAGTGAAGGGTGGTGTGTTCATTGGTTCTATTGCAGTTGAGGACACTTGTGCTCGCCCTTACCGACGCCGGTCCGCGCACATTGATCTATATCAAGGAAGAGCTTGCCGGAAGCGGGATATGGTTCAAGCAACTCATTTCCCTCCCCCGAAGTCTTCAATCGCCAGCCGTTGGCTGCGTCAGCGTTGTAAAACTCTCCCTGGAAGTTCATAAATCGAGCGCCCGCTACATGGGCGCTCCCGCCTGCGCCGGACTTGCTGGCTGTGGGCGATGAGGATGTAGGTGCCGTTCTTCAGTTGCTGCCAGACGCTGAAGGCGGTATAGGTTTTGCGGCAGTGCCGTTGGCGCGCTGAGAGTCTGCAGGGTGTAGGCGACGGTCATGTCGGGGCCGTTGGGCTGGACCGAGGCATTGGTGATCGACTGCGTCTTTGAGGTTCAGCGATTGCAGCTAGGGCACGACCTGGTCCGCTGCCAAGCGACTTGCCGTCGACGTTCCAGACGAGCGTGGTTGAGAAGAGCGGAGAGATCTTGTTCCACTGCTGCTTCTGCACCATCTGCCACAGGATGCGTTCGTACTGCTCGGCGCTGGTGGTGCTGGCGAGCGTTGGTGGTTTTTTCTCTCCGTAGATTGTGCAGCCGATCGCGCTACAGGCGAGCGCCAGTGCGAGCGGTACGGCGGCGAGTCTTAAGGGATTTTGCATTCGGGCTTTGGCCTGCTGGTTCGATTCTAGTACGGGCGCTGAAAATGACTCCTTCGGGCGCGCAGCGCCATCGTTCCTGTCGCTACAATGGGAGGTCGCGTCCGAAGAGCAAGAAGCGGTGCAATCGCGAGATGGTTCCACCTTAAGGAGATTGAGATGAAGTCTTGGAACAGCATCAGGCTGCGGGTTGTCTTTCGTGCTGGAATGATGTGCGCTGTGCTGCTCTGCGCTGGTAACTTTGCTTCGCTCCATGCGCAACAGGCGACCGCGGTAACCGAGAGAGCCGCGCCCGTTCCGTTGGTGGCTGCGCCACCGAAGTATCCCGAACTGCAGCCTGATGGGACGGCGATCTTTCAGCTGGCGATGCCGAGTGCGCAGACTGTGGACCTGCATCTTGAGGGGAAGAAAGACGCGATTGCGATGACCAAGGGCGCCGATGGCACCTGGAGCGCTTCGGTTCCGGGGCTTGCGCCTGAATATTACAGCTACTCCTTTACGGTCGACGCCAAGCCTGGAGTCATGGGCAGCGGGACATCGGTCCTCGATCCGCATAACACGTTCATCAAGACCAGCTTCTTCTCGAACCAGAATGTCTTTCTGGTTCCGGGCACTCCAGCGATGCCGTGGGAAGAAGCGAATGTGCCGCATGGCGTGGTGCATCACCACTCCTACCACTCGAGGCATTGTGGGAATCGACAGCCAGTACTACGTCTATACGCCGCCGGGGTTTGATCCGAAGAGCGACAAGAAGTATCCGGTGCTGTATCTGCTGCATGGCTACAGCGACGACCCGAGCGCGTGGACGTTCATGGGTAAGGCGAACGTCATTCTCGACAACCTGATCGCCGCGGGCAAGGCGAAGCCGATGATCGTGGTGATGCCGTGGGGCTATGGCGATATGCGGGTGATCAGCCAGGGATGGGCTTCGTGGCGCGACCCTGCGGTGATCAAGAGCAACTTCGGCAACTTTGGGCGTGCCTTGTATACGGAGGTGATGCCGATGGTGAAGCAGGAATATCCGATCTCAGACAAGCGCGAAGACCACGCGATCGCCGGCCTCTCGATGGGCGGGGCGGAGACGCTGCTGATTGGACTGAGGCATACCGACGACTTCGCGTGGATCGGCGCGTTCAGCGCGGGCGGCATCGGCGCGGACCACTTTGAGCCGCTGTTTCCGGCGATTACTCCGCAGACGGCTGCGGAGGTGCAGGCGAAGCTGAAGCTGCTGTGGATTGCGTGCGGGACGGAGGATGGTCTGTATCAGCCGAACCAGAATTTGATTGCGTGGCTGAAGAGCCAGGGGATGACGCCGACCGCGATTTCGACGCCGGGGATGCATGCGTGGATGGTTTGGCGGGGGAATTTGAGTGTGTTTGCTCCGCTGTTGTTTCAGGGGAATTGAGGCAGGGGGCGGGCTTTTCCACCGCGAAACATCTATTTGGTGGTTGTCTTCAGCGAGGTCAGCATTTCGCGGCGGAGGATTGCGTTCATTCGGGATTGATAGCCCTTGCCCTGCTTCTTGAGCCAGTCGAGAACGTCGGCGTCGAGGCGGGCTGTGATTTGCTTCTTTACGGGACGGTAGAAACGGCCGCGAACCGCGCTCTTTCAGCTGCTCATCGGTCAGCTCGGGAATATCACTGAGGTCGATCTCGCTGTCAGGACGATCAGCCAGCGCTTTGAGCTCCTTCTCCGCTCTTCCGTCATTGGCGGCAGCGTTTCCCGGGTATAGCTAACGATGTTGCGTCTTCATATGTCCTCCTCTCTTTCCGGTGTGGCGCGGCGAGCCGAGATGATGCGGATAATGTCAATCGAGCTTATTGCTATCCTTTTCTTCGAGAAGTGTGGACCACCATCAGCATCAGACCATCACTCGTCGAACCGAATCGCTGCCATCGTACCTCTCCATCTTTATCCCGATCTTCGATAAGCAGGTAAAGAGGGTCGTCAAATGTCTCCGTTGCTTCCTCGAAGCTGATTCCGTGCTTGCGCTGGTTGGTGGCGTTCTTGGCGTCGTCCCACTCGAACCGGATGCTGGCCACACCTTCAGTGTAATTACATTTACGCAATTACGCGAGCTGTGGGCGTGGTTGCACTGGTGGCTTTCTCCCGTACCCCGAAATCGGGACATGAACGTGGGAGGAGGTTAGCGGCTGGCCGCCTATGCTGGTTTCGGATTGAATTCGACAAGCCAGGCTGCGAGCGGTGACGGCTTATTTCGGGCTGACGGCGCTTTGCTTGCTCGCTGCACCATTCAGTTCGGGGCCAGCCGAAACTGCATCCTTCGCTGGGTAGCGGCGGCGACGGATAGC
The DNA here is from genome assembly GCA_963777685.1 of uncultured Acidobacteriaceae bacterium. GTDB lineage: Bacteria > Acidobacteriota > Terriglobia > Terriglobales > Acidobacteriaceae > Acidisarcina. The sequence continues at coordinate 403,899 of CAVZRF010000020.1, read as the reverse complement.
GTTCTTCCACTGCTCGTCGGTCATCTCCGGACTATCGGTGGTATCGATCTCGCTATCGGGCAGCGCGGCGAGTTTCTTAAGGTGCGCCATGTCTCCTTCTGTCAGTTCCGGAATGGTATCGAAGGTATGACTAACCATTTTCGTCTTCATAACGCCTCCTTTCTTTTCGCGTTGCGGGTCGTGCCGTGATGACGCGGACGACTTCTATCGATGTCGTCTCTTCTGTCATTTCTTTGGTTGTGTGAGCGACCATCAATAACAGGATACCTTCGGTAATACCGAATGTCTGCCACCGTTGCTCTCCGTCTTCGACTCTGTCCGGGAGCGACGGCACGGAGAGTAGCAGGGCACCGGCGACGAGCGCGCCTGCGCTGAGGAGATTCTTTACTTGCATCATCGGCATTCCTATCGAAAGAGAATTTCTTTGCCAGCTATCTCTGGAGGCATCTTGGGGAGATTGCCTGAACAGATGTGGATTGGGCAAGGAAAGACTCGTCGCCGCTCTCGTGGAAGCCGGTTTCACTCCTTAACACGGTGCAGAATTATCGGTGCTCCTGGCCGGTTAAACCCAGCAAAGTTGATGGAGGGATCGGACCCATCTGGTGGGGGGCCGATTGCGGGGCGCGGCCCTGGCGATTCCGAGACCTTAGGAATCGGGAAACCAAAATTGGTCTTGGACTGGAGCTCGATCTGATCGCCTTTAAAGCGCCCCGAATAGGTCGAGCGTCCGGCTTTGAAGGAGATGCTGTTGCCGTCCACTTTCCCTTCGGTAACCTGGACGGGGACATCGTCACCGCCGAAAAAGCCGCCGTTTGTGCCCTCGACGGTTCCGGTGAGGGTGTTGCCTTCCTGACGCAGAGTGAAGACCGAGCTGCCGGCACCTCCCAGCATCGCCGCCATGGAGTTACTCTCAGCGGCGGGAACGGGTCTCCACAAGCCGGTAACGCCCGCGCCAGTGGGCACTTCGCGCTTCCAAACAGCCACTTGCGGACGGGGGATTGCATTTTTAGCGGCGATGGTGACGCTGGCTGGCGCGAGTCCGGGGGACGAGACTTCGACGGTGATGTTGCCGGCGGTCTTCGTCGCTTGAACAATGCCCATGCAGTAACCGGAGAAGGCCTTTCGTGACGCACCTTTGTCGGGTGCGTGGTCAACAGGATCGCCGTTTCCGGTGCCGAGTAGTTTCCCCTCACCTGAGACCTTAAAGGTCACCTCGCTGTCCGTGATGGGTAAGACTCGGCCTTGTGCGTCTTGCACGGCGACGGCGAACATGGCGACATCGACGCCGTCGGCGGAGAGTTCCTTGCGGTCTGCGGTCATGACGAGCGTGGCGGCGGGGCCGGTGGTTTCTCGCTTCGCTGTCATCACCTGCTGACCGTTCTTGAAGCCGCGCGCTTCGATCGAGCCCGGAGCGTACTTGACGATCCACGATACGTGGGAATCTTTCTTCACTTCCTTCGCGCCGAGGCTTTGGCCGTTGAGGAAGAGCTCTACCTTGTCCAAGTTGGAATAGACCCAGACCGCGATTTCTTTGCCTTCCATGCCGGGCCAATTCCAATGCGGAAATAGGTGCAACACGGGTTGGCTCGTCCACCAGGCCTGGTAGTAGAAGAAGGTGTCTTTGGGAAAGCCGCAGGTATCGATGACGCCGTATTGCGAGCTGATGTTGGGCCATTGATAGGGTGAGGGTTCGCCGCGATAATCGAAGCCCGTCCAGATGAAGCCTCCGGCAAGCCACGGCTGCGAATTGCAGAAGCTCCACCAGCCCTCGGCCGAAGCGCGGCCGGTCGTGGTGTAGGGATCGTAGGAGCCGACGTAGCCTTTGGCTGCATCCGTGACGTAGATGCCGCGGGTGCCGACGGCGCTGACGGTTTCGGTGCCAATGACGGGCTTGTCGGGATGGGTCTCGTGATAGGCCTTGGCCTGAGGGTCCATGTAGTTGTAGCCGATAACGTCGCAGACGGCGAGGCCACCGGTGCCGATGGCGAGAACGGGAGCGATCGATACCGGGCGCGTGCCGTCGATGTTCGGTAGCGACTGCCTTCATGGCGGTGAGAATGTGAACGCCCTTCTCGGTGTTTGCCTGGCCTTCTTCGTTGCCCATCGACCACATGAAGACGCTGGGATGATTGCGATCGCGGCGCACGAGATCCGCGAACTGGGCCAAGCCTTCGGGGTTCGACGACATCATGCGCGTCTCATCGAAGACCAGCATGCCGAGCTCATCGCAGGCTTGCAGCAGCTCTGGAGTGGGCGGGTTATGCGAGGTGCGGATGGCGTTACAGCCCATCTCCTGCAGCTTGCGAACGCGGTAGTATTGCACGGCGTCGGGCACGGCGACGCCGACTCCGGCGTGGTCCTGGTGATCACAGGTCCCCTTCACCTTGACGGACTTGCCGTTGAGAAAGAAGCCTTGCTGAGGATCGAACTTGAGCGTACGAATGCCGAAGGGCGTCTCATAGCGATCGACGACTTTGCCGTTCGCTTCAACCTCGGTGACCAGCGTGTAGAGATTTCTTTGCTTCGAGCGACCATAGGCTGGGGCTTGAGACGGCTATCTCCTGCTGGTAGCTTTGTTCGCCCATCGCGGAAATCGAGGCCGATGGTGCAACTGCTCTTCCGACTTGCTTGCCTGACGGATCGAGAATGGTGGAGATGACGCGGGCGTTCTGCGCGATCTTGCCGTCGTTGCTTAATTCGGTGCGGATGCCGAGAGTGGCGTCGCCCGAGGCGCCGATCTTGGACGAGACGAAGGTGCCGTATTGCTTTACGTGAACGGGTGAGGTTTTCACCAGCCAGACGTGACGGTAGATGCCGGCCCCCTCGTAAAACCAGCCGTCGCTCAGAGTCGCATCGACGCGGACCAGCAAGACGTTTCTTCCGTCGAGGTTGGCGAAGTCGGTCACGTCGAAGCGGAATGGGTCGTATCCGCCGCTGTGGGTGCCGATGTAAAAGCCGTTGAAGACGACCATTGTTTCGCGGTAGGAGCCGTCGAACTCGATGCTGATTCGTTGGTCTGGATCGCCGGCGGGAAGGTCGAAGACACGGCGATACCAGCCGATGCTGGTCTCGGGATAATTGCGCCCCAACGGATAGAAGCCTTTGCTGGAGAGCGCGGGATCGTTCTTAAAGGGCAGCTCGATGGCCCAGTCGTGGGGCAGGTCGACGCTTTGCCAGTCGCTGTCGTCGAAGGCTATCGCGCCGGCAGGGAGAAAGTTTCCGGTCTTCTGGAAGTTGCCTGACCTGCCGCCGCCGAATCCGAAGTCTTTCGCTGAATCATCGGAGTTGCCGAAATGGAAGCGCCAACCGAAATCGAGAAGCAGGCGTTCGCGGCCTGCGCCGGACGGGCCTGAGTCCGGCGCTGCGCTCAGAGGAAGCATCGCCTCATGCAGCTCGGCGTGCGGGCCGGGATGCGTATCGGTTCTCTGTATCGCTGCGCCCAGCGGACCCATGCCATTGGCGACGGCCACAGCAGCGGGTGCGAGGAGGCCGGATTTCAAGATATCGCGGCGTGAAAGCGGTTTCATTATGCCTCCGAAAATCCTTGCGAAGTAACGCAGCGAAGTATAGCTCACGGCCAGGCTCGGCGTTTCAAGCCACTCTGACGGTCTAGCGGTTCACTTTGTTTCGGCGCGCGGCGCTATTTCGCGGAGGAAGTCGTCGACATCGCCGAGCTTGTCGGTCATCATATTGAGCTTGCGGGAGAGATTCTGGATCTCTGCTTCGGCGCGGCGGTTGACGTCGAAGTCCAGTTCGCTGCGCAGGCGGTCCTTCTTGTCCTGACGGTTCTGGCTCATCATGATGACCGGCGCCTGGATGGAGGCAAGCATGGATAGAAAGAGGTTGAGCAGGATGAAGGGATAGGGATCCCACGCTTTGCCTTTGAGAACGATGTTAACCAGCGTGTAGATGGTCAAGACAAAGCCGAAGAGGATGATGAAAGTCCAGGAGCCGCCAAAGCTGGCGACCGTGTCGGCGATCTGTTCCCCTACGGTCTCCTCCTCCTCAATGAGTTCATTGGCGTTGCGACTGGCGCGAAGCCGCACGAGTTGCTGCGAGGCGTGGAACTGATGGCCAAGGACGGTGAGCATGTCCATACCGGCTAGAGGCTTGCGCTGGAGCAGCGCCACGATATCGTCGCGACTGATCTCAATGCAGGTGCTTTGTTCGATCGCGAGGGCGTTGGTCTGGTGCGGCGTTTGATCCAACATGGAGGCGAAGCCGAAGAACTGGCCGTGGCCGGGTTGATCGACGAGGACCTCCTGATGATCTTCGTCGACGGTTGTGACCTTCACCTCACCCGAGAGCAGAATGTAGGCGTTCTTGCCGGGCTCGCCAATCTTGTAGATGCGCTGCCGGGGAGCGAATGTCTTGAGATCGACCTGCGCCGCGAGCACTGCGGTCTCATCATCGTCGAGCAAGGCAAAGAGCGGGACGTGTTTTAACTCTTCCGGGTCGCAGGGCATGGATCACCTCTTGGGGCTGGATGGGATCCGGAAACGAACCCCAAGAGACGATAACAGAGTGAGGTTACGGAGTTGAAGGCGGAGGGGAGGGCTTATCTGCCCCGTGACGGCCCAGCGCCTTCAAAGTGCATTCAGACGGGATCAGAGGATCCGCGAGCAACTCCACACGCGCCCATCAGAATCAGCGAACGCTGAGCAAATGGGGAGTAGACGAGAAGCGGTGTGCATGACAGCGCCAATCCAAAGTCTATGTGATGCAGGAGCAAGAAGGGCGAGAGCGCCCAGAGCTCATCCAGTGGCAAGAGAAAGCGCCAGATCTTGAGGAGTTTTTCGCGCGCTCGCGGCGCACGAAAGAGTACGGCAGTCAGGACAAAGGCACGGACCGGAATAAGGATTGCCGCGGTCACAATGATAACGAGGAAGACCGTGTTGGATCTTGGCAACGGGGAGACGAGTTCTTCAATCTCCGGAAGGTTTGCCAGTGCTCCAACGTAAAAGGCCAGATACATCAACTGAAAGAGGACGAGTAGGGTCCGCGCTACCGGATAGGAGATTTTCGGAAGCTCCTGGGGGGAGGCCAATATGGCGCTGCCCAGCCCAGTTTGGAGCTTTTCCGGATATTTCGAGGCTGGCCCGAGAGCCGCAGGCTGGGAAGTTGGAGGCGAGGATGGCATGAAAGCATCACTGGTCGTTGTGCCCGCCAAGGCCGTTGGCTCCGCTGGGGTGATTCGTTCCACCGGAGCCACAAAGCGATAGCCTCGGCGGGCCAGGGTTTCTACAAACCTTGGGTTGTTCGCCGTATCTCCAAGCGCCTCGCGGATGCGGTTCACCGCCGAGTTCACGCCGTGCTCGTAATCCACGAAAGTTCCGTCGGTCCAGAGCTCGCGAGAGATTTCGTCGCGTGCCAGAAGCTGGCCGGGGCGCTCCAGGAGCATGAGCAAGACCTGGAACGGCTGCGCGTTCAACTTGACGCGAATCCCCTTCCGGCGCAGCTCTCCCGTCGCAGCATCTACCTCAAATATTCCGAAGCGGTAACGCCTGACTGGGTTCGGGTCGGTCATCTCTCACGTCAGTGTATCTGAGAGAGGCTCGAAATCAGGTCTGTTCCGCATGTGAGAAGTTTCTGCAACTGCTAATTTTTCAATAGCTTCGGCGGTGAGGAACAATCCTTGCCGGATGAGATTCCGTGCATTGCACCCGAGAAGGAGTTGGGGGAATCTGAAGGGCATGACGGACCGTTCCTGTCGATTTTCGAAACAGCTCTCGCTTCCCTTGGGGCTATTGTTCTTTCTCATTGCGCCGGCATTCTCTAGAGGAGACGCGCCGGCTGCCGCTGTCTCCACCTTTAATGATTACGCCGGCGCGGTTGAGCTTCGGCTCGCCCGGCAGCATCGGTCGCGCAATGGATTCCTGGCGGAGAGCCGAGCCCCGGAAGACGAAGCGAGGCTGCGCCGGGGAGAGTTCATAGTGGAACAGCTCACACCGGCTGGGGGCACAGAGATGCCTGGTGCACTGCTTCATCACTGGCGCGGGACGGCGTTCGTTTCGGGCGCAACGGCAACAGACTTTGAGCGGTTGATCCGAAATTTTAATGCGTACCCTCAGCACTTTGCTCCTGAAGTAGTTCAGGCGAAAGCCGTTCCTTTAACCGACGGTCACCTCCAGGCATGGATGCGCGTGCGGCAAAGGCAAGTGATCACTGTTGTGATGGACTCAACCTACGAGGTCAGTTTTGGCCGGTTGGATCTACGCCACGGCTATAGCATCTCGCGAAGCACCCGGATTCAGGAGATTGATTCGCCGGGCACCAGCAGGGAGCGCGCGCTCACTCCCGATGAAGAGCACGGCTTCCTGTGGCGACTGAATACTTACTGGAGCTACGAGGAGCGTGACGGCGGTCTTTATATGCAGATCGAGTCGGTCTCGCTCACGCGATCGATTCCGACTGGAATGGGTTGGGCGGTGCGGCCTTTTGTGCAGAGCGTGCCACGGGGATCTTTGGAGTTCACGCTGAGCTCGGCCCGCAAAGCGCTCCGACCGCAGCTCGAACGATAAACAGCGCGCAGCCTGAAGAAACTCCATCGAAAAAGGACATAAACATGACTACAGATTCGGCAGCAGGTGTCACCCGATTCGCAGCGGCGCATCGGATCAATCACTCCCTCACCGCGTCCATGGAAAGGCGTGCCTTGCATTGGATGGCCGAACGCGCGCCGGGATGGGTCAGCTCAGACCAGCTGACCATACTTGGCTTGAGTGCTCAGATCGGCGCCGGCGTCTGTTACGCCTTTTCGCGCTATCACTCCTCTTGGCTGCTCGCGGTGATTGTGTGCATTGTGCTCAATTGGCTTGGAGACAGTCTCGACGGGACGTTGGCTCGGGTTCGCCACAAGCAGCGTCCGCGCTATGGTTTCTACGTGGACCACATGGTGGACATCTTCGGGTCGGTCGCGCTGATGTGCGGGCTTGGTTTTTCGGGATTTCTGCACTGGCAGACGGCTTTTGCCATGCTGGTTGCGTTTCTGCTGTTATCGAGCGAGAGCTATCTGGCTACCCATACTCTTGCCTGTTTCCAACTTTCGCAGGGAATCTTTGGCCCTACCGAGATTCGTCTCCTGCTGGTGATCGGCAATCTTGCGCTGCTACACAGTCCTTATTCCATGATCTTCGGACAACAGGTTTCTATTGTTCGACATTGGAGGAGCGATCGCCGCGTTCAACATGTTCCTGATGGCGATCGTCGTCACCATGCGGCACACTGCGCAGCTCTACCGGCAGGAGCCTTTGTCGTGAGCAGCTTCACGCGGTGGTGGAAGTTCAATCTGGTCGGGGCGATGGGAATGGCTGTTCAGCTTGCCGCGCTTGCGCTCTTTGCCCGGATGGTGCCGGGACATTACCTGGTCGCGTCGGCGGGGGCAGTAGAGTTGGCGGTCCTGCACAATTTTGTTTGGCACGTGCACTATACGTGGCGCGATCGTCGCGATGATTCCAGGTCTTGACGAGTGCAACTGCTGCAGTTTCATCTTTCGAATGGCCTGGTTTCGCTGCTGGGAAATCTTGTGCTGATGCGGGTGCTGGTGCATGAGGCGCGACTGCCGTTGCTCGTGGCGAATAGTGTCGCGATTCTGTGTTGCTCGATTGCTAACTTCTGTTTGGGGAATCAATGGGCGTTTGCGGTGAGGGTTTAGGTTCGCCGAACCGCAGATCTCTCCACTCCCCCTTTCGACTTCGCTCAGGGTCCGGTCGAGATGACAAATCCGTTATTGGTACATGGGCGACTTCTCTGCACGAAATACAAAAGCCATCCTTTCGGATGGCTTTTGCATTTGCGGCGGAAGCCGCAGGTGCCTGGACGACTAGTCGCCCATTACTGGTTCGGAGGTCTTCTTCCTTTACGGCTACCTTGGGGGCGGAGCCGATGAGGTTGCCTAGCGGGATGAATCCGTCCTGGGGTGGCTTCTCTCCGAGAATCTCTTCGCGGTAGAGCTTGGCCATGCGGGCGTTTTCGGCGTCCTGCTTGAGCTTGGCGTCGCGGGCCGCGATCTTTTCTTCGCGGGAGTTCTTGGCGATGCCGAGCTTTTCGAAGGTGTCGTTGGCGGCCGAGTCGACGTGCTCCTTATTGAGCAGCAAGTCGTTCTGCGCGTCGCCCATGCCGACCTTCTTGCCGCCGGCGAAGATTTCGTGACGGCCGTGCTCCTCATACCACTTGGTGAGGGTGGAGGTCATGTGCATCTTCTCGATGATGTTCCTCCAGCCGACGCCGGTGTTGTAGGCGCAGAAGCTGATCTCGCCCTCTTGCGTGGCGTAGGGGATGATGCACTGCTCGGTGCGGCGGAAGTCGTAGTTGAAGAGATCCTGGAACCACATGCCGGCGATGAAGAGGAAGTTCCAGCGATCTTTGCGGCGCTTCTCGATATCTTCCATGGTGCGGTCGGCGGTGACCTTGCCGTAGTTGTGGCCGGTCGCGCCGAAGCACTTGTCGAACTTCGCGAGCAAATCGAAAATCTTGAAGTGGGTCGGCGATTTGGTCGGGTCGTAGTTGCGGAGCAGCGCGAGGGTGACTCCGACGATCGAAAGATACTTGCCGCGGGCGGCGTCGTTGATCTTGGCAACGTCCTTGGCGAGGCGATCGGCGTTGAGGAAAGCGGTCACGGGGACGGCTTCCTTGGTTTCCTTATCGATCATCAGCGCCATGCCGATGCCGCAGTTCGGGTGGCATCCGCAGGAGAGCTGGCCCCAGTCGCGATCGGGTCCGTGGACGAGATCGGCCCAGTCGGAGAAGGTGCTCATGAAGCTGATCGGGAACCAGTCGCGGGTGGGCTCGCCGAGTCCGGTCTGGTTCTTGACGTCGTGGGCCATGTGGCTCAGCGTGTAGCGCTGGGCGGCGCGGCGCTCGTCGGTGACGGCTTCGTCGCGGCCGGTGAAGGAGACCGGCTGGAAGCTGAGGAAGTTGATCTTCTTCGGGTTGTCGAGCGCGAACTCGATGATGCGTCCGACCTGCTCGTTGTTGATGCCGTTGATGATGGTGGTGACGGGGACGATGTCGACGCCGGCCTCGTGCAGGTTGTGGATGGCCTGGAGCTTCACGTCGAACAGGTTGCCGACCTTGCGGTGCGAGTTGGCGGCGTTGCCGATTCCGTCGAACTGGAGATAGGCGTAGCGAAGACCGGCTTCGGCGGCGGCGCGGCAGAGCTCTTTGCTCTTGGCGAACTCGATGCCGTTGGTTGCGGCCTGGACCGAGGTGTATCCAACCTTGCGGGCGTAGGCGACGGCGTCGAGGAAGTAGGGCGACAGCGTCGGCTCTCCACCGGAGAACTGGACCGACATCTGGCGGCGCGGCTTGATCGAGACCGCGTTGTCGAGCATGGTCTTGATCTCGTCCCACGTGAGTTCGTGGACGAAGCCGACCTGGTTGGCGTCCATGAAGCAGGGATCGCACATCATGTTGCAGCGGTTGGTCAGATCGATGGTGAGCACCGAGCCGCGGCCGTGGGTGACGGTCGAGGTGCCGTGATTGTGGAGGCCTTCGTCATTGTGGGCGCGGATGTCGCGGCCGGGGAAGACCTCTTCGAGGTGCTTGAAGAAGGCGGTGTCGATGGCCATCACGTCTTCAAAGTGGCCGTGCTTGGGGCAATCCTTGACCATGAGGATTTGGCCGTCGCGCTCGATGATCTGCGCCTTGATTTCGCCAACCTTCTCATTCAAAAGGATTTCGTGGGGAAGCTTGCCGTCGATGATCTGCTGGCGAATCTCGGGGACGCACTTGGGGCAGAGGGAGTCGGTGGTGCGGGGCCAGCCTAGCGGGGGCTTTTCCTTCTGGTAGGACTTGAGGAGCGGCTTGTCCGACCACTTGGGGGTGAAGGATGCGTTGGGGCTGATGCTGTTGAGCTTCTCAAAAACCGCCCACGCGCCTTTGGCGGCTATGGTTACTGCTCTCTCTGCGTACTTGACGGTCTTTGACATCTATTGTTCCCTCCGGATTGACCCTGACCACTGAGACTCTATTTTCAGGTAAAGCGATTCCTTTTAATTCGATGAAAACGGTGTGTCTTCGATCGGTTAACAGGATAGGCGGCGTACAGGTAACCCGCGCCTCCTCAGAACTTTACCAGTCTAAGACTACTTTCGGGAGGAGCGAAAGTGAACCGGCTCCGCCTGAATGGGGAATTTTGCGCGTTGGAAGGGATTCTGGGGGGCTGAATGGGACGGGGTGGTTGGGTGGGGTCGGCTGTTCTGATTTGGGACAGCGGTGAACGAAGTCATCTTGACCGGATCTTCATTCGTCGTAAATGACCGTCTTTCCGGTGCTACGATTGCTCAGGTGATGGGCGTCATGACCGACAACGTCTTGCAGACACTCCAGCAGCTTATACAGGACGTGATCGCGCCCGATGTCCGAGAGTTGAAGGTTCGCGTCTCTTCGCTTGAGAAGCAGATGGATGTGCGGTTCGACTCTGTTGAGGTGCGGTTTGCGGCGCTCGAGCATAGATTCGACGCGTATGACGAGAAGACTGACGCGAGATTCGGAGCGGTTGACTCAAAGTTCGACAGGGTTGATTCTCGATTCAACGCACTGGAACAGAAGATGGATGCTCACTTTGTCGCCCTAATGGCGGCCATTGGTGAGTCTAAGGCCCAATCGGAACTTACAACAATGCGGCTATTGGCGCCTCTCAGTGAACGCGTCGCCGTCCTTGAAGCGCAGCGACGTTAGTTTCCGTCGGCGCCTGATTCATTGCTGTTCGGCCCTGTTTCTACCACAGATTCTCTCGTAACCTTCAAGGCACGGCTGCGCGCTTGATGCCCACTTCTGCGTTGACCATCGCTATTTCCGCGCCAATACTTAGATTGGAGCCTCAGGTGGCTTCGTGGTGAGGGATTCTCATGGTTCAGGATCAGGCGTCTTCCAAGTCGCGATTTGAGGAGTTTGGGCGCAAGATCGACGAGCGCTTTGCCGAGGGCGTGCCCCGCGTCGAAGAAGAAGTCAAGAAGGTCATCGCGTACCTCAACGACGAAGTTGTCCCGCAGGTGCGACAGAACTCCTCGCAGGCGCTGCGCGTGGCGGCCGAGCATCTGAGCCGGCTCGCCGAGCACCTCGACAAGAGGCGTTGAATGAACCAGGCCGCGATGCAGAGGAGGGCCTCGGAGAACAGCCGCTTTTGCACCCGCGCCGCGATCTTCTCGCTTTCGCTGGCGCTCTTTGTGTCCGGCTGTTCGCATCGCCATCAGCCGGTGATCAACGCCGCAGCTTCGGCTCCGAGGGTTGCTGCTCCTTCGGTAGCTCCGGCCGCCCCGCCAAGTGAAGCATCGAGCCCTGGGCGAGTTCCAATCCCGGGAAACATTCCGCCTGCCGACAGCTCAACCGATGCGGATTTCGTGGCTAGCCACGCGCCAATCTATTCAGAGACTGGAAAAGCGAGCTGGTATGGGCCGCCCTATAACCATCACAAGGGCGCCAACGGGCAGGTTTATGACCAGGAAGCGATGACTGCGGCGCATCGCACTTTGCCTATGAATTCGCTGCTGCGAGTGACCAATCTTCAAACCGGTCAGTCGGCGGTCATGCGGGTGACCGACCGGGGACCGTTCGTGCCGGACCGGGTGCTCGATCTTTCGCTGGCTTCGGCGCGGGTGGTGGGCGTGTATCGTCCCGGGACAGCGCAGGTGCGCATCGATGTCTACGAAACCCCCGCTCCGATCGACGAAGGTGGGCGCTGGTGCGTGCAGATTGGCGCAATCCAGAGCGAGCGGGAGGCGAAGAAGATCGAGGAGCATCTACAGAAGAAATATGCGACTGCGAATGTGATCGAGTTCACCGGTCCCACGGGGCATTGGGTGCGCATTCGCCCGGCGCATGATGATAAGCAGAGGGCGATTGAGATAGCCGCGCGGGACAAGCCCGCTGAGGGGACCGCTTATCTGGTGCGGCTGGATTAAAACGCGCCTCCCACAACTATCTACCAGCACAGTATCTATTTCCCCCAGCACGATAGAAAACGTCGTAACACGGCTCCGCCGTTATTCTGCGGGCGTTACAACCATCTTTACGGTTTAGGACTCCTACCAATGCGCGTATGTGGATTTATTTGCCGCGTACAAAGTTTAAGGAGCCCTATGAAAAAGATTCTCTCTGCTGCACTCGTTGTATTTAGTTTTAGTGGTGTTGCCCTGGCAGCTTCCGACACGGCGAAGCTTGACGACCGGATTGCGGCTGCCCATGCCGTTTTGCATGAACTGATGACCACTCCGGATAAGGGAGTTCCTCTGGATGTGGCGGCGAAGGCCCATTGCGTGGCCGTTGTCCCAGGGTTCAAGAAGGGCGCCTTTATTGTTGGCGCGGATTACGGTCAGGGGGTTGCAACCTGCCGAACCGCGAAGGGTTGGAGCGCGCCCGTGTTCATTCAAATGACGGGCGGAAGTTTTGGCCTACAGGCGGGTGGTCAGTCTACAGACCTGGTGCTGGTGGGTGTCAGCACCAACAGCATGGACTTGCTGCTCCACGATAAGTTGAAACTTGGCGGCGACGCGGCGGCTTCGGCGGGACCTGTGGGACGGAATACCCAGGCTTCCACGACGGAACTGGCGAATGCAGGGTTTCTCACTTATTCGCGCAGCAAGGGTTTGTTTGCAGGCGTCGATCTTACCGGCGATGTCGTGAACCAGAACATCTCTGACACGAACACCTATTACGGGAAGGATATTCCGTATAAGACGATCCTGAGCGGGGCGGTTCCGACTCCCGCGTCGGCACACCACTTCATCGCAACTGTAAACGAGATGTTTCGCATGGGTACGCAACGGGCAGCAAAATAGCCATCCGTCGCTGCTGAGCACGAATCGAAGAATGTACGAAGAGGTAGCGCTAACCGGCGCTACCTCTTGTGCTTTTTAGGGCTGCTAAATGGAAGAACGTCCGTTCACACGAAAAGGAGGCACTGCGGCGACTGGATGGGAGTCGTTGGCCCTGAGGTTTGGAGTTGGCCGTTCTTTGCATCGCGGCCGAAGACGGCGATGAGATTGGAGTCCTGGTTCGCGACTAAGATCCATTTCTCTGTGGGATCGAGGGCGATGTGACGGGGAATCTTGCCTCCGCAGGATGTCTGACGGGGGAAGGTGAGTTTTCCGTTGGATTGATCGATGGTGAAGCCCATGAGGAAGTCGTCGTCGCGGTTGGCGACGTAGGCGTGCTTGCCTTGCTTGTCGAAGATGATCTCGGCGGCGCGGCTGATTCCTTTGAAGTCTCTCGGAAGCAGATCTGTCTTTTGGACTAGAGTGAGCGCTCCGCTCTTCGTATTCCAAGTGAGCAGATCGATCGTCGAGGAGAGTTCGTTCACGCAATAGGCCCACCGACCGTTGGGGTGGAAACGCAGGACACGCGGGCCGGACCCTGGAGCGGCCTTCCATTCGGTGGGACTATTTGGCGTCAGCTTCGCCTTAGCGGGATCGAGTTTATAGATGTGGATGCAATCGAGACCGAGATCGTTGATATAGGCGAACCGGTTATCGGGCGATGTCGTTGCGTGGTGAGCGTGGGCGGCGGCTTGACGATCTTTGTCCTGGCCGGGGACGGCGCCGGTGGATTCGTAATGAAATTCGGAGACGGCATTACTGAGGCGGCCGTTCCAGTCGATTTGAAACGAGGCCGCACTGCCTCCGGAATAGTTCGCAACCAGCAGGACACGGCCGGTCTGGTCTGTATTGACATGGCATGGGCCGGAGCCGCCGGAGGGGACGGTGTTGATGAGGGTCAGCTTGCCACTTGATTTATCGAGCGCGTAGCTGCTGACTGCTCCGGTTTTGGCTCCCTGATAAGTGTCAATTTCGTTGACGGCGAAGAGAAATTGTTTGTCGGGCGACAAGGCGAGAAACGATGGTGACGGAGCCTCGGCCGCGAGGCCTTGGGGTTTCAGTTCGCCGGTCGACGAATCGAATTGAAAGAGATAGATTCCTTTGCTACCGGTGTTCGTTCCGGTGCCGACAAAGAGCATGGACCCTCCTGATGTCTTGTTGGACTGGCTCCAGGAGGTGCGGGTCAAAGGCGCTATCGCCAGGCCCGCAAGAAATCTACGCCGACTTGTCATCCATTCCCTCACTTCGCAATGGCAGTTTTGCAACCCGACCATCATAGCTGGTTTGCGCTATTCCAGAGGGGTCGGACGGCTGGATAGATCCCGCACAACGGAGCAGCTGCAATACACTGCGAAGAGTGGCCCACATCAACAGCTTCGTGCGGATTCCGCTGCTTGCGATTCGCGAGCGCATTCGTCCGTTGCCGAGGATTGGCATGCTTGAGGAAGATGCGGTGAAGATGCGGGTCTGGCCGACCGATATCGACTTCAATTTTCACCTGAACAACTCCCGCTACCTGACGTGCATGGACTATGGGCGTATTCACATGCTGGCCGCGACGGGGATTTTCGACATCGTGGTGCGCAAGCGCTGGACTCCGCTGGTAGGGTCGATCGATATTGTGTATCGGCGCTCGTTGGCGTTGTGGGCTCCGTTCACGATGAGCACGCGGACTTTGTGCTGGGATGAACGGTGGTTCTATATGGAGCAGACAACGCGTTCGCGGGAGGGACTGGCTTCGACCGCTTGGGTGAAGGCTTTGTTTCAGGACCGAGGAAAGAATGTTCTGCCGCAGGCGATTGTGGATATGGTGCAGCCGGGGGTGACTTCTCCGGCGGTGTCGGAGTCGATGTTGAAGTGGAATGAGTTGACGCGGGAGAAGCTTCAGACTGATGGGATTTAGCTGCCTAAGCGGCGTTCAGGATTTGGAGCGCGTCGACGACTGAGACGATGCGTACGCCTTGATATTGTCCGACTGAGAGGAGCGCTTTGTCCCCGGTTACGATGAGGTCTGCTTTGGCTGCGAGGGCTGTTCCGATGACGACATCGTCGTCGGGATCGGGAGCAAGGCGAGGTACGTAAACTGGCCGTACGAGAGTGACTTGGTCGATATATAAATCGATGAGTTGATCGACAGGCAGTAGTGAACTCGCTATCTTCTTCTCAAATTTGCGTCGTGCGAGAATGCCGCTCAGTTCGTCTATTAGTGGCGCACTTGTGATGAATGAAACCTTCTCGTCGCGCGCCAGGAGTAGCAGAGCTTTGGGAGAGCCTTCCCATAACAAGCCAGACAAGACCACGTTCGTATCGAGCACCAATCTCATTACGCGGAATTGCTGGCGCGACGTTCGGCGCGCATGATCCTGATCTCCTCAGCAACTTCTTCAGGCGACATATACGGTAGGTCGTTCACGGCGCTCATCCGGTCCATGGCGGCGACCAGTTGGTCAAATTGCTTCGCCTTGAGCTGTTGGCGGACCCATTTTTCCAACGACTCGGGCGAGAGCACACCAGCCTCTTCGGCCTCCTTGGACGAGTTCGTCTGGGAGTGTGATTTGAATCGTGGTCATAGCACCCTCATCATCATGATAGCCGTATGTGATCGAGTTACCCGAGTAGCGCCGCTTCTTCTGGCTTTTCGCGTAGTTGGATCTCGCGCTCGCGGAGATCGTGGACTTGTTCACCGATGGCGTACTTCAGCGCTTCGACTCCGAGGCCGCTTACCGCCGAGATTGCGTAGAACGGGAGCTTCTTGCGCTTGGCCATGGTTTGGAGCTTCTTGAGCTTTTCGGGGTTGGCGACGTCGGCCTTCGAGGCGACGACCATCATTGGTTTCTCGTCGAGGCCATGGCCGAAGCTCTTCAGCTCTCCCATAATCACCTTGAAATCGGCGACGGGGTCGGGGCGGCCGCTGGAGTCCGACACGTCGACGAGGTGGACGAGCACGCGAGTGCGCTCGATGTGGCGGAGAAACTGGACTCCGAGGCCGGCGCCGAGGTGGGCGCCCTCGATGAGGCCGGGGATGTCGGCGACGACGTAGCTTTCGTCATTCGGAGGCTCGCCTACGGAGACGACGCCGAGGTTTGGCTCCAGGGTGGTGAAGGGATAGTCGGCGATTTTGGGTTTGGCGGCGGAAATTCGCGAGATCAGCGTCGACTTTCCCACATTGGGAAAACCGACTAATCCGACGTCGGCGAGCAGTTTCAGCTCGAGGCGATAGACGCGCTCTTCGCCGAGGCGGCCGGGTTCGTGCTCGCGTGGAGCCTGGTGGGTCGAGGTGGCAAAATGCTGGTTTCCGCGCCCCCCTCGGCCGCCTTTTGCGGCGATGATTCGCTCGTCGGGCTGGCGGAAATCGTGTACCAGTTCGCCGGTCTCATCGTCGTAGAGAGCGGTGCCTACGGGGACCTTCAAAATGATGTCCGCACCCTCGCGGCCACTGCAGTTGGAGCCTTCGCCGTGTTTTCCGCGCTCGGCTTTATGCTCCGGGTTATAGCGAAAATGGATGAGGGTATTGTGGCGCTCGCTCGACTCCATGATGACGTCGCCGCCGCGGCCGCCATCGCCGCCGGAGGGACCGCCCCGGGGCACGAATTTTTCGCGGCGAAAAGCAACGCATCCGTTGCCACCGTTGCCGGCTTTTACTTTGATCTTTGCTTCATCGACAAACATTTTCTTCCTCGTTACCTGGCGCGGCTTAGCGTCTTGAGCCCGCGCTCCGCAAATTCCCGCTTTTTATGGCTGTCTTTAGTGTAGCCAATGGCGTATGCTTCCCCCAATTTCCCAAAGGTAGTAGATGCTTCTCCGCCCGGGCCAATGACCGTGCGGCATCGGCGTTTTGCCTCACCGGCTTCTCTGTTTGCCGCCGGCACCGGCAATCGCTTCGTCGTCAGCCGTGTTGCCGCGGAGGGCTTTATGACGCGCCGGTCTTGGTTGCTTGCCGCGATCCTGGTTGTGCCGTGCCAGCTCGCGGGCAATGCGCAGTCGAACACGACCGGCGGTTTGGCGGGCACGATCACCGATGCTCAGGGGCGGGTGGTTCCTGGCGTTCGCGTCGTGGCGCGATGTGGAGCGACCGGCAAGGAGCGGACGGTGACCGCGGACGCGGCGGGTAGCTTTCGCATTGCTGATTTAGATCCGGATACTTATGCGGTCGAGGTGAGCGCGGCGCACTTCGCGCCGTGGCATGCGGCGTCGGTCGCGATCGAGGTGGGCAGGATAACCACTCTTGCGCCGCATCTGGCGGTCGCGGGGCAGAGCGAGACCGTCCTGGTGAGATCGGAGATTCCTGGACTGGAGACGAGCTCGGCGGCGATCACGATGAACCTGAGCAATACGACGCTTGAAAACTTGCCGAGCAACGGGCGGCGCTGGTCGAACTTTGCTTTGCTAGCAGCGGGGGTAACTCCCGACCAGAGCGGCAGCGGATTACTGAGCTTTCGCGGTATCAGCGTGCTACTGAACAACAACACGATCGATGGAGTAGACAATAACCAGGCTTTCTTCTCCGAAGAGCGGGGACGCACGCGCATTGGTTACTCGACGACGCAAGCGGCGGTGCAGGAGTTCCAGGTGAATACGTCGAACTACGCGGCCGAGTATGGTCGTGCAGCGGGGGGAGTGGTGAATACGGTCACGCGGTCGGGCGGAAACCAGTTTCACGGGCAGGCATTTTTCTACGATCGCGACAACGACTGGGGAGCGACGAATCCCTACACCACGCTGACCCAGCGGCTTGCAGACGGCAGCTACTCCACCACGCCATTCAAACCGACGGATTGGCGGAAACAGTGGGGGGCGGGCGTGGGCGGCCCGATCCGGCACGACAAGCTCTTTTGGTTTTTTGCCTATGACCAGTATCGGCGAAATTTTCCGGGAACCGCGCGCACCGCGGATGCGACATCGGGAACGACTCCGGAGCTCTTTGCAGCGCCCTCCGCACAGCAGCTCGCCACGCTCGCTGCCCGCACGCAGACAAGTGTCGCCGTGGCTAAGGCGCACTATAACGACATCCTGGCAGGTCTGGACTCAATGCTTGGCCCGGTGCCGCGCACCGCGAACCAGTACATTTTGTTTCCTAAGGTGGACTGGGACCTGAACGAGCGGAACCATCTCATCTTCCAGTACAACCGGATGCGATGGAATTCGCCGGCCGGCGTGCAGACGGCTGCCTCGAACACCTACGGCATCGCGAGCTTTGGCAACGATTATGTTTCCGAGGACTGGGCGATCGCGCGCTGGAATTTTTTTCTAACCGCGAACCTGTTGAACGAGGCGCGTTACCAGTTTGGCCGCGACTTTGAATCGGAGTTCGCACAACCCCCGACGCCTTTTGAGCAGCCTTTTGCGAAAAACCCGGACGGCTTCTCGCCGCAGATTTCGGTGGCGAGCGGGAACTATGGATTCACCTTTGGCAAGCCGGCTTCGCTGAATCGGGCCGCCTATCCCGACGAATACCGATCGCAATTTGTCGACACGGTGAGTTGGGTGCATGGCAAAAACTCCTGGAAGGCAGGCTACGATTTCAGCCACGTCGTCGATAACACTAACAACCTCTATAACGGGACGGGAAGTTATGTGTACACGAATGTGCTGAGTTTCGCGTCGGATTACTACGCACCGAGCAGTTGCGACACGGGAGCGACTGGTGTGGGACGCCTTCCCTGCTACGACTATGAGACGCAGGCACTGGGGCCGTCGATCTTCCGCTTCACCACGAACGATTACGCGGCCTATCTGCAAGATGAGTGGAAGATCGCGCATAACTTCACGTTGTCGCTGGGGTTGCGGGAGGAATTCCAGCAGTTGCCGAATCCAAATCCTCTGCTGGTGAATCCGGAGATTCCGGAAACGCATGCTGTGCCCCACCAGCGGCAAAATCTTGCACCGCGCATCGGCTTTGCCTGGGACATTTTTGGCCGTGGCAGCACGGTGCTGCGCGCGGGGTATGGGTGGTATTTTGGGCGATTTGTGAACTCCACGGTCTATGCGGCTCTGACCAATACCGGGGTGAGCGCTGCGCAGAAGACTTATTACTTCAAGCCAGTGGATGTCGGCGCGCCGCCATTTCCTCATGTGTTTACTGCCGAGCCGCCATTCTCGAACACGCCGAATGCGGTCTACTTTGATCCTCATGCGCGAAACCCCGTCGTCCAGGAGATGGAACTGTCGCTGGGGCAACAGCTAGGCCCGCGGACGGAGATTTCCTTTGCATTTCTCGGCAGCCTGGGCCGGAAGCTACCCAACTTTGTCGATAAAAACATCGATTTAAGTTCGGTCGGCACGATCACTTACAACGTCGACAACTCGACTGGCCAAGGCCCGCTACCCGGCAAGACTTACACGACATCGTTCTTTACGGCGCGACTCAATCCAAATTACGGCCAGCTCACCGATATTTTTACCGAGACCAACTCCACCTACGAGGCAGGGATGGTGCGGCTGAGCCGTTCGCTGGGGCGTGGCGGAGATGTGCACGCAACGTATACCTATTCTCATGCGGCCGACTACAACCAGAACTCGACGACTTTTGCAGACAACAACGACATTCTCGACCCGGCGAACTTCGCGCTCGAGTATGGCGCGTCGAACTTCGATATTCGCCAGCGTGTGACGGGCACAGCGATTGCGCGCACTCCATGGAAGCTGCATGGGGTTGAGGGCTACCTTTTCAATGGCTACTCGCTTGCGCCGGTGGTCGAGTGGCGAACGGGTCTGCCTTATACACTGCGGACTACCGGGTCGATTCCCTCGACGAAGTACGTTGATACGGTGCGCCGGACTGAAACGTTAAGCGGCCTTGGCGCGAGCATCAACGGATCGGGTGGCGACAATCGCATCGCCCAGATCGGGAGAAACACGTATCGATACCCGGCGGTGACGAACGTCGACCTGCGCGCGACCAAGACATTCAAGTTCGCGGAGCGTGTGGATTTGGAGCTGATTGGAGAGGCGTTTAACCTGCTCAATCATCAGAACATCACCAACATCTATAGCGCCGGCTACCTCATTGATGGCGCCTCCTCGCCGGAGACGCTGCCGCGGCTGACCTACCAGACGAAGTTCGGCAGCATCACCAATAGCAACAGCACGGCGCTCTATCGCGAGCGCCAGATTCAGCTGGCGCTGCGGCTGACGTTTTAAGACTCAGTGTGGGGGCGTGGCGCTTTCCTTCTGTTCTTCCTTCTTCGCTTGAGGCTTGCGGGTCTTCCAGAAAACTTTTTGCGCCTCGGTGTCCTGGTTCCACTGGTCGATGTAGGGAGCGGCTTGGGCGTGGGTCATTGCTTGTACCGAGACCACTTCTACCTCTTTGACTCGATGCCAGGGGTACATAAAGTTCTCTTTCAGCAGGAATCCAGTCTTTGACCAATCCTCGATGAACTTGTTGACTTCGGCGCGAACATCTTCTTCGTGTTTGAAGGGCAGCAGGTCAACTGTTTCGCCATCGAGCAAGTGTGCTCTGACCTCGGCGATCAGGATTACGTCTTCTTTCGGCTCGTCTTTCTTGTCTTTCTCTTCTGCCATGCGGATCTTTCTCCCCTTCGCGGTTCTTTCGTCTTTGTAGGATGTCTTCTACACGCGATTGGTCGGCTGCATTGCTGTTGAAAAGGGTTTCGCGCGGCGACGGGGTACTCTTGAGAAGGAGCACCATGCCAGACGACCTACCCGAGATCGATCCGCCGCTCGTCATCGAGCTTCCCGATGACGAGCCTGGCGACGCTGCCACGACAAGGATTTTCCAAGTCACACCGGACGATGCGGGCCGCCGGCTTGACCAGTTCCTGGTCGCGAACCTGGACGGCGTGAGCCGCTCGCGGATCCAAATGCTGCTCGACCAGGGCGGCATTATGGTGGATGGCAAGCTTGCCAAGGCTTCGCATAAGCTGCACGGGACCGAATCGATCGCAGTGACTGGCGAGGCGCAGCCTCCTCCACTGCGTGCGGTTGCTGAGGAGATTCCGTTAACGATCGTCTTTGAAGACGCCGATCTGGCGGTGATCGATAAGCCGGCAGGGATGATGGTGCATGCGGGGGCGGGCAGCACCGAGGATGCTCGCAACCGAGGCACGCTGGTAAATGCGCTGCTGCATCATTTTCAATCGCTGTCGACGACGGCTGGCGATTTGCGGCCGGGGATCGTTCATCGGCTGGACAAAGAGACCAGCGGCCTGATCATCGTTGCCAAAAACGATCGCACACACCAGGCGCTGTCCGAGATGTTCTCGAGCCGGAGCCTGAGCAAGACCTACCTGGCTCTCGTGCATGGCGATGTGAAGCAGGAATCTGGCACCATCAATGCGCCGGTGACTCGCGATCTGGTACGGCGGACGCGGATGACGACGCGGCGTTCGGATACGGGGAGAACGGCGATCTCACACTACAAGGTGCTGCGCCGGTTGAATACTCGATTTGGACGATTCACGCTTGTTTCGGTGCGGATCGAAACCGGGCGGACGCATCAGATTCGGGTGCATATGGCTTCGATTGGGCACGCGGTGGTAGGAGATACGCTGTATGGCGCGCCGGCGCGGATTCAACTTGTGACGGCTGCGAATGTGCGGCGAAAAAAGACCGTCGAAGATGGCGCGGAATCGCTGTCTTTGGACCGTAATTTTCTGCATGCAGCAGAGCTGGAGTTCGCGCATCCGCGAACTGGGAAAGAATTGGCGTTGAAGTCCGAGCTGCCGGCGGAGTTGGTTGATTTCATGCGTCAGATTGAGTCAGTGGAATAGCCTATCGCCGCGGATTCCCGTGGTCTGAGGTTCGAATTCAATCTTCGCGCATCTCTTGGAGTAGGGCAGTCTGTAGTTGCTTGCCTCTTCGAAAGTGGGCTTCATGAATCGAACTGCATTGGTCGTCGGCTCCACTGGCATCACGGGACAAAACCTCTCCGCTCACTTGATTGGCCATGGATGGACGGTGTACGGCCTGGCGCGACGGCCGGGCGCGCAACCTGGGGTGATTCCCATCGCGGCTGACTTGCAAGATTCGGATTCGGTGCGCGAAGCGCTGGCCGATATCGATGTGAGCCATGTCTTTATTTGCACCTGGCTGCGGCAAAATACCGAAGCTGAGAATGTCCGCGTCAACGGGGCGATGGTGGAAAACCTCTTCGCTGCGCTTGAGCCTGCCAAATCGCTCGCCCACGCCTCGCTTGTAACCGGTACGAAGCAATATCTGGGGCCCTTCGAATCGTATGGTCAGGGAGCGGCGGAGACTCCGTTTCGCGAAGACACGCCACGCTTGCCCGGTCTCAACTTTTACTACACCCAGGAGGACGTCGTCTTTGCCGCGGCGGCGCGGCGCGGCTTTAGCTGGAGCGTCCATCGCCCCCACACGGTCATCGGCTATGCGATCGCCAACGCCATGAACATGGCGGTGACGCTTGCCGTCTATGCGTCGATCTGCCGGCAGACGGGGGAGCCGTTTGTCTTTCCCGGCTCACAATTTCAGTGGAACGCGCTGACCGATGTGACCGATGCGAGGATCCTCGCTGCTCATCTGGAGTGGGCGGCAATCACGCCGGCGGCGCAGAACCAGGCATTCAATATCGTGAATGGGGAGATCTTCCGCTGGCGTTGGCTTTGGCCCAAGCTGGCAGGGTATTTTGGCGTCCCCTTCGCCGGGCCGACGGAGGTTCCGGCGCCTTTAGAAGTCCGGATGCGCGACGCTGCGACCATATGGAAGCAGATCGCTGAGAATCATAGCCTCGTTGAAGGGCGTGTCGATCAGCTGGCGTCATGGTGGCACACGGACGCCGACCTGGGGCGACAGATTGAGTGCGTGAACGATATGACGAAGAGCCGAAGGTTGGGCTTCGTCGAGTATCAAGACACCTATGCTTCGTTCGTCGATGTCTTCGAACGGCTGCGCGAGGAAAAGATCATCCCGAAAGGATGAAGCGGCTTCTGCTGTCTAGTACCCCAGCTTCTTGTCGACTACATTCTGTAGCGGCTCGCCTTTTTGGAAACGATCGAACTGAGCGATGAAGAACTTCATCGCATTGTCGAGCCAGTCGGGCGTGTTGTCGGCGCAGTGGGGGGAGACGAGGACGTTCTCCATTTTGTAGAGCGGGCTCCCGGCGGGTAGCGGTTCATGCTCGAAGACATCGAGGCCGGCGCCTTTGATTTTTCCTTCAGCGAGGGCCCGCACCATGGCTGCTTCATCGATAACGGGGCCGCGGCCTACATTGATGATGACCGCATCGGGCTTCATTGCTGCGAACTCAGCTGCCGCCGATCATGTGGTGGGTCTCGGCGGTGAGCGGCGCGGCCACGACGACGTAGTCGCAAGCGGCGATCATCTCGTGGAGTTCGTTCGTCGCGTACATTTTTTCGATCGGGCCGAGGTCGCTTCCCGGCGATGGCAGATGGCGCTTGAGCGCGAAGACCCGCATCCCCATAGCGTGGGCGCGCCATGCGACTTCCCTGCCGATGTCTCCGTAGCCGACGATGCCGACGGTTTGGCCGGCGAGCCTGAGCACGTCGAAAGGCTCCCAATTACCTGCGACCTGGTTGCGGATCATGCGGCGAAAGTCTTTGGCGAAATAGAGCATCGCCGCGAGCGCGAACTCGCCGAGCGGAGCACTGAAGACGCCCGAGCCGTTGGTGAGCGTGACTGGGCTCTCGACGAGTTCGGGAAAGAGAAAGGCGTCGAGGCCGGCATTGCGGGAGTGCACCCAGGCGAGCTTCGGGGCCATGAGGAAGACGCTGCGGTTCAGCTCGCGCGGCGCCGACCAGTTGAGCATGACGGTGGCGTCCGGGGCAGCTTCGGCGAAGGCCTCCGGAGTATTGCCGACGATCACCTGGGCGTGGGTTCGAAGTTGCTCGAGATATTCCGGTTTGGGGCCGATGCCTTTGGAGGTGATCAGGATGGTGTGCTGGCTCATGAAGAAAACGTAGCACAGCCTCGACTCCTTGACAGTCTAGGAGAGATTTCGAGATACTCCTAGTTGATCTAGGAGAAGAACTCGTGGGGAAACAGATCGATCTTTTGCAGGGCACGCTGGACATGCTGATCTTGAAGGCGGTCTCTCTCGGGCCGCTGCATGGGTATGGTGTGCTGCTGCGCATTCAGCAGATCTCGGGCGGCCAGTTAGAGATACAGCAGGGCTCACTCTACCCGGCACTCTATCGGCTGGAGCATCAGGGGTGGATCGCGAGCGAGTGGGGAGAATCGGAGAATAACCGCAAGGCTAAGTTCTATACGCTCTCTGCAGCGGGTAGAAAGCAGTTGCGCGTCGAGAGCGAGAAGTGGAACCGCATGGCGGGAATGATCGGCGCCATCCTTGAAATGAAAGCGGGTGAGGTATGAAGAGCCTATCGCGAATCCGCTCCTGGTTTAAAGCGATGACGCACCGCACTCGGCTCGATGGAGAGATGCAGTCCGAGCTGGAGTTCCATATCGAGAGCTATGCCGGCGACCTGATGCGCAGCGGACTCCCGCAAGAGGAGGCGCGGCGGCGCGCGAGGATCGAGCTTGGCTCGGTAGCGGCGCGCAAGGAAGAGTGCCGCGAGTCGCTGGGGCTGCGATTGTGGGACGACCTGCTGGCGGACCTGCGCTATGGTCTGCGGATGCTGAAAAAGTCTCCGGGCTTTACCTCAATCGCGGTGGTTTCCCTTGCGTTGGGCATCGGTGCGAACACCATCATCTTCACGCTCGCAAAGGAGGTTCTACTCGACACGCTGGCCGTGCCGCATCCCGAGCAATTGCGGTTGTTTGCCGTCGAGGTTGGCAAGAACAGTCCCATCCAAGACATGTGGGGCGACTTTGACCGAGGCCCCAACGGCGGAACGTTGACGACCTCATTTTCTTATCCCGTCTATCAAATAATGCGCCAGCAGAACCACAGTCTTGAAGACCTCTTCGCCTTCAAATACCTGGGCGGCTATAGCCGGTTGACGGCCACGATCGATGGACATGCGCAGGCGGTGGAAGGAGAACTCGTCTCTGGAAATTACTACCAGCAGCTTGGCGTGGAGACGGCGCTCGGGCGGCCGATCCAGGCGTCGGACGATGCGGTACCCGGCAGCGGCGCGGTTGCGGTCATCAGCGATGGTTTGTGGTCGAGAGCGTTTGGGCGATCGCCGTCGGTCATTGGCAAAAGGATCGACCTGAACCGGACACCCGTCACGATTATTGGCGTGAATCCGCCGGGATTTACCGGAGCGGCCAGCGTGCAGGCATCGCCCGACATCTTTGTGCCCTTGAGCATGCAGCCGGTGGTGCTTCCGAAGGGGAAGGCATCGCTGCTGGGCGACAAGGATCTGTGGTGGGTGCAAGTGATGGGCCGCGCCAAGCCTGGGGTCTCCGATGCCACAGCGCTGGCGGCGCTCTCTGTCAGTCTCGACCAGGCGGTGCGAGCCACCTTGACGGTGCCGAAGGACGCAGGAATGCTGCGGCTCACGCTGCCATCAGGCAGCCGCGGAATGAACCATTCCGCAAGAGAATTTGGGAAGCAGATCTATGTGCTTCTGGCGCTTGTAGGGCTGGTGCTGCTGCTTGCCTGCGCCAACATCGCGAACCTGCTGCTGGCCCGATCGGCGGCGCGGCAGCGAGAGGTCAGTGTGCGCATGGCCCTGGGCGCGGGCCGGGACCGCATCCTGCGTCAGGTCTTTACCGAGAGCCTGTTGCTCTCGGGGCTGGGCGGAGGGGCAGGTTTTCTGCTTGGCTACCTCGGCCGGAATCTGATTCCCCAGCTGATGTCCAATTCGTGGGGGCCGCAGCAACTGTATAGCCGCTTTGACTGGAAGATCTTCGCCTTCACTCTGGGAATCTCGATCTTCACGGGCCTGCTCTTTGGCCTTGCGCCGGCTTTGCACTCGACCCGGACCAACGTGAATACCGGCCTCAAAGACAGTTCCACGTCCACGACGAAGCGGCGCAAGGGACTGGCGGGCAAGGCCATCGTCGTCTTTCAGATTTCGCTTTCCATGTTGCTGGTGGTTGGGGCTGGGCTTTTTGTCCGCACACTGTTCAATCTCAGCAAGGTCGATATCGGTTTCCGTCCGGAGCACATCCTGCTCTTTCACGTGCAGCCACCGCACACGCGCTATCCGTCGCCGAAAGATATCGCGCTGGAGCATCAGATCGAGGAGAAACTGGCCGCGGTGCCCGGCGTCGACTCGGTGACGCTTTCGGCCGAGCCGCTGCTGTCTCATGACATGTCGAATAACGAATTCAAGCCCGACGGTCAACCGGCTAATGTGGACAAGAGCAACCAGGTCGCCGATGCGAACTTCGTTGGCGAGAGCTTCTTTCAGACGATGGGCATTCCGATCATCGCCGGACGCGGCTTTAGCGAACACGATACTGAGACCTCGCCTAAGGTTGCGGTGATCAACCAGGCACTCGCGAAGCAGTTCTTTCCCAAGGGCGACGCGCTCGGCAAGACCTTTAACAAGGAGCACATTCAAATCGTAGGCATCGCTGCCGATGCCAAGTATGACGATCTGCGCAATGACGATCCGCCGACGTATTATGCGCCTTACCGCCAGGCGCCTGTAGACGAGATGGACGGAGGGCCGACCTACGAGATCCGCTTGAAGACGACTCCTGAGAGCACGCTGCCGGCGATCCGCGATGCGGTTGCGTCGGTGGACAAGGACCTGCCGCTGGTCGACGTTCGCATGCAGACCGAGCAGATTTCCGATTTGCTCTCGCCGGAGAGACTCTTCGCGTTGCTCACGGCCGCGTTTGGGGTTCTCGCGCTCATTCTCGCCTGTATCGGGATTTACGGAATCATGGCGTATACGGTGGCGCGGCGAACCAGCGAGATCGGCATTCGGATCGCGTTGGGCGCGCAGACTGACCAGGTGCTGCGGATGGTGCTGGGGGAGGCTTCGTGGCTTGCCGTCTTTGGCATTGCAATTGGGCTCGGGTCCGCGTTATGGCTGACGCGCTTTCTGGCTACGCTGCTCTATGGGCTCAAGCCCAGCGATCCTCTTACGCTGATTGGGGCAGCGTTGCTACTGCTGGGCACGGCTTTGGCTGCGGGTTGGGCTCCGGCGTGGCGCGCTTCGCGAGTGCAACCGATGGAGGCCTTGCGGCACGAGTAGAGACTGCGGACTCACCCGAAATATCCAGCGAGTGAGTGGGGACAGGCGGCGATGTGAAGCTTAGGCGTCAGACGGCTTGGAGGCCGGCTCGCTGGTTTTTGTGAGTTTCATTTTGGATGCGGGCAGCGTTCGAGCATAGAAGACGTTGGCGTAAGTGCGATGGTGGCAATTACGGCAACGCACTGGCAAATGAAAAAGCAATACTTGCCCAATGTCTTCCCGATGTAGCCTCGATCGACGAAACTCGGACTTGGAGCAGTATTGGCAGAGCATAAAGTTGCACCATTTTCGGTGAGACCTTGTTCATTTTGCGGCAGCCACGGAGTTCGTCATCAATCTGGAGACACGTTACCACGTTTTTCCCGCGTTTTTCGGCTAATTTTGGAGTAATGTATGGCTGCGGAGCCGATATTTCAAGCTGCCGGAGGCGGTCATGGTCTGGGACGTTTCGTTCACCTGCGACATTTGCGGCAAGAAAAAGGCAGACGCCAACCACTGGTGGATGGTCGCGCTGGGCGACGTTCCCTGCTTTGAGCAGGACCAGCCGCACCAGCGCTTTACGCTGATGCCCTGGAATCCGGCAGAGAGCCGCAATACCGACATCTACCACCTTTGTGGACAGCAGTGCGCCACTCTGGCGATGACGCGCTTTATGAGCGACGGCGTCATTTTGCCTGAGGTTGGAAACGCAGCAGACTAAGTGGGCTGTTGAGCGACTCCGCAGCAGCGAACATTTCGGCAGGTGAGGGCATCTTTGCCGGTCGCTCGACCGCCTCGACTCCATCCTCGTATGTTGTATTCCTAATCGGCATGCGGGTGAACCGGTTGCTTGCGTTCCGGAAATGGATGCAGGTAACGGCAGCCATGCCGCGGATGCTGCGCGAGCTGTATGCGAATCCGGAGTTGGGTTTTCTGGGCGGGGAGACGCTGCTGAACTGGCGTGGCGTGACTTCGATGCAGTATTGGAAGTCCTTCGATCATCTTCATGCTTATGCCCATTCGCGAGATGCCGAGCATTTGCCAGCGTGGGCTGCATTCAATCGGGCGATCGGCTCGGATGGCTCCGTCGGCATCTGGCACGAGACCTATCTTATCGAGGCCAATCACAGCGAGAGCATCTATGGAAACATGCCGCCGTGGGGGCTTTCTCGGGCGTTTGGAAGAATTCCAATCAGCGGCGTGAACGATGGCGCGCGGCAGCGCGTCGACAGATCCGAGGGCGCTTAAAACTCGAAGAGATTGCCGGGCTTGCGGTCGCCTGGCTTGTTGTCTCTGGCGCGTCCTGAAGCCGAGCGACGTGACGCGGGTTGGACTGGAGCCGCGAGCATGGCGGCCAGACCACGGAGCTCCTTGATCACCGCATCCAGGGCAGCGACGGCGGCGTTTGACGTTGCCATGGGCATCGGTAATGCCGGGGCGGAGTTCTTCTTCCGGACTTCGCGGGCCTCAGCCTGGAAGACCTGGCGAGCGCCGGGAATGGTGTAGCCCTCGTCATACAGCAACCGCTTAATGCGTAGCGCGAGTTCTACATCGCGTTTGCGATAGAGGCGCTGCCCGGTGCCGCCCTTGTTCGGCTTGAGCTGCGGAAATTCGGTTTCCCAGAAGCGCAGTACATACGCCGGAACCTCGCAGATGCGTGCTACATCGCCAATCCGGAAGTAGAGCTTGTCCGGAATTTCAGAAGGCGCGCTGCGACGCTGCGTGGAGGTCGTGGGGAGCATGTTGAGGCCGTAACGGGAGCGAAACCGCGGGGCTTCGGTCCGTTGCTGAAAGTATAGGCCTGTCTTGGGGAAAGTCATCCCTGGAAATTTGCGGGAAGAATCTGTGGCGAGTTGAAAGAGATTCATTCCAACGAGGGCGGAGGGCACAGACTCACGACGCCTATGCCCTCCTGGGTTTCCAGCTCTCCACTAATTCTGGATCGGCTCGCGTTCGGTCGAACCACTCGGCGCGGCGCGCAGGTATTGCGGCGCCCATGAGGTCGAGTCGTGAAGGAGCGGTGCGGCGTGGAGCGGCCAGTAGGGATCGCGCAGGAACTCGCGGGCGAGGAAGACCAAGTCGGCTTGTCCCGTGCGCAGGATGTGTTCGGCCTGGGCGGCGTCGGTGATCATGCCGACGGTGCCGGTGGCGATTTGCGCCTGTTTCCGAATCTCTTCGGCAAAGGGGGTCTGGTAGCCGGGGCCGGCGGGAATGGTGACGCCGGGAATGAGGCCGCCGGAGGAGACATCGATGAGATCCACTCCTCTTGGCTTGAGCAGCTTGGCAAGAGCGACGGATTGCTCGAGGTTCCAGCTATTCGAGCCGGCGGGCGCCCAGTCGGTCGCGGAGATCCTGACGAAGAGCGGCTTATCGAGCGGCCAAACCTCGCGCACAGCATCGACGACCTCGATCAAGAGTCGAGCACGATTTTCGAGGCTGCCGCCATATTCGTCGGTGCGCTGATTGCTGAGCGGAGAGAGAAACTCATGCAGCAGGTAGCCGTGGGCGGAGTGGATCTCGACGACATCGAAGCCGGCCTTGAGGGCGCGGGTTGCGGCTTGCTGAAAGGCGTGGACAAGGCGCTTGATTCCGGCCGCATCGAGGGCGGTGGGCTGCGCGTATTTGTCAGAGAACGGGACAGCGCTGGGCGCGAGCACCTCTTTCCAGCCGCCTTCGCTGACCGGCTTGACATGCTCTTCGCCGTCCCAGGGGCGGCTCATGCTGGCTTTGCGGCCGGCGTGGGCGAGCTGGATGCCGGCTCGCGCACCCTGACTGTGAAGGAAGTCAACGATGCGCTTGAGTTCAGGAATATGCTCGTCTTTCCAGAAGCCGAGATCCTGCGGGGTGATGCGGCCCTCGGGCGATACGGCGGCGGCTTCGGTGAAGATGAGGCCCGCGCCTCCGACAGCGCGACTGCCAAGATGCACCAGATGCCAGTCATTGGCGAAGCCGTCTTCAGACGAATATTCGCACATGGGCGAGACGACGATCCGGTTGGGGAAGGTGATGCCGGCGAGCTTGAACGGAGAGAAAAGAGTCGAATCGTAGGGCATTGTGCTCCGGGACAATCATTTAAGGGAAAAATTGCTTTGCGCTGCTCGATGCGGCGCGTAAGCTGTGCGCACTGCTGTTGCGGCTTATTGGATGCTGCGTAGAGTGGAAAGTCGCTGGGGCTTTGGCGGGGGGAACGGAACTCAGGCCCGGTCCGTACCAACTGAGGTAGGAGAGATCTCCATGAATGTTGCGCGCAACTTTAGAAGTGTGAGTATTGCGGCCTGCGTTGCCTTGATTTCCTTTGCCGCGCTCTCCATCGGCTGCTCGATCGCTGTGGATAAGAACAAGAGCGGTACCGACAAGAACGTCAAGATCGAGACGCCGCTGGGTGGCTTGCATGTCACCTCCGATAGCACGACGGCCGCCGACGTCGGTCTGCCGGTATATCCGGGAGCGAAGATCTCGACGAAGGATGATAAAGATGGCAAAGACTCGGCGGACATCCACGTCGGCTTTGGCGACTGGCAGTTTCGATTGAAGGTCGTGAAATATCAGACCTCCGACTCTGAGGACCAGGTTCTGGCCTTCTATAAGAAGGCGCTGGGGCGCTATGGGGACGTGATCCAATGCAGCGGCCATAATGCCGTTGGCAGCCCGACTGTTACCAACGAAGGGCTTACCTGCGACGATTCCGGCAAGAGCCATCAGGTGAACCTGGACTTGGGTCAGTCGCTCAAGGCGGGTTCGAAACACCACCAGCATATTGTCGGCATTGAGAAGACCGATGGGCCTGGAACGACATTCAGCCTGGTCGAGATCGATCTGCCGATCTCGGAAGGCGGCAAAGCGGAGTCGAACTAGAGCAAGACATCGCGATTGACGCGACGGCGTCGCCAGGGCTCGTCGCATTGCGCCCACCTGCGCACTGGGATACCTTCAAAAGAATGGGTAACGACTGTCATCGCTGCGGTTCGCCGCTCGCTTCTCCGGAGATGTTCTGTCCGAATTGCGGAGCACCTCAGCTTCTGTATGACGCCGAGGGCGGGGCCGGCGATGCAACTGGTCTTGCCGCTACTCCCGCAGTGCGGGACATTCACTGGAAGGCTGCCATTGGCGCGGCGGTGACTTTTGCCGTGCCGGTTGGGGTGTTGTGCTCGCCGGTGGTCCCGATCCTGTCTGGGGGCTGCTGCTTGTGGGTGACCGGAGGGGCGATCGCCGCAGTCGGCCTTTACCAGCGCCGCGCGGCGGTGCGGACGCTTGCCCGGCCGGTGGGTATTCGGATCGGCACGATCATCGGGCTGATGGCGGCTACGGTCGCCTGTGCTTTCAACGCCGGGGCGCTGGTCTTTGTCCGCTATGCGCTGCATGGCGGAGAGGCGATGGAAAAGGCCTATCAGACAACAATGGACCAGGTATCGTTGCTGACCGCGCAGTTCTCTGGCGGCACGCCGGCGGAGTCGCACGAAGCGCTTCAGTTTCTGATCTCGCCGGATGGGCGGGCGGCCTCGGCTCTATTGACCGCAGTGATGACGTCGGCCGGCATCACCATCTTTTCGATGATTGGCGGGGCGCTGGGCACGCGCATCTTCTCGGGGCGCGATCCTTCGCCGGAAAATTCCTGATCGCTGAGCCGGCCGCGTCGTAGGCGCGAGCCAAATCGCGACACTTCATAACAACAATGATTGGATCGGGCAGGAATGCAGCCTAAGAGCGACGGGCGTTTTGCCGTAGGGATCGATTTCGGGACGACGAACAGTTCCATCGCGATCTCGACCGGCGGGGCGCAGACCGAACTTGTGGCCTTCCCAGTAGCCGGTGGCACGACCTTCTCCTACCGCTCGGTGCTGTATATGGACCAGCTGAAGGAAGCGGGCAAGACGCGCATTCATTCCTGGACCGGTCCAGCGGCGATTGCGCAATACCTGGCGGATGACGAAAAAGGCCGCTTCATTCAGTCGCTCAAGTCGCATCTCTCCAGCCGCAGCCTAACCGGCACGGCGATCTTTGGCCGCCACTATGCGTTGGAGACGCTGATCTCGCGCATTCTCGCCGACCTGCGCCTGCAAGCCGAGCGGCAGTTGGGTGAGCCGGTGCGCCACGCGATGGTCGGACGCCCGGTGCGCTTTGTCGGCGCGGAGAACGACGCCGACGATGCCTTTGCGCTGGGCCGCCTGCGACATTCTTTCGAGCTTGCGGGGTATGAATCGGTTGAGTTTGAGATGGAGCCGATCGCCGCGGCCTACGCTTATGGCTCAACGCTCGATCATGATGAGCTGATCCTGATTGGCGATTTTGGCGGGGGCACCAGCGATTTCTCGCTCATTACTGTAGGCCCCGGCGTGCGCCAGCGCGGACGGAAGCCGGGCGATCTGCTGGGCAGCATGGGGCTTGGCCTGGCAGGCGACGCGTTTGACGCGCGGATCATTCGCAAGCTCGTTTCCCCAGCGCTGGGCGCGGACTCGATGGCGCGGTCGGTCAAGAAGATTCTGCCTGCCGTGCCGGCATGGATTTATGCGAACCTGGAGCGCTGGCATTATCTCTCGTTCCTGCGCACGCGCGAGGTCACCGAGCTACTCAAGAGCGCCCATGCGCGCGCGCTTGAGCCGGAGAAGATCGAGGCGCTGATCAACCTGGTCCAGGAAGATCTCGGCTATCAACTGCATCAGGCGGTGCAGCGGGTGAAGATGGAGTTGTCTGAGAGTGAGTCCGCGCAATTCCGCTTTCACGACGGCAGTATGGACCTGAATATTGCCGTGACCCGCGCGGAGTTCGAAGCCATGATTGCCGACCAGTTAGAGGCGATTGAGAACTGCGTGACGGCGTTGTTTGCGAACACGGGTGTGGAGATGCGCGAGGTCGACCGTGTCTTTCTGACAGGCGGAACGTCGTTTGTGCCCGCAGTGCGGCGGATCTTCGAAAGCCGCTTCGGCGCGGATCGGGTTCGGACCGGTGAGGCTTTTACATCGGTTGCGCGCGGGTTGGCTCTGCGGGCTGAAGAAGCTGCAACAATCGCCAACGCCTGACCCCTCTGTCCGCTGAAACGCGCGTGGATCCACGCTTCATTGGATTGGTAATTTTGACAATACCCGATTGGTTCTCGGATGTTTACTCTCTCTGTACTGATTCCAGAAAATGATTCATGCGTGGCGCTCGAAAAGGCGCGACGCTTCATTCAGGAAAGAGATCGTTGCCGCTTCTAGGGATAGTCGCGGCGAACCGGCAAGAGACTATCCTTCCGATCTATCCCCAGACTCGAATTAGTTAGAGAGCTTCCACCCCGTTGCCGAAGGTGGCTGGCGCGCGCTGCATAGCAGCGGTCGTCGATGCGCCCGGTTTTGCAAAGTATTCACCAATAGACCAGGAGAGCCATCCATTGAACCGTAAGAACCGATACAGACGCGTTATCGAAGGGTTATGTGTTGCCCTTTGCTTTGTGGCTAGCCACGCCGCAGTTGCCCAGTCGCGCATCTCTGGCGCGATCAGGACCGACGAAAGAGTTGCCGTGAAGGGCACTCACCCGGACCTGCTGATCGCGAAGAGCCAAGATGCCGGCCGGCTCGCAGGCAGCGAAAAACTCGGCCAGATGGTCCTGCTCTTAGCGCCGACTGCAGCGCAAGATCAAGCTGCCGCGAGCCTTGTCGCCGCCCAGCACGACCCGTCTTCATCTTCATTTCACAAGTGGTTGACGCCGGCGCAGTTCGGTCAGAAGTTTGGAGTTGCCCCGAGCGATTCTGCCCAGGTTCGCCAATGGCTTGAAGGCCAGGGCCTCACGGTCCGTTCCGTCTCGCAGAGCGGCCGCTTCATTGTCTTCAGCGGCAATGTGACCCAGGTCGAGAATGCCTTTGCGACGCAGATGCATTCCTATACTTACAAGGAAAAGACGTTCATCGCGAACTCGGGCGACATCCAGATTCCTGCAGCGCTCAAGAGCGTGGTGAAGGGAGTCGTCCGGTTGCACAGCGATCCATCCTCGCCGGCGATCCTTCTCTCGAAGAACAAAGTGCATTTCAACAAGGTCAAGGGGCAGTACACCTCCGACGATGGTTCGCACTACCTGGCACCCGCGGATTTCGCGAAGATCTACAACGTGCAACCGCTCTATGACGCGGGTATCGATGGCACCGGACAGACGATCGCCATCGTTGGCGAGAGCAACATCACGGTGCAGGACGTGACCGACTTCCGGAACGCCCTTGGGCTTCCGCCGAATGATCCTCAGGTCATCGTGAACGGGGACGATCCGGGCGAGACCGCCGATATCGCGGAAGCTACGCTAGACGTTACATGGGCAGGTGCGGTCGCACCAATGGCGCATATTGATTTCGTCGTCTCCCAGAGCAACTTCGCACAGGGGACAGATATTTCCGCAGAATACATCGTCGACAACAATCTCGCGCCTGTGATGAGCGAAAGCTACGGAGCTTGCGAGAGCAACCTGGGTCCGGTCGAGAATGCCTTTTACAACTCGCTTTGGCAGCAGGCGGCCGCTCAGGGAATTACTGCATTCGTGTCGGCTGGAGATGCCGGTGGCGCGGACTGCGATGCCCCTGGCGCAGGCTTCTACTCTTCTGGAGTGCTTGCGGTAAACGGACTTGCATCGACTCCGTATAACGTCGCAGTCGGCGGCACACAGTTCGACGACACCGCCAACCCCAGCGCGTATTGGAGCGATACCAACGATCCGGTCACCGGAGAGTCGGCACTCGGCTACATTCCGGAAGTGGTTTGGAACGAAAGCAATAACGATCCGCAATATGTTTCGCTTTACTCAGGGGGCGGCGGCGTTAGCAGCCTGTACGCGAAGCCCGACTGGCAGATCGGCACGGGCGTTCCGAATGACAACATGCGCGATCTTCCGGATATTTCGCTGACCGCAGCCGGTCATGACGGATATCTGCTGTGCATCTTCGGATATTGCGCCAATGGTTCAAACTTTTTCTTCGTTTATGGGGGCACCTCTGCCTCCAGCCCCGCCGCCGCCGGCGTCATGGCGCTGGTGAATCAAAAGATGGGGGGCGCGCCGCAGGGCATGGCGAACTATGTCTTCTACCGCCTCGCCAATGTTCCCGGGGTTTATCACGACACGACCCAGGGGAACAACAAGGTACCCGATCCGGATGCGCAGTACACTGTCGGCTACGATGCGGCACCCGGATATGACCTGGCAACCGGACTTGGATCGATGGACGTCAATGCCCTGGTCAATAACTGGCAAGCGGCATCGACGGGAGCGGCAACTACTACCGCTTTAGCGCTGGGAACTGGGCAGAGCGCGACCGTGGTCCACGGAACGCCGATCAACTTCCAGGCCACAGTAACGTGCGCCACCGATGGGACCTGCACGGCTCCCACCGGGACTGTCGCTCTTTCGGCTACTGCGGCAACGGGATCGACAGTCAGCGCCGGAGCCGGCCAGTTGACTCCGCTCGCACAAAGCGGCGTGGCCAACATCCCAACAGCTACCGTGCCCGGCGGCAGCTATACGGTGAGCGCTCGTTATGGGGGAGACGGCAAATATAGTCCGAGCACCTCCACTTCGGTTCCGGTTACCGTCACGCCTGAGAAGAGCCAGACTTTTGTCGGAGCGCTTGCCGGGGGCTACATCACGAGCGGAGCCATTACAGTAGGCTACGGGTTGCCTTGGCCGATTGCCATCGCGGTCGCTGGAAATTCCGGTTACGGTTTTCCTACGGGCTCCATGACGCTGACCGCCGACGGCACACCCATCACGACCGGTGGAGTGTACGACTATGCGAGCGGAACTTATACGCCAAGCACCCTGACGCTCAATTATGGAGAGAAGGCCCAAAACTTCCTAAGCATTCCGGGCAGTCAATCGAGCACCCTGTCTACCGTGATTCCATCCACCGTACTCGGAGCCGGTGTGCACCAACTGGTGGCGAGTTTCCCCGGCGATGCCAGCTTTAAAGCCAGTCAGGGCAGCTATACCTACACCGTCAGCCAGGCGCAGGGAATTATCGAAGACTTCTTTGTGGCCGGATCTCAGGTCATCAACGCTCCGATCAAACTGGTTGCCCAGATGGGCTTCGACAACAATGGCTTCGCCCCGTACGGTGGCGTTATGACCGTCACCGATCTCACTACCGGAACACCGGTGGTCATCGGTACTGGGACAGTGGATAGTTCCCTGTATGGGGGCTATTGGAGCAGCATCGTGACCGTAACGACCCCGGGGACCCACACGTTGCGGCTCGACTACGCTGGCGACGCGAACGTGAAGGGAACGTCGGGGACGTTTTATGTGCCGTTCCCCGGGACCGCTGATTCCTACGTGAGTTTCAGCACCGACATTACCAGCTCGTTTGGCGGACAACCCGTCACTCTGACCGCGATGGTGGGTTCGGATATCCAACTCCATGTAGCCACAGGAAAGGTTACCTTCTATAGCGGCACCACGGTGATCGGCTCGGCGCCGCTCGACGCAACCGGAACCGCGGTCCTTGTTTCGACCACGATTCCAGGCGGCACCAATAATCTCTCCGCAAGCTATTCGGGAGATTCGGTGCTCAACCCGTCGGTATCGAGCGCGGTGACGGATACGGTCGCGGATTACCTGCTGCAACCCGTGCCTAACACAGTGAACGTCTATGCCGGCGCGACCGGAAACGCCCTTCTCAACCT
The DNA here is from genome assembly GCA_963777685.1 of uncultured Acidobacteriaceae bacterium. Lineage (GTDB taxonomy): Bacteria > Acidobacteriota > Terriglobia > Terriglobales > Acidobacteriaceae > Acidisarcina. The sequence continues at coordinate 367,415 of CAVZRF010000020.1, read as the reverse complement.
CATCCCTCAGGGCGGCTTTGCTCAGCAGGTGCAACTTGCCTGTTCCGGGCTGCCGGCGAATGTGGGCTGCCGTTTTGTCACTTCTCCGGTAACCCTCGATGGCGTGAATCCGGCGACGGTTTCACTGTTTCTGAGCACCAGCAAGACCACGGCGGACAACAAGGGACCAGCCAGCCCGTGGGCGATTCCTTCGGCGATCGCTCTGGGAGGGCTCCTGCTGTTGCCATTTGGCCGCCGCCGGCGCATCTGGACCGGCTTGGCTGTGTTCTGCATGATTGCGGCGACTTTGGCCAACATCGGGTGTGGAGGATCGAGCGCCAATCCTCCGGCAAAGGGTGGCACATATAACATCACGGTCACCGCAACGAGCGTCACCGGAACTACTCCGAAGACGACCTCGATTACGTTGAATGTCCACTAATCGGTGAAGGTGTAGCCGTATTCGAAGGCGCCACGGCTATGTGGCGCCTTTCTTTTTTGGCGAGACCGAAGACAGGAGGGTTCTTCGACGTAACTTTCGGCGCCATATGGTCTCTAATAAGTGCAGATGCATCCGGCAGTACGCTGGGCTGCGTTAGGAGATTGTTATGCTGAATCGTTTGTCTCGTGCCGTTTCGCTTCTTGTTGTGCTGGGCGGGTTTGCCGGCTGCGGACTGGTGAACGCCGCGCCTAATGGCCCTGTTCCGCCGCCAGCTACCGATGTACCTCTTACCAGCGTGCCCACGCAGGAGGGCGCCGTCTTTGCAGGTGGCTGTTTCTGGGGGACGCAGGCGGTCTTTGAGCGGGTGAAAGGTGTGACGAAGACGACAGTCGGCTATGCCGGCGGGTCAGCGGCGACAGCGACCTACGATCAGGTGACCACCGAGACGACCGGGCATGCCGAGTCGGTTCATGTCACCTACGACGCCTCGAAGATTACCTACGGGCAGCTGCTGAGAATCTTCTTTTCGGTCGCCCATGACCCGACGCAGAAAGACCGGCAGGGGCCGGATGTTGGAACTTCGTATCGCTCGGCGATCTTTTATGCAAACGACGAACAGAAGCGGCTGGCCGAGGCTTACATTGCGCAGCTGGATGCTTCGGGGATTTTCGGAAAGAAGAAGATTGCGACGCAGGTGGTGCCGCTGAAAGGTTTCTACAAAGCGGAAGACTACCACCAGGATTATGCGCTAAAGAACCCGAACAATCCGTACATCGAAGTCTGCGACCGCCCGAAGATCGCCGCGCTGAAGCAGGAGTTTCCGGAGTTGTTTGTGGATTACAAGGGGCAATAGTCGAGGGAAGTCAAATTATTCATAAACACAAGTAAGGGCCGGCGAATCGCCGGCCCTTACTTTGTGTCTTCCTACGTTCAAGCGGCGACCTTACGTCCGAGGAAATCCAGAATTAGCGAGGCGATCTCTGCGCCGTCTTCCTCGAGAGCAAAGTGGCCGGTGTCGAGCAGATGGATTTCCGTATCGGGCACGTCGCGCCGAAAAGCTTCAGCGCCCGGCGGTGGGAAGATGGGATCGTTCTTGCCCCAGACTGCGAGCACCGGTGGTTGATGATCGCGGAGGTACTTATGCCAAACAGGATAGAGCGGCGGGTTGGTGCGGTAGTCGTAGGCGAGCGCTAACTGGACTGCGGCGTTTCCGGGGCGGTCGAGGCCGGCTTGATCGTGTTTCCATGCATCGGGGCTGATGTTTTCCGGATTGCGTGCGCCCTGAAAGTATTGAAACTTCGTCGATTCCAAACTGACGAGGGTTGCCGCCTTGGCTTCGGTCTCGGCGTTGCGCTCATTCCAGAAGGGATACATCACATCGTCCCAGAACTTCGAGAGTCCCTCTTCGTAGGCGTTGCCGTTTTGGGAGATGATCGCCTGGATGCGCTCGGGATGGCGGGTGGCGAGGCGAAAACCGACTGGCGAACCGTAGTCCTGGATGTAGATCGAATATTTCGTGATGCCCTTCTGGTCGAGGAGATGCCCGACGATATCGGCGAGATGATCGAAGGTGTACTCGAAGGCGTCGGCCGCCGGTGCATCGCTGTAACCGTAGCCGGGATAGTCGGGCGCGATGACGTGGTATTTCTCAGCCAGCGCTGGGATCAGGTTGCGAAACATGTGCGAGGAGCTGGGAAAGCCGTGCAGCAGGACGATTGTGGGAGCATTCGGCGGGTCCGGCTTCGCGATAGAAGATGTTGAGGCCGTCGACCTTGGCGTTACGGTAGGTGACACGGCTCGAAGCGGTTACGGCGGATGATGTCATGGCGTTGCTCCTTTTCTCGTGAGCGGGAGAATTCGCCACTCACGATCATCTAGATTCCGAACGTTCGGTAAACGATTCGTTGATTCGCAAAAAATACAGAGAGTGGTCTCTTGCCCGATTATTTTACCGATCATTCTGTATAATTGTCGATGAGGACAGATATGGCACTCGCGCGGGTTGGCAGCGCTGAACTAGTTGACAAGATTTCGCGGGTCTTTCGCCGGTATGGATATGAGGGCGCGACGATGAGCCGCCTCTCCGCCGCTACCGGGTTGGAACGGGCGAGCCTGTATCACCGCTTTCCGGGCGGGAAGGACGACATGGTCGCCGCAGCGGCTGCCTCCGGCAATGCCTGGTTCGAGGAGCATGTGCTGCAGCCGCTCTCCCAGCCCGGAGACCCTGCCGATCAGGTTAAGGTGGTTTGCCAGCGGCTGCGCGAGTTCTATGACGACGGGCGGCTTCCCTGCGTGCTCGAATCGCTCTCGCTACCGGCCGGGAGCGAGGAACTGCATCTGGCCCTCGACGCTTCGCTCGATGCGTGGCTGGAGGCATTCACACAGCTTGCCCGGAAGAGCGGCTTCTCCCCGGCTGCTGCACGAGACCGTGCGGAGCAGGCGATTATTGAGATCGAGGGTTCGCTGGTGCTGGCGCGAGTGCGGGGGGATTCGGGGCCGTTTTTGCGGACGATCCGTAAGTTACCGAAGCTGTTAACGCAACCGTCCGCCTAAAATCGTCCTACCGGATCAACTGCAGAGCCGCGCGGAAGAGTTCGTCGAAGCTTTCTCCGGCGGCTTTGTTCTTCTCTACCGCCGACTCAATGGCTTTCAGAGCAGCGGGGCGCTGGTAGCCGAGATTCACCAACGCAGAGAGGACATCGTCGGCGGCGGGGCCGGCAGAGACGGTTGCGGCTGGGGCGATGGCCATGTCTTCGAGCTTGTCTTTGAGTTCGAGGACGAGGCGTTCGGCGAGCTTCTTACCGACTCCGGGGATGTGGGTGAGCATGGCGTGGTCGTGGCTGCGGATGGCGGCGACGGTGCGCTCGACGGCGAGCCCGGAAAGGATTTTGACGGCGAGCGCGGGGCCGACTCCGGTCACGGTGATGAGGCGCTCGAAGAGGCGTTTTTCGGAGCGGTCCATGAAGCCGTAGAGAGCGATCAGGTCTTCGCGGACCTGGGTGTGAATGTGCAGCGCGGTCTCGGCGCCCTCAGCGGGCAGAGCGGTGAAGGTGGGGACGCTGATGGTGACGTCGTAGCCGACTCCGGCGGCCTCGACGACGACCTGACCGGGCTGCTTCGAGAGGATGCGTCCGCGGAGGTGGGCGATCATCGCGTCACCGGCATGACGAGAACCCACGTCTCAGAATCGAGCCGTGGGGCACCCGCATTTTCTCGAACCTCGACAATCAAGCGCAAATTACCCACGGCGGCGGTAGAGGATTTGAAATTCGTAGCCGGGGTTAGCGGGAAAGAGTCCGGCGATGTGGCGGAGGCGTTCGGCCAATGCCGGCGCGGCGATGAGCGGGTATTCGCGCTCGCGGAGATCGGCGTAGTCGAAGTCGATAGTGAGCGAGAGCAGGTAGATTGCGATTGAGTCAGAGAAAGCGGACTCGAAGTAACTGGTCTTGGCCTTCTCGTCGATAACCGGCTCGGGAGCAGGCGCGGCGCTGGCTTCGCGGATGGCGGCATGGTCGCGCTTGCGAGCAGCGCGTTCGGCAGCGGGAGTCGCGCTGCGGCCCAAACTGCGATCGATGCCGCGATCGCTGTTGCGGTCGAGGGCGCGGCGGCGGCTCTCCCATGCATCCTGGCTGGTTTCGCCGCGGACTTGCGCAGTCGCCTGCGACCAGACGAGCTCGGCGAAACTCTCGGGGACGCCGACGGCGTCGACAAAATGATGGCCGGCGTTGATGAAGAATTCAAAGGCGAGCGCGAAACGGTCCTGCATGAGCCGGGTAGAGATGAAGGTCATCTCGGAGGTCTCGAAATCGACGTTGCGATGGCAGACGGCGCGGTCGCCGAGATCAACGGTGTAGGCGGGCGCGATGAGCACCTCTTCCTCGTCGGCGATAGTGAGCGGCACAAAGTAGTAAGCGTGTTTGGCGAGGCCTTTGGCTATGCCCGAGGGCACGGCCTGCACAACTCGAGCGAGATCTTGCTCGGCGAGGTGCGTGTCGCCGAAAGTTCCGTAGAAGATTCCGTTAGGAGATTCAACAACCGCCGTCTGCTGCGCGATCTGCGTCGCGGGAAGCAGGCCGGCCTGGGCCACATCTGTCATAAGGTTGTATTCTAGCTGAGGGACGAGGCCGCAGCTTGAGAAGCATGACCGCAACCGCAGACAGCCCGGCAAATCGAGGCCGCGTTTTTGGGATTCCACTGGGCGATTTTGGGCTTTTTGCCAGCCTGCTGCTCTCATTTTCGCTGGGATTCGCGTCATTCTTTCTGGCGACGTTTCTGGCCATCTTTACGCTGCTTTTTTACAACGAGGGCGGCCATCACAATGTCGATTTTGCCGACACCTACAAGTTTGTTGGCCTGCCGGTCGGACTGGTGGTTTTGGCGGTGAGCCTGATCTTCTTCGGATCTCTCTGGATTCGCCGCAAGGTCTCTGGTCGTTAGCTGATGGCGCTGGTCACGATCCCGGTTGAGAGTCTGCTGGAGGGGCGACGGCCATCCTCGGAATCTCAGGCGCGGGAGTGGTGTGCGCAGCTTGAGGCCGGCGAGATTTTGTTCTTTCCGACATCGCCGATCGAGTTTGCCTCAGGCGATCTCGAATTCCTGCTTGGTCAGCAGCAGACCGACAGCTCCCTGCACAAGAATATTGCCTACAAGCCGGTGCAGGACGCGTTGAGCGGCGTTGACACGAAGACTGCGGATGCGGCGGCGGTGATGCGGCTGCAGCTGATTATGCGGTGGTATTCGGCGGCGGTGGAGGGGTTTCTTGAGCGACTTCCTCACGCCCTATGCGCGGCGCTGGAAGCTGGATTATGCGAGCTTTCGTCCGCAAGAGGAGCAGGGGCGCGATCTGGCCCTGCGCAAGCGGAACGACCTGCTGCATACGGATGCTTTCCCGACACGGCCGACGCATGGGGCGCGGATTCTTCGCTTCTTCAACAATATTCATCCGACGCGGACGCGCGACTGGGTGGTGGGTGAGCCGTTTCCTTCTCTGGTGAAGCAGTTTGCGCCGAAGGAGATTGATTTACCGTCTCCGGAGAATGGGGCGTCAAAAGCGGCGAAGTCGCTGGCGCGGGGGCTCGGTCTGGGCGCGGCGATTCCTTCCTTGAAGCGCTCGCCATATGACGACTTCATGATGCGCTTCCACAATTTCCTGAAAGAGAACGAGGCGTTTCAGGCGAATAGCGTGAAGCATCCCTGGCAGTTCCCTGCCGGGTCGAGCTGGATGGTCTATACCGACACGGTCCCGCACGCGGTGCTGACCGGGCAATATGCGCTGGAACAGACGTTGCTGGTTGCGCCTGAGGCGATGGTCACGCCGGAGAGTTCACCGCTGGCGGTGCTGGAAGAGATGGCTGGGGCGCGGCTGGTGTGAGCTCGGCGCGGAGATCGTTACCTTCCTTCTGAGACAGGGAGTGCCGTTGAGCTCGCTTTGAGATAGGCGATCACGTCGCGGCGCTCATCGGGCTTTGGGACGTGGAAGGACATGTCATTTCCGGGAACAAGCGTGTCGGGATCGGTCAGCCACGCGTTGAGCGATCTCTCGTTCCAGACGATTCCAGCTTGCTTCAATTCCCTGGAGTAGGGAAAGTCGGGAACTGTTCCTGATTTGCGTCCATAGACGCCAGCCAGCCGTGGCCCTCCACGATTCTGATCGAGCGCGTGGCAGCCGGTGCAGCGTCTTTCAAAGGTCGCCTTGCCTCGAGTTGCATCTCCCTGCACAGTCGGCGAGTCGGGGATCGGATGGGCAACCGCAACAGAGAAGAAAGTGAAGAGCGTGGCGGCGCACGCTCCGAAGATGAGTGGAGTTTTGTTCACGTTCGGTTTCCTTTTTTCTTAGGCCAATGAAGAATCGACGACCGCCAAGGGGCCGCGTCTCGGGATGTACTTGACCTCGGTGACGCCGAGGACGCTGCGCAGTTGGCCAGCGGGGACAACCATCGGGCCGGCACTCGGAGCGCTACCTGGGGCCGGGCTGCGGGAATGCGGTCGAGGTTGCGGTGTGGAAGGAGACGTTGCCTTCGACCTTCTGTGCGACTTGATGGATGTGGCCGTTGAGCACGGTGACTGAGCCGAAACGTTTGAGGTAGGAGAGCGCCTCGGCGCCGTCCTGCGTGCCCCAGCCCCAGTCGGGATAGACCGTCCAGAGCGGGATGTGGGCGAAGACGACGATGGGTGTGGAGGCCGAGAGTCCGCCAAGATCGTTCTTTAGCCACGCGAGCTGGTCGGCGCCGAGCAGGCCGAGCTTGTCGATCTGCTGCGAGTTGTTGAGGCCGATGAAGTGGACGCCCTTGTGGGTGAAGCTGTACCAGCCTGTGCCCGTGGTTCCTTTGCCGAAGCGTTCGAGATAGAGCGTGCCGTCGTCGGAGGCGGTATCGTGTTCGCCGGGCACGTAGAACATCTCTCCGGCCTTGGCGCCTTTGACGATTTGCTGTGCGGTGTCGAACTCCGCCGGCTTGGAGGAGTGGGTGATGTCGCCGGTGTGCAGCAGCAGGTCGTGGTCGCTGGGCAGCGCGTTGATCTTGTCGATGGCGAGCTTGAGCGTTCCGGTGACGTCCTGATTGGCCGCCTTGTTGAAGCCGATGTGGCTGTCGCTGATCTGGACGAAGCTGAACCCGGCGCCCATGGTTGGTGTCAGCTGTTCTACTGCGGAGGCAAAGAGGAGTCGCGAGGCGGGAACGCCGCCGGCCATCGTCCAGACGAGACCGGCTCCGGCCCAGGCCATGCAGCTTAGGAAGTTGCGCCGGTCGATTCCGTCTGTGATGGGGTCTGCCTCGTTGCCGTTTATGCCGGTCTCATGCCCTTGATGCGCTGTCTTACTTTGGTACGTGTCGTCCATGGGTGAATTCCTCTACCCATGCCAACTGGCGACTTTGCGATTTATTCCCGTTGAATGGAATAAATTTGCAGCAGGCTAGTTTTCATCTTTGTAGAGCAGCGCAGCCTCGACTGATGACGTTATTGCCCTGGAAGCGGAAAGAGAGCGAGAGCCGTCCCCAATCCTCCGGATTTGAGGAGCTCGCGATGCCGTTGCTTCCGTCGCTTTACAACATTGCACGATGGCTGGCCCGCGACCCGACCGAGGCGGAGGACCTGGTGCAAGAGACGTTTCTGAAAGCCCTTCGCGGATTTCCCTCCTTCGAGCCGGAGACGAATTTCAAGGCTTGGATCTTTCGTATTCTGAGAAACACGTATCTCACTTCGCGCACCGGCCTTGCGGCGTTGCGAACGGTTTCGCTGGAAGAACAGATGAATGAGCGGGACGATTCAGGCGGAAGTGGATTTATCGAAGCGGCGATCGATCGCCAGACCCCGGAGATCCATCTGATGCGCCTTGCCGATCAGGCCGCGCTGCAAGCAGCGATGGAAGAGCTTCCTCCGCCGCTGCTCGAAGTCGTGCTGCTCTGCGATGTGGAAGAGATGAAGTATAAGGAAATCGCTGCGGTCCTCGACGTGCCGATTGGCACGGTGATGTCGCGGATCGCACGGGCACGCGCGGCGCTGCGGCGCAAGCTTGAGGGCGGTGCGATGGCTGCTACGGAGGTGGGTTCATGACCGCTCATCTCTCTCCGGAAACTATCAGCGCGCTTGCGGATGGAGAACTTCAAACGCAGGATCTGCTCGCGGCGCAGGAGCATCTTGCCGGCTGCGCGACTTGCACTAGCGATGCGCTGGCTCAGACTCTGTTCAAGTCCGCGACTGCCCGTGCTGGGCAACGCTATGCGCCGCCGCAGGAGTTGGCCGCACGTCTTTCACGGCAGATCGCGCAGGAAGCAGGCAAGACACGAACTCCGGCGGGACGTGTGGTGAGGGGATATGCCGCGTTGGGTTGGGCGGCGGCGGCGCTCTTGCTGGTTGCCGTCACACTGTCAGGAAGCTGGTTCCTAGTAGAGAGAACTGTTAGCCAGAAAATGGCCTTGAGGTCTGCCAACAACGCGCTGATCTCTGAAGCCTTTGATCAGCATGTATCCACACTCGCCTCCGCAGGACCTCCACAGGTGATTTCGTCTGACAACCACACGGTCAAGCCGTGGTTTCAGGGCAAGCTGCCGTTCGCCTTCAATCTTCCGGAGAGACTTCCTGACGGCATGGTGCTCGATGGGGCGAACTTCACCTACTTGCGCAATCAGCCAGCGGCACAACTGCTCTTCAGCATTGGAAGACACCGGGTCTCGGTCTTTGTCATGCAGAAGTCGGGGAATGCCCCGATCGGCGATTTGCCGCCGGAACAGTCTGGATTTCATGTGATGAGTTTCGGCAGCAACAGTCTCGAAGGGATTGCGATCAGCGATGTAAATCCGGCTCGACTGGCTCAGCTTGTTGGCAGCCTGGAAGAAGCACAAGGCAGGTAGCTCCAGAATTTGCTTGTCCGTTTCGAGTTACGCATATGCATATTCCAGGGTTTCCGAATCGACCTCGATGCGATGCGGCGCCTTGGTGCTCTCCTCGTCGATCTGCTCGAAATTGCGGATAATCTGCTCCGCCTCTTCTCCGAGACCTCGTCCCAGATGAAGGGCCACCGCGCGGATCAGCAGGTCGGACTTCGAGCCTATGTTGACCGCGCCATTCTCCCATTTCGAGAGAGTAGATTTGTCGGTGTGCAGCATGCGCGCGAATTGCTCTCCGCTCATGAGCAGATACTTTCGCAAGTAGCGGACCTCGGAGCCCGTCAGTGGCAGCTTGCTGGTGACGATGGCCAACGCGAGGGTCCGCAACAATCCCTCTAGATTGGGGATGATGGGGCTTTCATCTCCACAAACAGGACAGCGGACGATCTCGATTCCCTTAAGCACCACGTTGTCCAAGCCGCTCTCGCGAAAGCGGTACGTTCCCCTCTTAATCGAGACGTCAGTTCCACATTCCGTGCAGCGCATCGAAGTGTTCGCCATTGGTTTCTGTTCCTCGCCCCTCAGCATTCGCCATGCCGGGGATCGAGTTCGGGCTCATTGAAGACATGGCCTGTTCGAAGGATGTGATACGCGTCCAGGATGTCCAGGCCTTCCTTGTTCAATTCGTCGCGGAAGTGTTTGGTAGGGATGATCCGCCCTGCGCCGCTCAGGCAGGTACGCACCAAATCGGCAGCCTCTGTATTGGCCAGACGCCTCAGCGGCAGAGTTGTGTTTTATACAACTACAGGTTAAATGTCAATTGGGCGGACACGGGCGGGGCTTGAGTCTAACGCGTCTGCGATTTCGCCAGCGCGGTCTTTGCGTCGAGGGCGTAGACGTTCTTCGCCAGCCCCAGCATCTTCAATAGCTGAATGCCCATGTAGTTGAAGTCAATCTCATACCAGGCCATTCCATGACGCGCCGATACGGGATGCGCGTGGTGGTTGTTGTGCCATCCCTCGCCGCCCGTGATCAGAGCAATCACCCAGTTGTTCGTCGAGTCATCGTGGCCCTTGAAGCGCTGCGAACCCCACATGTGGGTTGCCGAGTTGACGAGCCAAGTGACGTGCATGCCGATGGTGACGCGGAGAAAGATTCCCCAGAGCACCCAGGAAAGGCCGCAGGCCCATCCGCCAAAGGCTGCGCCGCCGAGAAGCAGGCCTATGCCTACGGTGGTGACGGGCACCCAGTGATATTTGCTCAGCCATTGATGGACGGGGTCTTTGGCGAGGTCGGGAGCATAGCGGGAGAGCACTTTCGATTCGTTATGGAGCGAGCCGTTGAGGATCCAGCCCATGTGAGACCACCAGGCGCCGTCGCGCGGAGAGTGCGGGTCTCCGGGCTTGTCGGTGTATTGGTGATGCATGCGGTGGACGGCGACCCAGTAGAGCGGCCCGCCTTGAAGCGCCATAGTCCCACAGGCGGCCATGAAGTACTCGAGCCACTTCGGGGTCGCGTAGCCGCGGTGGGTCAACTGGCGGTGGTAGCTCATGCCGATGCCGACATTTTGCCCAACCAGCCACACAGCAAAAAAGACGACAACCGAGGACCAGCGCCAGTGAAAGGCTGATTGCACGATTGCTGCCGCGCCGAGCAGATGAAAGAGGGCGATCGTGACGAAGAAGACCCAGTTGAATTCGTCCGATTTTTGTTGGGTCTCAGCTAAGAACTCAGGGGTCTGCACCGATTGAACTGGAGTGCCGTCTGCGGGAGATTCAGATATCACGGTTGGCATGATGTATCACCACTGTTTTCAGGCTAATACGGAAGGAGAACTATGCCTGTAAGACTTAAGTAATATTCGAAAACTTTATGGTATGCAGACGTTCGGTAGCGGCCTTATCCTTGGTCAAACACTGAAAGGCCTTGAACGACTTGAAATTTGCCTTGGCTCTCTTTCATCGTAGTTCTAAATTCGTCCTGCTCGGCGGAACGGCCGCCACTCTGGCTGTTGGGATTCATCTCACGCGCAGCGGAAGCGTGGACGTTTTCGCCGCTCCTGCCTCGGCTTCAATCAATTCCGTCGATCAGTCTGCGCTGACCACGGCGCGTCGCCTTGCCGCTCAGGCGCACGGCGCCGACGAACAGGAACTGGCTGAGCAGGTGGTCAAAGTCGCTGACCATGCCGTCGACCAGGCATTTGCATCGGCGCTTCGCGAAGCCACTACCGGCACTATTTCACTCCGAGGCGAAGCATTAGCGACTTCGCAGCAGATAGCGACGCTGGAAGCGACCGTCGAGGAGGAGAAACAGCATGTCGTCGCACTCACCACCGCACGGCTCAAAACCGCCAGTCAGAATGACGTCGCGGAGTTGGGGGAACGCGCACAGGTGCAGTTGGATCTCGACACTAATAAGCTGAGGGAGCTGCGTCGGGATCTCATTCTGCTAGAGGGCGATCAGCAAGCCAGGATTCAACAGGCGCTCGATGACCATGATGCTCTGCAAGAGCAACCCATCGTATATCCGACCGCGGAAAGCGATCTGGAATCCTCGCAAAAGCTGGTCACGCTGCCGGGCAGGATCCGGGCTTTTTTCGAGGTCCGCGCTCGCGAGAAGCAATTGCGGCACGCGGCCGAGGAGGCGACGGCTTCCGCGGCAAGAATTTTGCAACACAAAGAAGCCTCTGATGCTCGCATTCAGGATGAGCAGCAGCTTGCGGCTATCTACGGTTCGTGGGCCGACCTTACCAAGGCGAAGCGAGTGAACTTACAACGCAGCATCCTGCTGGCGCTAGCCATACTTGTCGGGATTCTTCTTGCGGTGCCCTTCGGCGTCGTTTTGATTCGGCGTGAGCTTGCCGGGAACGTCAGGGAAAGCCGCCGACGCTATCCGGTGATCGCAGAGCTGGTGGTGGAAGCTCTGGCTCTGGCGACGATCCTGATTGTGATCTTTGGCATCCCCGGCCGGATACCGGTATCGCTTGGTTAGTAGCTGAAGCTTAATAGCGGTCTAGGTTCCCGACATTTCCCGCACTTCGGCACTTATCGGGCGCACGGATTCCGACTTCACTTCGCCTCTGCTCTCCCCTCTTCCTTCTTCGTAACGCCCGAAGATCATCTTGCCGGAGGCGGTCTGTAGCACCGAGGTCACGGTGATCTCGATAGCGCGACCGATGAGCCGGCGGGCGTGGTCGACGACCACCATGGTGCCGTCATCGAGATAGCCGACGCCCTGGTTGTACTCCTTGCCTTCCTTAAGGATGACGATATTCATCTTCTCGCCGGGCAATACGACTGGGCGCAGCGAGTTCGCGAGGTCATTGATGTTGAGCACGGGCACCTTGTGCAGGTGCGCAACCTTGTTCAAGTTGAAATCGTTGGTGACGATCTTGGCGCGCAGCTTCTTGGCGAGCTCGATGAGCTTGAGGTCGACTTCCTTGATCTGGGGAAAATCCTCTTCGATGATCTCGATGGTGAGCTGGGTGTTGGCCTGCATGCGTTGCAGGATATCGAGGCCCCGGCGACCGCGCTGGCGCTTCGATCCGTCGGAGGAGTCGGCGACCATCTGTAGTTCGTGAAGAACGAATTCGGGGACGGCAAGCGTGCCCTCGAGGAAGCCGGTATCGGCCATGTCGGCGATGCGACCATCGATGATGGCGCTGGTGTCGAGGATTTTCTGTGTGCCGGTGCTGGCCTCGGTATTGAAGAGGTCGCCGAGCGCGGCAAGATTGAGTAACGCGCCTTTGCTTGCCCCAACTACCAGCCCGACGTACGACATAAATAAAAGGACGAGGATCTGGAGGAGATCCTGCATGCCGCCGGCGGGGATGCTGTTGCGCAGGACGGCACTAAAGAGGAATGCCCCAAAGATGCCTAGGATGCTGCCCACAACGGCGCCGATGAGCCGCTTGAGGCTCAATGCCCTCACGCGCAGCTCAAAGACGATCATGAGCGCAGCGGCAGCGGCCCCGCCGATGGCAGCGATCCAGGGATTGAAACCGGTTGGGTGAAAGAAATAAGCAGCGACGCTGAGGGTAAGAATAAAACCAATGCGTATGAAGACTAAGTCCATGAGGATCGACTCCAAACTGCGCCGCGCCTCTTCGGTTCGTATCTCTTTCTTGAAACGGGCGGGCACTCGGAGTATACCGGGAGGCTGCTCGGCGGAGCAAAGTAAAACGGCACGCCGCTTGGCGTGCCGTCGATGAAGTTGCAGAGGTAGGCCCTCAATATTTGGGGACGCTGGGATCGACCTGCTCCGACCAGGCCGTGATGCCGCCGGCGAGGTTCTGAACGTGATTGAAGCCCGCTTGCTTCAGGAGCTCGGCTGCCTTCTGGCTGCGTCCGCCCATCTTGCAGTGCACGACGATCTCGCGGTTCTTGTCTAGTTCGTTGACGCGGGCCGGCAAGTCGCCGAGCGGGATGAGATGGCCGCCGAGGTTGGCGATCTGAAATTCGTGCGGCTCGCGAACGTCGAGCAGGTAAATATCTTCGCCGGCGTCGCGCTTGCGTTTGAAATCGGTGACCGAGATCTGGGGAATTCCGTTGTTCACTGTTTCCTCTGCTTTTGAAGGGGGCAGGATGCCGCAAAACTGATCGTAATCGATGAGCTCGGTTACGGTAGGGTTCGGTCCGCAGACCGGGCAGTCGGGGTTCTTGCGCAGCTTGAGCTGGCGGAAGTTCATGTTGAGCGCGTCGACCAGAAGAAGGCGACCGATCAACGGCTCGCCGACACCGAGGATGAGCTTGATTGCCTCGGTGGCCTGAATCACGCCAACGAGTCCGGGAAGAATGCCGAGCACGCCACCTTCGGCGCAAGAGGGCACAAGGCCGGGCGGCGGCGGTTCCGGATAGAGGCAGCGGTAACACGGGCCGTCTTTAGTCGCAAAGACGCTGGCCTGGCCCTCAAAGCGGAAGATCGATCCGTAGGCGTTTGGCTTGCCGGTGATCACGCAGGCATCGTTGACGAGATAGCGGGTCTGGAAGTTGTCAGTGCCGTCGGCGATCACGTCGAACTGGCTGATGATCTCGAGCGCGTTGGCGCTGGTCAGCATGGTCTCGAACTTAACGATCTTGATGAACGGGTTCAGGCCCTTGAGCTTCTCTTCGGCGGAGTCGATCTTGGGTCGACCGATGTCTGCGGTGCTGTGGATGATCTGGCGCTGCAGGTTGCTGGAGTCGACGACATCGAAGTCGACGAGGCCGATAGTGCCGACGCCGGCAGCGGCGAGATACAAGGCCAGCGGCGAACCGAGCCCACCGGTGCCGACGCAGAGAACCTTCGCCGCCTTTAGCTTCTTCTGCCCCTCCATGCCGACTTCGGGCAGGATCAGGTGGCGCGAATAGCGGGCGATCTCTTCGTTGCTTAAATCAGGCAGTTTTTGCTCGGTACTGACTGGATGTTCCACCAATGTCGCCATCAGTTTCCTCTTTCTGGGCCGATGCCGACCCGCTCCCAATCCACCCGCTATGGACGGGATGATCGTGAGGGCATCGGCTTCTGTAACAGCGGTTGTGTCTTTTTCGGGAAGGTACCGTACATCGTCGTCGTTCAGGTACACGTTCACGAACGAACGCAGCTTGCCATCCTCGGTGTAAAGGTGTTTCTTGAGGTCGGGATGCTGGGCGGTGAGCTGCGAAAGCGCCTCGCCAACCGTGGCCGCCGATCACTACGACCGTGTCCTGCTTGGCGGTGTAGACACGTAGCGGCGTGGGAATGTGAATCTTCATGCGGGAATGCTCCTCAATCTTTCGTTGGCCTTTTCCTGGCTCTCGCCGTCGACTTCGATCGCCTCGGCTGTGAGCGCCTTGTCTTCTTCGCTGGCGCCGGTGAGCAGAAACGAGTTGGTCTCTTGTGCCGCGCCTTCGCGGACGCTCGTAATTACATAGGAGCACCCGAGCCAGTGCGCTTCCGCGAAATCAGTGGTCGACCATTGCGCCGGATGATCGGGATGGGAGTGGTAGAAGCCGACGATGTCCCAACCGCTTTCACGCGCCTGGCGTTGGATCTTGACCAGTTCCTGCGGGGCGATGTTGTAGCGGTTGCGCGGCGAATCGGTGCGCGTGTTGCCAGCGCGGACCGCCGACTCGACGGTATTCGCAAAAACTTCATCGACGCCCACCGCAGACCGGCCAAGCAGGACGCCGCAACACTCATGGGGATAGGTCTCCTCGCCGTGAGCTCGCATTGCTTCGTAGATTGCCGTGGTCAACTTCAGCATCGTCTCTTTACTCCCGTCTCTACTCATCCCAGAATCGTTCGCTCAGGTATTTGTCGGCCGAATCGCACAAAATTGTAACAATCACTGTATCTTGAAGGCGTTCGGGCCGTGTTTCCGCGATTTCTTCAGCCACGCGCAGTGCTGCCGCGACATTGGCTGCGGCGGAGACGCCGACCAAAACGCCCTCTTCACGGGCAAGCCGCTTGGCCATCTTGTAGGCGGCTTCCGTTTCCATCTCGAGGTTGCGGTCGGCGAGCGCGGAGTCGTAAATAGGCGGCACAATTGCCGAGGCCATGTGCTTCATCCCTTCGAGGCCGTGAAAGGGCGAGTCGGGCTGCATGGAGATGCATTCGATGGTGGACGAATACTCCTTCAACCGGCGCGTCGTCCCCATGAAGGTGCCGCTGGTGCCGAGTCCGGCGACGAAATGGGTAACCTGACCTTCCGTCTGCCGCCATATTTCAGGTGCGGTCGTCTTGTAATGGGCACGCCAGTTGGCGTCGTTGCCGTACTGGTCGGCGTAATAAAACCTGTCTCCAAATTCGGCAGCCAGCTCGCGTGCCTTGCGGATTGCGCCGTCGGAGCCGTCGGCGGGATCGGTAGAAACAACCTCTGCACCATAGGCCGCTAAAATCTTCTTTCGCTCGGGCGAGACATTCGCCGGCATACAAAGCGTGACGCCGAAATCCATGGCTGCGCCGAGCATGGCGTAGGCGATGCCGGTGTTGCCGCTGGTTGCATCGAGCAGCCTTTGCCCTTTGGTCAGTTGGAAGCTCCGAGCAGGCCGCGGGCCTGAGCGTCGGCGACGATCGAGGAGGCGGCGCGATCCTTTATCGAACCGCCGGGATTGGCCCACTCCGCTTTGCCCAGAATCTGTACGCCGGGCAGATGGGCGGCGATTTGCTCAAGCCGGATGAGCGGCGTGTTACCGATGCGTTCGAGAACTCCCGTACCGAGTTTGGTAGCGATGGCAGTAGTCATGATCGAGCTTGGATTGCGACGGTCTGGTGAATGTGCGAAAGTTAAATCGGAATCTGGATCACCGCGCTAGGCGGTCACCTTCGGGCTGGGCGTTTCCGTGAAGAAAACACCGACATCGCTGATCGCGGTTCAATCCCATTTCCGTTACTTTCGCCCTGCGTCGTAGAGAGTTCCAAAATCAAGTGTAACTTCAGCTTGAGGTCCAGCGCCAATGCCAATCAAAGTCCATCATCCTACTTTCGATCAGATCGTCAGCGATCTGCGCGCCAGTAAGTTTGATGTGCGAGAGCTCTCCGGGGGTCCAGGAGAGGTGATGGTGGTCAAAAATGGTGTAGGGGCGATCCTCAAGAAATCGTCTGACGGCAAAACAGCGTCGCTGACCGCGAACCCTGGATTCCTGCTCGGCGGCGAGATCAGCCGGCTGCTCGACCGGGGAAACCAGAAGTTCCTGAAGACCAGCAAGCTGGAGGTCCCGGCGACTGCCGACCACCTGCGGGCAGTGCATCATTTCGCTGAAGAGCTGCGCGAGCGAGCCGGATCCGAAAGCCTCTACAATGAGTCGCTTGGCACGGTCAGCGATGTGTATTTGTATGATCGGGTCAAGGGGCGGGAACATAGCTTGGCCCCAACACTTCGGGCGGTCACTAACCGAAGTCGGACCTGCCGGATCAATCAGTTCATTCGTCTAAGGCGCTGAAGATCTGTTCCAAGGGTAGGAAAATCTGCGTACCTGCCACGAGTAATTGACCGGTCGCGGGAATATTCAGGCCGTTTGGGGTGCAAACGAAAGCCTCCCGCGTCGCCGGATCGAGAATCCAGACGTGCTCGGTCCCAAAATCGAGGTAGTCTTTCACTCGTTCGCGCATGCTTCGCAAGCTGTCGTCTTTTGACAGAATCTCGATGCAGACCAACGGCGGAACGGTAGCGATCGGTTCGCGTGACTGATTGGCCTTCACCAGGCAAATGTCGGGCACACGAAATCGGGTCGGTGAGACTTGCACTCGCTGTTCGGGCCGGACCTCGATTTGCCACTCCCGCTGATGGTTCCAAAACCATGCGGTGATGGCGGCCTGCAAGATGCTGTGCTCCGGCTCGCCCACATTTCGCTCCCGAACCTCGCCGTCCACAAAGTCACAGTCCGGACGATAGCTCGTGCTCAGGTACTCAGCCAGCGAAATGAGGGTTGAAGCTGCCATAGCCTATCTCTCCGCGACCTGCTTCCAACCTACTCCGCCGGATTCTCTCGTTCATTGATCAAGTCGGAATTTGGAAACCGAGCTACTCATTCCGCAAAGCCACCATCGGCTCGACGCGCGAAGCCCGTCGTGCGGGAATCAGGGCGGCGAGGGTCCCAACGAGCGCGAGGCCTAGCGCAGCCGCCAAATACGACAGTGGATCGACCGTTGGCACATTGAAGAGGAAGCTCTGGACGAGCCTTGTGGCCAGGACGGAAGCGACGAGTCCGCAGACGATGCCAACCGCGATCAGCTGCCAGCTTTGGCGTAGGAAAAGCGCCAGAATCGATTCCCGAGTCGCGCCGAGAGCGATGCGGATGCCGACCTCCTGCTGGCGCTGGCTGACGAGTTGCGAGAGCACTCCGTAAAGGCCGGCCATCACCATCAATGCAGCGAGGGCGGCGAACGAGCCGATCAGGTAGACGCCGAGACGCTGGTTGCCGGTCGCGTCGTCGAGGGCGCTTTGCATCGACTTGAGGTCGTCCACGGCAAAACCGGGCGCCGTCTCGCGCATGACGCGATGAATGGTTTGCGACAAGTCCACATCGCCACTGGTGTGCAGGACGAATTGTGTCGCCGAAGCCAGCACAAACGAATAGAAGAGCGAGTCGCGAGGCACCTGCTGATAGGACAGCGTCAGCTCGGGTTGGGGGGCTTCCGCCATGTTGTGGCGAATGTTGTTCTCGAGGACGCCGACGACGGTGTACGGCTTCAGCATGCCCGTATCTTTGCCGCCGAGATCGAGCTGCTGGCCGATGGGGTTGATATTGCGAAAATACTTGTCGGCCAGGGCCTGGTTGATGACAGCGACAAAAGGAGCGCTGGCTGTATCTTCATCGGAGATGGCTCGGCCTTTGAATGATCGCGGTGCCGATCGCTTGCGAGTAGTCTCCGCTCATCACGCGGATTTTGGCGTTACGCGAGTCTTTCCCGGATTCGCTCTTGGGCTGGCCGACGAGATCGAAGCTGGTATGGAGGTCGACGCCATCGAGCGGTGTGGACGAGGCGAGCGCGGCGACGCGCACTCCGGGCAGATGGCGCAGCCGGTCGAGTAGTGGCTGATAGATCGTGTTGGCAATCGAGGCCGCCGGGGCGCCGCGCCGGAGGCATTCCCATTCGAGCTTTGGAAGGCGAGATAGCCCGCCGAGTCCGGCGGCGTCGCGGTGAAGGTGATCACATGCTGGGTTTCGAAGCCGAGCCGTTGATGTTCGAGATTGTAGAGAGTATGAAAGAGCAGCCCGGTGGCGACGAGCAGGATCGCGGCGACGGCGACCTCGCCCGAAACCAGCCATCCGGCCATGCGCGAGCGCGTGGCATCGTGAGTTGAAGCGCGGGACTGCGCGCGCAGCGCGGTTTCCGGCTGGATTCTCCACGCCAGCAGCACCGGAAGCAGCGAGGACAGAAGTGTGACTGCGATCGCGACCACCGCCAGCATGGCCAGTACGGAGAAGCGCAGTTGAATTTCGGAAGCGCGCGGCATCATGCCGTCGGGGAGCTTGTGGAGAGACCACAAGATGGCGATGGAGAGGCCGAGTCCCACTGCCGAGCCCAGCACGCTGAGCAAGCCTCCCTCGACGAGCAACTGGCGAATCAAGCGCCAGCGATCTGCGCCGAGCGCGGTGCGCACGGCGAACTCCTGCTGGCGCGCGAGGCAGCGAGCGAGTTGTAGGTTGGCGACGTTGGCGCAGGCAATAAGCAGCACGAGCGCGAGCGCGGCGAGCAATCCGAGAAAGACTGGCCGCGCCGCGTGAGTGACGGCGTTCTGAAATGGGACCGCAGTGAGATGCAGGTCTTTGGCTTCTTTGGGATCGTCTTTCGGCGATGGATTTTGCGACCGTATCCAGATCGGCGCGAGCCTGGTCGAGTGTGACGCCGCGCTTCAGCCGGCCAACCAAACTCAGAAAGTTGTACCCGCGCTCGGTCATCATCTCTTTGGTCGGCTGGAAGGGCAGCCAGACTGCCTCGGTCGAGGTGTACATTTCGGTATCGGGGAAGTGAAACTCGGGTGGCATCACGCCGATCACCGTGTGAGGGACGGCGCCGATGCGGACGATCTGCCCGACGATCTTCGGATCGGCCTTGAATTGCGCGCGCCAGAGCTGATCGCTGAGAATTGCGGTGGGGGTGCTCCCATGTCGCCGTCCGCCTGATTGAATCCGCGACCGAGGGCAGGCTTGGCTCCGATCATGTTGAGCAGGTTCCAGGTGAGCTTGGGGCCAAAGACCGTTTCGCCGCCCTGGGCAGTCTGGATGATGGCGACGTCGCCTTCATATCCGGCTGCGTCCTCAAGAACGCGCGAGCGCTGGCGGATGTCTTCGAGGTTGCGCCAGGAGGTTGACCCGTAACTGTCTGCAGCGTCGCCCTGCGGTCCAAAGATGATGAGGCGGTCGGCGGCATAATAAGGCAGCGACCGGATCAGCACTGAGTCGACGACCGTGAAGAGCGCCGCATTGGCGCCGATGCCCAGCGCGAGGGTCAACACAGCGGTAATCGCAAAACCGGGCGACTTGCGCAGCTGGCGCAGCGCGAAGGCGAGATCGTTGAGGATGCTGGTCATTGCTATGGCTAACCCTTCAAGAGCTTGCGTGCGAAACCCTAAGACGGAATGACGGGCTAGTTCGCCGTGCAGTTTCCCGTTTCTGGAAGTTTAACCGTGATTGCGTAGACGATGGGGTTTAGCTGCTGCATTGCGGGATTGCTGGAGAGGAAACTGCCGTCACCCATGACCTGCTGATAGAGCTTCTGTTGTTGGGCCGTGGGTCCCGTTGGTGGATACCGGGGCTGTAGGCGAATCAGCACCTGGCCGCAGCTGTTCCATGACTGCTGAAGGTTTCCACCATTCCAGTTGGTCACCATACCGCTGTAGTCCCACTCGAAGCCTGCGAGCTGAAAGGGCCTCCCATTCAGCCGTTCGAGCTCGCGCAATGAAGTCCCAAAGCTGACGCTATTCGCCAGATGCCACTTGCAGGCTTTGGATTCCTTACCCTCGCCATAGCAGAGGTTGATTGAATCAGGGTGCGCGGTCGCGGCGGGATGCGGCCCTTTGCCAGGTTTGTTCCAAAAGATAGTGACGGCTGTCTCCGGATTGTCGCCCGTTGATGACCGTCGCCAGTTCGGGTTCTGCATCGCCGCCACTGGATACCATGCCATCCTTGATCTTTGCGGCGGAAAAGAGAATCTTCAACTGCGCGGGCGTAGTCTGGGCGGTGATTGGCCCGACGCTTTTGCCGGGAACAACGAGCCATGGGTCCGCGCTCTGAGCTATGGCCGGCAGCGTGAGGACGAGGGTAAACGCGAACCAATAGCAGCGCATCTTGCTAGCAACATAGCATGAGGAATCGCGTTGCTCGCCGCGCTGCTAAAATTAGGGTTGATTATGGCTGCCAGCGCGAGCGTTTCTCCTGAAATTCTGACCAAGTATGAGCCGGTGATCGGGCTTGAAGTCCACGTGCAGTTGCTCACCCGGACCAAGGCCTTTTGTGGCTGCTCGGCGAAGTTTGGCGCGGCGCCGAATACGAACATCTGTCCGATTTGCCTGGGACTGCCCGGCGCGCTGCCGGTGTTGAACAAGCGCGCGGTTGAATTTGCCGTGCTGGCGGCGACGGCGATCAATTGCGAGATTCGCGAACGCTCCATCTTTGCGCGCAAGAACTACTTCTATCCCGACCTGCCCAAGGGCTACCAGATCTCGCAGTTCGATAAGCCGCTGGCCGAGCATGGCTATCTCGACGTCAGCACGCCGAGCGGCGAGAAGCGCATCGGCATTACCCGCCTGCATATGGAAGAGGACGCCGGCAAAAGCATGCACGAGGGATTTCCCGAGTCGGCGACGAAGACCTATGTCGACCTGAACCGTTGCGGAACGCCGCTGATCGAGATCGTCAGCGAGCCGGATATTCGCACGCCGGATGAGGCTTATGAATACCTCACCAAGCTGAAGGAGATCCTGCTCTATACCGGCGTGAGCGACTGCAACATGGAAGAGGGCTCGCTGCGCTGCGACGCCAACGTGAGCGTGCGGCCGCGCGGGCAGGAGAAGTTCGGCACCAAGGCGGAAGTCAAGAATGTGAACAGCTTTCGCTACATTCGCTCGGCGCTGGAGTATGAGATCGAGCGGCAGGTTGAGTTGATCGAGAGCGGCGGACGGGTGGTCCAGGAGACGCGGCTGTGGAACTCGGTCGAGGGCCGCACCTACTCGATGCGCTCGAAGGAGCAGGCGCACGACTATCGCTATTTCCCCGAGCCGGATCTGCCGCCGCTGATCGTCAGCGCCGCGTGGAAGGCAGAGATATTGCAGGCGATGCCGGAGCTGCCAGAGGCGAGGCGCGCGCGCTTTATGGCGGAGTATGAGCTGAACGCGCAGGATGCGCAGACGCTGACCGCAACGCGCGAGTTCGCCGACCAGTTTGAGGTTGCCGCGAAGGCGGCGAAGAGTCCGCGCCGCGTGGCCAACCTGGTGAACAGTGAGCTGGTGACGCGGCTCAAGCTGCACAATCTCGAACTGGAACAGTCTCCGGTCACGATGAAGGGCATCGCCTTTGCCGCCGATCTGGCGGAAGAGGGCAAGCTCTCCAGCAAGCAGTGGAAGCAGCTCTTCGACATTGCGTTTGAGAAGAACGAAGACTTCCCGGTCGTCTATGAGCGCGAGAAGCCGCAGCAGGTGAGCGATCCGGCGGCGATCGAGAAGCTGATCGACGAGGTCATTGCCGCCAATCCGAAGCAGGTCGAGCAATATCGCGGCGGGAAGAAGACGGTGGCTGCTTTCTTTGTCGGCCAGGTGATGAAGCTGTCGAAGGGGCAAGCGAATCCGGGTCTGCTGAATGAGCTGGTGGTGAAGAAGCTGGACTCGTAGATCTCCAGCATCCGAGTCGAGCGCATAATCGAAGAGAGGCTATTTCCTCGATGGCCACCAGCACATTAATCTCGATAGCTGAATACTTGAACACCAGCTACCGCCCTGACTGCGATTATGTGGATGGCGAAGTCCTGGAGCGCAACTTGGGCGAACTCGAACATGCGCGGCTACAGACGGCGATTGCCGCTTGGTTTTTCGCTCACCAGCGCGAGTGGAACATAATTACCGTGGTCGAGCAGCGGGTTCAAGTCCTGGCAAGCCGCTTTCGCATTCCCGATGTTTCCGTCCTTAGCCGCGACCAGCCGATGGAGCCGATCGTTCGCGTGCCGCCGATCGTCTGTTGCGAAGTGCTGTCCAGGTCCGACACGATGCGCTCGCTGCGCGACCGCGCCAACGACTATCTGAAGTTTGGCGTTCAGCATGTATGGGCGTTTGATCCTGTGCTGCGAGAAGCCTTTGTTTGCGATGCGAAAGGATTCCATGCGCCAGATGAGGAACAGCTAACCGTTCCGGAGACGCCGATCTATTTGCCGCTACAGCAGATCTTCGCGGAACTCGACTGATCATGCTCGATCTGCAAGCAAATTCTTATTCGTTTGCTCCCGCTAAACAGAAAATCCATCGGCCAATCGGGCTTGATGCCGTGCTGGCGTACCAGTGTGGCGAGTTGCGCGTAGTGACGGATGCCGTGCAGAAAAACGTGAAAGAGTATCCTCTTCCGCGTCGCGGTTCGCGTTCCGGCTGAGATCGTTGTGAACTCCAGATTCTCGTCCCAGTCGATCGAATCATCGGCCAGCAGCTTGCGATAGCGGGCGATGGTTTGGTCGTGCAGGGCGAAAAGCTCTTCCGCTGAACCATCCGCGACCTTTTCATATGGAGTCATCGGCTCGCCGCTCAACCGCTCCGCATAGCGCAGCTCCACGGCGATGATATGCCGTAGCAGTCCGCGGACGGTCCCTACGCCGTAGACGTCGCAGGGGAATTCGAGAGCGGCGGGATTAGCGGCGAGGAGCGCTTTCCAGCGCTGGGCGGTTTGGTCGTTCCACTGCAGCAGTTCGTTTGCGGTTAACGCGGGCTGAGTCATGGTTCCTCTTAAACTAGCGCAAGCAATTATGCCTGCCAGGGGTTCAAGACCGGAATCGGCAGGTCGTCGAAGTGTTTGACATTTCTCGTCGCGATTGTCGCGCGACGGGTGAGGGCGATAGCCGAGATCATGGAGTCCTCCGGCTGATAGTCGCGTCCCGCGCGCCTTCTTCGAGCCATCAGTCTTCCCGCCTCGGCTGCGGCGGTCGCATCGAGGCCGGCGATGCGACCGCGCAAGTCTTGCGCGAGAAGGTTGGCGAACTCCGTTTCGAGATGGTTGCGGCGCGTCCCCGCTGGCAGGAGTTCAAGACCATATTCGATCTCGAACACGCTCACGGATGTCGTCCAAATCTCGGAATCCATCTGGCGGTCCAGCCAGGCCGCGACCATGGCATCCGGCACCGGCTGCATTAGAGCCGAGAGCACGTTGGTATCAAGCAGGATCATCGTCTTCCACAATCTCATCTACGAAGGAGGGAACCCTCATCTTCCACTCGGGCCGTTCGGGAAGTTCAAAACCAAGCCCTTGTCCGGAGAATCTTGCGACGATTCTCGTACCCAAGCCGCCGGAATCGGCATCCCCGGCATTTACAGCGTCGCGAAGAATTTCGCGGACTTCTTCCTCCATGCTCCGCCCGTGACGCGCGGCGCGCTCGCGCAGTTGGGCTTTGACTTCGTCTTCGAGATTGCGAACTACGAGCTGTGCCATTCTATCCCTCAAGTGATATCATGATATCACTTGACTACTCTCACTTCGGCAACAAGCGCCCGATAGCCGATATCCCTCCGGTAATACATGCCGTCAAAGTGAATCCGGGCCATGCCCTCGTAGGCGAGGCCGAGGGCCTCTTGCAGGGTATCGGCGGCGGCGGTGACGCCGAGGACGCGGCCTCCGCTGGTAAGATAGTCGCCGTCGAGCAGCGTGGTGCCAGCGTGGAAGACCTGGGCGACTTCCGCGGCTGCTTCAAGTCCGGCGATCTTTTTTCCCGCCGTATAGCTGCCGGGGTAGCCCTCTGAGGCGGCGACGATGCAGGCTGAGGCCCCGGGCCGCCAGCGGAATTCGGTGTCGCTGAGACGACCCTCGACGCAGGCTTCGAGTCCTTCGACAAGATCGCTTTCGAGCCGCATCAGGATCGCCTGGGTTTCGGGATCGCCGAAACGGGTGTTGTATTCGAGCACCATCGGCCCGCGGGCGGTCATCATGAGCCCGCAATAGAGAACGCCGACAAACGGAGTGTCTTCGGCAGCCATGCCGTCGATGGTCGGCTGGGCGACGTGCTGCACAAGCCACGCCTGCATGGATTCCGCGAGCATGGAATCAGTTGTATAGACGCCCATGCCGCCGGTGTTCGGGCCGGTATCGCCTTCGCCGATGCGCTTGTGGTCCTGCGCGGGAACGAGCGGTGTAACGTGGCGCCCATCGGCGAACAGGAGGAAGGAGATCTCTTCGCCCTCTAGGAACTCCTCGATGACGATCGAGCTTTCCGCGGCTCCCAACGTTTGTCCGCTGAAGAGGCCGGCGATCGCGGCCTGGGCCTCTTCTTTCGTCTCGCAGATCAGCACGCCTTTGCCGGCGGCAAGACCGTCGGCCTTGACGACTACTGGCAGGTGAAAGAGGTCGAGTGACTCCAGCGCCTCGGCCTCGCTCGAGACAGCGGCATACTTGGCGGTCGGGATGTTGTGCCGCTGCATGAACCGCTTGGCGAAGGCCTTGCTGGTCTCGAGCATGGCGGCTGCCTTGGTTGGGCCGAAGACGGGCAGGCTGCGGCGGCGAAGCTCGTCCACCAGACCGAGCGAGAGCGGGAGTTCGGGGCCAACCACGGTGAGGTCGGGTTTTTCGGCGGCGACAACGCGGAGCAGGTCGTTCAGATCGCCCTGGCTCGCGGGGACGCAGCGCGCGACCGACGCGATGCCGCCGTTGCCGGGGGCGCAAACGATCTCGCTGACGCGGGAGGACCTGGCGCAGGCCCAGGCGATGGCGTGTTCGCGGCCGCCGGAACCGATGATGAGAACTTTCATGAAGCTGACAGACTCCTGCCCTGCGATGAATTTACTTCGAGGGACGTTCCATCGAGGCTAACTCAGTGGCAATGTGGAATCCAAATCAGTCGAGCGTGGTGAGTGAATCCGTTCTCGGAACCAGACGGCGAGTTCGTGCTCTGGAATAGAACCGGAGGCAACGTCCAACATGGTGCGTATCGCGTCCACCGGATCAAAGCTTAATGTGTATCCATTCAGAGCCAGGAAGAGACGGGCAATTACCCAGGCGGTTCTTTTATTGCCGTCGGAGAATCCGTGGTTGCGAGCGATCCCAGCGGCGTAAGAAGCGGCAAGCGCGGCAGCCTCCGGACTTTCGTAGACAGCCAGATTGCACGGGCGCGCCAACGCCGACTCGACGGAATTCGCATCGCGAACGCCATCAAGACCTCCATGTTCAGCCAATTGCCTCTCGTGGATGGCATACGCGACGTCGGCGGAGACCCACCGCCATTCCTTCATTTGGCCAAGGCTCGCAGAATTTCACGATCATCGTGCATGATCTCCTCGGCCAATCGCATTTGCTCTTCGAACTCCGGGTTATATGGGGTCAGCCGGTAGCCGCCGCCCGGGGCCTCTGTCAAAAAGAGCGTATCGCCCTTTTTCACCTTAAGCCGGCTCATTGCCTCTTTCGTCAGGATCAAGCCGGCTGAGGCGCCTACAGTTGTAATCTTGAAGGTCAACATAATTTACCCCTATATAATATTGATTATATAGTAATTCTACGGGCTGACAGCGGTCTTATGCAGCTCCGTCGCAATGGACTTCAGCAATAGAGCGTCCGTCGAGTCGTTGCTCAATTCCCACGCCATCACCCCGCCGAGCTTGTGGCGATGGGCGTACTCGAGCTTGGCGTGGATCGAGACCGGATCATCGAAGGTCCAGAAAGTCTTGCCGGCGTAGAGCCAGGGCGTTTGCGATTTGGGGTCGCGGTAAAGCTTGAATTGGGGCTCGATCGACTGGATGTAGCTGTAGAAATGCTCGCCTTGTACCGGCTGCCCTTGCTGGAAGAGTCCGTGATTGGCGGCGGAGACACCGCTCCATCCGTAGGCGTAGAACGGAATGCCGAGCAGCATCTTCGATGATGGGATTCCGGCTTGCTCGTAGGCCCGGATCGTTGCATCGACGTTGTTGCCTTGCAGCGGATCGCCGGAGATTTCGTAGAGTGGCGCAATCATTCCGGTGGTTCGGCTCCAGGGGCCGTTGTAGTCATAGTTCATCACGTTGATTTGGTCGACTGCTGCGGCAATGGCCTTGAGGTCGAATCCCTGGTATCGGCTGGCGCGTGCTGCGATGGCGATGCTGAGGCTCAGGTTTGCGTGCAGCGCGTCGAGCTGGCGGCGAAACTCCGCAAGCAGCCCGACGTAGTTCTCTTTGTCGGCGAGGGTGGGGTATTCCCAGTCGAGATCGAAGCCATCGAAAAGCTGGCCGCCTTCGACTCCGGGCGCGAAGTGACCGCGGATGAACATATCGATGCATGAGGAGACAAAGGCCACGCGGTTTTCGGGCCGCGCTGCGCGGGCAAAGTAGTTCGGGTTGCCCTCAATCGAGATGAGCAGCCTCAGTTTCGGATATTTGCGATGGAGTTCCTGTAGCTGATGAAAATTGCCGCGTAGCGGCACCGCCGGATCGTCGGGCTGTGTATCGAGGCTGGTGGCGGCGGAGTGGACGAAGCTCAGATCGGCGTTGGGGTCGCCAATGGCGCAAGCGTTGTTCTTGATGACGCCCTGCGAATAGTCGATCTGGTCGAGCAGCTCTGCTGCGCCGCTGGCGACGAGGTTCTTGACGAAGTATTGGCTGTAGACGCCCCACTGTGGGTAATAGCCGACCAGCAGCGGGCGCGGAGGCTCTTCAACCGCAGCGAGCAGGGATGGTGAGACCGCAGGTCAGGATGATCGCGCCGACAGCCAGCGCGGCCACAGTTATTCCGATTGCCCGAGCCAGCCTCGCAATCGAGAGCCAGCCCATCCGCTTACCGTGCCGTATCAATTGCTGCTGGTCTCAACCGCGTGGCCCGGAGTGACATAGGGCAACGATTCGGTGGCGAAGGACTGCTCCGCGTGAAGGCCCTTGATCTGGTAGATCGCAAATTGCCGGTCGGAAGCGCGCATCAACTCAAAGATCAGCTCGGCCCGGTTGTCGCCGTTAGTATCGACGGCGTCGATGAACTTCATCCTCGGAGTGATGTCGAGATGCTTCGCGTCGGTCACCGATTGCAAGCGCAGTTGGGGGTCGCCGTTGAAGTCGGGCTGGGCGATGATCGTCACGTATTTCTCCAAAGTCGTACCCGATTTGTCTGTCCCGAGGGTCGCTTTCGCGGTGAACACCAACGTCGCTCCGCCGTTGTAGGAGAGTTCGTAGGCGTGGAAAGTCTTGTCGCTCAACACGACCTGCGGTAGCTGAGGTTGGGTTTTGCGGGTCGAGGCGCTCTTCGCGGTGGCAGTCTTGACTGGCTTTACCGGAGCCGCAACTGGCCCAATCATGTCGGACGGAGAAACACCGCCGGTCAGAACCGTCTTGATCGCAAGCTGCTCCACAGCCGCCTGCATTTTGGTCGCCTCTGAGGGGTCGGGCCAGGGATAGGCATAGGGATGTTCGTCGCGGTAAACCGGGTCGGAGATGGCAGCCATCTGCTGCAGGTCAGGCGGAAGGCCAGTGAGCTTGGTGGCCTGAAGCGGAGGTTCGGCGGAAACGGGTTTGCCGTGGGAGAGCCGCGGACGGTCGGGATCTCCCTCGTTCACGCTTGAGACCGGCGAGCCGTCGCCTGAAGCCGCAGCCGCTGCAGCCGCAGACTGCTTCCTCAAATGCGGGCGATCGGGGTCATCGGGAGCGGTGCCCGCTCCCGAAGCCGTCTGGGTGCTATCGGAACCGCTTCGCTTGTGCAATGTGGGCTGGTCCGGGATCGTTGGAGGAGGTGCTGCTCGTGGAAGGCGTACCTCCCGAGGTGCCGTTCCCGGAACTGCCGGTGGTCTGTGAACTCGTTTGGCTGCTGCCGCTCGAGTTGGGGCTGCGATGGAGCGTGGGTTTGTCGGGATCGTTATCGGAGGCCGTTGAACTTCCTGAACTCCCCGAGTTCGATGTAGGGCTGCTGTTTTTGAGATGAGGCCGGTCGGGATCGTTGTCCTGGACGACCCTCGGGGGCACCTTCGAGGGCGTAAGCTTCTTTGGCGGTGGGGGCGGCGTCAGCGGCTTCCACTTGCCGTAGCCGAACCATGCGCCCTCGACCTCCTGGCCGCCGGCGACGTAGAACGTTCCTTTCGGGATTCCAGCGAGTTGCAACTCATACAGCGTGTCGTTTTCGACGGTGAGCGGAGCGGGCTGCGCCATAAACAATCCGCCGTCCTGATATTGACCGTGGACGAAGACGCTCAGCGGGACGATGCGGCTGGCGACCGGTTTTCCCGGATCGCCGACCCACTCGAGAATCGAAACCGCACGGGGCTCATCGGGTTTCTTCTGCTCGTCGGGCTTGATGTGGCCAGGGTACTGGGCCGTCGCCAGCGGAGCGAGCGCCAGCAGCAGTGGCAAGGGTATCAACAGAAGCGCTGCCGCGCGGAAGTGCCGCGCAAATCGTCGGCAGCTCGTATTGGTGATCGCTTGGAACATATTCGAATCAGGTGCTCTAATAGCGTTGTTTGAGGTCGCGCCGTATCCCGTTTCGGCGCACCGCCTGACTTCATGCTACTCCCGGCAATTATGCCGATTTACTGCGCGAAAGGATTTCCTACCTCCGATGGAACCCAACGATAAGATCGCCGACTTTACCCTTCAGGACGACCAGGACAAGACCGTCCATCTTTCCGATTTTGCCGGGAAACCGGTCGTGCTCTTCTTCTACCCCAAGGCCGATACGCCGGGCTGCACGATCGAGGCCTGTGGCTTTCGCGACATCTTCGCGAAGATCCAGAAATCTGGCGCCGTGGTGCTGGGCATCTCGCGCGACACACCGAAGGCGCAGAAGAAATTCAAAGAAAAATATGACCTGCCCTACACGCTCCTTGCTGATGTAGACGAAGTAGTCTGCAAACAGTTTGACGTGTTGAAGGAAAAGAACATGTATGGGAAGAAAGTGATCGGCATCGAGCGGACTACGTTCCTGATCGGGCCGGACCAGAAGCTGATCAAGGTGTTTCCCAAGGTGAAGCCGGAGGGTCATGCCGAAGAGGTGCTCGAGGCGGTG
Organism: uncultured Acidobacteriaceae bacterium; assembly: GCA_963777685.1. Lineage (GTDB taxonomy): Bacteria > Acidobacteriota > Terriglobia > Terriglobales > Acidobacteriaceae > Acidisarcina. The sequence continues at coordinate 338,076 of CAVZRF010000020.1, read as the reverse complement.
AAGGAGTACTCCAAGGCGCATAAGGCTTAGCGTCGGATGAAAGTCGTCCCTGCGGATTTCTACCTCGACCGCCCTGAAGTGGTGGCCAGAGATCTCCTCGGCAAGCTGATTATCCGAAAGATTGGCAGGCAAAGGCTTGTCGGCCGCATTGTCGAAACCGAAGCCTATCTTGGCCTCGACGACCCTGCTTCCCACTCCTTTGCTGGGCTGACCGCGCGCAACTCGGTTATGTTCGGGCCGCCGGGGCGCGCTTATGTCTACTTTATTTACGGAATGCACTACTGCCTGAACGTCTCCTGCGAACCAGACGGGCAGGCGGGCGGTGTTCTCTTCCGAGCGCTGGAGCCGGTTTCCGGAATGGCTGAGATGGCGAGGTTGCGTGGGCTACCTGACGGAGCTTCGCCGCGGCTGCTGACTTCAGGCCCAGGGCGGCTTTGCCAGGCGCTCGGAATCGTTCGTGACGGGATCAACGGCCTCGATTTCACTTCGCGCCGATCGCCTCTGCAGATTTGCGACGATGGCTACGTTCCTGAAGGCGTGACGATCACTCCACGGATCGGAATCAGCAAAGCCTCCGAGCGGCCGTTGCGGTTTCTTATCACCGGAAATACATTTGTCTCGAAGTAACCCACAGCAAGTCGCGAATCTCTTAAAGGGAAGCCGCGCGGAAATTCATGATGCTGTTCGCTCGATCTCTTCAAATGATCTGGGCGGTGAGCACGTTGTCGAGCAGCCGCGTGGTTCCGATGTAGGCGGCGACGGCGAGCATTCCTCCGCGCGCGATATCTTCGATGGGCAGCAGCGTGTCGGGATCGACGACCGTGATGTAGTCGATGCGTGCGCCCGGTTCGGCTGCGAAGACTTCGCGCATCGCGGCCAGGAGCGGAGCTGAGGAGACTTCGCCATCGGCGACGAGCTCTGATGCGGCACGCAGCGCGCGGCTGAGCACGAGCGCCTGCCGACGTTCTTCGGGGCTCAGGTAGCGATTGCGCGAACTCATGGCGAGGCCGTCCGGCTCGCGAACGATTGGGCAGCCGACAATCTGTAGATCGAAACGGAGATCGCGGACCATTTTGCGCAGGACCGCTAACTGCGCGGCGTCCTTCTGCCCGAAAAATGCGTGCGTGGGCGCGACGATGTGGAAGAGCTTGGAGACGACGGTGGCGACCCCGCGAAGATGCCCGGGGCGTGAGGCTCCTTCGAGGCGGTCGCCTTCGCCCTCGACCTCGACCCAGGTTGAGGCGCCAGCGGGATACATCTCGGCAACGCTGGGAGCGAAGATCAGGTCCACTCCCTCGGCTTCGAGGAGAGCGCAGTCGCTTTCAAATGTTCGCGGATATTTGGCGAGATCTTCGTTGGGGCCGAACTGGGTTGGGTTCACGAAGATCGAAGCGGCAGTAACGTCGCACGCCGCCTTCGACGCTTTCACAAGCGAGAGATGCCCCGCATGGAGCGCGCCCATCGTCGGCACAAGGCCGAGCGACTTGCCTGCCTGCCGCAGAGCGCGGCAGGCGAATTGCATTTCATTTGCGGTCGCAATTATCTGCACGTCTGGACGATCCGAAGCCCTACCGCATCACGGCGAGCTTGCCGCTTTGTAGCTCGGCGTCCAGCTCTTCCAGGGCGAGACGCTCTTCTTTGGCGAGGTGGTAGCTTTCGGCGTCGGAAGGAAAAGCGCGCTGCGCCACATCGTCGCGATAGCCTTCGATGGCGCTGCGATAGAGCGCGGCCGCGTCGCCATACTGGCGGACAAACTTTGCCGACTTGGAGAAGCTCAGGTTGACGAGGTCGTGGAAGACGAGAATCTGTCCGTCGCAGTCTGGGCCTGCGCCGATGCCGATCGTCGGGATAGTCAGCTCGGCGGTGATGCGCTGCGCGACTTCACGCGGGATGCCCTCCAGGACGACGAGACTGGCTCCGGCATGTTCCAAAGCGATCGAGTCTCGAGTGAGCTCATCAATGGCGCGCAGGGTCTTTCCCTGCACGGCGTAGCCACCCATGCGATGCACCGCTTGGGGCGTAAGGCCAACGTGGCCGATGACGGGAATTTCGGCGTCGACCAGCCGTTCCACGAGTTCGAGGCGGCTACGGCCACCCTCGACCTTCACGGCCTCAGCGCCGCCGTCTTTGACGAAGCGAATCGCGTTGCTTACTCCGTCGGCGACCGAGGAATGGTAGGAGCCGAAGGGCATGTCGGCGACGAGCACGGCGCGACGGACAGCGCGGCGAACCGCGCGGGTGTGATGCAGCATTTCGTCGACAGTGACGGCGAGCGTCGAGTCGAGACCCATCACGACCATCGCCAGTGAGTCGCCAACGAGAACGATGTCAATGCCGGCTTCATCCACCAGACGCGCGGTCGCGTAGTCGTAGGCGGTGAGAGCCGTGATCGGCTTGCCGAGACGCTTCTTCTCTTGAAGGTGGGGGAGTGTGATCTTTGCCGGAGTGGCGATCTTGCGTTCGCCAGAAGGCGCAGCGTTGTCTGCGCTGCGGAAGTGCGGAATACTCATGATCGTCTCCAGTGCAGCTCCCGCCGATCTTTCTGGGATGCTACCCGAACCTCTCAAAGAATACGCCGAGGGCGAGAGCCTGACAAGCCGGCTATCGGCTCTGCCAGGCCTTCGCAGCTGTGGCGCATCTTACGCATGCTGTCGAACTATTTGCAGTTAGAGTGTCCGCAATGGCAAGTCAGATCGGTCATGCCTTTCGCGTCTTTGCAGACCTGACTACAGTACTTGTCTTTATCGACCACGCAACTACAACTGGCATGGGCGCACTTCTTCGGTTGTGACATAGATAGTCCCTCCGTTCACTCCCTTGGATGCTGGGAAGGAGCGAACGCGGAAGGATAGTCCCACCGAAATGGATAGGTCAAATGAAGATTGGGAGACCGCTTCTACTTTTCAGCTCGGTAAGCGCCGACGTCGGGGCGGAAGGCAATCGCAATCCGGTTCCAGGTATTGATGGCGGTGATGGCAAAGGTGAGCTTCACCAGTTCCGCCTCATCGAACTCCTTGCGCGCATCGTCATAGGCCGCCTGGGTGGCGTGGCCTTCCTGAATGTTGGTGATGGCTTCGGTCCAGCTAATGGCTGCCCGTTCGCGCGAACTGAAGAAAGGCGACTCGCGCCAGGCGACCAGCCCATAGAGGCGCTGCTCGGTTTCGCCGCAGGCGCGGGCGTCTTTGGTGTGCATGTCGATGCAATACGCGCAGCCGTTTAACTGCGATGCTCTCAGCTTGACGAGATCGAGCAACGACTTTTCCAGGCCGCTATTGCGCAGCGAGGCTTCCATCTGTCCCATCGCTTTGATGGCCTCGGGAAATGCCTGCGCGTAATCGATGCGTTGCGTCATCGGGAATAATCCTACTCCCAAACAGCGGCGTAGGAGTGGCCTTCTAGCTGGCTTGTTCGGTGCCCAGAGGCAGGAAGTATTGTGTTCCCTTGATCGGCTCCGAGAGCCGTTTGAGCAGCATCTGCAGGTCGCTGTTGTTGTTCACAAAGTCGATGTCAGAGGTGTTGACCACGAGCAGGTCGCTGGCGGTGTAGTGGAAGAAGAAATGCTCATAAGCGGCGATGACCTGTTCGAGATAGTCGTCGCTGACGGCGCGCTCGCCGGGCACTCCCTTGCGCTTAAGGCGCTGCTTGAGCACGTCTGGCGTGGCCTGGAGATAAATGACCAGGTCGGGGGTGGGCACCTGCTCGCGAAAATGCTGATAATAGTCGTTATAGAGCGCCAGCTCGGCGTCGGATAAGTTGATGTAGGCAAACAACTTATCCTTTTCGAAGATGTAATCGGCGACAACCGGCGTATCGAGATCTTCGCGGTTGATCCCCTTCAACTGCTCATAACGCTGCTGCAGAAACCACATTTGGGTCTGGAAGCCGAGTCCCGTTTCTCCGCCGTAGAAGCGGTCGAGGAACGGGTTGTTTTCCGGCTCGACAATGCGCCGCGCATGCAGCCCCTCGGCGACGATCTTCGCCAGGCTCGATTTGCCGACGCGGATGGGCCCCTCCAGGGCGATGAAGCGCGGCTGCTCGAAGAGTTTTGCCATGACGTGAATACCAGCTTTCAACATAATCTAAACCTGAGACCGAAGGGTTTACACCGGAGAGACGAACCCTGACCATCTTCGCATCGACAGCGAAGAAAATACGAAGATATCACGAGTGTCATCGCCCGCCAAGCTTCCGGCAGCGAGCAATCGCGGGCGGTACACTGAAAGCCAATGTCAGCCTCGCTTCCAGTCGGGAAAATTTTGGCGACTGCCGCTGCTGGCGGTATTGCCGCTGCCGGATTGTGTACCTACGCCGCGTTGTCGGCGGGGTCGCAACTCTTCGGGCGGACGCTGATCGCAAACCGCAATCCTAAGGAAATTGCCCTCACTTTCGATGACGGCCCGAACGATCCCTATACTTTTCAGTTGCTCGATATTCTCGCCGAGCACCAGGTGCCGGCCACGTTTTTCATGATTGGGCGGTTTGTTCGCGAGCGGCCGGATATCGCTCGCGCGGTGCAATCGGCGGGGCACCTGATTGGGAACCATACGATGACTCATCCCTGGCTGGTGCTGGAGTCTCCGGCAAAGGTTCGGCAGGAGCTGGCCGATTGCAACGCCGCGCTGGAAGATGTTCTGGGTGAGCGGGTGAGCTACTTTCGCCCGCCGCATGGCTCGCGGCGTCCGGATATCTTGCATACGGCGCGAGAGCTAGGACTGACTCCGGTGATGTGGAATGTGATCGGACATGACTGGGAGCCGGGGATTCTGGCGGAGGATGTCCTTGGCTATGTTGAGAGGGGAATTGGGCGGAACCAGCGATCTGCACTGGGGAGCAATATCGTGCTTCACGATGGCGGGCAGGCGGGGATTGGGCAAGACCGGAGCGCAACCGTAGAAGCTGTTCGGCTCCTGCTCGAAAAGCTTGTTGGCGGCGTTCCCGACTTCATCACCGCGGACCAACTTACCCTGCGATAATCTACGACCGCCCGTCCCGCTCTGGAATCATCTGCGCCGAATCCAAACTACGCGAGTGCTTGGCAAGTTTCCGCGACCGGCCTACTATTATCCGGGCTGTTAACCGCCTTAGAGAACGTCCGCAGAACTTCTCTCTAAATGCCACCACTTTTCTGAAATGGAGAATCAAATGTCACCCTGCCTGCGAATTAACCGCCTTGGAACAATAGGACTCGCCCTCTTCGCCTTATCCACAGCTAGCCTGGCTGGCGCCGCTACCTTATGCGTCAACCAAGGTGGAACGGGCGGTTGTTCATCCACGATCAGCGCAGCCGTCGCCGCCGCAGGCTATCGCGACACCATTGAGGTGGGGCCCGGCGTATATAAGGAACAAGTAGTCATCACCAAGACACTTAGCCTGGTCGCGAAGAATGAACTCAACCCGCCCACCATCGACGCCTCCGGCCTATCGAATGGCATCTACGTCAACGGCCTGGCCTCCGCCCCAGGGGAAGGTGTGTTTTATGTTGTGATCAGAGGCTTCAATATTCACAACGCAAACTTCGAGGGAATTCTCGTCGTCAATGGGACTGACGTGACCATCGTCGGAAACCACGTTCACCATAACAACAAGGCGCTGATTCCCGGCACCCCATGCGCCGGCCTTCCAGAGTTTGAAACCAACGAGGGTATGGATTGCGGCGAGGGCATTCATCTCATCGGAACCAATCGCTCTCAGCTTATTCGTAACGAGAGCGATCACAATTCAGGCGGGATCCTGATCTCCGACGAAACGGGCGCGAGTTCCCGGAATATCGTCAGCGGCAACTTTGTGCATGACAACCCCTTCGCTTGTGGCATCACGATGGCGTCGCACGGCCCCTCACCAACGATACCCGGGCAAATCCTGTCATTCGGTGTATTTCGTAACACCATCGAGGACAATGAATCTGCGCATAACGGCCTCGGGCTACCCGGTGCTGGCGCAGGAGTTGGGATCTTCGCCGCGGTTCCCGGCAACGCGTCCTACGAAAATACGGTCATCAGCAACCTACTGCACGACAACGGATTGCCCGGGGTCACGATGCACACCCACGCGCCCTTTATCCCCGGCCCCCCAAAGCCGCCCCCGTATCTGGACGACAATGTCATCGTCGGCAACAAGATCTATGGCAATGCCGCGGACACTGCGGACGCAACGACTGCGGGCCCCACAGGTATCAACATCTACAGCGTTGTCGGAATCCACGGGACGGTCATCTCCAAGAATGTCTTTGGCGATGAAGATATCGACATCGCCTTCAAAGCGCCCCTGGGCAGCCATGTGAACGCGCATTTCAACGACTTCAGCGCCGGGTCGATCGGTGTCGACAATACGGGTGGGGGCTCGGTGACTGCCTCGCAAAATTGGTGGCACTGCCCCGGCGGCCCGGCAGGAGCCTCGGCAGCTTGCGCAACCTCAGTCGGCAACCAGGTTGGCGGCCCTGCGCCCTGGCTGACGACTCCGTTTGTTCCCTAACCTTTCAACCCAAAATAACCTGGCAGCCGGATCCGAGTGGATCCGGCTGTTTTTCTTGTGGAGTTTACGGTTGCATTCATACTTAAAGCGGGGATCAAGATGACGCGCCTCGCAAACCTAACGTTGTGTGTTTTGCTTATTGCCGGATGCAGCAGCACGCCGCCGGCGAACGTCCCGAAGTCGCGCTCTCCCTCACCGACGCCAGCCTCTGCCGAAAGCCAGTTTGACTCCAGCGCCACGAGGGATTCACGAGCGGAGTTGGCCGGGCGAAAGTCTCGACGCGCTCGTCCGGCGGCGAACTCGCAGCCAGGAGCTTTCGACTTCTATCTGCTCACGCTCTCGTGGTCGCCTGAGTATTGCGCGACCCATTCGAACAGCTCGGAATGCTCCTCGCATCCGGGCTTCGTCGTGCATGGAATGTGGCCGCAGAATAACGACGGTACGTATCCAGAGAATTGCTCGAATGCTGCGGGCCCGTCTAATCCGCAGCAGTATCTCGATGTCATCCCGACAGTCGCCCTGATCAACCACGAATGGGCGACCCACGGCACCTGTTCGGGGCTCTCGCCGGACGCCTACTTCGCGTCCATCCGAAGTGCCTTTGAGGCCGTTAAGATCCCTGCGGCATTCGTGAAGGTAACCCAGCAGGAGATGCTTGCGCCGAACGCGATCATCGGTGACTTTGCGGCGGCGAATCCCAAATGGCCGAGCGGCAGCATTGCTTTGAGCTGCGGGAAGAACTACCTCACCGCAGTCGAAGTTTGTCTGTCGAAGACGCTGGTGGCCGAGGCTTGCCAGAACGTTCATACTTGCGGGGCTACGGTGGTGAAGGTTACTCCGCGGTGATAGTATTTTCCATGGTACATCATATGTTACCATCGAAGCCGATAATGATCTTGAAAAGAAGGAGCAGTGATGCCGCTTGGCAGAGAATTCAAAGAAACGGTCATGGCGCAGCTTCAGGAGAGCAAAGGGTTTCGTCGCGCACTTCTGCGGGAAGCTGTGAATACCCTGGTCTCTGGAGATGTCGAGACTGGTAAGTCGGTACTGCGTACCTACATCAACGGCACCATCGGCTTCATCCAACTTGGCGCAGACCTCGACCGCTCACCGAAGACTTTAATGCGGATGTTCAGCCCGTCGGGAAATCCGCAAGCGAGGAATCTCTTCGCGATCATTGCGCATTTGCAGAAGCTGGAAGGAACCGTGCTTGAGGTGGTGGATCGGAAGGCTGCTTAGTGCGGTTATGGCTTGTCTTAGGATACATGGGCATGTCATAGCACCATATGTCAAACTTAGCCTGACCATTCCATCAATACGGGCGTCCAAAGGATGACACTACCCGTTCCGTGCCAAGACTCTCTGGTTGCTTGCGCCACACCCAATCACAATGAAATTCCCTTTGTCGGCTCGATACGATGTTCAGGCTGAAGCCCTTAGCTTAGGAAACCCGCCGGTCGCGAGCGTATATTTCATTGCCTTGACGTACTGATCTCTCGTCATCTCGGGCGCGTCCCTCTGCACTAGCAGCAACTCGTTCTTGAGATCGCTCGTCTGGTCTTGAATCTGGTATAGGTCATCGCCACTTCTCGTGGAGTTGATCCTTTATGTATCGTTCGATTCCAGGTTGAAGAATCGCCTTCTGCTCAGGCGTAATCGACGCGTATGGATTGGTTGCTTGTGCGAACAGAGTTACAGTTAGGGACTACGCTGGAGCAGGGCCGCAGTTACAACTTTTCTAAGTCCAAGAATCCGCATCTGCTTAGCGTAGCATCGATGCGCTGTCACTATAACTTGGCTAACGCGGCCTTCGCTGCCGCAATCGTAGCCTCCACCTCAGCCTCTCCATGCGCCATCCCCAAAAACATCGCTTCGAACTGCGACGGCGGCAGCCAGACTCCGGCTTCGAGCATGGCGCGGTGGAATTTTCCGAAGACAGCCGTGTCTGAGGTCGCGGCAGTATCCCAATCCGTGACTGGGGTCTCGGTGAAGAACCAGGTGAACATGGAGCCGACTCGGTTGGTCATGACGGGGATTCCGGCGGCTTTGGCTTGCGGCGGCTACTCCGTCGGCGACGGCGGCGCTGACTCTTTCGAGTTGCGGATAGATTTCGTCCTCGCGCTGGATCAGTTCGCCGACGGTGGCGATTCCGGCGGCCATGGCTAGCGGGTTGCCGCTGAGGGTTCCGGCCTGGTAGACGGGGCCTAACGGCGCGAGCAGGTCCATGATCTCGGCGCGGCCGCCGAAGGCTCCGCAGGGGAGGCCTCCGCCGATGATTTTGCCGAGGGTGGTCATGTCGGGTTGGATTCCGTAGAGTGCCTGCGCTCCGCCCAGAGCGACGCGGAAGCCGGTCATGACCTCGTCGAAGATCAGCACGGTTCCGGCGTCGGCGGTGATCTTGCGCAGCGCCTCGAGATAGCCGGGCGCGGGCGGGACGCAGCCCATGTTGCCGACGACCGGCTCGACGATGATGCAGGCGATCTGGTCCTTGTGCGCGGCGAAGGCGCTCTCGACGGCGGCGACGTTGTTGAAGGGCAGCGCGAGGGTGAAGTGGACGATCTCCTCGGGCACTCCCGCCGAGCCGGGGATGCCGAAGGTGGCGACCCCGGAGCCGGCCTTGACCAGCAGGCCGTCGGAGTGGCCGTGGTAGCAGCCCTCGAACTTGATGATGTATTTGCGATTGGTGAAGGCGCGGGCGACGCGGATGGCCGACATGGTGGCCTCGGTACCTGACGAGACGAATCGCAGCTTGTCTATAGAAGGAAAAACGGAGACGACCATCTCGGCGAGCTCGCCCTCGGTGGGCGTCGATGCTCCGAAGCTGGCGCCATTGGCGGCGGCGCGCTGGATTGCCTCGACGACCGGCGGATGGGCGTGGCCGAGAATCATCGGCCCCCAGGAGCCGAAGTAGTCGAGATAGCGGTTGCCATCGGCGTCCCAGAGGTAAGCGCCCTCGGCGCGAACGAGAAATGGCGGCGCACCGCCCACGGCACGAAAGGCACGGACGGGAGAATCGACTCCGCCGGGGAGGAAGCGCTCGGCGCGGAGCTGGAATTCGAGAGACTTGGTGAGAGATCGGGTCATTGACTCCAGTATAGGTTTGTCCGCGGCGACACTGGTTTCGACCGGGATAGTAGGCTATCGAAGATGAGCGTTGAATGGTTTTCAGGTTGGCCACTGGCGCTGCGCGACAGTCTTGCGGTGATCGCAGCAATTGCGATAGCAGAGCTGGTCCACTTCATTTTGTACGCATGCTTTCGCCGGGCGCAGAGGTGGCGGCCTGCGTTCTTCGGTGAGTTGTTTATACGGCACACCTCGGGACCGGCGCATCCGTTGCTGATCCTGTTTGCGGTCACCATCGCCCTCGAGCAACTGGGGATGGAGGACTGGGGCTCCGACCTGGTCCAACGCAGCCTCGAAATTGGCTACATTGCGGCCTTTACCTGGCTGACGATCGGGGTGCTGGAGATCGGTTACGGCTTCATCGTAGCGCGGCTCCCAGACGACATCCGGGACGATGTTCGCGGGCGACGCGTCCGGACTCAGGTCTTCCTGCTGCGCCAGATCATGATCTGGCTGCTGGTCTTTATCGGCTTCGCGGCAATACTGATGACCTTCCCGTCTATCCGCAATGTTGGCGCGGGGCTCTTCGCCTCAGCCGGAGTAGCGGGCCTGGTGCTCGGCATGGCGGCTCGACCGACACTGGGTAACCTGATTGCCGGCATCCAAATTGCGCTGACGGAGCCGATCCGCATTGATGACTCCGTGGTGGTGGAAGGGCAATCCGGAGTGGTGGTTGAAGTCAACACGACGTATGTGGTCATTCGGCTTTGGGACCTGAGACACCTGATCGTGCCGATCTCTCAATTCATAGAAAAGTCGTTTGAGAACTCGTCGAGATATTCCTCCGACATGATTGGCGCCGTCTATTTGCAGATGGACTACACCGTGCCGCTGGAGCAACTGCGCGCGAAGTATGAAAGCATCCTACAGTCATCGCCGTTATGGGACGGCAAAACCAGTCTCGTCCAGGTGACCGACTTCAAGGACAACTCAGTAGAGATCCGGTTTCTGATGAGTGCCGCAAACTCGACGGCGGCATTTGATCTGCGCTGCTCCGTGCGCGAACAGATGTTGGAATATCTGCAACGAGAGCATCCGTCGGCGCTGCCGAGGATACGGTCGGAGGTTGCATTGAGCGGGACAATTGGGAGCGGGACCAAATCCTAAACTTGCCTCTTACCCCACTACCAGTGCTTGCCTACCCACGAGTATTGCCAGGCGACTGAGACGTTCTGGTAATTGCCGCCAAAGCGGATGTAGGTGCCGTCGCTGTAGCTGAGCTTTAGCGACTGATGCTTGGTGATGGGCAATGCGACCGTGCCGCCGATCCGCGAGTTGCTTTGCTGGCTGTCTGGGTTTTCGACGCCGGCGATGCTGGTCGCTCCGCCAAACCAGTAGTTCCCATCGAGCGAGGCCCAGAGCCGGGGATTGAAGTTGTAGCTTAAATGCCCCTCAAAGGCGCCGATGGGATTCTGGGTCTGCGAGCGGGTGCCGGGGTAGTACGAGTTGCGCGACCAGAAATCGTTGTTCGTCGTGAAAAACCATGCCCCCGCGTAGGCATCGACGACAAAATTCCCGAAGCGTTGCGAATAGCCAAGCTCCGGCTTGAACGACCACCGGTTGGTGCCCCAATTCACCAGCTTGGTCGGATCGTACTGCCCGGTGGGGGCAACCACTTTGAGACTGGCGCCGATAAGGACCTTCTGTTTCCATTTGGGAAACTCGCGCATGGTCAACGCCGGGCCGCCCTTCAGGTTCACCGAGACACGATAGACCGAGTCAAGCAGGCCTGAGCGGTAGAGATGCTGCCCCGCGCCGGCGATCGTTCCTTGGAAGTTTCCTCTTGCGTAGGGCAGAGAGGCGAGCGCATTGGCCGAACGGCCGAAGAAATTGAAAGAGTGATAGTAGGTCAGGATCGGCACCTGGTAGGTGCCGGTGGCATCGGCTACCGGCAACGCTCCGTTGTAGTTGATGTTGCCGTCGTAGAAAGACCAGGTCAGGGTGACCGTATTCAGGTGCACCGGCGTAATGAGGTAGGCGCGGGGAGCGAGGTCCTGCGCGTTCGCCAGGCGTGACGCGCAGGTCAACAGGGCAAATAACCACGCGAGTCGTAAGGTCGGGCGCACGTTCAAGGAGTCCTGTGAAGGACTTTACTATAGAGTCGTTGCGAAGAGACTCCGCAGGCAAGTCGTGGCCGGGGCGATATCAAATTCTTAGGGCTTGTTCGCCAAAATCAGGGGCGATGGACCGGGAGCCTCAAGGGTGCGGGCGTTCACGAACCCCGCTTCTGTGAGCCACTCGCGGATCTCTTCAAACGAAAAGGTGTCTCCGGTATCGGTGTTGACCAGCATATTGACGGCGAAGAGCAACGCGTTCGGTGGACCAGTTCTTTCCGCGTTGACCAGGAATTCGGCGATCGCGATCGTTCCTCCGGACTTCAGCGCCTTGAACGCCTTCACGAGCAACGCACGGCTGCGTTCTTTGCCTTCGCTATGAAGGATGTGGCCCAGAATTGCCACATCGTGTCCGCTGCCGAAATCCGCGCTGTCGAGGTCGCCCTCCACGTAGGTGAACCTCTCGGAGAGGCCAAATTTGGCGACGGTTCCGCGCGTCGCAGGAATAACTCCGGCCCAATCGACGACCGTGACATGGACAGCATCGGAGCATTGGGCCTGGGCGATGCCCCAGACTCCGGAGCCGGCGGCGAGATCGAGCACCCGGATCATGCGGCCCTCGACATTGCAGTCGAGGTAGCGGGCGAGCGCCTGCGCTGCCGGATAGCTGAGCGGGAAGATGTCGTTGACGAACTGCTGGAAGAATTCGGTGCCGTCGCCTTGCTGGTTGACTGCCGCGGCTGGGCGGCCGGTGGCCACGACTTCATTCAGGGCAAGCCATTTGGGGATTAACTGCCCGCTGCCGTGACGAATCATGCCTCCCATAAAACCGGGCTTATGGCTGACGAGAAAAGCGTCGCTCTCCGGGGTGAGCGAGTAGCGGCCGCCGTCGCCTTTGGCTAGAAACTGCAAGCCCACAAGGGCATTCATGATGGCGGAAAGCCCACGCTCGGAAGCTCCGGTTTCCTTAGCAACCTCGGCAAGTGTCTTTGCGCCGCCGTCGAGCACGTCAAAAACGCGATGGCGTATCGCCGCCTCTAATATCAGTGGAGGCGCGTATCCCCAGGCAAATTGCTGAATTCGTTCCGGTGTTACAGGTGCTGTATTTGTCGTCATAGCGTTCTCTGAATATTACTTGCCAGGAGGGGAAATTGGTTTCACGCTGCCGCAGTCTGCGCTTTTGAAAACGGATGTAGAGTCGACCGTCCACTCGACTGGCTTGGGCGATGGGCCTGCCTGTAGCGTTCCGGTAAAGTGCATCTTGCTTACGGTATGGTCGTCGTCGGTCCATGAGGCGACGAGTGTTCCTTTGCCGCTCATGCTTCCGGAGCAAGCTCATCTCCGCGGTCATTCCAGTGGCCTGTTTCGACACATTGGTGACCTGGCAATCGCCGCGTGTTTGCGGCGCTGGCGCGCCGAACTTGTCGATCTGTTCCTGGGTGACGCAGACGGAGTTGGTATGCGCGCCGCCTCCAAACGGGGAACCCGCCGGTGCGCTCATTCCAGATGGAAATGGAGATTGCTGCCAGGTCATGTTGCTCGTGACTTCCCATAGCCCGGCTTTGCGGCTCTGCGCTTGTGCCGTCGTGCCGATCCCTAGAAAACAACATCCCAACACCACGCAACTCTGCGCTCTCTTCATGCTGCCTCTTTTCGATATCAATCGCGGTCTCTATTGACGCGGAACCACTGTACGTCAGCAGACAAACGACGGGGAAGGAAAATCGATTGCGGCAGTGAATCGAGCCGGATTCGGAACCGCCTCATTCACGCGATGAGACGGTTGGCGGAGGGATGCACGCTTGGTGGAAATGTCAGCCAACGGTCAGCTCTTCCGTCTCCAGAACTACCCTGTGCTTGCGGTCGAGCCACGCCGACAAGAGCGCCAACGCCAGCATGCAAAGGGTCACGACCATGCTGGCGATCGGCAGTTGCCGGTAACGGAAACCGGCGGTGAGCAACATCCCGCCCAATGTTGCGCCCGAGGCGTTACCCAGGTTGAATGCACCCTGGTTCAGCGTTGAGGCGAGGTTGGGAGCGGCGGAAGCCTGGTCGACGATTCGCGCCTGTAACGGAGTACCCGCGGCAAAACAGAGCGAGCCCCAGCACAAGCAGCGCGGCGACCATCGGCACGGCAAATGGTTCGGCAAAGTAGAGGCAAATCAAGGAAAACGAACACCGCTGTTATCGACATCACCAGAAAGCGATTTGGACTGCGGTCGCTCATCGCTCCGCCGATGAAGTTGCCGGCCGTGATGCCAACGCCACAGAGCAGCAGCACGATCGTGACTCCGCGAGGCGAGATACCAGTAACAGTTTCGAGGGTGGGCGTGACATAGGTGAAGACGCAGAAGAGCGAGGCAGAGCCGAGCACGCTCATCGCGAGCACCAGCAGCACACGCGGATTGCGCAGCACGCGAAACTCATGAATGAGCTTGGTCGATACTGCCGCTTGCGGATGGACGAGTTTCAATACCGCAGCGGCGGCGATCAATCCAATCGGAACGATCGCCCAGAACGAGGCACGCCAGCCGAAAGCCTGGCCCAGCGCCGTTCCGGCGGGAACGCCGAGGACATTGGCCAGCGTCAGCCCCGAAAACATGAGCGCAATCGCCTGAGCTCGCTGGTTGCGCGGCACCAGGTTTGAAGCGACGACGCTGCCGATGCCGAAGAACGCTCCGTGGCTCAGCGCCGTCAGGACCCGCGCCGCCATGAGGAGCGGATAATTCGGCGCTACCGCGCAAGCCAGATTGCCGAGGGTAAAGATGCCCAGCAGCAGCAGTAGAGCTTTCTTGCGTTCGAGGCTGGCAGTGGCGACGGCCACGATCGGCGACCCGAGAGTCACGCTGAGTGCATAGGCGGTGACGAGCGCGCCGGCCTTGGGAATGCTGACATGGAGGTCCTGCGCCAGGTTAGGCAGCAGCCCCATGATGATGAACTCGGAGGTGCCGATGCCGAAGGCCGCGACCGCCAGCGCCATCAACGGCGTGCGGGTCAAAATACTTTGTTGGCGATCGCCTTGCGCGGGGACTTCCACTCTTTAATTGCAACACAACACTCGTCAACTTCCAACTTTGCGGAGGCGCTTAGCTCCAGTCGCCGCTGGCTTCGCTGAGACGCGCATCGAGCACGCTTTCGAAGTCGACATGCTTCTTGATGAGGATGTCGCCGAAGTTGCTCTCCTGCCGCAGCAGCACGGCCTGCAGGCGGACCAGCTCCAGCAATCCAAGGAACATGGCGATGAGCGCGCGCTCGGAGCGGGTGTTGGCAAGCAGGCGCCGCAAGGAAACAGGCTTGTCTTCCATCACCATGCGGCGGCGGATGAAGTTGATCATCTGCGCGACGGTGACGGCGTCTTCGTCGACGTCGAGGACGGGACGAGTGCGGGCGCGCTCCAGCACCTCGCGAAAGACGCGGACCAGGTCGACGGTGTCGGCGGCGATCTCGGCCTCGGTGCCCTCGTCGTTGCGGAAGTCGCGCATCTGCGGATTGCTCCAGGTAGCGTTCTCGATCTGCTGCTTCTGGGCGAGCATCTGCGCGGCGTTTTTGAAGCGCTCGTGCTCGAGCAGCCGCTCGACGAGCTCGCGGCGGGGATCTTCGCTCTCGCCTTCGCCAGCCTCGGTGGGCATGCGCGGCAAGAGCATCTTGCTCTTGATGTGGATGAGCAGCGAGGCGGTGTAGATGAACTCGCCGGCGACATCGATGTCGGTCTGCTTCAGGCCCTCGACATAGGCGAGAAACTGCGCGGTGATTCGCGCGATGGGGATGTCGTAGATGTCGATGTCCTGCGTGCGAATGAGATGGAGCAGCAGATCGAGTGGCCCATCGTAGACCTGGCCGACGCTGACGGAAAACGGCGAGAGATCGGCGGCCTCCTTTTTGAGGTCGGAGGGTGTCTTGGCGTAAGGCGCCTTGGCGTTAGTCGGGGCGGGTGTTTCGGGAGTGTTGGCGTCGGGCGTCTGATCGGTCATGGTCGTGCTTACGCTCCCATCGATCCGCGCCGTCGCGGCGCAAGGCCCATCGCGTCGCGGACCTCAACCATAGTTTGCTCAGCGCGCTTGCGGGCTTTGGCGCCGCCGTCTTCGAGGATCTCCCACACGAGCTCTGGATTCTCCTCGTAGGGCTTGCGGCGCTCCTGAATTGGTTTGAGCGCAGTGACGATCGAGTCCGCCGCCCAGCCTTTGCACTCGATGCAGCCAATGCCGGCGGTGGTGCAGCCTTCGTAGACCTTGGCGATTGTCTCGGCGCTGGAGAAGATCTTGTGCAGATCGCCGACCGGGCACTTGTCCGGATTGCCGGGATCGCTGCGCCGAACGCGCGCTGGATCGGTGACCATCGATTTCAGCTTCTTGCGCAGATCGGCTTCGGGTTCGGAGAGCAGGATGGTGTTGCCGTAGCTCTTCGACATCTTGCGGCCATCGGTGCCGAGCAGCTTTGGGGATGGGGTCAACAGGACCTGGGGTTCGGGCAGTATGTCGCTTGCGCCCTGCCGGCCGGTCGGATAGATACTGATTGAACCGCCTCGCAACTTCCCGCGTGAGCTCCACATGCGCAGCCTGGTCCTGACCTACCGGGACAAAATCCGCCTGGTAGACCAAAATGTCCGCCGACTGCAGCAGTGGATACCCAAGAAATCCATAGGTCGTCAGGTCTTTGCCGACGATGTTTTCCTGTTGCTCTTTGTAAGAAGGAACGCGCTCCAGCCATCCCAGCGAGGTAATCATCGAGAGCAGCAGGTGCAGCTCGGCGTGCTGCACGACGTGACTCTGATTGAAGAGCACGCTCTTTTCAGGATCGAGTCCGGCGGCGAGAAAATCCGTCGCCACTTCGAGCGTGTTCTGTCTCACCTGCGAGGGATCGGCGTAGTCGGTCGTTAGCGCGTGGTAGTCGGCGATGAAGAAGTAGCACTCGTACTTGTCCTGCATGCCGACCCAGTTATGCAGCGCGCCCATGTAGTTGCCGAGGTGCAGCTTGCCGGTCGGGCGCATGCCGCTGAGCACGCGCTTGTTTTCACCGGCGGCGATTTCTTGCCCAGCCGGAGTATTGGAAGAGATCGTCACAGATTTCCTTACATCGAACGCAAAATTGCCCGGATCGCGGAGATGCGGGGCATTCGCTCCATTGTACGGAATCTGAATGTCGCCTTGCGTAGGGGAGTTCAGGCAGCGGTTTCCAAACAGCGAGAGGATTTGCTGCCGTATTAGACTTACTGCAACTCCGCTTGATGGCAATAGAGACCGGTAAGACAATTCAGGGAACCCTCGAGTGAAGAGCGACAAACATCTGCCGGCATTGGATGGCATCCGCGGGCTGGCGATTTTAATCGTCGTCGCCTACCACACCGGCGGGGGCGCGCAATCGAGCAACCTCCTGATCAAGAACATCGGGCTGCTGTTGAAAGCGGGATGGAGCGGCGTCTCGCTGTTCTTTGTCCTCTCCGGCTTTCTGATCTCGGGCATCCTTTGGGACACTCACGGCACGGAGGGCTGGCTCAGGAACTTCTACGTCCGCCGCGCGCTGCGCATCTTCCCGCTCTACTACGGATCGCTGCTGCTCGTCGTGCTCACCGCATTCGCAGCTCACCAAGGGTTGCTCGGTCTCTCGCACATCTGGGTCTTCGCGCTCTACCTGCAGAACATTCCTGCCCTGGCGAGGTTCACTTCATCCTACGGATCGCCGTTGGTGCTTGGGCATTTCTGGAGCCTTGCGGTCGAGGAGCAGTTTTACCTGCTCTGGCCCTTCCTGCTCTCGAGGATGAAGACGCCGGCGCGCGCGAAATATCTCTGTGTTGCAACCATCGTCGTCTCCTTTTGCTTTCGCTGGTGGATCTGGAGCTGGCACGAGGTTCCACCGGACTTTTACGGCTTTCTGCTGACGCATGCTGGGGAACTGGCAGCGGGCGGTTTTCTGGCGATGTGCTACCGCGATGGTAGCTGGAAGAGAGTGGATCGCCTTGCTCCGATTGCCGCAGCCGGCTCGCTGGCCGGCTTCGCTACCGTCGGATGGTGGAGTGGTAGCCTCGAATTTCAAAGGCCCGGAATTATCGTTTACGGGCTGGTCTTCCTTACCATTCTCTGGGCGAGCCTTCTGGTGCTCTCGCTACGACCGACGGGTTTCTGGAGCCGGGCGATGAACCTGGGATGGCTGCGCGGGGTGGGAAAGATAAGCTACGGAATCTACGTCTTTCATGTGCTCTTCCATCCGGTATATGTGTGGGTCGCGGAAAAGATTCTGCCTCATGCCGACCGCATTCAGGGCCTAGCTTTAAATGGCGTTGTCACGGTGGCGGGGAGCTTCGGCGTAGCGTGGCTTTCGTTCCGGTTCTATGAGAGCTTCTTTCTGCGGCGGCGGAAGCGCTTTTCAGGGAAGAGGCACGAAGAGACGCTCACGGCGTAATAGGTGGGTTGGGTTCTTCGGCAGATATCGTCCAGAGCCGAGTAGCTAAAGCGAAAAGAGCATCGACTGGATAGCGTAGATCACCGGGCCCACCACAAACATCACCACCCGACCGCCAAAGAAAATCATCAGGAAGAGGCTGATCATGCCGAGCCGGTCGTACATTGCCGCCCAGCTGTAGGGGATCATGTGGCGGAAGATGTGGCTGCCATCGAGCGGCGGCAGCGGCAACAAGTTAAACACCGTCAGAAAGAGATTAATGATGATGCTATAGAAACAGACCAGCACAATCGGCAGCATGATCGTGCTTTGGAAGACATCGTACCGGCCCGAGGCCACCTGGTGAACGACGGCGTTGCCGAGCGGCGAGGTCTTGGCGATGATCACGAGCAGAACAACGGCAACGAAGGCGCCCAGCAGGTTGCTGACCGGGCCGGCGAGCGTTACGAGGATGTCGTCGCGTTTATAGTTCTGGAAGTTTCTTCCCGTTACCGGCGTCGGTTTGGCCCAGCCAAGCAGCGGGATACCGGAAAACATCGCAATCAGCGGAAACAGCAGCGTACCGACCGGGTCGATGTGCTTGATCGGATTCAGCGTGACGCGGCCAAGCATTCGCGCCGTCTGGTCGCCCAGGCGTGAGGCCATCCATGCGTGCGAAGCCTCATGCAGGCTCAACGCAAAGAGGAGAATTGCAAATTGGATCAGCTTTAGAACGATCTCTGGCGGGGTCATGAGCGCTTTTCTCGATGGTAGCAGGAAAGGAAGCCGCCATTATTAGTTGTGAGTCAATAGCAGCGCTCTAAGAACTGCTTTCCGTCGGCCCTTGCTTCTGGATATCCGACTTGCTCTTCAGCGGCTTGGCGGGCACTCCACCAACAATGGAGTGCGCCTCGACCTCATGCGTGACCACGCCGTGCGCGCCGACGATGGAGTCTTCCCCGACCTTTTGTCCGGCCATTACGGAGGCGTGATAAGTGATACGCGCCGCGGGGCCGATTTCGGTGACCTTATTCGTCACATTCGCGGAGTCGATCGGATCGTGGGAGTGAGAGTAGACCGCGGCGTAGTCAGAGAGCGACGTGCCCTTGCGCAGAATAATCTCGCCACGATCGTCGAGCATCACGTGTTTGTGGATGACGACGTTGTCTTCGATGGTGAGGTTGTAGCCGTAGCTGAACTCGACGCCGTGGAAGATCTTCACGCCCTTGCCAATGCTCTTGAAGATGTGGCGGCCCAGCATGCAGCGCAGACGAAATCCCAGCCAGTGATTGAGCCCCAGCGGCGAGCGGTCGAACATCTGCCAGAAATAAATCAGCGGCTTGCGCTCGGCGTATTTTTCCCGATCGACGTCGCCATAATACTCGGGCTCGAGGGTCACGTTGCAGGGGTCGAGCGAGAGCTGCAAGACATTGCCGGGCAGCTCCGAGGTTAGCGAGAAGTTCAGCTTGCCCCCATGTGGACGCCCGAGATAGAGCTGATGCAGGTTGTCGCGAACGATCTCCGCCCGTAGCGCCGGCCGCTTGTGCTTGGTGAACTCTTCGTCGAGATAGGTAAGCCAACGCCGATAGATATCCTCGGCTTCGGCGGTGGGGTGCAACTCGCGATATGGGTAAACAGGCATTCGGTGTCCCTGGCTGCAGCGTTCTTAGTTCTTCTCTAGTTCCAGCATAGCCTCAACGACTTTGGATGCTGTTGTGCTTGATGCCGATGCGCTTTCATTCGATGGCAAAGACGGCGTAGACGGTAGCGGAACGGGTGACTTTTTGCGGGCTGAGCGCGAGCGGCTGAGGGGCTGCAGGCTGCAGCCTTCATGAGCATCGGACCGCCGTTGCTCATCGGCATTGGCATCGGCCGTTCTGGAACCTGGTTGCTGGCGTAAACGAGTTGACCGAGTGAAGTCCCAAGCCCTTTTGCCATCTGATCGGCGATCGCGCGGGCACGCTTCAAGGCGCTTTCGGCAGCCTGCGCTTCGAGTGCGTCTGGGTCGGCGACATCCCAATCGATCTGGCCGCTTTGGTTTGCTCCGGCCTGCACCGCTGCGTCGAGCACTGAGGCCGCCGCTTTTGCGGAAGTCTTCACCGACCAGCTTTGTGTCACTTGAAACTGCCGCTGCGCCTTCTGGGCCTCAGGCAGGTTCTGGGTTTCGTATTGCTGCACCGGCGCGATGTTCTGGGCCTCGCTTTGGATTGCGCTGTCCTCCACACCAACCTTTTTCAGCGCCGCCACGATTGCGTTCGATGTCTTCGAGCCGAGCGCGTATGCGGATTGCGAATCGGACGCGTAGACCTGGAAGCCGATGTGCACGGTCGCGACCTCGGCATCGGCCGTGGCCTTGTCGGTCGCGGTGACGGCGATGGTTCGGTTGTTCTTGTTCACTTCGATCTGTTGTGCCTGCGCACTTGCCATGGCAGCGAACGCAACCCCTACCGCCAACAACCCAATACAGGATTTCACTAGTCTCATCTACTTCTCCCGCCGAATTCCCCAGCGCATGCCTTTAGTCTGTCGCCGGAACCTTTTGACTGAACTCCCGCAGCGCGCTAAGGGTCTTCATTGCCGCGCCCGAATCGATGGCGGCCGCCGCGCGGTCCATCCCTTCGCGAATATCCGCGGCGACATCCGCCACCGCCAGTGCCCCCGCCGCATTGAATAACACAACGTCGCGCTTCGGCCCCTTCTCGCCTTTCAGGATCGCCTCGAGGATTGCCGCATTCTCCGCTACTGTTTTTCCGCCTCGAAGTTGATCCAGCGAAGATACTTCAAGCCCCGCCTGATGCGGGTGAACGCGATAATGGCGAACATCGCCGGGTCCCTCGATTCCCCTATCCCAAGCGGCGATCGGCTGATTGCGCACCTCGGCGACCATCGATTCCCCGGTGACCGTCAGCTCGTCCAGTCCATCGAGTCCATACACGACAAACGCGTGGCGGACGCCCAGATTGGCCATCGATTGAGCGACCACGGGGATGCGGTTGGCGGCGAAGACACCCATCACCTGCGTTCGAGCGTTCGCCGGATTCGACAACGGTCCGGCAAGATTGAAGATCGTTCGGAAACCGAGCGACTTGCGGACCGCCTGCACCCGCTTCATCGAGGGATTCAAAGCTGGGGCATAGAGAAAAGTGAAGCCTGTCGCGCGAAGGCATTCCACCGCTTCTTTCGCTGGCAGCGCAACCGCGACGCCGAGCGCCTCAAGCACGTCCGCCGAGCCGCAGGTTGAGGTCACCGCGCGATTGCCGTGCTTAGCGACCTTTGCTCCGGCGGCTGCGGCCACCAGCGCCGCTCCGGTTGAAATATTAAAGGTCCCCTGCTCATCGCCACCGGTCCCGCAGGTATCGACCAGCTCGGCGCATTCCCCTTCGGTAAAAGGCAGGGGAATCGATACTTGACGGAGCGCCTCGGCAAACCCGGTCAGCTCGGACACCGTTTCACCGCGCTTGTCGATCGCCGTGAGCAGCGCAGCAATCTCATCGTCGACGGCCTCACCCATGAGCATGGCCCGCACCGCCGCATTCGCCTCGTCGCGACTAAGCGAGGCGCCGACGACGCGCACCTTCTCTACATATTTGAAAAAATCACTCATCCCTCACCGCAACACCTACCGGAACCAGCCTACCGAAGCATTCACTTTCCGACTAGCCCGATTTCACTATTCATCTATCCGGTCTGGATTTAGCCGGTGCGGCTTTTCGGTCGAGAACAGCCGCTCTTCGCAATCGCTCCGCTCGGACGCACCTTTGTGAAAACGGGTAGCCCGAATCGACCTGACGCCTCCGGAGGCCATCCCCTGATTTCCTTTTCCCAGCCTGTCCGCTAGTATGGTCTTTCTGCCCTTTCATCGAATGACGCAGACTGACTCCTTATGAAAATTCACGAATACCAGGCAAAAGACATTCTCGCGAAGTATGGCGTGCCCGTTCCCCGGGGCGAAGTCGCCAACACTCTCGATGAAGCAGTTGAGATCGGCAAACGCCTCTTTGCGGGCGGCGCAACCGGCGTCGTGGTCAAGGCGCAGATCCATGCAGGCGGTCGCGGCAAGGGCGGCGGCGTGAAGGTCGCAAAGAACATCGGCGACGCGGAAGAGTTCGCCAAGAATATTCTCGGCATGCAGCTGATTACGCACCAGACGGGCCCGCAGGGGCAGAAGGTGCAGCGGTTGCTCGTCGAAGAGACTGCAGCCATCGATCGTGAACTCTATCTCGGCATCGTGCTCGACCGCGCGGCGTCGAAGCTGGTCTTTATGGCTTCGAAAGCCGGTGGCATGGAGATCGAAGAGGTCGCGGCCAAAGACCCTGACGCCATCGTCAAGGCCTATATCGATCCGGCAATTGGTTTCCAGGCCTACCAGGCGCGCAAGCTGGCATTCGCCTTAGGACTTAAGCCGACGCAGATCAACGACGCGGTCAAGTTCATGCAAGGGCTCTATAAGGCTTTCATCGAGACCGATTCGTCGCTGCTCGAGATCAACCCCTTCATCACAACCAAAGACGACAAGCTCTTTGCGCTCGATTGCAAGATCAACTTCGACGACAACGCGATCTTTCGCCACAAGGAATTGAAAGAGCTTCGCGATATCGCCGAAGAAGACCCGCTCGAGGTCGAAGCCTCGAAGTTCGCGCTGAACTACATCAAGCTCGACGGCAATATCGCCTGCATGGTCAACGGCGCCGGCCTCGCGATGGCGACGATGGACATCATTCAGTACGCAGGTGGCTCGCCGGCCAACTTCCTCGATGTCGGCGGCGGCGCAAACCAGCAGCAGATCGAACAGGCGTTTGCGATTCTGCTCTCCGACCCGAACGTGAAGGCGATCTTCATCAACATCTTTGGCGGAATTTTGCGGGTGGATGTGCTCGCGAATGGCGTGGTGCAAGCGGCTAAGAACCTGTCGGTGAAAGTCCCGATCGTCTTGCGCCTCGAAGGCACCAACGTTGAAGAAGGACGGAAGATTCTCAAGGACTCGGGATTGAATTTTATCGTCGGCGAAACGATGCAAGATGCCGCGGAAAAAGTCGTCGCAGCAGCGAAGGGATAGCTTTTAGCCGTTAGCTTTTAGCTCTTAGCTAGTTGGTGCCGCGATGGCGCAATCGTTCCACGATCTGACTGTCTGGCAGAGGGCGATGGAAATGACAGTGGCGGTCTACAAAGCGACGCAGACTTTTCCGAAGGCGGAGATGTTTGGTCTTTCGTCCCAACTACGGCGCGCCGCGGTTTCCGTAGCAAGCAACATCGCTGAAGGGCGAGGAAGATTGAGCCAAGGGGAATTTCGTCAGTTCCTGGGCATGGCTCAGGGTTCGAATTGCGAAGTACAAACTCAGATACTAGTGGCAAAGAGTTTGAACATGGGAAGTTTAGAAGGCTTAGCCGAAGCGGAACACTTGAGTATCGAAGTGGGCAAGATGTTAAGCGCCCTAATCGCCTCAGTGCACGCTAAGAGCTAAAAGCTAGGAGCTAAAAGCTGATGTCAGTCTTAGTTGGCAACGACACTCGACTTATCGTGCAGGGCATTACCGGCAAAGAAGGAACATTCCATGCCAAAGGCTGCGCTGAATATGGCACCAAGGTGGTTGGCGGAGTAACGCCGGGCAAAGGTGGAACGACGCATGAGGGCTGGCCGGTTTTTGATACCGTCGCCGATGCCGTCAAAGAGACTGGCGCGAATGCGACCGTGATCTTCGTGCCGCCTCCATTTGCCGCGGACGCGATCCTCGAAGCCGAGGACGCTGGACTGCCCCTGATTGTCTGCATTACCGAGGGTATTCCGACGATCGACATGGTGAAGGTGTGGAGCGTGCTCAAGCACTCGAAGTCACGCCTGATCGGGCCGAATTGCCCCGGCGTTATCTCTCCAGGCAAGGCCAAGATCGGCATTATGCCGGGGCGAATTCATAAGGAAGGCTCGGTCGGCATCGTTTCGCGCTCGGGCACGCTGACTTATGAGGCGGTCTATCAGCTCACCCAGCGCGGCATCGGCCAGTCGACGGCTATCGGCATTGGCGGCGACCCGATCATCGGCACCAACCACATCGACGCGCTCAAGCTGCTCAATGAAGATCCGGGGACCGAGTCGATCATCCTGATCGGCGAGATCGGCGGGACCGCCGAAGAAGCGGCTGCCGCTTACGTCAAAGCGCATGTGAAGAAGCCGGTCATCGGCTTCATCGCCGGGCAAACCGCGCCTCCCGGACGCCGCATGGGTCACGCCGGAGCGATCATCTCCGGAGGCCAGGGCACTGCGGCCGACAAGATGAAGGCGCTGACTGAGGCTGGGATTCATGTGGTGCAATCGCCGGCGGCGATTGGCGAGACTCTGGCTCGGGTGATTGGGAAGGGTTAGCGAGATCGACAGCTATTGTTTCGGCAGCCGCGTTTCAAGTGCGTCGTTCCCGGATGTCGATCGCGTCGTCGAGCTTATCTGAAAGATGCCGGATAGACTCCTGCGTTCTTTGGTCGAGACCCGCAGAGCCTTGAGTTCCGGGACCAAAATGTCCTGAGGAAGGTCGCGAAGCGAGTCGATCACCGACTTGGCTGTGGCCGCCATGGGTGACTCTATTCGGCACCTACTTCAACGTCACGCCCACCAAAGTCACGCTGCACGGCCCAAACTCGCTCTCAAAGACAATCTGGCTCAGAGTCTTGCTTCCGCGCATTTGCAGCACGTAATCCCGGCCGCGCACGACCGACGGAATCGAAATCCCCGTTTCGGCAGGCATCAGCGCTTTGAAGTTGCCGGCGATCATATTCACCAGTTCGCCCATGGAGTCACAGACATCGGCATCGACCGACGTGGGCATCGGGACCGACATGACACGTACGGTGAACTCATAGGCGAGCGGCAGCACGCATTCGAGCACCATCGCGCCTTTCCACGGCTCGGTGAAGTAGATCGCCGCAGTCACAAGCTCTTCGCCCGGAGGCCAGGAATCGTTCGCGGGCTCGACAACGATGTCGGCCATCACGCCGAAGACCTCGGCAACGATGCGCGACTGTTCGGAGACATGTTCTTCAACGGATAAAGCAGCCAGCATAAGTACTCCTAGATCTTGCGGTAGGCAACGGTCGTTCCGATGGGCACGCGCTCGAACGAGCCCTGCAGATTCATTGCCGTCTCGGCGCCCCCAAGAAAGAGGTAGCCGCCGGGGTTCATCACGGTCAGGATCTGGTTAAGAATTTTGATCTTCGTCGCGACATCGAAATAGATCAGCACGTTGCGGCAGAAGACGATGTCGAACTTGCCCAGCGCGGCCATCGGCTGGCGCAGGTCGAAGCGGCGAAACTTCACCATGCTGCGAATCTCGTCTTTCAACTGCCAGTCCAGACCTTCGCGCTTGAAATACTTCACCAGGTAAGGCGCGGGCAGGCCGCGGTTGACCTCGAACTGCACATACTTTGCCTCGCGGGCGCGATCGAGGATCTGCTCGGAGAGATCGGTGCCCGAGGATCTCAACGGGACGCCCGTCGGTTCCTAGTTCCTTGAGCAGCATGGCGATGCTGTAAGCCTCCTGCCCAGACGAAGCGGCGGCCGACCAGATGCGTCAACTTCGACGGGCGCTTCGCCAGCAGCTCGGGAATCAGCTTCTGCCGCATCGCGTCGAAGGGCGCCATATCGCGAAAGAAGAGCGTCTCATTGGTGGTCAACGCCTCGATGACCTTCTGCTCCAGCGCCTTATTCGTTCCGGCCCGCAGGCGCACGCAAAGTTCATCGAGGCCGGCAGATTGAGGCCGCACGGGCCACGGGCATCAGCCGCGATTCGAGCAGGTAATGTTTATCCTCATCGAGCACGATGCCGGATTGGCGGTAGATCTCCTGCTGCAGATATTTGTAGTTGTCCTCGCTGACCACCACCAGCTTTGCCGGAACGGACGAAGCGGCCGGGGCCTTTGACGCGGGCACCGAGGTGACGCCGCTGCCTGCGGAGACAGCGCTCGCACCCGGAACAAGCGGCTTGTTGAGAATTGTGCTCATCGCGACACCTGCCGCAGAATCTCCGGCACGACTGCGCCCAGGCCGAGGACGGAGTCGGCCAGGCCCGCTTCGACAACTGCGCCGGGCATGCCCCAAACCACGCTCGATGCCTGATCCTGCGCGATGATGTAAGCGCCCTTGCTCTTGAGTTGCTCCACACCATGTAGTCCGTCCTGGCCCATGCCGGTCAGAATCACGCCGATCACCCCGCCAGAGTAGACCTCCGCAACAGAGCGAAAGAGAACGTCCACTGCGGGGCGACAGGAGTTTTCTCTTGGCCCCTGGTCGAGATGCACCACCACTTCCTTACCGGAACGATGCAGCCGCATGTGATAGTCTCCGGGCGCTACGATCATGCGGCCAGCCTTCAGAGCCATGCCGTTTGTTGCCTCGACCACTTCAAACTTGCTCTGCGCCTGCAACCGTTCTGCGAGGAGCTTGGTAAAAAGCGGTGGCATGTGCTGCACGATCACCACCGGCAGCGGGAAGGACCCCGGGAACTGCGGCAGGATATTCATCAGCGCCGTCGGGCCACCGGTCGAGACGCCGATGGCCAGAATCTTCCGCTCGGCCGCCATGGTAAAGAGTGGCGCGCGCGGAACGCTGGGCGCGACCCGAGGCTGTAACGGCGCCGAGGCCGGAATGCTGCGTGGAACGGCGGCGAGTTTCTTGACCTCAAAGAACTGCTTGATCTTGGGAATCAGCTCGTCATGCAGCATCGTTCGAGCGGAGTCCATGGGGCCGGTGTTGGAGGGCTTGGTGACATAGTCGTTCGCCCCCAACATCAACGCATCGAGCGCCGCCGAGGCGCCCCGCGAGGTAAGCGTGCTGCACATGATCACGCATGCCGTGGAAGAGGCTGCACGCAGCCGGCGGATCGTGGTGAGGCCATCCATCTCCGGCATCTCGATGTCGAGGGTGATGGCGTCGGGCTTGAGCTCTGCCGCCTTCTGCAAGGCGATCGTGCCGTTAGGAGCGTAGCCGACGACTTCAAACTCCGGGTCGCTGCTCAAAGACTCGGTGATAATGCGGCGAATGACCACCGAGTCGTCGACGACCAGGACCTTGATCTTGCGTCCGAGTCGATTGAGGAATCGGCGCGCTGGCGCTTGGATAGGAGCGGGGACGGTCTGATTGGTCATGACGCCGGCACCACCACTTGCAGCATGCGAAGTTTGTCCTCAATCACTTCCGCGGTAAACGGCTTCATGATGTATTCGTTTGCCCCAGCTTCGAGCGCGATCATCATCTGTTCGATATGGGTCTCGGTGGTCACCATCACCACCACGACGCGGGCGAACTTCGGGTCGGCGCGAAGCGCCTTGACGAACTCCAGCCCATTCATCTCCGGCATGTTCCAGTCGGAGAGCACCACGTCGACTGGCGCGCCGGTAGAGAGTGTGGCCAGCGCCTCGACGCCATCGGCCGCTTGCACCACTTCGAATCCAAGCCGCGCGAGGATCTTCGAAATGATGCTTCGCATCGCTCGGGAGTCATCGACAACCAGGGCTCTTAGCGGCATTGCGGCGTGAGTCTCCCCTCACGAACTTCTACAGGCATCGCGACCATTGGATACTCCGCTTTCGGTTACAAGTCAGTGAGAGGAACGGCTTGCCAGCACTTGCAGGCTTGCCGCCATTTCGGTTAACGAGCGCGCCGAGGTCTGCGTGTCCGCTGCCCCGGCCATGGTCATCTGCGCCGATTTCGCGACCCCAGAGATGCTGCTGGCAATCTCATTGGTGCCCATCGCGGCTTCAGTCACGTTGCGCCCAATCTCGGTGGTGGTTGCGGTTTGCTCTTCGACCGCCGAGGCAATGACGTTCGAGATGTCGTTGACCTGCGTGATGATCTGGCTGACCTCGCCAATCGCTTTGACGGCAGCCTGAGTGTCGGTCTGAATGGCTTCGATCTTCTGACCGATCTCTTCGGTGGCGCGCGCGGTTTCCTTGGCGAGTTCTTTGACCTCGTTCGCGACTACGGCGAATCCTTTGCCGGCCTCTCCAGCGCGGGCGGCTTCGATGGTGGCGTTGAGCGCGAGGAGGTTGGTCTGCTGGGCAATCGAGGTGATGACCTTGATCACCTTGCCAATCTCCGAGCTCGACGTGCCCAGCTGGTGGATCGTCTGCGTTGTCGTCTCGGCGATGCCGACCGCGCTTTGGCGACGCGGGCGGCTTCGGTGGCGCTCTTCGAAATCTCGCGGATCGAGGCCATCATCTCTTCGGAGCTCGCGGCAACGACGTTGACATTGGCCGAGACCTCTTCGCTGGTCTGCGAAGCGGCGTTGGCCTGCTGGGCCGTGTCGCCGGCGTTGGTGGTCAGCTGCTGGCTCACGGCGCTCAGCTCTTCCGCCGAGGCCGCAATCGCGGTCGAGGTCTCGCCGATGGTCCTTAAGAGCTCGGCCATCCCGCTCCTCATCTTGACCTGCTCGGTCACATCAGTGGCGAACTTGACCACCTTGAACGGCTTGCCATTCAGATCGAGGATCGGGTTGTACGAGGCCTGGATCCAAACCTCCTTGCCGCCTTTGCCGATGCGCTTGTATTCCGCCGACTGGTATTCGCCACGGCCCAGGCTTGCCCAGAACTCGGCGTAGGCAGGGCTGTTCGCCTCGGCCGGATCGACAAACATCCGGTGATGCCGCCCTTTGATCTCGTCCAGCGAATAGCCGACCGACATTCAGGAAATTGTCGTTGGCGGTGAGAATGGTCCCATCCATCTGGAACTCGATCACCGCCTGCGACTTGCCGATCGCCGCGATCTGGCCTGCGAAGTTGGCGGTCGTAAGCTTTTGCGCGGTCACGTCGGTGGCGAATTTCACCACTTTCGCCGGCCTGCCATCCGAATCGAGGATCGGGTTATACGAAGCCTGAATCCAGACCTCTTTACCACCTTTGCCGATTCGCTTATATTCGGCGGACTGGTACTCGCCCCGGTTCAGCCGCGCCCAGAATTCCGCATATGCGGAGCTGTTCGCCTCAGAGGGCTCGACAAACATGCGATGGTGTCTGCCCTTGATCTCGTCAAGACGTGTAACCGACGGTCTTGAGGAAATTGTCGTTGGCGGTCACGATGGTTCCGTCCATCTGAAATTCAATCACGGCCTGCGACCTGCCGATGGCCGCGACGGTAGCTTCGAGTTCCCAGGTGCTCGCGGCATGGACCTCGGCTTCGTCAGGCATGATTGAGCGCCGTCCATTGCGGACCGGAACGCTGACGCTCTTGCTCCGCAAGATTGCGGGCGGCTCTGCAACCGCACTGCCATTTCTTCCAGAATGACTTGACATGATTTCCCACTCCCAGCCGTAAAGTATCTGTTCGAACTACAAAACACGTTGCGCCGTCATCGCACTGATCGATTGGCGCAGAATCACTTTCCTGCCGTCTCCAGCACCCGGTCCGCGTTCAAAATCAACAGCAGCCGCGATTCGAGCTGATAAACGCCCTCGATCAGATCGCGCTGCAATGCGGGCATGTTTTCCGGCAAGGGCGTCGAGGCCTCGAGCGGCACATCGAGCACATCGCAGATTTCGTCGACCAGCAGGCTCACCGGGCCGCCCTCCGACTGGATCACAATGTTCATCGGCAACTTGTCTTCAGACTCGACTGCCGGCAGGCCAAGAACCCGGCGCACATCGAGCGCAGTCACGATCTGCCCGCGCAGGTTGATCAAGCCCTCGATCGCTCGCGGCGCCAATGGCACGCTGGTCATCTCCTGAAAACGCAGCAGCTCCTGCACCCGCGTCAGCTCGATACCCATGAACATATCGGCCACGCGAAAAGTGGAGTACTGCCGGGTCTCACCCAACTGCGAGACGACTGCGTTGCCGATGCTCATTTCGCGCTCCCTGCCAATGCGAGCTCTTTGCCCTGGCTGGCGGCTTCGCCGGCGAGTGACTCGCTGACCAACGACTCGATGGCCCGCAACAAGCCTTCCCGGTCATCGCGGCTGACCGCGCCGTCGAAGTCTTCTCCGCGCGGACTTGTCCCCTGGGGATTGCCGTCGTCGTCACTGAAGGCCAGCACCGGGATGGACGCGAACTTGTCCCGGCTGCGCATGGCATCGAGCAAATCGCCGCCGGTCGACTGTCCCAGGACAGCGGCTGTAATTGCCACCTCGACCGGATTCCGCGAGAGCACCTCCATTGCGGCCTCAAGAGTGGCTGCTTCGAAGACATGATGACCGCTCATCTCAAGCGAAGCGCGGAGCACACCGCGAGCAATCTTTGAGGAGTCGGCGACCAACAGCGAGGCGCTTCTCATAGCGCGTGACGAGAATGCGTCGGGATGATTGCCGATCGAGGCCTGCAAGAGCGCTCCGAGGTCGATGAAGTCGGTGATCTTGCCGCCCACCACTCCGGAACCAAGCAGCCCAAAGGTCGAGCTGGCGCGCTTGACGGTTACTGCCTCTTCGACAATGTCCTGGATCTCGTCGACGACCAGGCCGACATGCCGGTTGCCTTCGCTGAAGACGATCACCTGGAGCGAGGCGCGTTCCATAACGGCGTCGCCCGAGCCAAGCAATGCGCCGACAGAAACCAGCGGCAAGATCGCATCACGATAGTGCAGAACCGGATGCCCGGCGGCATACTGAACTTTGGAGCTTGCGAATTCTTCGAGGCGCGCCACCATGGAGAGGGGCACCACCAGTCGCGGATAAAGGCCCGCGCTAAAGAGCAGCAGCGTTTGGCGCTGGTCTTTCGCGGCCTCGCCGGCCTTGGTCTCGCTGCGTCCCCGCTCCAAGGACTGAGACAAGATGTTCGCCAGGCGGCCCAACCCAGGCACGTCCAGGATGAGAGCAATCTTGCCGTCGCCCATGATGGTCGCGCCAACGTAACAGCTCAGCGCCTTGAGCTGTTTGCCGAGCGCCTTGACGACAATCTCCTGCGTGTCGCTGACGCCGTCGACGACCAGGCCGAAGGCGGTGTCCTCCGCCTGCAGAATCACGATATTGAGCACGTCGTTGTCCTGATCGGCGGGAGAGAGCCCGAGCACACGGCTTAAATAGGTCAACGGTAGAAGTTTGCCTCGGCGGCGATAAACCTCGGTGCCCTGGATGCTCTCGATCTGCTTACGGTCTTCAGCGCCCTCAAGCCGCACCAACTCGAGCAGGTTGGCCTGCGGGATCACAAAGCGGTCTTCGCGCTTGACGCGGACGCCGCCGGCCATGCGGCTGCTGTTCAGGTTCACGATCAGGCCGGGAATGATCGCCAGGGTCAGCGGGATCTTGATCTTGACCGTGCTGCCGCCAGCAGCTCCATGTACGGGGGGGCGATTGAAAAGATCGACTGCGCCACCAATTTTTTCGATGTTGGTCTTGACCACATCCATGCCGACGCCGCGGCCGGAGATGCTGGTGATCTTCTCGGCGGTCGAGAAGCCGGGCAGAAAGATCAGCCTCAAAGCCTCCCATTCGCTCATCCCCGCGCCCTGCTCGGCGCGAATGAGGCCTTTTTCGACGGCCTTACGCTTGACTCGCTCGGGATCGATGCCGGCGCCGTCATCGGAGATCTCGATGTTGACGTGTCCGCCTTCGTGATAGGCCCGTAAGAGGATCGTTCCGGCTGCTTTTTTGCCTTTGCCGACGCGCACCTCGGGCTTCTCGATGCCGTGGTCACAGGAGTTGCGAACGATATGGGTGAGCGGGTCTTTGATCGCCTCGATGATCGTCTTGTCGAGCTCGGTCTCCGCGCCCTCCATCTGGATCTCGATCTGCTTCCCGACCTCGGAGGCAAGATCGCGGACGACGCGCGGCAGCTTGTTCCAGACCACGCCGATCGGCTGCATGCGGGTACGCATGACGCCTTCCTGCAGCTCGCTGGTGATCAGGTTGAGCCGCTGCGCCGCGCCGCTGCTGGCGCCGCTCTGGTTGTTATTGCCCTGCAATATCTGGTTCCGGGCCAGCACGAGTTCGCCGACCAGGTTCATCAGCTTATCGAGCAGCGTGACGTCGACGCGTATGGTGGAATCGGCGACCGAGCCGCCGGCGCTGTTCGCCGGGGCCGGTGCGGCCGGCTTGTCCTCGCTCCTGGGCCTGACGGCAGGTGGTTCGGGTGTGGGCGAGGGATGCGGCGAGATCGCAGCGACTGTCTCTTCCTCCTCGGCTGCATTTGGCGCAAACTCTGCCTCCTCGACAGAATCGGGAAGGAGATCCGGAAGAGCCTCGGCGCCGCCTTCAACCGCTTCGGCGTGGACCTCGCCTGGCTGCGCCGGCATGAGTTCCGGTTCCAGCTCGATGGCGGCCTCAGGCGACCCTGGGCCGGAGGCGGTGCGAAAGTTGTAGGCGTCGTCGAGCCGCTTACGAAGGTCCTGGTAGACGTCTTCGCCCTCTTCGCCGCTCTCTTCGATATTGCCGAGGACGTGCTTAACGACATCGACAGTCTGCAGAACCAGCGAAACCAGCTCGGGCGTGAGCGGGCGCTGCTTCTCGCGGACCTGGCCCAGAATGTTCTCGGCTACGTGGGTGATCGAGCCCAGAATTTCGAAGCCGAAGAACCCGCAGGTGCCTTTGATCGTGTGGATGGTCCGGAAGACGCTGGCGATCCGCTGCTCGTCTTCGGGGTTCTTTTCGAGTTCGACGACCTCGATATCGAGGACGCCGAGGTTCTCATTGCTCTCGATCAAAAACTCCCGGACTTCCTCGGAAAACTCCATGCCAACCCTTCTATCGATCCTTATGCGGGCGATTGAAACTAAGCCGGTCGAGGCGTTTTTGAACCCGCGAGCCTGCATCCAATTTGCACAGCGCGGGCCCGGCGCTCTACCGTCGCTGTGGGGCATATCGGCAGGATCATCGACAGGGTTAACAGGCCAGGTGGAAAATCATGAAGCAGGCGGGAGCAAGAAAACGATGAACAGAAGAATGATCCATATGGCGCTAGTGGTGGCAACGGTCCTGGCTCGCGCCAGTGCTGAACGCTCAATCGCAGCCAGAAACGGTAACGATCGACGCGAAAGCTACGGCGTCCGCCTTTCCCCACTTCTGGGAGCAGATGTTCGGCTCCGGCCGCGCCGAGCTCACCATGCGCGACAGCTATCGCAGGGACATGCGCGAGGTGAAGGGGATCACCGGCTTTCAATACGTCCGCTTTCACGCCATTCTTCACGATGAACTGGGCGTCTATGACGAAGATGCGAGCGGCAATCCGATCTACAACTTCTCCTACGTCGACCAGATTTACGACGGCCTGCTGGCGAATGGAGTCAAGCCCTTCGTCGAGATCAGCTTCACGCCGAAGAAGCTGGCGTCTCGTCCCCAGGACCTGCACGCCTTCTGGTACAAGCAGAACGTCTCGCCGCCTAAGGACTACGCGAAGTGGGACGCCTTGATGACCGCCTTTGCTCAGCATCTGATCGAGCGCTATGGCATCGACGAGGTCGCTTCCTGGTATTTCGAAGTATGGAACGAGCCGAACATCGATTTCTGGACCGGGCGGCCCGCGCAGCAGACCTACTTCGAGCTCTACGACCACACCGCACGCGCGCTCAAGGCGGTCAATCCGAAGATTCGCGTCGGCGGCCCAGCGACGGCACAGGCCGCATGGGTCGGCGATATGATCGCCCATGCGACGCAAAATGATGTGCCGCTCGACTTCGTCTCGACGCACGTCTACGGCAACGACGTCGCCAAGGATGTGTTCGGCGACGACCGTCCTGTTCCGCCGCACCAGATGGTCAGCGCGGCGGTGAAGAAGGTACATGAGCAGATTCTGGCATCGGCGCGGCCGACGATTCCGCTGATCTGGAGCGAGTTCAACGCGACCTATGCCAACGAACCGTCGATTACCGACACGATTTACATGGGTCCGTGGATGGCGGACACCATCCGCCAATGCGACGGCCTGGTCAACATCATGTCTTACTGGACCTTCTCCGATGTCTTTGAGGAGCAGGGGCCGGTGAAGCAGCCCTTCTACGGCGGCTATGGATTGATCGCCGCGGGCGGAATCCCGAAGCCGGCATTCAATGCATTTGCGCTGCTTCATCAGCTTGGCGACGAGCGTCTTGCTTCGGCTGATCCCAATGTCCTGGTGACGAGACGCAAAGACGGCACGCTGGTGATTGCGTTATGGAACCTCGTCGAACCGGATGCCACCGGCCCGGACAAGAGTTTTCATCTTGACCTTCGCGGAATCTCGCCGCACGCACGCGTCACGATAAGCCGCGTCGATGCGGAGCATGGCAACACACTGGGAGCCTACGACCGCATGGGGAAACCGCGATATCCAACCCAGGCGCAGATCAAGGAGCTTCGCCACGCCGCCGAACTCGGACCTCCTGTGACCGAGAAGCTCGACCACGGTGGATTGACGGTCACCGTTCCGCAGAAAGGGCTCGCGCTGGTAACAGTGAATGTGAACACGCTGGGACCTGAATGGCGCTCCGGTTTGCCCGGCCTCAGATCAAACATGGGGTAGCGCAGCCTTGCTACTCTCATGAGAGTGGGCAACAACTTCGACGCAATCATTCTGGGCGCAGGCGCCGCCGGGCTCATGTGCGCCATCGAGGCGGGCAAGCGCGGACGCCGCGTCGCGCTGCTCGATCACGCCGACCGGGTTGGGAAGAAGATCCTGATCTCCGGCGGAGGCCGCTGCAACTTCACCAACCTTCACTGCAAGCCTGAGAACTTTCTCTCCGCGAATCCGCATTTCGCCCGATCGGCGCTGGCCCGCTACACGCCCGCGGACTTCATCGCGTTAGTCGAGAAACACGGCATCGCTTATCACGAGAAAACGCTGGGTCAGCTCTTCTGCGATGGCTCCGCGAAAGAGATCGTGGCCATGCTGCTCGCGGAATGCACTGAAGCGGGCGTCGAGATATTCCTTAATGAGCACGTGCAGTCCGTTTCGCGTGGCGATGATTTTTGCATAATCACTCCGCGTCAGGAATTCCGCGCCCCAGCCTTCGTGGTCGCTACCGGAGGGCTGTCGATTCCAAAGATGGGCGCGACTTCGCTTGGCTACGAGATCGCGGAGCAATTCGGGATCGCCATTCAGGAATGCCGTCCGGGGCTCGTGCCGCTGGTGCTCGATCAAGCGGCGCAGCAAGACTGGTGCGACCTGGCCGGCCTGTCAGCCGAGGTGATTGCCTCGGCGGGAAGGCAGAACTTTCGCGAGAAGCTGCTCATCACCCATCGCGGACTGAGTGGCCCAGTGATTCTGCAGATATCTTCCTACTGGCGCGAGACGGAGCCGATCACCATCGACTGGGCACCGGAGAAATCCGCGACCGCGGAATTGCTGACCAAAACCACGGGACGCGATGCGGCGGCCGCAAAGACCACACTGCGAAGTCATTTCTCCGCAAGGCTCGCCGATCGATTGATCGACCTTGCCAACCCGCCACGATGGACGAACGCCGCGATTCAGCAGCTTGAGAATCAATTACATCATTGGCGATTCGAGCCCGACGGCACCGAAGGCTATGAGAAGGCTGAAGTGACTGCTGGCGGCGTCGACACCAATGAACTCTCCGCGAAGACGATGGAGGCGAAGCGGGTGCCGGGGCTATATTTCATCGGCGAAGTCGTCGATGTCACCGGGCATCTGGGTGGATTCAACTTTCAGTGGGCATGGGCGAGCGGAGCCGCAGCGGGACGAAGTCTCTAACTTAGAGCCGAAAACGTCTCATTGAGCAACTCCATTCCTTCCTCGCGTGAATGAATGCGCCCCTCCAACTGTGCGTCTTCCGCCAGTGCCAGCATCTCCTTGAACCGCGGCCCCGGACGATATCCGGCCTCGATCAGATCCCGCCCCGTGACTAACAGCTGTGGACGAACCTGCTCTGCGGGCAAAGTCTCATATTTCTCTTTGGCGAATTCGTAGTTGTCCAGATCGCCGAAGCTGGAGAGCGCGTCCATGCGGTGCAGGGCGAGATGCTCTTCAAACTTCGGCAGGCGGAAGAAGCGCTTGAGCGTGGACTCTTTCATCTTGTGCACATCGCCGAAGCGCATGTGGTTCTCAATGAGAGAGACGATCTGTGCGGTCTCTTCGAGCGAGAAGCGCAGACGTCGGAGAATCTCTTCCGCGATGCGCACGCCGACCTCAACATGGCCATCGAAGCGGATTCGATCTGGCGCGCGGCGAAAGGTCGCGGGCTTGCCGACATCGTGCAGCAGCGCACCCCACGCAAGCGCCGGCGACGCGTCTGACGGCAGCTTTTCGAGCAGCAGCAGCGTGTGAATCCAGACGTCGCCCTCAGGATGAAACTCCGGCGGCTGCTCGACGCCGTGCATCTTCGCAACTTCGGGGAGGACTTGCTGCAATAGCCCGGTCGCATCGAGCAGCTCAAAGGCGCGTCGAGCGTGCCCCTCGGTGAGCATGCGCGTGAGTTCGTCGCGAACGCGCTCCCGGCTGACCTGATGAATGCCGCCAGCAAGCGCACGGATCGCGGTCTCGGTCCGCTCTTCGATGGCAAAGCCAAAGCGCGCAGCGAAGCGGACCGCGCGCAGCATGCGCAGCTTGTCTTCTTCAAACCGCAAGAGCGGATCGCCGATGGCGCGCACCAATCCGGCTTTGAGATCGTCTCGGCCACCGACGAAGTCTTGCACGGCGCCATTGATGTCGCCGGTCTTTCTCAGCTTCAGCGGATCGAGCAACATGCCGTTGATGGTGAAGTCGCGGCGCTTGACGTCTTCCTCTGCGCTCTCGGAAAAACGCACGGCGTCAGGATGCCTGCCGTCGGAATACGCGCCGTCGTGGCGAAATGTAGCAACCTCGGTTACAAATTCGCGGCCGTCGGCTTCTTCGGCCACCAGCACCACGCCGAAGTGGGCGCCGACGGCAAAGGTCTTGGGAAACATTTCGAGCACGGCTTCGGGACGGGCGTTGGTCGCGACGTCGAAGTCTTTCGGCTCACGGCCCAGCAGCAGATCGCGCACGCATCCGCCCGCGAAGTAGGCCTCATATCCCTCGCGCCGCAAACGCTCGACGATGCTCTCGGCGGCCCTTCGCTGAATCATCACTCCTCTAGTATGGAATATGTGAGTACGCAAGCGGAACCCGCGAAAGATCGAGTGTCACCGATCAGGTCAAGCCCAGGTTCAGGTTTAATTCTCGGCATTGAAAGCTCATGCGATGAGACCGCCGCTGCGGTTGTCCGCGAGGGTCGCGAGACGCTGTCGAATGTCGTCGCCTCGCAGATCGCAACGCACGCCAAGTTTGGCGGCGTCGTTCCCGAGCTTGCCTCGCGGGAACATCTGCGCAATATTGTGCCGGTCGTTCGTACCGCGCTCGAACAGGCCGGCGTGGGCTTGCGCGACCTCGACGCCATCGCCGTCACCAGCGGGCCGGGGCTTGCCGGTGCGCTACTGGTCGGCATCACCTATGCGAAGTCTCTCGCCTACGCGCTCGGCAAACCGCTGATCGCCGTGAATCATCTTGAGGGGCACATCCACGCGGTGCTGCTTGAAGCCGCCGCGAAGGAACAACGATCGGTAGAAACGCCAATCCTGGCGCTAGTCGTCTCAGGCGGCCACACTCACCTGTATCTGGCGGATTACGTCGATTCCGGGGCAACCGATGACCGCAAGATCTGGAGCTATCAGAACGTCGGCAGGACGGTAGATGACGCCGCCGGCGAAGCCTTCGACAAAGTGGCAAAGCTGCTCGGGCTTCCCTACCCCGGCGGCCCGTGGATCGATGCGCTCGCGCCGCACGGCGATGCGAAGGCGGTGCCCTTCGCCTTCGCCCAGGTGAAGAACAAGATTGGGAAGAAGCAGCTACTTCGCGAAGGCGATGAGGCCGAACCGAAGACGCTGTTTTCTTTCAGCGGCATCAAGACCGCGGTCTTACGCTATGTCGAGATGCACGATCTGAAGCCGTCAGCCGCAGCCCGTCAGCAGGCGCTGGCGGCGCTTGGCTCCCCCAAACCTGCCGATGCCATCGGTCTGTGCGACACTCAAACGCTGAATCTGATTGCCAGCTTCCAGCATGCCGTTGTGGGTGACCTGCTCAGCAAGACCTTTCGAGCGGCCGCATCGCTCGATGTTCGCAGTCTGCTGGTGACGGGCGGCGTCGCAGCAAACCGCGAGTTGCGCGCGCGATTCACAATAGAGGCAGCGGCACGCAATCTGCCGATCGCCTTCCCTTCGTTGGCTCTCTCGACCGATAACGCCGCGATGATCGCTGCGGCCGCGTGGCCAAAGTTCGTTGCCAGGGATTTTGCCCTGCCCAGCCTCAACGCCGACCCGTCGCTTCGTCTTGGGCAGGAATAGAACAAAAAACAAAGCGCTCCCAACCAGCTATCGGCTGGTCGGAAGGCTGTTTTATTCAGGGAAAAAATTGGGGGGGAGGAAAGGCGCAGACTTAAGCGGCTGGAGCGATGAGCAGCGGTTCCATCGAGGGCTGGACCGCAACGGCGGGCATTCTCACATCGGTGAAGTGGCCGCTGGCGACATCGGCGAAGACGCGGTTGGCGGTGTCTTCGGTGCGCGTGCTGCTGATGTGGAGGCTCTGGACAGCCTTGATCGTCAACGTCGTCAACAAGAAGCGATTGGGAATACGAATCCCTGCGGAATAAACAAGTTCAGAGCGCATATTGCCTCATGATTGGTGCGGTTAGGTAGCTTCGCCGGGAAGCCAAAGACATCTGTCCCTACCGCCCCCGCCGGCATTTCAGGGGGTGACCGGGGGCAAATCGCTGCAAAGCGACATTCCCGAGGATACGCCCGGCAGCTCATCCGCATAGCGAAATCGGGCAGGAAATGCATGAAAATGCCCCTATTCCATCCAATTTGCAACTATTGAAGCGATAAGGGGCCTTTCGTGAGCTATTTGCCGCCGTCGAACGAGCGACCGTGGTAACCGCACCACACTCCACGGCAAAAACGGTAGACCGCGAAGGCCAACACGAGGAAAACCACTAGACGGAACATTCCAGCCTTTCGAATCCTTCGGGAGATCAGTCTTCGAGCGCCGAGCCGGTTGGCTGCCATAGCTCGACACGATTACCTTCGGGATCGGTAAACCATCCAAACTTGCCATACTCGTCGTAGCTCTCCCGCTTGGGATCGACCT
Source organism: uncultured Acidobacteriaceae bacterium (assembly GCA_963777685.1). Taxonomy (GTDB): domain Bacteria; phylum Acidobacteriota; class Terriglobia; order Terriglobales; family Acidobacteriaceae; genus Acidisarcina. The sequence goes on along the minus strand of CAVZRF010000020.1, from coordinate 299,053 downwards.
GAACCCCAGCGGCGGCCATAGCATCCAGCAACCCATCGAGATCGTCGACGCGGAGATTTAGCGCCGCACTCTGTCCGGGGCCGAATTTGTCGGCACCCTCCGCGAAAAAAGCAAGGACCGTAGTGCCGGTGACCGTCGCTTTTGGAAATAGGAACGAACCGTGTTCCCGCTTGACTCCGAGGTGCTGCTCATACCAGGCGTAGAGCGCCTTGGGGTCTTTCGCCTTGAGAAATGCTCCGCCGAGTCCGGTTACCTGGGCCATGTTGTGTTTCCCTCCTTGTGTTTGTCTCTTGGTGGAATCGTAACCCGACTCTCGTGATAGCAGGCTTAATTCTCGTCGCCGCGAATGATGTCCGCCAAGGTCTCTTTGTGCTTGGCTTTGCGTTTCTCGGCCGGCGGCTTATCGGCGATGATGCGTTCGGCCGGCGGCTGGCCCAGGCGTTCCCGGGCGTTCGCCTTTACGGCCTTGGTGATGGAAAACTTCTTTGCCGCTTTTTTCTGGCCGCCACACCGACCTCCGTCCGTTACCTTCCGATCATACGATTGACCGGGCTTTTGCTTCGAGATTAACCGCGTAGTAGCCTAAGAGGTTACGGAAACGGCAGGAAACCCAATGGAAGAGCGCGACTTTTTCGATGAAAAACCCGAGACGCGGACGCATACCCTGACTTGTCCGCACTGCGGGAAGGCGGACGAATACCAGATCGGCTGGCTGGTCCGCCGGAAGAAGGCCACGCTGCCACGCAACGCCGACGAGCGCGACCGCGCCCGCTTCGCCAAGGCCCAGTCATACATGGTGCGCAAAGACGATCTGATGGGCTGCAAAAACGTCCGCTGCCGCAAGCGCTTCGACGTGGCGGGCATTCAGACCGTGGCGTTTCTCTAAGGCTTGGACTCCGGTTTGGGGTCGCTTGCCGACTCTTTGAGATATTCCGCGCTTAGCGTCTTCTTCGCTGTGGCAATCGGCAGCAGGGTCGGATAAAACTGCACGAAGGTCGTCGCGACCGCCGCATGTTGCTGATGGCACGAGTAGCAGGCCGCAGCAACAGGAATCTGCTCCGCCGGCTTGTCGTCGTCGAATTCATAAAAAGCCCATCCGCCTGGAGTCTTCGCTTCGTCGCGAACGTGGACTTCGAAGCCCATGATGCCGCCCTGCGAGTGTCCCTTTTTATTGATCGAAGATGGGCCTTGTGCTCCGCGGCTCTCCAGGACCAGAATCGTCTTGTCCGGCCATGTTCCAGTCTCCACGAACGCGCGATAGGCCGCCGGATTCACAAACACGTTGTCGAACATCGACATCCCGTCCATCGCCGGCTTGGGGTTGTAGCTCATGTCGATGCCCGAGGTGAGGTAGATCCATTCGCGGTATTTGAAGGGCGGTTGCAGGCGTCCCGCTGAGTCGTAAGCAGGCTCGACCGTCGAGTCCCGGCCCGCAGGCACTGTTGGAGCAGGCTTGCTAGCAGGTTTCGCTTCCTGGCCGATTGCCATTGGCAAAAGAAACGAGAGCGCGATCAACGGAAGAGTTTTCATGAGGCCTCGCTGTGTTCATACGGCGCGCTTCGGTGAAGAGTTCCACGATTGTGGCGTAGCACGAAACGTCGCGGTCGACGCTGGCCTTCCGCTATACTGAGGCGGCTGCCGAATTTCCTCATGAAGATCCTTGTCTGCATCAAGCAAGTCCCCCAGAAAGACGCGCCGCTCAAGCTCAACGAATCCGGGACGTGGATTCGCGAAGACGTTTCCTATGAAGTCAACGAGCCGGACGCCTACGCCCTCGAAGAAGCCCTGCGCCAGAAGGAAAAGCACGGCGGCGAAGTAGTCGTCATCACCGCCGGCCCGGCGCGCGCCCAGACCGTGCTGCGCGAGGCTCTGGCCAAGGGCGCCGACCGGGCGATTCACCTCGAAGACGACAAGTTCGTCCATCTCGACTCGGCAAACACCGCGCGCGCCATCGCCGCCGCCATCGCCGAGGAGAACTTCGACCTCATCGTCACCGGCCTGCAGTCGGACGATTTTGGCGCGGCCCAGACCGGCGTGCTGCTCGCCGAGGTGCTTGGGCTTCCCCACGCCACCATCATCATCGGAATCGAGAAGACCGACGCCGGAGTCACCCTCAAGCGCGAGCTCGAGGCCGGCCACTATCAGCACATCGACCTGCCATTACCGGCGGTACTGACGATCCAGAGCGGCATCAACAAGCTGCGTTATGCGACCCTGATCGGCATCAAGCAGGCGAAGATGAAGCCACTGCGCAAGGTGGCCTACGCCGAGGTTGAATCGAAGCTCAGTTCCAACCAGCAGAAGATCGAGCGGCTATACGTTCCGGTCAAGCAGAAAAAGACCGAAATGATCACCGGTTCGTCGGCCGATATCGCCAAGAAGATCGTCGAGCATCTCAAGAACCATGCCCGCGTGATTTAATAAAGTTGTCGATGAACGGGGCCTTCAGGTCCGACCGGATCGAACGCAGGAGAGATACATGGCCAACATGCTGATTCCCGCCAACGAGCGCAACCTCACCCCCCACCAGGTCGAAGAGCTCGACAAGCGCCGCACCTGGGGACTGACCTTGCAGTGCATCGCCGGCTTGCTGATGATCATCGGGACGATTCTGTGGCTGTGGGTCGGCCAGGACGTGACGTATTCGCCCGCCTGGATCCATCCGATGTTCTATTACGACGCCTTCGTCTGGATCGCCGCCATTGTGCTCATCGGCGTCGGCACAAAACTTCGTCGCGGAGCACCCGAGTTTTAGAAACACTACGATTTGTCATTTCGACCGGAGCGTAGCGAAGTGGAGAAATCTGCGTTTCCACCGCGACGGTAGTTACAACTCAATCCCATGCCAGACACCATCCTCGTAGTCGCCGAGCAACGCGAAGGCAAACTCAACCGCGTCTCTTTTGAAACCATCGCCGCCGCCCAGTCAATTGCGAAAGAGACTGGATGGTCGGTCGAGATCGTCCTTCCCGGCAACCATCTCTCCGCGCCTGCCGCTGAGCTAGCCACCAAAGCCGCTGCAAAGATCTACGCGCTCGAATCGCCGGCGCTCGAAAACTACACCGCCGATGCCTACGTCTTCGCGTTGAAGCATTTCGTCACCGAGAAACAGCCAAAGCTGGTGCTCTTTCCGCATACCTATCAAGTGCGCGACTTCGCGCCTCGGCTGGCTTTGGCTCTCGACCGAACCCTGATTTCGGATAGCACTGGATACAAGCGTCGAAAGCGGAAAATTGTTGTTTACGCGGCAGATGTTTCAGGGCAAGTTCTCAGCGGATGTCTCGTTTACCGGCGAAGCGCCGTGGATGGCGACGATTCAGATTGGGGCTTTTCGAGGCGATCAGGCAGAGGCCGGCACCACGCCAGTTGAAACCGTGGTGGCAGCGGTTGCGGAGTCCGCGCCGCGCGTCACTCCCCACGAAATCTTCCAGGAAGCCAAGCAGGCCGTCGACCTTGGCCAGGCCGAGGTGATCGTGGCCGTCGGCCGCGGCATCAAGGAGCAGAAGAACCTCGCCGTCGCCGAGGCGCTCGCCGCAGCGCTGGGCGGCGAAGTTGCTGCCTCGCGCCCCATCTGCGACAACGGCTGGCTCCCCCTCGATCGCCAGATCGGCAGCTCCGGCCAAACGGTCGCGCCCAAGCTCTACATCGCGCTCGGCATCAGCGGAGCCATCCAGCATATCGTCGGCATGAAAGGCGCAGGGACCATCGTCGCCATCAACAAAGACGCCGAAGCGCCGATCTTTGAGATCGCGGATGTTGGGGTGGTTGGGAATCTCTTCGACGTGGTTCCGGCGCTGACGGAAGAGATTAAGAAGGCTAAAGCTGGAGCTTAGCGGGTTCTTACCCGCGCAGCCATTAATAGGCGCGCTTCCAGAGTGCGCTGACTTGCGAAAAACCTAAGCCTGTAAGCTAACGAACCTCTCCTATCGGCGTCCCATACGCAATCCGCGAAGGGACTCGTTCGTTGTCATCTGCTTAACAGGAGCCACAACCATGAAGCACATACTCTTCTTGCTGCTGCTCGCAGCGCCGTTCCAATCCTTTGCCCAGGAAAAACCCAAGACCCCGGCAACCCTCAAGAGCATCCTGCTCGAACAGCTCCGCACTACTCACAACAAGGAAGACTGGTTCGTCCCGATCAACATTGCCGTCGCAGGCCTCAGCGCTGACCAAGCCAAGTGGACCCCCGGAGCCAACAGCCACTCCGTTGGGCAGCTAACCAATCACCTGCTCTTCTGGAATACTTCGGAACTGGCCGAGTTCACGGGCCAACCCAAACCCGAAGTTCGACGGGAACAACGACGAAACCTTTAACAACTTCGACGCCAAACAGTGGGACGAAACCGTCAAGAAGCTCGACGCCGTCCTTACCGAATGGGAAAAGGCAGTGGAAGCAGCCGACGATAAGAAGATCCAGGACAACGCCTCGCTCATCGCCCACATCGGCGCGCACAATGCCTACCATGTCGGGCAAATCCTTTATGTTCGCAAGCTCCAGGGGTCGTGGGACCCGAGTAAGGGAGTGAAGTAGGGGCGCCCAATCCTGCTAGAAAAATAAGGGCCGATTAAACGCTCGCGGGCACAGCCCGTGGCCACCACAGTCGGAAGCGGGTACCTTTGCCCTGGCCGGAATCGACCTCGACGTCGCCTCCGTACTTGGTCAGGATGTGCTTCACCATCCAGAGGCCCATTCCGTTTCCCTCTTCGCCTTTGGTGGTGACGCCAAAATTGAAGATCCGGGCCATGACCGCTGGTTCGATCCCGACTCCCTCGTCGACCACCACGACCTCCACTCCGTCGCTTTCCCCTTTGATCGTCACAGTCACGTGTCCGCCCGGCCGGCTGATTGCCTCGCACGCATTCCGCACAATATTGAGCAGCACCTGGCGCGTCTCCCCGGCAAAGGCCTGCACGATGCAATCGCCCAGAACTGTAACCGTAAATTCGATCTCTTTCTTGCGAATGATCGGGTCGAGAACAAAGCGAACCGACTCCAGGGCGGCACAGATGTCGATCGGTTCCCGCTTCTTCCCCTGGCGAATAAACGACAGCGCCGATTCCGAAATGGTGAGCAAGCGGCTCGCTTCTTCGGCAGTCTCGCGCGTGAGGTTGGCGATCTCAGGGGAGATGCCATTGGTGGTGCGGATCAGATACTGAAGGTTCTGAATCGCTTCAATCGGCCCTCGAATTTCATGGCTCACCGCCGCCGACAACCGGCTCCATTCCTCGAGCCGTTGGGCCGCCAGCAGACTCTCTTCCATCCGCTGCTTTTCGTTCTCTGTATTTGCTAAACGCCCGGCGTAGTCGTTGACGCCGAAGGCCACTTCTCCGGCTCTGCGGAACAGCATGAAGGCGACATAAGCGGAGAGAGCGGCAGTAATAATGTTGGTCCACGCATCGATCCAAAAGACCGGCCACCAGGTAGTGACAACCTCAAGAAGGTGGGTCGATCCGCACGCAACGATAAACAGCGCAAACCCCACCAGGAAATACTTCCAGTCGCGGGCAATCACCCGGCCGGTGCGGCGGGATAGATAGAAAAGAGTGAGGCAGATAGCAAGATAGCTGAGGAAGGTGATCAGATTCGTGATCACCATGGTCCAGATCAGCCTCGGAGCCGAGGCCCAGCAGACTGCATGGGGCATAAGTGGCACAGTAGTCAGCATAGAAAACCAGTCGAGTATTGGGTGTTCCCAATTGTTGGGCCTAACATTCGAGGCTTCGTGTTTCTCACAGAGTACTCCGGGCTGCGATCTTACACGATGGATAATTATCGCGCCGGGAGTTACACAACCGGCTCTCCTTCGATGCTATCTTTCCGGAAATTGGTTGCCATCACTGGATTTAGGAGCGTCAGCGGGGTGGGGCCACGGCCCGCGAACTTTGCGCGGAATGGCCTGTTCAGCCGGGCTGCTTCACCCTGAACGTAGCCAGGAAGCTGTCGGCCACGTGGACCTCCAGGTCTTTGGGCGCCTTACCTCCAAGCTTGTGAACGAAGACGTGCCGATAGAGCATCGGCCCCAGCACCAGCGCTAAACCCACCTCCGGATCGAGCTCTGGCTTCAGGATTCCGCGCTGCTTTCCGCGATCCATCATCTGACGAAGCGCGACACGGACCGGATCAAGCACGCGGGAGCGCCACGCATCTCCGAAGACGCGATTGTGAGAGGCGTAGGCCATCAAGTGCGGAATGATGCGCTCGCGCAGAGCCTTGCGATCTTCGGCCGGGTCGTAGCGGAGTTGCGCAATCATATCGGCGCGAAAGTCACCGGTATCGAAGACCGGCAGGTCTTTATCGAGGCCGTGAAGGTAGGCGAGGACCTCGAGGCAGAGCGTGTCCTTATCCGGCCAGTGACGGTAAATGGTTGCCTTGCTCACGCCGGAGGCGCGGGCAATCGCATCCATGCTCGTGGACTCGATGCCGCGCTCGGTGAAGAGGGCGACGGCTGCCTCGATCACCTGGCTATGTGCTTGTTGCGCTTCCGCGTTCTTGCCATCGACTTGCTGCCTACACTTCAATCTTCGAGAAGGCGTAGGCCCCGAGGCTGATGAAGAGGCAAGCAATCATCGCGAGAATCGACAGATTGAAGCGCCATGTTGAAATGCCAGAGGCCAGTGAGCGATCCTCTTAGCCCATCGACTCCGTAGGTCAGCGGATCGAGGTGGGTGATCACGGTCATCACTATGGGCAAGTTTGCCAGCGGAAAGAGCGCGCCCGAAAGAAAGAAGATCGGCATCACCAGGAAGTTCATCACCAGCTGAAAGCCCTGCATGTCCTTGATGACCGACCCGATCGCTGTGCCGAGAGCAGCAGAAGACGATGGCGATCATCGCCACGAAGAGAAATGCAACGGGGATGTCGAACCAGCTATGCGGGCGAAAGCCCGCGATGAGGCAGATGAGTCAAGATCAGCGTGCCCTGAATCATCGCGACCGTCGCGCCGCCAAGTGTGCGTCCAATCATGATCTGGACTGCTGCGGTATTGGAGCCACCAGTGTTTCTTTCAGGAAGCCGAACTGGCGGTCCCACAGCATGGCGATGCCGGAGAAGACCGAGCTGAAGAGCACCGTCATCCCCACCACCCCCGGCGCCATGAACTGCAGATAGCTGCCATGCCCGGCCTGCTGAAAGACCGGGCCCAAGCCGAAGCCGAGCGCGAGCAGATAGAGGCACGGCTGCCCCAGCGAGACCACAATCTGCACGCGCGAGCGGACGTAACGCTTCAGCTCGCGCAGCCAGAGAATATAAATTGCGCCCATGTCATCTCCTCCACATCTTGGCGACTTGCCGCATCCGTCGGCCGAGCTGGCGCTCTCGTCGCGAATGCTCGATCCGGTCAACGCGAGAAACGCGCCTTCGAGGGAATCGGTCTGCGTCTGCTCTCTTCAGCTCAGCAGGCGTTCCCTGAGCGACGATCGCGCCGTGATCGATGATGGCGATGCGATGCGCCACACGCTCCGCCTCGTCCATGTAGTGAGTGGTGAGAAAGACCGTAGTCTGCTCGGTTTCATTCAGCTGCTTCACGTGACTCCAGAGCAGATTGCGGCTCTGCGGATCCAGCCCCAGCGTGGGTTCGTCGAGGAACAGGATTCTCGGCGTGTGCAGGAAGCCGCGCGCAATTTCGAGCCGGCGCTTCATGCCTCCCGAGAAGGTCTTCACGTAGCTGTCCCGCCGCTCCCAGAGCTCGAAGAGTTTGAGCAACTGCTCGGTGCGCTCTCGCGCAGCTGCCGCGGAACGTGATAGAGAATGCCGTGCAAGATCATGTTTTCGTACGCGGTCTGCTCGCTATCGAGACTGGGATCCTGAAAAACAATGCCGAAACATTGCCGCGCCTGTTTCTGTTGGGTGCGCGGATTGAGCCCGTCCAGCTCGATCTTTCCGCTGGTGGGTGGAAGCAGCGTGGTGAGCATCTTGATGGTGGTGGTCTTGCCGGCGCCGTTCGGTCCCAGGAAAGCGAAGATCTCACCCTGGGCCACGTCAAAAGAAATATCGCGGACGGCGGTGAAATCGCCGAAGGTCTTCACGAGATTTTGTACCTGAATCATTTCCGCCTCGAAAATCCTAAACAATACTGAACGGTTTCGTTTTACCTGTCAAGGGCAATCCCATAGGTTTCCCTTCTCAGCGCTTCACGCTACGAAGACCGAGCCAAACTTGCCTCTTTGCTCTCCATTCCGCTACAAAAGGGAGTCCGGCGGCGGCTGTCATGCTGACTCGCCGACTTGCTGACTTGCCGGAGATGCAGTGATCCACTTTCGCAAACCGCTCGAAAACATCGACCGCCCGCAGATGGAGGCTGACGTCGTGATCGTCGGCGGTGGACCGGCCGGGATGGCATGCGCGTTACGCCTCTCGCAGCTGATCGACGAGCATAATCGCCACAATCCAGATTCACCCCTCACCAAAGACAACATTTACGTCCTTGAAAAGGCGCGTGAGGCTGGTCAGCATTGTCTTTCCGGAGCTTTGCTGGATCCGCGTTCCATGCGCGAGTTGCTGCCCGGCTTCGAGAGTGAGGCGCCGATCGACGCTGAGGTCACGCAGGAATCGGTCTACTTTCTCACCGAAAACGGCCAGTACAAATTCCCAATTGTTCCGCCGCCGTTGCGCGATCATGGCAACTACGTCATCTCCATCAATAAGTTTGTGAAGTGGCTGGCGACGAAAGTCGAGGAAGCCGGCATCACCATCTTCACCGGATTTGCCGGCTCGGAGCTGCTCTTTGACGACGACGGCTTCGGCCAGGGCGTGATCGGCGTGCGCACCGATGACAAGGGCGTTGATAAGCAAGGCGAGCCCAAGGCCAACTTCGAGCCCGGCTACGATCTTCACGCGAAGATCACGATCCTCGCCGAAGGCACGCGCGGCAACTGCGCGAAGTCGCTGATTCAACGCCTCGATCTCGAAGACCCGAATCATGCGCAAACCTATGGACTCGGCATCAAGGAGCTGTGGGAGATTCCTGCCGGGCGGGTCGCCAAGGGCGAAGTGATTTACACGCTGGGCTATCCATTGACCGCACACGAGTATGGCGGCGCGTGGATCTACGGCATCAGCGACACGGAGATTTCGATCGGCTACGTCACCGGGCTTGACTATGAAGACCCGCGCACCGACCCGCACCACGTCTTTCAAAGCTTCAAGCTACATCCGCTGGCTCGGCGAATTCTTGAGGGCGGCAAGATGGTGCGCTACGGCGCAAAGAGCCTGCCCTATGGAGGCTGGCTCACCATGCCGCAACTTGCCGGCGACGGCTGGATGCTGCTCGGCGACAGCGCCAGCTTCCTGAATTCGCAGCGGCTGAAAGGCATTCATCTGGCGATCAAGTCAGGCATGCTCGCGGCCGAGACCGCCTACGACGCCATGGTGAAGCAAGACCGTTCCGCCAAACAACTACAGGACTATAAACGGCGCGTCGACGAGAGCTGGATTCGCGAAGAGCTTTACCCGGTGCGGAACTTCCATCAGGGCTTCGAACATGGGCTGATCGATGGGCTGGTGAAAGCGGGAATTCAGCAGATGTTTCGCGGCGGCAATCTTGGCCCGGACTTCACCAATCGCGCCGGCTTTGAAGCCATGCAGCCCCGCAATACATACGGCGACCATGCTCACGGCCGCGAAGCCTTTCTGGGCAACGCGCATGGCGATGGCAAGCTCACCTTCGACCGCCTCACCGATGTCTACCATTCCGGAACCCGGCATGAGGACGATCAGCCGACCCATCTGGTCGTCGCCGATCTGGATATTTGTGCCGATCGGTGCGCGAAGGAGTTTGGCAATCCCTGCCAATATTTCTGCCCGGCGGCGGTTTATGAGATGGTGGAGGATCCGTGATTCAGCGCAACGACCGGGCAAGCGATTGCAGATCAACTTCGCGAATTGCGTCCACTGCAAAACCTGCGACATAGCCGATCCGTACCAGATCATCACCTGGGTTCCTCCGGAGGGGGGAGGCGGACCCAACTACGATGGGATGTAAGTCCTGCTGCGGCTATCGCTTTACCAAGGATTCCCAAAATGGGAATGGAGCCAATTTGAGTTAACCGGATATCTCGATAGACAGTGAAAATCCGTGTATTGTGTACATCACGACCTTGCTGTATTCGAAAGCCGTCAGGTATCTTTTTTTGTCTGATTTGCGTCAGACCATTGAGTCTCTTGCAAAACTAGACCTGCCAGTCAAACCATGAGTGCTGGAACAATTAGCGAAACCGCCCACGCCGGAGGGGACCTTCTCGTATTTCACGAGCTTGCCCGTGCCCTCACTTCGTCGCTTGACCTCGAATCGGTCTTGACCAGTATCCTGCGGCAGATCGAAGGATTCTTCAAGCCGGAAACCTGGGCCCTCTTCCTGTATGAGCCGCAGGGGCGCGATCTCTCTTGTACGATCGCCGGCGGCAGTTTCGGCTCCGGCTTGGCTGGGCTCCGCGTGCCCAGCGGTCAGGGCATGGCGGGCTGGGTCATGGAGCGCGGCGAAGTGCTCATCGTTTCCGACCCCTCCAGCAGAGCTCTGATTGAACCCGGCCTGGACCCATACGTCAATTTCGAGGTTCGCTCGGCAGTATGTATTCCGCTGCGCTCGCGGCTGCGCAACCTGGGGGTCATTCAGCTCTTTAACCTGTCGTCGGAGGTGCTGTCCGACTACGCAATCTCATTTCTGCTTGTGCTTTGCGACTTTGCCTCGATCGCCGTCGAAAATGCCACCGCGTTTCAGCGCGTGGAAGAGTTGACCATCGTCGATGAATGTACGGGTCTCTTCAACCAACGCCATTTCGATCGAAGCCTGGCCAACGAGATCAGGCGCGCCGAGCGGTTGCATCTTCCGGTCAGCATGATCTTTCTCGATCTTGACCAGTTTAAGCAGGTCAACGATCAATATGGGCACCAGATCGGCAGCCTTCTGCTCGGCGAGATCGGCGCCAGAATCCGATCTCATGTGAGGAGTATCGATGTGGCTTTCCGCTACGGCGGAGACGAGTTTGTCATTCTGCTCCCAGGCACACCCAAAAACCTGGCGACACAGGTTGCAACTCGATTGCGTCGCGCTTTTCTTGAATCTCCCCACAAAGTAGGCGATGACCACTTTCTAAGCGTCACCGCTAGCTTCGGCGTGGCCAGTTACCCCGAAGACGGCAACACGGGCCAAGAGATTTTGCGGTTAGCGGATGCGCGTATGTATGAGGTGAAGGGAACTACCGGCGACGAGATCGTCTCCACCGGGCCGGGAAGGTCCCTGGATAGGTCCGCCTGACTGGTGGTGTAGTTCCATAACGCAGGCCCAGCGCTGGTTTGACCCCTCCAATTTCAGCCTGTTAAACTTTGAAGGTTAAGCAGTAGCAAGCCATCATTCGCTCGCCTGCCATCTCCCCTCTGAAAAGACTCTCGAAGGAAATCTGTGGACTCCCAGACACGTCACGCCCTGAAGCAGGATAAGCTCGTCACCGCAACCCAGACGGGATTGAGCTGGATTGAGATCAACCGTGCGCAAGTCATTCGCGCCAGCATCGGCGTGGTGGTGCTCCTGGCCGCGATCATCGGCGCCAGCATCTACTATCAGCACCAGACGACAGCCGCTCAGGTCGCCCTTGGGCAGGCGCTTGAGGTCTACAACTCCTCGCTGCGCCAGCCGGGTGAACCCGAAGATGGCAGCTACAAGACCACCGCCGAGCGCGCCCAGGCGGCCAACAAGCTCTTCGCCGACGCGGCGACTAAGTTTGGCAGCTTCGAGGCCGGCAAGACCGCGCAATATTTCGTTGGCCTGACCGATATCGACCTGGGCAAAACCGCCGACGCCGAGACAAGCCTCAAGCAAGTCTCGGGTGCCTACAACAAGGACCTCGCCGGACTGGCCAAGGTAGCCTTGGCAAACCTCTACGTGCAAACCGGCAAGACGCCGCAGGCGATCGACCTCTACAAGGAATTGATCGCCAAGCCGACGGATACCGTCCCTGCATCAGCCGCGCAACTACAGTTGGCTGAAATTTACGAGAAGACCGATCCGCTACAAGCGAAGCAGATTTATGCCGTGCTGAAGGACAAGGACAAGACCACCGCCGCCGGTCAGATCGCGGCGCAAAAGCTCAATCCTGGAGCGAAACAAGGTCCGCAAGGCGCGCAGTTGCAGTAAGAGTTTCGAATAGTACTTCGTCTGAAGCCCGCATCCTCCCGATGCGGGCTTTTGCTTTCTAATTCTCTAAAAGAATGGGCCGATACCTTGACTATCTACAATCGGCTAGTGTAGATAGTCACAGTATGGGGAAACCAAGCGATCTCGTGCAGGGCACTCTCGACCTGCTCATCCTGAAAACGCTCTCGACCGAAGCTCGCCACGGATGGGCGATCGCCAAGCGCATTCAACAGATCTCCGGCGAAGTCTTGCAGGTGCAGCAAGGCTCGCTCTATCCGGCGCTACATCGGCTCGAACAACAGGGCTGGATCAAAGCGAAATGGGCCGAGACCGAGACCGGACGCCAGGCGAAGTTCTACTCGCTCACCGCCGCCGGCCGCAAGCAACTCGATTCGGAGACCGCTAACTGGGCACGGCTGTCGGGAGCGATCAACCTCATCGTGCAGGAGGCCTAGGCGATGCGCTGGCCCAGTCAACTCTTCATGAAAGGTCGAATGCTCTTCCTGCGCGGCCAGGCCGGTGGCCAGCTTGATGAGGAGCTTCAGTTTCATCTCGAGCAGCAGATCGAGGAAAACATCGCTGCTGGCATGGACCCCGAAGAGGCCCGCCGCGCGGCACTGCGGACGTTTGGGAATCCCACCGCGCTGCGCGACCAGGCGCGCGAGACGTGGAGTTGGCTCTGGCTCGAGTCGCTTTTGCGCGATCTTCGCTACGGAGTTCGCACCCTGGCGCGCACCCCCGGATTCACCGTGATCGCAATCCTGGTGATGGGCCTCGGCATCGGTGCGAACGTGGCGCTCTTCACCGTCGTCCACTCGGTGATCCTCAAGCCGCTGCCTTTTAAGGACCAGGACCGGCTGGTTCGGCTTTATGAAGCCGACTCGAAGGGGCGATTCCAGGACAACATCGTGGCCGGAGGCACCTTTGCTTCCTGGCAGGCGCAAGCTCGTAGCTTCGAGCAAATGGCGCTGAAGAGTGCTGTGACTTATAACCTTGCGAGCTCAGCTGGGCAATTGCCCGAGCTGGCACTTGGCGAGAGAGCGTCGTGGGGCATCTTCCCGATCCTCGGAGTGCAGGCCGCCATTGGACGGGTATTTCTGGCATCGGACGATCGACGCGAGGCCAGCGCCACCGTCGTACTTACCTGGGGTTTGTGGGAGCGCAGGTACGGTGGCGATCCTGGCATCATTGGCAAGACGATCCTGCTCGACGCCCGCCCCTACACCGTGATCGGAGTTCTGCCGCAGTGGTTTAACTATCCGGACAGCAAGGTGCAGTTGTGGACGGCGATGTACCACGAAAAATCGCCCGAGGTCATGGCGCTGCATACCGCGCACAACATGGACGCGGTTGCGCGGCTCAAACCCGGTGTAACCATCGAGCAGGCGACCGCGGAGTTGAACTCGATCCAGCGCCAGCTTCGCCAGCAATTTCCGAATGGACCTGTGAATGACGCCGCCAATATTCGCCCGATCCTCGACGCCGAGGTACACCAGGTCAGGTCAGGCCTCTACACTCTGCTCGCTGCAACGGGATGCCTGTTGCTCATCGCGTGTCTGAATGTCGCCAATCTACTCGTCGCGCGCGCGGCGACCCGGCGCCGCGAAGCCGCCATTCGCATGGCTCTGGGCGGGAGCAGGGCACGGCTCATCCGCGAACAGGTTCTGGAGAGCCTCATCCTCTGCGTTTCCGGAGGATTGCTGGGCCTCGCGCTAGCGGAGATGGCAGTGCGCTGGCTCGTCCATACCCGGCAGGACATCCCTCGGGCCGATGCCATCCACGTAGACGGCGTCGCGCTGCTTTTCGCTTTCGGAGTCATGCTCGTCTGCGGGATGCTCGCCGGGCTGATACCCGCGCTTTCATCCGGAGACCGGCAAATCCTCGCAAGCCTGCAGGAGTCTTCGCGCTCCCATAGCAGCGGCAAGGCCGGGGTGCGGCTGCGGCGCTTTCTGCTCGCGCTGCAGGTTGGTCTGACGGTTGTCCTGCTGACCGGGGCCGGCTTGTTGATCAAGACCTACAGTCGTCTTCGGTTGGTCGACCTGGGATGCGCGACGCATAACGTCCTGACCATGGATGTACCGCTTCCAAAGGGCCTCTCGGCCGAGCGGATGGTTTCTTACTATGAGCGTTTGACCGACCGCGTCCGGCAGGTTCCGGGAGTGCAGGATGCTGCCTTTACAACCATGCTGCCGGGGCAGGGGCATCAGCGCGACGATGTCTTTTCCATCCGCGAACATGCGCCGCTGCCTCAAGGGGAAACTCTCGATGCTTCGACCTCGTTTGTCTCACCCAGCTACTTCGCCACGTTTCAGATCCCGTTGCTGCAAGGCCGAGTCTTCACCGCTGACGACCGTCTCGGCAACGCTCGCGTGGTGATTGTGAACCAGACGCTCGCTCGTCAATTTCTCAAGGGCGAGCAGCCGGTCGGGAAACATATCCAGGCGGACCTGGCAGGTGATTTCGACCCCGGGAACAAAGGGCTCGAGATTGTCGGTGTCGTCGCCGATACGCGTGAGAGTCTCTGGGATCCACCGTATCCGACCATCTACTACCCAATCGATTCCGGCGCGGAGCGGTTCGGCACGCTTGTCGTGCGCAGCGCGCCGGCACCGCTGAATATGGCCTTGCCAGTCCAACAAGCCATTGCCGGGGTCGACGCAAACCTGGCGGTGGCGAACGTCCTGACGATGGACCAGGTCCTTGGCCAGTCCACGCTCGACGCCAGCTTCAACGCCACGCTGCTCACCGCCTTTGCCGCGGTCTCTCTGCTGCTCGCCGGGGTTGGACTGTTTGGTGTTCTCTCGTACCTCGTGACCCAACGCAGGGTCGAAATTGGGATCCGCATCGCACTCGGCGCGCAACGGGACCAGGTGATGCGGCTGATGCTTCGCGACGGACTGCGGCCGGCGCTCTTTGGGCTGGTGCTGGGGCTAATGGCGAGTGCGGGCGTGACGCGCCTGATCGAGAAAATGCTCTACGGAACAAGGGCGCTCGACCCAACTGTTTACGCACTGGTGGGCGTCACGTTGTTGGTGGTCGCGATTATTGCCTGTGCGGCGCCAGCCTGGAAGGCCTCGCGGCTCGACCCGATCACTGCCCTGCGGATGGAATAACGTTCACTCGGGCGAAGCAGTGGCCGGATAACCAATCAGGTAGGTAACGGGGAAGAAATCCGCTGAGTTCCTCGCCGATCTCCCATTCGTAGCCTTGGCTCTTCAGCGGCGCGATAAGCTCTTTAAGCTCCGCGTGAGAATACGCCCGCAGGCATGAGACGATGCCATCGTAGAAGAGCACAAACGGCACAAGCGGGATAAACCAGGTCCAAAACAGGCGCGACCAGCGAAACGGCCGGATCGCAGGCGCCAGGAAGATCGAGAGAAACGGAATCAGGCAGATCATGAGGATAGTCCGCGGCGAGCGCCGCGCCATCTCAAAGACTCCAATGCCGCAGCGTTTCTCCACCGCGTCGCCAAGAATCCGTCGCGCGGCTTCCGGCCCGAAATGGTGGAAGGCCGAGAATATGGTCCGGAAGCCGGAAAGCTGAGTCGGTACGTCAGTGGCGTCGACCGGTAGCGATTCGAATCGCAGGTGGTTCGAGGTCCTGCCCGCGCTAGCAAAAGCGCTCTGGTTCGGATATCTGTCCGTCAGCCGGACGACGATTCTTGGCTCTGCCTCCAGTTCCGGTTCGCGAGCGAGCCGTAACCATGGGCCGCCGCCACCGGAGCAGAGATCGAGCACCTCACGCGTGCCGGAACGCTCCATGCCACGCAGTAAGTCCCGAAGAATTGGCTTATAAGTATTGCCGAAGTTCCACAGCGCCTGCATGCCATCGGTAACCAGGTCCCGCAACGGCGCGGGAAAGCCCGGGTGGTCGTGAATTTCATGCAGCTCGATACGCCCCATTCCGGGTCAACCCATCCTTGCGTCGATACTAGTCTCCTGGGTGGGACCGGGCGTCCGGGCTTAGGAGCGCGGACGCTTGTGCTTCGTCCGCGCATGGCGGAACATAGGATGAGCGGAACTCGCCTCTGCCCCGTCTTTTCTAGCAGATTATGAGTTCCTTAGAAGGACAAGTCGTTGGCTGGATGCACGTGAACCCCATTGCCGCCCCCGCACCCGCGCCATCTCTCACCGAGGCCGACGCCGGCGAGGCAATCTCGGCTCTTGTCGCCCAATACTCGACCACGCTCTACCGGGTTGCCTACTCGATCACCCGCAACGCTGCCGAGGCCGAGGATGCGGTGCAGGAGACCTTCCTGCGGGTGTTGCGCCATCGCGAAAAACTGGGCGAGATTCGCGACCACCGCGTCTGGCTGGTGCGCATTACCTGGAATGTGGTGCTCGACCGCAAGCGCCGCGCCAAGGCGAGGCCAGAGACCGAAGATATCGCCGACCTGGTTCGCACGCTGCCGGCTAAGGCGCTGACCGCCGAAAAGAGCGCTATCTCTTCCCAGGAACACGGCCGCATTATGGCGCTGATCGATACTCTGCCGCGAAAAGAGCGCGAGGCGCTGCTGCTTTCGGCTGTAGAAGAGCTGACCACGTCGCAGGCTGCCGCCGTGCTCGGCACAACCGAGTCCTCAGTGCGATCGAGGATCTTCCGCGCCCGCCATCAACTCGCGGAGCTGCTCGAGCGAGAAAAGACCGGCACAAGGATAAGGCAGGATCTCGACGAAAGGAGCATTCGATGAAACCCCGTCCACTCACCGACACCAGTTCCACAGCTTACGATGCCCGCATCGACGCGGCGCTTCGGGTCTACGGCGGGGCGGCCCCGGTTCCGGGTCTCGAATCGAGGGTAGCCGCGCGGATTGCAGCGACGCCTCGCCAATCCTATCGCTCCGCTATCCCAGGCAGCCGTTGGATGGTCCTTCTGCGTGGCTTTTCCGTTGGCGCGCTGGCTGCGGCTGCAGCCTGCGGCATCGTGGTCGGCACCGTGCGGCATTCGCAGCAGCTTGCGCTCCCAACAGCAATGAGACCATCGCAGCCGGGAGGGCTCACCCCCGCGACGGCTACACATGTGCCAACCCACGCGATCTCACGCTCGGCGACAATTGATCCTCAATCACCGCGCAGTGCACCTCGCACCCGGGCATCGGTCTCCCCCAATAAGGGAAGCAAACCGGCGGGAAGCGCGACGCCGCGCTCTCCGTATCCTCCCGACCAGCCACCGTCAGCTTCTCAACAATAGGCAGAAAAGCGAATCCGCTCAGGCTTTCCCGCTGTCGCCGGCCAGCATCGAGAAGAGCATTTGCAAGAGTGCCAGGACAATCGCGCCAATGAACGCCGCGCCAAAGGTCCTGACGTAGAATCCCGGTACCAACCCGCTGGACAACTTCAGGATCAAGGCGTTGATCACCAGGAAGAATATTCCCAGCGTCAGGATTCCGAGGGGCAAGGTAATGATTTTTAACAGCAAGCCAAGGGTGGCGTTGAGCAGACCGATCACAACGACCGCAATCAACGCCGACCCCAATGAGTCCACCTTGAAACCGGGGACGAACTCGGAGACAATCAGCAGGGCGATCGCATTAACAATCCAGTGCAGAAGCAGACGAAGCATCAGTGTTTCCTCTCTACGGCATTTCGTGATGGCGGCGCTTCAAGAAAGAACGGCTGTTCGGAACGGTGGCGCCTCCACCCACGTACTCTAGCAGTATGGAGTATCCGGTTTCCTCGTGACACGCCCTAAGTTTTTCAGTCCATATCCGGTCCTCAATCTAGCTTTGGCTCTCGGCCTCGGTGCGGGAATTTCTGCGCCGTCACCCGCGCTCGCCCAGGCCCCGGCGAAGCCTGCGGATGCACCGATCCCCGATATCCCGACGCTGATGAAACAGGTGCAGGCGCACCAGCGCGAACTGGACAAGGTCCGCGAAAACTATACCTTTCGCGAAGTGCAGCAGACCGACGACCTCGACTCGAACGGCCAGGTGAAAAAGACCGAAACCGAGGAGTCGGAGATCTTCTTCGTCAACGGCCACCACATCGAGCGACTGGTCAAGAAAAACGGAAAAGATCTGAGCGCAGACGAGCAAAAAAAAGAACAAGAGAAGGTCGTGAAAGAAGTAGAGAAGGCCACCAAGCTCGATCCCAATAGGTCACTCCACGAAGGGGAAGAAATCTCGGTCAGCCGCATTCTAGCGATTATGAAGGTCTCAAATCCTCGCCGCATCTCGCTGAACGGCCGCGACACTATCGCGTTCGACTTCATCGGCGATCCTCATGCGCAGACCCACGGCCTCGCGGAAGACGCCTCGAAAAAGATGGCCGGTACAGTCTGGGTGGACGAGAAGGACCGCGAGGTCGCCAAACTGACCGTCCACTTCGACGACAACTTTCATGTAGGCGGCGGCCTGCTGGCCAATATCCAGGCGGGATCGTCATTTCAGTTCGAACAAGCCAAAATCAACAACGAATTGTGGCTGCCCACCGGCGGCGAGGCACATCTGCAGGCGCGAGTATTGCTGGTCAAGGGCTACCGGGAGAATATGCGTTTTCACGACAGCGACTTCCAGCGTTTCCACACCGAAGCCAGTCAGCAGGCCGGCGTAACCGTTCACGATTAGACCTACTGTTTCGCCGACTGCGATACACGGATGCGAATCCCCCTCACATCGAGGAAAGAGAGTCGCCTAGCAATCGCATCGGTGGATCCAACCGCTCAACCTGATATGCGGACGCACAAAAAAGCCGCTCCCCATTGATGACTCGATGGGGAGCGGCTCCTAAATCCTGGGGCGATCGTTCCTAGTGGATGACGCCGGCATACACGGCCGACGAACCCGCCGCCGAGGCGATTTGCGCGGCGTTCAAGGCGATGTTCTTCATGTAGCTGAAGGGAACGTAAATGATGTCGTCGGGCTGCAAGACAAAGTCGGCGATCTTTCCCTTTTGCATGTCGCTCAACTGAATCTTGGTTTTGGTGAAGCCGTCACCGTTCCTGCGAATCAGCTGGGCATTACTGGGCATTGCGTTTGGCTGCGTGCCGCCGGCTAAAGCGACCATCTGCAACGCCGTGAGTTGAGACGAGTTGTTCGTGAAAGCGAAGCCGCCGGGTCTGTACACATCTCCAAGCATGTAGGCAACCGCCGCCTTGGGCACCAGGATCTTGTCGCCTGGGTGAATCAGCACCGAGTGGTCGAAAGCCTCTTCGGGATTGTTGGAGAGAAAGTATTGGACCCGTTCACCGGTGCCGTGGCGTTCGATCGTCACATGCCGGTCAGCAACCTCGGTGAGGCCTCCTGCGAGGCTCAGCACGTCCAGCACGGTCTTGGAAGTATCGATCTGGACGGAGCCAGGATGGTTGACCTGCCCGCTCACCAGGACACCCTGCGTGCCCAACGAATCGAGATTCACCGTGACCTGCGGATGCTTCATATATTGCTTGTCAACCAGATCCTTCTCAATGAGGCGGGCCGCCCCTTCCGGGGTGAGTCCAGCCACATGAACATTGCCCAGGAAGACCAGAGGAACATTGCCGTCATCCGTTACCCTGGCGTGCTGCTCGAGTTCAGGAGTATCGAAGACAGTGATATGCAGCATGTCGCCCGGACCGATCAAAAGGCTTTCGGTAGTCTGGGCCATGGCCGACGCCATCGCGAAGACGAACAACGACGAAATTATGAATTTAAGATGCTTCACTACCACCTCCCAGACGTTTCCCAGATTGGGCGCTGTTGGTATAGCCGTAGTACTTGTAGTAAGAATCGGCCTTCAGTTCGACCCCGTTCAGAACCACTCCAATGTGATGGCTGGCTCCGAGCTGCGCACGCAGAGTTCGAATTGATAGGTCGAGGGACTGCTGTTGGGTGCTCTGGTGACGCGCCACAAGCAGGGTCGTGTCGACAAAAGCACTCAGGACTACCGAGTCGGTCACGGGTAGCACGGGTGCACCGTCCAGGATCACAAAGTCGTAGGACCTGCGCCACAAATCCAGTGCTCGCTTCATTTTACTAGAACCGAGGAGTTCCGCGGAAAAAGCGGGGATCGGTCCGGCCATCAGAACGTCCAGACCGGGGGCCTGATCCAGGCGAAAAAGCGCCCCGTTAAGGTCCTCTGGAGATATCTGGCCAGCCAGCACCGAACTCAGTCCAACTTCTGTGGCCGAGTCAAAAAGCACATGGAGGTTCGGGCGGCGCAGGTCGGAATCCACAAGAAGAACTTTCTTGCCCTGTTGCGCCAGCACCACGGCGAGGTTGGCGCTGAGCGTGCTCTTTCCTTCGCCTTCGACCGAACTCGTGATCAGGACAACCTGTGGAGGCGGCCCCCCGCGCGTCGAAAGAAGCGTCGTCCGCAGAGCGCGAAGCGATTCGACATAGGCGGAGTGGGGATCTTTGAGGGCCGCGATCGACTCGCCCGGCGGCAAAGCCAGGCTGTAACCGGAAAGGTGCATCGGGCGTTTCTTTACCGCGAAGGCCGGCAAAATTCCGAAGGGCGCTTGCCCCAGTAGACTGTGAAAGTTATGAATATCGCCAATCCGGGTGTCCATCCCATCTACCAGGAACGCAACCACGCATCCTAGAAAAAGGCCGCCAACGACCGCCCCTCCCATATAAAGGGGCACATTCGGGATTGCGGGGAGCGAGGGAGCGTAGGCCGCACTAACCACCTGGATGCTATTGGAATGAAAGCCTTGCATCGCGCTGGCTTCCTTCAGCTTGGCTAATAGCTTGTCGTAGGTGTCGCGGCTTTGTTCGTACTGCTGACGCACCAGCTCGTATTGCACCGTCTTGTCATTGACTTCGTTGGCATGCTGCTTTTGGCTTTCGTAGACTTCCTTGGCGCTTTCTTCAACATGCTGTGCAACCAGATACTCGTTGTGCGCACGGTCGCTCATTCGCTTCAATTGTTCATTGATCGAGGTCTCAAGGGCCGCCTTCTGCCCTTTTAGTTCGTCGACCTTCGGGTAGGATGGGCCGAATTTGGCCATCAGATCGCCGATCTGAGCGTTGACGGTGGCTTCCTGCGTCCGCAGGTTCGACATGGTCGCCAAGTCGGCGCTCATTCCGCCCACCGCCCCCGCCAGCGCGGAGTTCTGGGGCAGACCCATGATCGTCTCCGGGTTCCCGGATTTCACGACCTCGTAGATCGCGCCTTTGAGAATGCGGTTGTTTTGCGCCTGAGATACAGCGTCGGTGGCCTTCTGCAATTGATCGACGGTGCTGCTGTAGCCCTGGCCAGAAGTGCCGCCATCCGAGCCGGGGCCGGCAACCTCTACTACCCCCGTGCTCTTCTGCATCTGGATGAGCTTTTCCTGCAACGAATCGGTCTGTTGCTTGAGATCGGCGAGCTGGGCCTCAAGCCATTTCGAGGCCTGGGAGACTTCGGCGCTACCCGCCTGGGCCGAGTATTGCCGTAGCGATTCAACCAGGTGGTTGACGATCTGTGCGGCCAGGTTCGGGTCGGAGCATGAAAAGGCAATCTCCACCACCCGCGTTCCGGGCACGATATGCACATCCAGGCCGTCGTTGAACTGTTTCAACATCCGGTCGCGGCGTCTGGGGGAAGTCTCGAGCGTCGCCCCGGGGGCGTCCGGCGGCGGCGGCGGCGAGACAAGGCTGGTCAACCAGCCGGCAAGCGTGAAATGTGGCCTGAACGCGGCAGCGTCTTCAAGGTGCAGGTCCTCAATGACCCGCATAGCCATCGCCGGCGAGGTGAGAACAGTCGTCTGGGTCTGCAGATTGGTGGCGCTGGCGCCGGAGTCGGCGGCATTGGCCGATCCGCTAGACGGGTCGCCCCCCGCACTCGATGCCTGCGGCTGCTGGATCTGAATTTCCGCGGTTGCCGTATAACGCCGGGTGATGAGAACGCAAGTCAGGGCGGCGATGGCGACAATCACCACAGTCGTGCGAAGCACGACCAGACGTCGACGCACCAGAACCTGGACAAAACTTCGCAGCCGGTTTGGCCGTCGCTCCACGACGGGTAATGGCGCTCCGGAGGTGGAACCAGTCAAAGCCTTCATATGTTCATAAGACTAACTTTAGGTCCTCGGCTGCGATCGCTGAGACCAATTGTCGAAAATAAGTAACTTTGGTCAGAATACGTCCGCCAGGGCGGAGCTCACCGAGAGGAATTCGGGCAACCGGAACTGGACTGCGGGGGCGGATGCTACCAACTTCCCCGTATACCTAGAGGATACTGGGGCGGACGCCGTTGTCAAGTGCGACCGCCCCGGCAGACGGGGCTGCGCTAGTCCTGTAACGGGGCCTTTTGATTCGATTCTGATTCGATTCTTCCATTCCGTTTTCGGCCATAGCAACGAGAGAAATTTTTCCGGTTGCTTCGGAGACGGCTCCTCGCATCCAACCTGAGCGGGTTGGAACTCAGACCTTCGCCGCCGGGAGAATGTTTTGGGGAAGATGCAGAAGTTGAGTGGAGTTGCGATTCGCGCTGTTGCCGGAGCCGGCTTTCTTTTTATGGGATACGGAGTCCTTGCTTGTGGAGGAGGAGGGTCGACTCCGACCCCTGTGGCTGATTTCTCGTTGGCTGCGTCGCCCACATCGTTGAGCGTAACCGCCGGTAGTCCAGGGCAAACTGTTAGCCTCAGCGCGACGGCCATCAACGGGTTTACTGGCAGTGTCACTGTCGCCGTCACCGGATTGCCCGCCGGAGTCACCGCGAGCCCCGCTTCGGTGACCCTAAGTCCTGGGGTAGCAAAGACGATTACCCTCACTGCAGACGGCACGGCCGTGGCAGGCACGCCGACGGTAACCTTTACCGGTACCTCAGGAACCGAGACTCATGCTGCGACGGTTGCTCTGACTGTTTCCGTTCCGACACCACCTGACTTCTCCCTCACTATCGCGCCGACCTCGTTGACGCTGACCAGTGGCGGATCTGGCAGCTCCGTAAGCGTAACTGCCACTGCCGCGAATGGTTTTACCGGCACGGTCGCAGTTGCAATCACCGGCCTGCCTGCTGGCGTCACCGCCAGTCCAGCCACGCTTAGCCTGACCCCTGGCACCGCCCAAAACACGACGCTCACAGCAGCAGCGACAGCCGCAGCCGGGACTGCAACTGTGACCTTCACCGGAACCTCTGGCACCCTCAGTCACGCCGCAACGCTCGCGCTGACCGTTCAGACAGCAGCCACGACGAACGCCCCGGACGTGACCACCTATCACTATGACAATGCCCGCGATGGATTGAACTCCGCGGAGACGATCCTCACCACCGCCAATGTCAACTCGACCAGCTTTGGAAAGGTTGGTTTCGATTCCGTCGATGGCAGGGTCGATGCGGAACCCCTCTATCTCGCCAACATCACGGTGGGCGGGACGCTGCGCAATGTGCTTTACGTGGCGACCGAGCACGGCAGCGTCTATGCCTTCGACGCCGACAGCGGGAAGCAGTTGTGGATGACCTCGCTGCTGGGCAGTGGAGAGACGACGGTTGCCCCCCCCAACGACTGCGGCCAGATCAGCCCCGAGATTGGCATAACTTCCACTCCGGTCATCGATCGTAATCAGGGCGCAAACGGAACACTTTTCACTGTTGCGATGAGCCAGGATTCCAGCGGAGACGCCCATCATCGGCTCCATGCTCTGGATCTGACGACTGGAGCAGAGATCAGCGGTAGCCCCACGGAAATTGCCGGGAGCTATCCAGGCTCGGGCGACAACTCGCAGAATGGAAACGTGGTCTTCGACCCGGTCAAGTACGCCGAGAGAACGGGGCTTCTGCTCTCAGGCGGAAACATCTATACAGCGTGGACCTCGCATTGCGATGCACGGCCCTATACCGGTTGGGTGATGGCCTATAGCGAGTCCACATTGAAACAGACTCAGGTGATCAACCTGACACCAAACGGAAGCAACGGCGCCATCTGGATGTCCGGGGATGGTCCGGCTGCCGATAGCAGCGGCAACATCTACCTGCTGGACGCCAACGGAACCTTTGACATGGGCTTCGATAGCAACGGCTTTCCCACCAAAGGCGACTATGGAAACGGCATCGTCAAGTTGAGTACGAATAGCACCGGAGACCTGGCCGTTTCCGACTTCTTCGAGCCTTACAACACCGACGACCAAACAGCGGGTGACATCGACCTCGGCTCCGGCGGCGAAATTCTGCTTCCGGACATGACCGACTCCAGTGGGAAAACCAGGCAGTTGTTGGTCGCAGCCGGAAAGGACATGAACATCTACCTCGCCGACCGCACGAACCTCGGGAAATTCAACTCGAAAACCTCCGACAACAGCAATATCTACCAGGTAGTCACCGGGCAGTTGGCTGGCAGGGTTTTTTCGACGCCCGCCTACTTCAACGGAGTGCTTTATTACGGAGCCGACAACGATAGCCTGAAAGCATTCCCACTCACCAATGCCAAACTGGCTACAGTCCCGTCCAGCCACTCCCCCAATACCTTCGCGTATCCAGGAGCGACGCCGAGCATCTCTTCTAACGGCGTTAAGAATGGCATTGTGTGGGCCCTGGAGAGCAGCCCCGGAGCTCCCGAAGTCCTGCACGCCTTCGACGCGACCAACCTCGGCAACGAACTCTACAACAGCACTCAGGCCAGCGGGGGGCGCGACGGCATCGGTAACGCCGCAAACAAGTACATCACGCCAGTGATTGTGAATGGGAAGGTTTATGTCCCCGCTCCAAGCGGCGTCGTTGTCTTTGGACTATTGCCCACGCAATAGGTCGAGTTCCTGCAGAAATAATGAGGCGGGGATGCCATCTGTGGCTCCCCGCCTCTTTTTGCTTCGTAGTTGTCGTTCTCTGCCTTGGTCGTTCTCTACATGGCTAGTAGCGATACGTCTCCGGCTTGTAAGGCCCTTCGACCGCCACGCCGAGGTAGTCGGCCTGCTTCGGCGAGAGCGTAGTCAGCTTGACGCCGATCTTCTCCAGGTGCAGCCGGGCGACTTCCTCGTCCAGCTTCTTGGGCAGGGTGTAGACGTCGACCGCGTAGGTGTCCTTGTTCGCCCAGAGGTCGAGCTGCGCCAGCGTCTGGTTGGCGAAGCTGTTGCTCATGACGAAGCTAGGATGTCCAGTCGCGCAACCGAGGTTGACCAGGCGGCCTTCCGCCAGCACGAAGATGCTGTGCGCCGGCTTGCCGTCGGCAGCGGGGAAGTTGTACTGATCGACCTGCGGCTTGATGTTGATCTTCTCCACGCCCTTGGCCGTGTTCAGCTGGTCCATCTGGATCTCGTTGTCGAAGTGGCCGATGTTGCAGACGATCGCCTGGTCTTTCATCTTCTTCATGTGCTCGAAGGTGATGATGTCGACGTTGCCGGTGCAGGTGACGTAGATGTCGCCGCGCCCGAGCGTGTCTTCGATGGTCGTGACTTCAAAGCCTTCCATCGCCGCCTGCAAGGCGTTGATCGGGTCGATCTCGGTGACGATGACGCGAGCGCCCATGCCGCGCAGCGAATGCGCCGAGCCCTTGCCCACATCGCCGTAGCCGCAGATCACCGCGACCTTGCCGGCGACCATGACGTCGGTCGCGCGCTTGATGCCGTCGGCGAGCGATTCGCGGCAGCCGTAGAGGTTGTCGAACTTCGACTTGGTGACCGAATCGTTGACATTGATCGCCGGAACCAGCAGCTTGCCCTGCTCCTTCATCTTGTAGAGCCGGTGAACGCCGGTCGTGGTCTCTTCCGAGACGCCGCGCCATTCCTTGACGACGTCGTGCCAGCGGTTGCGGAGTCTTCGGCATGGACCGCCTTCAGCAGGTCCTTGATCACGCCTTCTTCGTGGCTCTCGGCGGGAGTGTTCACCCAGCCATCGCCATTTTCCAGCTCATAGCCTTTGTGGATCAGCAGCGTCACGTCGCCGCCATCGTCCACAACCATCTCCGGGCCTTTGCCGTTGAAGTCCAGGGCCTGATTCGTGCACCACCAGTACTCTTCGAGCGACTCGCCCTTCCAGGCAAAGACCGGAACGCCCGCCGCCGCGATCGCCGCAGCCGCGTGGTCTTGCGTCGAGAAGATATTGCAGCTCGCCCAGCGCACTTCCGCGCCCAGAGCAACCAGCGTCTCGATCAGCACCGCAGTCTGGATCGTCATGTGCAGCGAGCCGGTGATGCGAACGCCCGCCAGCGGCTTGGCCGCGGCGTACTTGTTGCGGATCGACATCAGGCCGGGCATCTCATGCTCGGCGATTGAAATCTCTTTGCGTCCCCAGTCGGCAAGGGACATGTCCGCCACTTTGTAGGCGGCGGTGGTAGCGCGGTCGAGCGTTGCTGTTGCCATGTACTTCCTCCTATCGTGAAATCACGATATGTCGATATAATACGAACAAGATCGCTATGCCGTCAATCCTCACATCGCTTCGTTTGTTAGCCGACCCGAATCGGCTGCGCATCTTGTTGCTGCTCGCAGTCGACGAAATCTCCGTCGCCGAGCTTCAGGAAATCCTCGGCGTCGGCCAGAGCACTATATCGACCCAGCTCTCCCAACTAAAGAGCGCTGGCCTGATCGAAGACAGGCGCGCCGGAAAAAACAACCTCTACCGGCTGCAACAGCCAGCGGCGGACGGGTTACTGCCCGTGATCCGCCAGGCTGCAGCCGAAATTCCCGAGGCCGCCCAGGACCAGGCGGCGTTGCAGCTAACGCTCCGCAAACGGCAGGACAAGAGCCGCGCCTTCTTCGACGAGATGGCCGGTCGCTTCGGCAAAGAATATGTCCCCGGCCGTTCCTGGAAAGGGCTGGCCGAGGCGCTGCTCAAGCTCATGCCGCCCATGGTTATCGCCGACCTGGGCGCAGGCGAGGGAACATTTTCGCTGCTACTCGCCCAGCGCGCGAAAAAAGTGATCGCCGTCGACAACTCCGAGAAGATGGTCGAATACGGAACTGCGCTCGCGGCGAAGCAAGGTGTCAAGGCGCTCGAATACCGGCTCGGCGATCTCGAAGCTGTCCCGATCGAAGACAACTCCATCGATCTCGCATTCTTCAGCCAGTCGCTCCACCATGCGCTGCATCCGGGGCGCGCCGTCGCCGAGGCATGGCGCATCCTCAAGCCCGGTGGCCGCATCGCCGTCCTCGATCTGGTGAAGCATCGTTTCGAAGAGGCGCGCGAACTGTACGCTGATACGTGGCTTGGATTCAGCGAAGTCGAATTGGAGGCCCTGCTGCAGAAAGCAGGATTTGCGAACGTTCAGACCGACCTCGTTCACAAGGAGACCGAGGCACCGTATTTTCAAACGCTGCTGGCGGTCGGAGACAAGGCAGCCCTATAAAGCTGTGAGAGTTGGCTGCTCAGTGAGCCGGAGCATAGTAGCCGGAGCGAATCGTAATGCCATCGACACGCTCAGGCCCTTCCAACACGATGTTGTGAAACGATCCGTCATGTTTCAAACCCGCGGGCCTGTACACAAGACGGTATTGATTGCGGAGATCGGACTCGATGGCGCGCAGGCTGGCCACCACTTCGTCCTCGGAGTCGTGGCCGGGAAAGACGCGGCCTCCGGTCTGCGCCGCGAGTTCCGCCAACGTCGCCGGCCCAGTCGAGCCCCCCGTCCCTTGTGTCTCGGGCCGAAAGGCGTAAATCGCCGTATTTGTGCGCTGGCACATGTCGACCGCATCTTTCAACGAAACATAGCTGGCATTATCTTCTCCATCTGAAAAAAGCAGGAGGAAGTTCCCGCTCGCCGTGTGGTCGCCGCTTCCGAATTCGTAAAGGCAGGCGCGAAAGATGGCGTCGAACATCGCCGTGCCACGAATTCCGCTCGGCCCGGAAGGTGGAACTTTGCGAACCGCCGCCGCAACCGCCACCGGATCACCGGTCAGCGTCTGCGGCATGTTCGACACACGACCAAAATCCATGACGAACGCCTGGTCGGTTTGCCGCCGCAACACCTGTTGCGCATACTGAATCGCAACCACCCGACTTTCCGAGAGATGTTCCTGCATGGAATCGCTGGCATCGAGGAGAATGCCGGCATGGATTGGCAAATCTTGCAGCAACTGGAAGTCGATGATCTTGGCCGGAGGTTTGCCATTATCGAGCAAGCGCAGCTCGCTCAACTTGAGATCGTTCACCGACAACCCATCCGCAGCGGCTGCGTGAAACGTCAGCACGACTTCATCGACAGAGACTCTCAGCGCGTAAGTCCGCTTACCTTGGACCACCTCAGCATCCGTCTGCGCGCACGCTCGGCGCCCTTGGCCGAGACAAACAAGAAAGATGAGCACGCTCTTGATAAACCGCGATGAGGACATCGAGAGAACCTAACGGCAGTATATGTTCAACATCAGCCAAGCAAACAGTAGATCGGCTAATTTGCATTCGTGATCGAAACCGTTAGAGAGCGGCCTTCGAAGACATCACTCACATCGTCAGAGATTGGACCGCTTCTTGTCCCTTCATCGAGAACTTGACGATGTCCTTCGCGTCGAGGTTCATCTTCATCAGATCGACCACGCGGATCTGGCTGTTCTCGTAGGTGCGAAAGTAAAACTTCCTCGCCTTCAGATCGATGGCCGACGTCCACACTGTGTAGTCCGCCATAACATTGCCGTGCTCATCCTTCTCATGTTCGCGGGCCGCGCCCTTGGGAATGTCGAACTGGTTCAGGATGTGAAAGGCCTCGAGCACAGCGTCCGTTCCAGTCGCCGAGGGCAGTGCTGAATGGCTGAAGGCAACCGCGCGAACGAAGCGTGATGGCGGCGTAAAGTCGCCCGGCATCCCAAGCATCCCTGAGCCCATGCCAAAGGGCTTGAGCGTCACCGATCCTAACGTCACATTCGGAGCGTTGCTCATCGAGAAATTGAGATAGTTGCGCAGGTTAGTCATGTGCCAGTCATAGGTCGGCGAGTTGGTGATGACGCCCAGCGGGGCATCCCAGACATTGAGCTTGCCACCAACGAATTCAACGACGATGCTCTTCCCGGAAGCGTCGGTCACAATGTAATGGACCTCGGGAGCCATGTTCCACTGCTCAAAAACGACTGCGGGAACAACAACGGTGGGAAGGTTCGCCTTGACCTCATCGACGGTAGCGAAGTTCTCCAGCATCCACGAGCCCACTTCCCACTGGGCAAGAGTCTTGCCGGCATCGGCAGGGGTATAGGGCATGTATCCGGCGGAGGTGGGAAAGTAGAACAACCCGGAAGAGAGACCTTTCTCATTCACGCCGTCAAAGATGAAGGGCTTGCCCACGCCGTTGGCGCCTACGCTGGCATACTTTGAGGTCCAGGTGATTCCCGGTTTGCCGTCGGGAGTCGTTCCTACCCGCGCAAAGCCGCGCGGAACCACGATCACATCGGAGTGAATATCGACCGCAAACTCCAGAGTCCGTGCATGAACCACCGTGCCGTCCGCTGCTACAAGAGTGATCCCAGTGCAGGCATTTGCGGGCGCTGCGTTGAAGCACAACAACAGAGCTGCAGTACACACGAACGAAGCGGCCTTACGTACAGCGTCGACAGGATTCATTGACTTACCTTTCTGGATGACTTACTGGTCGCAACACGGCATAGGTGCGTACTAGGTCGCAGCAAATTTGAGCAAGCTCACGGTCTCGTCACCATGCGACCTCAACTATTTCAGAACTGTTACTGAAAGCACGAGCAACACATTCTGAGGCGCAGCTCCGGTGCTCCATAGGGCACCAGAGCCACGCGATTCAGAATGGAATCAGTTACTCGGCGAGGAGAGAGTCTCGATGTCCTCCAGCTTCTTGAGAGCCTCCGCCGCCTTCAGGCTGTTGTAGTTGATCCCGTCAGCACTCAGGCTGCTTCCCTCCTGGAACGGGTATTGCGGGATCGTGGCAAGGAACTCCTTGAGCTTGTTCTGTACCGGCACGAACAGCCACAGGTTGTCGGCATACCAGCGAAGGTACATGCCCGATTCCATGTGCGCGTTTTCGAACGGGTCGGCTCGAAGGTTCGTGATGATCGGCCACCCCGGCACCGTTCTGACTCCGGTGGCAATGTTGCCCTCGATGGCCGCAAACATAACCTTCCAGTCGTCATATCGCACGCCGTCCAGAGCGCCGCTTTGCTCAAAGTAGAAGATTTCGTGACGCGGCCCTTTGGGAACTTCTCCCTTAAGGAACGGAACGAAGTTGTAACCATCCGGATGAACCTTGAAAGTTTTCGCCCCGAATTGATGGCCCGCTTCCAGCTCTGCAACGACGTTCGGATCACCGGCGGCGGCGGCAAGAGTTGGCATCCAGTCTTCCTGAGAGATGATGTCGTTGACCACCGTTCCCGGCTTAATGACGCCCGGCCAGCGAATCATCATCGGGACGCGAAAGCCCCCTTCCCAAGTCGATCCTTTCTCACCGTAGAAGGGCGTGGTGCCTCCATCCGGCCAAGAACCTTTTTCAGCGCCGTTGTCAGTGCTGTAAATCACGATTGTGTTGTCGGCGATCCCCATGTCGTCGAGCTTCTTCAGGAGGTCCCCGATCATCTTGTCGTGCTCGACCATGCCATCGGCATAGAGACCGACGCCGGTAACACCGTCAGATTCGGGCTTGAGATGGGTCCAGACATGCATGCGTGTCGTGTTGTACCAGACAAAGAATGGCTTTTTATCGCTGACCGACTTGTCGATAAACTTCGTCGCCGCGCCGTAGATTTCTTCATCGATGTGCGGCATGCGTTCACGAGTCAACGGGCCCGTGTCTTCAATGCGCTGCGTCCCATCGGGATTCGCCCAGGAATGAATCACGCCGCGCGGGCCATACTTCTTCTTGAATGCGGGGTCTTTGGGGTAGTAGTAGGTCTCCGGCTCTTCCTCCGCGTTTAGATGGTAGAGATTCCCGTAGAATTCGTCAGCACCGTGATTTGTCGGCAGATGCTTATCCTGGTCGCCCAAGTGGTTCTTGCCGAACTGCCCGGTGGCATAGCCCTGAGCCTTGAGCAAATCGAAGATCGTTGGCGACCAATCAGGAATTCCGTGGGGTGACCCTGGCATGCCGATCGTCAACAATCCGGTACGGAACGGCTGCTGCCCCAGGATGAACGAAGCACGGCCCGCCGTGCAGCTCTGCTGCGCGTAGGCGTCAGTGAAGATCGCACCCTCTTTGGCGATGCGATCGATGTTGGGAGTGCGGTATCCCATTACCCCCATGCTGTAGGCGCTGACATTGGAAACTCCAATATCATCACCCCATATCACCAGGATGTTAGGTTGTTTCTGTTGTGCGTTGAGTTGGTGCCCCGTCAGTAATATCCCCAGACAGATAAGCCATGTCATGCTGCTGCGTCGCTTTATCATTTAATCCCTTCGCGTTTCTGTGCTGTAAATCCAATCCGACAGACCACCGCTGCCGCTGGTCTTCCTGCCTCTTACTGTCTCTTGATCGTTTCCCTTCGTTGACCGAACGATTGTGGTATGCAGGACAAGGGCACTGTATCCCGACAACAGCTCCATCGCAGACCGCCAGTCACTAATGGCGGCAAGGATGGCGGAGTTCCCAGGCCGCAGCAACGCTGCGGCATTGCGTTTGAAATCCTGATCGAACGACATATCCTCCAACCAGGTGCGGCCCTGAGCATTGACCGTGCTCCCCTTCGCATTGCTGTTCGCGGGTGTCGGATGAGGCTGAGGAACGATGGCACTCAAGAGCGCCTCCCATTCAAAATCCCGCTCCGTCTTGGCCGTCGGATCGAGCAACTGGCTTTGCAGCATCCGCAGCCGTCCGTCCGGCTCGACCTCCACTGCGATGCCCTCGCGCAGATCGGAAGCCCAATCGAACTTCAGCCGTTGCAACTGGGAAAGTACTTCAACCGCACGGTGTTGCTCCGCAAACCCGATCATGACGAGTTCAGTCATGCAGCCTCCATTGCGGCTTGGCATTAAGTAGCGCCGTGGACAAGGCAACTTGAGGCCGGGATTTGCCCTGTATTCTCAGAAAGCCACTGCCATCGAGGATAAGAAACCGCAGCGGTGGCGAATATGGGTATTACTACGTGTTTTCCAGGGGGAAACTACCTAAGTGGCGATCAGCGAACGCCGGAGTCGCATGGCAGAGTCTCGGAGCTTAAAATTCACTACATTCGTGCCCATACCAGAATGAGTATGTCGACCAAGCTGAAGACCGCTGTCAGGATGTTGCTGATAGCGATCGCCATCACTTCGCTAGCGCCACAGGCTCTCGCCGCACCAAGGCGCATCCTGTTGGTCTACGAGGACGACGGATACTCTCCCGCCTCTTTGGAATTGCAACAGGGCATTCTGGCTCACTTACGGGCCGAGCTAGGCCAGGATACTCAATTCTTCTCTGAACAACTGGAAGCAACCCGAATCCCTGAATCGCAAGATCAGGCGCTCTCGTGGGTGAGGACACGTTATGCAAACCATGCCATCGACGTCGTCATCTTCATCGGCTCGGCCCCTATAGACATCTTGCCCGGCGTACCGACGGTCTATGCCGGATATGCCTCTTTCAACATCCCCGAGAGCGTCTCGAAGAGCGACCAGAAAGCCACCGTCTGGTTCCGAGTTAATTTCGCGAAGACAATTTCAGCGGCGCGGCGCCTGCAACCCAGAGCAAAGAATGTTTTGGTGATTGCCGGAGCGGGCTATGAAGACCATGTTCTTCTCAAGGAAATTAAGGACCAGCTTGGGCAAGCGGACATCCCTACGGAGTATCTGGTCGACGCTTCAATTCAGGACTTGACGGCTCAGTCGCCAAGCTACCCCGCGACACGATTGTCTTGCCAATCTCGTACACGCGGGATGTAAAAGGAAACATCTATTTCACCCGCGATGTGGTGGCCTCGCTGGCTCAGGTCTCCACCGCCCCGATCTACGCTGCCGCCGACACCATCATCGGGAGCGGGGCCGTCGGCGGCTACGTGGTGGATTTCGACAAAACCGGTGCCGTTGTTGCGAAGGTTGTGGAACAAATGTTGGACGGGAAGCGTGCCGAACAGATTTCGGTTCCTGCCGACGACACCGCCTCCTATATCTTTGACTGGAGGCAGCTGAAGAAATGGGATTTCTCTAGAAACGATCTTCCGCCACGCAGTATCGTTCTCTTCCAAACAACAAGCGTCTGGGATCAATATCGCTGGCGCATCGTTGGCGTCGCTCTGCTCATCTTTATCCAGTCAATGTTAATTGTGGGGCTCCTGATTAACCGGAGCCATCGGAAACGCGCCGAAGCATCGTTGCACGACATGACTGGGCGATTGCTTGAATCTCAGGATGACGAACGGCGCCGCATCGCTCGCGATCTGCATGACGGCACCGGCCAACATCTCTCTGGGATGGCTCTCACCATCGGACAAGTGCTCGCCGACTTTCCGCCGGGCCATGAGGAACTGCGGAGACTCCTGGAGGATTCCCACCTCGCCAGCCGCCAGGCCTTGAACGAGGTTCGGACCGTATCTTATGTTCTCCATCCGCCCATTCTCGATGGCCTCGGATTGGCCTCCGCACTTCAGTGGTATCTCGAAGGATTGAAGAAACGCACAGACATCAACATCGTCTTCGACGGGCCGGCACGCCTCAAGGTTCTCGCACCCGAGGCCGAGAGGGCGCTCTTTCGAATCGTGCAGGAGAGCGTCACGAACGTATTGCGGCATTCCGGGGGAACCACGCTCAGAGTGAGTCTATCGAGCACTCCCAAAGCTGTAACCCTCGAAATCGAAGACAATGGGCATGGACTGAACGTGGAACAGCTCTCCCAGCTGGAAGGAGAGGCAACGCTCGGAGTTGGAATCGCCGGAATGCGAGAGCGAATCCGGCAACTCAAAGGGGTCTTCAAGCTACAATCCAATGCTGAGGGCACAAGAGTCACAGCGACCGTGCCCGTCGATAGGAACCAGAATGCTGCGCATCATGCTCGCGGATGACCACGATTTGACTCGGGCCGGTCTCCGTTACCTTCTCGAAAAACAACGCGACTGGACCGTGTGCGGAGAAGCCTCGAACGGCAGGATGGCCGTCGAGATGTCAGCGAGTCTGCGACCCGACGTAGCCATTTTGGATATGAGCATGCCCGAATTAAACGGCCTCGAAGCCACTCGGCAGATTCTGCAAAGGCATCCGAACACAAAAATATTGATCTACACCATGCACGAAACGGAGAAGATCATCGTCGACGTGCTGGAAGCTGGTGCGCGCGGCGTCGTCCTCAAGTCGGATGCCGGCGACAACATGGTTGCCGCCGTGGAAAGCATCGTCAAGGGCCGCCGCTTCTTTACTTCGAGGGTTGCCGAGACATTGGTGGAAGCCTATTTCTTGAAGAGACAAACAACGGGCAGTGCGGAAGCGGGCAGCAAAACCGTCCTGACTGCTCGCGAACGAGAAGTAGTCCAGTTGCTCGCAGAGGGCAAGAGCAATAAGGAAGTCGCCGATCGACTCGATATTTCCACTCGTACTGCCGAAGGGCATCGCAGCGAGATCATGAAGAAGTTGAAATTCGGCTCTCTCGCTGAATTAATTCGGTATGCCATTCGCAACGAGATCGTTCAGCCTTAGAACGAGCGCCTGGCAAAATAAGTGGCAGCTGGCTCCTATGTCACCAAAGCCCAAGACCGAAGCTGATCCCCCGCCCGGCGCCGTCCCGCTCTCAACATTGCTTGCCCAGTTGCTCATCGCTTTCACCATCGAATTCGACAACGAATTCGAGCACCGCATGCCGCATCGAACGACGAGCTTTGGTTCGGCAAGCGAGCGCAATCATGGCCCCTGGCTGGGATCGATGGTTCTGTGGGCAAACGGAATGCGGCTCATCTCCGACGCCGGAATCACGATCGCTGAACTGGAGCGCCAGGCGCGGACCGACAAGCTTCAGCTGCCCGGCCTGGAGCGCTGGGGTTACATCTCCATCGCGTCCGACTCATCAAACACACGCTCCAGGAAGCCGCAACGCGACTGGCTGGTGCGGCCGACCGCAATCGGCCGCCTCGCTCAGGAGGTATGGAGGCCTCTCGCCGGCGTCATCGAAGAACGTTGGCGGGAACGCTTTGGGAAGGACAGCATCGAGGTGCTGCGAGATTCGCTCTCCGCAGTGCTAACTCGAATCGACCTTCCAATGCCCGAATATCTACCAATCCTCGGATACGGGTTGTTCTCACAAATCCTGCTCGACGAGGCACCACAACAACGAGAGGTACATTCCGACACTGCACTGGCGAAGATGGGCTTGTGCACTCTGCTATCGAAGGTCCTTCTCGCCTTCACCATCGAATTCGAGTTCGACTGGAAGATCTCGCTGGCCATCAGCGCCAACGTCCTGCGAATTCTCGGGACTAAGGGCACGCGCGTCGCCGACCTGCCGCGCCTCTCCGGCATCGCGAAAGAGGGCGTCGCCTTCGCGACCGGCTGGCTCGAGCGAGACGGTTATGCCGCGCTCGAGCCCGATCCAAAAAGCGGCAAGGGAAAGGTCATTCGACTCACCACTAAGGGCGAAGAAGCTCAGCACTCATATCGCCAGCGTTTGGCAGTCATCGAAGTGCGTTGGCGCGAACGCTTCGGCGCGCCGAGTGGTCTCGGCGCTCCAGGAATCGTTGCTGGCGCTGATTCATCAAAAGAATGGAGAACAGACGGCGCTGTCCGAAGGACTGATGCCGTATCCCGATGGATGGCGGGCCCGCAAGCCCTACGACGCGCGGACTCTGGCCTTCATCAACGACCCCGCAGGAGCCCTGCCGCACTTTCCCATGGTGCTGCATCGCGGCGGCTATCCGGATGGCAGCTAGGCTGTTCTGTCAGAATAGGGACAATGGCAACCACGGCGACAAAGCCGATGCAATTGACGAAGGCACAGGTGCTGTCGATTTCGCGCGCCCTGGCGGACCCGACTCGCTTTGAGATCTTCCAGCAGATTGCCGCCTGCCAGTGCCTCGGCTGCAGCGACCTCCGCGAACATTGCACCGTCTCAGCACCAACCATCTCTCATCATCTGAAAGAGCTCGAGACTGCCGGACTGATCGAGTCCACCCGCGCCGGCAAGTTCATGAATCTGACCCTGCGGCGCGACGTCTGGCAGGCATATCTGCGGGAACTCGCGCAAATTTAACACGCATTCCGAATCCTTTCCCTCTACCACACATCAATTAGACCGTTATCGAAGCATTAAACGCTTCGATCGAAAGAGGGAATCATATGAGCAAACTTACAGGGAAAATCGCAGTCGTCACCGGCGCTTCGAAGGGCATTGGAGCCTCGATCGCCGAGCATCTCGCCGCCGAGGGCGCGAAGGTCGTCGTCAACTACTCGAGCAGCAAAGAGGGCGCAGACAAAGTTGTCGCTAACATCAAGGCCAAAGGCGGCGAGGCCATCGCCGTCCAGGGCAATGTCGCGAAAGAAGCCGACATCGAGAAGCTTTTTGCCGAAACTAAGAAGGCATACGGCAAACTCGATATTCTGGTGAACAATGCCGGCATATTCGAATTTCTGCCGCTTGAGGCAGTCACTCCGGAACATTTCCATAAGCAGTTCGACCTGAATGTCCTGGGACTGCTCTTGACCACGAAGGAAGCCGTGAAGCTCATCGGCCCCGCAGGTGGATCGATCATCAACATCAGCTCGATCGTCGGGCCGATGCCAGCCCCAACCGCTTCGGTGTACAGCGCGACTAAGGCGGCTGTTGACGCGGTAACGGTAGCGCTCGCGGGAGAACTCGGCCCGAAGAAGATTCGTGTCAACTCACTCAACCCCGGCATGGTGGAAACCGAAGGTCTTCATTCCGTAGGCTTCGCCGACAGCGACTTCCGCAAACACGTCGAAGCAACAACTCCGCTGGGCCGCATCGCGCAGCCTAATGATATTGCGACAGCAGTAGTCTTCTTCGCCTCGGATGATGCAGGCTGGGTCACAGGTCAAACTCTAATCGTGGCTGGTGGTGCACGCCAGTAAGCATCGGGGCAGGGCCGCAACCGCGGCCCTGCTCGCACTCTACGTCACCAGTAAAGCCACAGCCGCAACGCTCATCACCACCGCGCAAGCCCATCCCAGCACTCGCATTCGCGCAGAGTTAGCGCGCTTCCCCATCACTTTTTTATCGCTGGTCAGCAGCACGACCAGAATCACCAGTGGAGGCGCAAGCATTCCGTTCAGCACCGCCGACCAGAAGAGCATCTTCACCGCGTCAAGCCCGGCGAAATCCAGCGCAAGTCCAATCGCCATCGCTACGCCGATCACCGCATAGAATGGCCACGCCTTGTGCGGCTTTAACTCAAGCGACGCCTTGCGCCAGTTCGCACCTTCGGCAATGGCGTAAGCGCAGGAACCAGCTAATACCGGCACCGCCAACATGCCCGTGCCAATCAGGCCGAGCGTGAAGAGCCAATAAGCGCCCTGCCCAGCCAGCGGACGCAACGCCTCCGCCGCCTCTTTCGCTGTCGCAATGCTGGTCTTCCCATGCGCGTGAAGCGTCGCCGCCGTCGTCAAAATGATGAAATACATCACAAGGTTGGAGAAAAGCATTCCAGTCAAGACGTCAGTCCTGGCCGCGCTCAACTCTTCGTCGGTGGCGCCGCGCCGTTGTGCCACCGTCTCCTTGCCCCGCGCCCGGTCCTCCTCGACCTCCTGCGCCGCCTGCCAGAAAAAGAGATAGGGCGAGATCGTCGTCCCAAGAATCCCCACCAAAACAGCCAGGTAGCTCTTGCTCCATTCGATATGAGGAATAAACGTGTATCGCAGAACCGCGGCCCAATCCGGGCGAGCCAGGAACGCGGTGATCACATAGGCGAAGAGCACCAGCGTCAGCCACTTGAAGATTCGCGCGATCGTCCGGTACGACGTCCAAAACAGCAGCGACGCGATCAACAGCATAAACAGCGGCGTCCAATAGAAGGAGCGGATGCCGGTGACCATCTGCATCGCGTCGGCCATGCCGCCGAGGTCGGCGCCGATGTTGAAGACATTGGCAACCACGACAAGTAAACACGCAGGCCAGAGTATCCATCGCGAATAATGCGTGCGAATGACACTCGCCAGGCCACACCCCGTCACCATGCCCAGCCGCGCACACATCAATTGCACCGCTGACATCAGTGGAAAGGAGAACAAAGCCAGCCACAGGCCCGTATACCCGTAGGCCGCGCCGGCGACCGAGTAGGTCGAGATGCCGGAGGGATCATCGTCCGCTGCGCCCGTGATCAGTCCAGGCCCGAGATCACGGAAGAAGCACTGCAGCCGGTTCGGTATTCCAGACGGCGACACGGGCTTTTTTGCAACAGTGCTCATGAAGCCACCTTCTGCCAACCCTAGCATTCGAGACTAATATTCAAGGTGAGCCGGAGCCAAGTCCGGTAACAGGTCCCAAGTTCGATCACTTACTCAACTCGATGGAAAGTATCTGTCCATCGACAGTTTTATCGGCGGTTGCGAAATATTGGATGCTTGCTTTCATCCCTTCGAGGTCGATGCACGGATGAATTTCGCTCTGAGGAGTGTAGTTTGTGGCACTGAAGGGAATGTCGTAATAGTTATTGTTGTAAAGCGAGACAGCTTTACCGCCCTCTTGGACCTTGAGCTCGATCGTCGAGGGATCGGTGCACCGCACATTTTGAATGATCCCTTGTGCCGTCACCTTTGCGCCGTGAGGCGTTTCGGTAGGATGTTTCGGCGCAGGCAGGCTAATGGCCTTCGTCTTCGTTGTTCCGGCGCTGTCGCCGGTGTACTCGGGTCGCGCGGCTTTGCTATTCGTCTCGACGGATGAGTGCTGCGCCTGATGCGCCTCCAGTTGCTTGATGCGCCGATCCAGAGTTGTGGCTTCTTCCGGAGTCTTCGCCAATCCCACCGACGATCTCAACACGGAAAGAGCGTCTTTGTATCGATCCTGCTCTTGCAGAACCATAGCCGTATTGAGCCGAAATCCAAGGTTTCCGGGATCAAGCGCCGCCGCTCGCAAGTTCATCATGTGCGCCTCATCCAGCTTCTCGTGATGCATGGCATAGAACACTGCCAGCGCGTCATAAGACGGCGCGAACTTCGGGTTGAGTTCGATCGCCTCTTGTAGGCTCGCCTCAATCTTCTCCATGGGGACCGCCGCGCCGCTCTGCATGGAAATCGCGGCATAGTAATAATGGGCTCGATAGCTTTGCGAATCCAGCTGCACTGCCTGCTCATACCACTTCCGCGAGGCCTCAAGATTTCCAGCGCGACCCTCGAGGTAGCCCATCGTCTCGTGGGCTGAGACGTTCTTTGGATCTTCCTGGAGCACCGTATCGAGCAACGCCCGCGCATCTTTGCCGCGGTCGTTATAGGCGAGAAAGTCGGCACGAACCGCGTCGGCCTCGCTTGACGGCACAGTCTTGACTTCAAATGACGCCTCGTTCACATCCTGCGGGACCGCGATCCTCATGTGCAGGAAAGAGGCGCGCGAGATATACATCTCCAGCGCCTTTTCGAGCTGCGGCAAATCGCCGAAGGCGCGCTCCCCGGCAGTGACCGGATCGACATGCTGGCTCACCATCTCGACGTAGGCGGGCAGGCGCCGCGTGTGCAATGTCTCATCGGCGACCTCGAGCATATGCACCAGCGCCCACGACTCCGCATAAAAGATCGAGCCCTTCTCCTCCTCGTGGTAGTAAGGCGATTTCACATCGACGGCAAGCAGCGTCTCGATCGGGATGAGCTTGTTCTGCCGCAGCAGCAAGATGTTTTCACGGCTCGGCTCGCCGGCGTCGGCATCTTTCTCGTGAATGTCGGTGTTCTGAAAAAACTGCGCCAGCCCCTCATTGAGCCAGAGCGGCAGCCACGCCTCCACGTCGCTCAGCAGCAGGTGGGTGTACTCGTGATAAATGACCGCGTAGGGATGCTCGCCCTGCGCATCGAGCCGCAGCAGGACATAGTTCTTCTCCGGAGCACGCAGGAAAAGCCCAGCCACATCGAGCTGCCCCTTGGCGAGATAGGCTTCCGGTTCGAGAGCCTGAAAGGCCTTCTTGTCTTTGAGCGCGATGACGATGATCGGATCGGCCGGATCGACATGCGCCTTGGGAAAGGCGGTATGAAAGACCCCCCGCATCCGCTCAAACTGCCCGGCCACATGCCGCGCCTGCTTCTCGTTCGAATCGGTGAGGACGAGAAAGTGAGGGCTGCGAACCTCAACCCAACCGTCCGCGCCCTCCTTAGCGAAGGTAGGACAGGCTGCGAAGATCAGGACAAGAGGAAGAAGTCGGCGCCACATAAGGGCAACAGAAGGATACGCAACCAGACTACCGCCGAGCTCGTTTGATTGTCAGGCGGCGCTGCAGTTGGGCCGCCATCACTTGTTGACGACGCTCAAAGTGATACTCGAAGGATATTGCGCCGAATGATGGACCTCATTGTGCGCAACGATCCCTGCCGTCTCATCGACGTTGTTGCCGCCGGTATTGAGGTTGCGGTCAAAGCGCGGAAAGTTGCTGCTGCTCACCTCGATCCGAAGTTCCTCCCCCGGCGCGAAGTAAGTACTCGTTTGCATCGGCTGCAGCGTCACCTTATAGACTTTGCCCTTCTCCATCCACACCGGCGGTTTGTCGTATCCCTCGCGGTAGCGAAGCCGCTGAATGTTGTCATCGATGTTGTAGGCGGTGCCGTCGGGCAGAACGTCAATCAGCTTCACGGTGATGTCGGTGTCTTTGACATCGCTCGCGACATAGAGCGTCACGTCGATCGGCCCGCTTACCTCCAGACCCTGCTTCAGCGGGCCGGTGCTGTAGACGAGCACATCGGCGCGAGCTTCGATGGCGCGCTGGTCAACCGCGCCGGGCTTATAGTCCGCGCCCATACAGCAGAAGCCGCCGCCGTGTGTCGGAACGGGGTTCATGGGGTCATAGACGAATTGGTCCGGCGCGTCCTTTGCCGCGGGAGACAACAGCAAAGTGCCGTCACCATTGAGCGAATTCGCATGACCACCGCTGGCGAGGTAGTAGGTCACCGGTTTCGCGCCCTCCGGTGGCCAGGTATCGGAGGACTGCCACTTGTTAAGCCCCATGGTGTAGTAGCGCACCTTGGGCGTCTTGGCGAGCTCTCCCTGATCGTCGCCTTTCAGGAAATGGTCAAACCAGCCAAAGGTAATCGCGTCATAGTCGAGCCGCGCGTCGCCCAGGTCGCGCTCGCCCACCATCGTGTGTTCCGTGGCGCGTTTGTAGCTGCAGTGCGGCACCGGCGCGATGATCGCATACTGCTCGTTGGCAACCGCCGGGCTCGCCGTCTTGCGCACAAAGTTGTAAGCGGCAATGTTGGGCGCGACGCTGATGTCGTACCAGGTCATCAGCCACAGGCCGGGAATATCGATCTTCATGCTGTCGTTCCACAAGCCGCCCTTATACCAGGCTGGATCGTTGGGTGTGCGCAGGATCATGCCTGGCTGCCCGGAGGGGGTGGTGGTGTCGTAGATGCTGTGGCCGGCGCCGACGGCGGCGAGGATGTCTTTCACAGGCAGGTGACGGAGCGCCTTGCCCCAGTCGACGACTGGCGGGTGAGGATCGAGATCGAACGACTTCGCCGCAGTCACGAGCTGCTCCTCGGTCATACCGGAAGGAAAGTTAGGGCGACCGTCTTGGGTCGCAAACCCGTAGTCGTAAAACCATGAAGTAAAAAG
The DNA here is from genome assembly GCA_963777685.1 of uncultured Acidobacteriaceae bacterium. GTDB lineage: Bacteria > Acidobacteriota > Terriglobia > Terriglobales > Acidobacteriaceae > Acidisarcina. Next base: position 257,485 of record CAVZRF010000020.1, on the reverse strand, counting down.
CATCTGCATCGCGCCGCCGCGAAACCAGTTGCCCTGCTCATAGTAAGGAGCAACACGGCCGACTCCGGCGCCGAAGCTCTCGGGGATGAAGGTAGCAAGCGCCTTGTTGCCGCGCGAGGCCACGGAGAGTTGCCACTCCGCCGTCGAGGAGCAGCCTATCAGACCAACCTTGTCCGCCGACCACGGCAGCCCACCCATCCAGTCAAGCTCGTCGTCGGAGTCGGTCAAGGGTACGCCTAAAATGTCGTAATCGCCCTCGGAGAAATAGCGCCCACGCTCGTTCATCTCGATGTAGGCATACCCGCGCTTCACCGCCTCAAGCTCGACGGACATGTCCCTCGGCGCACCCAGCTTCACGTCCCAATAGTTGAAGTTGTAGGGTGTGCGGGAAAAGATGATGGGATATTTCTTCGACGTGTCTTTAGGCCGGTAGATATCAGCCTGCATCCGCTTGCCGTCCCGCATCGGCACCATCACCTTGCGCTCGATGATGGCGATCGATTCCAGTTCTTTCTCGACAGCATTGCGGTGAGCAATCAGCACCGCATCTGGAGCCGGTCCCTGCGCGTGCAGAGACTGCGGTAGGAGGAGGGTGTAGATAAGTGCGAGACACATCAATTTTGCAACTGGTCGCATGGGGCCTATTTCTTTGCGGGACGATGAGGCGCTGCTGTCCAGACAGGATAGCAGCGGGGTGGGCGCACCTCTAAGCAGTCCGACACTCGTTACATGTATATAAATACATATATATTGTCGTGTATATTGCGTGTAGGAGCAAAGCACATGGCAGTAGCCGCTAAAAAGGACAAAGAGCCAAAACGCCCCTCTAAGCCCAGAAGCGTTCGGGCCACCAGAGAACGGGTCCTTATTGAATTTCCATCAAGTCTGCTGGAGCGGGCCGACGAAGCGGCGGCGCAACTCGAGCAGAACCGCAGTGAATTGATTCGCACGGCGGTGGAAAAACTGCTGGATGGCATCGAGAAGGAAAAATTCGAGAAGGAGATGGCAGAAGGCTACATCGCCAACTCCGCGATGAATCGTAGCATCCTGGAAGAGTTCGCTCATGTCGATCGCGAGGGCTTTTGACGGTCGGCAAGCCGTTCCGGGGAATGGTCGTCGAGGTCGCTCTTGATCCGGTTGTCGGCCATGAGCAAGGGAAGTCGCGGCCATGCGTCGTCGTCCAGAATGATATCGGCAATCGATTTTCTTCGACGACTATCGTTGTACCCCTAACTGACGCAGTGCACATCAAGAGGGCGTTTCCTGTCTACGTCCTGATTCGCAAGGGTGATGGAGGCCTGAAGAAGGATAGCTACGCACTCTGCAACCAGATTCGAGTGGTAGATGAGCAGCGATTTCGCGGAGCCTACGGGACACTGGCTCCGTCAACGATGGCCGCGGTCGATAGGGCACTCAAGTCAAGCTTGGGACTTTAACTTCGGTATCCCTTCTTCCAATTTACGCGGCGTAGTATGGGTGCCAGGGGGATTTTCGATGGCGACGACAACAGTTTCGATCGAAGAATACCTTTCCACCGCCTATGAGCCGGACATGGACTATGTGGATGGCGAGTTGGAGGATAGGCAGGTGGGTGAATACGAACACAACATCGTCCAATGGGCAATTCTTAATTGGTTTCGGGCGCATGACAAAGAATGGCGGACACGCTCGGTGCAAGAGCAACGTACCAAACTGAGTGCAAACAAGGTGCGCATCCCAGACGTGAGCGTCTTCGCGCGAGATCTTCCCATTGAGCACGTATTCAGCCGCCCGCAGATGATCGCGATCGAAGTGCTCTCACCGGAGGATCGCCACTCGCGCATGGACAAGAAGATTCGCGACTACCTCGACTTCGGTGTACGGAGTGTGTGGGTCGTCGACCCTGCTACGCGAACCGGCTGGGACTGCTCCGACGGCAACTGGGTGCGCCAAGAGCGGTTCGCTGTCGCTGGCAGCCCAATCTACCTGTCGCTACCGGAGCTGTTTGCGGAGCTGGATGAGGCGGAGCGGTGAACGCAATCGGCAGCTGGCCTCACTAAATCCGAATTGAACATTTCTGAATTTCCAAACACGAAAGCCCCGCGTGCGGGGCTTTTATGCGTCTGCGTGTATCGAAGTCGCAGTTGCGGCTCCAGCTTAGCTGCAACCGCTAGTGCTCCCGCAGCTCATGCACCGATAGCAGCTCCCATTGCGAACCATAATGGCCCCGCAGGTATGGCAGCTCGGCGCATCGCCCATGTCGTACATACCGCGCATAGCGTCCGCGGGGTGGATGATGCCGCGATCTTCGATCGCGGAGGGGCCAGGCTTCAGGGAATAGGAACTGGCGTTTGCGGCCTGAGGGCTGGGAGCAATCCCTCCCTGAGGCGCACTCGCCGCTCCCATTCCACGAGTCGGCTGATGTTCGTCAGGGGTAAATCCCTTTCCCACTCGCGGCTCGCCTTCGGGTAGCCCGAATTCGTTGTTGGTCAGCAAGGATGCACTTTCAGGCACCGCAGGCGCCGCACCCAATCCAGTAAACAACGACAGCTGTTGCCCGGAGAGGAAGCGCAGCTGCAGCCACCGGAAGATGTAATCCATGATCGACTTCGCATAGCCGATGTGTTCGTTGCCGGTCCAGCCAGAGGGCTCGAAGCGGGTGTGGGCAAACTTCTCGCACAACACCTTCAGCGGCACTCCATGCTGCAGCGAGAGCGAGATCGCGGTGGCAAAGCTGTCCATCAGGCCGGAGACGGTCGAGCCCTCCTTGGCCATCTTGATAAAGATCTCGCCCGGCTCGCCGCTCGGATAAAGGCCAACGGTGATGTAGCCTTCGTGGCCCGAGAGCGAGAACTTGTGGGTCAGCGAGGCGCGCTCCTCAGGCAGACGGTGACGCACCGCGCGCGGCGGGGAGTTCACATCCTGGCCCTCCGCAGGCGCCGGAACGCTTCGCGTGGTCGATTCACTACTTGCGGAAGCGACCTGACCGATGGACGCGACCGCATCGCTGAACGCATTCGCAGCGGCAAGGATGCTGCGCGAAGTGACCTCAAGCTTCTCCGAAACTTTAGCTTCAAGGGTCTTGATGTCGGCGTCGGCGCTGGGCTTGCCCTGCACCAAAGCGGCAAGCACGCGATCGGCGGCCTGGCTGAGCGCGTCGATTGGTGAATCCTTCGCGTTCTTGATCTCCTTGGCGCCCTTGCCGTCGGAAACGTTCAGCGGTTGCGCACCCTTCGAGCCATCACGATAGACGGCCACGGCCTTCAGGCCAAGACGCCATGAGTCGAGATAAGCCTCCGAGATGTCTTCAAGCGTGCAATCGTTCGGCAGGTTGACGGTCTTCGAGATCGCGCCCGAAAGAAACGGCTGCGTCGCCGCCATCATCTTGACGTGTCCGGTGTAGTGGATCGAGCGCGTACCCTTCGACGGCTTGAACGAGCAGTCGAAGCAGGCGAGGTGCTCGGGCTTGATCGCCGGCGCGCCTTCGATGGTCCCGGTGGCGTCAATGTAGCTAACGATTGCATCCACTTCGTCATTCGAGTATCCGAGCTTGAAGAGCGCAGCGGGCACCGTGTTGTTGACGATCTTGATCATGCCGCCGCCCACCAGCTTCTTGTACTTCACCAGAGCAAGATCGGGCTCAATGCCGGTGGTGTCGCAATCCATCATGAAGCCGATCGTGCCGGTCGGCGCAAGCACGGTGACCTGCGAATTGCGGTAGCCATGCTTCTCGCCATGGGCGAGCGCCTTGTCCCAGCAATCGCGGATGGCGTCAATGAGCTCCGCAAGCTGCGGAGCCACGAAAGGCTCGGCGCTCGTCCGCGACTTGCCGATGTTGTTGACCTCAGCACGGTGCATGCGGATCACATCAAGGAAGGGTTCGCGATTGACATAGTAGCCAGGGCAAGCGCCACCGGTGCGTTCCGCATTCGCAGTAAGCGGAGTAGTCGAGGCAAGCGGCGGGCACTTCTCGGCGATCTTTGAGGACTGCAAATAAGCCTCGCCGCACATGATCGCGGTAAGCGTCGCGGCAAAGTCGCGTCCGGCATCGGAGTCATACGGCAACCCAAGGCTCATCAGCAACGCGCCCAGGTTCGCATAGCCAAGGCCCAGTGGACGATAGTCGTGCGAGTTGCGGCCGATCCATTCGGTCGGGTAACCGGAGTTGTCGACGAGAATATCCATCGCCGTGATCAGAATCCCGATCGCATGGCGATAGGACGCGATGTCGAAATTGCCCGCGTGGTCGACAAACTTCATCAGGTTGAACGACGCCAGGTTGCAAGCCGAGTTGTCGAGGAACATGTACTCCGAGCACGGGTTCGACGCATTGATCCGGCCGGAGTTCTTCGACGTGTGCCACTTGTTGATGGTGGTGTCGTACTGCATGCCCGGGTCGCCGCACTGCCAGGTCGCCTCGGCGATCTTCTTCATAATGTCGCGGGCCTTGTAGGTCTTGACCGGGATGTGGTCCTTCACCGTGTAGACAGTGAAGTCGCCATCGCGCTCGACTGCCTGCATGAACTCGTCCGTCACGCGCACGGAATTGTTGGCGTTCTGGAAAAAGATCGACGAATACGCCTCAGAATCGGGACCAGAGCCGTCGTAGCCGGCCTGCATCAGCGTCCAGGCCTTGGCCTCTTCCTTCGATTTGCACTCGATGAAGTCGATGATGTCGGGATGGTCGACATTGAGGATGACCATCTTCGCGGCGCGGCGGGTCTTGCCGCCCGACTTGATCACGCCTGCAAAGGCGTCAAAGCCACGCATGAAGCTTAGTGGACCAGAAGCAGTACCGCCGCCAGACAGCAGCTCCATCGAGCCGCGGATCGGCGAAAGATTCGAGCCCGTGCCCGATCCCCATTTGAAGAGCATGCCTTCGGTCTTGGCCAGGGTCAGGATCGAGTCCAGCGAGTCGTCCACCGAGTTGATGAAGCACGCTGAGCACTGCGGATTGCGATAGCCGGTCGAGGAGAACTCGACCGCGCAGCTGTGCGCGTTATAGTGCCAGTTTTGCCCGTCGGAATTGGGTTCCAGCCGATCGCAGCCCACGTTAAACCAGACCGGCGAGTTGAAGGCCACCTTCTGGGTGACCAGCAGATGCACCAGCTCGTCATGAAAGAGCGCGGCGTCTTCGGGGGTGGCGAAGTAGTTGTCCTTGATGCCCCAGTCGCGGATCGTCTCGGCAACCCGGCCCACAAGCTGGCGAACGCTGTTCTCGCGAAGATATTCGCTGCCTTCCACTGCCTCCATCGGCCCATGCAGATACTTGCTGGCGACGATGTTGGTCGCGGTCACCGACCAGTCGATCGGAACCTCGACATCCTTTTGGAAGAAGATCGGCTTGCCGGTGAAGTCGTTGATCGACGCATCGCGGCGCTCCCACTGCACTTCGTCATAGGGCGAGACACCGGCCTTCGAGAAGACGCGGTTGAAACGCAGCCCTTCGGTGGTTCTCCCCGGGGTCGACTTGAACGATACCGAAGCAGCGGCCGGGGCAATCTCGGCAGGCGAAGTTGTGGTCGGTAACAACGGTTGCGCCGTTGGTGGAATTCTTGCGAGTAGTGGCCTCGGCCATGCTGGCTCCTTCGGGAGACTTCAAAATTGGGATGCCCGGCGTGCCGGGCGGTGGTTCCTGAACGATCAAACTCGGGTGTTTCGGCGGAGGAAATACCAGCGCCGCAAAATGCTCGACAGATGCTTAGTATGCGCTCCCTATAGCGCATGTCAAGAGAGAACCACTACATCTTGTATTTTACTGCCGAAATGAACCTAGAAAGTTCTCGTTGCTGGCATTTGGCTGTGGAGAATCCGGGATCGCCTTGCCTGATGCGGGAAACGACCTTTGCTCCAGCGGCAACCGCCGCAACAAAGCCATCTCGCGAGACTATTGCCCCAGCCGGCAAGGGGCAAGGCGCAACAATGGTGCACTCGCTGTGGAGGGGTGTGGAAGGGGTGGATAAGCGGTCATTTCCCCGCCGGATATAGAAGGCCGGAGTGAGCGCGGAGAGCGCCCGTTACCCTATCGTCCCGCCCTTAACCGTATGAGCTGCAGCATGTTCCCCGCCGTCCGGGGAGATGGCAAAATCTTCTGCCCCGAGGTTTTCGATCTCTTCTTCGGCAGCAGAAATGCTTGGTTCCGCTTCAGGATTCTCTGGTTCGAATGGCATGATGGCCTTTCTTCTACTACAGCGAGGTGAGCGCGCCGCCTGGCACAATCCGGATCGGCGCCGCAGGTGCTCTGCAAGACAAACTTTATACCCTTCCCCGGCCCCGGTCTAGCGAATCAGGCGGATGGCCAAGGCTCTGGAGACCGCTATTTCTTCCGGAATTCCCTGTCAAAATTCAGGTTCATAGACCGCAATTCAACATCCGTTTTGAGGGTGGCAATGTCGGCCCCGTTGTCGATGGCCTTTTGAACGTAGCCTCGTGCCCGAATTGGGTCGTGCAGATTGGCGCTGGCATCGGCAAGTTCCATCAGTACCTCTGGGTTCTTCGGACCAAGGCTCAGGGCCGCTTGCATGTGGGCTTCGGCCTTTTCGGTCTTTCCCTGCCGGGCATAAAGATTGGCCATCAGGGCCTGGGCCCATCCGTCCTGCGAGGCGTCCTTCGCACCGGACTCGAGCAGAGCCAACTCCTGCGAGATCGCGGCGTTGGCCTGGGCCGAATCGCCGAGGCCAAGATAAGCAAGGCGCAGATTGTCCCAAACAACATAGTCCTTGCTGGAGAGTTTCAACGCTTGTTGGCTGTAGTCCACGGCCTGGGTATATTTGCCTTGCTGTATCGAGAGCACGGCAAGGTTGGTGAGCACCAGATAGCTCGGATTGAGAGCGAGCGACTTTTTCAGATTCTGCTCGGCCAGCGGCAAAAGTTTGGGGTCGCCCGCATCCAGATAGGTGCTGCCCAGGTTGCTGTAGACCTCGGCGTTGTCCGGGGTTAGATCGAGCGCTTGTTTGTACCGGTCGATCGCCTGCGGATACTTTCCCTGCCGGCTATAGAAATTACCGAGGTCGTTGTAGCCGCGCCAGTCGTCCGGAACCACGGCGGTAACCTTGCGAAAACCGGCCTCGGCGTCCGTGAGTTTGCCGGCGGTTTCATCCGAGCGGGCAATACCCCGGATCGCAGCCGGGTCGCGCGGATTGATCTCGAGTGCCTGATTGAACTCTTGCAAGGCAAGATCATGTTTGCCCTGTTCATTATGGATGGACGCGAGCGTGGAATAGGCGGCAGGCAGGCGGGTGTCCAGTTGTTGCGCCCGCTCGCAGTTGGCAAGGGCCAGGTCGAGCCACTTCGGGTCGCGGCCGGCCTGATACTTCATGCGATAGGCCTCGCCCAGCTGCGCATAGCCGAGAGCGAACAGCGGATCGGCTTGGATCGATTCCTGCAGGGCCTCGATCGCGCGGTCGAGGTTGCCCGGCTTGTCATAACGCTGCATGAGGCCAAGCGCCGTGATGTAGCCTTCATCCGCCGCGGCCTTGCCGCCACCACTCAATGTCGAGGAAAGACCAAAGACGCCGGCCAGCCGTTGGCGAATGGGGGGAACCAGAAGCGCGAACGCCAAAACCAGCGCGACTCCGCCAAAACTGAAGACCCACCACTTCCACCGCCCTTTCTTGACTGGCGCAAAGGCCCACATAGTGGCAGAGGCGCTCGCCCGAGTGCGCCGAAGCTCCGAGGATTCCCGGCTCCGCTTCGGCGTCGCAGTCTCTGCAGTCGCTTCCACCACCGCCGAGTTTGTCAGCTCGGGGCGGATGTTTTCCAAATCGTGCAGCATCTCCGCACAACTCTGGTAACGACGCACCGGATCTTTGGCCAGAGCGCGATAGATAATCTGGCGCAGTGGCGGCGTTACCGCGTCGGGCACCTCCGGCGGTTCATTGAGGATGGAAAAGACCGTTGCAGGAATCGTCTCGCGCGAGAAAGGATTTTGCCCGGTCAGCATCTCCAGCATGACCACCCCAGTGGCCCAAATGTCGGTTCGGCTGTCGGTTCCGCGGCCAAGCGTCTGCTCCGGCGACATATAGGAGACCGTGCCCGAGACGCCATGAGTCTTGCTGGCGGTCTGCTGGCTCACATGGGCGAGCCCAAAGTCCACCAGCTTCACCAACTGCTGATGCGCCAGCATGATATTCGACGGCTTGACGTCGCGGTGTTCGACTCCCTGTACGTGGGCAAAATCAAGCGCCTTCAGTACCTGAATGGCGATACCGGCCGTCTCCGCTGGCGGCATCGGTCCGGACCGGATCCGCGTCGCCAGCGACTGGCCCTCGTAATAGGCCATGACGATGAACGTGCGGTCGTCGGCGGTCTCTTCAATGCCGTAGATCACCCCAATATTCGGATGGTCCAGCGAAGAAGCAGTCCGTGCTTCGCGCAGAAATCGTTGTTTGTCCCGTTCGCTGGCGTTGAGCTCGGGGGGAAGAAACTTCAGGGCCACCGTGCGCTGCAACTTGAGGTCAAGTGCGCGATAGACTACGCCCATGCCACCGGTGCCGGCGATGCCGGCGATCTGGTAGTTGCCGGCAACCAGTTCCCCTGGGGTCGGTGCGCTCGTTCCATCGGCCACGGCAGTGTCTCGGTCCTTCAGTCAGGCAAGGAAGCGTAGAGCTCTTTCGCGATGGTACGTGCTGCAGGAGGCGGTTGCAACGACTGGCGCGGTCTCGACAAGGGCCTCGAAAGCCTGGGCCCTTCGTGGTTAATGACTAAAGTTGTAGGAGATCTGTATCCCTTTGCCGTTGGCAGTCCTGATGGACTCGAAGGAGAGCCCACCCAGGCCGGCGCCGCGGTCGTGAACGACCATACCGCCGATCAAATAACCGAACGTGCTTCCCACAATCACATCGGACGGAAAATGTTGGCGGGCAATAACGCGGGAAAACGACACCGTCGTCGCCATCCCATAGACGATCAGCTTGGTCCGCCATCCGGGATATTCGGTCGCCACCACATGCGCGAAGCTCCAGACGTTGATGCAGTGTTCCGAGGGCATCGAGGTGCCATCCGACCAGGTCCTGGTGCCGTGAGGCCAGAAGTCTCCCTTATGGTTGCCTTGTTTCGGGTCCTGGCGATCGACCGCATATTGCAGACCGGTGTTCAGAATGAGCGAATCGACCCCGGCCTCGGTGACCAGCAGGCTGGTTTCGCGCAGGTGGTCGTCATGGTTCACATGGCCCACGACAAAGCCGACGCCGGAGTAGGCGAGCGGCGCGTAGATCCCGAGGACATTCGACGCGGTGTTGTAGTGCTTTTCGCGGGTGGGGTTGTAGCCCAGGTCCTGCATGATTCCGGCGTCCTGCGTCATGGTGTAGCCCGTCCCGGCAGCAAACGGAGCAATCCAAAGCAGATCGTTTCGGGTGGCCCGTAGTGGGCTGGTGACGATTCTGTATTCGTCCTGCATTACATGAAGCGCGCAAACCTGGAGCGCGTTGATGTCGCACTCTTTGACCGCGCTGGTCTGCGCCGCGCTTCGCAAAGAAAGCGCAAAAGCAAACAGTACGAACGCGACTCCAGGAAAGAAGTGGCTACGGGTCATCCTACAGATTGTAAGCTCGTTACCTTAAGCCAGCCTGAAGAGATGCCCGAACCAACCAACTTATCTTCTGAAAGCCAGGGGAGGTGAATGCCCGGGGGAGGAGACCGTAATCGGAGCCAGTGGAAAGACGCGCTGAAAAGACTTGCGGTTGATACTATTAAAACCGCTTAGAAAAGCTCGTCACCAAGGGGTCCTATGAACCGCTCGCTTCACCGCCTCATGATCAAACTTTCAGGATTCTCACTCTTGCTCTTTGCTGGCCTGGCGATGCCTGGCTACTCGCAGAGTTATGGCCGTCCAGACGCGAAGTCCACCGGGCCGTGGATGGACACGAGCCTTTCTCCGGATGCACGGGCCGCGCTGCTGCTCAAAGAACTGACGCTGGACGAAAAGATCACGCTGATTCATGGCGAAGGCCTCGCCGGCATGACGCCGCTCGGCCCCAGGCGAGGCGAGTCGAATGGCGGTGTCGGTTTCACCGCCGGCATTCCACGGCTCGGCATTCCCGGCATCGACATGAGCGACGCAGCCTATGGCGTGCGGTCGAGCGGCGAGAACGGACGATACTCCACCGCGCTACCCGCCAACGTCGGCGCAGCGGCCAGCTGGGACGTCGACGCGGCCTATGAATACGGCAAGCTGATCGGCACCGAACTGCGCGCGCAGGGCTTCAACATGTCGCTTGGCGGCGGCGTCGATCTCACCCGCGAACCCCGCAACGGACGCACCTTTGAATACCTCGGCGAAGACCCGGTGCTCGGCCGGAACGCTGGTCGGCCAGCTGATTCAGGGCACGCAGTCACAGCACGTCATCGGCGACATCAAGCACTACGCCTTTAACGACCAGGAGAGCGGCCGCAACTCGGTCAACATTCACATCGACGAGCGCGCTGGGCGCGAGAGCGATCTGCTTGCCTTTGAAATCGGCATCGAGCAGGGGCATCCCGCGGCGGTGATGTGCTCCTACAACCGCGTGAACGGCGATTTCGACTGCGAAAACAAATACCTGCTCACCGATGTGCTCAAGAAAGACTGGAAGTTCCCCGGCTTCGTCCTCTCCGACTGGGGCGGTACGCACTAGCACCGAAAAAGCCTCAGCAGCCGGCCTCGACAACGAACAGCCGGGAGAATTTTTCTACGGCGACAAATACAAGGCAGGCGGTAAAGGCCGGGCAAGATCCCCATGGCCGAGCTGGATGATCATGTCCGCCGCATCCTGCGCTCGATGTTTGCCGCCGGCGTAGTCGATTACCCGCGCGAGCGCAGCGTGCTCGATCCTTTCGCCGGGCTCGAGACAGCACGAAAGATCGAAGAGGGCAGCATCGTCCTGCTGAAGAACTCCGGATCAATCCTGCCGCTTGATCCCTCTAAAGTGCGCAGTATCGCCGTCATCGGCGCCCATTCCGATGTGGGCATGATCTCCGGCGGCGGCTCGGCCCAGGTCGACCCGCCGGGCGGCAATGCGATCATGCCTCCGGGCAAGGGCGCGACTCGCTGGCAGGAACATATCTGGTTCCCCACCTCGCCGCTGAAGGCGATCCAGGCGCGAGCGCCTGAAGCGAAAGTGACCTTCGACCCCGGCACGGATCCGGCTGCGGCAGCCGAGGCCGCCAAAGGCAAGGATGTCGCCATCGTCTTCGCCTATGTCTGGGAGAGCGAAGGCATGGACCTGCCCAACCTCTCACTCACCGACAACCAGGATGCGGTGGTCGCGGCGGTCGCGGCTGCCAATCCGCACACCGTCGTCGTGCTCGAAACCGGCAGTCCGGTCACGATGCCATGGGTCGATGCTCCGGCGGCGATCCTCGAAGCCTGGTACGCGGGCAGCGACGGCGCCAATGCCGTCGGCAATGTGCTCTTCGGCTCGGTCAACCCCAGCGGCAAGCTGCCGAACACCTTCCCCAAGAGCGAGGCAGACCTGCCGCACCCCACGATCGTGAAGCCGCCGCCAATGCAGACACTTCTCCGGCCCGGTCTCGCCGGAGACCTGGGCCGAAGGCCTGCCGCCATTTGAAGTCGACCTACGACGAAGGCGTGAAGGTCGGCTACAAGTGGTACGACGCGGAGAAGAAGCCAGTCCTCTTCCCCTTCGGCTTCGGACTCTCCTACACCACTTTTGACTACTCGGGACTGACGGTAACTCCGGGCCAAAACGTCGAAGTCACCTTCACCGTCGCCAACACCGGCAGCCGCAGCGGCGCGGAGATCGCCGAAGTCTACGCCGCTCTCCCGCCAACGCCGACGAGCCACCCAAGCGGCTGGTCGGCTTCACCAAGGTCAAGCTCGAACCCGGCGAAAAGCGCAACGTCACCATCGAGGTCCCGATGAAGTACCTGTCGATCTTTGACGTGAAGAAGAACGACTGGTCGCTGCTCCCCGGCGACTACACCATCATGGTCGGCGGTTCGTCGCAGGAATCTGCCGCTGAAGCAGGCGGTAACGCTGAAGTAGGCATTGGCGCGAGGCTGAAGTCTTCAGCCTCGCGCCTTCCGCTTCGAGTTGCCGCGCGTTTTCACTTGCTGCATTGGCTTTGTCGGTAGCTCAATAAAGAGCATGGGTACCGTGTTTCTTCTCATCCGCTCTCCTCGACAATTCGGGCCGACTCTATTACTGCTAGCTGGCTGGTCCGATCCTTGCTAAAACTGTCACCCTCACGCCGGTCGACAACAACACTTCAATCTGCCTCGTCGAGGGCGACTCGCTCGAAATCATGCTGCCTTCGCCGATCGCGGAAGCTTATCGCTGGCAACAACATCTGGACAAGACCTCTCCGCTCACGCCGCTACAGGAGACACTCTTACCCGCCAAGGACCCCAAGACGCGGCCTCAACCCAAACCTTCCGCTTCAATGCAGCTTCGATCGGAAACGGCGCGCTCACGCTGAGTTTCGAGAGACAGAAACCCGGCCCAGCGCCGCAAGTCACGCAGACATTCTCAGTACAAGTCGCCGTCGCCTCAGGAGCACCCAAGTCCCTTGTGCTCATCGGCACCTACAAAGGAATGACAGCGTGCGCCGACTGCACAGGAATTCTCACGGTGCTACGCCTTTACGCGAAGGGCGCGAGCGACTTCACCGACAACATCTATATCTCGACCCGAACTTACCAGGGTGGACGTAACGGCGATCAAAGCTTCACCGACCGCGGGGAATGGTTCTTGAACAAAGGCGACGCCGTCGACCCGAACGCAACGGTCTACGCGCTCAGCCCCGACGATCCCCAGCTGCGACAGTACTACTTGCTTCAGCCTGGAGGCGTTTCACTCACTGGACTCGACCAGCAGATGAAACCCATCGACGCTCCGCCGCAATATCAGTCGATCTTGAAGCGGGTGGAGTGAGCTTCAACTACATTCCCTAAACCAAAAAGCGAATATCATCCTGACGACCGCAGGGAGGAAGGACCCCGGCGATGCAATAGCTGCGACCGGCCTTCCATATCTCTGAAGGACGATGGGGAACTTGTATAAGTGGCCTCGATCCCCTCAACTCAGCTCATCCCCAGCCTCAGAATCCACAGCCATTAGAAATGACTCCAGCACCTGAACCCTTGGCACAGCTAAAGCCTTTGCCGACTCCAGCCGCAGCAGCGGAGGCAACGTCGCCACCGCCTTTCGCAGAGTAGGGACAACCGACGAGAAGGTAGCGAACCGAGTGTCTCGTCCAACCTTCGAGACCGCCCGCAAAATCCCCACCGCGCCAAGCTGCTCCAGAATGTCCGCATCCCGCAGAATCGTCGCTTCGATCGACTCTGGCTCCATATGCGGTTGATGAGTCCGGATCGCCTCAAGCACCGCCGGAATTTTCTCCACCGGAAAACCAAATTCCGTCAGCAGTCGAGGCGTGCGGTCGATAGCGTAGGCAACGTTGTCCCACGCGGCCAACGCGACCGGCTCTTCCGGACGATGACCGATAAAGACGCCAAGATCATGCATCCAAACCGCGGCAAAGACAATGTCATCGTCGTAGTTCAGGCCCTCGCCAACCGCACGAGTCAACGCATAAAGCCGAGGCTGGTGGCCAAACTTGTCGAGCGGCTTCGCCTCACGCCGGATGTACTCGACAACCGCCGCTCGCCATCCAACGCTCCGCACACTCAAGCTTGCTGCCTCATGTAATTCCTGCTGCCTAACGGAGTTTAGCGTAGTCGGCTAACTCGCCCACAAAACGGGCGCCGCGCCGCCGCCGAACGCCTAGTTCTCCGGCCCGATCTCGAGCCCAAAGCGCTTTAGTTCGCGCTTCTGCAGTTCGTAGTCGACGACAAACCCAATGCCAATGGCCAGAGGAATCAAACCCGCAGCGGCCACTATCAGCACGTCATGCTCCTGGACAATCCAGGTCAGCAGCAGACCAAAAAGAACCAGCCCAACGCCAACTGATATCAGCACGATGGCGGTCCTTCGTGCATATCCCAGGCTGCGCAGCGGATCCTTCGCCGGCCTCGCATCTTCGCCAACCCCGCCCAACAGCTTGTCGATGTCCTCAGGGCTCATTCCCCGCGCGACCATCGTCATGCGCTGCTCCGCTCTCAGCCTTTGCCGGTGGGCCTCGCTCATAATGCCCGATACGATCGCTACGATCGCGACCACGAATGCTCCCAGCGGAATCATGAAGGGACTCCAATTCCAATTCATAGCGACAACCTCCTGTACTGGCGGCCTTAGACCGCTTCCCACTTGCAAAGTTTCACTCTTTCGCATGAAACTTTCAGCGATGTTGGCAGTCTGACTCCTCTTGGCGAACGACCTCAATTTCGAGCAGATCGTCCGCGACCATCAGGAGATGGTCTTCCGCACCCTTCTGCGCCTCAACGGCAGCCGCGAACACATCGAGGACCTCGCGCAGGAGGTCTTTCTCCGCCTCTACCGCGCTCTACCGGCATTTCGCGGCGAAGCCCTGCTCACGACCTATCTGTATCGCATCGTCGTCAACGTCGCCCAGGACGAATGGAAACGCAAGCGTCGAGTCGAGCGGCCGCTGGTGTCGATCTCGTCTCCTGTCAATTCCAACGACGAGGGGGAAACCGACTGGGAAGATCGGCTCGCGCATCCCGGCCTCGACGCAGAACAACAGCTCTCGGAGAAGCAGTTTCAGCAGTCCGTCGAACTACAACTGCAACACCTCAGTGACGTGGAAAGGACGGTGCTCGTGCTCTATCATCAGGAGGAGCGAAGTTACGAGCAGATCGCAGACGCCCTCAAAATGCCCATGGGCACAGTTCGAACCCATCTGCATCGAGGCCGCAAGAAACTACGCGAAGGCATCCAACAACAGCAACTAGCGGAAAGGAGACCGGCATGGCAGAGCACGCGATAAACCCGATCGATCCCGAATCGCAACAGCTCGAAGCGAGAATCACTCTCGCACTCGAAACCGCCCCTAAACCGGAAATTCCGCTGGATTTCGCCGCCAAAGTCGCCGCGCAGGTACCTGCGATTCGTCCGGTGACGCTGACGCCGCGCGGATACGGGCGCAATGCAGCACTTCTCTCGCTGGCGGTGTTGATAGCGCTGATCTTCGTCTTCGCCAACCGCGCAGGGGCATCTCCACTATGGACTTCGATGGAGTGGATCTTCTGCATTCAGTTCGCACTCGTCGCCGTATGGCTCGCCGTGCGGCAGGCACGCCCCGGCTTCATCAGGCATTTTTAGCGCGCGGGTAAAGCGGGCCGGATCAAGCGCAAGGCCGACATGTCGCATAAAATAGGAAGTGAAAGGTTCGTTGGGCGGCATTATGCGTTTCAAGCGTTATTTGATGGCCGGAATGGTTGCACTCTCATCGCTCGTGGCATTCACTGCCCGAGCGAACGATACGACTGTGTCGACCGTCGCTCATGAATACCGCCTGCGCCTCTATCACCTCCACACCGGCGAACACATCGACGTTGTCTATCGCATCGGCGATCAATACCTTCCCGAGAAGGTCGCCGAGCTCGACCACTTCCTCCGCGACCACCGCACCAACGACGTGAAAGATTACGACGTCAAGGAATTCGACCTGCTGCACGATCTACTCGTGAAGCTGGGTCATCCCGACCACGAGATCGACATCGTCTGCGGCTACCGCACCCCGTGGAGCAATAACTACCTGCGCGAACACGGCCACGGCGTCGCCGAGCACAGCCAGCACATGGAAGCCAAGGCCATCGACATCCGCATCCCCGGAGTGCCGACCGCCGAAGTCCGCGACGCAGCACTCAGCCTGCAACGCGGAGGCGTCGGCTACTATGCACAATCCGACTTTGTGCATGTGGATACGGGGCGAGTAAGGCGCTGGTAGCTCCGGAAGTCCTCAGTTGTCAGTCTTCAGTGATCAGTTCTTCTTCCTCCCCCACGATTCCTCGCGTTTCTTACTGAGGACTGACAACTGATCACTGACAGCTAATCACTGGCAATTATCCCGATCGGTTCTTACTGAGAACTGACCACTCGCAACCGATGACTATCCAGGATACGGCGGCCCCTTGGCCAGCACAGCATCCAGCGACTTGTCATGTCCATAGATGTCGTCGAAGAAATAAACCTCGCCATTCTCCTCAGCAACCGCGGTAATGTACAGGATCACCACCGGAACAGGCGTCGTCAGATTGATCTGCTGATTATCTGGGCCGGATTGCATCGCCGCCTTGACCGCATCGACCGTCCACTTCTCCCCATTTGGCTGGTTGCGAAGCAGGAACGAGGCCAGCTCCGCCGGAAATTCCACGCGAATACAGCCATGGCTAAAATCGCGCCGCGTCTGCGAGAAGAGCGTCTGCGAAGGCGTACTGTGCAGGTAGACGTTGTTGTCGTTGGGGAAGATGAACTTGATCAGGCCGAGTGCGTTGTCCGCCGCTGGCTTCTGCCGCACCATCAGCCTGCCGGCGCGAAGCTCCGCGATAACCTCCTGGCTGGCCGACCCTGAGGCAACAACCTTGCCTGTTGAATCGGTGATCTCAAAGCCCTTCTTTCCCAGGTAGCCCGGATCTTTGAGCAGATGCGGAACAATCTCGCCGCGCGCAATGCTCGGCGGCACATTCCAATAAGGGCGAAAGACGATGTACCGCATGTTCTGCGCGAAGACCGGAGTCTGATGCCCAACAGCCTTGCCCGCGATGACGTGCATGCGCATCGCGATCGAATGGTCGGGATTAAAGACACGCAGCACAAACTCAGGGATATTGACCGCGACCGGCAATACTTTGAAATCGGGCGGCAGCCATCTCCAGCGCTCGAGCGCGTCTTCTAGCTGCGTCACGCGCACGCTCATCGGCGTATTCAGCTGGCGAATCGTGTCTTTGCCGAGCTTGCCGTCGGGCGTGATGCCATGGCGAGTCTGGAAATGCTTGACCCCATCGACGACGGCGCCACCGTAGATGCCCGAACTCGTATCGATCGTCGCCCCTTGCGGCAAGTCGCCGAGAAAGCGCAGCCGGTCGGCGAGCGGGCCGATTGCGGCGTAAGCGTCTCCGGGAGCAAGCGCCTTGGCCGCAGCATCGGGCAGCGTGACAAGTTTCTCCTGGGCGGCGAGATTCAGGTAAGTCTGCAATGCCGCCTCGGTGCGTTTGTAAAACAGGAGCTGCGACTCTACTTCGCTCAGCACTTCGGGCACATCATTGCCATTGACGATCTTCTGTAACAGTAACTGTGGCAAATCGTATTTCTTCTGCTCGATGTCGATGCCGAACTTGAATTGCTTGGGATTGACACGCCCGATATGCAGGTCCGAGATATAGCGCATCGCGCTCACGGTGAGCGCGGCATCGAATTTCGCGACCGTATCGGCGCTCACCGGCGAAGACTTGAACGCATTCAACCGTTGCTGCCAAAGCGAGGCGTCATAATCCTCAGGGTTCAGGCCTTTGTGCACGCTGTTTTCGAGAGCGGCAATGACCACCAGCGCCTGCGGCGTAGGCTGCCCATCGCGCACCCATACGGGCGCGTAGTTCACCGACTCATAAAACTTGACGACAAGATACCGGTAATCGGTGAAATTAGGCGCGTGCAGGTCGGCGAGGTTGCCGCTCGCGGCAATCGCCTGTAGCAGCGGAGCGGCGCCGGCCACGTCAGCGACCGTTCCGTTCGGCGTTGCGGCGGCGCTCTGCGCCGGCCTTGGCGTGGCCTGCGAATTACATCCCAGGGCCAGAAAAGAGACGAGAAACAGAGGTGCGATAGACGAAGTTCGAGGCATTGTGCGAGCCATGAAACATTAGAGCACCGTAGGCCGAAAACGGGGGCATTTTTAGACGCGGGCAAAGGCGATCACTTTACAATCGAAGCGTGGCAAAGCGAAAAATCCCAACCAAAGCGGCCAAAGCCGCACCTTCCGAAATCCTTCCCTACTTCAGCGAAGAGTCTCTCAAGTTTCTACGCAGCCTCAAGCGCAACAACCGGCGCGATTGGTTCGATCCTCGCAAGCCGCTCTTTGAGACGGCTCTGAAAGCACCCATGCTCAAGGTGATCGAGGGTGTGACGGCGGCGATGATGGACTTCTCCCCCGAGCACGTACGGCCGGCGGCGAAGTGCATGATGCGCATCTACCGCGACACCCGCTTCTCCAACGATAAGACGCCCTACAAAACGCGAGTAGCTGCCTGGTGGTCGCGCCATGGGCTTGAGAAGACCTCCGGCGGCGGCTATTACATGCATGTCTCTGCCGACGAAGTGACGATCGCCGCCGGCGTCTACATGCCCGAGCGCGACCAGCTAATGGCGATCCGCACCTTTCTTCTCGATCGCCATGCAGAGCTGCGAAGCCTGCTTCAAGACAAGAAGCTGCTGCGTCTCTTCGCTCTTGACAATGGTCAAATGCTGACGCGACCACCCAAGGGCTTCCCCGCCGACCATCCAGCGATGGATCTTTTGAAGTGCCGCCAGTGGGCGGTATTCGCAACACTGCCCGTGACCGAGGCGCTTTCTCCAAAGCTGGTGAAAACCGTCGCGGACCATTTCCGTGTTGCCGCTCCGCTGGTGAGGCTGCTCAATCAGCCGCTCATTGCAACGCCAAAAGACAAGGCCCAGCCGCTGTTTGGCCTGTTTTAGCGCGAGTGTATTTACCCTCCCAAAGTGGGAAAAATAGGGCAAAAGGACGGTAAATTCCACAAAACCCTAAAAAAACCGAAGAAAACCTGTGGAAACTCGGCTTTTGCCATTGACAAAACTTTCGCAAAATCGCATGGTTAAGCCCGTAGGCTCTCTGAAAGCAGCGTAAACATTGGGCTTTCGTGAGAACATCACAACGCCGCCCCTGGTAAATTCGTGGCGCGACGAAATCTAAAGCAAGAGCACACAGGAGGATTTTCGCAATGGCAACAACACTCACCAAGACAGCACTGGTTCGGCAACTGGCAGAGAAGCTCGAATTGACCAACAAGCAGTCTGCCGCCTTCCTCGACCTGCTGGCTGAAACCGCAGTGAAAGAAACCAAGAAGAACGGCGTATTCGTCATCCCCGGCCTCGGACGGTTGGTGAAGGCGGAGCGCAAGGCCCGCATCGGCCGCAATCCGCAGACCGGCGAGCAGATCAAGATCAAGGCAAAGACGGTGGTCAAGTTCCGCGTGGCCAAGGCCGCGAAAGACACCATCGCGCCACCCAAGAAGTAACCGACCCGAGGCCGCCTTTGCGCAGCCGGGTTTTGGGCATTGACTTGCACCAACGGAGGCACCGCCACCCGACAACAAAGATCGGGGAACGGAAGCTTTAGAAGCGCCTGGGAGGAGATGGACTTGCAGCCATCTCCTCCATTTGTTTTGCAGCGTTCGTCTGGACAGGAATCGGTGCGGTTCCTATTGACGGCTCCCTTCACGATTTGTCATCTCGACCGGACCCTGCGTGAAGTCGAAGGGGAGTGGAGAGATCTGCGTTTCGCGCCATCATCTGCGGCAACTCATTTACGATAGAGAGTCCTTCTCGGCCTTTGCCATAATGCACACTCGTCCCGTCTGGGTTGAAATCTCCCGCAACAAACTGATCGCCAACTACCACGAGCTCTGCGCAGTGGCCCACCGCCATCTCGCCTCGACAGAAATAGACCCCAAAGACGCGCCCACTATACTCGCCGTCGTCAAAGCTAACGCCTACGGCCATGGGATGAGCGAATGCGCAAAGCTGCTCCATGAGGCCGGTGCGCAATGGCTCGGCGTCACCTCGGTCGAGGAGGCGGTCCGCGCCCGCGCCGTCTGCCCCACCGCAAAGATCCTCGTGATGTCCGGCATTTGGGATGGCGAGGCCGACGCGGTCATCGAACATCGCCTGACGCCCATCGTCTGGGAGAGCTTTCATCTCGATTTGCTCGAGGCCGAAGCCAGACCCCAGGGGCTGCCACCGCAATCCATCGGCGTTCATCTCGAACTCGACACAGGCATGTCGCGCCAAGGTGTAAGCCTGCACGGCGACGCACTTAAGGAGATCCTCATGAGATTTCATGCAGGATCGGCGCTGCGTCTCGACGGCCTTGCAACACATTTCAGCGCGCCGGAGGTCCTCGACAGCGAAGAGATCGACCGGCAGCGGTCGCTCTTTGAATCCGCACTGCGGGTGGTTGCGGCAGCCGGCCTGCGTCCAGGGTGGATTCACGCCGGCAACTCCGCGACATTATTGCGTGGCGAGCAACTCGATCCTCTACTGAAAGCGGCGGCTCGCATCGGCGCGCGCCTGATGCTCCGCCCGGGGTTCTCGCTCTACGGATACGCGCCACGCCTGACAAAGGCATGGACTGAAGCCGAAGAAGCCGCCGTTCCCGCAGAACCTCCCATCAGCAAAGCTGTCGCCGGTGCTGGCATGGAAGACGCGCATCGCCTCGCTCCGCAGTATTGAGGTCGGAGAATCCGCCGGGTACAACGCGACCTTTCGCGCCTATCGCCCAACGCGGCTGGCGCTGCTCCCCATGGGCTACGCCGACGGCCTCAGCCGATTGCTCTCGAACCGTGGCAGTGTGCTTATCCGCGGCCAGCGTGCGCCGATTGCCGGAAGAGTCTCCATGGACCAGACGATCGTCGATGTAACCGACATCCCCGGAGTCCAAATCGGCGATGAAGCGGTGATCATCGGGCAACAAGGCGAAGACTCGATCACCGCGTTCGAACTCGCCGACCTCGCCGGAACCATCCCCTACGAAGTGTTATGCAACATCGCCGCACGGGTCCCGCGAGTGGTGGTCGATTAAACTAAAGAGATGATCCGCAAGGCCTACGCCAACTGGATGTACCGCTGGGAGACGGCGCTGACCACGCGCGACGAGAACCGCATCGTCCGCCCGCTCGAATGGGGCTTCGATTGGCTCGACGACTACATCGACCGCCGCAATCTGAGAGCAAAATTATTCGGGCCATCAGGAGCGCCGCCAAAGGACGATCAGGCCGCCAACCAGGCGATGTTGGCGCTCGGTGAAGATATCAGCCGGAATGGCAAAGTTTTCTTCGGCTATCGCAGGCCAATCGACTTTCGCCTCGAAGATCGCCATCCCCAACTCTTCCCCACCAATGTTCGCCCCGAGACGCTGCAAAAGGACGCCCAGCTGCGCCAGCGTGCCCAGGAAGGCAAGCTGCCGACCGCACAGTTCCTGCGCTTCACCTCGCCGGTAAGCACGATACACCCCGAGAACGATCAGGTGAACGCCCGCTGGTATCCAGCGCCAGCGGAAAAACAGATAGGAAAGCCGAAGCAAGCCATCATCGTCATGCCGCAATGGAACGCCGACGCCTTCAGCCACAACGCCCTCTGTTCGCTCTTCAACCGCTTCGGCATCTCGGCGCTTCGGCTAAGCAAGCCGTATCACGACATTCGCCGCCCGGCGGAGCTGGAGCGCTCCGACTATGCGGTAAGCGCCAACATCGGCCGCACGATCTCAGCCTGCCGCCAGGCGGTCATCGATATTCGCTGCTGTCTCGATTGGCTCGAAGCGCAGGGCTATGAGCAATTCGGAGTGCTCGGCACCAGCCTCGGCTCCTGCTACGCCTTTATCGCCAGCGCCCACGACGCGCGGCTGCGGGTCAACGCCTTCAACCATGCCTCGATGAACTTCGGCGACGTGGTCTGGACCGGGCAAAGCACCCGCCACATCCGCCAAGCGCTCGAGCCGGTGATGACCCAGCAAGGCCTAGCCGACCTCTGGCGCTGCATCAGCCCCGTCTCATATCTGGACAGCTTCGCTCACCCGGAAGAACTGCGCGCAGACGATCGCGCGGAGGCGGTTCGGAAAAAAGTGCTGGTCATCCACGCGAAATATGACCTGACCTTCCGCGAAGAGTTCTCGCTCCAGGTAGTGGACAACTTCCGCCGGGTCGGCCTCGACTTCGTCTCCAAGGTGCTCCCCTGCGGCCATTACACGACCGGCGAAACACCCTACAAGTTCATCGACGGATGGTGGCTCGGTTCGTTCGTCTACTCAGCGTTCAAAGAACTTGGGAGCGAACCCACTACAGTCGCAGGCGCGGAACAAGCGAGAACCCCACAGCTCGTCGCCGACTGACCTAGCGGGAAGTTCCAACCTTCGCCTAAAGAAGAAGCTCCGTGATCAATCGAAGATCAGGGAGCTTTCTCTTTTCCTCCCCTACTGCGCAAAGCTGCCTAGATATCCCCCGCCATCGCTGGTTAGATAAGCGGCCTTGGTGGGCGACACCAGGTAAAAGATCCGAGTCAGGCCATCGGGAGCGGTAACGACGCACCGGCCGTTGCTCTCCATTGTGTAGGTGCCTGGGACGACGTCGTTCTGATAGACCAGACCCGCACTACTGCTTCGATTGGTAGTGAAGCTGACGTTGCCGGCGCCGTCGGCCGACACTAAGCCGCTCTCGTTTAATACCGAGGTCAGCGCGAGGGGCAGGCTGCCACCAAGATAGTCCCCGCTGAAGGAGACCGAGTCAAACGGCGCGCCCGTCTGGGCCTCGATCATCCCCGACTGACCCGAAGGACCCACACCAAGATAGAACGCCGAGGTGCTGTTGATGATGTAGAGAATCGGCTGGGTGTTGGCTCCCGCCGTCGCCGTTGTTCGACCGGTGGTCGCCTCGACCGAATAGGCTACCGTAGAGTTGCCCGACGTAAGAGAGAGCCGTCGTATTCATCGAAGGTGTAAGCGACATTGCCGCTGCCGTCGGATCTGGCGAGGCCAAGGCTGATGTCCGGGATTGGCGTCGTCCCGCCGCTCGCCGGCACGACGCCGCTCACTTCGAGCACCGACAGCGCCGGCAACGATGCAGTGCTGAACGGCGCGCCCGTCTGCTGATAAGCAATACCGCTCACCAAAGGCGAGTTCAGCGTCGCAGCGTCGAGGGAAATCACCAGCCATTCTTGCGGAGAGACCTCGTAGAAGCTGAAATGGAAGGAAGAGCTGCCGATGATGAGCGTCAGCAATCCCCGGCCATCGGTGTCCACGCTGTAACTGCCGCCTAGCGAATTGAAGTTCGCAATTTCCCGCGTGGGGACGCCTCCACTGGAATCGACCTGGTTAGCATCTCCCTTCCCTGCGGTGATATTGCCCGCGCCGTCTGTTTGGAACGACCCGACCAATGCCTGCTGGTTTTGGTTGATATCGGTCCCGCTAAAGAGGAAGGCGAAGCTCCCAAAGATATCCTGCATGGTCGGATTGGCCGGCGTGGGGTCGATGACTCCCGAACCTCGCGAGCCTGCGCCGGTCGAATCGTCGTATTCGATCATGCGGATCGGCGTCAATCCGCCGGTCGAGACCGAGGCTGGACTCGCCAGCGCGAACGTCATGGTCTTCGAGGCGGTAGTCAACACCAGTTGCCCAAGTCCGTTAGCGCCCAGCACAAGGCTGCCGCCAGAAATGGCAGCCTTGAGCACCGGCGCACTCGTATTGAAGTTTTCGTCGTAGAAGCCACTCACCACCTGGCCAGACGAAATCTTGATGATTCCGTTGATGGCGATACCATTCGCGGCTGCGGGCGTACCTTGCGGACCGGTGCCGGCAAAGACGAAGGAATAGTAATTGTCGGGGACCGTTCCGCCTGCCGCTTGAATGGTCAGGGCAAGACTCGCTGAAGCGCTGTTTCCATCGGAGTCCATGACCGTAAAAGTGGGGGTGGTGTTGCTCACGCTTCCCGGGGTGCCACTCAGCAGACCTGTAGTGCCGACCACTATACCCGCTGGAAGGCTGCCAGCGTTCACGCTCCAGGCGTACGGAGGCACACCACCGCTGGCCATCAACGGGGCGGAGTATGCCGTCCCGACATTCCCGCTCGGCAGCGACGTTGTCGTGACCGCCAGTGTGCGCAACGCCGATCACCAGGGTCAGGGGCGCAGTAGCGGTCTGCGGAGTCGGTGCAGAATCCGTCGCCTGAACCGTAAACATGCTGGTTGCCGCAGCGCTCGGCGTCCCCGAAAGGACGCCACTTGAAGACAAGGCCAGCCCTGCCGGTAAGGTCCCGGCCGTAACGCTCCAGTTGTAGGGTGCGGTACCCCCCGTAGCGCTCAGCGTTGCGGCATAAGGAGTATTGAGCGTTCCCGGTGTCAGAGGCGAGGTGGTACTGATGGCCATCGTGCTTCCGCCGATGGTTATCGTCAACGTCTGCGTCCCCTTGCTCGGAAGGCCGCCACCCGAGTCGGTCACCTGTACGGTCACCGTGGACGTCCCGGGAACTGTCGGCGTACCCGATAGCATTCCTGAGCTACTCAACGTGAGTCCCTGAGGTAGGGTGCCGGAGGCGATGCTCCACTTATATGGAGGAACTCCACCAGTTGCGGTCAGCTTGACGCTGTAGGGGGAATCGATTGTCCCCGGTGAAACGGTCGAATTGACCGTGATCACTCCGGGGCCTTTTAAGGTCACTCCACAGCCGACCGTCAGACCGGCAAAGAGGATCAAGCAAAGCGAGCGAAGTTCTTGAAGACGCATCGAGGCCATAACCTTCCCTGAATCGCTACTTCGGGATTTGGCAAGCCATCGGAACGATCGGAGTTTCTTGGCGAAGGCAAGCTACCGCTTTCAACGAACATGAATATCAAACCGATTCAGCATGGAGAGTCTCGCAGGTGGTCTGCACCGTTGTCCGCAGGGATTGGGCTTTATTTCTGAGGTATTACCAAACTAGTTATTGCTTCCGAAAATCGAATCGCTGGAACGCATTTCGCAACCTCAAAAGGCCCGCCAACGCAGCCTTCAAGAGGGAAGCCAAAACGTCGTAGCAACTCGCCGAATGAAGCGCTTCTGGACCTGGATAAGAGAACAGAGAAGCCTCCTCGTCGACTTGTGATGAGGAGGCTTCTTTTTGTTTCTTCGGTCCGTTGCCCGGTTATCTCTACTGCTGGAAGTTACCCAGGTACCCACCCGTGTCGCCAGTGAGATAGGCGATCTTGTGGGGCGAGACGACGTAGAAGATGCGAGTCGTACCATCGAGAGCGGTGATCACTCCCCGTCCGGTAGCACTCACCGTGTAGGTGCCCACCACGACATCGTTCTGATAGGCCAGGAATGGTGTCGCAGGAGTGCTGCGGTAGGTGGTGAAGCTCACGTTTCCGGCGCCGTCGGCCACGACCAGGCCGCTCTCGTTCAGCACCGAGGTGAGCACCAAGGGCAGGCTTCCGCCGAGATAGTCTCCGCTAAAGGAGGCGAGGGTGAAGGGCGCCCCTGTCTGCGCTTCAATAATGCCCGAACTGGCGGACGAATCCGGTCCGATCAGGAAGGCGGAGGTGCTGTTAATGATGTAGAGAATCGGCTGGGCATCCGCTCCGGTCGTCACCGCTCGCCCGGTCGTCGCATCGACCGAGTAGGTTACGGGGAAATTTCCTCCGGTCAGGGAGCCCGCATACTCATCGAAGTTGTAGGTGACCTTCCCTGTCCCGTCGGACGAGGCCAGGCCGAGAGTGATGTCCGGGATCCCAGCAGCCCCAGTGCCGCTGACCCCGCTGATCTCCAGGACCGAGGTGGCAGGCAACGATGCGGTGCTGAACGGACCGCCGGTCTGTTGATAGGCGGTGCCGCTGACGAGAGGAGAGTTCAGCGTAGCCGGATCGAGCGAAATTATCAGCCATTCCTGCGGAGACACCTCATAGAAGCTGAAGTGGAAGGGGGACGAGCCCAACGTAAGGGTCAGCAATCCCCGGCCGTCGGAGTCAACGCTGTAACTGCCGCCTAACGGATTAAAGTTCGCCAACTGCCGGGTCGGTACTCCTCCGACGGGGACGACCTGATTGGCGTCAGCGATGCCGCCGATGATGTGGCCCGCTCCATCAGTCTGGAAAGACCCGCAAAGGGCCTGCTGGTTCTGGCTGGGATCCGTCCCACTCAGAAGGAAGGAGAAATTGCCGGAGATCCCGCCGGTTGTCGGAGTCGCCGGAGTCGGATCGATGACGCCCGAGCCACGCGTGCCCGTCCCGGTCGCATCGGTATATTCGATCATCCGGATGGGAGTCAGTCCGCCGCTCGAAACCGAGGCCGGACTGGCCAGCTGGAAGGTGAGAGTGTCGGTCGCAGTCACCAGCACCAGTTGCCCTAGACCATTCGCGCCCAGCACCAGGTTGCCGCCCGTGAAGGAGGCCTTCAGAATCGGCGCGTTGGTGTTGAAGTTCTCATCGTAGAAGCCACTCACGACCTGGCCCGACTGGATCTTGATGATTCCGTTGATGGCGATTCCGTTCTGGGCGACCGGCGTACCTTGCGGGGCGGTGCCGGCAAAAACGAACGAATAGTAGTTATCGGGGACCGTCCCGGTCGCTGCATTGATGTTCAGAGCAAGGTTCGCCGAGACACTATGGCTGGCGGAATCCGTCACCGTAAAGGTCGGACTTGTGCTGGTCACGCTGCCTGGCGTGCCGCTAAAGAGGCCGGTCGCGCTCAGATTTACGCCGGCTGGCAAGCTGCCGGCGGTCACCGCCCAGGTATAGGGCGCAATCCCGCCGCTCGCCGCGAGTTGGGCCACATAGGGCGTTCCCGCGTATCCGCTGGGGAGCGAAGTGCTCGTAATCGCGAGCGCCCCCACCGCGACCTGCAAAGTCAGCGAGGCCGTCGTGCTCTGCGGAGTCGACTCAGAGTCCATTACCTGGACCGTAAATGTGCTGCTTCCCGAGGCGGTCGGCGTTCCGGCGAGCAGACCCGCAGCCGTGAGTGTCAACCCTGCAGGCAAAGTCCCGTTCGTGACGCTCCAGCTATAGGGCGCCGTGCCGCCGCTCGCCTGGAGCGTCGCGGTATAAGCGGTATTCAGCGTCCCCTCAGGCAGAGGCGATGTCGTAGTGATAGCAATCGGGGCCGGATTGATGACCAGGGTCGCAGGCAGGGTAGCAGTCTGCGCAGGGCTGGCGGAATCGGTGGCTGTGATCGTAAACGTACTGGTCCCCGCCGCGGTCGGCGTTCCTGAAAGGACCCCGCCGCTACTAAGGCTTAGACCTGCGGGCAAGGCTCCCGTCGAGACGGTCCACGTAATGGGCGTAGTGCCACCACTCGCGGCAAAGGTAAGGCTATAAGCGGTACCGACCATTCCCGGAGTCAACGGCGAGGTCGTCGTGATCGCCAGCTTCGCAGGCGGCGCCGCGTTGATAACCAGCGTCGCAGCCAAGGTCTTGGTTTGCGGAGTCGACTCGGAATCGCTTACCTGAACGGTAAAAGTACTCATTCCCGCAGCGGTCGGCGTTCCGGAAAGCGCTCCGGCCGAGCTCAGCGTCAGGCCTGCGGGCAAGGTTCCAGTGCTCACGCTCCACTTATACGGAGCGGTGCCACCGGTGGCGGCAAAGGTCAGGCTGTACGCGGTGCCGACGGTTCCTGGGGTCAGCGGCGAGGTGGTTGAAATAGCCAGCGTCGCCGGAGGAGTGGGAGGGTTCGAACCGCCTCCGCCTCCGCACCCCGCAAGAACCATCAAAAACGTACCGGCGACCACAACCAGTCTGCTTAGCTTCACCGCGTCCTCCAGAGCCCATTGGGCTCATCACGTCCCAGCCAGGAACTGTTTGCAAAGTGCTAAACAGCCGCCGGGGCGGTTTATTTTTCGAAACAAGAGTCTTGCACAACGCAACTGCGCATGTCCATTGAATCCAGCCAGAACTTCTCACACAAGGATGAAGTGGAAAACTCTTGTCACACCACCAAACGGCGCTCCAATTCGGGAAAGCCGTTCCAGGAGAGGAAGGAAGGACTATCAACCCAGGCCGCTTTTCCTCTCCACACCGTCAAGATCGCCGGAAAAGCCTGGCTCCTTGGAACCCCGGCTCTACAAACCTTGGATGGAGCGACGGCTGGAGAATCCGTAAATCGGGCTAAACTATTCATCATGACCGATCGCCTCTCTCTACCACTCGCCGAATCCGACCCCGCCGTTGCCGCCGCCATCGACCAGGAGGTTCGCCGCCAACATGAGGGGCTGGAGATGATCGCCTCGGAGAACTTCGTCAGCCAGGCGGTGCTCGAGGCAGCCGGTTCGGTGTTCACGAACAAATACGCCGAGGGCTACCCCGGTCGGCGCTACTACGGCGGCTGCGAATTTTCAGACGTGGTCGAAAATCTCGCCCGCGATCGTGCCAAGGAGCTCTTTGGCGCCGACCACGCCAACGTCCAGCCGCACTCCGGTTCGCAGGCCAACGCCGCCGCCTATATGTCGGTGCTCAGCCCCGGCGATACGATCCTGGGCCTGGACCTCGCCCACGGCGGCCACCTCACCCACGGCCATAAGCTGAACTTCTCCGGCAAGCTCTACCGCGTCGCCTCCTATCAGGTTCAGCGCGAGACTGAAGTAATCGACTACAACGAACTCGAGCATATCGCCGAGCGCGAGCGTCCCAAGCTGATCATTGGCGGAGGTAGCGCCTACCCGCGCATCTTCGACTTTGCCCGCATGCGGCAGATCGCCGACAAGGTTGGCGCACTGCTGCTCGTCGACATGGCCCATTTCGCCGGACTTGTCGCCGGAGGTGCGCACCCCTCGCCCGTACCCCACGCGCATATCGTCACCACCACCACCCACAAGACGCTCCGCGGTCCCCGCGCTGGCATGATCCTCTCCCAACAGCAATTTGCGGCGGGGATCGATAAATGCGTCTTCCCCGGCCAACAGGGCGGGCCGCTCGTTCACGTCATCGCGGCCAAAGCCGTCGCCTTCCGCGAGGCGCTGCAACCGGACTTCCGCGAGTACGCCCGCCAGGTCGTCGCCAATGCGAAGATCCTTGCGACGGTGCTGGCCGAGGAAGGCTTTCGCATCATCAGCGGTGGGACAGACACTCACGTCATGCTGATTGATGTCTTTGCCAAGGGCATGCTGGGCAGCGAAGCGGAAACCGCGCTCCACGACGCAGGCATCACGGTTAATAAGAACGCGATCCCCTTCGACACCAATCCGCCGCTTAAGCCAAGCGGCATTCGCATCGGCACCCCGGCACTCACCACCCGCGGCATGAAGGAAGCGGAAATGAAGACCATCGGCAAGTGGATCGCCGAAGCACTCACCGAACGCGAAAACCCCCAGGCACTGCGTCGCATTCGCGGACAGGTGCTGGAGCTAGCAGAACAATTCCCACTTTACGGATGGCTGCGCGAGCCGCAAGCAGTCGGAGCGCATCAGGCCTCGGTCTGCAGCCAATTTGAGAATTGTCATCTCGACCGGAGCGTAGCGGAGTGGAGAGATCTGCGGTTCAGCGATCGGGCAATGCGGCGATCGTCCCTGTCACGGCTGCGGGCCTTTTGCTTCTCGCTCTCGCGCCCGCGTGGCTTCGCGCACACGGCGATACGATTTCCGCGCTCGCGATCGCCGCCTTCTTCAGCAAACTCTGCCACCAGCGCCCAGACCGGACGCTCTACCTTTTCGGAGCACCGACCGCAGTATGCCTTCGCTGTTTAGGGATTTACGCGGGAGCGGCCTTCGGCGGGCTTCTTCAACTCAGCCAAAGGAGCGCGCTACGCTGGCTAACCGGAGCCCTGCTACTGAATGTCATCGACGTCGCCGCCGAAACTCTCGGCCTTCATGGCAATTTGCCACTGCTACGGTTACTAATTGGCGCGACGCTTGGAATTGCTACCGGGGCTCTCTTTTCGGCAACTGCCAACCTTGACCGGCCCTAGTCATGAGTGAACTGAAGATAAGAGACGAGCGCCCATACAACCGTCAGGCATGCGGCGCCTGAAATTGCTGCCTTAAGGCCTGGGCCTCGCCCAGACAGGCAAAGAACAGCGAAAGAACTGCGGTTCCCGCTCCGAGGTATGCGGCAGTGGCATGCCAGGCGGTGGCATGAAAATCGAACGGATCCGATAGGATTTTCCACGCAGGAATCAATGAGAACAGATTCGCTGCCCACGATGCCCAGATAAATCTGCCGCGCGCGGTTTGTTCGCGGCTGTCGGCAAGCCACTTCTGAACCGCCGCAACGAAAGGCAATACAAAGGCACCAGCTACGACCGCTACCCCGAGAACTTTCATCGTAGCCTCCGGTTACGTCCAGTGTTCGTTTTTATACGCAACCCGCCCCTCACTAATCGTCCACCGAACCTCACCCAGCATCGTCCAGCCATCAAACGGCGTGTTCTTCGACTTGGACTTCGAATTCGCGGAGCGAAACGTCCACTCCTTCTTCGCATCGAAGATCACCACATCGGCAAACGCCCCAACCGCCAACGTGCCGCGGCCTTTGAGTCCCAGAACTACCGCCGGCTGTGTGCTGAGCAGATTGATCACACGCCCAATCGGCAGCCGATGCGCTTTATGGAACAGTGACAGTGACAAACCTAGCGCAGTCTCAAGTCCCGTGATGCCGTTAGGAGCACGCTCGAACTCCTGCTCCTTTTCATGCGCCGCATGAGGAGCATGATCGGTGGCGATGCAGTCCACCACGCCATCAAGAATTCCCTGTAACATCGCGTCACGATCGACCTGCGCCCGCAACGGCGGGTTCATCTTCGCATTGGTGTCGTAAAGTCCAACCGCTTCTTCGGTCAGCAGAAAATGATGCGGAGCCACCTCGCACGTCACATGAAGTCCGTTGCGCCGCGCCTTGCGAACCGCCTCCAAAGCAGCCTTGGTCGAAAGATGCGCAACATGCAGATGCGCGCGCGCGCCGTTCACGCTGGCCAGCAGACGCAGGTCGCGCTCGACTAACCCCGACTCCGCCTCGACCGGCATGCCGCGCAGCCCCATACGAAAGGCCATCGCCCCGGCATTCATCGAGCAGCCGCCCGTCAGCCGCGTATCTTCAGCATGTTGGATCACCGGCAAGACCTGCTCGCGCAGCGGCAATCAGCGCCTCATGCATGATCGCGTCGCCAAGAATCGGCTTGCCATCGTCGCTCACGCCGACCGCGCCGGCAGCTTTGAGCGATCCATATTCGGTAAGCTTTTCCCCCATGCTGCCGCGAGTCGCCGCAGCGATCGGAAAGACGCGGATCGACGCGCCACGCTCCGGGCTGAGCATCCAGCGAGTCGTTTCCGGCGAGTCATTGACCGGCAACGTATTCGGCATCGCACAGACGCTGGTAAAACCGCCGGCAGCGGCAGCGGCCGTCCCGGTCGCAATGGTCTCTTTGTAACCCTGCCCCGGCTCGCGCAGGTGCACGTGAATATCGACCAGTCCAGGTGCAACGATCAATCCCGTAGCGTTGATCGATTCGGCCGCCTCTTGTTTCGCAAGCGATTTAAGCTTGCCCGGCGCATCGACGGCCACGACCCGCCCATCCCGCAAGCAGCACGTCCCGCTCGGCGTCGATGCCAGCGGCAGGATCCACAAGGCGTCCACCATGAATAAGTGTTGCGCTCATGCGCGCCCCCTTTTGCTCGCCGCAGGCGCTTTCTTCGCCGCCTTGGCGCGCGATACCAGCTTCGCGCTCGAGTCGGGCTTCGCAATAGATTCGCGCGTAGTAGACCCGCTGCCGGCCGCATTCAGGGCCCGCGCCACCAGCGCCATGCGGATCGCGACCCCATGGCTCACCTGCTCGGCAATCAACGATTGCGGCCCATCGGCAACTTCGCTGGTCAGCTCCAGCCCGCGAATGATCGGCCCAGGATGCATCAACAGCGCCTTCGGCGCGTACGCGGCCATGCGCGGCGCGTTCGCCTGATAGCGGCTCTTGTAGTCTTCGAGATCGAGATGCAGCCCAGCAAGCCGTTCTGCCTGGATACGCAGCATCATCACTACCTGAGACGCTCCCAAAGCTTTATCGAAATCGCGTTCGATGCTCAGCCCCGGCCCGATGGCGGTGGCGACCTCGGGTAACAACGCCGGCGGCCCGCAGAGAATCACGCGCGCACCGAGCCGCGGAAGCAGCAGCGCATTCGACCGCGCCACGCGACTGTGCAGAATGTCGCCGACAATTGAAACTGTCACCCCTTCCAGCGTCTTTTCCGTGACGTTCGTTTCTCCGCCGCGAAGATGCGCCAGCATCGTGCGCAGATCGAGCAACGCTTGCGAAGGATGTTCATGGGTGCCATCGCCGCCATTGAGCACCGGCAAGCCTGTCGCCTGTTCGAGTAGATACGGCGCGCCCGAGGACAGATGGCGCAGGATGATGCACTCCGCGCCCAGCGCCTTGAGCGTGATGCCGGTGTCTTTGAGGGACTCGCCCTTTTCAATGCTCGACGACTGTGAGCTGATGAGCGCCGTGTCCGCGCCGAGCGCCTTCGCGGCAAGCTCGAAGGAAGTCCGCGTGCGCGTGCTCGATTCGTAAAACAGCAGCGCTACTTTGCGCTTGAGCAGCCGCTGCATTCGCATCAGGGGATCTTCGTTCTCGAGCAGCGTCGCTAATGCCAGGACGTCGCTAATTTCCTCAAGAGACAAATCGAGCACCGAGATCAATGAGCCATGCGGTCGAGGCGTTGTGAAAGGCAAAGCTTCGTCTGGCCTGGATGGCGGCAAGGTGGTCGCGGCGGCTTTTCGGGTAGGCATTCGAACTCACACTTCGGCAGAACGGCGGTGGGAGCTCCGCTGCGATGCGCTCTTGAACTAGGAGTAGTGGCCTCTCGCTATTAGCAGCTTCGATTTGCCAGTGACGGCGGGTCTAAGCCTGGCGAATCGAATCTCTGTAGACCGCCGCTTAGTTTGATACAGCTGAAGCACAATGTCAATCGGTGCGTTCAGTCTGTAGTGCTGCAGGCTAAAGGTCCTCGATCTTGCGAACGGGTGTGTAGGTTGCGGGGCCTTGGCCCTCGCGCTTGCGGGCCGGATCCGCCTTTGGCTGCTTCTTGGCCGGCTTTTTTGATTCGCGCTTTCCTTTGTCTTTGCTTCCCATACACTCATTCTACGTCGGCGGGAACGCCGTCGCCAGCCCTGTGAATTTCACACTGCACCACTACCGTCAGTCAGTCCGTTCCACCAGCAGCACCTGCTCATCGTTGTCGACTTCCTGCAACTTCACTTCAACGATCTCGCGCTGCGTAGTTGGAACCGTCCTGCCGACAAATGTTGCTTCGATCGGCAGCTCGCGATGGCCACGGTCAACCAGCACCAACAGTTGCACTCGCCGCGGGCGTCCATGATCGAAGAGCGCATCGAGCGCCGCACGAATCGTCCGCCCCGTATAAAGCACGTCGTCGATCAGGATGATGTCGCGCCCGTTGACGTCGAAGCCAATCTCTTCCTTGTTCACCACCGGCCGAACATCATGCGTGGATAAATCGTCGCGGTAGAAGCTGATGTCCAGGGTTCCGTGGTCGGCGGGATGCTTCTCGATCGCGCTAATGATCTTCGCCAGCCGCTGGGCCAGGGGCACGCCGCGGCGCTTGATCCCGACCAGCCCGACATTCTGGCTGCCGTTGTTCTTCTCGATGATCTCGTGGGCGAGCCGGACCAGCGTCCGCTCGATCTCCGACGCCGACATTAACCTGCACTTTTCGCGCAGAAGGGGCTTCTTGGCTGGGGTTGTCTCTGACATAACTCTCTCGCCGGATGATACGAGGCTTGCCGCCGGGGAGCAAGTTCCGGTCTTATTGGCCGCACGTAGCGAGCGGCGCGAGCTCTCTGCCAAGCTGGCGCAAGGCCCGGTCGAGGGTCTTTTCCGTCTGCTCGAACTTTTGGCCCTGAAGCAGGATGGCTTTCTGCAAGCCGCACACCTGTAGTGGCTCGGGAGAGCTGCCGGGGGCGGCAGCTTGCTTCAGCAAGGCCGCATCCCCGTAGACGGCGTCGCCTCCGATGATAACCAGTTGCAGATCGCGCGGAGTGGAATGGGTCAGAACCCAGTACGCGTCTTTCCCAACACCGGCCCCACCTTCGCTGACCCCATCTCCAGTAACGACGATAAGGTCGGCCGCGTAACCCGGCGCAAGGCTGCCGATCCTGCTCCCTAGACCAACCAGATCCGCCGCGTTCGACGTGGCCATGTCGACGAGGTCCCGATCGGTAAAGAGGTGAGGGACCTGCGTCTGGTTCCAAACCCAGGCGTAGTTCAATTCTCCCAGCAGTCCGTCGCTCCCCGTGGGGCTCCAGTCGGGGGCCAGGGCCATCGTGACGCCCGCGGCATGCGCAGCCGAGACATTGGCCGTATCGCCATAGAGTTCGATGTTGCTGCGCGGCGACCACACAAGACCGACCCTTGCCTTCGCCATCTCTGCGAACCCTTCAGGCTTAATTCCCCCCGCGTGGATCAGCGAAACTCCGGGTCGCAGCAGGCCCCGCGCCTTAAGCATGGCGAACTCACGCGCCGCCGCCGCGTCCTTGGGGGAGCCTTCGGCGAGATGGATGAGCAACGATCCGCGGGGAGGCCCATCGAGCGCGGACTTGGCAGCAGCCAGTTCCTCCTCGCTCATCTGTAGCGGAAACACGTTGTAAAGGATCTTTCCGAGGCCGCCCCCAAGCTCGGGGTCGTAATCCAGGTTCCTCGCCAGTCCCTGATCGCACGCCAGTTGCGGACTGCCGGTGATGCTCGTCTCTCCCTCGGTGATCGCCTTGACCTCGGCGTACCGCTCCATCTCGCATTCCAGACCGGCGGCCACCATTGCCTGATGGGGCACTGTCATCAGCACGTTGTAAACCGGCTTTTGCTGCCAGTCGTAGCGGTTGCCGAACTCCTGCACAGGCTTCCAGCGCGGGAAAACATTCCAAGTCAGATGGTTGTGAAGATCGATGAGACCTGGCGCAATGACGCCCCCGGTGGTGACCACTCTTGTTCCGGCGGGCAGCGGAACGCCGGCGCCTGCGGCGAGGATCCGCCCCCCTTGCATGAGTACCGTGCCATGCTCAATGGTCCCTTCCCGTGTGACCAGTGTCCCCGTCAGGGCCAGCGGCTCCTTTTGCGCCTGTGCCGCGAAAGCTACAGTCAACAGAAAGAGGCAACAGAGCAGAGGTCGTCCCATGAGCACCCTTGGCCACAAAGGTTGAGTTTCTTAGCCGTAGTGTATCCCTCGACGGAAACGGTGCATGGGAATCGAGGAGGGCGATGGAACCAACGCGGGATCCTTCGCGTAAATTCACTCGATAGCCGGCGGGCCGACATCCGCCTGCGTGGCACGTCTCATCAGGAATTTATCCGGTGTCCAGCCTGCAAAGGTTGTAATCTGAATCAACTTTCTATCGTGCCGCAAGTCTATTCACCAATGCTGCTCGGGAGGTAACTCGTTTTGGCGCTAACTATCACCGGACTTTCAAAGACGTATCCCAATGGGGTGAAAGCCCTCAAAAATCTCTCCCTCACGATCGGCAACAACATGTTCGGCCTGCTCGGGCCGAACGGCGCCGGCAAGTCGACGCTCATGCGCACCGTCGCCACGCTGCAAGACCCCGACAGCGGCACGATCTTCCTCGACGGCATCGATGTGCTCAAAGAAAAGAATGCTATCCGCAAAGTGCTCGGCTACCTGCCGCAGGAGTTTGGCGTCTACCCCAAGCTCTCCGCGCTCGACATGCTCACTCACCTGGCGGTGCTCAAAGGCATCACCAACGGCACCGAGCGCAGAGACATCGTCGACGCCCTGCTCAAGCAGACCAACCTGTGGGACGCGCGCAAGAAAGCGCTAAGCACCTATTCCGGCGGCATGAAGCAGCGCTTCGGCATCGCCCAGGCGCTGCTCGCCAACCCCAGGCTGATCATCGTCGACGAGCCGACCGCCGGCCTCGACCCCGCCGAGCGCAACCGCTTTCTCAATCTCCTCAGCTCGATCGCGAGCAATGTCACCGTCATTCTCTCGACGCATATCGTCGACGACGTCCGCGAACTCTGCCCACGCATGGCGATCATCGCCAGCGGCGAAGTGCTGCTCGAGGGATCGCCTTCCGAGACGCTCGCTGCACTGAGCGGTCACATCTGGAGCAAGGTCGTCGCAACCGACGCCGAGCTCCTGGAGCTGGAAAAATCCCTGAATGTCATCTCCACCCACCTTGTGGGCGGCCAGCATGAGATCCGCGTCTACTCCGACTCGAACCCTGGCGAAGGCTTCAAAGCCGCTGACTCCGATCTTGAAGATGTCTACTTCCTCAACCTGGCCCGCCAGACGAAAAACTGAAGGGGACCTATGGGACAGTTCTGGGAGTTTTTCTCGTTCGAAATGAAGTTCCGGCTGAAAAGCCCGTCGACCTACGTCTATTTCGGGTTGTGGTTTTTCCTAAGCTTTCTTTCCATCGCCGCCGAAGACTTCCTCAATGTCGGCAATGACAAGATCTATTTGAATGGTCCGTTCGCCACGACCATTCTCTATACCATCCTGACGCTCTTCGGCACGATTGTGATCGCGGCGATCTTCGGGACTTCGGTCCTGCGCGACTTCCAGCGCGATACATATCAGCTGATTTTCACCAAGCCCATCACAAAGTTTGCCTACCTTGGCGGCCGATGGTTCGGTTCGTTGGTGACCACCGTCTTTTGTTTCAGCGGCCTTGTCTTTGGGATGCTGGCGGGAAAACTGGCCCCCTGGGCCGACCACACCCGCATTCTCCCCGGCCACATCTGGTGGCAGGTGCAGCCGTTTCTCTCGATCACGGTCATCCAGATCTTCTTTCTGGGCTCGCTCTTCTTCTGCATCGCCGCGCTTACCCGCAAGATATTCATCGTTTATCTGCAAGGCGTAGTGGTCTTCATGGCCTACCTGATCTCGAATATCGTCTTCCAGGCGACCCGTTCGCTCGAGCACTTCTGGTCGGCGATCTTCGACCCGGTTGGCCTGCGACTCTTCGACAGCATCACCCGCTACTGGACGGTCGCTGAACAAAACACGCAGCTGCTGCCCTGGTCGGGGATATTCCTCTACAACCGCCTTATCTGGACCGGTGTCGGCGTTCTCTCGCTGATCGTCGTCTACGCGTTATTCCCGCTATCGGTGGAAGCTTTGACCGCCGTCTCACAAGGGCGTCGCGCCGCACGAGCAAGGGAAACCGGAGAAGAGGATTTTCGTCCAAAACGCTCGCTCGTTGCCGGCCGGCTGCCCGCCGTGCATCAGGTCTTCGGGCCGGGAACCACCTGGGCCCAGTTCTGGTCGCTCACCCGAATGCGCATTTCGAACATTACGCACGAACTCCCCTTCTGGGCGATCTTGAGCGTCATGGCAATTTATTCGCTCATGGGCGGTCACTTTGCCGGACGAGTGAACGAGCAGAATGTCTATCCCGTGACCTTTCTCATGGTGCAGTCGATCGAGGGGCGAGCGACGCTCTTCTTCCTCGTGATCGCCGGGTTGTACGCCGGCGAACTCGTCTGGCGAGAGCGCGACACTCACTTCGACGGCATCCACGACGCCTTGCCCATGCGCGAGTCCACCGACTGGCTGTCAAAGCTATCGGCGTTGGTCTTCGTCGAACTCTTTCTGACCACGCTTGTGATGTTCTGCGGCGTCATCATGCAGACGGTTGCGGGCTACTACCATTACGAGTTTCTCCAGTACTTTAAAGAGCTGTACCTCGTCACCTTCCCGCAGATACTCACCTTCGCCCTGCTGGCGTTATTCCTGCAGACGATCCTGAGCAACAAGTTTGTCGCGCATGGCCTGGTGATCGGCTTCTTTGTTCTGAATATCGTGCTCTTCAACTTCGGTTGGGAGAACACGCTGTATCTCTTCGGCAATACGCCGCCCTATACCTATTCCGACATGAATGGCTACGGCCACTTCGTGCCCGCGCTCTTCTGGTCGCTGACCTACTGGCTCGCGATCGCTGCGTTGTTGGGCGTGCTCTCGATCGTCTTTGCGCTACGCGGCTCGGACGACTCCTGGAAGGCGCGCCTTCGCCTCGCCCGCGATCGATTTCCGCGATTGGCCCCGGCCGGAGCCATTTTTCTCTTGATCGCCATCGGTAGTGGCGGCTGGTATTACTACAACTCCCACGTCCGCAACGAGTACCTGAACGCCAAGGCGAGGCGCGACATCCGCGCTGAATATGAGCGCAGCTTCAAAAAGTACCAGGGCCTTCCGCAGCCGAAAATCACCGCCGTCGACGCCAACATTGATATGTTTCCTGAGAAGCGTGCCTTCTCCGGCACCGGCCATTACGTTCTGCAGAACAAGACCGCGGCGCCGATCTCCCAGATCCACATTCTCAACACGCAGCAGTCGATTTCGAACGTGCAGTTCGACCGGCCGTTTCATATGGTCTCGTCGAGCCCTCGCGCGCTGTACACGATCTATGCCTTCGATCAGCCCATCGCCCCAGGCGAAAAGCTCAACATGAACTTCAACGTCGGATACGCGCCCCAGGGCTTCACCGACGGCAACGAGCGCCCCGAGCTCGCCTACAGCGGAATGTTCTTCGACCTCGGCTATTTCCCGGCGATCGGCTATAGCCCCGACTTCGAGCTCGACGACCCGCGCCGCCGCCGCGACGAGCATCTCGGCCCGGTGACAGATCTGCCCGCTCGCGGCGACGCCTTCGGTAGCGTCACCAACCTCTTTTCGCCGCAGTCGGATTGGATCACCTACCGCACCGTCGTCAGCACCTCCGACGATCAGATCGCGCTCTCACCCGGCTACCTGAAGCGGGACTGGCATGAGAACGGTCGCCACTATTACGAATACAGCATGGGCGATGTCCCGATGGCTGACTTCTTCTCTTACGTCTCGGCACGCTACGACGTGAAGCGCGAAACTTACCCAGGCGCGGGCGGCAAGGTCAATATCGAGGTCTATCACGACGCCGCCCATCCATACGATGTTGACGACATGATCGCCGCTTCGAAGATGGGCCTCGATTACTACGAGAAGAACTTCAGCCCTTACCAATTCGCCCAGTACCGCATCCTGGAGTTTCCCCGCTATCGCACCTTCGCACAATCGTTCCCCAACACGATCC
Source organism: uncultured Acidobacteriaceae bacterium (assembly GCA_963777685.1). Lineage (GTDB taxonomy): Bacteria > Acidobacteriota > Terriglobia > Terriglobales > Acidobacteriaceae > Acidisarcina. The sequence continues at coordinate 218,871 of CAVZRF010000020.1, read as the reverse complement.
CCTTCTCCGAGGGCATCGGCTTCATCTCGCGAGTCACGAATCCCGACGACATCGACTTCGCCTACTTCGTGACCGCGCACGAGCTCGCCCATCAGTGGTGGGGCCATCAACTCATCGGCGGCCGCGTGGCCGGCTCGAACATGATGTCCGAGTCGCTCGCCGAATACTCCGCTCTGCGCGTAATGCAGAAGAAGTACGGCGACTACCAGATGCACAAGTTCCTGAAACACGAGCTCGACGGCTACCTGCGCGGACGAGCCGGCGAAAGTCGCAAGGAACCACCCCTCGACCTCGTCCAGCGCGAGGCTTATGTCTGGTACCAGAAGGGGTCGCTGGTACTCTATGCACTCTCCGATTACATCGGAGAAGACAAAGTCAATCTCGCCCTGCATAACTTCCTCATGCAGTATCGCTATGCCAATGCGACGGACTCGCAAAGCGGCCCCTACCCTGACACTCGTCAATTCGTCCAGGCGCTTCGCGAACAGACTCCACCCGAGCTGCAGTACTACATCGACGATGCCTTCGAATCGATCGTGCTCTACGACAACAAGGCCGTGACCGCAACCGTCACTCCAACGCCGGACAAGAAGTACAAGGTCACGCTCGTCGTCGATGCGAAGAAATTCAAGGCGGACGGGCTCGGCGCGCAATCCCCAATGTCGCTGAGCGACTATATCGACATCGGAGTCTTCACCGGCAAGAAGGACCACGAACAACCGCTCTCCCTGAAGAAAGAAAAGATCACCCAGGAAAAGCAGACCTTCGAGATCGTCGTCGACCAGATGCCGACCCGCGCGGGCATCGACCCCTATAACAAGCTCATCGACCGCATCCCCGACGACAACATGATCGATGTAACCAAACAGTAGCGCCTCCGCTTTCTGCTACCATGCAGCCCAGAGTGTGATGCATGCGCAGGGCACCAATTCAACTCGTCATGTTGGCGTTAGTGGCAATTGCCGTGGCGACGTATTACGTCGCCTCAGTTGCCGCCAGCATGCGCGAGATTTATGGCGACCGGGTGGCCGAGGCGCCAACCTCCCACGGCTATCGCCTAAGCACAATCTCAGGGGTCACTCCTGAGGCAACCGAGGCGGGCATTCAATTCGGCGACCGCCTTATCGCAATCAACGGCCGGCCTTTCACCGGCAACAACGTCTACCTGGAAGAGCTGCGGAACGCGCACGCCGGTGACTCGATCGCGCTGACGATTCAGCCTCGGGGATCCGGCACAGCACAGCGTACCGTCACACTGCGCCTCGCTCCTGTCTATGCGACGAGGCCGACGCTCATCGACCTGATCAGCCGGGTCTATTTTCTCGGCATGATCTTTCCCCTTGCATGTCTTGCTCTTGGAGTCTGGGTCGTCGCCGCTCGTCCTCGCGACCGGAATGCCTGGTTCCTGCTGGGCATACTCCAGTACTTCGTTCTCATCTTTGGAGAAGGCCATTTCTGGCCGGGACCGCTCAACGCCTTCGTCAACATATGGAACGCCGTTGGTTTGATCGCCGGGCCTCTGTCCATCATGTACTTCGGCATCTATTTTCCCGAGCGCGCTCGCTTCGATATCTCCTTTCCCTGGATTAAATGGGTATTGACTGCGCTCTTTATCGGGCTTTTCCCGATTGCGCTGGGCTTCGGCTTGGGTTCCGCATTCTCCTTCGCGTCGATCGCGTGGCTGGTGCCCGCGTTTCCGTCGATCTTTCAGGGGCTGATGATTCTCGCCATGGCCTCCATCAGCATCTACTTCTTTTGCCTCGCGCAAAAGGCGGCCCTCGCAACCTCGCCCGATGCGAGACGGAGGCTGCGTATCCAGTACGTAGGCTCGACCGTCGGCAATGCGCCGCTCTTTCTGCTCATTCTCTACTCCATGGCAAGGGGCACCGACGTGGGTGTAGGGGTGCCGTCTTGGCTGGTCATCAGCGCGCTCCTCATCTTCACGCTCTTCCCTATTTCCCTCGCCTACGTGGTCGTCGTTCATCGCGCGATGGACCTTCGAATCATCTTCCGCCAAGGCACCAAATATGCCTTGGCGCGAACCTCGCTGTGGATTCTCCGCGCACTCTCCGGGCTGTTGCTCGCGCTCGCCATCATCCACGCGAACCGACATCTTCCCTGGCGGCGAGTCGATGCAATCCAGGTGCTGGGTTTAACCGCGCTGCTGATCGTTATGCGCTTCCGCACCACGAAGATGCTCTCGGCTTGGATTGACCGCAAGTTCTTCCGCGAGGCCTACTCGTCCGATCAAGTGCTCAGCGAACTCGCCAATCAGGCGCAGGGATTCACCGAGACGCCCGCTCTCATTCGCACCGTCTCCGACTGCATTGCGAATGCGCTCCACGTCGACCGCATCGCCGTACTGCTCCGCTCCGGAGACACTTTCAGGCTCCAATACGCGCACGGCATTGACATGGGCAGCGATCTGCTACTCAGTGATAATTCGAAAACGATCACCAATCTCGACTTGGTGAAGAGCCCCGCAAGCGTCTACCTCGACAATCCCGACGCATGGCTACTCGCGGCAACCGATTCGGAGCGCTCCGCCCTGCGCGAGCTCGGCGCGGAGATGCTGATCCCCTTGCGCGGACGCAACCGTCTGCTCGGCGTGATGGCCCTGGGCCCCAAGCGCAGCGAAGAGCCCTATTCGCGCACCGATCGCGGACTATTGCAATCGGTCGCCATGCACACCGGGCTCTCCATCGAAAACAGCCAGCTGATGCACTCACTCGCCGAGGAGGCCGGAAAGCGCGAACGCATCCATCGCGAGATCGAGGTCGCCCGCGAGGTTCAGGAGCGCTTCCTGCCCCAGTCCTATCCGCAGATCGCAGGTGTCGAGCTAGCCGGAGCCTATCGCCCCGCGCAGACCGTCGGAGGCGACTACTACGACTTCATCGAGATGAAAAAGGCAGCCAGCGACGCTCTCTCGCTGGGAATTGCGATCGGCGACGTCTCCGGCAAGGGCATCTCGGCCGCGCTGCTCATGGCTAGCCTGCGCGCCTCGCTGCGCGGACTCACTCGCAATTGCGACGGCAATCTCGCCGCCATGCTGCGCGAGGTCAACGAACTCGTTTACGAAGCCTCCGCCAGCAATCGCTACGCAACATTCTTTTTCGCGGAACTCGACCCTCGCAGCCGCGCCTTGACCTACGTCAACGCAGGCCACAACGCGCCGGCGCTCATTCGGCACCGCGCAAATCGAGACGGCAAGCCAGAGATCATCCGGCTCGAAGCAGGCGGCCCAGTCATCGGCTTGTTGCCAAACTCAGACTACGAACAGTCCACACTGACGCTCGAACCCGGGGACATCCTGCTCGCCTTCACTGACGGCATCAGCGAAGCGATGACCGTCGATGGCGAGGAGTGGAGCGAAGATCGTTTGATCGAACTCCTGGCGACCTATCCGGACATGCCGGCCGCCGCGCTAGTGAAGCTTCTCTTTGACGCAGCGGACGACTTCGCCGGCGGCGCGCCCCAGCATGACGACATGACCCTGGTGGTCTTAAAGCTGTCGACCGCCCCCAACTCGCTGCCTGTCTCAACCTAGATCCAATCAGCAAAGAGGATCGCATTCCTGCAAGCATTCCGACATGACTAGGCGGGGACGACCTCGAAAGGCCGCATCATCTCGTTGTCCTCATGTTCCAGCAGGTGGCAGTGCCAGACATAACGCCCGGTATAGCCCTCAAATCGAACGATGATGCGCGTGATCATTCCAGGGTCGACCCTCACCGTGTCTTTCCATCCAGCCTCGGAAGGCGTAGGTGGCCTAGCCGCGGCGAGATACCGGAGCGCCCCCTTCGACCGGTAATCGAAGACATCGAACTTCCTCCGATCCAGGATTTGAAACCTCACCAGGTGCAGATGAATAGGATGAGTATCTTCGGTGAGGTTAACGAACTCCCATATCTCCGTCGTGTTCAGCACCGGCTTTTCGGTGACGGGCATATGCCACGGCGTATTGTTCAGCAGCATGCCCATCGATTGCTGCACCATGTCCATGTTTTCGTCGAGCGTGAGTCTGCGGGTCTTTATGGCCTCGCGACTCCGGGGTGCGAGCTAGGGCACGCAGCGTCGATGGAACTGTGCTTGCCTCGTTTGCCTGCGTCGCCGAGACCCGGAACTGCAACAACTCGAACGCATCGCTCTTCAGCAGCACCTCCTGCCCCGCGTACGCGCTGAAGTCAAAAATCAGGTCGCCCCGCTCGCCCGGCGCCAGCTCCAGGCTCTTGATCGTCAAGGGGGTGGCCAGCAATCCCTGGTCTGAACCGATCTGCTGAAACTCAAACAAGTCGCCAAAGGAGAACCGGAAGAATCGGCCATTGGCTCCGTTCATGATGCGGAAACGGTACTTCCGCGGCTCGACCTCAAGATACGGCGCGATCTTGCCGTTCACCAGCATCGCGTCACCGAAAACCTCCGGAACCCACGGCGACTTGGGATCGCCGGAGTCGGGGTACTCGAGCGATCCATCGGCGCGCAGCATCCGGTCGCAGATCAGCAGCGGCACTTCATACTTTCCCTTCGGCAGATTCAGCGAGTCTTCGTGATCGTCGCGAATGAGGAACAGCCCCTGCAGCCCGGCATAGATATTCAGCCGGTTAATGCCCATCGTGTGGTCGTGATAGAAGAGCATCGTCGCATCTTGCTTATTGGGATAAAAACATGTCGCCGATTTTCCTGGAACAAACCATGACTCCGGATAACCATCGCTCTCCGGCGGAGTCTTGCCGCCATGTAAATGAACGACCGCCGCGCACCTCGGGCTTGTCGGCCTCGGCGCCGTGGATCGTGTGATCGATCGGCAGAAAATGCCGCGTCGGCAGCTCGTTCACCCATTCCACCAGCAACCCCTCGCCGCTGCGAGTATCAAAGACCGGGCCGGGGAACGAATCGCCGTAGGTCCACACCACGGTGGGCGGCAGATCGCGATGCAGCTTCACACGCTTCTCGCGCATGTCAATCCGGTAGTAGGAGATGCTGGCCTTGGGGTTATCAGGACTCGGACGCATTCCACTGCTTTTCGCCGGCGGAGCAATCGGGAGCGGATCGACCCAAGGCTTCAACGTACTGGCATTCGAGAGAAGGCGGCTATTTTAGGAGATTGAGCTGCGATGGAATGTCCCTGAATGGCCGCTCCGGCCACCAGCAGACCTGGCTTGGCCCAGGAAGGTGCGGCGAGTGATCAATCGAAGCGACCTCAAATTCCTTAGAGATAAACAGACAGATCAAGGGGCCCGCGCGTGAAACGCACAAGCCCCTGACGGCAAGAGAAGAATAGATCGACTCAGTCACGCCGGAAGAACGCCTGCCAGGCGTGACTGGCGTCCCTACTTCACCATTCCGGTTGAAGGATCGAGGAAGAGTGTGGGGCTTGGCGCCTTGTGGTTGAAGTCGAACATGCCCTGCAGATGTTCCCGGCATAGGTATCGAAGGATCCGTTGCCGATCCGCTCGTGGTCGAGCCAGTTGTTCTCGATGAAATTGGGAACCGAGCTCTGGTCGCTGGTCGTGTGGTCGACATAGTTTGCTTTGCCCAGGGCGAAATCGACGATCAACGGAAGACGCGGGCCAAAGCCGCAACGACCTTGGGCATGTAGGGTTCCCGGAGCAACGCCGGGAAGCGCGCCAGGCTCCGTCGCCGCAAGCGCCGGGGCCGGTGAGTGCGTCCTGCGCGGTGGCGGAGGCATTGACGAGCGGGCCCATCTGGTGGTCGTACCAGCCGTCGGAGTCGTCGTAGGTGATGATGACTGCGGTGCTGTTCCAATCCGGCTGCTTCTCGAGGAAGTTGATGGTGTTCACGATGAACGTCTGCTCATCGAGCGGATCGGAGTAGCCGGCGTGGCCATCCTGGTAGCCCGGAGCCTTCAGAAAGCTGACCGCCGGGAAGTTGCCCGCGCTGACCGCGTCAAAGAAGTCGTGACTATCGTATTGGTGGTTTGCCGCGTCGCCCTGCTTGCCGATCATCGCCACCGAAGTGGGGCGCGTATGCGCGGTGTTGCGGGTCGAAGCATAGTACTGGAACGGCTGGTGATGCGGAATGTAGTCGGCCTTCTTCACGCCGGTGACCGTCGACGTGGTGCTCCGGCTGCAACCCGTTGTGCCGTTGGAGTTGGTGATGCTCAGGTCGAAGCCGCCTTCGAAGAAGCCCCACGAAATGCCCTGTGCATTGAGCAGATCGCCGATGTTCTTGCCGCTCATCGACAGATTGGAGGAACTGCTGGAGCAGACGTCCCCTGTCGGGTCGGCATCGCTTGTCAGCGTCAAGCCGCCGTAACCGTCGTCCACAGTGGCATCCAGGGCTCCCGAGGTGGCGTTGATGACGCCGTTGGTCTGACCGGAGATGACATTGATCGCCCCAGGGGTTGACGGGCCGAAGTTCGTGTCGTAGAAGTTGTCGCTCATCGAGAAGTGGTTGGCGTAGTTCCACAACGCAGTAACGGTATTGCCGTCGTAGTAGCCCATCACCAGGCCGGTGGAGGTCATACCTGCCGGGGGAGGACCGCCCGTACCGGTGAAGGCGGGAAAGCCATCCATCAGGCCGCGGTCGAATGCTTCCTGCTCGGGGGTGTAATCGTGGTCCTGGTCGGCGGTCGCGGCTTGAGCCCGTGCTCAGCCGGAAGGGGTTCGACGCGCCGGCTCCATTGATCGTGGTAATGCAGGTTCGGGTTGCGAGTGAGCAGGAATGGGGTCAGGCCATTGACCGTTGGTGTGCCGGGCAATGCTGTAAACTGCGGCTCTCCGGCAGGATTCAGGGCATTGGGATAGGTGCCGAAGTAGTGGTCGAACGAAACATTCTCCTGGAAGATGACAACGAAGTGCTTGATGGGAGAACGGGTTGGAACATCATCGGCGCCGCTCGCGTGCGCGGCGACAGGCGTTAGCATCTGCCCGGCAACGAGCACCGAGGCCAGCGAACATGCAACTAATTTTTGCATCACTACTCCTTCGGCTGAAATTTTCAGCCGCGCTAACCCTTATAGGTTCTGGACTGTGAAAGGAGCGTAACGAAGGAATGAATCGAAGAATGATTTACAAATTATTCATGAACGGCATTCAGCCGGCGGTTCGGAACTCCGGTGCGCACGAGACGCTTGAGGTGGCCAGCCTGGACTATTGGCAACCGCCCGGGTAACACTCCGGCGGACTCAGGCGCAGCGCAATAATCCGGCCCTGGCTATCGAGCCCCGCTGTGAGCGTGAACTCGATCGGCGTCCATTGCACAACCGCGGTCTGGCTCCCCGGAACAGAAAGGAACGGATCGGTGGTGGCCGGGACAGGCGCCTGCTTGCTCAGTTGAAACCTGCTCCCGTAGAGGCTCTTCAGCGAATCGAGCGTGTCGCCAAGCTTCAATCCCTGCCCGGTCGAGTCCGTGGCACCGGTTCGATGCTTCAGCACCGGCGTTACCTAGACGAACGATCGTGATCTGGTCCAGATAGTCTTTGCCTTTGCCGCGGCTGATCTCAACCTCAATTCGGAGTATCTCGGCATCTCCCACAAATAGCCAGTCCATTGCGGATTATTGGGCACTGTGACTTTCTTCGTCGGCGGCCCCAGCCTTTGCAGCACCTCAGCCGGATTGTCATGTTCGAGGTTGATCCCAGCCAGCGTATTCTCCGGCTTCCCCCGCGCCTGGAGTTTCGCGGGCAGGTGATCGGCAATCGCCACAACGCCGGAGAGAAATAGCAAGCCCAGGGCCAGTATTCTTTTCATCGCCACCTCGCTTCAGGTTCGACTCACCGCTTATTCGTCGGCCCCATCGATCTCACCACCGGACGGTCCATTCCCAATCACCTTGATGACCTCCGTCCACGGCTTCATCTGATATTCATTCGGCGGAATGTCGTTGGCGAGATAGCGCACAAAATAATCCCAGCGGCGGCGAGTCATATACTGCGAACCCGCGCCATAGCCATGAGCCGCATTGGGAAAGAGAATCAAATCGAAATCCTTGTTCGCCTTGATCAACGCATCACACCAGAATCAGCGTATTGTTCGGCGGCACGTTGTCGTCCATCGTGCCGTGGGCAAGCATCAGATGGCCCTTCAGGTTCTTCGCAAAATTCTGGTTGGCCTGCGAATCATAATTGCTCGTCCCATCCGGATTCTTCACCGGAAGCCCGGCCCACTTCTCCGCCCAGTCGTCTTCGTAGTCGCGCTGATCGTGATTGCCGCTCTCCGCGATGCCGACCTTGAAGAAGTCTGGATAATGCAACATCGCGGCCGCCGTGGCATTGCCCCCGCCGGAGTGCCCATACATCCCAACGCGATCGATGTCGATCTACGGATACTTCGCGGCCAGCTGCTTCATCCCGGTCATCTGATCGGGAATCGTGTTGTCGCCAAGATTGCCGTAGTAGCCCTCGTGAAAGCTCTTCGAGCGCAGGTTCGTGCCCATGCCATCAATGCAGACCACCACGAAGCCAAGTTCGGCAAGCGCCTGAGTGTCGCCCCGCGCAGCCTGGAAGCTCCGCGAGCCGCAAGAGCCGGTCTGCGGCCCCGGATAGACGAGATTGACGATCGGATATTTCTTCGCCGGATCGAAGTGCGTCGGCGTAAACATCATGCCGTAGAGATCGGTCTTGCCGTCGCGCGCCTTCACCGTGATCGGAGTCAGAGGCTTCCAGCCATACGCAACCAGCTTCGAAATATCCTGCTTGGCGACATCCATCACCAGCTTGCCGCCGCTGTCGCGGACGACCGTTATCTGCGGCTCGGTCGGGGTCGAATACGAATCCACAAAGTATCGCCCGTCGGCGGAAAGCTTCACATTATGATCGGCATTCTCAGGGGTGAGTAGTTTTAGGCCGCTGCCGTCGAAATGAACGCTGTAGAGATGTTGAAAATATGGATCGCGCCCCGGCTCCTTGCCAACGCCAATGAAGTAAATCGTGCGGCTAGTCTCGTCCACATGCAGCACCTGTGTCACGTTGCCGTCGCCATGAGTGATCTGGTTCTTGAGCTGGCCGGTCGTCAGGTCGTAGAGATAGAGATTGCCCCAGTTATCGCGTTCGCTGAACCACAGAATCTCGTTCGACTTCGGCAGGTAGTGCCAGTTCACCATGTTGTCGCCGCTCTCGATAGAACTTCGCGACAGTCTCGCCCATCACCTCGCGGACCTCGCCAGTCGCGGCATCGGCGACGCGCAACCACTCCTGCTTGTGATCGCGCGAGGTCGAGACGAATGCCAGATGGCTATCGTCCGCGCGACCACTCCACATCGTCCCAGACCGAGCCGGTCCCGCGGCAAGTGACGTCGTCGCAGATCGTCGACCGGTGCTGGTCGGGCGGCATCTTCAAGCGAACCATCTTGCGCGAGTCAACATCGATAATCACGCGCTCGATCATCGTGACGTTCACGTCGCCGACCAGCGGATACTTCCACGCCTTCAGCGTCGGGTGGCCGTTCGTCACCGGAACCAGAGTACATCTCACCGTCGTTGCGCTGGTCCTGCTGAAATGTAGCAATCTTCTTCGAATCCGGCGACCAGAGCAGCACCGCCGCATCCGACTGCTTCCAGCCCGCATTATCCGTGGCATAGCCATAGTCCTTCACGCCGTCAGTGGTGAGCTGCGTCTCCACGCCGGTGACCATGTCGCGAACCCAAAGGTTCCAGTCCCGAATGAAGGCGCCGAGTTTCTTATCAGGGGAAAGCGCCAGCGGTGGTTGCTTTGCAGCCTCGCCATTCGCGCCAGCGGGCTTATCTTCCGGCGTCAGCCGTTTACAGGTGTCGCTTGCCGCTGAGAGCTGGCAGCTATACGAGACTCCTGCATAAGTCAGGTTCAGCGCGTTGCCGTCGGTACTAAGCGAATCAATTTGAAATCGAAGGTGCTGCGCATCGTCCTTGATTTTCCCATTCGAGGCCGAGGCCAGCGCTGCTGCCAGCTTGCCCTGATCGAAGGCCGGCGTGCGCGTCCCCTTCGCAGGATCGACGACCATGAAGGTCACGCCGCTGTCATCGACAGCGCGATACCAGAAGCGATCGCCATCCAGCCACTGCGCATGCACCACTCCCTTGTAAGCCAGCGGATTCACGTTATAACTCATAAACTTCTCCGCCGCCGCATAGTCCTGATCCGTATACTGTCGCGGCTGCTGCCCAAACGCCGGTGAATACAAGCTACCGGCAGCGATAGCGAATACTGCCGTTGCGACGACTGAACTCTTCCTTACGAACATTTCTTAAACTCCAGGGAGACTTGGCTCTCGTAAAAACGAAGAGCAAGACGCGATTTTTACAGCCATTTCAGTGTGATGATGCCGAGTGTGACAATTCTAACCGCCGGATGTTCTTCGGACTATTTAGAATCGGTGCACCCTGAAAGAGAGAACGACCATGATAGTAAGTCAAGAGGCAGGCACGAGTGTTCACGAGGTATCTACAGGCATTTATCGCATCAGCACGCCGTTAGACATCATTCCAGGAGGCTTCACTGTCAACTCCTACCTCATCGACGATGAGCAGCCCATGCTATTTCACGCCGGCTACCGAAAGCTGTTCCCCACCACACTGGAAGCCATCAAGAAAGTCATGCCTGTCGAACGTCTCCACTGGATCGGCGGTTCGCACTTCGAAGGCGACGAGTACGGCGCCCTTAACGAATTCCTTGCCGTCGCACCCAACGCCACCCCTTTCGGCACCGAGGTTGGCGTCATGACCTCGATCAATGATTTTGCAACGCGAACCGCCCGCGGTTTCGGCGATGGCGAGGAGTTCTCCATCGGCAACCGCAGAATGAAGTGGCTTTACACGCCGCACGTTCCCCACGGCTGGGATTGCGGCATCCTCTTCGATCTCTCCACCGGCACGCTGTTGTGTGGCGACCTTTTCACCCAGCCCGGCTCAGGCATGGCGCCCGTCACAGAATCCGAGGTGCTCAGCTCAAGTGAGGCAATGCGGGGAATGATGGACTACTACGCCCACGCGACGAGCACAACGGCGATCCTGGAGCGGTTGGCCGGATTAAGCCCGTCAATGCTCGCCTGCCAACACGGCAGCGCCTATCGCGGCGACGGAGCGGCGCTGCTTCGCGAACTCGCCGCCACGATAGAAGGAAGCGGCAACCAGCGCCGACCCTGACACACCACAGTCGGTTCAAGCCGGAGACCGCTACCAGACCTTGCACATCGCAGCATTCACCATCGGCTGCCCCGCCTTACAGCCAAAGGCCGCTGCAAACTGCGGCATGTTGCTCACGATCCCATTCACCCGATAGACACCAGGGGAGTGAGGATCGGTCACTGCGTTGAGCCGAAGGTCTTCCGGCCGAACATTCTCGCACGCCCACTGCGCGTAGCCGACGAAGAAGCGCTGGTCCGGAGTCAATCCGTCTTTCGGCTGCAAGTTCTGACCCGCGGTCTGCATCTTCCATGCGATATAGGCGAGCAGCGTCCCGCCAAGGTCGGCTACATCCTCGCCGCTGGTCAACTTCGAGTTGATGTGAATGTCATCGACGATGACGTACTTCGCATACTGATCGCGCTGACAATTGATGCGCTCCTCAAAGCCTTTGGCGTCCTGCGGCGTCCACCAGTCCTTGAGGTTGCCCTGGGCGTCAAACTGCCGCCCTTCATCGTCAAAGCCGTGAGTCAGCTCATGACCGATCGTCCCGCCAGTGTTGCCGTAGTTCGGCGCGTCATCTTCTTTCGGATCGTAGAGCGGAGGCTGCAACACTCCCGCCGGAAAATTGATGTCGTTCATCTGATCGTTGTAATACGCATTGACCGTGGGCGGCGTCATGCCCCATTCCCCACGATCGACCGGCTTGCCGACTTTCGCCCAATCGCGCTTCTCCTCAAAAACACGCGCCCGAACCACATTGCCGAAGTAGTCGTCCGGCGAAATCGTCAGCGAGGAATAATCGCGCCACTTATCCGGATAGCCGATCTTGTTTCGCACCGCGTGCAGCTTGAGAACCGCCTGTTTCTTCGTCGCCGTCGCTCATCCAGTCCAGCTGCTCGATCTCCTGCTGCATCGCGGTCTCGATCTGATCGGTCATGGTAACGACCTTTGCCTTTGTATCAGCGCCAAAAGTGCGGGCGACGAACTCCTGCCCCAGCGCCTCACCCAGGTAGTTGTCGACCTGCTCTTCGCAGCGCTGCCAGCGCGGCTTGATCTGCGGAACCCCGCGCAAATATTTGTTATAGAAATCGAAGCGCGCATTCTCGAAATTGCTGTCCAGGCTCCCCGAAGCATTGTTCAGAGCGTGCACGCGAAGGTACGCCTTCAGTGCGTCAAGCGGCTGATCGGCGAGTTGCGCCTGCAGCGCCGCAAAGAACTTCGGCTGGCTCACATTGATATTGGTCAACGAAACTTGACGGCAGATTTTCGCCCCGGAGATAGGCGCCAATCTCCAGCCCCGGCGCCAGGGCTTCGACCTGGTCCAGCTTCATCGGATGGTAGCTTTTGTAAGGGTCGCGCCGCTCCACTCGAGTGAGCGACGCCTGGGCAAGCGCGGTCTCGATCTGCATCGTGGACTTCGCCTGCGCGTCCGCCGTCGCCTGCGGCTCGCCCGCCATCACCAGCAGCTGCGCCAGGTATGCCACATAGCGCTTGCGCGTCTCTTCGCTCTTGGCATCGGTCTTGATGTAATAGTCGCGATCCGGCAAGCCAAGTCCGCCCGCGCCCAGCCCCACGATCACCATCTCGGAGTTCTTGGCGTCCTGCTCCGATCCAGCGCCAAAGAAATACAAACCGCGACGGTCCGCACCCTCGCGCAAAAACTCCGCCAGTTGCTTGCGGTCGCCGATCGCGGCAATGCGGTCCAGTTCGGGCTGTAGGGGCTTCAATCCGAGCTTGTCGATCGCGGCCGTATTCATGCAGGAGGCGTAGTAGTCGCCAATCTTCTGCTGCGCCGGAGTGCGGTCCTTGAGCTTCGCATCATCCTCCAGAATGCCCCAGAGAAATTGGCTGTTCTCCTGGTCAAGCTTCCCGTAAACATCCCACCGCGCCTGATCGGGCGGGATCGGGTTGTTCTTCATCCAGCCCCCGCACGTGTACTTGTAAAAGTCCACGCAAGGGTCGGCGCTTCGGTCCATGCTGTTCAGGTCAAGCCCCGGCGTATAAGGAATCGCACTCAACGGCTTCAATGGGGGCGGCGGCGTGGACGTCTGAGCAAAGGTTGCCGAAATACAGCTCAACGACGCACAGCCCAAAAGCAACACAAGCCTGGAACAACGAAAGATCATGCGACTCTCCAATTCAGTCATTGTATTGAAGAGTCGCGCCGAAAAATTCTGGGTGGCGCTCTCAAACGCCGCAGACCGGTTTACTTCTCCACGCGGACCATCACCACGCCATGGCTCGGCACGCTCGCCGAATAAGCGTCTACCGCCTCGCCCCGATCGGCATGTGCCCACAGGTCGCGCACCGCATGCTTGCCGCTCCAGCCGAAATCCTTCCACGCCGCCGTCCCCTTCGCCTCCGACGCGCCGCGATTGAAGATCGCCACAGCGTAGTCGCCAGAGGCCAGCTGCTTTGCCCAGATCTCGACGTCTCCATCTTGCGCAACGCGACTGCCGCCTTTGCCCAACGGGTCCTGATCGACGGCGATCACTTCCTTGTTCAGCAGGATCCCCGTGATCTCCGGATTATTGACTCGCAAATCATTTCCGGCTATCAGCGGAGCGGCGATCATCGACCATAGGCTGAAGTGCGTACGATATTCGTCCGCAGTCATGCCGCCGTTGCCAACCTCCAGCATATCGGGATCGTTCCAGTGGCCCGGCCCAGCATATTTCGCCAGATCGCTCTGCGCGAAACCGATCTTGGCCATCGACTCGTAAGTATCCCGAATATCCCCTGTCGTCCGCCAGAGATTGCCGCTTACCAGCGGGCCCCATTCTTGAACGTCGGCACGCCCATACTGGCAGAGCGAATAAACGATGGGCCTGCCAGTCTTCTGCAGCGCATCTCCCATCTTCTGGTAAGCCGCACGCATGTCGGTGTCTTTCCATACCCGTGAGGCGCTGCACCAGTCGTACTTCAGATAGTCGATGCCCCACTCCGCGTACATCTTCGCGTCCTGCTCCTCATGGCCGTAGCTGCCCTCGAACCCGCCGCAGGTCCTCGGTCCAGGCGAGGAATAAATTCCCACCTTGAGTCCTTTCGAATGGACGTAGTCCGCCAGCGCTTTCATATTCGGGAAGTTTGGGTTTGGCTGCAGCGCGCCGCTCGCATCCCTGCTACCCTGCCAGCCATCGTCGATATTGATGTAGATGTATCCCGCGTCCTTCATGCCCAGAGAGGCGGCAGCGTCTGCGATCTCGCGGACCGTCTTGTCGCTGATCTGAGTGTGGAATTTGTTCCAGCTATTCCAACCCATTGGCGGCGTCTTCGCCAGTCCGTTATAGGCAATATCGTGGATCGCCGGGAAGCTCCACCTTGGGCAGCGTCGCATAGTCCACCGCCGGAGCCCGATACGATGGCGTCGGCGTTCCCCTCCGTGCGATGACCTCGCCAATCTGAAAACGCGCACGCGGAGCTTCACCGGACGGCGGAGTTGCGGCGCCGCCCGGAGCAGAAGCGTCGCCCGGCGGAGGTCCCGGCATCGCTGGAGTCAGCACCAGCGTGTCGCCCACGATCTTGCCGCTAACCTCGCGATTCTGGATTGTGCCGAACCTATCCAGCGCGACGGTGAAATGGAAGGTATCGCCGTTCACTTGTCCGTCGACAATCGGGGAGTCACCGAAAGGCAGACCCTGACTTCCAGTGATCTTGCCACCGGAGACCTTCAGCCGGTAAACGATCTCCATTTGTCCCATCGGCCCCGCAGCTTTGGCGACCCATGTACCGGAGATGTCGCCTGCCGGCGCGGCTGCTTGAGCCGTGCCCGTTTGCGCGAATGCTTGATATTGAATCTGTCCAACGAGCACCAAGACCAGGGTGCAAAACATTCCAGCGAACCGTTTCATTGCGATCTCCCACCACACCTGACGGGAGAGCCTGCGTTTTGGCCTCACTAAGAATTAGAAAAGTCAGATATCCGCTGTTCTGCGGGGGGCGGTTCAACACCCGTTCTATTCCCCAGCCAGCCAATTGTCCTTTCGGTCTTAAACGGGAGTTACACTATACGCAGCGCAAATGTTCACCCCGAATCGTCCTCGTCCGCTTCGCCTTAGACGCTTCCGTCGCGGCCGTCCCGACCGCGGACGCTCCATTGATAGACGAAGTCTTTCGAACTAACTAAGCTTGTCATCGTCGCCAAGGATTTCCTCCCGGACGGCCTTTCTTTTCAAGAGCCGGACCTGCATCTCTGTGTGATTTCCCTTGGCAGAGCTGGCCACTAAGAGCCGCGAGCGACCGCTCGCAAAGGATGGAATGAAATGAACAGCTTCGGCAGTCAATCAGAACTGAAATCCGGCGACCACGCCTATGAGATCTTTCGCCTCGATGCCCTCGCCTCAAAAGGCATCAAGCTCGGCAGGCTCCCCTACAGTCTCCGCATTCTGCTCGAAAACCTCCTCCGCCACGAAGACGGCAAGTCCGTCACCGCCGACGACATCCGCTTCCTCGCCAACTGGGACCCCAAGGCCGAGCCCTCCCGCGAAATCGCCTACATGCCCGCCCGCGTCCTCATGCAGGACTTCACCGGCGTCCCCGCCATCGTCGACCTCGCCGCCATGCGCGACGCCATGAAGCCGCTCGGCGGCGACCCCGAAAAGATCAATCCCCTCCAGCCCGCCGAGCTGGTCATCGACCACTCCGTGCAGGTCGACGAATTCGGCACCGCAAGGGCTCCTACGACATCAACGCCGCTCTCGAATTCCAGCGCAACCGCGAGCGCTACGCCTTCCTCAAGTGGGGCCAGACCGCCTTCCGCAACTTCTCCGCCGTGCCTCCCGGCATGGGCATCTGCCACCAGGTCAATCTCGAATACCTCGCCCGCGTCGTCTTCACCACCGAAGTCAACGGCAAGCTGCAGGCCTATCCCGACACGCTCGTCGGCACCGACTCCCACACCACCATGATCAACGGCCTCGGCGTGCTCGGCTGGGGCGTCGGCGGCATCGAGGCCGAGGCCGCCATGCTCGGCCAGCCCGTCTCCATGCTGCGTCCCGCAGGTCGTCGGCTTCAAACTCACCGGCAAGCTCAAAGAAGGCGCCACCGCCACCGACCTCGTGCTCACCGTCACCGAGATGCTGCGCAAGCTCGGCGTCGTCGGCAAGTTCGTCGAGTTCTACGGCGCCGGCATCGCCGAACTCTCCCTCGCCGACCGCGCCACCATCGGCAACATGGCCCCCGAATACGGCGCAACCTGCGGCATCTTCCCCGTCGACGCCGAGACCCTCCGCTACCTGCGCCTCACCGGCCGCAGCGAAGATCAGATCGCCCTCGTCGAGGCCTACTACAAGGAGCAGGGCCTCTTCCACACCCCCGACGCAGCCCGAGGCCGAATACTCCCAGACCCTCGCGCTCGATCTCGCCACCGTCGAGCCCAGCGTCGCCGGCCCCAAGCGTCCGCAGGATCGCGTCCTGCTCAAAGACGCCGCCGCCAGCTTCAAGCAGCAGCTGCCCATCCTCCTCGGCCCCACCGCCAACAAGAACGGCGACCGCCAGGTCATTCGCTGGGAAGAGCGAAGGCGGCCACGCCATCGCTAAGCGGCGAACCTCGAAAGCCCCGCAAGCCGCCCGAGCCGGCAGAACGGCCCCATCACCACCGGTCAAAGAGCGCTTCAACGTCGATGCCGACCAGTACCTCGACCACGGCTCGGTCGTCATCGCCGCCATCACCAGCTGCACCAACACCTCCAACCCCTCCGTCATGGTCGCCGCCGGCATCCTCGCCAAAAAAGCCGTCGAAAAAGGCCTCACCGTTCCGCCGTGGGTCAAGACCTCGCTCGCCCCCGGCTCCCGCGTCGTCACCGACTACTACAACAACGCCGGCCTCCTGCCCGTACCTCGACAAGCTCCGCTTCAACGTCGTCGGCTACGGCTGCACCACCTGCATCGGCAACTCCGGCCCGCTGCCCACCGACGTCTCGCAAGTCCATCGACGAGCACGGCCTCGTCGCCGTCTCCGTCCTCAGCGGCAATCGCAACTTCGAGGGCCGCATCAACTCCGACGTCCGCGCCAACTACCTCATGTCGCCGCCGCTCGTCGTCGCCTACGCGCTCGCCGGCCGCATCGACCACGACTTCGACACCGACCCCCTCGGCAAGAGCACAGACCGGCGACAACGTCTACCTCAAAGACATCTGGCCCACCCAGCAGGAAGTCGCCGACGTCATCGCCAGCGTCATGAACCCCGAGCTCTTCACGCAAGGAATACGCGACCGTCACCGACGGCGACGCCAACTGGCAGGCCCTCAAGTTCCCCACCGGCGACGTCTACCAGTGGGAGCCCGACTCCACCTACATCCGCAAGGCGCCCTACTTCGACGGCATGCACGCGCAACGCCCGCGCCCGTCGAAGACATCCACGGCGCGCGCGTCCTCGCCGTCCTCGGCGACAGCGTCACCACCGACCACATCTCGCCCGCCGGCTCGATCAAGCTCAACGGCCCCGCCGGAAAATACCTCACCGAACACGGCGTCAAGCCCGCCGACTTCAACTCCTACGGCTCGCGCCGCGGCAACCATGAAGTCATGGTGCGCGGCACCTTCGCCAACGTCCGCCTGCGCAACAAGCTCGCCCCCGGCACCGAAGGCGGAGTCACCCGCCTGCTCCCCGAGGGCGAAGGCATGACCATCTTCGACGCCAGCGTCAAGTACGCCGAGCGCGGCGTCCCGCTCGTCATCCTCGCCGGCAAAGAATACGGCTCCGGCTCCTCCCGCGACTGGGCCGCCAAAGGTCCGAAGCTCTTAGGAGTCCGCGCCGTCATCGCCGAAAGCTACGAGCGCATCCACCGCTCCAACCTCGTCGGCATGGGCATCCTGCCGCTGCAATTCGTCGAAGGCGAGATCCGCCGAAGCCTCGGCCTCACCGGCGAAGAAATCTACGACTTCGCCGGCCTCCGCGACCTGCTCGACGCCAAGTTCGCCAACGGCCGCATCCTCACCGTCGAAGCAACCGCACCGGACGGCAGCAAGAAGAACTTCCAAACCACGGTCCGCATCGACACCCCGCAGGAGATCCTCTACTACGAGAACGGCGGCATCCTGCAATACGTGCTGCGCCAGTTGGCGGCGAAGAACTGACTCTTCATCACAGCCGAAACGGGGTTATCGGCCAGTCGCCGATAACCCCGTTTCCCGGGAATGAGATCGGACCTAGATTGTCCCTTGCTATTAACCCCTGCTCTGCAATGCCCGAGTCCGCGAAAGATCAGGATGAATGCAATGACCATCGCAAGGAGAAACAGCACAGCTAGGACTTGGGGTGTTGCTAAGTGCAGTGCCATAGCTATTGTGAAACTGATGCAGGCTGTTGCGATTATCACAATTCCCGGCATCTGGGCCTTCAGGCTCTCGGTGATACTGTAACGAGCCTTCTCGGTGCCATCTGTCGATGGAGCACACCTCTTGCTCATCACTCCTATGCAGCCACCATAAAACCAAAATACGCTCGCCGTGACCCCTACAAACTGCGGCAGTATGGAGATGTGCCGGTTCATATAAAGGCCAGAGATAGCTGAGAGCGGCATAAAAATAAGAAACAGCCAAAAAACCGCACGGAGAACAGGAGGAGCCATCCATCTGGGCCCGCCTCTCTCCAGTAAGCGCCTAGCGTAGTAATAAGCAGCGACGTACCCCAGCAAAAGGTAGAGCAGCAGGGCAGTGTGCAGGAAGGTCTCTCGTTCCATCGTCCAAAGAATAAACTAGTAGGGGCCGGCCGTTCCTGCAAAGTCAGTGTAATCGGCAAGAGCAGAGGTCTGGCGGTCTATTTATCGGATGGGGCGAACGTCGACATCCATCCGCAGCTTGCCCCACGACCGATCCGCGGTGTAGACGGGTAGCTGGAGAGTCCTGCCAAGGGCAAGGCAGGCGCGATCTCCCAGGGACAAGCCCAGTGAACGAGTTAGGGGCGCGAGGCTTCCGGTTATCTCAGCTTGGTCCGCGTCGAAAGGCACAATCGTTTGGACCGAACCGGCGACCGCGTCCCATGCGTCGCCACGTTCAAAGCCTTCGGTCATCAGTTTTCCGTGGATTTCGGCCGCGTTGACTACGCTTAGAAACGCATTGGGCGCCAATTCCCAAACCAGATGCTCGCCGGGTTCATGATGGAGCAGGGCAAGCACGGCGGAAGAGTCAAGAACAACGCTACTCATTCTTCGCCGCTTTGCGGCGCTCGGCGATCAACTCATCCGACAACGAGCGCTCTGGGCCGACCAGGTTTGCCAGAAGGCGCTGGGCCTTTTGTATGCGCTGCCGTTGGGTCGTGATTCGCAACTCTTCGTTTTCCATGCGAAGCACAACCTCATCTCCAGTCTCGACACCGAGCGCTTCGCGGAACGAGGCCGGAATCACGATACGGCCATTGGGATTGATTTTGACGCGAGCTTCCACCGGCAGAACCTCTCTCCGAGTATGACACGATCAAGCGTTGGTGTCATTTCAGAAGTAGAGTGTCAGATTTGCGAAGAGACTGAAATCCGTCCAGAATCGCGCCAGCTAAATCCCCATCCCAAACTCGCCCACAGCCGCCCGCTTATCGCCGGCGTGAGCATAGCGGTCATACGGCGTCCGGCGATTGAACTTATACCGCGAACGAAACTCACGCCCCAGATAAAGCCCTAGCGCAGCCGCGCCGACTGCCACCGAAGCCAGTCCGATAATCTTGAAGGGGAAGCCTTTTTCTTTCTCTTCCTTTTCGATCTTCTCAATTAGGGCGGAGTCGGGAATCAACAGCACGGCCCTCTTGCCCAGCCAAAGCAGACGACGGAATCCGGGACGCTTCATACCGTCATCATAGCGCAGCTTTGTGAACGCTTGCCCGGTCAACTCGTGCGCAGGGTACTCAGAAGTTTCATCCGGGGAAAATTCCCGCCCGGGTGCCAATCAGGGAATCGCGTCCAGCCGGTGCAGATATTTCACCTTCTCCTCCGCCGGAAGAAAGCTCGCCTCAAAGGAATTCGCCGCCAGCTCGCGCAGATGTTCCGCGCTGAAGCCAAACTCCCGCTGCGCCAGCAGATACTCGGCTTCCAGATCGCTCTCGAACATGGCCGGATCGTCCGAGTTCAGCGTGATCATCAGCCCGGCATCGAAGTAGCTCCGCACCGGATGCAGCGAAGCCGGCAGACAGCAACCCGTTCGCACATTCGACGAGATACAGATCTCGATCGGAATCTGCCGCTCCGCCAGCACTTCCATCAGCTCCGGGTCCTCAATCGCCGTCAGCCCATGCCCAATCCGCTCCGCGCCGATATTCAAAGCGGCCCAGATGCTCTCCGGCCCGACCGTCTCCCCGGCGTGCGCAGTCAGCCGCAGGCCCGCCTCGCGAGCCTCGGCGTAGAGTTCACGAAACGGCTCCGCCCCCGTCCGCCGCTCGTCCCCGCCAATGCCAATCCCGACAATCGACGGAAACTCCTCGCGCATCTCAGCGGCATTGCGAAAGACCCTCGCAGCTTCTTCGACTCCAAAATGCCGCACTGCGTCGAAGATCCAATAAACACTCACGCCAAAATCACGCTCGCCGCGGATCCGCCCCGCTTCCATGCCGCGAAAGATGTGATCGAAGACCAGCGGATCGGCCTCAAACTCCGCCTTGCGCCAGTAATAGATCACACCGACCGAGATATACACCTCGGCATGAACCACCCCCTGCGCCGCCAGCTGCGCCATCATCCGGTAAGTGATCAGCTCATAGTCTTCCGGAGTCCGCAGCCGTGCCGTCACCGCCTTGAAGGCAAGCATGAAGCCGCTGAAGTCCTTGTATTGGTAAAGCGCCTCGGCTTCCTCGATGCTCAGCGGATACCCCGACTCTCCTGATCCGGTGATCGCCGATCTCCGGCTTAACTCGACCAGCGTCTCCGGGCTCACCGTGCCTTCGAGATGCAGGTGGAGCTCGGCTTTCGGCAAACGACGCAACCAGGCCCGCGAAACAGGAACCACTCCGCGCGCGGCGCTCGTCGTCATTTCATCACCTGGTGCCCGAATTCTTGGGCGAAAATTCGCTGCGATGCCGGCTGTAGCCGAAGTAGATCACCAATCCAATCACCAGCCAGATCACAAAACGCGCCCAGGTAATAATCGGCAGCCCAGCCATCAGCAGTCCGCAAAAGATAATGCTCAAGACCGGGATCACCGGCCCGCCGGGAACGCGGAATCCGCGCCGCCGCCCAGGGTCGCGCACCCGCAGGATCACCACGCCGATCGAGACCAGCACGAAGGCGAAGAGCGTCCCGATGTTCGACAGGTCGGCAAGAGTGCCGATATCGAAGAGTCCTGCAGGAATGCCAACCACAAACCCCGCGACCCACGTGGCAATCGCCGGCGTCCGAAAAACCGGATGCACCTTGCTGAAGACGTCCGGCAACAGCCTGTCACGCGACATCGCAAACCACACCCGCGACTGCCCCATCTGAAAGACCAGGATCGACGAGATCATCCCCAGCATCGCCCCAACCAGCACCACCAGCCGCACCCAATGCAGACTATGGCCGCCGGGCAACAGCGAGAGCTTCTTCAGCGCATTCACCACCGGAGCCGCATCATCCACCATCGACTGCCACGGCACAAGCCCCGTCAGCACAACCGCAACCGCAACATAAAGAACGGTACAAACCACCAGCGTCGCAATGATGCCGATCGGCAGATCGCGCTGCGGGCGCTTGCATTCCTCAGCCGCCGTCGAGACCGAATCGAATCCAATATAGGTAAAGAAAATTATGCTGCCGCCGGTCAGCAGCCCCGACCATCCATTCGGAGAATAAGGGTGGTAGTGCGACTGGCTTGATGAAGTGCGCCCCGGCAAACACAAACGCCAGAATGGCGACAATCTTCAGCAGCACCATGGCGTTGTTCGCCTCGGCCGACTCGCGAATGCCGCGCACCAGCACCACTGTGATCAGGATCACGATCAGGAAGGCAGGAATATTAAAGCCGAAGTGCCATCCGGGATTGTAGATAACGTTGCCCTGCAGGTCCGACAGGCCCGAAGGAAGATAAGCAGGCGAGATCCACGTCGCCGGCGGATGCAGCCCAAACCAGTCCAGCAGGTCGACCATGTGCGCGGCAAAGCCCACGCTCACAGTCATGTTGCTGCCCGCGTACTCGAGAATCAGGTCCCACCCAATGATCCACGCAACCAGTTCGCCCAGCGTCGCATAAGTGTAGGTATAAGCGCTGCCCGCAATCGGGATCATCGACGCCAGCTCGGCATAACAAAGCCCGGTCAGCGCGCAGACGATGGCCACGAGCATGATCGATACCGCAATCGCAGGCCCCGCACCAGGCCGGCCCGAAAGCGCGTTGTGGTGAATCAGGTAATCGAGCAACGGGGTATTGATGATCGACGAGGTATCGAACTTCTCCCCCGCAATCGCCGTTCCGATCACCGTGAAGATGCCCGAACCGATCACCGCGCCCACACCCAGCGCAGTCAGCGAAAGCGGACCCAGCGTCTTTTTCAGACAATGCTCGGGCAACTCCGAATCGCTGATCAGTTTATCGATCGACTTGGTCGCGAAGAGTTGGTTCGCCAGGTGTGTCGCTCCTGCAATCGAAATGTGGGCTACATCACAAGTTCGGGTGCCCCAGGTTCGCGAAGCTAACCTGGGTTTTCTTTAGCTCGACTGCTCGGGTGCCCCACATCTCGCTTTTGAGATGTGGGACTAACCACCATTATGGGTGACCCATCCTTCGCGTTCGTTATGAAGAAGGGGACTCACCAACTACCGCTTGCTCGCACCCTTGCTCGCCTTCTTCAACTTCTGCTTGTTCTCGCCACGCGCGCCCGTCCGCGGAGCCTTCGGCGCCGCCTTTTTCCGCGCCGCGCGCTTCAATGCTTTCCGTTCTGTCTTGTCTTCGATCTTCGTAGTATTCGCCATCGTTTCCTTCTCGCGCAGAAATCCTGCGACATTTTCGTGCAAAGTTTCCTTAAGACTAAACCAAAGCACGAAGATTCCAGCCTGAAATCGAAGTTCAACGCCTTCGCTCCCGAAGACAATCTCCTTGTCAGCGTCTCGTCCCTACACTAGGCTGATTCACAACGCCCGGCTATCGACCGGCGAGCCTGTTTGCGGACCCTTCCTCCGGCCGACATGAAAGAACGCGTTCGCGGAAGCGCATTGCCTTCTCGGAGTCTTTGACCGATGCCTCTCGCTCCGAACTCCAAACTCGGCCCCTACGAGATCAAGTCCTCGCTCGGAGTCGGCGGCATGGGCGAGGTCTATCGCGCCCGCGACTCCCGCCTCAACCGTGACGTAGCCATCAAAATCCTCCGTCAGGATTCAACGTCCAGCGCCGCCGCCGACCTTCGCTCCCGCTTCGAGCGCGAAGCCCGCGCCGTCGCCGCCCTCAATCATCCCAACATCATCGCCGTCTACGACTTCGGCATCGAAGCCGGCCAGCAATACATCGTCAGCGAACTCCTAGAAGGCGAATCCCTCCGTTCCCTGCTCCACGGCAAACCCGTCCCCGTTCGCAAGTTGATCGACATCGCCACTCAAGTCGCCGATGGCCTCGCCGCCGCCCACGCCGCCGGAATCGTCCACCGCGACCTCAAGCCCGAAAACATCATGCTCACCAAAGACGGACGGGTGAAGATCCTCGACTTCGGCCTCGCCCGCCAGTCGCGCGCGATCAACTCGCCGCCCCGCGGAAACGGCGAAGATGAAACCGTCGCTCCCACCCCCAATCCGATTGACGAAACCAACCACCTCACCAGCGAGGGAGCAGTCCTCGGCACGGCCAGCTACATGAGCCCCGAACAAGCGCTAGGCAAAGAGACCGACTACCGCTCCGACCAGTTTTCCATCGGCCTCATCCTCCACGAGATGGCATCCGGCAAGCAGGCCTTCGCAAGAAGCAGTGGCGTCGAGACCATGGCCGCCATCGTCCGCGACGAGCCATCGCCCCTCGAAGAGAAACTCCCTGCGCCGCTTAAGTGGATCATCGACCGCTGCCTTCATAAAGAACCGCAGCAGCGTTACGAATCGACGCGCGACTTATTCCATGAACTGCAGAACCTGCGCGAGCACCTCTCCGAGGCCTACTCCACGATCAGCACAGGCCCAATAACAGCAGGCAAATCTCGCTCGCGATCCATATGGCTTCCGATCGCACTCGCCGCCGGCGTCTTCGTCGGAGGTCTCGTGGCATACCTCCTCGTGCCGCGCGGGCAGAGCATCGGCAACTACCGTTACACCCCGCTCGCGAGCGAGGTTTATAACGCCGTGTGGTCGCCCGACGGCAAGGCGATCGCCTTCGACAGCGAGGTCGACGGCGTGCACCAGGTTTTTCTGCGCTACCTCAACTTACCGGTTCCGACGCAATTGACCCATGAGAAACGCGATGTGGCTCCGCTGGGATGGTCGAGCGACAAGAGCCACATCCTCGTGAATGAATCCCCGCTATCAGCGACAGAACCACCGGATATCTATTCGATCGCAACCGTAGGAGGGGACCTCGAGCCGATCGGTAAATTTGATTGCTTTACCTGCGCTATCTCTCCAGACGGAAAGACGCTGGCCACCATGACAAGAGATACCGACGGCTATTACAGGGTTGGAATCTCCGATCCGATCGGCTCGCCTTTACGGACCTATGCTCCCGCCCCGTTCGCGACACGCGACCTGTTCTTCGGCTCCCAAATGTCGTTCTCGCCTGACGGCAAGAGTGTCCTTCTGTTCTTCTATGGCAAAGACGACAAGCCGGAGGCCTGGCTCCTGCCCTTTCCCGCCGGAAGCTCGCCGCCCCGGAGAGTACTGCAAAAAGCCCTGACTCTCGAAACCAGTGCCTTCTCCTGGATGCCGGATAGCCGCCACCTGGTGTCCGCGTTCTCGGCCGATCAAGATGCGCCCTCGCATTTATGGATGGTCGATATCCAGTCGGATTCGATCGCTCCGTTGACCACAGGGACGGACGACGAGTTGAGCCCCTCCGTGTCTCCAGACGGAAGAAGTCTCATCTACAAACGCGGCGTGGGCTCTCTGGATGTGGTTTCGGTTTCCCTCGAAAATGGCGCGGCGCAGACGCTCATCAAAACCGGCAGAATCGAGATGATGCCCTCCTGGGCCGTCAGTCAGAATAAGCTTGCCTGGGTCACCAATCGAAACGGCCCGTTTGAGATTTGGATTCGCTCCCCCGACGGCTCTGACTGGCCTGCGGTAACGGCGGCGGAGTTCCCTACCAAAACCAAATGGTTCGTCGCTCCCGCACTCTCGCCAGACGGTCGCCGCATCGCCTACGAGCGCATCGACGCCTCCGGCGTGGATCGACTCTGGATGTCCTCCGTCGACGGAGGCTCGCCGGTACGGCTCACCAACGTCGAGCCCAGCTCGGAGTTTTCCGGCTCCTGGTCGCCCGACGGCAGCCGTTTCGTCTACTTGCAGGGCGACGCCGGGCGTCTTTCCCTGATGACGATCAAAGCGGTCGGAAACGCCAAGCCGGCCGTACTCCGCGACAAAGTGCAGGCTGGCCTCCCTAGTTGGTCGCCAACCGGCGACTGGATCACCTTCCGCGATGACAAAGGATGGAACCTGATTTCACCGGCTGGCGATAAGACGAAGTTCCTCGGACCGCTCGAAACCGAGTACCTCGCATTTTCCAAAGACGGAAAGCTCCTGTACGGCATCGAGTCTGGCGAACATCGTTATCCAACTCCTGTTTCGACCACCGGCGAATTGAGCGAAACCGCACTGTTCTCCCTGGACCCGGTCACGCTAAAACAAAAGGTCATCAAAGAATTGGGCGTCGAGCTTCAACCCTTGTCCCCGCGCACTCTCGGCATTCGCTTCGGCCTCGCGCCTGACGGAAAGAGTCTGGTCTACAGCACAGCAAAATATCGCAGCGACCTCTGGATGCTGCAAGGCTACCGCCAGCCGGGCCTCTGGAACCAGATCAAAGCCGCCTTCCACTTCCAGGCCACGAAGTAGATAGTTGACCCGCTGCCGACCGGAATTCCCTTGTTCTGCCTGCGGCCTATGCACTACCCTCAGTCCTACGTTGGCGACCGTCCAGCGATGTGGTCTGAAAATTTCTCTGGTTGTCAGGCCACACAAGTCAGTCGTGAAAACGGCTCCACGAATGCCCCTATCCCCCAATTCCAAACTCGGCCCCTACGAGATCAAGTCCACCCTCGGAGTCGGCGGCATGGGCGAGGTCTACCGCGCCCGCGATTCCCGCCTCAATCGCGACGTCGCCATCAAAGTCCTCCGGCAGGACTCGGCGCCGGGTTCGTCCGGCGCATCCGCCGATCTTCGTTCCCGCTTCGAACGCGAAGCCCGCGCTGTCGCCGCCCTCAACCATCCCAACATCATCGCATGGCAGACGGGCCATCACACCCGATACCGCGCTGCAACTGGCACGCTTTTTCGGCACCAGCCCGCAGCTCTGGATGAATTTACAGCAGGCGCGTGACCTCTCGAAGGCCAGCATCGATTCGGCCGCGGCGATCGAGCGTGAGATTGAAGTCTTCGCCTGAGAGCTTCAACCGGGTCCGATACCTAGACCTTCTCCAGGTTCGCAAACTTCTCCACCAGCTTCTTCACCCCGAACTTCGCAAACTGCACCGTGATCTTCGTCGAGTCGCCATCGCCCTCGGTGCGGAAGACGATTCCGTCACCATACTTCGGATGCCGCACCCGCTCGCCATTCTTGAATCCAGTCGCGCCGGTTGCAGACGGAATCTCCAGCTTCGGACGTGGCGCATAACCGCCCTTACTCTTAGCGGTGAAGAACTGAGCAATGTTATCCAGCGATCCAGCTCCGCTGCTCCCCGCTCTGCCGGCCGGCTTCGGCGTAAAGCCACCCCCGTAGCGTGAGCCCGGAGCGCTCGACGCAGACACACGCGCACTCTGGTCCTCATCCTCATAGCTGTAATGGCGGCCGGACTCCATGTCGTCGTCGCCATAAGGCGAACGGCCTCTACCGTTCCAATCCCGGCCACCACCGCTCCAGCTTTTCGCCCGCACCGGACTCAAATCCTCAATCAAATCCGCAGGAATCTCCTCCAGGAACCGCGAAGGCAGACTCGCCTCCGGCATGTCGTTCCCATACCGCCGCCGATAGCGCGCCCGGGTCACCATCAGCGTATCCATCGCCCGCGTCATGCCGACATAGCAGAGCCGCCGCTCCTCTTCCATCTGGTTCGGATCGTTCAGCGTTCGCGAATGCGGAAAAAGTCCCTCCTCCATCCCAGCCAGCAGCACCAGCGGAAACTCGAGCCCCTTCGCCGCGTGCAAAGTCATCAGTGTCACCCGCGACGACGGATCATACTTGTCCACATCGCTCACCAGAGCCGCGTGGTCAAGGAACTCATGCAGCGTCTCGCCGCGCGCCTGCGCGTCCTGCGCAGCATTCGCCAGCTCCTTCAGGTTCTCGATGCGCGAGAGTGATTCCGGAGTCGCCTCTTCCTCCAGCGCCCGAATATACCCGGTGCGATCGATCAGGAAACGAATCATCTCCGGCAACGTCGCCGGATCGCCTGGTTTGCGGAAAGCGCGGTCTTCTGCGGTAGCAAGCTGGGCCAGCGTCTGCGCCGCTGCTCGAGCAGCAGACGCCCGCTCCAGCGGTGTCGGCCCTTTGGCCTGCAGTTTGCTCGGGAACCACTTCCAGAAATGGATTGAATTCCGTCGCATCGAGGCGCAACTCGTCGCTCGCAGTTTCCGCCGCTAATGGCTCCCATCCAAGCAGCCCTTGGCCATCGCCGTCGAATTCAGCAAAGTCGAAGCTCGTATCGGCCTCTTCCGCAACCGCGGCAAACTCCGCCGAGGCCTCAACCACAAGGCCTTCCTCAGCGGCATCCGAGACTTCCGAATCGTCAAGAGCGGCCACATCGGCAGCCAGCTTCTCATCGAATCCTGGAGCCAGCATCGCCCTCGCATCCTGAATCACGCGGCGGAAGTTCTCCAGCGCCAGACAGGCTCGCGCCGGCAACAGCCGCTCCTTCACCGCACGCCCCGTCGCCGTCCACAGGCTCGACCCAGTCTCAAGCGCGAGCCGCTCGATCGTCTCCATCGTCGTCTTGCCAATGCCCCGCGGCGGTGTATTCACCACGCGTTGCAGAGCGATCGAGTCATCCGTATTTTGGACAAGCTTCAGATAGCTGAGCAGGTCTTTGATCTCGGAGCGGTCGTAGAACGAAAATCCGCCAACCATGGTGTAGCCGATAGCGTAACGGCGCAGCGCCTCTTCCACCAGCCGCGACTGCGAGTTAGTGCGATAGAGCACGGCGGCGCGGGGTAGTTCGCCCGAGGTGCTTTCTTCACCCGCTTTGCGCAGATATTTGT
Source organism: uncultured Acidobacteriaceae bacterium (assembly GCA_963777685.1). Taxonomy (GTDB): domain Bacteria; phylum Acidobacteriota; class Terriglobia; order Terriglobales; family Acidobacteriaceae; genus Acidisarcina. Next base: position 190,538 of record CAVZRF010000020.1, on the reverse strand, counting down.
TGATCTGATCGGCGATGAAGAGCGCTTCGTTCTCCCCGTCGGGAGCTTCGTAATATCCAATCTTCGACCCGCCCTCGCGCGCCGTCCAAAGATGCTTCCCCTTGCGCTGGGCATTGCGCGCCACAACCGCGCCGGCAGCCTCGAGAATCATCTGCGTCGAGCGGTAGTTCTGTTCGAGGCGGACGGTCTTGACGCTAGGAAAATCCTTCTCGAACTCGAGGATGTTCTTGATGTCCGCGCCGCGCCAGGAATAGATACTTTGGTCCTCGTCACCCACCACGCAGACATTCTGCGCGGGACCGGCGAGGAGTTTCATCAGCTCGTATTGGGGGCGGTTCGTGTCCTGATATTCGTCAATGAGCAAATAACGATACCGCCGGTTGTAGCGCTCGCGCACCTCGGCGGAGGACTTGAGCACTCGCACCGCCTCGAGCAACAGATCGTCGAAGTCGAGTGCATTCGCCTTACGCAGCTCCTGGCGATAGGCCTCGAAGATGTGCGCGACCTTCTCGCTGGTCGGATCGGCGGAGCCGAGGTAATACTCCTGCGGATCGAGCATGTGGTTCTTCGCCCAGGAGATGCGCCCCAACACCACACGCGGTGTGAGCTGCTTGTCGTCCAGTCCCATCCGCCGCATGACTTGCTTCACGAGCGACTGTTGGTCGGACTCGTCGTAGATGGCAAAGCTCCGCGTGAGGCCATCGTTGCCGACTCGTAGCGCCTCGATGTCCCGCCGCAGCAACCGCACGCAGAAGGAGTGGAAGGTCGACAGCAGAGGCTTGGCCAACGAACCATGCGCAAGCAGCTTGTCCACGCGCTCGGCCATCTCGGCGGAGGCCTTATTAGTGAAGGTGACCGCCAGAATCGAGTCTGGAGCGACACCGCGCTCTTCGATCAGGTAGGCGATGCGATGGGTGATGACGCGAGTCTTCCCCGACCCGGCGCCAGCCAGAATCAGCACCGGCCCATCGACGGCCTCAACCGCCTCCCGCTGCTGCGGGTTCAATTTGTCGAGTAAATGCTGCAATGAAGACTTCTCAAATCGTAGAATTAAGATCGGATTCCGGACCCAGCCGATAATTCCAGTGTATTCGCTCAAGCGATTGTTCTTGTTGCGACACTACTGGCCTGAATTAAGAACATCCGCCGTCTTATTGCGGGCGTTAATGGTAAAGTTCTGGTTCAGGGGTAAAACGAACATGTCCGACCATCTTCAACAGCTGCTCGATGCGGCCCGCAAAGTTCCTTTTACCGACGAGGAGCGCGAGGCGCAACGCCGCAGTTTTGCCTACGGCAACGCCAAGATCGAAAACGACCGCATCACCCGCGAGATGGTGGACGAGCTGGATGAATTGGCAAAGGCGGAACTGCCGGCGCGATGATGCCCGACGACCGTCACAGCCGGGCTGACGAAGCGGAGATCATCACCGACCCGGATGCACTCGCGCGACGCGAAGCACAGAATACTCTGACGCAATACAGGGCTGTGACGGACATGGCGGAGAGCTTTCTCCAGCCCGAGCGCCCGTTCAAATTCCGTCCTTCTCATCTGTTACATCTCCACCGCGAAGCCTTGGCTGGAATAAGCCAGTATGCGGGAAACTGGCGGCCCGCGGAGATCGAGATTGGCGGGAGCAAGCATAAGCCTCCCGGCGCCTTCCAGGTTCCTGAACGGATCGAAGATCTATGCGATTATGTCAATGAAAAATGGACGCTGAAGAGCGCACTGCACCTGTCAGCTTATGTGCTTTGGAAATTGAACTGGATACATCCGTTCACCGATGGCAACGGGCGGACCTCCCGGGCGGCTTCGTATATGATCCTTTGCATAAAACTCGGATATCTGTTGCCGGGCAAACTCACCATTCCGGAACAAATCTCCCAGAATAAAGCGCCCTATTACAAGGCGCTCGAAGCGGCGGACCTTGCCTGGGAGCAAGGTGCCATCGACCTGTCGGCCATGAAGGATTTGCTGAGTTCCATGTTGGCGCGTCAACTCGTTGGAGTACATACAGACTCTCGGTCGGGCCAAGAGTAGTCCTTACCAGACCTTTAGTTGTACTTCGTCAGGCACCAATCGGGCCCCTCCGCACCTTTGCCCCAGCATCCTTTTTGCGTCGCCTTGCGAATCTCGTCGCAGCTGTTCTCCTGAATATTGCAGGCCTTGTCCGGATGGTCGGCGACCTTCTGGCAGTCCGCAGCGAGGGCGTTGGCCTTGTCCGCGCCCTCAGTGGTCATGCAGGAATGAGACTCCATATCGGCGGCGCGACTTTCCTGCGCGTTCTGCGAGGCCTGTGAGTTTTGCTTCGCCTTCAGTTCCTCGTTCTGCTTCTTCGCCTCTTCATCGGTTACGTAGTGGCCGTTGTCGGGTTCGGTGAGGCAGTTCGGTCCAACCCAATTGCCGTTGACGAGGTGGGCGTTGGGATCCTCTGACCTGCAAGGAGGCTTGTCGCCACCCTGTTTGATCGCTTCCAACTGCGAGTCGCTGGCGCCGTTCTGCTTCGCCTGCTGGTACTGGGCGTTGGCTGCCATCTTGCTCCAGAAGCCGCCCGACTTGTGACCACCCTGATCGTTCGTGGGTGGCGGAGGCGGCGGGGGCTGAGCCTGCCCCACTGGAGCGCTGCCGTTCACTACATTGGCATAGATCGTGAACGGGGTATGTACCCAGGTGGAGGCATGAGTGAGCGATTTGCATTCGCCTTTGCTGGCATAACCATACGCAATCACCGTATCGTTTTTCTTCTCCATCAACTGATAACTGCCGGCCGGGACCCCCTGCTGACCCGCTTGGATGCGCCCGTATACCAGCGCGCTACCCATGGTCCGCTCCGATCGCCCGAGTGGAATTTCGATGCTAGGGCCGGGAGTGTTGCCAAACCACGTACCCCAGATCGTCGCCATACCCTGATCGCTATACAGATCGAAGAGCAGCTTGTGACCTGCGCTGTCGGTCATGAATCGCGGCGTTCCATTGATCCCAAAACTCGGGCAGATGCGGAGGATCTCGCGCGAGTCTCCAACGCATGCGTAGGTCAATGTCCCGGTCGCCATCCCAGGCTGGGAGCTGGCCGGATCGACGGTGTTAAACGAGAGGTTGGACATGGTAAAGCTGCATTGCGGGTCGTCCGCCCGCGCCGGCCGAGCGTGCAGAATCCCGCCCAAGACAGCCAGCCCCGCCACAATGCGTATCGCTCTCCAACCATTTTGCCAGTACATAGGTATCCATCCCTTTCGTTCTCATGGACGCAGTGGTTCCAATTCGAGAAATATCGCTTAGCTGTAATTGGGTGCGGACGGCGCAGCCAGTCCGCGAAATGAGTATAGATAGAGCCCAACGCGATTTCTAGATGAAACTGCGTTGGGCGGCGAGGCTTTTTGCATGGCCTGGCTCCGGCAAACCCTGGCGACCTCACTGGCTCCGCACGAATTCCCGTTGAATTGCGACTTTCACATCCCTCCCACAAAAGGACCGGCGGACGCCCCTAAGGAGCGTCCGCCGCTACATACCCCCCTTGTAGAAGAAGTTAGTTAAGGGGAAGGCTGGGGAGAACCCCGACTCCTTCGATCTTGACCGCGTCGAGCTCGGACGGATCGATCGACAGCGCCTTCAAAATCGTCGGCGCCACTTGTGAGGTGCCTACCGGCGAGTAGACCACCTGCTGGTGGTAGCCGGGGTTAGAGACCAGCAGCATGACGTTGGTATCGTCATGAGAGAAGCCGCCGTGCTCTTCCTGCTTCTTCGTGCTGCCAGTGTAGGTGACGCCCACGTTCGGGGTAACGATAATGTCCGGCGTGCGCGGGTCGGAGTTTGGATCGTTGAAGTTCAGCGCGAGGGAGTGTGCGTAATAAATCTGCCCAAGCGCGATACCTGTCGGCCCCTCGTTGTCCTGGAGGATGCTTAAGGCGGCGGTAGTATCCGAGGGGCTTTTCAGCCAGAGCAGCGAGACGTCGTCTTCTGTCGGGCCGATGCCGGTGGCGTTGTTGGTCGACTCAGAATTGGGAATGTAGCCGGCGTTCGAGAGCAACGTCGCAGGCGATGAGCCCACATTGAGCTGCGGCACGTAGCGGCTGGGGTCGATCGGCGACTGGCCGTGCTTGGCGGTCACGACCACCAGCGTCGAGTCATATTGACCTGTCTTCTTCAGCTCATTCACGAATGCGCCGATGGAAGCGTCGACAAACTGGATTTCCTGCAGGAGTGCTTCCGTAGGAGAGCCGGCCGCGTCGAGATAACCGCCGGTCACGTGGTTGCTCTTCTCGTTCAGCTTTTGACCGACGCTGACTGCCTGGAAGTTCATTCCGAAGATGTTTGGCACCTTGGTCGTCGCCGTGCCGAGGTGGCTTTTGCCGTCGATCTCGTTGAGGATTGCATTGACCTTGAGTTGGTCATAGCAGCGGATGTTCTGGAAGCTGTTGGTCCAGGCGGTGATGTCGGAACCCGGATCGAGGACGCTGGAGCAGAGCTCGCCAAGTTCTGTCTTGACTCCGGGGAGGCCGATCACGTTCGAGTTGATCTCCGGCGAGTAGAAGTCGTCAAGCGCCGCCGGGCCGAGGCCGCTGGCCACCGAGGCATAAGCGGGGTGCTTGTCCGACCAGGCCGCATAGCCGCCGTGGCTGTGAATCACGCTGAAAACGCTGTTCGCGCGTACGAACTGCCAGGGATAAACGGGGTTGCAATTCTTGTCGTGGGGCAGCTTCTTGGGGTCGATCGAGGCGAGGCCGCCGTCGGTAAGGGCCGCGCCCGGCGCTCCGCCGTTCACCTTGGTCTGATCGATGTCGATGCCTTCTTCATACTCCGTGGTGTAGCCGGTCGGGGTCGCGCCTGGGGTGCAGGGCTGGCCGGCGTTGCCGTTGCCCGTGGTGGTGAGCGGCGCGTTCAGCGACCGGTCATAGGCGACGTCATAGTAGACGCCCGTCAGCGCCGGGCTTCCGCCGGTCACAATCGCGGTAAGACCGGGAAAGGAATCCGACGGCTTCGAGGTGCTGGCGTCGACATACCGGACGCCGTGCTTGATCAGAGCAGTCAACGCCGGGCAGTACGGGGTCCCGCCGTTCACCTTGGTGATGCCGTTGACGCAGTTTTCAAGGTCGACCGCGTGCATGCCGTCGATGCTGATCAATAACACCCGTTGTATCGGACCTTGGCCAACTGTAGTTGTGCTTTGCGCACTTGCCGTGCCGAACGTGCAGGCACCTGCCACGGAAAGAAGAGCTAATGCTTTCTTCATAGTTACCTCCGAGGGGAATCAGAACAGGATGCAGCAAGGCCGCACATCGCTGGGAGATGAAAATTGGATGAAGGGAAATTGACGAACAATTCCAGCGAAACTTCATGTTGGCTTAAGGTTCGCGTTGTCCAAATAGCGGCAAAAAAAAGAGCCGCGCCGTTCACCAGATAAAATAAACACATGCTCCAACTTTCAAGCGCCGGAAAACGTTTCGGGACAAAACTGCTCTTTGAGAACGTCAACTGGCTGATCACGCCAGATGAGCGGACTGCCCTGGTCGGCGCCAACGGCACGGGCAAGTCGACGCTGCTGAAGATCCTCGCCGGAAGCGACTCCGCCAACGACTCCTTCGGGGGCGGTCTCGATTACGGAACCATGCAACGCACCAAGGGAATGTCGATCGGCTACCTGCCGCAGGACGGCCTTTCCCTTTCCGGACGTTCGGTCTTCGATGAATGCCTGACCGTCTTTGAGGAACTGCGCGCGATGGAGAGCGAGCTGGAAGGGCTGTATGCCGCCCTCGCCGAGCTCGATCCGGAAAGCCCTGAATATCAAACCGCCGCCGACCGCTTCTCTGAAATCGATTCGCGCTTCACCGCCAACGACGGCTACGCCCTCGATGTGAAGGTGGGCACCGTGCTGAGCGGGCTCGGCTTCAGCAAGGAAGACTGGCAGCGGCGCACGGAAGAGTTCTCCGGCGGCTGGCAGATGCGCATCGCGCTGGCGAAATTGCTGCTACAGAAGCCCGATCTGCTGCTGCTCGACGAGCCGACGAACCATCTTGATCTGGAGACGCGCAACTGGCTCGAAGACTATTTGCGGACTTATCCCAAGGGCTTCATTCTGATCTCGCACGACCGCTATTTTCTCGACGTGACCGTCAACAAGATCATCGAGATCTGGAACAAGAACATCCACGTCTATCACGGCAACTACGAGAAATACCTGACGCAAAAAGCCGAACGCCGCGCGCAACTCGAAAGCGCCTACAAGAACCAGAAAGACCAGATCGAACATCTGGAGTCCTTCATCAACCGCTTCCGCGCCCAGGCTACCAAGGCCAAGCAGGTGCAGAGCCGCATCAAGGAACTGGAGAAGATCGAGCGCATCGTCATCCCGGAGGACGAGCCGGTCATTCACTTCACCTTCCCGCAACCGCCTCCGTCAGGGCGCACGGTTGTTGAGGTGAATCATCTCAACAAAGACTACGGGCCGAAGAAAGTTCTTGAGGACGTAAGCTTCACCATCGATCGCGGCGATCGCATCGCCCTGGTAGGCGCGAATGGCGCCGGAAAATCGACACTCATCCGCATGCTCTCCGCGCAAGAAGGGCCGACCGAGCGGATCCATCAAGCTCGGTCACAATGTGCTGGCGGAATATTTCGCGCAGGACCAGTACAAGGTCCTCAACCCCGACGCCCGCATGCTCGACGACATCAGCGGCATCGCGCCCAAGATTGCGCAGACCGAGCTGCGCAGCTTGCTCGGATGTTTTCTCTTCTCCGGTGACGACGCCTTCAAGAAGCTCGGCGTGCTCTCCGGCGGCGAACGCAACCGCTATGCGCTGGCGAAGATTCTGGTAAGTCCTGCGAATTTCCTGTTGCTCGACGAGCCGACAAACCATCTTGACCTTCGCGCCAAGGACGTCTTGCTGGAGGCGGTCAGTTCCTTCACCGGCACGGTCATCTTCGTCTCCCACGATCGCTACTTCATCGACCGCGTCGCAACGCGCGTCTTCGAAGTTGAGGGCGGCCACATGCACGTTTATCCGGGCAACTATGAGGACTATCTCTACCGCAAGGAGAATGGCCAGACCTCGTCGGGGGCGCTGCCTTCGTCAAATGGTTTCGGGGGGAATGGCTCCAAACCTGTCATTGAAGCACCACAGGAAGCGGTCCCCGAACCCGCCAAGGAAGTCAAAGACGTCAAGCGCGTAAATCCGATCAAGCTGAAGCAGATGCAAGACCGCTTCTGGTTCCTCGAGGAAGAGATTCCGCGGCTGGAGTCCTCCATCACCGCGACCGAAGCGTCGCTTGGCAACTTCTCCAGTACCGCCGAAACGCAAAGGCTCACCCGCGAACTCGACGAGTTGCGCAAGAAGCAAACCGCTCTCACCGGGGAATGGGAAGAACTGATGGAGCAACTCGAAGAACAATCCGCGCTGACGTAGCCATTCTTGGCAGCAAAAAGCCGCAATCTGTCATCCAAGTTTTATTCGTAATTGGATAACTGAATTCTTGCGCGATCGCGCGTCTGCACTACTTGGTCGACAATTCGGAGGCACGATGGCACGAATCCGCGCATCATTTTCCCGCATTTCTGCATTGGCAATCTTCACAATCGGCTCACTCGCGTCAATCACTGGGTGCTCCTCTTCCATCAAAGAGCCGAACTGAAAAGAACTTCATGGCAGGGCTTAACGCCTATTACTCCGGTCGCGACGAGTGCCTTTTCACCGATACCTTGCGCTTCCCCTATGAGACTTCGAGAAGCGATGAGTCGCCGTCAGGCGCAAAGGGAATGGACGCGCTCACCGCCTCCGACCTGATGAAACGGCAGGAGGCCAAGCTGATCGGCGTGAATCGCTATATCCTCACTCCGGCAGGCGAGCGTGCCGGCGGCCGGTTCTGTTACGGTCATCGCCAAATCACCGCCGTGCCCAGCTTCACTCCGCCGGTCACCGAGGGCAACATGCTAACGACGACCGTTACCTACCGCTACGCCATGCGCGACCTGCCGATGTGGGCGAAGACGGACGCGATGCGTGCGGCTTTTCCCGCGCTGGCTCAATCCACCTCACCGGATGCTCAGTCCACTACCAAGATGGTGTTGACCGCCAATGGCTGGAAGCTTGCGGATGACACCATCGGCGCCCACTGACCACCCGTCTTTGCGCTCGGCTCAGGCATAATCAGAGGAATGCCGCCACTGTGGAAACCTGAAAACTGGCCCTCGCGTCTGGCCGAGCTTGAGGCGCGCACCGGCGATCTCAAAGAAGCTCCGCTGCGGCGCGATGTTCGTTCCCTCGGAACGCTGCTCGGCGACGTGCTGCGCGAGCAGGCGGGCGACGATCTTTATGCCAAGGTCGAGGAGCTACGCCAGAGCGCGATACGCCGTCGCGAGGCACAAGCCAACAGCGACGTCGACGAAGCCGAGACCCTCATGCAGAAGGCCGTCTTCGAAATCAGCGGCGTCTCTGTCCAGCAGGCCTATCAGCTCAGCCGCGCCTTCGGTTTTTACTTCGAGCTCATCAACCTCGCCGAAACCAACCACCGCAAACGGCGCAGGCTTTCGAGCCGGGTCACCGGCGATACTCATTCGCAGCGCGGCACTTTGCGCGGAACACTAAGCGCCATGAAATCCGCCGGCATCGCGGCAGAGGAAGCGCTCGAATGGCTGCGGAAGATCTTTATCGTCCCCGTCTTTACCGCGCATCCGACGGAGGTCGCGCGACGCTCCGTGATGTTCAAGCGTCGGCGCATCAGCGAACTGCTTGAACAGCTTGACCAAATCCCAATCTCTGACGAAGAGCTCGATCACTTGCAGCAGCAGCTCACCGCCGAGATCACCTCCCTCTGGCAGACCGACGAGGTTCGCAGCCGCAAGCCCACCGTCTACGACGAGATCCAGATGGGGCTCGACTTCTACGCCTCCTCGCTCTTTGCCACGCTGACGCCGCCTCTATCAGGAGATTGCCGACGCGCTGCGTTGCGAGTACGAGCTCGAATATCGAGGTCGCCGATCTTCCGCTGCTGCTCGGTTTCGGATCGTGGATCGGCGGCGACCGCGACGGCAATCCATTCGTCACTCCGCAGATCACCCGCGACGCAATCCAGTTGGCGCGTACCCACTTGTTGGCCGAGTATCGGCGGCAGATTCAGCTGGTCATCGACCTGCTCACGCCATCGTCGCAGCAGGCCCCGGTCAGCGACGGCAGTGCGAGAGCGCTTGGCGGAATATGTTGCCGCGCTTCATCTTCCCGAGGAGTCGATCTTCGGCGCGCAGTTTGAATATGAGTACTACCGGCGACTGCTCGCCTGCGTCCTCGCGAGGCTCGAAAAGACGCTCTCGGCGGAAAAGGCCGTGAGCGAAGACTCGGCCGTTTGGAGAACCTGCCGCCCTACCAATCGGCGAATGAATTCCTCGATGACCTGAATCTTGTTCGCGCCAGCCTGGTCGAGAACCGTGGCCTGCGCCTTGCGCGCACTCTGCTCGATCCGCTGCTGCTGCTCGCACGTACCTTCGGCTTTCACCTGCATACGCTCGACATTCGCCAGCACGCCAAGCTACAGTCGGCTGCGCTCAAAGAAGTCGGCGCGTGGAGCGCAAAAGGCTCCAGCAAGGGCGTTCTTCCGGCTCCGCTGACCGGTCCGTCGGCCGACGTCATCGAGACCTTCCGCGCGGTAGCGGAGATGAAGGCACAGGGCAGCCCGGAGACGATTCGCTGCTGCGTGATCAGCGGCGCAACCAGCGTGGAGGATATTGTCAATGTCGTCTGGCTGGCGCGTCTGGCCGGGGTCCGCGTCGAAGGCGACGGCGACGGACGGCAAAATGCCGGTCTTGCGACAGATCCCGGCCTGATGCCGGTGCCGCTCTTTGAATCCATCGAAGACCTGCAGAACGCGCCGGAGATCTGCCGCGAGCTCTGGAACAGCACGGAGTATAAGCGGCTGCTCGCATCATGGGGCAACCGGCAGGAGGTCATGCTCGGCTACTCCGATTCGAACAAAGACGGCGGCATGCTCACCAGCACGTGGGAGATCTTTCGCGCTCATCGCGCCCTGCACGAGGTAGCGCGCGAGTGCGGCGTGCATCTGCGTCTCTTTCATGGCCGCGGAGGCACCGTCGGCCGCGGCGGCGGCCCAACGCATCGCGCCATCTTCGCCCAGCCCTTCGGCGCCTTCGAGGGCGAGATTCGCATCACCGAGCAAGGCGAAGTGCTGAACTGGAAGTACGCCGACGTCATCCTCGCGGAGCGCAACCTGGAGCTGATGATTGCGGCATGCCTCGACGCCCTTGCCCGCCCCAATGCGCTCGATCCGAAAGGCCACTACACCGGGGTTCTGCTGCCGGAATGGGAGATCGCTCTCAACGAGCTTTCGGCAAATGCCTTCGCGTTTTATCGGGCCAATATCATCGACGACCCTGAGGTGCTGCAATATTTCGAAGCGGCGACGCCGGTCGGCGAACTCGAAAACGCCAAGATCGGCTCGCGTCCGGCGCGGCGCAAAGGCGCGCTCGATTTCAGCAACCTGCGCGCAATTCCCTGGGTCTTCGGCTGGACGCAGAGCCGTCTGCTGGTTCCCGGCTGGTTCGGCGTCGGACACGCAATCGAGCTTTATACGCAGCAGCCCGAGGGCCTCGCGCTTGCTGCGCACGATGATGCGCGAATTCCCGCTCTTCATCGACCTCATCCGCAATGTGGAGACGGCCCTCGCGAAGGCCGACCTCGGCATCGCACGCCTCTACTCCTACCTCGCGCCCGATGCGGAAATGCGGGAGCGCGTCTTTACGAAGATCGAGGCGGAGTTTCAGCGCACGCTCCAGGCAGTGCTGCTGGTAACCGGGCAGAGCGAGCTCCTGCAGACCAATCAAGTGCTGGCGCGTTCGATTCGTCTGCGCAATCCGTACGTCGATCCGATGAGCCTGATCCAGGTCGATCTGCTGCGACGCAAGCGAGCGGGCGAAGACACTCCCGAGGTCAATCGCGCGATCGCGGGAACAATCAATGGCATCGCCGCCGGGCTTCGCAATACGGGTTGAAGCCGCCATATTGGGAGCAACGCCGCAAACCTCTCCCAATATGAAACGAGCTGCCCAGATTAAGCCGCCGATTCTTTCAGATCCCCTTAACTGCGGCGTTATTCTCTGGGCATGCATGGAGCGCCGAGTGAAACGGTCAACGCTGGAGTGAGACCAGCGGCAGAGGACCTCGACAACGTCCTGACCCGCTTTCAGGAGTGGAGCCGGAAGGGGCTGCCTGCTTCGAAGAGCGGTTCGCCTTCAAACATTGGTCGCGTCACCCCCTCGAAAAAGGTGAATCTGACAGCCGGGGCCCGCGAGCTCAGTTACGAACAGGCCCTCCGCGCCACCAGCTATCGCCGGCAAAGTTACCAGACGCCAGCACACTCAGCATCGCCACAACCCTTAGCCACAGCCGCCGCGCAATTGCCCGAACTCGATTCCGTGACAACGGCAACTAAAAAAAAACGCCAGCCGCGCCCGCAGCAAAGACCTCGTCCACGGACCCAGCAAAGACCCCGAACAATGCGAAATCCCGATCCGGTCGCCGCGCTCAAATAGCCACTTCGCCAGGGCTGGAAAAGGTCGCCGCAGTCATTGGCGCAACGACGGCCCCGCAAAGCGCGACACCGCCGGGCAATATTCCACGGCCATCGGCCAAGCGCCGAAAGAGAGCGCAGCGGAGTGGGACCGACGTCTCCTATCCGGGGCCGCGACCGAAATCGCACCCCGCGCCCAGATCTCGCGGTCGTCGTCCCGGTGGCTCCTGTGTCGGCTGAGCAAGCCCCACTCCGAAGTTCATCTCCGCCTCGAGGATCAAAAATCGAGCAGCCAGCGATCACCCAGACTGCGGTGGCTCAACCCGCGTTCCGCGAGGTGCTCCAGCAGAGTGCAGGCTTGGCGGCCGCACCGAAAGACTGCGCCACTCTCGAAAACAAAACAATCGCATTATCGTTGCGGGTTTCTGACGCCGAGCAGGCCCGCATTCAAACCTGCGCTGCGCGCGCCAACGTGTCGGTTTCGGCATATCTTCGGCAGTGCGCGCTGGGGGTGGAAGAACTGCGCGATCAGGTTGAGCTAGCGCTCGGCGAACTACGCAAGCAAGACGGGCAAAACGCCGCAACGCCCGGACTCTCCGCCATTCCACGAATTCTGCGCCATGCGGCCACAGGTTGGTTTCGCAGGCTGCGCGGAAAGCACGACTTCACCGGGATATCGCTGCGTTGAGTGGAAATCCCGGGAGGCCTCGATCAGGCGGTCGGCTGCTCAACCGGATCAGCCAGCCGTGATGAGTCAGCCGTCATCAGCGATTCGGCGCTGAGAGTGTCGGCGCGACGCAGCGACGGAAAGAAGATACTCCACAGCCCAGTCACAACTAGCGAGCCGACGCCGCCGACGATCACTGCTCGCACCGCACCCCACCATTGCGCGGTCAGTCCACTCTCGAATTCGCCCAACTCATTCGAGGCACCCAGAAAGAGTGAATTCACCGCACTAACCCGTCCACGCATCTCCGGCGGCGTTGCCAGTTGCAGCAGCGAGGAGCGGATCACCACGCTCACCATATCCGCGCCTCCCACCAGCATGAGCGCCAGTACCGAAAACGGGATGCTGCGCGACAGCCCGAAAGCGATCGTCCCCACGCCAAACAGAGCGACACACAGGAACATCTTCTTTCCTGCCCGGCGCCCGATGGGGCGAAAGGCGAGAGAGATCGAGGTAGTGAGCGCGCCCAACGCCGGCGCGGCTCGCAGAATTCCCAGGCCGCGCGGCCCGGCATGGAGAATGTCCTGGGCAAAGATCGGCAGCAATGCGACCGAACCGCCCAGCAGCACAGCAAAGAGATCGAGCGAGATCGACCCCAGCAGGATCTTTCGCTGCCAGACATAGTGAAAGCCGGCCAGCACCACATCGATCGATGTCGCACGCTTTTCCATCCTGCCGGGACGCACCGAAAGCATCGAGATCAGCACGAGGTAGCCCGCGAGCATGAGGAGCGTGAACAGAAAGACCGCGCTGGCCCCGCTGATCTTGCCTCGCAGCGGCAGCGTAAACAGGATGCCGCCAATCGCCGGGCCGGCGATGTTGGCAATCTGGAAGATCGTCGAACCCCAGGTGACGGCGTTGACGAAATGCTCTTTCGGCACCAGATGCGGCACCAGCGCAGAGCTCGCCGGTCCGCTGAACGAGCGCCCTGTCCCAATCAGTGCGAGCACCGTGTAAATCGGCCACACGCTGCGAAGTCCATGCCACGAGAACCACAAAAGCGCCGCGGTGCAAAGCATCTGTAGCGAGTAGCAAACCAGGACTACCGCGCGACGGTCATAGCGGTCGGCAACGTGTCCCGATGGCAAGATCAGCAGCACCCCCGGCAGAAACAGTGCGAGCCCGGTATAGCCCAAGGCGAGCGCGCTATGGGTGATTTGATAAACCTGCCATGCAACGGCCAGCGACTGCGCCTCCGCGCCAATGATGACCATGGCCCGCGCCATCTGGTAAAGCCGGAAATCTCGGGATAGGAAGGCGGCAGTGCCGCGAGTCGATGATTGTTCGGCCATGCTGTGTGTGCGAGGGTTGTGGCAGAGAGTGCTGAGGACCTCTCTTCGCCGATTCGCCGAAGTGTCCCTGGTCTTATTCTAAGGGACGCTGGCGATATGGGTTGAGTCTGGCGTTGTCGATTGACTCTCTCCGAAGCTCACTTCAGGCAACTTCTCCCAAAGTGAAATCGCAGAAGGACGAACGATATGATGCTTGGAAGATGTCGACTGGCAGACTCCTTGTCCTGAATGAAGATGACGTCCGCGCCGTGCTCACCTACAACGAGCTGATACCCGCTCTGCGCCAGGCATTTATGACCTACTCCGCTGGCCGCGTGCAGCAGCCATTGCGGACGGTCATGCGCGTCAGCGCCGATACCGGATGGTTCGCCCTGATGCCTGCCGTCTACGACGGCATAATGGGCGCGAAGCTGGTCACCTTCTTTCCCGGCAACGCCGCGCTCGCGAAGCACACGCACCACGCGATGATTCAACTCTTCCGCGCCGAGACCGGCGAGCCGCTTGCAGTGATGGATGGCCGCCTCATCACCGAGATGCGCACGGCGGCCACCTCCGCGATCGCCGTTGATCTGCTCGCCGCTCCCCAGGCGAAAGTGCTCGCCATTCTTGGCAGTGGAGTACAGGCGCGCTCGCATCTCCACGCTCTACGTGGCATTCGCGACCTTCAACGAAGTGCGCGTCTGGAGCCGCACTGCTGAAAATGCAAAGAAATTTGCCGCCGAGACCGGGGCTCTGCAAGCTGGCACGGTCGAAGCTGCCGTCTCCGGAGCCGATGTCGTGCTCACTCTCACCAGCTCCGTTGAGCCTGTTCTATGCGGGCGCTGGCTGAAGCGAGAAGCTCTGGTCTGCGCCGTCGGCGCAGTCACACCCGACCGCCGTGAACTCGACGATGAAGCAATGCGCGGCTGTGTGATCGTCGAGTCACGAGAAGCTGGGCAAAAAGAGCCCGGCGATATTCTCCATTCCGGAGCGAAGATCACTGCCGAGATTGGCGAGCTGCTCAACGGTGCGACCTTTGACCGAGGCGGTCTTCCTGTCGTCTTCAAGTCCGTCGGCATCGCGATCGAAGATATCGCCGCCGCGAAACTTGTTTACGAGCGAGCGGCGTCGCTCTAGAATTCAGCTTCACCCACCATTCAAGTTCCAGCGGTTTCTCGCGAGCGGTCAAGCGAGAGAACGGCTAAGCCGGAGACAGTCTCGATGCCTTCCCAAGCAGAGCTCACAGCCGGTACGCCGCAAACCTCTCTGTCTCGCATCCTTGGGCTTGGCTTTGGACTTGCTGTGATCTTTGGCGGCACGGTTGGCGTCGGCATCCTGCGCCTGCCGGGCACGATCGCCGCACAGATGGGCAGCTTCTGGCCGATCATGCTGGTCTGGATCATCGGCGGAATCTACGCCATGCTCGGCGCGATCTCGATCGCTGAACTCGGGACCGCGATGCCCCAGGCCGGCGGCTTCTATGTTTACTCGAGGCGCGCCTTTGGCCCTGCGATGGGATTCGCAGTTGGCTGGGCGGACTGGTTGTGCAACTGCGCCGGGATAGCCTATGCGGCGGTCGCGGCTGCGGAATATACCGGCGTCCTCGTGCCCCGCCTCGCTTCCTATCCAACAGCAGTAGCAGTGGCGCTGCTCCTGCTGTTTTCGGCGCTGCAATGGATTGGGCTGCGGCTGAGCAGCTCGATTCAGCAAATCACCAGCTCGGTGACGGCGCTGACGTTTCTGCTGCTTGTCGTGGCCTGCCTGCTGCATCCGGGTGCTTCGCGTGCTGTCGGGACGAGTGTCGCGCCTGCACCTCACGGGTTGGCGCAAGGCGGATTCTTTCTGATGCTGGTGCCTATCGTCGCGGCCTTGCGCGCCATCATCGTTGCATACGACGGCTGGTATGAGGGAATCTACTTTACCGAGGAAGATACGGACGTCACGAAGCATCTGCCGCGCGCGATGATTGGTGGCGTGGCGATCATTCTGGGACTGTACCTGTTGATGAACCTGGCGTTCCTTCACGTGCTCTCGATTCCGGCGCTGGCGGCCTCCACGCTGCCCGCCGCGGATGCTGCAAGGTTGGTCTTTCCGGCGTGGAGCGGGACCTTCGTCACTATTCTTTCGTTGTTCACGCTGTTGAGCCTGATGAATGCGGTGCTGCTCGGCGCGCCGCGAATTATCTTCGGCATTGGCCGCGACGGGCTCTTCAGCCGGCGCGCAACGGAGGTCGGCGCGAGCGGCACTCCGCGAATCGCTCTTCTATTTACGGTGGTCGGGGCGGCTGCCTTCATTACCAGCGGAAGGTTCGATGAGATTATTGCCGTGACCTCTGTCCTGCTGGCGGTCCTTTACTTCGTCAACTATCTCGCCGTATTTGTGCTGCGCGTGCGCGAACCCGACATGCCGCGGCCATTCCGCGCCTGGGGTTATCCGCTAACGACTGGGCTGGTGCTGGTTGGTTCTCTGCTCTTCCTGATCGCGGCGATCCATGACGACCACGCCACCGCGCTGCGGGCAGCGGTGTTTCTCTTCGCGGCTTTGCCCGCTTATCTCTGGATACAGTGGAGACGACGCAGAACGCTCGCGTCGTAAAATTCCGCGACAATAGTCGCCGCGGGAACGGAGTATGTCACCATCGTTGAAGAGGAGTTTGCGATTGTTCAAACACGCTATCGTTCGTCTGCCTGGTGCCAATTTTGCCGAGGGACTCACCACCGTCGATCTCGGCGTTCCACAATATGAGCGCGTGGTTGAGCAGCATTCCGCGTACTGTCAGGCCTTGCGCGAATGCGGCCTCTCACTCACCATGCTGGAGGCCGATCTTCGCCATCCCGACTCCACCTTCGTAGAAGACACCGCGGTGCTCACGCCGCATGTTGCGATTCTGACCCGCCCTGGCGCGGCAAGCCGGGAGGGAGAGGTTCAGACGATCAAGCCGGCGATCGCCAGCTTCTATCAGATTATGTTGCAGATTGACGCGCCCGGCACGCTCGATGGAGGCGACATCTGCGAGGCCGGCAACCACTTCTTCCTCGGCCTCTCGCACCGCACGAACGAGGCTGGCGCCGGGCAACTCGCCACGCATCTCGCCGGCCAGGGCTACACATCTTCAACCGTCGATGTGCGCGAGATGACCACCATTCTCCACCTCAAGAGCGGAATCTCCTACATCGGCGAGAACACGCTGGTGATCATGGAGGAGATGGCCGCGAATCCTGCATTCGCAGGCTACGACCTTATCAAGGTAGGGCTTGAAGAGACCTACGGAGCCAACTGCGTTCGCGTGAATGACCGCGTGCTGGTAGCGGAGGGATTTCCGAAACTGACAGGCGAGCTCATCGCACGCGGATTCAACCCAATGCCACTCGACATGTCCGAATTCCAGAAGATGGATGGCGGCCTTAGCTGTCTTTCGCTGCGCTTCTAACTCACGCCGTGGGCCGAGCCGCCCCTGCTTCCTGACAGGACATCGTCGTCGCCGCCCTTGACGGCCTGCTATCGGGCATGTGTTGCTTCGCTACGGCCTAAGCTTAAAGGCTCTTCTGCGCGTGAGCGAGGATTGCCTCGGCAGCAGCTGCGTCGCGAAAAGGCAAAGGGTGAGGGAAGTAGTATGCCTCATGGCCTGAAGGGTAGCTGTCGGCAGGTCGCCTCACAAGGCCGCGTCACTTATTCCGTCCCTTCGCCAAGATTATGGTTGAAACACCGCATAACTTCCGTTACCGTGAGGCACGGCCTCGATTGCACTCGCGTTCGTCAGCTTTCGCAGCTTGGGTCTTGATTAAAATCGTCAAGGAGTTTTGGATCACAATGATCAAATCTGTTCGCTTCTTCGCTACTTGCATGATCGGCCTTGCTACGGCAACATCGTCGATCGCGTGGGCTCAGACTACATCCGCGGAAAACCTCGGTATCGCGGTACCCTACCCAACTAAAACGACTCCAAAAGCTATCGACCGTGGGGTACTCAAGCAGTCGCCTACGGCCCCGATGTCGGTCACGGTTGCCCTCAAACTGTCCAATGTGGACGCCGCGGAAAGCCTGTTCAAGGCCGTTCATACCCCGGGCGATCCTCAGTTTCAACACTTTCTGTCGGCCGCAGAGTTCAATGCGCGCTTCGCTCCGTCGGATGCCGATGCTGCCAAAGTCATGACCGCATTTACCAAGTACGGCCTCACGGCGCAGAGAACCGGAATCGCGACGATCAGCCTGACCGGCCGCCAAGCCGACCTCGAGCGTGCCTTTTCCGTCAGCTTGCACTCCTATGAAGTTCCCTCGCAGGGCAAGACCGCCGGCTATTCCTTTCACGCCCCTGTCAGCGAACCGGTGGTTCCTTCCGAAGTTTCGGCCTCCGTCACCACCGTGGTGGGTTTCGACACTCGCCCTCGTTTCAGTCCTATGCACCAGTCTGCGATTAAGGTTGCCTCCAGAAAAACTGCGAAGACAACGCCGGGCAATGAACCTGGATTGTGGACGGTGACCGATTTCGCTAACTATTACGACGTCACGCCGCTCTATCAGGGTGGAATCACCGGAGCCAAGCGCACCATCGGTATCATGACCTTTGCCAGCTTCAAAAAGTCTGATGCCTTTACATACTGGAGTGGGATCGGGCTCACTGTGGACCCGAACCGCGTTCACAATATCCCCGTAGATGGCGGTCCCGGCGTCCCCAGCGACGCTTCGGGTTCCGACGAAACCACTCTGGATGTTGAGCAGTCCGGTGGCGTCGCGCCGGGAGCCAAGGTCTGGGTCTATCAGGCTCCTAACACCGACCAGGGCTTCGTCGACCTCTTCGCCGCGGCGACTGAGTCGAACCAGACCGAAACTCTCTCCATCAGCTGGGGCAGCTGGGAATGGTTTAACAGCGCCGACAATTCCCAAATCACCGACCCCAACAACGGTCACATCGTGGGAATCACGACAGCGATCCACCAGTTTCTGCTCCGCGCCGGGATCCAGGGACAATCGGTCTTCGCCTCCTCAGGGGATGAAGGCGCTTACGATGTCAATGGCCGGGGTTGCCCATTTCCGGAGTGCAGTCTGACTCTCAGTGTCGATTATCCCGCAAGTGACCCGGCGATCACCGCTGCCGGTGGCACGACCTTGGCCGGGGTCCAGGAGTATTGCCTGGATCAGGCTTGTGACGCAACCTACAGCGTTAACATCCCGCATGAGAGAGTTTGGTCTTGGGACTATCTCAACGGCCTGTGCAGCACACTCGGCTATGATCCCGTGTCCTGTGGGGTTTTCCCCGCTGGAAGCGGCGGAGGCGTGAGTATCCAGAATCCAGTGCCCGACTACCAAAGCCATCTGCCCGGCGTTCAGCGCAGCCAAACCAATCAATACTTCGCGGCTGACGGCGAGCTCTACTTTTACCTCCCTGCGAATTATTCCGGTCGGAATGTCCCGGATATTTCCTTCAACGCCGATCCTGACACTGGATACATCATTTACTACACCTCCGATGTCTATGGACCCGAAGTGCTGACCTTCTACGGCGGCACCAGCTTCGTGGCGCCGCAGCTCAATGGCGTCTCGGCCCTGCTGATCGAGACGTTGAAAGGGAAACGTCTCGGGCTGCTCAACAACCAGCTCTACTCATTGGCAAACAGCGGCATGGCTTATACCGGGCCCAATCCACCCATCAAGGCGGTCCCGTATGGCAACAACGAGTTCTACCTGGGCACGACGGGATACAATCCCGGCGTTGGACTGGGAACACTCGATGTTGCAAACTTCGCAAAGGCGATCGGCGGACAGTTCTAGCTGAGAGTCGGCTGAGTCGAAAGAAACGGGCGGTTTATCCGCCCGTTTTTCTTTGCCCGAAAGGGCTCTGCAATCCACGAGGAACCGCCGAGGCTCCGAACCTTCGGGCTGCAACCGGTAAAACCAACAAATCTATTTAGGAAAGTTATGGCGGAGAGAGGGAGATTCGAACTCCCGATACCCGTAAAGGTATGGCTGATTTCGAGTCAGCTGCATTCAACCGGGCTCTGCCATCTCTCCGCGGCTGCTGACTACTTCTAGTTTACCGACGATAGTCGGGCTAGGCAACACGCGACAGGTGCTCGATCCGCCGATCGCCCTCGTCGACGCCCGCTTGCACGTTCACTGCGGCGTAGAGTTCGCGGGCCTCACGCCATAGCGCGACGGCTTCCTGCTTCTCGCCGAGCTGTTCCTGGAGCAGAGCGAAACCGCGAAGCGCATTTGCCAGATCGAGCGGAGAAGTCTCGGGGTGGGCGCGGTAAATCTCCAGGGCCTCGCGGAAGTGCGGCCCGGCCGGCTCCAATTGTCCGCTCACGCTCAGGATGTCTCCGATGTGGCGGACGGTATGCGCCAGCCGGAGCGGTTCGTCGAGTCTGCGATAGATGGTGGCGGCTTCTCCGTAATGGAGCAGCGCGGCGCCGATCTCGTGCAAATCGCGCTCGATGCGCCCAAGTTCGGTATAGGCTTGCGCGAGCCACGGGCGGTCTTTTGACAAGCGGGCCGCTTCGACGGCTTCAGAGAAGATGCGCTTGGCGTCGTCGAGGCGATGCTCGCGGCGCGCCTGATGGCCTTGCATCAGCATCGTTTCGGCTCTGCTGGACATAATGGATCCCGGCCCTCAAGCGGCGAAGTATTTCTCCATCGCCGCCACAATTTCCGCCCGCTTATTCAGGTCGTACGTCGCGAGCGCCGTCTCCAGCTTGACGACATTGGTCTCTGCCTCTTTGCGGTCTTTGTTGCCGGGCTTTTGCCCTGGCTTCATAGTGTCGTGGGCGAGGAAGTAGTGGCCGGGGGGTGCGCCGACCTTCCATTCGTAGTCCGCCTCGAAGCCGTAGACCATCCAGTTGGGAGAGGCGGGCACCGGCTCTTTCGACAGGTAGGCAGGCTCTTTCTTGAGACGCAGATCATCCAGATACTCCGCCTCGAAATGATTGCCCCAGCCGGCGACGAAGGTGTCCAGATCGAGCAGGTCGGCAATCTTTTCGATTGGTCCGGCGGTGCGCTGCTCGTTGAACTTCTTCAGCGCGTACTCCTTCACCAGGTATCGCGGCAAGGCATAGACGTCGGGCAGAAACGAGCCACCCGAATCGGGCATCACCGAATGTGGCGACAAAATTCCGCCCACCATCCCGGGATACGTCGGGAACGCATCCGCGTGCCCTTGAATCAGAATGCCGAGTCCGGTGTCTTGGACGGCGTCTTCGACAGTCTTCCACAGCTTCTTCTTGGCGGCCTTGTCGGCGCCGAGGGCCATCACCGCTTCCATCTTGGGGATCGTCTGGCTCAGCTCCGTGATCGCTTCGACCCCAGCTGGAGAGGCAGCCCACTGCTCGAAACTCGTCTCCGCAATCCCGATCAAAACCTTGCTATGGATGGCCATTCATTCCCCTGGAAGTAAGCTGTGCTCATCCCCGATGCTATCGCGGACGAGCACAGGTACTATAACAAACCAGGGAACAGGGCACACTACTGCTACGCGGCCCGCCGGCGTCGCCCGCTGATGAGATAGATTGCCGCCCGGAGCTCCAGCAGCGGGTCATCAGAGGGCGCAATTCCGTCAAGCCTCGGGATTGGATCGAAAATGATCTGCTTCTGTTCGGTGTCGTTGTCGGCCACTGGCGCGGTCAATTCCACGGTCCCCAGCTCCACGATCTTGCGGTCTTCCGGCCAATGAATGGTGGCGTCATCGACCACGTCGCCAACGTTCGCGGTCTGCACAAAAATTTTGTACTTCACCGGAGCTTTCGCGATTCGCTCCTTGATTTCCTCGAAAAGATAGTCAGGGCCCTTCGCCTTCGTGGTCTCATCGTCGAGATGCTCAACGCCGGCCTCAGGAACAATGCGGTAACGGCCGAACGTCTTCACGCCCTCGCCATTTGCGAACTCGAAAGCAGTCACCCCAAAATAAGCCTCTGTCGCGAAGCTGACCGGCGCGGGCTTTGGAGCCTGCACAAAAGCGAGAGCTGCGGGGTGCGAACCCAGGAACGCTCCAAACGGCGAAGCCGGGATATTCGAGAGATCGCTCGAAGCGAGCGCCTGGAGAAACTCAAGAAACTCCTGCCCGGTCCGAGTCGGGAACCCATCCGTCGAGTGGCTCACGATGTCGGTGTGCACATGCTCGGCCAGATTGAAGCGGATCGCCAGCCCGCGCGGGTTGGCATTGGGATCGGTGTCCGGAATTACCGGGACTCCGGTCGAGTTGGAAAAGCGCACCGTCACCGGCGTTGATTCGCGGGTCACGTGCGCTGCCTTCGACAGTGAGCTTGCACCCGGCGCCGGAGTGAATGTCCCAGTAAACATTGCACCTTTGGCATGGGCCGGACGAAATCCTGGGTGAGCGCCAAAGATGGCTTCGAATTGCTGGATCAGATCATGACTCAGCGCTAACAGCTTTTCGTCCGTGGGCAACGGCATAGAGATTACTCCTCGCAAATTGGTCTGGCATCAGCATCATAACAACGGCAGATAAACGTCGATCGCAGCCACGTCTCGCGTCGGAAATCGGCTGGCCGCCTCTAACATCTACTGCGAAAGCCGGCCAGCCGATGGGTTCACTTCACTACGCAGCCGCTTGTTTCCTTCGCTCCAGAAACGCAAGCAAGTCCGCATTGATCTGGTCGGCGTGAGTGGTGCACATCCCGTGCGGAAATCCCGGATATACCTTCAGCGTGGCGTTTTTCACGATCTTCGCCGTCATAAGGCCCGCTGCGCCGATCGGTACGATCTGATCGTCGTCGCCGTGAAGAACGAGCGTCGGAACATCGAACTTCTTAAGATCTTCGGTGAAGTCGGTCTCGGAGAAGGCCTTGATGCAATCGTAATGAGGCTTAATGCCGCCCATCATGCCCTGTAGCCACCAACGTTCCCTGACCCCTTCCGATATCTTTGCCCCCGGCCGGTTATATCCGTAGAACGGCAGCGTAATGTCCTTGTAGAACTGCGGGCGATCCGCCACAAACGCGGCACGCAAGCCGTCAAAGACAGAAATAGGCAGACCACCCGGATTCTTCTCAGTCTTGAGCATCAACGGCGGCACTGCGCTGATAAGCACGGCAGCTGCGACGCGTTTTGTGCCATGGCGCCCGATGTAGCGAGCGACTTCCCCTCCGCCGGTCGAGTGGCCCACGTGGATTGCATCCTTCAGGTCAAGCTTCTCAGTAAGTGCAGCGAGGTCGTCGGCATAGGTGTCCATATCGTTGCCGTCCCAGGTCTGCGTAGATCGGCCGTGCCCCCGCCGGTCATGCGCAATCACTCGATACCCGCGCTCGCCAAAGAACAACATCTGCGCGTCCCAGTCGTCCGCACTAAGCGGCCAGCCGTGACTGAAGACAATCGGTTGCCCCTTACCCCAGTCTTTGTAGTAAATCGTTGTCCCGTCTTTCGTCGTAATCGTCGCCATGGAATCCACTCCTTCTCCTCTTGAACTAATCACACCGCGTCAAGACTCTCTCTGCCGAATTGCTCGCAGTTCGACAGAAACGCCGCCGGAAAAACCCGGCGGCGTTGTCATTCTTGCACTGGTGTTAGTTGAGGGCGACCCTCTTTAGAGTTGCAGCGGAATACCCCGAAGTAGCCTCAGCCCTGGCGCATAAACTCCGGGGAAACAGGGCTCTCGTAGAGCGAATAATCCCGCGCCACCACCGTCAATCCCGAGGGAGTGACAAAGTAATTGCGCCGGTCTTCGTTCTGGTCGTAGCCGATCACCGTCCCCTCGGGGATCTTCACATCGCGGTCGATGATGGCGCGTTTGATGCGGCAATGCCTTCCGATATCGACGTGCGAGAAGATGATGCTCGAGTCGATTTCCGAAAAAGAATTGATGCGCACGTCCTGCGAAAGCACGCTGTTCCGCACCACGGCGCCCGAGATGATGCAGCCTGCCGAGATGGTCGAGTTGATCGCCATGCCCGTGCGCCCCGGCTCGCCAAACACGAACTTCGCCGGAGGATACTGCCGCACTCGTGTCCGCATCGGCCAGCTTGCGTCATACAAGTTGAACATCGGGCTTATCGACGAAACGTCCATGTTCGCGTCATAGTAGGCGTCGAGCGTGCCAACATCCCGCCAGTACAGCGTCTCTTTCTTGTTTTCGTCGACAAAGTTATAGGCGGACATCTTGTACTTGCCCAGAATGCTGGGCAGGATGTTGTGCCCGAAGTCGTGCTTCGATTCCGGATCTTCGGAATCCTTGATGAGCGCGGGCAACAACACATCGGTGTTGAAGATGTAGATGCCCATCGAGGCGTCGACCATCTCCGGATTGAAGGGCGAGCGCAGCTCGGTGCTGGCCGGCTTCTCGAGGAAGCCTACCACCTCGCCAGTCTTGCTCACTTCGACCACGCCGAAACGCTTCACTTCATCCGGCTGGATCGGCAGCGTCGCCAGCGTCACGTCCGCGCCGGTGTCTTTGTGATGCTCCAGCATCTTGCTGTAGTTCATCTTGTAGATGTGGTCGCCAGAGAGGATCAGCACGTGCTTGGGCTGCTCGGCGCCGATCGAGTAGATGTTCTGATAGACCGCGTCGGCGGTGCCCATATACCAGTTCGCGCTCACCCGCTGCATCGGCGGCAAGATCTCGATGAACTCGCCCAGCTCCTGGGCGACAATACCGGTCCAGCCCTCGCGGATATGCCGGTTCAGCGACAAGGCTTTGTACTGGGTCAGGATGTACACCCGCCGCAGTCCTGAGTTGATGCAGTTAGAGAGGGTGATGTCGATGATGCGATAGTGGCCGCCAAACGGTACCGCAGGTTTGGCGCGATCGCGTGTCAACGGAAAAAGTCGTTCCCCGGCTCCGCCCGCCAGTAGCACTCCAAGCGTATCTCTCATGCTCTTGCCACGCCCCTGGGAATTTGGTCAGTCTCTCGACGGGTTCGCGCGCGCGCGTTCCCGTCGAAGTATAGCTCTTGACGATCGAACGTGCGAGTGTAGCACACCGAAAGCGACTGCATAATGTACGGGAGGAAGAGAGTGGAAAGCGTGCGCTAGTAGAGAGCCCGCCGGGGGCCGACGGGCATCATCCTGAATGACAGGCGCGGGACGACTAGCCTTCGATCGAATCCGCCGTAGAAGTGCCGGTCTCGGACTCGACCGCGATTCGCAGAGATCGCAGGAAATTGACGTCCTGGCTGGTAAATCCGGTCGCCGAATCCACCCCGCTCGCCTCACCCTCGCCGGGACTTGCGTTGGCGGTCAACTGCTTGGGCTGTTGCTCGACCTCGTTCAGTCCGATCGTGGCTTCCAGCATCAGAAGCACGTCAAAGCCTTGTTTGCGGATGTCCTGCACCACGCTGGCAATGTCTTCCGACTCGGAGACGGTTTCGTGAATCGCCTCCCCCAGTTTCTGGATCAAGCTCCGCAGCCTTTTATTCAATGGCTAGCCCCGTTTCCGCAAGCCGGGCTCCGCAGCCCGGCAAGCACTTGTTTCCAATACCTTACTTATGATGTCACGGCACCGCAATTCGAATCAGTCCGGAAACGATACTTTTCCATGCCACTGCTAAGATTTTTGTATGGGAGCGGAAACTGCGGGGAGAAAACTGGGTATCGGACTTCGCCTGGCCGCACGACTGGCCCGGGAGCGCGCCACGCACGCTGGTGCCTCCACCGCCTCATCACCGGTCTCGCCCAACGCCAGAGTCGCGCCAGTTGCAGCGCGGGCAAGCTCCAAGGCCAAAGCCATCGCCGAAGGAACAAAACGATTTGGTGAAGCCGTCTGGGGACCGATGGCCCACTCCGGTTCAGTTCTCTGGCTAGAGATCACAGGGCTTTTCTTCGCTCTCTTCGCCGCATTCTTCGGCCAGAGTGCCTACAAGTTCCGGGGAGCTTGGAGGGGCGGCCCAGACCAACGTCATTTGCTCGTCTACTCCACGTTCACTTTGATCTTCGCCTGGTTTACGTTCTTCAACTTCTACAAAGCCAGACAAAAAGAGAAGAAAAACCGCGCTCGCCGGGCTGCCCGCTGATCCGAGCATTTCGCTTGGCAATGTCGCCAAGCCTCTTTTCGTTCCTGCCCTTGAGCAAATCTGCTATCGTTCGCCAAGAATCCAAGCGAGGCATCCAGGCATTTTGTGCCCTGTGCCCTAAGCCCTGGTCCCTGCCCTATGAATGACAAACCCTTCTTCACCCAGCACGACCTCGACGACGCAGGCTTCGATCCCGAAGAGGCTTTAGGCGAACCCGGCAAATTCCCCTTCACCAGGGGAATTCAACCCACCATGTATCGCGGCCGCCTGTGGACGATGCGCCAGTACGCCGGCATGGGCGACGCCGAGGCGTCGAATCTACGCTACAAGTTTCTGCTGGCGAATGGGACTGCTGGGCTCTCCGTGGCATTCGATCTCCCCACCCAGATCGGGTACGACTCCGACGATCCAATGTCGCTTGGCGAAGTCGGCAAAGTCGGGGTCGCCATAGATTCCATTGAGGATATGGAGCGTCTCTTCAGCGGCATTCCTCTCGACAAAATCTCCACCTCGATGACCATCAATTCGACGGCCAGTATCCTGCTTGCTCTCTATGTTGCAGTTGCGAAACGCCAAAACATCCCCCTCGACAAACTTTCCGGCACTGTACAAAACGACGTTCTCAAGGAGTACATCGCTCGCGGCACCTACATCTACCCCGTCAACCATGCGCTGCGCATCGTGACTGACATGTTCGCCTGGGCTGCGGAACACGTTCCCGAATGGAACCCGATCTCCATCTCCGGCTACCACATGCGCGAAGCTGGCTCGACCGCCGTGCAAGAGGTCGCCTTCACGCTCGCAAATGGGATCGCGTATGTACAGGCAGCGTTGGACGCCGGTCTCGAAATCGACAACCTCGCTCCACGGCTTTCCTTCTTTTTTAACGCTCATAACAATTTCCTTGAGGAAGTCGCGAAATTCCGCGCCGCCCGCCGCCTCTGGGCCCACATCGTACGCGACAGATTCGGAGCAAAAAACCCACGTTCCTGGATGCTCCGCTTTCACACCCAAACCGCCGGTTCAACGCTCACCGCCCAACAACCCGAAAACAACATCGTTCGCACCACCTTGCAGGCGCTCGCCGCAATCCTCGGGGGCACACAATCCCTTCATACCAACGGATACGACGAAGCCCTCGCGCTCCCAACCGAGCAAGCCGCCCGCATCGCTCTTCGAACGCAGCAAATCCTCGCCCACGAATCCGGCGTCGCGCAATCGATCGACCCTTTAGCAGGCTCCTACTTAATTGAGATGCAAACAAACGCGATCGAGCAACTGGCGAAGGACTACTTCGCCCGAATCGAAGCCATGGGAGGAATGCTCCGCGCCATCGAACGCGGATGGGTCCAGCAAGAGATCCAAAACGCCGCCTATAAAGCGCAGCAAGAGGTCGATTCCGGCGAGGCCGTGGTTGTCGGAGTCAACCGCTTCGCTCAGGAGACTGAACTCGAAATTCCCACCCAAAGAATTGACGAATCGTTGGAGCGCAAGCAGGTGGAGCGAGTCAGGGCGCTGCGTCTTCGCCGCGATCAGCAGCGTTGGCAAGCTGCGATTGAGGGGATCAACGATCGTGCCCGCAATGACGGAAATCTGATGCCGGCGATTCTGGAAGCGGTAGAGAGTAGTTGCACTGTGGGCGAAATCGCTGGGGCTATGCGGAAGGTGTTTGGGGAGTATCAGGAGACGGTTGTTGTCTAGCGGAAAACCCAAGTACGCGGTTCCGCGGCACGCTCGTGGCTAAGTTAGCCAAGTAGGAGTATTCTCGACCTATGAAAACGGTGAACATTGGCGAACTGAAGAACCAGCTGAGCGCGTATCTCCAATCTGTCAAGAATGGAGAGGAAATCGTAATCCGTGATCGGAGCGTTCCCGTGGCTCGCATTTTGCCCTTCCGGCATGGCTCAGGATGGGACCAGGAAGCGCAGTTAGTCGCTTCCGGAGCACTGAAAATGCCGGAAGAGGAAATGGACTGGAACCAGTTCTTCCTTGCTCCCGCCGGCAATGTCTCGCCAGAGATCGTAGTAAGAGCCGCGGTTGATAGCCGTGGAGACTGGTGACCGTTGCCTTCTGGGACACAAGCGCCCTTGTACCTTTGTGTGTCCAGCAACAGCCCAGCCTTGCCGTCCGGGAACTTCTTAAACAACATGAGATTGCGGTATGGTGGGCTACTCCGGTCGAGATGCGCAGCGCCTTCGAAAGACTCTTGAGGATGGGCCAGCTAACGGTCGCGGAAAATGCGGTGGCTGTAGTACGGCTAGAGAAGCTTCGACGCAGCTGGCGGGAGCTACAACCTACCGAAGCGCTTAGAGCGCAGGCAGAGGCTTTTCTCACGAGCTATCCCCTGAAGGCCGCTGATGCGCTGCAACTCGCTGCTGCGTGGACGTGGTGTTCCGGTAATCCCCAGAACAGTGTCTTCATCTCCGGAGACGCTCTGCTCCTAGAGGCGGCACGGCAGGCTGGACTTCAGACTGTGGCAGTCTGAACAACCGCAGAGTTTTATGCTCTCCGCTATCTCTACCTCAGTGCGCCCCGGCCTCCACCGGAGCCTTCACCCGCGGCGGCGGCTTTCTCATAATGAACGGCAGCGGAATCAGGCACGCAATGACCACGCTGAGTATCCAGAAAGCGTTCATGTAGCTCAGCATCGACGACTCGCGCAGCATCTCCTGATAAGCGTGGCCGATGGCGAGTTGTCCGGCCTGGGCAGAACCCTGGCCGAGAGACATCAGCGCGGCCGTGGTCTGGTCGATGTAGTGCGCGATAGGCCATGGTGTCGCCGGTGTTCTGGGCAAGGGTGTTCTGATGGGTCTGGGCGGTGCGGATCAGGAACGTGGTCAGCAGCGCCGTACCCATGCTGCCGCCGAGATTGCGGGCAAAGTTGGAGAAGCTCGAAATCTGGTTGCTCTTGTCGCGCGGAACCCCAACGTAGTTGAGCGTGCTGATCGGGATGAAGATGAACGGCAGCCCGATCACCTGCAGCGCACGCCACAACGTGATCTGGGCGAAGCTGACGTCGAGGCTGATACGGGTGAGGTTGTAGAGCGCGACCGCCGTCAGCGCGTAGCCGATCGAGACGAGCAGCCGCCCATCCATTCTGGAGACGAGGATACCCGCGATCGGCATCAGCACCATCATCAGGAATCCGGCCGGTGACAGCACCATGCCCGACCGCTCCGCCGTATAGCCGAGCAGGACCTGTAGAAACTGGGGGATGAGCACGGTGGTGCTGAACAGCACGATGCCAAGAACGAATTGCAGGAAGACCGCCGTTCCAAAATTGCGGTTCTTGAGCAGCTTGAGATCGACGATCGGGTCGGGGTGGTTCCACTCCCAGAAAACAAAGACGACGAGCAGGCATATAGCGATTGCAAAGAAGGTCGTGATCATCGAACTGCCAAACCAGTCCTTCTCCTGACCTTTATCGAGAACAACTTCCAGGCAGCCGACGCCGAGCGCGACCAGCCCGAGACCGGCGAAGTCCACCTTGGGCTTGTCGCGCATGATCATTGCCCGCTGCTGTTTAAGGAACGGCGGGTCTTCGACCATGCGGTTGCTCAGGTACAGCGAGAGCAGGCCGATCGGGATGTTGATGAAAAAGATCCAGTGCCAGCTGAAGTTGTCGGTGATCCATCCGCCGAGCGTCGGCCCGATTGCAGGCGCAACGACTACCGCCATCCCATAAACAGCGAAAGCCTGTCCGCGTTTAGCCACCGGGAAAGTGTCGGCGAGGATCGCCTGCTCGCTCGGAGCTAGGCCGCCGCCGCCGAGGCCCTGCAAGACGCGCGCCAGAATGAGGATAGGCAAGGTTTGCGCGATGCCGCAAAGAAAAGAGCAGACGGTGAAGATCACCACGCAGGTCATGTAGAAGCGCTTGCGGCCGAAGCGCGTGGCCAGCCAGCCGGAGATCGGCAAAATCACGGCGCTGGCGACGAGGTAGCTGGTCAGCACCCAGGTGGCCTCTTCTGAACTCGCGCCCAGCGAACCCGCCATATGCGGCAGCGCAACGTTGGCGATCGAGGTGTCGAGCACCTCCATAAACGTCGCCAAGGTTACCGTCAGCGCGACGGCCCAGGGATTATGGCTCGGCTTCCAGTCGTGAATGTCCGGCACTCGAGCTTCACCCGGCCTCAGCGGCTAAGAATGCCGATGAGGCGCAGTTCCAATCTTAGAGGTATCAGTC
This sequence comes from uncultured Acidobacteriaceae bacterium, assembly GCA_963777685.1. Lineage (GTDB taxonomy): Bacteria > Acidobacteriota > Terriglobia > Terriglobales > Acidobacteriaceae > Acidisarcina. The sequence goes on along the minus strand of CAVZRF010000020.1, from coordinate 160,894 downwards.
TGCTGATACTATATCAGCAGACTGATATGTCCGTAAGCCACACAGCCGAACATTCAAGCAGCTATCCGATCGCCTCGCTGGTTAAGAGACTACTCCAGCTCTTTCGCGACGGACTGGATGAGAAGCTGCGTCCCTGGGGAGTAACTGCGGCACAACTGCACGTGCTGGCCAAACTGGAACACGAGCCCGGGATCTCCGGCGCAAGGCTCGCCCGGTCGTGCATGGTCACTCCGCAAACCACACAGGTCTTGCTCCGCGGCATTGAGGAGAACGGATGGATCCGCCGCACGAAACATCCAGAAAATGAACGCATCCTGCTGGCGACGTTGACCACATCGGGCAAGCGCATCCTTGCCAAGTCCCGTACGGCAGTCGGGCAGGTCTACGAACAGATGCTCGACGGTCTGGGGGCAAAAGACGTGCGCGCTTTGGAGTCCCTGCTGACGCACTGCGCGACGAACCTCGAGTCGGGCCGCACCGCCGCTTCCCCCTCACGATAAACAGGGCACGATAAGACACAGCGCGATAAGATACGGATTGCTGGCTTCCAGCCCACGATTCGCATGCAAATACACCGCCAGCACTGGAGATGCAGTTTCGTCCTGCTGCTGCTCGTGTCATCTCAGCAAGCCTGGACCCAGGCTTCGTCCGCCCAGCAACCAGACCCGCAGCAACAGCTTCATCAGGCCGACGAGGCATTTCACGCCGGCTACGCAGCGGTCGAGAGCGGCGACCTCCCCGCTGCCCGCGAAGACTTCCAGAAAGTAGTCCAGCTCGCACCCGAGATCCCCGAAGGGCACAGCGCACTCGGCTCCGTCCTGGTGCAACTCGGCCAGCCCGCCCTCGCGATTCCGGAGCTCGAACGCGCGCTCGCAATGAAGGCAGACGATCGCATCACCCAGACAAATCTCGCCGTCGCCTACGAAGAGACCCAGGCCTACGACAAAGCGTTAGCGCTCTTCCGCACGCTCGATCAGGACGCGTCGGACCCGCTACCGGCGACCGCGGTGATCAGCTATGTGCGGGCGCTTGCTGCGACGGGAAGCGCCGATCTCGCCATGGCGCGAATGCAGAAGGCAGTCAGCGAAGCTGTGGCAGGATCGGCCGACGCCGCAACACTGCACGACGCACTCGGCTCACTTGAAGCGCAGAGACAGGACTGGCCCTCGGCTGAGGTCCAGTTCCAACAGGCGCTCGCGATCGATCCCAACTCCGCAGCCGCTCACCTGCATCTCGGCATCACGCTGGCGGCCGAGGGCCGCGCTCCTGACGCCATCCGCGAGCTGACCACCGCCAGCCAACTCGCTCCGAACAATGCGGCGGTGCAGGTAGAGCTGGGCCGCGCGTTGATCACTGCCGGGCAGGATGATCAGGCGATTCCGATCCTGCAACAAGCCGTCAAGCTCGCGCCCGCCTTCCTCGATGCGAAATACCAGCTCGCTCTTGCGTTGCAAGGCACAGGACAAGAGGCGCAATCTATTCCGCTTTTTCAGGAGGTTGTCGCAGCCCAGCCGCACAACGCCAATGCGTTAACAAATCTCGCGCTGGCTTTGGTGCAGACCGGCAAATCGAAAGATGCGATTCCCCTATATCAACGCGCCCTTGCGGAATCGTCAAAGGACGCAACCATCCATCAGGACCTCGGTGTCGCCTACCTGCAGCAAAGCGATCTCGACGACGCGATCCGCGAGTTCCGTGCTGGGCTCGCGATCAGTCCCGACGCCTATGAACTCCACTACAACCTCGGCCTCGCTCTCAAGCTGAAAGACAACGTCGTCGACTCGGAGATCGAGCTGAAGCAGGCGGCAAAGCTCAATCCGGAATCACCCGACCCGCCTTTTACGCTCGGCATCTTGAAGATGCAGACCGGCCACTTCGACGAGGCTGCTGAACAGCTCAAACTCACACTCAAACTCCGTCCCGGCAATGCCGATGCATGGGCAATCCTGGGCAGCGTCTACAAGCAGCAGAACGATCTCCCTGACGCAACCAACGCCTTGCGCGAGGCGATCAAGCTGATGCCCAATCAGCCTGGAACGCACATCACGCTCGCCGGGGTCCTCGCCGAGCAGGGTCAAAAAGACGAAGCCACCGCCGAACGCAAGATCGCCGCCGACCTTACTCGGGCCGCCACCAATCGCCAGCGTGCCACCTTCGCCGTCAACTCCGGCAATCTGCTGATGCAACAGGGAAAGATCTCCGACGCGATCGAGCGCTATCAGGATGCGGTGACGAGCGATCCAACTTACATCGACGGACACCGCGGCCTCGCCGACGCACTGGCGCGAGCCGGCCGCACCGCCGAAGCCGAGGCTGAGCGCCAAAAGATCGCCCAGCTTGAAAAGCCTTAGCAGTAAAGGCCGGCGCTCAAGACTTCCTGCAAGAACGCTTAGCGGCGTCTCGTGGTCGTCCCGCCCAGCAGCGAACCCATCAGACCGCGCACAAGCTCGCGGCCAACGGTCGTGCCCATCGTCCGAACCACGGACTTAGTTGCCGTCTGAAGAATGCTGTCGCCGCGACCGGTTGCCCCGGTTCCCTCGGTGAGCACGCTGTACCAGGGTTGAGATGGGGGCTGCGATTGCGGAGCAGCTTGCGGCTGACTTTGATGCGCTCCCGCAGGCGTAGCAGGCGGCTGACTGGCTCGAGCCTGCAGTAGTTCATACGCCGATTCGCGATCGACCACCTGCTCATACACTCCCGCGACTATCGAACTCGCGATGATCTGCTTACGCTGTTCGGGAGTAATTGCGCCGATCTGGCTGCGCGGCGGGCAAACCAGAGCGCGCTCGACGATATTCGGCGTGCCCTTTTCATCGAGGAACGAAACCAGCGCCTCGCCGACGCCAAGCTCGGTAATGGTCGTCTCAATATTGATCTTGGGGTTAGCGCGGAAGGTCGTCGCCGCTGCACGAACTGCCTTCTGGTCGCGCGGCGTAAACGCGCGCAGCGCATGCTGCACGCGATTGCCGAGCTGGCCGAGCACCTCATCGGGCACGTCGATCGGATTCTGCGTGACGAAGTAAATCCCAACGCCCTTCGAGCGGATCAGCCGAACCACCTGCTGCACCTTGTCCTGAATCACCTTGGGCAGATCGGTGAAGAGCAGATGCGCTTCGTCAAAGAAGAAGACAAGCTTCGGCTTCTCGGGATCGCCCGCCTCCGGGAGCTTTTCAAAGAGCTCGGTCAGCATCCACAGTAAGAAAGTCGCGTAGAGCTTCGGCGAGTTGATCAGCTTATCTGCAGCCAGAATATTTACTACGCCGTAGCCGTTAGCGTCGGTCTGCATCATGTCGTCGAGATTGAGCGCCGGCTCGCCGAGGAATTTGTCTCCGCCCTGCTGCTCAAGCGCGACGAGCCCGCGCTGGATCGCTCCAATACTTGCCGCCGAGATATTGCCGTATTGGGTCTGGAATTCCTTCGCGTTGTCGCCGACGTTGCGCAGCATTGCCTGCAAGTCTTTCAGGTCGAGCAGCAGCAGCTTGTTATCGTCCGCGATCTTGAAGACCAGCGACAGCACGCCCTGCTGCGTATCGTTGAGGCCGAGCAGCCGGCTGAAGAGCAGCGGCCCCATCTCAGAAACCGTCGCGCGAATCGGATGCCCTTCTTCGCCAAAAACATCCCAGAAGGTGACCGGGCAGCCGCCGAACGCAAAGTCCGTCAGCTTCATCTCCTTCACGCGCGCGGCGATCTTGGGACTGTCCTTACCCGGCTCGCTGATACCACTGAGGTCACCTTTAATGTCGGCGGCAAAGACCGGGACGCCGATGCGGCTGAAGCTCTCCGCCATCACCTGCAGCGTCACCGTCTTGCCCGTGCCGGTGGCCCCGGCAACGAGACCATGACGATTGGCCATGTTAGACAGCAGGTATAACGGCTCTTCACTCTGGGCGATCTGCAGCGATTCCGGCATGACGGCTCCCGAACTCTTAACTCGAACAATCGTAATCTATAGCATTTCGGGCGGCCGAGAGCGAGTGGCATCTACTGCTGCTGTTGGGCCTGCTGCAACTGGAGCAGCGGCGCGGCCGGCGGTGGAGGTGGCGCTTGCGCCTTCTCCACCAGCATCGACCAGTCTTCCGGAATTGGCAGGTCCTGATCGAGCGCAGGAGGCTCTTCCGAAGCGTTCACGCGCACCGCAACGTAGAGGTCGCTGCTCGTACGTCCGCGGTAAGTGCCCTTCGTCGGAGGAACGTCCGCATAGTCGCGCCCGATCGCGGTGCGAATATGCCGGTCGGTTGCCACCAGGCAGTTGGTCGGATCAAAGCCTACCCACCCAAGATGCGGCAGCAGCGCCTCAACCCAGGCATGAGTGGCATTCGAGGTCGAGCGGTCCGCCATCTCCTTGCTGTGGTGCAGGTAGCCGCTCACGTAGCGGCAGGGAATGCCGAGCTGCCGCACCAGCGCGATCATGATGTGCGCAAAATCCTGGCAGACGCCATTCTTCGATTCGATAGCAACATCGATCGGCGAATCCACTTTGGTCGACTTGGGCACGTAGTCGAAATAGTCGTAGAGCCTCTTGTTCAGCTCGTGCAGCATGGTCAGCGGATCATCGCGGCGCACGACGTCAATCTCACCGGCAAGCTTCTTCAGCGCATCCGTGGGCCTCGCGAACTCGCTCGGCAGCAGCATCTCCCAGTAATCGCCGCTGGCGACAATCGTATCGAGCTCTTTCCACGCGTCCGGATCGAGGCTCGTCGGAATATCGGCGAGCGGCTGCTGCTCCACCAGCGACTCGGCGACGATGACCAGCTGCTCATGCTCGCCGGGGATATCAAAGTGATGGATGTTATTCCCGAGGTGATCGCGGTAGGAAAACACGCGACATCGCGGGCTGACCGAGAGCGAAAAGCTCAGGCAGCGCTGGTTGCTGTCGCTGCGCGGATGCATGCGCATCTCCATCACGCTCTCGCTGACCGGTTTGCCGTACTGGAACTTCGTCAAGTGCCGTATGGAATAAAAGAGCATTGCTCCTCCTACATCGCCAACGCGGCCTGCACCGAGTAACGGATGTAAACCTCGTAGATCAATTCATGGATCTGCAGGCAACGATCGAGGATCGTGCGCAAATAAATCCCCGCGTCGCGCTCCAGTATCTCTGATATCTGGCCGTACCGCAGAGAGGCCTGCAAGCGGCCCGAGAGCCGCATCAATTCCTCCGCATGGTGTCCCCGGCTGTCCTGTTGGACTGCCTTCAACGAGTTCACCAGGCTGTCGATGCAGAAGCGAATAGAGTGTGGGAAACTCGGCGTCAAGAACAAGAAATTCCAGAATGCGGTCGTAAGTAAGATCGGCGGTATAGACCTTGCAGTACCCTTCAAAGGCCGTACACGTGCGCAACAGTCCAATCCACTCCAGGTAATCGAAGCCGTCGTGAGCCTCGTCCGGCGACTTGAGCTGTCGTGGTGATAGATCTCGAGCAGCCGCGCGGTCGAAGACGCCCGTTCAATGTAGCGGCCTATCTGAATGAACTGCCAGCCCTCGCCGTGGCCCAGCGTCGTGTCGGTCACGCCCTGAAAAAGGTGGATGCCGTCGACCACTGCGGGTAGAAATTCCGAGAGCCGCAGCTCGGAGCGGTCGGAATCGGTCTGCCGCGTGACCTCGTGAAAAAGCCGGTTCAGCCGCTGCCATTGTTCCGAGCTGATCTCCTCGCGCACCTGCCGCGCATTTTCGCGCGCCTGCACGATGCACGAGACCACCGACGCCGCCTTTTTCCTCGTCGAAGCAGAGCGAGTCGACGAACTCAAAGACATCGCCCTTCCACTCGCAGCCCTCAGGATTGCCGATCGTCGCCAGCACCCGCTGCCAACGCCGCTCCGAGCTGGTTTGGGACTTATCCAGCATCAGGTCCATATTGATGTTCAGCAGACGAACGGTATTCTCCGCCCGCTCGAGATAGCGGCTCATCCAGTACAAACTGTCAGCTACGCGTGAAAGCATTCTTTCCTTAAAGTAAACAACGATGGTGCAACAGTCATCGGTCGCCAGTCCTCATTTGTCAGCTTTCGATCCCCGATCGAATCGGCTCTTACTGTGGACTGACAACTGAGTACTGAAGACTTTCTTCAATAGCTCAACACCCAGGTATCTTTACTACCCCCGCCCTGCGACGAGTTCACCACCAGCGACCCCTTGCGCAACGCGACCCTCGTCAGACCGCCAGGAACAATCGTCACCTTGTCGCCAAACAGAATATAAGGCCGCAAATCCACATGTCTCGGTTGGATGCTCCCGTCTTCCTGCAAGCAAGGCGCACGGGAAAAATCGAGCGTCGGCTGAGCAATATAATTGCGCGGATTGGCCTCGATATGGCGCTTAAACTCTTCCTGCTGCGCCTTGGAGCTTTGCGGCCCGATCAGCATTCCGTAGCCGCCGGATTCACCCACCGCCTTCACCACCAGCTTGTCGATATTCTCGATCACGTACTTGCGCTGCACCGGATCGGTCAACAGGTAGGTTTCGACGTTGTTCAGAATCGGCTCTTCGCCAAGGTAATACTTGATGATCTGCGGCACATACGCATAGAGCGCCTTGTCGTCGGCGACGCCGGTGCCGAACGCATTGGCCAGGGTCACGTTGCCGGCGCGGTAAGCATTGAAGAGTCCGGCGACGCCCAGGATCGAATCCGAACGGAAGGCCAGCGGATCGATAAAGTCGTCGTCGACGCGACGGTAAATGACATCGACGCGCTGTAGGCCGCCGGTCGTCCGCATATAGACGATGTTGTCGTGGATGACGAGATCGCGGCCCTCGACCAGTTCGATGCCCATCTGCCGGGCGAGGTAGGTGTGCTCGAAATAGGCGGAGTTGTAAACGCCGGGAGTAAGCAGCACGATCGAGGCTCAGGGCGACCGTCCGGCGCGATCGACTTGAGCGTGCTCAGCAGCGCCTGGGTGTAATGCTCGATCGGCCGCACCCCGTAAGAGCGGAAGAGCAGCGGAAAAGTCCGCTTCATGATGCGCCGGTTGGTGAGCATGTACGAGACGCCGCTGGGTACGCGCAAGTTGTCTTCGAGCACCACGAACTCGCCGCTTTGCAGGCGCAGCAGGTCGGTGCCGGCGACCGCGATGTAAACATTGCGCGGCACCTGCAGGCCGCGCATCTGGCGGCGGAAGTGCTGACAGCTGTAGACGATCTCGCGAGGCACAAAACCCTCGTTCAGGATCTTGCCCTCGTTGTAGATATCGTGCAGGAAGAGATTGAGCGCCGTGATCCGCTGCGTCAGTCCCTTCTCGATATGCGCCCATTCCTGGCTGGTCACGACGCGCGGCAGCAGATCGTAGGGGAAGATGCGCTCCGTGCCTTCTTCCCGGCCATAGACGGTAAAAGTAATGCCCTGGGTCAGAAAAGAAACATCGGCGGAGCGCTTGCGGCGCTGCAACTCGTCCCGGGGAATGCTGGTCAGTGCATCGAGCAATTCCTTGTACTGGGGGCGAATCTCTCCGTGCTCGGCGAACATCTCGTCAAAGGCATGATCGAGAAAATACTCCGCCAGCGCCGGGTTTTCGAGATGCCCAGAAGGCCCTAATTCACTCATCCGGCTTCACTCATCTCTGTTCGCTTATGTGCTCTCATCGGGCGATCTGGCGTGCCGTTTTGGTTCACAACGTCAGTGCTCAACCGCCGTCCAGCGCACTTCCCTTGCATCGGAAAACCCATCTGCCTCATCAAAATGTGTACGCATGATACTTTGCCGCTTGTTCGGGTCTTTTTCGATCGAATTTTCGTCAAGCATGCAGACTTAAGGAAGTCCACGCCATATCTCGATCTCCGCTCATATACTGGTATTGAGGACATGAATCGCCAGTCTCTTGGTATGGGGCGTACTTCGTTGTAGCACGTAGCTTCGCCCCCAGCAAGAAAAACGGACGATCTCAGCGCCCGTTGCCCGAATGCACTCCTGATATTAGCAGCCGGATCAACGAGCGCCGCCACTAGAGTCTACGGGCGGGATAGCGAACAGATCGGAAAGCAAGGCAGCGCCGGCGTCACGAACGGCAGGGCCATACAGAATCTGCGCTTTTTGAGGATTCAGGAGAAACTCTAAGAAATGTGGATTGTCCGCCTTGCCCTCCGACGGCCTTACACCTTCGTCGTTTTCGCAATTCTTCTTCTGATCCTCGGGCCGCTCTCCGTCCTCAATACGCCTACCGACATTTTCCCCAATATCAATATCCCCGTCGTCAGCATCGTCTGGAACTACACCGGCTTCTCGCCGTCGGACATGGCGAACCGCATCGTCACCATTACGGAACGCACCCTCACCACGACCGTCAACGATATCGAGCACATCGAGTCGCAGTCGCTCAACGGCGTTGCGGTCGTCAAGATCTATTTTCAGCCGAGCGTCCAGATCGCGAACGCGGTCGCCCAGGTCACCGCCGTCTCGCAGACCGCCTTGCGCACGCTCCCTCCAGGCACCACGCCGCCGCTGATCATCCAGTTCAACGCCTCCAGCGTCCCGATTCTGCAGCTTGGCCTCTCCGGCCAGGGACTCTCCGAGCAGCAGCTGAACGACTTCGGCCTGAACTTCATCCGTACCCAGCTCGCCACCGTGGAGGGCGCGCAAATCCCTTATCCGTATGGCGGCAAGCAGCGCCAGGTTCAGGTCGACCTCGACATCCAGGCGCTGCAGTCCAAGGGTCTGTCGCCCGCCGACGTCGTCAACGCCATCTCCGCGCAGAACCTGATCCTGCCCGTCCGGCACGGCCAAGATCGGCCAGCTTCGAATATCGAGCTCGAGACCAACAGCGCGCCCACGACCATCGCCGGCGCTGAACGATCTGCCCATCCGCCCGGTCAACGGAGCGATGGTCTACATCCACGATGTCGCGCATGTGCGCGACGGCTTTCCCCCGCAGACCAACATCGTCCGCGTCGACGGCCAGCGCGCCTCGCTGATGACCATTCAGAAGACCGGCAGCGCCTCGACGCTCGACATCATCAAGAACATCTTCGAGAAGCTGCCCGTCATCAAGACGCAGCTGCCGCCGCAGCTGAAGATCACTCCGCTCTCCGACCAGTCGATCTTCGTGCGCGGCGCGATCAGCGGCGTGGTTCGCGAAGCCATGATCGCCGCCTGCCTCACGGCCATCATGATCCTGGTCTTCCTGGGCAGCTGGCGCAGCACGCTGATCATCGCCGTCTCGATCCCGCTCTCGATCCTCTGTTCGCTGCTCATGCTCGGCGCGCTGGGCGAGACGATCAACATCATGACGCTGGGCGGCCTTGCGCTGGCGGTCGGCATCCTGGTCGATGACGCCACGGTCGAGATCGAGAACATCAACCGCAACCTCGAAGAGGGCAAGGAGATCGAGCAGGCCATCCTCGATGGCGCCGCGCAGATCGCCATCCCCGCCTTTGTCTCGACATCTGGCCATCTGCATCGTCTTCGTGCCGATGTTTTTCCTCACCGGCGTGGCGAAGTATCTCTTCGTTCCGCTCGCCGAGGCGGTCGTCTTCGCCATGCTCGCCTCGTACCTGCTCTCGCGGACGATCGTGCCGACCATGGCGAAGTACCTGCTCAAAGAGCACGACAAAGCATGCCGAGGAACGCAAGAAGAACAGCCGCAATCCTCTGGTCAGCGGTCAGCAGCTCTTCGAGCACTACTTCGAAAAGCTGCGGGTCGGCTATCAGGGCGTCCTCGAGTTCTGCCTTCGAGCACTCCGCCATCTTCATCGTGCTCTTCTTCGTCTTCTGCATCGGCTCGTTCGCGCTGCTCTATCCGTGGCTGGGGCAGGACTTCTTTCCCTCCGTCGACAGCGGGCAGTTCAAGCTGCACGTTCGCGCCCGCACCGGCACGCGCATCGAAGAGACCGCGCGCCTTTGCGACGAGGTCGACAGCGCGATCCGCGAGGAGATCCCGCAGACGGAACTGCACACGATCATCGACAACATCGGCCTGCCCTACAGCGGCCTGAATCTCTCCTACAGCAACTCCGCGCCGGTCGGCCCGGCCGATGCCGATATCCTGGTCTCGCTCGCCGAAAAGCACCGCCCGACCGACGAGTACGTCCAGGCGCTGCGCGCCAGGCTGCCCAAGAAATTTCCCGGCGTGACCTTCTACACCCTGCCGGTGGACATCGTGACCCAGATCCTGAACTTCGGGCTGCCCGCGCCGCTCGACATTCAGATCGTCGGCCCGCAGCATGATGGCCAACCGCGAATTTGCCGAGCGGATGATGAACGAGATCAAGTACGTGCCCGGCGCCACCGATCTTGCGCATTCAACAGCCCTTCGACAACCCAAGGCTCGACGTCGACGTCGACCGCACCAAGGCGCAGCAGATCGGCCTGCAGCAGCGCGACGTCGCCCAGAGCCTGCTGGTTGCGACCAGCGGCAGCTTCCAGACCTCGCCGACCTATTGGCTCAACCCCGCCAACGGCGTCAGCTACAACATCGCGGTCCAGTCGCCGCAGTACAACCTCGACTCGCTGCAGGACCTGAACAACATTCCCGCTCACCGCCCGGCAGCACGGAGCGGGCGCGATCGGCGGCGGCTCCGAGCATCCCGTCCGCCCTATCAGCGCGGCGGCACGCCGGTGCAGATTCTCGGCAACGTCTCGTCCATTCAAGCGCGGCGCAGGATCTCGGCACCGTCAGCCACTACAACATCGCTCCGGTCATCGACATCTACGGCAACGTCGTCAACACCGATCTGGCCAGCGTCGACAAGAAGACTCGAAGTGATCGTCGACCAGTACCGCAAGCAGTTGCCGCGCGGCTCGCAGCTCGTCGTGCGCGGACAGGTGCTGACCATGAAGTCCTCGTTCATCGGCCTGCTCGGCGGCCTGGCATTCTCGATCCTGCTGGTCTACCTGCTGATCGTGGTCAACTTCCAGTCGTGGCTCGATCCGTTCATCATCATCTCGGCGCTGCCCTCGGCGCTGGCCGGCATCGTCTGGATGCTCTTCCTCACCCACACCCACATCAGCGTGCCCGCGCTGACCGGCTCGATCATGTGCATGGGCGTGGCGACCGCGAACTCCATCCTGGTGGTCAGCTTTGCCCGCGAGCAGCTCGAAGTGAATGTCGGCGACGCCTGGCAGTCCGCGCTCGATGCCGGCTTCACCCGCTTCCGCCCGGTGATGATGACCGCGCTGGCCATGATCATCGGCATGGTGCCGATGGCGCTCGGCCTGGGCGATGGCGGCGAACAGAATGCGCCGCTGGGCCGCGCCGTCATCGGCGGCCTGCTCTTCGCCACCGTCTCCACTCTGTTCTTCGTCCCGACCTTCTTCAGCGTCCTGCATGGCCGCCTGGAAAGAAAACGCTCCAGACCGTGGTCGCACGCATGCGGAGGACGAGAGTAAACGAACGCATAAACGCGATTCATCGCCGATCGACCGGAGCTTACGGTCAGCCTGCAAGTCAGCCTGAGACGAGCTATGCAGAATGGCTCTCACGTCCCGCCATTCTGCAGCCCGAACGAAGGAGCAACGATGAGCGAACAGCCGCATTACAAATCGGAAGACACCATGGGCAAGGCGCAGGGCGCCAAGGCGCTCTCCGCGGGCCGGGCCATCGTGCTGCTGCTGGTGGTTGTCGTCGTCGGAGCCGTGCTCGCGGCTACCGGCATCATCGGGCGCATCCATGCGCGGACCGCGGTTGAAGACAACACCAACGCCCTCGCCGCCCCGACGGTCATCGTGAATCCGCCCACGCCAGGGCCAGCCGCAGCAGGAGATCATCCTGCCCGGCAACCTTCAGGCCTTCACCGACTCGCCCATCTACGCCCGCACCGACGGCTATCTCAAGAAGTGGTATTTCGATATCGGCGCGCATGTTCGCAAGGGCCAGCTGCTGGCGGAGATCGAGTCCCCCGAAGTCGATCAGCAGCTCGCCCAGGCCCAGGCCGACCTCGCCACCGCCGAGACCAACGCCGGCAATGCCCACACGCAATCCAACCGCTATCAGGAGCTGGTGAAGACCGACTCCGTTTCTCAAGCTGGATACGGATAACTTCAACACCCAGGCCGCCGCCGGAGACACCGCGGTCAAGTCGGCCCGGCCAACGTCCAGCGCCTGTCAGAGCTGGTCGGCTTCGAGAAAATCTATGCGCCCTTTGATGGCGTCATCACCGCCAGAAACACCGATATCGGTGCGCTGATCACCGCTGGATCCGGCAGTGGCACCGGGGCTACGGAGCTCTTCCATCTCGCCGCCGTCCAGACGCTGCGCGTCTATGTCAACGTGCCGCAGGTCTATTCGCAGGGCCTGAAACCGGGAATGACCGCCGACCTGACCTTCAACGAGCTTCCCGGCAAGAAGTTCACCGGCCACCTCGTGCGCACCTCGCGCCAGATCGATCCCACGTCGCGGACCCTGCTGGTTGAGTTCGACGTCGACAACCGGAAGGGCGAGCTCTTTCCCGGCGCCTACACCGAGGTCCACTTCAAGAGCGGCATAACCGCGCCGTCGTTCATCGTCCCTGTCTCTGCGCTGATGTTTCGCTCCGAAGGGCTGCGCATCGCGATGGTCGACGAGAAAACAAGGCAAAGCTCGTGCCGGTGGTTCTCGGGCATGACGACGGCGCCACGGTGCAGGTCGTCAGCGGACTCGATGCAAATGATCGCGTGATTCAGAATCCTCCCGATTCGCTGATCGATGGCGAGACCGTGCAGATCGTGAAGCCGACGGCCCCAGCCGGGAGCCGGCACAGAAATGACCGCCGCTTCAACGAAGGAATGCTTCGCCGCGCAGGACGCACGAGCTCGGGCTGCATTGGCTGCGTCGCTGTGCCTGCTGGTCGCCGGCTGCACCGTCGGGCCCAACTACAAGCGTCCCGCTGCCCCCGTCCGCCCGCCTATAAAGAGAACAACGGAACCGAAGCGACGGTTCCGCCACCCAACCCTCCCGGCGGAACCTGGAAGGCAGGCCCAGCCCGCCGACGACGTGCTGCGCGGCAAATGGTGGGAGCTCTACGGCGACCCGCAACTGAATGCCCTCGAAGACAAGGTCGCCGTCTCCAACCAGACCCTCAAAGCGGCGACCGAACAATACTTCGGCCGCGCGCGAACAGGTCAAGGTCAGCCGCGCCGCTTACTATCCAACTCTCTCCGTCGGCCCCACCGCGACGCCGGCAACAGCCAATCGCAAAACCGCCCCACCTATGTCCCCGGCTCGCCAGTCACCTACGGCGATTTCGTCGCTGCAGGGACAGGCGTCCTGGGAGCCCGATCTCTGGGGAAGCGTCCGGCGCAGCGTCGAAGCCGCGCGCTCCAACGCGCAGGCCAGCGCCGCCGACCTCGCCAATGTCGAACTCAGCATCCGCGCCGAGCTGGCCACCGACTACTTCGAAATGCGCGGACTCGACACCGACCAGAAGCTGCTCGACGACACCGTCGTAAGCTACCGCAAAAGCTACGACCTGACCGTGAACCGCAAGAAGGGCGGAGTCGCCACCGAGTCCGACGTCTCGCTCGCCGAGACCCAATTGCAGTCGACCATCTCGCAAAGCATCGACGTCGGCGTGGCCCGCGCCCAGTATGAACACGCGATCGCAACGCTGATCGGCGTTCCGGCATCGAGCTTCAGCCTGCCGCGCGCAGCCGCTGAATCTCGCGCTTCCGCAGCTGCCTACCGGAGTTCCTTCCGCGCTGCTCGAGCGCCGCCCCGACATCTCCATCGCCGAACGCCAGGCCCAGGCCGCCAATGCGCAGATCGGCATCGCCATCGCCGCCTACTATCCGAACGTCACCCTCACCGGTGGCGGAGGCTTTGAGAGCCAGAGCATCACCACCTGGTTCCAGGGCCCGAGCGGCCTGTGGGCGATCGGCGGCTCCGCTGCCGAACTCATCTTCGACGGCGGCCGCCGCCACGCGCTCACCGATCAGGCGCGGCACAACTACGAGCAGTCGGCCGACAACTATCGCGAGAGCGTGCTCAACGCCTTTCAGGAAGTAGAAGACAACCTCGCGGCCCTGCGAATCTACCAGCAGGAAGCGGCGAGTCAGAATGCCGCCGTGCTTCTCGGCCCGCCGCTCGACCGAGATCTCCACCAATCGCTACAAAGGCGGCGTAACGACTTATCTTGAAGTCCTGACCGCGCAGGCGGCGCAGTTGGCCAACGAAAGGGCCCAGGCCGATCTGACCACCAAGCAGTTCGCCTCCAGCGTCCTGCTCGTCCGCGCACTGGGCGGAGGCTGGGACACCTCGCAGCTGCCTAAGTTCTAAGGGGCCGATGGATTCTGGTAGCATTCGCAGACGATGCTACCGATGCGAACCGTAAGAGAGGCACTCGCTGGACTGGGGCTTCTTTGCGTGTGCACTTACTCCGCCCGCGCATTGGAACGCATCTGCCGTCGCGAGTGCCGGTTCATTTTGGACTGGCCGGCCACCCCGATGGATTTGGCCCGAAGAGTACTCTCCTAATTTTGCCGGCGACGGCCATCTTTCTTTATCTTGTGCTCAGCGTCGTGGTGCGGTTCCCCGCGTATTTCAATTTTCCGGTTCCCGTTACAGACCACAACCGGCAGGCTCTGCGCGATCTGGCCATCGAGATGATTGGGTGGCTTAAAGCGGAAGTGATGTGCACTTTTGCGTGGCTTACGTTCGCGGCCATTTCGACTGCCGAGGGCCATAGCAAGGGTCTCGGGGCCGCTTTCGCTCCTGTTTCTTTAGGAGTGATAGCGGCCACGATCGTCCTCTTCTGGTATCGCATGTTTCAAACGCGGACGATCCCCTAGCCGCATGTTCCGCGGGCAGGCTTCTGACCGTCTCGCAGGACGATTGATATTTGGTTATAACTGTAGGAGTCGATAAGCCATGACTCCTTACCCCTCAACACGCACCTGCAGCCGACTCGCTCGGCAAGATCGGCCTTCCCGCTCCCATCGCGGAGCTCGCTTCGCCGCACCTGGGACGCCATCATCGTCGGCGCCGGCCACAATGGCCTCGCCTGCGCCACCTATCTGGCCCGCGCCGGCAAGCGCGTGCTGGTTCTCGAGAGCCGCGAGCGCATCGGCGGCGCATGCACCATTGAAGAGCCCTTTCCCGGAGTCCGCATGTCGCCCTGCGCCTACCTCGCCGGGCTGCTGCATCCGCTCATCATCGAGGAGCTCGGCCTCATCCAGCGCGGCTTCACCTGGACCCCCGCCGTCAATGGCCTCTTCGTCCCATTCCTCGACGGCAGCAGCATTCAGCTCTGGGATGACGATGCGCAATGCGAAGCCGAGGTCCGCAGCTTCTCCCCCGGCGATGTCGAAGGCTGGAAGGCGATGAACGCCGTGCTCGGCCGCCTTCGCGACAAGCTGCGCCCCGCAGGCGATCGCGATATGTGGATCGGCGAAGCGCCCACCCGCGAACAAATCGACGACCGCCTCGGCAACGACGACGAGGCCCGCGCGCTGCTCTTCGACTGGTCGATGGCTGAGTTCGTCGAGCGCTACCTCAACGACGAGCGTCTGCAGACCGCCTATCTCGGCCAAGGCGTCATTGGCACCAACGCCAGCCCCTTCGATCCGGCACCGCGTCGATCCGCTTTCACCACGCCTCGGGCCGCCTCGGCGGCATGCCCGGCATGTGGGGCTACGTGAAAGGCGGCATGGGCATGGTCTCGTTCTATCTCTGCGACGCCGCCCGCGAAGCCGGAGCCACCGTCGCCGCCGGCGTTCCCGTCGCCCAGCATCCTCCCCGGCGAGGGTGTCGAGCTCGAAGGCGGCGAACGCATCGCCGCGCCGGTCGTGATCTCCAACGCCGATCCCCATGTGACCGCGCTGCCTGCTTGGCGACAGCCGCCGACCCGTCCTGGCAAGCCCAGGTGAAGTCCGTGCCGATCCGAGGCTGCACCGTGAAGCTCAACGTACTGCTCAGTGAGCTGCCCAACTTCACCGCCCGCCCCGGCACCGATCAGCCCCATCACTACGGCCAGATCAACGCGCCGCTCACCAAGGCGGAGTGGAAAGCCGGCTTCGCCGCCGCGCGCCAGGGCGAGGTCGCCGACCACCTCTGGTGCGAGCTCTATTTCCAGAGCGCCCACGACCCCACGGTCGTTCCGCCCGGGCAGCACACCATGAGCGTCTTCGCGCAGTATGTCCCCTACGAATTCAACCAGGGGCACATGGGACGACCACCGCGAAAAGGTGCAAGCAGCGCGTCTTCGCTTCCTTAGGCCGCTTCGCAAGCAATATCCCCGACGCGGTCATCGATGCCCAGGTGCTCGGCCCGCCCGACATCGAGAAGAAAGTCGGCCTCACCGGCGGCCACATCTTCCAGGGCGAATGCCTGCCGCAATACATGTGGTCGAATCGTCTCTCGCCGCGCACGCCCATGCCCGGCGTCTATCTCTGCGGAGCCTGCACCCACCCCGGCGGCTCCGTCATCGGCATCAACGGCCGCAACGCCGCGATGGCAGTGCTGAAAGATACGGCCGTTTGAGGACAGTCTCTGGGCGATATCTCAGTCGCAAAGCCGCAATGCGTGTATCCTAGAATTGGGATGAACGATGACCCGCAAACTGTTGCCTAACGAGAAGCCGCTGTACTGGGTAGGATCGTCGTTGAAAGACTTGAGCAAATTTCCAGCGGATGTTCAAGGTTAAGTTAGGGAGGTCGGAAGGCATGACAGGAAAGAGCAAGGAAGAGATCGTGGCCAGCAGCGGCAATGTTTCGCCGATCTGGGCTTGCCAGACGCCGCGGAGCTGGACACAAAAGCCCGATTGGGAGCCGCGATTTGCCACATCGTCGACCGCCGTAAGTTCACCCAGCTTGAGGTCGCCAACAAACTCGGAGTCAACCAACCGAAAGGTCTCCGCGCTGTTGAACTATAAGCTCGAAGGCTTCTCGGTTGAGAGGCTGATGAACTTCCTCGTGCGCCTCGGACACGATGTGGAGATCGTCGTCAAAAACAGACCGCGCTCACGCGCCGCAAGAATTGCCGTCAAGGCCGCTTAAGTTGTCTTCGGGGAGTTGGTCGCAAGGATCAAGAAAATGTACGCCGCGGTGACGCTTGGGACAACTTCTGCTCTAGTCCGAGGCTGCTCTCCTCAGATATAGTTCTCCTGCCATCTAATCCATCAGTCCCGGCTTGGAATCGAATCTATGAACCGTCTTGTCCTCGCCTCTCTGGCAGGAGTCCTACCATCCAGCTCGCAGGCATTCGCAATAGCGGCTGCCGCTGCAAGCCAGGCGAATGCGCAGTCCAGCGCTTCCGCCTCGCAGCCCGAGAAACTCGATAACGTCAATGCAGCGGTCGTCGCAGCCCGCGCCGCGACCAAAGAGAAGCGATACGCTGATGCCGAGGCGCTGATGCTTAAGGTGACCTCCTCCAAACCCGATCTTGTCATTCCATGGATGGAGCTCGGCCTCGCGCAACTCGGTCTCAAGAAATATCCTGAAGCGGAAAATAGTTTCAAGATCGCTCTCGGAATCGATGCTCATGCTGTGAAGGCCTCCCATTCCGACGACTTTTACCAGCAGTCGAATGACCCCGGAGACGTCGCCCCCAACGCAACGCGCCAGTCGCGCAACACCATGGGAGGTACCGTCACCACCGGTCAAGCGCGGCCTCCGGAAGTTCTGGGCGCGGCTTACGCCGGCCTTGGGGAGATTTATATCCACGACGGAAAGGTCTCCGACGCGCAGACGGCCTTTGACACTGCGGTTCGGTCCAATCCGGCCCAGGCGGCGCTCTACTTAGGCAACGAAACGATCTTCTTCTTTCAAGCCGGAAACGCCGACGCGCAATTGGCGGCCGCAGAGAAGGCGATCGCCGTCGACCCCAAGCGCGCCATGCTCTATTACTTTAAGGCGCAGGCGCTGACTTCGAAGGCGACCGTAGACCCTCAAACGCAGAAGCTCGTTTTGCCGCCCGGCTGCGTCGAGGCATATCGCAAATACCTGGAACTCGATCCCAACGGCCAATTCGCCTCAGACGCCAAAGGCATACTCGCGTCCGCCTCGACGGCGAGCAAGAGCTAGCCTCGCGCAAAACTTTGTAGAGCGGCGGCCAAATCCTCGATCAGGTCCGAAGGTTCTTCGAGCCCAATATTGAAACGCACAATTCTGCCCGCATAGTCTCCACTCGGCCGATCAAGCCCCGGGAAGGCGACCGCAAGACTATGCGTGCCACCCCAACTGAAGCCGATACCGAAGAGCTTCAACGCATCGACGAAGGAATTGACTTGCTCTGGAGAAAAGCGTGGTTCAAAAACAATCGAAAAGACGCTCGCCGAGCCGGAGAAGTCCCGCTTCCAGAGTTCATGACCAGGGCACGACGGAAGTGCCGGATGCAGGACCGTCTCGATCCGCGGCTGACTCTGCAGCCACCGTGCGATCGTGAGCGTCGAACTCTCCAGCCGCTCGAGCCGCACCCCCAGCGTCTCCAGGCCGCGCAGCGCCAGGCTGCAATCGTCCGGAGAGACAGCCATGCCGAGCTGGCTGTGAGTCGCCCCGACTGCGTCGTAACCAGCTTCGTCGCTGACTGAGACCGTTCCCAAAAGCAAATCGCTATGCCCGCCGACGTATTTCGTCAGTGCCTGCATACTCACGTCCACGCCAAGCGCAAACGCATCCAGCAACACGCCCGCCGCATAGGTGTTGTCGAGTGCAACCGGAATATTCCGCTCGTGCGCAACCGCAACGATGGCGGGCAGATCCTGGATCTCCATGGTGACGGAGCCGGGGCTCTCGCACCAAATGAGAGCCGTATTCGCGCGGATCAACGACGCAATTCCGCTTCCCAGCAGAGGATCGTAAGGCTCGACCTCTATCCCTAGATTGCGCAGCAATCCCTGCGCCAGCTGTCGGTTCGGACCATAAGCGCTGCTCGGCACCAGAGCATGGCTCCCTGCGCGGCAGAACGAAAGATATATCAGCGCAATCGCCGCCTGCCCGCCAGGAACCACAAACGTATGCCGTGCGCCCTCTAGCTCAGCAATGCGAGCAGCGAGTTCCAACACCGTCGGCGTGCCGTAAAGCCCGTAAGTGTAGCCCAACTCCGTCTGACGCCAACCATCGGCGACATCGGCCTGACGTTCGAAAAGCACCGTCGATCCACGATAGGTCGGCGTCACCAGCGAACGAAAGCCCTCTGGTGCCTTCGCTTGGGAATGAAGAAGCCTCGATCTCCAGTGCAATGCGAGTCCCCTTATGAAGCGAGCCCTGAGCCTGCTCCTACTTCGCCCTCTCGAACTTAAACGCCGCTGCCTGGAAATCTCCCACTAACTCCGGATCGAAGCCATGCGACATCCAGTACGCACCGCTCGCCGTCTGCGGAGTGTCCTTCGCCGCCTTCCCCGCGATCGGAGACATCGTGTATTGCGCGCTCGCATCCAGACCACGAAGGAAGACCCTCGGATACGGATATCCAAAGCTGCTCGAATGCAGAAAAGTGAAGACAACCGCCTCGTGTCCATCAATTGCAACTGACTCAGTTACAGATTGCTCACTCCCATTGCGCGGCGAGACCAGGCGGTACAAAGACCCGTGCTGGATCGTCTCCCGCACCAGCTTGTACTGCGCGATCAGCGTCTTGACGGTATCCAGTTCCTCCGGCGTCCACTTGTTCAGGTCCCCGCCCAGGCCAAGCGAACCCTGCATCCCAGAAAGCATCCGGTACTGCATCGAAGTCGTCCGATGATTCATCGAGCCCGGGCTGTCCGGCACCCGCTGCATCATCACGCCGGGAGTGTACCCATAAGTAAATCCATCCTGGATCGTCAGCCGGTCGAACGGATCGCTGTTGTCCGAGGTCCACACCTGGTCGGTGTAACGGAGAATGCCGAGATCGACGCGAGCGCCACCGCTCGAGCAGTCTTCGATCTCGAGCTTGGGATGCTTGGCACGCAGCTCGGCCAGGATCGAATAGAGATTCTGGATGTACTTCACATAGACTTGCTTTTGCTCGTCGGGAGAGACCGCCGGCCATCCCGGCTCCGACCAGACGCGGTTGTAGTCCCACTTGAAGAAGGCGATGTCGTTCTCGCTCAACAGCTTGTCGAGGAAATTGAAAACATAGTCGCGAACGTCCTGCCGCGCAAGATTGAGCACAAGCTGATTGCGGCCTTCGCTGCGTGGCCGCCCGGTGAAATTCAGCACCCAGTCGGGATGAGCGCGATACAGGTCGCTGTTCGGATTCACCATCTCCGGCTCGACCCAGATACCGAAATCCATGTGCAGCGAGTGGACTTTGTCGATCAGCGGCTTCAAGCCGTTGGGAAATTTCTTTGGATTGACCGTCCAGTCGCCAAGTCCCGCATGATCGTCGTTGCGCGCGCCAAACCAGCCGTCGTCCATGGTGAGGCGCTCTACGCCCAGCGCCGCAGCCTTCTCCGCCAGCGCGATCTGCCCAGCCTCGCTCACGTCGAAGAACGTCGCTTCCCACGAGTCGTAGTCCACTGGCCGCGGAGGCGGATTCGGCCCCTCCGGCAGGATCTTCGTCACTTCATAGCGATGCAACAGCCGCGAGGCCCCGCCAACTCCCTCATGCGAATAGCCGCCATAGAAGATCGGCGTCTGCAGAGATTCACCCGGCGCGAGTTTGTATCCGAAATCGAAAGGATTGAAGCCGCCCGTCACCCGCACCTGCTGGTCGACGTCCTGCTCGACCGTGATGCGCCATGAACCACTCCAGCCAAGCGCGCCAAACCACACGCTGCCTTGATCCTGATCTCCGTCGGGCCGCGCTCGATCGCAAACCATGGATTCGTCTGCGCGCTGCTCGACCCGCGACGGCTCTCCAGCACCCGTGCTGTCGGGGTCAGCGTCTCATGTTGCAACGCTCCCTCGGAGGCCCAGCGCCCGGTCAGGTAGTAGAGCGAATAATCCGTGCCGCGAGGCAAATTCCACGTAGCCGCTGCCGCCTGCTCGATGACCAGAGGCTCTTTCGTCTTGTTCTCAATCTTCGCCGACCTTGCCAGAACGCCTGTAAGCGGATCGATCTCGTAGCGAAGCTCGACGAAGACATCGCGAGAGATGTCCTTCACCGTCACCGTCAATACCGGGCCATCGATGTGATGGGAGAGATAATGCAGCACCAGATCGCGGTTTCCATCCGGGAAGGTGATCTTCAAGCTGGGCTCAAGCACGAGGCCCCCGCCCCAGCCGGTAAATTCCTCGGGAGTCAGGTTGATCGAAGTATCCTGGCCAGACCACGGACGGCCAGAGTGCGCCGCGGGTATCGTGTCGTTCGGCCCAAGTTTGCGTCCCCAATAGAGTGCTTGCAAGTCGTTATTTTCGTTCAGGCCGAAGACGTAGGAAACATCCGCCCCATCGATGCGGAAGACCTTACTCTGCTCGTTGAACGCGATGGAAGCGTTTGCATTTTGGGCCACAGACCTTCCCGCCATCGACAGCGCAATCGCCATGACACCGTATCCAAAAAATCTCACACAACGCTCCGGCACTCTCATCCAAAACTCCTTTTGCAAACCCTATTCCCCAAATGCGAATCTTACATCCCTTGCGGCAACGGTTCCGGAACCGGCTCGATATCGCCCAGTAGAAAAATATAACTCGCCACGCCGATCGCCAGATAGATCGCCGCCACGCGCAAAAGCCCACGCGAAGGAATGCGTGCGGTCCACGATATAGCCCGTCACGATCGGAGCGGAAATGGCCGAGATCTGAGTCACGAAGTTCATGATTCCGCCCACGCTGCCAACGCTTTCCCGCGGCGCGATAAGCGCTGGAATCGACCAGCCGACCGCCGCCGCCGCCGATAAGCCGCCGATCGATACGCTAATCCAGAAGAGCGCCAGAGCGGTTGTCGTTGAGAAGGCCGCCCCCAGAATTCCCAGCCCCAGCGAGGTGCCGCCTACCAGCACCGCCTGCCGCACCCGTATCGAGTCTCGGCCGCTCTGCACCAGCGCGTCCACCAGCCAGCCACCTACCAGAAGCTCAACAATTGTCGCGAACAGCCAGGGTATCCCGGTATAAAACGCCGAATGCAGCATATCGATGTGCATTGACGAGGACAGATAGCTGGGCAGCCAGGTGAGCAAAAGATAGAACGTGTAATTGTAGGAAGCAAAACCGATGGAAACGCCAATGACCTTCTTCTGCCTCACAAGGTAAAGAAGCGACGCGCCCTTTGCTGCCCGCGCGGCGTTCTCCGGCCGCGCCCCGCCCTCAGCGATAAATGCCCGCTCAATCTCGGAAAGATGTTTGTCTTCGCTTGGATTGCGGTACAAACCATAAAAAAGCCCAAAGTAGCAGAGGCTGAGAACGCCGGTCGCCGCAAAGCTGATCCGCCACCCGAAGTGGTACAGCATAATCCCCACGAGCGGTACGCCGATCGCCGACGCCAGTTTGGCTGACGAATCGAAGATCGCGGTCGCCAGTCCGCGCTCTTTGACCGGAAACCAGTAGCCGGTCGCCTTCGCATTTGCCGGAAACGTCGATGCCTCGCCAATGCCCAGCAGAAAGCGGGCCCCGAAAAAGCTCGCCAGCCCCGGCGAAACCGCCGCGGCAAACGATGCGAGGCTCCAGAGGAAGATGCTGACGCGTCCAACAATGCGAACGCCGAAGCGGTCCAGCAGCACTCCGCTTGGCAACTGCAGCGCCGCGTAGGTCCAGCTATACGCGCTGAGCAACCAGCCAAACGTAGATGCGGTAATACCGAAAGTTTCGTGCAGGGCGTGTTGTGAAACGGAGAGATTGACGCGGTCGATATAGCTGATCAACACGCCCACGCCAAGCAACACCGCGATCCCCCAGCGGCGGCGAGGGATGTGCGTGTCCAGTGGACCGCCATGCGCGTCGAGGTTCAAGGCAGCCGAAAGTCCCTGAGCATAAGCTTGCGGCAATTGTAGTGGGTCAAGCGGCTTTTCCGAAACCGGCTGCCGCAGCAGCTTGTAGGCCTACTGGGTAGGCGGCGCACCCAGGGAATTGTCAGCGACGCGAGTGATGAGGCACTTCGCGGTTTTCCCTCGATTCGTCTTGACCTCGCCATTTCTTCCATTGGCCGTAAAGGTCACCGGGGATCCAACTACAAATTGCGTAGCGTCCAGTTTTTTGTTTTCCGGGGTGCGGCAGCCGTAAGTATGGCTCGCGGTAGTGATTGAGAAATCGAACTGCTGATGCTTCTTCTTGGCTACCGCGTAATTGGTCGGCTGCAGATCCTGGATCGTTCCTGGGGCGGTGAGCCTTTCCGCAAAAGCAGATGTTCCGAGCATCAAGATCAGGGCAATAGACGCAAGTTTCGTTATCATGTTCGCTCGACTCTCTTCGGCCTGTCCTGTGACGTGCGGCGAAGCTAATTCTCGCGGCTTCCGTGCACTGGAAATACTAACCCAAATTCTTGAAATCCCACGCGCCCCAGCTCAGGATTCGGCGTGATTCGGCAACAATAGACCTATGCCTATGATTTCTCTCGATCCTCGATCTCTCGTACAAGGACTCGACCTCGACCACAACACCCGCTGCCTGCACTACCGCAGCGCGGCAGACGTGATCGCCATCAAAATGAGATGCTGCCAAACCTACTATGCCTGTATCGACTGCCATACAGCGATCGCGGGCCATGCATCTGAGGTCTGGCCGCGCAACGAATGGCATTTCAAAGCCGTACTATGCGGGGTCTGCGGTGCAGAAATGACCATCCTTGACTACATGGATTCAGGCAACCGCTGCCCGAGTTGCTCAGCGCCCTTCAATCCCGGCTGCCGCAATCACTACCATCTCTACTTTGAGGAAGCTTCGAGGTAGCTTCCGACTAGCTCGGCGCAACGCTCGACAAAGGCGCGATCTTCGCCGCCAAAAGCCGCCGCCGTATGGCTATCGATGTCGATCTCGCCAACGATCTCGCCATGCACCCGAATCGGCACGACAATCTCCGACTTGGTCTCGATCGAGCACGAGAGGTATCGCGGATCGGAGCTTACATCGTCGACCACCACTGTTTGGCCCTGAGCCACCGCCGCACCGCAAATGCCCTCAGTCACCGGAATGCGCGTATGAGGCGTGGCCGCGCCCGCAAATGGGCCCAACACCAGCATGGAAGAGTCGGCGGGATCGAGCATATAGAAGCCGACCCAGTTGTATTCCGGAAGTCTGGTGTGGATCGTATCCGCGATCTGCTGCAGTAATTCTTCGGCCGGCGTAGCCGCGGAGATTGCGCCCTCAAGCCACGCAAGAATGGAAGTCTGTTCGGGTTTGTTCAAAATGGCTTGTGTTCCTTTTGCTCTAGGATTGCCGCGCAGGTCTCATCACGCCCCTGGCGCCTCTGCTTCCGCCACGGTCAGCGCCTCTCGCGCCTTGATTTGGCTGGCCACGCTCAGGGAGGGGCCGAGAAACTTCAGATACGCCTTCAGCGACTTGACTCGCGTCGGCGCAGGGTCGTTCGGCGCCATCAGGAAATCGACGTCCGACTCAACCATGTGGCGAATTGCCAACAGCGGTACAGGACTCCGAAGAGGACGAAAAGATTTGTTTCTGAGACCCGGCGTCGGGCTGAAAGGATGAAACTCGCCGAGCATCAATCCCTCCCTCACAAAGGTCGGTTTGAGTTTGCGCTGCGATGGGTCAATCACCAGCATCGCTTCCTCATTAGCCACGTCCGGAAAGATGAGAACCATCGAGCCAAAGATATCGATCTTGCCGTCTACACTCTCCCTGCTGAGAAAGTGCTCGCGGCAAGCATCGATCGTCTCCTCGATCTCCGCTGCCGCCTCGACCCCGCGCTTGGTCAACGCAACGACCGCAAACTTGAGGGAGCCGCGCATCATCGCTTCGGGAACGAATGGACAGACATTGCCGGTTCGCCCCACAAGGCCGCTCGGCTTCCCTAGAAAGTTCTCGCACCAGTCGGCAATGCGCACCAGGTCATGCTCGCTATCGAGCCCCAACAAACGCACCTCGTCAGCCGTGAAAAAGTCGGCCCTCAAGCCCGACTCAGTCACCACGAAGTCTGTCGATCGATGTGCCGTCTCCGCCTCCGTGTGCATCGCTTTATCCTCGGTGATATCCCAGTACTGCGTGGATCACCGGCTGCCGTGTGTCGTTCCTGGTCCTGGGTGCGGTACGGTCCTCCGGCGGGTGCGACGACGACTCCAGGCGTTTCGCTAGTTCTCTCGCCAGCACCGAAACATGAGGTGCACTAAAAATTGTCTGGTGCGAACCCGGCACCTTCTGCACCGTCAACCGTCCTTGCAGTAATCGCGACCAACCTTGTCCTCCCGACTCTGGCGCGGCCTCGTCTTCGGCGACGAATAAAACTCCATCCACATCGATCGGCTGCGGTTCATACCGCTCCGCGAACAAGGCAATGTAGGCATCCATGCCGAAGAGCTGTGGATGAAAACTCCCTTCCCTGTAGGTATGGCGCAAGAGCCAGATCTTGAACATCAACTGGTTGTAGAGGATCTTTCTCCACGTCGTGATCACAAAGCCGCTCTCGAAGAGCCGGTAGAATTTCTTGCGCCACCGCCGCGAAAATTTCCGCAGCGAGCCGCCCTCATGAGGGGCATCCGTGTTCGCCCGCTGGGTCTCCTGAAGGGCGCAATCGAGCAGCGCTAACAAACCAATCTCTTTTCCCTTGCGCAGCAATTGCGTTGCGATCTCGAAAACCAACAGGCCGCCGAGCGAGTGCCCAGCCAGATAGTAGGGCCCTACCGGATCGATGGCGCAAATCTCCTCAACATTGCGAGCGGCGATTGCCTCAAGGCTAAGTTCGCCCACCTTTGCTGCAAGCGGCGCCGCCAATTGAATTCCATAGACTGGCTGATCGTTACCCAATTCATCCGCGAGACCCCGGAACAGCAGCAAATGACTACCCAGGCCGTGAGCAATGAACAGCGGAGGCGAGCTCCCGCGTTCGCGAATTGGCACCAGGCCAAGCCAATCCGTCTCCGGCTGATTTCGCAAGTAATCGGCCAGCTCCGCCACCGTCGGGTTCTGAATCAGCACAGAGAGAGGAATCTTGCGGCCATTCAGCTTTTGAATCTCCGCGAACATCCTCGCGGCCAGCAGCGAGTGCCCACCCAGATCGAAAAAGTCGTCGTTTGGTCCGACATTGCGGACCTTCAATGCCTTCTGCCAGATCGCCAGCAGCTTGGCCTCCAGATCATCCGACGGTGGTAGCGGGCTCTCGCTGCGAGGCGCCTTCCTCAAATGCCAGCCGAATCGCCTTCAGCGCCTCGCGGTCCACTTTACCGTTGATCGTCATCGGCAATGATTCCAGCGGGATCAGCACCGAGGGCATCATGTAATAGGGCAGCCGCTGGCGCAAGGCTCCGCGCATTTCGGACCGCATCGATCTGCTTTTCGGCGAAGAAATACCCCACGAGCCGCTGGTCATCAGCGCCATACTCGACGACCTCGGCAAAAGCAGCATGGACACCCTCAAACGCCCGAATCCCCGACTCGACCTCTTCCAACTCGATGCGGAAGCCGCGCAGCTTCACCTGGCTGTCGACTCGGCCCTGGAAGTCCAGGCGACCGCCTGGAAGCAACCGCCCCAGGTCCCCGGTCTTGTACATCCTCGCCCCTGGGACATCTGAAAACGGATCTGCCAGAAACGATTGCTCCGTCAAATCCGGGCGGTTCCGGTACCCCCGCCCGACGCCGGCGCCCCCGATGTACATCTCGCCCACTTCGCCTGCGGCTACTGCGTTCCGCTCTTTGTCCAGCACGTAAATCTGCACGCCGTCGATCGGCGAGCCCAGCGTTACCTGCTCAGTGTCCGCATAAATCCGCTCCCGCGTCGCGCAGATCGCCGTTTCGGTGGGGCCATAGTGGTTCCAGACCGCGCTCGCCAGACCCGCGAGAGTTCTGGCTAAGGACAACGGAAGCACTTCTCCGCCAACGATGATCTTGATCTTGGGGTCTCCCTGCCATCCAGCCTCGAGCACCAGGCGCCAGGAAGTGGGCGTACCGAAGACCAGGCTCGGCGGGCTCCGGCGCATGACTTCGACCAGCTTGCCGCCGTCTCCGACAAACTCCTGTTCGAGCAAATGCACTGAGGCGCCTGCCACCAGCGGAAGAAATAGCTCCTCATTGGCAATGTCGAAGGCGACCGAGGCGCTCGCCAGGACCACGTCCGAAGGCTGCAACGCAACGTCGTTCCCAATCGACTCGATCACGTTGCTAAGCGCGCCGTGGGTGATCTCCGCCCCTTTGGGAAGGCCCGTCGAGCCCGACGTGTAGATCACATAAGCAAGCTGCTCCAGCGACGGTGCCGCTGGAGCCAAAGAGCTTTCGCCGGGGCCGAGATCGGCCACCGAAGCCGAAGCGAGATCATCGACAAACAAAAGCTTGGCGCCACTGGCTGGCAGCAAACTGGCCAGCTTCTTTTCAGTGAGCACAAATGCGGCTTTAGACTCTTCAAGGGTAGCGGCAACCCGCTGCCGCGGATTCATGAGATCGATCGGAAGATACGCGCCGCCTGCCTTCCACACACCCAGGAGGCTCGCGATTAATTTGGGAGTCCGTTCGAGATAGACGGCGACAAGCGACTCCTGGCGAACGCCCGCATCTCCCAGCAAACTGGCGATTCGTTTCGCCTGCTCGTCCAGGGAACCATAGGTCACCCTCCGTCCCGCAAAAGAAACGGCCAGGGCCTCGGGGCACTCCCGCGCTCTCTCTTCAAATTGTGTAAGCACTGACATCATCAAACCGGTGTCTCGTCTCGCACTGCGGCAGCGTGTCGAGGATGCAGTTTCTTCGCCGGACTGAGCACGCTCTTCCTGCATCTCTGGAGGCCTCTCCCGCTGCAACTTCGACAATCGCGGGGCGTCGCTGCTGGGAGTCGCCTACTCCCTCCATCGGCACGGAGCCCCATCTGAGTCATAATAGCGCGACATTTCTCGGAACTTCGGGATGCAGGCATCCGCCTTCGCCGCGCGGGTTTCGCTCTGTAACTTACAGCAGAATCGCGACTTAACTCCGCCGGCGTTCCCTTACTTTACACACCTGGTCCCTCCGGTGGCATGCAAACCTTCCCCTTGAGATGATCAAAAGTAACTACTTAGACACCTGAGCCATGAACAAATCGCCGGCATCCCTGGCGACACCGGTACAAACACCGGCGCCACCGTTTTGTCGCAGAACGACCGGAGGCCTTAACCCTATGTTAATAAGTCTACAGTCAGGGGACGCCAGGGCGAAGACTTTCACCCTTCCAGGCGGATGATATCGTCAAACGCCACCAAGCCCCCAACTGAGCGCCCAACCCCCGGAAGAATGCCCGCCAACATCGAGGCAAACCTCCCGTGACGCAGCGGGCGAGCGGCTCGGCTTTTCGCTGGGTCCAATCCGCTACTTACTCGGCGAGGGCATGTTCCAGCACCGGCGCCGGATGATTCACCCGCTTTTGCGGAAAATATGCGTTGAGCACATATTGTCCAAGCATGCGTTGCGTATTGAAGAAGGAGCCATTGAGAGCAATCGTCGAGCGCATGACCTCGTGCCACGATTTCGGCTGTTGGTAATACATCGGCAGAATCGTGTTTTCGAGACTGTCGTAAATCGCAGCGCTCTCCTGCGCCTCTTCCTCAAAGTCGGGAATCGCCCAGCCGGTCATTCCTTCAATGCAGCCTTCGATCCACCAGCCATCCAGAACGCTGAGGCTCGGCACGCCGTTGAGCGCGGCCTTCATGCCGCTGGTCCCCGACGCCTCATACGGCCGCTTCGGGTTATTCAGCCACAAATCGACGCCGCCGGTGAGCAGGCCGCCCAGAATCCATTCGTAGTTCTCGAGATAAATGATGTGCAGCTTCGCCGAATCCAGGCCCTTCGCGATCTCGACCACGCGCCGGATGAGTGCCTTACCCGGATCGTCGGCCGGATGCGCCTTGCCTGCATAGAGAATCTGCAGCCCGCCAAACTTCTCCGCCAGGGCCACAATCCTTTCCGGCTGAGAGAACAACAGGTCGGCGCGCTTATAAGTAGCGACCCGGCGCGCAAAACCGATGGTAAAGACATCCGGATCAAGGGCAATTCCGGTCCTCGACGCGACTTCGTCGAGCAGGGCCCGCTTCGACACCGCGTGCGCGGCGGCAAGCTCTTCCTCGGGAATATCGATCGCGTACCGCAGCGCCAGGTTGTCCGTTCTCCACCGCGGCAGCGCTTGGTCGAAGACCTTTTGGAATGACGGCGCCGTCCAGGTGACCGCGTGCACGCCGTTGGTGATCGCATCGATCGCGTACTCGGGGAACATCAACCGCGAGACGATGCCATGCTGCATCGCCACGCCGTTGACAAAGCGCGAAAAACGAAGCGCGATGTAGGTCATGTTGAGCAGGCCTTCGTGACAACAACCCAGCCGTTCGAGCGTCGCGGCACAGTCGTCACCCAGGATGCGCCGCGCCTGCTCCATCGAGAAGCGGTCGTGGCCGGCAGGAACCGGAGTGTGGGTAGTAAAGACGCAATGCTGGCGGATGGCGGCCACATCCGCGTCGCTGATGTCACCGAGGCGGCCGCCGCCTGACTGAAGACTCATCAGGGCCACGGTGAGCAACGCCGCGTGGCCTTCGTTCATGTGATAGACAGCCGGGTGGTAGCCGAGCTCTTCCAGAATGAGCGCGCCGCCAATACCCAGCACCGCCTCCTGGCGCAGCCGGTAATTGCTGTCTCCACCGTAGAGGTGGTCGGTCAGCTTGCGGTCCTCTTCATGGTTCTGGGGCAGGTCCGTATCCAGCATGTAGATGGGAATGATCTTGCCGGTCACGCCCTCCATGTCATACCGCCACGCCTGGATCGCCACTGGGCGGCCCTCGATATCGACGGTGACGAGCGCGTTCTCGCGTGGCAGCGTCGCTTCCGGAGACCAGGGCTGCTCAACCGCCGTCTGGTTGCCGTCCGCTCCCAGCAATTGCCGGAAATATCCCTTGCGATGGACCAAAGTCACCGCGGCAAGGTTCAGGCCGGCGTCCGCCGCCGAACGAAGGGTGTCGCCGGCAAGCACACCCAGACCTCCGCTATACGTCGGCATCGAAGGAAGAATCGCGATCTCCATCGAAAAATATGCAACCATGCCGCTTTCGTCGCCGATCTCCTGGGACGCCACTTCCTCCGAATGAATAGGAAAACGCATCTATTTCTTCTCTCCGAACCGCAGGCTTGAATATGACAAAATCTACTGCTGCCGAGTCCAATGAAAGCGACTCGTCTCCCGCGGTAAAGCGAAAGTCTAGTTAGGGCAACCGCCTACTGAGACCCACTTCGCACATGACACCAACCCGACTCTTGCTCTCAAGCGACAGGCATCCGCGGAGGTTTCCGGACTCAACCGAAATCCTCTAGCGAACTGTTATGAGTGCCTCCCGCAGTGCAATGGAAGTTTAACAACTTCCCTCCTCCGAAGGTATGAGAAAGTCGCGGCACATATGTCGAGGTCCTGCTACGTTCTGAAATCCGCTTGCGCCGAATCTTCGCCTCGCGTTGCAGATTCCAACAACCGGCAGCGAAAGAGGTTTGCCGCTTGGAAGAGAGCCTGGAGTTATACCGGATGCGCGCCCGCTGCCGCGTGACAGTGATACAGTTCGGCGGCGATACCAGTGCTCGCGAGATACCCTTCCAGGAGCTTTTGCGCAAAGGCATCAGCTTCCGTTGCGTGAACAAGATTCACGGTGCATCCGCCAAAACCGCCGCCCGTGAGTCTGGCGCCGACGAGGGCCGGTTCCCGCGAAGCCAGATCGACCAGAATGTCCGCTTCCTTGCAACTGGCCTCAAAATCGTCCCGATAGCTGGCGTGAGACTCCGCCATCAAGCGGCCCAGGGTCTTGAGGTCGCCCCGCTCCAGGGCGTCGGCCGCAGCCACAGTACGCAGATTCTCCGTGACCACGTGGCGACATCGCTTGAGCACGTCGGGCAGCATCTCATCGCCCCAACGCTCCAGATCCGCAACCGTTACATCGCGCAGAAAATTCACTTCCGGCCGATGCATGCGAACGATCTGAGTCCCCGCCTCAATCTCGGCGCGCCGGGTGTTGTATTCGCCCCCGGCATGAGAATGTTTGACCATGGTGTTGCAAATTACCAGGCTCAGACTCGATGGAATCGGCGCGAGGCGGTACGACAGGTCGCGACAGTCCAGAAGCAGCGCATGACCCTCTGCGCCGCAGCAGGAGACGAACTGGTCCATGATCCCGCTCTGCGTACCAACAAACTGGTTTTCCGCGCGCTGACACAGCCGCGCCACCTCTGGAGGCGAAAACTGCGGCCCCGCCGGGTGAACGCCCAGATATGGCTAATGCCGTCGCCACTTCAACAGAGGCCGAGGAACTCAGACCCGAACCCAGAGGGACATCGCCATTAAGTGTCAGGCTGAATCCGGCCGGATCCAACCCCACCTTACGCAGGATGGTCAACACTCCGATCGGATAGTCGCTCCAGTGGTGTCGCGGATGATGCGGCAGATAGTCCAGGTCGAAGATCGCTTCTTCGCCAAAGTTCTCCGAATAGATCGCGATTTGCCGGTCACTCCGCGGGCTGACCGCCGCCAGAGTCGCGAAATCGATCGCCGCAGGCATCACGAAGCCCTCGGAGTAATCGGTGTGCTCGCCGATGAGGTTCACCCGGCCAGGCGCGGCATATACGGATGGACCGGTGCCGTAGCGCTGCCTATGGCTCTCTTTGATAGCGGTTACATCGAGCATGAACCTCTTTATACAAACTAAAAGCGCTCCAGTCTATGCAGAAACGATTTCGATCTCCATCGACCACTCCCATTTAGCCCCAGGAGCCAGAATTCGGGCCGATCCTCGCTCGACAGCGGCCGCCAGCGAATCCACCGGAGCCGTGCACGGCTCTAGTGCCACGCAGTGCTGCCGCTGCGCCTGCCCATCCGGCCAGCCTCCATAAGCCAGCCACAGCCCAACATAAGGATTTTGCATGGGATCGAAATGCACCTTGATCTCACGCTGAAGGCGCTGACGGCGAATCGCGATCCAGCCCTCGGGCGGCGCGGAGGCGAAGAGCTTGTCCCCCACCCCGTCCTCCGGCCCGCCGGCAAGGCTCAGATCGATCGTGGCGCCATTCTCGTCCCGGGTATGCGGCCAGGAGTGAGCCCGGCCCGGCGCTCCCAGGCGCGATTTCGCGCTGTACCAGACCGTGACCTCGGGCACCGACGGAGGCAAAACGATCAGTGTCGCCCGCCTCAACCGCGAATCCCGGATGCGCCGACCACAAATACTGGACCGGCATTTCACCCGTATTGCGCAGCGTATACGCCATGGTCAAGCCGGCTCCCGCGCAAACTCAAACGCTTCTCGAAATGCAGCGGCAAGCTAAAGCCGTCTGCGTCCAGAACCAGATCGTCTCCATCGCGGCGATGCCGAAACGGGACCCGCCAGAAATCTCCATGATCGGGCAGCACGGTCGATCCCATCTCGCAGCCAGAAACGGTGGGAATGCACTCGTCGATGCCACTCGCATCTCCCGCGTCGAAGGCCATGGTTCGGTCGCGGCTAGCGTAGGGCCTGAGCGGCGCTTGCAACAGCTCTTCCTGAAGGTCAGGCAGCCACAGCGACGAGATCTTGGCCCCCAGTTCGGGAACCACTTCCACACGAAGCGCGTCGCTGACCAGAGTAAGTCTTTCGAAGTCCATGCCGCCTGCCTTTCGACCGCACGCCCTGTTGTTTGAAGTCCTGTTTCTGGTCCCGGTCATCCTTAAGATGCTTGGTAACTCTCGAGGAGGCAAACTTCAGACGCTGCCGTCAGAATCTCCCAAATGCGGTCGACCCAATCCAGATGCTCCGGCTTCATCAGCACCGAACGCAGGCAAGTCACCGTCGAATGCGAAGCCGCATCCGGCCACGCCCCTTCAGGGAAAAGTCCGACCGGAAGCTGCGCCAGCGCCAGATGCAGGTCTCGTTTCGCCGCCTCGTCAAAGATCGCCTGCGCCAGCCGCGACGCCTCAGCGACCGAGCTGGCCTTCACGCCCCAAAAGAGAATATCCAACTCCGGTTCGAAATGCAGTGACAAACCGCCCGTCTCCCGCTAACCGCTCATACATGCGAAGAGCCGCTTCGCGGCACCGCCCCAGCCCGCGCGAAAACTCGCCCTCCGTGAGTCAACGGCATCAACCGCTGCGTCGCCCACAACGCCACAGCCGCCGCGCCCGCCCGCGAGCACTCCAGCGTAATCTCCCCCAGATGCAGCTCCGCCGACGAAAAATACGTGTACGGAGAATCGTGTTTGTAGAAGCGCCCCACAGCGGGATCGCGAAAGATCACGCAGCCGCAGCCATAAGGCTGCAGCCCATGCTTGTGCGGATCGATGACGATCGAGTCCGCCTCCGCAATCGCCGCAAAGGCCCGGACAGCCTCCGACGAAATCGTCGGGACAAGCTTGAAATATCCCCCATAGGCGGCATCCACATGCAGCCGGAATCCATACTTCTCGCGCAGCTCCACGATCCGGTCCAGCGGATCGACCGACCCGATTGCAGTCGTCCCCAGTGTCGCCACCACCGTGCCCACATCTCCTTGACGCAACTCATCTTCGAGACGATCCAGGTCCATCCGCCCGCGACCGTCGACGCCGATCGGCGAAAATCTTAGCCCCAGCACCCCGCTGATCCGGCTATGCGTGTAATGCGCCTGCGAAGACGCAACAATGCGTTTTCCGGAGTGCAACTGCCCGGCAACCCAAAGCGCCTCCAGATTCGCCACCGTGCCACCGCCGGTGAGATGACCCAGATGCCCTTCCCAACCAAACATCGCGGCAATCTCGGCAACCGCCTCAACCTCAAATCGCGAACTCGCCCGCCCGCCATCGAGCGAATGATTGTTCGGGTTGATCCACATCGCCATCGCATACGCCGCGCGCGCGATCGCATGCGGAGGCTTCATCATCTGCCCCGCATACAGCGGATGAAAGTACGGATAGTTGTTACCCATCCGCGACGCAACTTCGCCCAGGACAGCGGACATCGCAGCCGGATCATCCGGCCAGCCGCTCGGCCCCGGCCCGGAGGGCAGCGAGGCAAACTCTTGCTGTAGTTGCGGCAATGCTTCAGCGATCAGTGCGTAAAACGAGTCGTCAGCCATAATCTTCGACCACCAGAATACGCGGCTCCCATCCACTGCTGTCATCCTGAACGAAGTGAAGGATCTGCTGGTTCAGCGATGCACCGGGGAAAATAACGACCAGGAGGGTCTTGCCGAAGCAAACAGATTCACCGTCAGAATCACGATGAGCGGCTCCAGCGGATGCCGAAAGCGCGCCCCGACCGTGACGAAATAATAAGTAACCGGAATCAGCAGAAATGCAGCCGCGAAGAGCCACGCGCCAGGAATCTTCTGCCGAATGGCGAGCAACAGCCCAAGCCATCCAGTCACGCTCAAAAACCCAAACGTCGCCTCTCGCACCGCCTCAGTGAACGGGTGGTCTGCGATCGGATGCGGCAGGTTCATCCAGAACCAATGGACCCGCTCCAGCGAGAGCCGAAGGAATCGCCCCGGATCGCTGCGGATATACGCCTTCGCCCAATCGCCTCGTTGGCGAACGTAGGCGACCTCACCCATGCTCGCGTAGCTCGTGCAACTCAGGCTGCGAAAAGACCACGATACCGCGCGGGAATCCGTTGTCCTGAGGCCCGTTGTGCACCCACAACTCCGCGCCAAAATTCCCGCGAAGGGGAATGAAGGTGTGAAAGACCTTCCAGTTACGCCAAGTCCAGGGAGCGAGGCAAGCCACAAAAATCACGGCGGCGACCACAGCGCCCGCCAGCGCACGGCGACGCTCCCGCACCCCGGCAATCACCCAGACGCCACACACCGGAAGCAGCAACAAAGGAGTCGCGTTCGAGAGGCCAATCAATCCCCATAACAAGCCAAAACAAATCCACAATCCCCAGCGACTGCTCGCCCTCGTCCGCTCGGAGTCTCCAGTTCCACGCAGCCGCAGCGTCACCACCATCACCCAGGAGAGAAGAAACGTCGTCAGGCGACGTCTCCCATATCCAACGCACCGAATACTGCATCGTCGCCGGATACACCGCCCAGATCCAAGCCGACCAAAGCGCAACCCTCCGCCCTCGCAGCGAATCTTCACCCGCTCCGAAGCAGCGAAGCGCAATCTCATAGATCGCCGGGATAGTCGCCACGCTGAAAACGCTGTTCAGCGCCAGCAGCACCCATCCCGAAAGCGGCGAGTAAACCCCGAAGACGCGAAAGACCGCACCAACAATCAGCGGATACAACGGCGGTAGCCAAGCGGTCGGCCCCGTCCCCGTCGGAATAAACGGATCGGCAAAACCCCGGCCCAGCGCCAGCGACCGCCCGATGCGGCCGGCCTCCCAGCCGAACTCAAAGTGGTCATCCAGGGCATGGAACCGGTAGCTATGCGCCACAGTGATATAAATCAGCCGCACCAGCAAAGCGACTAGAAAGATCACCCACTGCGAAGACAAGCTCGAAGAGGGGCGCGAAGCAAAAGCTCTCGAAGCGGGTTGGGTGGAGATCGGCAAGATAGCTGTTTGCGGACGCCTGCGACAGGAATAAACTTTCGTTAGCAATTATGCTTCACCCTTCACGGGTGAGGTCATTCACCGTAGTCGACCGCTCTCGTCGGAAAGCTCCAGCGTCCGCGCCACGGTTCCCTCAAGCCCCGCAAAATCCGCCGTCTTGTCACAGCCCGCCCGAGCCTGTACAACCAGACCAGCCGCACTTTTTGAAGGAAACCAGCATGTCCCGCTCCGTAATTGTCCTCCCCGATGACACTGGCCAGCCGATCGCCGACGCCATCAACGCAGCCACCAGGTCGCTGCGCATCAAGATGTTTCTGTTTTCCGATCCGGGTCTTATCCAGGCGGTCATCGATGCTCATCGGCGTAACGTCCGGGTGCGCATCATGCTCAATCCCGCTCGCCGCAGCGGCGAGCAGGAAAACGAAGAGACGCGCAGAATCCTGACCGAGGCTGGAATCGAAGTCCTTGACAGTAACCCCAAGTTCGATCTCACTCATGAGAAATCGATGGTGATCGACGACACGACCGCCTACGTGGAGTCGTTGAACTGGGAGACCAAGAATCTCACCGTAACCCGCGATTACGCCGTCGTCACCACGCATAAACACGAAGTCGACGAAATCATCGAATGCTTTGAGGCCGATTGGCACAGGACAGAGTTCAAGTCCGGGGACCACTCCCACCTAATCTGGTGCGTCGGCAACGGCCGCCAGCGAATGGGTCAACTCATCGACGACGCCAAACACTCCCTCTTCCTGCAAAATGAACGCTACCAGGACTCGGTCATGATCGAGCACCTGGTTCGCGCCGCGCGCCGCGGAGTCCAGGTTCACGTCATGGCCCGCCCCCCGCACAAGCTGAAAAAAGCGAAGCTGAGCGAGGGTGTCAGCGGCCTCAGAATTCTGCAGGACGTCGGCATCAAAGTCCATAAGCTCAGGCACGTGAAACTTCACGCCAAGCTCCTGTTCGCGGACGGAAATCGGACGATCGTCGGCTCTATCAATCTCGCGCCCGGCAGCTTTGACACCCGCCGCGAGCTGGCCATCGAGGTCAAAGACGAACACGTCACTAGCCGCATCGATGAGGTGATGCAGCACGACTGGAAAAACTCCAAACCGCTCGACCTCTCTGACGAGGCGCTATTGAAGGAACTTGAAGACGTCGATGAGGACGTGGCCGAAGAGCTCGCCATCCACGATCATAAGCACGAACACGAAAAGAAGTCCTAGGCTGTGAAGCTCCGCCCCAACCCTCGCGCAGCCAGTCCCTTGCGATAGGTAATCGAACTCCGGTCCGCCGGAAAATGCGCCTCGGCGTGAAGATCGATTGGCAGGTCCTCGGGATATTGGTTCTCGACCACCGCCTTGTCCTCGGCAAAGACCATACTGTTGAAATCGAGCGTCGCCTGCAGCGGAGCGTCGCGATCGAAGTTGCGGCAGATCGGCGCAAACATCCGCGTCTTCCGCGCCGAGACCGGCGACGCCGTGTTGAGAATGTTCAACCGCCCGTCGTTAGGGAAGTAAATCGTCAGCTTCGCCGTGAACGGGAAAAACACTTGGAAGCGCCGCCGCCAAGGGAAATCCGCTGGGGCCAGGTGTTTGAAGCCATGCGCATAATTGCTCACCGTGCTGATGTAGTCGGCGACGAAACCATCGGCCGTCTTCTCCACCGGATAATCCGGCACGACGGCATTGTCGGCTTCTCCAAAGCTCGAGGTATGGATGAAAGCAAAATGCGCCACGTCGAGAAAGCCCTCGACCTGCCGCCCCGCAGAGGCTGAGAGCGTGACGCTCTCCGGCAACACCTGAATGAACTCAGGATCGTTCCACTCCGAGAAGTCGGGAAAGTTGTCCTCCCCGTCGTCAACCAACCGCACCCAGATCAGGCCATAAGCCTCGCGCGCGCCATAAGTCGTCAAATGCAATCGCGGCGAGATCGCGCCCTTCGGATGCGCCGGAATGCACACGCACTGCCCGCTGCGGTCATAGCGCAGCCCGTGGTACTTGCAGATGATCTCGTCGCCCTCGACATGCCCCATGCTGAGCGGCACACCGCGATGCAGGCAAATGTCCCGCGCGGCAAAGACCTTGCCATCGCTCAACCGGTAGAGCACCACCCGCTCATCGAGCAACCGCACCGCAACCGGCTGCACGCCAACCTCATGCGCAAACGCCACCGGATACCAATAAGGCGCCAATGCCCGCCAGTCCGATTCGGAGAAGGTGCATTCGCGAGGCAGCACAGCGGTCGCGGAGGAAAGGATGGGCAAGGTCGCGGTCGAGTCGGCCATAAGAGAAATTTCCTGTCGTTTCAGATGCGGTTATTCTGTAGGTTCGGGACGAAGCAGTGGTTTTATGATCGTCCTAGTCTGACCTGGGAGCAACAAAATTCCCTCTAGCCTCTCCGCTGAATCTCAGCCTGCGAACTACACTTCGATGCTCGCCGTCGCACTGAACGAGGCACGCACCGGCCTCGCCGAAGGCGGCATCCCCATCGGCGCCGCGCTCTTCCACGCCGACGGACGCCTGCTCGGCGCAGGCCACAATCGCCGCGTCCAGGATGGCGATCCCTCCGTCCACGGCGAAACCGACGCCTTCCGCAACGCAGGCCGCCAGCGCTCGTACCGCGACACCATCATGGTGACCACGCTCGCTCCCTGCTGGTATTGCAGCGGACTGGTCCGCCAGTTCAACATCGGCACGCTCATCGTCGGCGAGAGCCGCAACTTCGCCGGAGGCCTCGATTGGCTCCGCGACGCAGGCGTGAAAGTCATCGACCTCGATGACCAGGAGTGCGTCACGATGATGGCAAGCTACATCCGCGACAACCCAGCAGTCTGGCTCGAAGACATCGGCGAGGAATAACGCTACCGCACGAGTTTTGCAGCTTCGATCCGCCGCGAAGCCGCAAACCAAATCAGCCCTGCGATGAGATAAGCCAGATACAAGTACGGCAGCCAGTTATAAGGCGCGACCGGCACCGGATACAGCGTCCCAACCAGCACCAGCACCATCGCCAGAGTCGCCGCAATCGACAGCAGCAGGAATGGCGCGGTCAGGGTCTTCTTGAACTTCAAGTAGAACGGCAGCGCAAAGGTCACCTGGCCGTAGACAGTGATGAACCCGTACGTCGCCAGCGACCCCATCCAGCCATAAATATCCGAGCCGCTCACCCCGCGCATGGTCAACACGGCTGTCGGCAGCAGCATCAGCAGACCAACGACCAGGACCGCGCCTCCCGGAGTCGCATTCCGCTTATGCGTTTGCGTCAGCCGCTTATGCGCGAGCCCATGATGCGCCATCAGCATCAGCACTCGCGCCGCCGCGGTGATGCAGGCCAGCACGCAGGCAAACATGCTCACCACCGCGCCCACATCGATCAGCGGGCCGAGGAAGCGCACTCCCACTTGCGTCGCCAGGTAGCGCAGCGGAGCGGGGCTATCGCCAAAGCTCTGCGCCGAGCCATGAAAGCCCATCACCTCCGCATAGGTGCAGACCAGCAGAAACGCCCCAGTCAAAATCGCGCTCTGGATTACCGCGCGAGGAATCGTCCGCAGCGGCTCGCGGGCCTCGCCTCCAAGGCTCGTCGCACTCTCAAAGCCGACGAAGCTGAAAAGCGCCAGCACCATCCCCAGGCGCACGCTCGCCGGCGTCACGCCTTTCAGCGTCAACTGGTCCGGATCCAGGTGCAGGCCATGGTGCCACAAAATCAGCCCCACAACGATGACGATCATCGTTACCGAGATCGCTTCGATCCAAAGCATGAACTGGGCCGAGACCTTCACGTCGCGATAGGCAATCGCGGTCGCGCCCAGGATCGCAATTGCGGCCAACAGAGTCGGCGAAGCATGATGGTTTGTAATCCCCATCAGAAGCACGTTCGAATAGTTGATAAACCCGCCGACCACAGACCCGCCGGTCACGATATACGCCAGCAACAAAGCCCACGCCGAAACCAGTCCCCACCACGTCGAACGCGGCTCACCCTTTTTGCTGCGAAAGGCCGCAGCCGCATAAGAATAGAGCGACCCAGGAGACGACGAATCGCGTGCGAACCGGCCAATGCACAGCCCCACAAGCAACACTCCGCCTATCGCAAAAATATACGAGAGCCACGTCCCGTTCCCCGCCAGCGCGAAGACCAGCGGGATCGTCATCGTGGGCGAAGTCGTCGGCGCCATCGTCGAGACCGACTGCGCCAGCGTCTCCATCGGCGAAAGGCTATGTTGCCTTAGCCCGTAGGAAGGCGTTTGCTCCGAATCCGGGGGCGGCGCGAAATCGACAGGTCCTGTTTCTACGGATATAGGTTGGCCCATCAGAGTCGTTGTCTCCTCGTGCGCTGCTCTGGCTCTTTGTTTCTGGAAAGCGTGATCGGTGACTAGTACTTTACTTGAATCTGGCTCACGACCCATGCTTCGAAATGCTCGTGCGCCGTGTCCGGCCGCAACTGAGTCATCTTAAGCGAGCGCTCTTCCGGCGCAAGGGAGATTTCGTCGTAGATAAACGCATCGTCGAAGCCGGCGTTGGCCGCATGTGCCCGCGTATTCGCATAGTAGACAGCAGCCGGCCGCGCCCAGTAGAACGCCCCCAGGCACATTGGGCACGGCTCGCAACTGGTATAGATCTCACAGCCATCGAGTTGAAAGCTGCCCAGCACCTGGCAGGCCTTGCGAATGGCCATCACCTCGGCATGCGCCGTAGGATCGTTGTTGGCAGTCACGCAATTCGCAGCCGTCGCGATGACCTTGCCATCTTTCACCACGACCGCGCCAAATGGGCCGCCCGCGCCCGTCTCGACGTTCTTCATCGCCAGGTCGATCGCCATTTCCATGAACGCATGGTCCGCCATCCGGTAGCTTACCTTTCGATGCGATACGATCTGTAGTCAGGTCTTCCGTCTTCAGAGTAAGGAATTGCGCATGGTTCGCCAAGCATTTCTTTCAACTCGAGTCGTTCTCCCCGAAGGCATCGGCCCCGCGACGGTGCTGGTCGCCGACGGCCGCATCGAGTCCGTAGCCCACGGCCACAGCGTTCCCGACGGCTACGCCGTTCGTGACTTCGGCACTGACTGCATTCTCCCCGGCCTCGTCGATACCCACGTTCACATCAACGAACCCGGCCGCACCGAGTGGGAAGGCTTCGAGACCGCGACCCGCGCCGCGGCGGCCGGCGGCTACACCACGCTCGTCGACATGCCGCTCAATTGCCTGCCCGAGACCACGACTGTCGCCGCACTCGAAGAGAAGCGCGCCGCCGCGCAAGGCAAATGCCATGTCGATTGGGCCGCCTGGGGCGGAGTCGTCGCCGACAACCAGCAGGACATCGCTGCACTGGCCGCCGCCGGAGTTCCGGGCTTCAAATGCTTCCTCATCTACCCCGGCATCGAAGGCTTCACCATGGTCGACGAAGCCCAACTCCGCGCCGCGTTGCCGCACGTCGCTGCGAGTGGACTGCCTTTGCTAGTCCATGCCGAGCTGGCCGCCCCGCTCGAGGCCGCCGCCGCATCCCTTGCCGATGCCGACTGGACGAAGTATTCAACCTACCTCGCCTCCCGCCCCGACGAGGCGGAGCTGGCAGCAATTCGCCTGATGATCGATCTCTGCCGCGAATTCCAATGCCGCATTCACATCGTTCACCTGTCTTCTGCCGACGCGCTTACCTCTGCTTGCCAACGCACGCGCCGAGGGCCTGCCCATCACCGTCGAGACCTGCCCCCACTACCTGCACCTCGCCGCCGAAGATATTCCCGACGGCGCAACGCTCTTCAAGTGCGCCCCGCCAATTCGCAGCAAAATCAACCAGCACTGCCTGTGGGAAGGCCTGCTCACCGGCGTCATCGACCTGGTCGCCAGCGACCACTCCCCTTGCCCACCAGAGATGAAACGGCTCGATACCGGAAACTTCCAGCAAGCCTGGGGCGGCATCGCCGGACTTTCCGTCAGCTCTGCCAGTCATGTGGACCAGCCTGCGCGAGCGTGGTCGTCCATTGCATTGGATCGCCCGCTGGATGGCCGAGCAGCCCGCGAAGCTCGCCGGCCTGAGCGGACGCAAAGGAACCATCGCCGCCGGTCACGACGCCGACTTCGTCATCTTCGACCCGGAAGCCTCGTTCACGCTCACCGCCGACCGCCTCTACTATCGCCATCCGATCTCGCCGTACCTCGGCGAAGAACTGTTCGGAGCCGTGAAGAAGACCTTCCTGCGCGGCGAAGAGATTTTTTCCGGCGGCGTCTTCATGGGCGATCCTCACGGCGTGGAGCTGCGCCTTTGAGCCTTACAACCACTCCCCAAACTGAATCCCAAAGAGTCGCCCGCAAGGTAATTGACACGTGCGATGCAATTGCCAGGTTCAGCGAAACCCCTGACAACCTCACCCGAACATATCTCTCTCCCCCATTTCACGGCGTCCACGAACTGCTCCGTGACTGGATGTACCGTCTCGGCATGACCTCGCACGTCGACGCAGCCGGGAATCTGCGCGGAATCTATTCTTGCCGTCAGTCGCACGCGCCCCGCCTGGTCATCGGCTCGCACATCGACACCGTTCCCGATGCCGGCGCCTATGACGGAGTTCTCGGCGTGGTCATCGCGCTCGCCCTCATTGAGAGTCTGTCTGAAAACATGACCGAGTCTCTGCCCTACGACATCGAAGTCGTCGCCTTCTCCGAAGAGGAAGGCGTTCGCTTCGCAACCCCATTCATCGGCAGCCGCGCGCTCATCGGCGATATCGACGAGGAACTGCTGGGGCGCACTGATCGAAACGGAATCGCATTAAGCCGAGGCCATCGAGTCTTACGGCCTCAACCCAGCCGCAATACCCGATGCCGTCCTGCACCCCGACAGCTTCGCCTTCGTAGAGTTCCACATCGAACAAGGCCCGGTCCTCGAAGCACTGCATCTGTCTCTCGGCATCGTCGAAGCTATAGCCGGACAAAGCCGCTACGAACTCACCTTTCGCGGCAAAGCCAACCACGCCGGCACCAGCCCCATGCATCTGCGCCACGACGCGCTCGCCGCCGCCGCCGAGTGGATCACCTCCGTCGAGCGCCACGCTCAGAAAACCCCCGGCCTCGTCGCCACGGTCGGCCGCATCGAAGCCCTACCCGGCGCGACGAACGTCATTCCCGGAGAGGTCCGCGTCAGTCTCGACATCCGTCACGCCTCCGACCCAGTTCGGCTCACCGCTCTCACTGCGCTGCTCGACGAGGCCGAGCAGAATCGCCTCGTCGCGAGGCATTCGGCTCGATACTGTCCAGCAGTTTCATGCCGCCGCCGTTCCCATGGACGCAAACCTCGCCGCCGCTCTAGAAGCCGCGGCCCAGGCGACCGGCTCCTCGCCGCACCGCATGGTCAGTGGCGCAGGACACGATGCGATGGTGCTCGCGAAAAAGCTTCCCGCGGCAATGCTCTTCCTGCGCAGTCCCGGTGGCGTAAGCCACCATCCAGACGAGACGGTCCTCGTCGAAGATGTGCAGGCTGCGCTCGATGCTGGCTTATACTTTCTCAAACACTTGAAACCTGGCACTTAGAACCTGGGCACCTGGAACCCGCGACTCTGATCTCGCGTAAACCCTGACCGCACCAACCAAGAAAGGCTATCCGTGCAGCATCTCGGGGCTACCCGCAGCGTATCGACCTCCACCCACCTCCTGCAGACGCCGGACACCTTCGTCCGCATTCGCCTCCCCGGAATGGAGCGAGCCATGGCGATTGTCCACACCTCACCCGCAATCGGCGCACGCTTCACCGAATACACAGCGGAGATCGAAAGCGGCGGCCACTTGGGCCCCACTTCAGCGCAGCGATTCGTTTACGTCCTAAATGGCACCGTCACTGTGACAATATCCGGAACCGAGAAAACGCTCGGCACCGACGGCTTCGCCTACCTGCCGCAAGGCAGCGATCACACTATCGAGGCCGATAAGCGAATCAAGGATCGAAGTCTTCGAGAAGCACTTGATCCCCCTTGAAACTCAGCCATCTCCCGCCGCAATCTTCGGCAACGAAAAAGAAGTCCCGCCGCAGCCGCTCATGGGCGATCCCGACCTGCAGGTACGTTCCTTGCTGCCCGACTCCATGGCCTACGACTTCGCCGTGAACACCATGGAATACCAACCCGGAGCCGCGCTGGCAATGGTCGAAATGCACGTCATGGAACACGGCCTGCTCATGCTGAACGGAGGAGGCATCTACCGCCTCGCCGAAAGCTGGTACCCCGTAACGGCCGGCGATTTTATCTGGATGGCGCCCTACTGCCCGCAATGGTTTGGCGCACTCGGCAAGCAGCCCGCAAAGTATCTGATCTACAAAGATTTCAACCGCAACCCCCTCGATTGACGATGAACCTGCAAATAGATCAGCAACAGTTACAAAACGAAATCGACACCCTCGCCGGCTACTCCTCCGAGCCGTCGCCGGTGGTGACGAGAGTCGTCTTTTCAACCGCCGATCAGCAAGCGCGCGAATACGTCAACAAACTCTTCGAAGACGCTGGCCTGCAGGTGCGATCCGATGCAATCGGCAACACCTTCGCGCGTTGGATCGGCAGCAATCCTGACTTACCCGCCGTCGGCACCGGCTCCCACATCGACGCAATCCCCAACGCCGGCAAATACGATGGAACGATAGGCGTGTTGGGAGCGCATCGAGGCCATCCGCGCGCTGCAGCGGTCAGGATTTCAGCCAAAGCGTTCCATCGAGATACTCCTCTTCACCTCCGAGGAGCCAACCCGCTTCGGCATCGGCTGCCTCGGCAGTCGCATGCTCTCCGGAACACTCACCCCAGCAGCCGCAAGCAAATTTCGCGACGCCGAGGAACAATCGCTCGACGAGCTGCGCGCCAAGGCAGGCTTCTCCGGCCCACTCGAAGATGTCGCGCTCCCGCATGGCTACTACGCCCACTTCGTCGAGCTCCACATCGAGCAAGGACCACTGCTCGAGCGCGAAAACCTGTCCATCGGCATCGTGCAAAGCATCGCCGCCCCCGCCGCGTTGAACATCTCAATTCATGGCGAAGGCGGCCACGCCGGAACGGTGCTCATGCCCGACCGCAAAGACGCCTTCACCGCTGCGGCGGAGCTGGCGCTAGCCATCGAATCGCTCACCTGCAAGACCGGTGGCATCAACAC
The DNA here is from genome assembly GCA_963777685.1 of uncultured Acidobacteriaceae bacterium. Classification (GTDB taxonomy): domain Bacteria; phylum Acidobacteriota; class Terriglobia; order Terriglobales; family Acidobacteriaceae; genus Acidisarcina. Next base: position 116,416 of record CAVZRF010000020.1, on the reverse strand, counting down.
CGTCGCTACGATCGGCAAATGTGACGTCTTTCCCGGGGCCGTCAACAGCATCCCCAGCCGCGTCAAACTCACTCTCGATCTGCGCGACACCGATGGCCCCCGCCGCGATGCAGTGCTCAACAGCGTCGTGCAGGCCTGCTCAGAGATCGCCGCTCGACGCGGAGTAAAGATCGAGACCGAACAACTCAACGCCGATGCCCCCGCACAGTGCAGCCCCAAAATAGTCGACACCGTCGCCGAAATCTGCACAGCCCGCGCCATCTCTCATCGCACCATGGTCAGCCGCGCCTATCACGACTCGCTCTTCATCTCGCGCATCGCGCCGGCGGCAATGATTTTCATTCCCTGCCGCAACGGTTACAGCCACCGCCCAGACGAATACTCCTCACCGGAGCAGATCGCAATCGGAGCGCTCGTCCTCGCAGAGACCCTCGCCCGCCTCGCCAACGACGAGGCAACGCCATGAGCGCCTTGGCCGAATGGAACCAGCTGCCCCATCCCGACGCCCTCGCGCCGGTTCTCGCATGTTGCGGTTCACAGTCCTTCGCAACTGCGGTCATCCGCAACAGGCCCTATTCGAATCTGGATTCCTTACTCACAAAAGCCGACGACATCTGGTGGTCGCTTCAGAAGAGCGACTGGCTCGAGGCCTTCGCCTGTCATCCCCGCATCGGCGAGGCGCCGTCAAACACCTCTCACCAATTCTCAACCTGGTCCACCCAGGAGCAGTCCCGAGCGCGTACCGCCGCCGAGTCGGTCCTCGATTCGATCGCCACGAAGAACCGTCAGTACGAAGCCAGGCACGGATTCATCTACATCGTCTGCGCGAACGGCCGATCGGCGGAAGAATTACTCGCCATCCTCGACCGCCGCCTTCACAACACCACCGAAGTCGAGCTCCGCGAGGCCGCCGAGCAGCAACGGCAAATCACTCATCTCCGAATCAGAAAGTGGCTGGCATCATGAGCGGAATCTCCACCCACGTCCTCGATCTATCGCAAGGCAAGCCCGCTTTCAACGTTCCAGTTAAGCTTGAGCGTTTTGAGTCCGATGCCTGGATTGAAATCGCCGCCCGCTTCACGACCATAGACGGGCGTTGCGACGAGATCCTGCCTCCCAACGCAGTCAGTCCAGGAACTTACCGCCTGATATTCCATACCGCCGCCTACCAGGATGCCAGCCTGTATCCTGAGATCGTCATCTGCTTCGCAGTAGCTCCCGATACCGTGAACTACCACCTGCCTTTGCTCTTGAGCCCCCACGGCTACACCACTTATCGAGGTTCGTGAACCATGGCGCTGCTTGCTGACAACAGATACGGGAAACATCGCGTCCGCGTAGTGAAAGTCACTCGCCAGGGCGGCATACATACCGTCCGCGAATGGAGCGTCAATGTCCTCATTGAGGGCGATTACGACGACGCCTTCCGCACTGGAAGCAACGTCGACATCCTGCCGACCGACACGATGAAGAACACCGTATACTCCCTCGCTCGCCGCTCTAGCGCCTCCTGCATCGAAGAATTCGCCAAAGAGTTGGCCGCTCATTTCCTGAGCACTTACGGCCACGCCGAGTCCGTTTCCGTCGAGATCAAAGAGAAGGCATGGACTCATCTCGAAATCGACAGTAAGCCTCATCCAACCAGCTTCCAGCAAAGCAGCGCCGAGCTGCAAACGACCTCAGTCACCGGTTCGCGCAGCAGTGGGCTCAAAGTCGTTTCAGGTCTCAGCGACCTGGTGATCCTCAAGACTGCCGATTCAGCATTTGCGGGCTACATCAAAGATCCCCTGACCACTCTGCGCGAGACCACCGACCGGCTCTTCGGCACCGATGTGACAGCAAGTTGGACCTACAACTCGAGCGATCTTCCCTTTGCCAAACTGCGCACAGAGGTTCGCGCATCGCTCCTCGCCACATTCGCCGAATCACAAAAGCCTCTCTGTCCAGCACACCCTCTTCGCCATGGCCGAGGCGGTGTTGGCGCAAGTCCCAAGCGTCTCCGACATCAAGCTGACCATGCCCAACAAGCATTGCCTGCTGATCGATCTCTCGCCCTTCGGCCAGGACAACCCTAACGAAATCTTCGTCCCGACCGAGGAGCCTCATGGCTACATTGAGGCCAGAGTTACTCGCTGACAGCGTTAGACTAAAGGCGTGGGCGGCGCCGTCACCAATCTCGATTTGAGCCAGTTGGATCTTTCCGCGTGCGCGGTGCAGGGCCGCGACCGCGAAGATCCACTCACCGCTCGCGCCTACCCGGAGAATGTCCACGCATATCGCAGCCCCTTCGAGCGCGACCGTGGACGCGTCACCCACGCCCGCTCGTTCCGCCGCATGGCGGGCAAGACCCAGGTCTTCACCAACCGCTCCTCAGACCATTTCCGCAGCCGCCTTACTCACACGCTTGAGGTCGCCCAGATCGCCCGCACCGTCGCAAAGGCGCTCCGCCTCAACGAAAACCTCAGCGAAACCCTGGCTCTCGTGCACGATATCGGCCACCCCCCTTTCGGCCACGCCGGCGAGCGCGCGCTCAACGCAGCCATGCGCGAGCACGGCCTGCACTTCGATCACAATCTTCACGCCCTGCGCATCGTCGAGCACTTCGAGCAACGCTACGCCGCTCATCCCGGCCTCAACCTCACCCTTGGCGTCCGCGAAGGCATCGTAAAACACTCACGCGACTACAAGCCCGCCGAACACCCGGAGCTAAGCGAATACCTCCTCGACCAGCGGCCGCCGCTTGAGGCGCAACTGATCGATCTCGCCGACGAAATCTCCTATCTAACCGCCGACATCGACGATGGGCTCGAAGCCGGCATTCTCGACCTCGAAGACCTGCGCGAAAACGTCTCGATCTTTGGCCGCTCCTATGCGCGCATGGTGCAAGGGCACCCCAACGCGGCACCGAAGCTCCTGCTCGCCGGGGCACTCACACGCATGTTGAACCGCCTCACCGGCGACTTGATCCGTGAGACTGCCCGGCGCACCCATGCTGCTGGTATCAAGAGCCTTGCCGACGTGCGTCACCATGAACAACGGCTCGCCGCACTATCCGCCGAAAAAGAAGCCGAGCGAAAACAAGCCAAGAGCTATCTCCACGATCACCTGTACGTGTCGGAGGAAATCCTCAAGAACCACGAGCAAGCCGAGGTGGTCGTTGGTGGTTTGTTTCGCGACTGGGTCAGGAATCCAGAACTATTGCCGAATACCTACTTTGCCATGGTCGATCGCGACGGAGCGCCACGCGTCGTCGCCGACTACATCGCCGGCATGACCGATAGCTTCATCCTCGATCACTGGCGCGAGCGATAGATCGATGCTCTAACTGCATAGGTCTCGAATGACGGCAGTCAGTATCTCAACGCAGCGGACCAACTCGCTCCTCGGCACAAACTCCCGAGGGCTATGAGCCGAAAGCATCGAACCAGGCCCAAAAACTACAGCCTCCGCTCCCAGCCTGTTTAACCAAGGGGCTTCCGTACCAAAGGCCACAGAGTCTGCTTCCTTCCCGCTGGCTCGCAAGACCGAATGCAAGAGCTCGCTGCTGTCATCGAGAGCAAATCCTTCCTGCATCCGAAGCACTTTCAACTCACATCGATAGGAAGCATCAGCAGCAACCAACGCCGCGATCGCAGACTCGACCATGCTCGCAACCAGCTGTGGATCTTGCCCCGCCACGGGCCGCCACTCAAGCAGAAAGCGGCACGAGGGCGCAACGATGTTCTTCGCCAGGCCCCCATGAATTTCTCCAACGTTGACGGTCGTCCACGGCGGCGAAAAGCCTGCGGCCGGTATCTCTTTCAATTGCTCCGCAATCTTCTCGATCGCAACGATCAACCTCGCGGCATCGTAGATCGCCGACCGCCCTTTTTCAGGAAAAGCACTATGCCCTTCGCGGCCGCTGACAATCACCTCAGCCAGGCAATAACCTTTGCCCGCACGAACTGGGCGCAGCGACGTAGGCTCGCCCACAATCGCATACTTTGCGCTCACCAGCTTGTGATCGACAAGATAGCGCGCACCTACGCAGCCTATCTCTTCATCCGCAGTAAGGATGATCCCCCACGGCTTGCGAAGGCGGCCGTTACCAAGCTCAGTCACCGCAGCAAGAATGCAAGCCAGATAACCCTTCACGTCGCACGCGCCGCATCCTTTAAGGTCGCCGCCATCCTCGATCAGTGTCGTCGCATCGGCCCAATCCTCGCGATAAGGAACCGTGTCGGTGTGGCAGACCAGCACCAGATGGAAAGCTCCATCCCGGGGACGCTCTTTGCCGGCCCACGCAATCAAGTTGATCTTCTCGACGCCCGCCGGATCAAGATACTTATGCTCTTCAAAGCTCCAGCCCGCATCCGCCAACACGGATTCGGCGAACTCAATCACGCCGCGATTCGACTCTCGCGACACCGACGAGATCGAAACCAGCTCACGCAGCAGCTCAACCACATCGCTCATGCCGTCGCTTCCGTCTCGCGCATAAGCTCGCTGTAGTCCCTGACAATTGCTTCCCTGCATCGGATGCCTGCCGGCCTCAACTCTCAGTCTCCCATTCACCGCAACTTCGCGCACCGCAGTCTTCGACAAGCCGAAGACAATAGCGGCCAGCAATTCGTCGGAACTCGTCCCCGCGATCGAAGGATCGTCCAAATCAACCGTAAAGAAGTCTGCTACGCTCCCCGCCTCAAGGCTGCCTCCCGGCCCGCCCACCGACGCGGCGCCATGAAGCGTCGCGCAATCGAAGAGCCTCTGCGGCAATCCCGAATCGTCAATCGTATCCAGCACTGCTCGTTCAAGCTTCCGCAACCGCAGGTTGTACTCAAGCTCGCGTGCGTTCTCCAGCGGATCGATCTGCGTCAGGCTGTCGCTGCCAAAGGCGATGCGAACTCCCGCACGCATCAACTCGTCCGCCGGCAAGACTCCATCGCCAAGATTGCGCTCGGTCGTCGGACAAGCACCGATGATCGCATTCGCCCGGCCCACCGCAGCAATCTCCTCACCGCTGAGATGAATCCCGTGAATCGCAGTGAAGTGTTCGTCGAGAATTCCTTCGCGATCGAGCAACGCAAACGGAGTACAGCCATATTCTTCAATGCAGGCCGAATTTTCCGCCGGCTGCTCGGCCACATGCATGTGAACGGGAAGCCTTCTCCGCTCGCGCCCACTTGGTGATCTCGCGAAGATATTCGAGCGGCACCGCGCGAATGCTGTGCGGCGCAACACCCACCCAGGCTAGGCCTTCGCTGCCGGCGAGCGCGGATCGTAAGTCGTCTGTATTCGCAAGAAATTCTTCCGCATCCGGCTCAATAAATCGCCGCTGCCCACCGTCCGGCGGCTTGTTATATCCGGCGCGAACATAAGCGACTCGCAGCAGCGCGATCCGAATACCGACGTCCTTCGCCGCCTGCACGATCTGCAAGCCAATCTCATTGGGGTTGGCATACGGTGAGCCGTCCCGATCGCGATGGACGTAATGAAACTCGCCAACCGTGGTGATCCCGGTCAGCGCCATCTCAAGAAAGGCCATCCGCGCGATCGTCCCCAGCTCCTCCGGATCGAAACGTCCGGCGGCCCGGTACATCGCATCGCGCCACGACCAGAAATTCGGCCCAGCCTTCTTGCGCGACTCGACCGTGCCACGGATCGTCCGCTGAAAACTATGCGAATGCACATCGACCATTCCTGGCAGCATCGCACGTCGCGGAAGCGGAACCACCTTGGCGCCGTCCGGCAGCGCATTTTCGCGATCTTCGATACTGCAGAATTCTTCCGTCGTCCGAAACAACGACGGACTTGTTCGCTTCAAAGCGATGGCCGGTGTAAACAAGTTCGGGCTGATAGATCGTCACAGCCCAATCTTCTCATTTCGCCATGTGTTTCATCCCGACGCCGCATGCTTCCGCTAGTGCAAAGTCTGCACGGCACAATTCTCCCGGTTCACGACTCCGCCCGGAGCGGTCAACTTAAACATAAAATTGCACTGCAGCGCCGAGTTGCCAACCATCGCCCCGCGATAGACGTAGACCGTCTTGGTCGACGGCTGGTAAACCAGCAGCGAACTATTCTCGTTCACCCCCTGCAACTCGAACTGAACATCGTCGCTCGAGGCATGCACCACCCTCGCTCCCGCCAGCCAATATCCCAGCGCAAAGACCCCCATCAGCGCCAGCATGTTGCGCAACACTCCCTTGACTCGTTCCATATTTCCGCCTCCAGAAAGACTCAATTCTGGAGATATCGACGCCAAACCGCGCCATTCTGCTTGGAATTGGGCCAAACCTCTCCCGGCACGGCCGCGCCGTTCAGAAACTCGGCTGCATCCGCCCCAACCTCAAAACCATCTAAACTGCATATATGGCAGATCAGCTCTACCTCAGCCTTTGGTTTCCCAACTTCCGCCTCGCCGGCCTGGCGCCGGCGTTAGTGTCGGTCATCCGCCAGTTTGGCGTAGTCGGCGGCTCCTCGCGCATCGCCGCTGCGACAGCGTATCCCATCTCCCGCACCGAATCCCCCGCCTATCAGCGCATCTACGGGGAAAACGAACTCGAAGAGTCCATCCCCGAGCTTGCCGTCGCCGCCGCCACGGAAATGCTGCATGACGATTTTGCTTACGAATTTGAGCTGACGTGGGACCTTTGGTCGCCGGAGGTAGGTGGCGGACTCGAACCGCTATGGAAGAAGGAACCCAGCCGGGTGACCGTGATCGGCTTTGGTCCGGAGTTCGAAGAAGGCGCTTACGAGCAAAACGGCCACATCCGCGTGGACTTCGGCATCGACACTCCGTTTCTCTACGAAGAGGTCGACCTTGACCGCGAGGCCGTCTCCCGCGTCAAAGAGAATGTGCAGATGCTCGTCGCCTTTACCAATGCCGTGCAGCAACACTGCGGCATCTCCAGCCGTTTACTCTGGTCGGAATCAGGCGAGAGCCTCGCTCAGAAACTCGTCGACCGCCTCCAAAGGGTGAACTAGAGCCAGACAACCGGCCCGCAAAGAAATGACAGCCCGCACAATCTGCGAGACCAAAGAGCGTCGGCCATGCGCATAACTATCGCGAGCCTGCGCCTCTGGATCATCGTCCTGGCCATATTATTAGTGGCCGCGCTGGCTGGCTTCTACGGCTACGCCCGCTATCAGGCCCACCGCATCATCGCCGACCTGCCCGGCAAACTCGGAGTACAGATCTCTCGCTCCTCCAACGGGTTCACCTACTCTCAGTCGGTGAAAGGACGCACCGCTTTCACCATTCACGCCGCGAGCGCGGTGGAATATAAAGACGGCGCTAGCGCCGCGCTGCATGATGTCGTCATCACCCTTTACGGAGCGCAGGGCGACCGCAGCGACCGCATCTCCGGCAGCGAATTTGACTACGACAAGAAGACAGGCATCGTCACCGCCACGGGCGAGGTCATGATTGACTTGCAGGGCGCTGACCTGGCCGGCTCGCCGGTCGCGGCCTCCCCCGCTGTCACCCACAACGACGCCGTAGCCGCTGCGGCGTCGGCTGCTGTCGCTGTTCCTGCGGCGGAGCAGGTCATTCATATCAAAACCAGCGGCCTCGTCTTCGACCAGAAGAGTGAGGTAGCCACCACAACCCAGCACGTGGAATTCAGCACGCCGCGCGGAGCGGGGCAGGCGGTCGGTGCCGTCTACGACGTCCATAAAGGCCTGCTCGTCCTTCAATCCGCCGTCGAGCTCTCTTCCGATCGCGATGGGGAGCCAGTGATCGTCCACGCCTCGCACGCCGAGTTCCTGCGCCCCAGCATGCAGGCCTTTCTGCTCAATCCGGTTACGCGCTATAAGTCAGACCAGACCACCGCCGACCAGGCAATCGTCTACTTCCGCAAAGATGGCTCAGCGGAGCACATCGACGCACGAGGTCATATCCATCTCAAAACAGATGCCGGACAGGAGCTGACCTGCGGCGCCGCTAAGATCCTGCTCGACCTGAAGAGTCAGCCGCAGCGCGCCGACGTGAGCGGCGGCGTCAACTTCCTCTCGACCGGCGAACTGTCGGCCAGCCAGAAGCAAGCGGGGGAGAAGAAGGGCGGCCCGCAGCAAATGCATGGCAACGCTGTCGAGGGTACAGTCACCTTCGCGTCCGGCGGCATCCTCAGCCACGCTCAGGCGCGCAACGCGGTCAGCTTCGTCGACCAGCAGGTGGGGTTGCCCGGTGACCTTGGCGGCTCGGCGACTCGCGAGTTGCGTGCCGCACAGGTTGATGTGGACTTCGTCCCCGGCGCCAAGGGCCACGCCCAGGCCGAAAAAGTGCTCGCCGCGGGCGGAGCGACGGCCGTCATTCACACCATCCGCTCCAAAGCCGCTGCGCAAAATACAACCATTAAAGGCGACGAGTTGCTGGCGACGTTGCGCGATGGCCACACCATGACCAGTCTCCACGGCACCGGCCACACAAGCGTCCTCGACGTCGCTCCGAACGGCGCGACCAACCTTAGCTCCGGCGACACCTTGCTCGTGAATTTCACTCCGGCCGGCGTCAGAACGACTGCGCCAGTGAAGGCAAACCCCAGCAGCAGCGTCGACTCGACCCAAATTCAGTCCGTAGTCCAGGAAGGCAACGTCGTCATGGTCGAAACACCGGCTAAAGAAGACGAGAAGGCTGCGGCTAACACATCCGGCCCCAATAAACTGCAGCGTCCGGCGGCTCCAACCCGGGCCTACGCACGTCGCGCCGACTACGACGCAGCCAGTCAGTTGCTCCGCTTGACCGGCTCACCCCGAGTCGACGACGGAACCACCGACCTCACCGCCGATACGATCGACTACCACCGCGACACCCAGGCCGCCAACGCCACTGGAAATGTGAAAGCGACATACGGGCAGGGCGCAACCGCATCGTCCCCCGGCAGGACCAGCCCCACAGCCCCCGCACCCGGTCTAGGCGCCAGCGGCCCAACCCATGTCATCGCCGCCAACGCTCTGCTCGATCAGGCGCATGGTCTGGCGGTCTTTCGCGGGCAGGCGCGGCTGTGGCAAGGGCCGAACTCCGTCTCGGCACCGATCATCGAGCTCACCAAAAATCCCGAGTCTCTAAAGGCTTACGCAGAACCCGCGACGACCAACGCCGTCACCACCGTGATCGCCTCGACATCCGGCCCGCAACATCAGGCCACCGTCTTTCGCGTCCGCAGCCGCCAATTGATCTACGACGAAGCCGAACGCAAAGCCGTCTTCACCGGCGCGGTCACAGCCGACGACGCTTCCGGCGTCATTCGCTCCGACCAGGTCGAGGCTCTACTTCTACCCGCTGCTCCTGCAGGCCAAACTGCCGCCCCGCCAGCGCAAGGATCCAGCCGCATCGACCGCATCACTGCAACCGGGCATGTTGTCCTCCAGCAGCCGGGCAGGCGCGGCTCCGGCGAGAAGCTGCTATATACCGCTCAGGATGGAATATTCAAGCTCACGGGAACTTTTTCCACCCCTCCGCATCTTTATGATCAAGTCCACGGCGACGTCTCTGGAGAAGCTTTGATTTTCAATAGTCAGGATGATAGCGTCAGTGTGACCGGAGGCCAGTCCAAGGCAGTCACCAACACCCGGACGGCGAAGTAGGCTCTAAATGCAAAGACTCTCAACCGACGAAATTGGCAAGTCCTATAAAGGGCGCCAGGTCGTGCGCGGGGTCAGCATCGATATCAGCCAGGGCGAGGTCGTCGGCCTGCTCGGCCCCAATGGCGCGGGAAAAACTACCAGCTTCTACATGATCGTCGGTCTCGTCCGGCCCGATGCCGGCCACATTCTCGCCGACGGCGAAGACATCACCCGAGTACCGATGTACATGCGCGCCCGCCAATACGGCATCAGCTATCTGCCGCAGGAAGCTTCCGTCTTCCGAAAGCTCACCGTCGAGGAAAACATGCTCGCGGTGCTCGAAGCGCAATCGATCTCCGGTGCGGAACGCCGCGCCCGCACCGAGAAGCTCATCGCCCAGCTCAACCTCGGCCATATCCGCAAGACCCGCGGCTACCAACTCTCCGGCGGCGAGCGCCGGCGTGTCGAGATCGCCCGCTGTCTCTGCATTCAGCCTTCGTTCATTTTGCTTGATGAGCCCTTTTCGGGAATCGATCCCATCGCCGTCACCGACCTGCAGGAAATAATCTTCGACCTGAAGACCAGCGGTATAGGAGTATTGATTACCGACCATAATGTCCGCGAGACACTTTCAGTGACCGATCGCGCGTACATTATCAACGAAGGCCGCATCTTCCGGACCGGAACGCCCGACCAACTGGGCCGCGATCCTGAAGTTCGGCGCGTGTACCTTGGCGGCGGCTTCTCGTTCGACTGACTTGCTTTTTGCCCGCGTCTGCCAAGCCTGATTCCTCGTCCTATCTCGGGAAAGGTACACTAGAGCAGCATCAGAACCAGCTCTGCCGGTGCTGAACTGGACTCTTTTATCAAGAAAGATCCAACCTCGCGGAACTGGGCCGGGTACACCTATTCTGATTCTGCTCTGAAAGTTACTCTGGCATTAGTCGGCGACCGCTATGGCATTACTCCAACCACGACTTAGCTTAAAGGTCTCGCAACGGCAGATACTCACGCCTGGCCTCATGCAGATGGTCAGTGTGCTCGCCTTGAACAAGCTCGAGTTGAAGGAGATGATCAACACCGAGATCGTCGAGAATCCGGTGCTTGAGGAGCTCGAAGAAAACGTTCCCCTGCTCGACGACGTAGCCAGCCAGGAAGCGGAACGCGAACGACCCGCAGAGGAGATCGTCGGCGACGCCCAGCGCGAAAAAACCGATCCTTTTGAAGAAGTAGACTTTGGCTCCTATTTTCAGGAGTATCTCGACCCCGGCTTCCGCTCCCCCAATAATTACGAACTCAACGAGAAGCCTTCCTTCGAAAACTTCCTCTCCCAGCCCAGCACCCTGACCGATCACCTCTTCTGGCAACTCGGTTCGTTGACGCTGAAACCGGAAGTCCGCGAGGCCGCCGAGTACATCATTGGCAACATCGACGAAAGCGGATACCTGACCGCCTCCGATGACGAGCTGCTCGAAGGCTACCTCCGCGAGCAGAAGTCCCCAGTCCTGGCCATGGTCGTCGGTTCCCGGGGCTCATCCGCATCGGTCGAATCGACGGGCCTCAACACCGCTTCAGATCTGACCCAATTAGCCAGCCCCTCGCATACCGGAGTCGAATCCATCGCCGCGGTTGCCGCGCCCCACAACGGAAACTTCGAAGAAGTCAATCACCATCGAGCGGTGCTTGCGCTCGGGCTCCAGACGGTCCGCCAACTCGACCCTCTGGGAGTGGCGAGTCGCGATCTTCGCGACTGCCTGCTCATCCAGATTCAGGCCCATTGCCGGGCTTTGCATGTCGCCGGGAGGGCCGCATCGCCACGTCGCCACGCAAGCGAAGAGGACGAATACGAAACCGCCGTTAGCCCCGAGCTGGAACTCGCCACAAACGAACTTCACAGTGCTGTCCTGGCCGAGATCGGGCGGGAATTGCCTCTGCACCGGGACCCGCGCATCGATGCAGCCGAAACTGCCACAATCATCGTCGACAAGCACCTGAACCTGTTGCAAAAACGCGACCTGCGCGAGCTTTCCAAGGCCATCGGCAGATCGGTCGAAGAGACGCAGACGGCTTTTGACTTGATAAAGACCCTTGACCCCCGACCCGGCCAACGCTACAACCGCTCCGAAGCCCGCCTGATCGAGCCCGACGTCGCCTTCGTCAAACGCGATAACGAATACGTCGTCGTCATGAATGAGGACGATCTGCCCACGCTCCGCCTCAACCAGGGCTACCGTCGCATGCTCAACCAGAACGGCACCGAAAAGGACGTCAAGGAATACGTCAAAGAGCGCTACCGCTCCGCGCTGCAACTGATCCGCAACATCGAGCAGCGCAAGAACACCATCCTGCGCACCTGCGAATCGATCGTCCGCCGCCAGGGCGAGTTCCTCGAGCGCGGCGTCGAATTCATGAAGCCCATGATGATCAAAGAAGTCGCCGAAGAGATCGGCGTTCATCCCTCGACCGTCAGTCGCGCTGTCTCCAATAAATACGTCCACACCGCCCAGGGAGTCTTCGAGTTGCGCTTCTTCTTTTCCGAAGGCGTCAACGGTCCGGAAGGTTCAAGCACTCCGCTGATGCTCCTCAAGCGCAAGGTCAAAAAGCTCATCGAAGACGAAGATCCCCGCAAGCCGCTCACCGACGACCAACTCGCCCACGTCCTGCAGACCCAGGGAATTGACGTCACCCGCCGCACCGTCGCCAAGTACCGCGAAGACCTCCGCATTCCAAGCACCCACCAGCGACGGAAGCGCGACTGATACTCGCTGCGACCGAAAGGCATCTAAACCTGCATACGAGTTTTGATGTAATATCGGGGTTTCCCGAAGAGGATTTCCTCCTTCTTCGGATGAGGTAGAAGCGATGCAAATCGAATACACCGGAAGACAATTCACCATCACCAAGCCGCTTCACGCGATAGGCGACGAAGGCGTCGGGCGAATCGGCAAGATTCTCGGAAAAATTACAACCGCGCACGTCGTGCTCAGCGCCGAAAAATACCGCCAGAGCGCGGAAGTAACCATCAATACCAAGCTGCAGAGCATCGTCGGCCTCAGCGAGTCGACGAGCATGGAAACCGCTCTGCGCGAAGCCATCACCAAAGCGGAAACGCAGGCGATCCGCTATAAAGACAAGCTGCGCGCCAAGAAGCGCAAGCCCAAAGAAGAAAAAGCTCACGAGGATTCTGAACTCGCACGCTCTCACCGAACCGGGCGCGTCGCAGCCATAGCCGCCACCGCAGCCGAGCCCGTAACCAAGGCCCAGGCTAACGGCAACGGCCGCGGTAAGCCGGCGCCTCCCGTCACTGTGCACTCTTTCCCGGCAAAGACCCCAATCGCCGAGCCGCACGTTGTGCGCTCGATCGACTCTATCGCCATGCGTCCCATGTCTCTGGAAGAAGCCGTCAAAGAAGCTGAATTCCGCGACCGCGAAGTCTTCGTCTTCCGCGACCACCAGGGCGGCCTCAAAGTCCTCCACCGCAAACGCGACGGCAAGATGGAGCTGATCGAGGTTCCCTAAAAACTCGCGGAGCAGCGGGGCCAAGTGGAAGTAGTGGGCGTTACCCCACTGAGCACTGCATGGAGCCCTCGACGGCCTTAGCCCTGGGCACTTCCATACCCGCGCGAAGAGCCCGCCCCAGTGCTAGCATGAGCCATGGCCCGCAAAACCAAATCTCCATCCGCGAAGCCAACCAAAGCCCCGCGCCCGACGAAGTCCGCGAAACCCATCAAGATCGCGAAGTCCGAATCGAAAACCGCGTCGCCCCAAACTCCGCCCCGCGCCAGCGAGCTCGTCATCCTCACCGGCCTCTCCGGCTCCGGCAAGGCCTCCGCCCTCAAGGCCTTTGAAGATCTCGGCTACTACTCCGTCGACAACCTACCCCTTGAATTGCTACCCCGCTTCGCCGACCTCGTCCGCCAGTCCGCCGAGATCGATCGCGCCGCCCTGGTCGTCGATGTCCGCGAAGGCCAGATGCTGGAGCGCTTCCCCGCCATCCTCCAGCAGATCAGGAAGTCGCTCGCGACCACTGTTATCTTTTTCGAGGCAAGCGAGGCCGCGCTACTCCGCCGCTACTCCGAAACCCGTCGGCCGCATCCACTGGGAAAATCGGGAATGGTGCGTAGCGCCGTCGAGTCCGAACGCGCCCTGCTCAACCCCATCCGCAACGTCGCCGACATCACCCTCGACACCTCCAACTTCAACGTCCACGAGCTACGCGCCCATTTGCAGGCCAAGTTCGAGAGCGAAAGCGCCGGACGAAACCTGCTCATTTCCGCGATCAGCTTCGGCTACAAGAACGGCGTCCCGCTCGAAGCCGACCTCGTCTTCGATGTCCGCTTTCTTCCCAATCCCCACTTCATCCCCGAGTTCCGCAAACTCACCGGCAGGCACTCTAAAGTCGCCGCCTACGTCCGCAACTTCCCCCAGACGCAGGAATTCCTCGACCGCGTCACCGAGATGCTCTTATTCCTGCTTGCCGCATTACATTCAGGAAGGGAAGAGCTATCTCACCGTCGCCTTCGGCTGCACCGGAGGCCAACACCGCTCCGTAGCCATCGCCGAAGAAGTCGCCAAACGCCTCGGCAAGCAAGGCTACCGCGTCAAAGCAGCCCACCGCGACATGCCAAGATCCAGTAGAGGATAACTCCCCTGAACCTTCCCAAAATGGGATGATTGCCAATCTCTATCTCCGCAATCGGCTTATTCCAGGATTCACGTCTGTAGACTACCTTCACATCTCCGCAGAACGGCACGCTAATCAGGACGAACCGGTTCCGGATCGGCCCCAGGTTTTCGCCTTGAAAAGCGAAAAGCCAGACCTCCAATCCCCACGTGGGAAAGAAGGTCTGGTCATTTTACTGTGGAGGTTAGCCTATGCGATCTAGCGATAGATCGGGGCTGCGCATTGCCATACACATGGACCTAATCCTTGTGTTGGCGGTCGTAGTCGTAGTAGCGGTGTTGTTAAAGCTGCTGCTCTAGCGCTTCAATAACCCCGAGGCGGATAGCCTTCCGCTTCGGGCCTGACTAGATTAAAGGCGCTCCCGCCCACCAGGTCAAGCACAACTAACTCGAAAATCTCCAAATTACCCAATTTGTATACCTGAGTGTCCTGATCTAGCACGCCAAAATAGTCCGCAAATGCAGATACCGCCAGACCTCCCTCCCACCAATGAAGATCATCGTTGGTCGCCAAGTCGGCTCGCCGCTGCAGCTTTCTGGTCCCCGCGCTTCTCGGCCTTGGTCGGCCTCGCTTTAGGCTTGCAGCTGCCCTTTTCTCCAGCGGCTTTTCCCGGAGTAGGCTCATAGCCCGGCCAGCACGTCTGCGCACTCGAAGGCTTACGGCCCCCTTTGGCCCCGCTGCTCTTGTTGGTCGACGTCTTCTTTGAACCTGTGCTCGTGCTCCGTGTTCCGCTTTTCTTCTTCGCAGTAGCCATGACTGATTAGAGGAGCAACGCTAAGGCAGGTTGGCCCAATCGTTGGCTCTGCCTTGATACCGTCGAAATACCTCCCAACTCTCGGAAGCATTGTCTACTTACAGCCCTCCAAAGCTACCGGAGCCACCCTATGCCAAACCTCACTCTTGCCAAACCACGAAATCCCCACGTACCCCCGCAGCTTCACCTCATCGCCATCGGAAGTCGCCATTCCGCTATAAGTCTTTCCGGAAACTGGGTCGTATAGCCGGCCCCCAACAAGATGATTCGCGTCGGCTTGCTGAAAGCCTGTCCCGATATTCAGACCGCATAACGGCCGCGAACGAAGGCTGGCATCGGGATTTCTCGAATCCGTCTTTCGCCCCGAGGTCGGCGACAACCTCAGGATCATCCCGCAAACCTCATGCCCGCAGGGATAGAAACGCAACACCGCCTTCGTCGGTCGCTCCCAATACCCGAGTACTCCATTCGGAGCGCTCGTAGTATCTCCAAAGAGCGCCGGAGCCCGCAACATCAAGGTAACGATCAGCAACGCACGCAGCATGGTCAATCCTTTGAATCGTTATCGTTCCGCCGTATGGCGCTCAGAGGTCGTTAGCCGACCGTCCAGGCTTTAGCGTCGCAGACCACGTCGGCATCGTCTACGTCATCCTAACGAGCACTTCACGTCATCGGATTTCCAGTCCTCATTCCCGTGCGATTGGAAAGCCATCTCGCCACGGTGGGTACAATATTGAAATGACAGGATTGGCGGCGCAGGCCCTGCCTCAAACCAAGGCCAACCTTGGAGCGCCCACCTTGACAGCGAACGGACTTCGGCGATGACGAGATACCTCCGCCTCCTCCGCTATCTCCGGCCATATTCGCTCCAGGCCTTCCTTTCCGTCATTCTCATGGCCGCCGTCGGCCTGCTCGAAGCCTTTCGGCTGCTGCTCATCAAACCCATCTTCGATCGCGTTCTCGATCCCCACGCACCTGACGGCGGCATCTCGCTTTTCGTCATCCCCGGCACCCACTACCAGCTCGACCTGCGCCATTTTGTGCCCACCCACTTTCACAACGACTGGATCGTCGTCGCATTCGCCCTCGTAGTCTCGACGCTCATCAAGGGTCTCTGCGACTACGGCGGCACCTACCTGGTGAACTACGCCGGATTCGGCATGATCACCGATCTGCGCGACGACCTCTACGAAGCCATCCTGCGCCGCTCCGTCTCGTTCTTCCAGAAACACGCCACCGGCACCATCCTCTCGACGCTCATTAATGACGTCGAGCGAATGCAGTACGCGATGTCCTCGGTGCTCTCGGAGTTCCTGCAGCAGTTCTTCACTCTCATCTTCACCATCGTCGTGGTCATCGGCTACGGCGGCAAGCTGGCCTGGATCCTGCTCATCTTCCTCCCCGTCGTCATCGGCTCGGCGCGCAAGATCGGCCGCCGCGTACGCCAGACCACGCGCGCGCGGCCAGGACAAGCTCGCCGAAATCCAGAACATCCTGCACGAAACCGTCACCGGCAACCGCATCGTCAAAGCCTTCAACATGGAGCTGTGGGAGACGCTGCGCTTCAAAAAGGCCGCGCGCCGGCTCTTCCGCGCCAACCTGCGCTCGGTGCGCGCCCAGGCGATCAGCTCGCCGCTCATGGACTTCGATCGGCGCCATCGCCATCGCGCTGCTGCTGCTGGTCGGCCGCAACCAGATCAAGCATGGCGCCATGACCGAGGGCGCCTTCTTCGCCTTCATCGTCGCCGTCTTCAAGCTCTACGACCCGGTCCGGAAGTTCGCCCTCTTCTACAACAACTTCCAGACAGCGCTCGGCGCATCCTCCGCAATCTTCAACTTTATGGACGCGCAGGACGACGTCCGCGAGAAGCCCCGCGCCCGGGCGCTCAAGGGCTTCCAGGAGGGCATTCAATTCGAAAATGTAAGCTTCGCCTACAGCGATGAAGAGGGCGAAAAGGAAGTCCTGCATAACATCAATCTCGATATCCACTGCGGCGAAGTCATCGCTCTCGTCGGCCCCAGCGGCGCGGGAAAATCCACGATGGTCAATCTCGTCCCGCGTTTCTTCGACGTGACCAGCGGACGCATCACGATCGACGGCCACGACCTCCGCGACGTCAGCCTGCGTTCCCTGCGCGAGCAGATCGGCAAGGTCACCCAGGAAACGATCCTCTTCAACGACACCGTGCGCAACAACATCGCCTACGGCCAGCCGGACGTCTCGCTTTCCCGCGTAATCGACGCGGCCAAAGCAGCGCTCGCCCACGACTTCATCCTCAATCTCCCCGAGGGCTACGACACCGTCATCGGCGAAAAAGGCTTTCGCCTCTCCGGCGGAGAACGCCAGCGGCTCGCCATCGCCCGCGCCCTGCTCAAGAACGCGCCTATGCTCATCCTCGACGAAGCGACCTCCGCGCTCGACTCCGAAAGCGAAGCATTGGTCCAGACCGCGCTCGCCAACCTCATGGCCAAACGCACCTCCATCGTGATCGCGCATCGCCTCTCCACCGTGCGCCGCGCCACTCGCATCGCCGTCATCGAGAGCGGCCGCATCACCGCCATCGGCCCACACGAAGAACTGCTCCGCATCTCGCCCACCTACCAGCGGCTCAATCAACTACAGTTCGCCGACACCTCCACCGGCGAACGCGAATACGCTTCTCTTGCCGCAGCGAAGGTGGAGTCATGACAACGAAGCATATGAATGCCGACGTCTGTGAAACCGGGAAATGCGCACTTAGCATCGGCCCATAGAGGGAAGTTACCGGCAGCAGGTAGAATACTTATGGAGCTAGAGTATGGACTGGGCCGGCTGCGAACTCGTCGAAGTCATTCCTGGCAAAGTGTCGGGTGCGCCGCTCCTCGTTGGAACTCGAATCCCGGTCTCCGCGATCATCGAGAACTACGAAGCGTTTCTCGACGAAAGCGGGAACCCCGATGAGGCTCTTGCAGAGACACTCGATTGCTATCCTTCGGCTGGAGTCCAGCGAGTTCGTGACGTTCTGGCCTACTACCACGCCCATGATGCTCAACTCCAACGGTGAAAATCCTGCTCGACGAAAATCTGCCTCATAGACTCAGGGCCGCGCTTGGCGAGCGCGACGTCGTCACAGTCGACTTCATGGGGTGGAGCGGCCTGAAAAACGGACAATTGTTGAGGCAAGCCGAGGAGAGTGGTATCGATGTCCTCGTGACGGCGGATCAGACGCTTCAATATGAACAAAGTCTGGCCGGCAGGCGAATCGGAGTCGTCGTGTTGTCAGCTCAGAAGTGGCCGATCATCAGCCAACACATGCCTGACATTGAAAGAGCGCTCGATGAGTGCGCGTCGGGATCGTTCGCATTGGTCGACTGCGGCATCAACCGCCGAGATCGCCGAAAGAAGGGCGAGACACGCATATGAGCAAAACGCAGGTCTCTGAAGTTCTCAGCCCCATCCATTCCATGACCGGCTTCGCCCGCCTCACCGCCCGCGTCTCCGACAGCCTGGGTTTCACCCTCAGCCTCAAAAGCGTGAACCACCGCTTTCTCGACCCTCAACTCCGCATGCCCTCCGGCCTCGAATCCCTGGAGATGCGCATCCGCCGCCTGCTAAAAGAAAAGCTCGTCCGCGGCCACGTCGAGTTCACCCTCTCGCTCGAACGCAACACCGAGAAGGCGACACAATACAACAGCACCCTCGTCGCCTCGTATATCGCCGCCTTCCGCGCCGCGGCCGCCGAACACGCACTCGATCAGCAACCCGACCTGAACGCCATCCTCCGCCTGCCCGGCGTGCTCTCCGCCGAGACATTCTCGATCAAAGACGACGTCGAAGCGCTCGAAGCCGCCGTGCTCGCACAGCTAGATCCGCTCATCGCCGCGCTCAATGCCATGCGCGCGCAGGAAGGCGCATCCCTCGCCGCGGAGCTCGCCGCCTGCCTCGATCGCCTCAGCACTCTGGTCGATCAGGTCGCTGCAATGCGTCAACAGGTGCAGGGCGCATACTTCGAACGCATCAGCCAGCGCGTCACCGCGTTGCTTAGCGGCGAGTTCGAACGCGACCGCATCCTGCAAGAGGTCGCGTTATTGGTCGAGCGCAGCGATGTCGATGAAGAGATTGCCCGGCTCCGCATTCATATCGAGCATTTTCATACGCTGCTGCGCGCCGGAGGCGAGATCGGCAAGAAGACCGACTTTCTCTTGCAGGAGATGAACCGCGAAGCCAACACCCTGCTCTCAAAGACTAGCGGCATCGCGGGAAACGCCGCCGGCATCACCGAACTCGGCCTCGGCATGAAGGCCGAAATCGAGAAGGCCCGCGAACAAGTGCAGAACCTCGAATAGAACCGCCGCGAATCGTTGCATAAGACAATTGCGCCGTCTGCAATAGACTTGAATAAAGTTGGTAAGGATAGAACGCTTGGCGGGAATACTCTTCATCATTTCGGCGCCGTCCGGCTCCGGCAAATCGACGCTCGTCAACCAGTTGCGTTCGCTGGTCGACAACCTTGAATTTTCCGTTTCCTACACAACCCGCCATCCCCGCGGCTCCGAACAACAAGACCGCGAATATCACTTCACCGATCGCACGACCTTCGAACACATGGTCGCCGAAGATGAGTTCCTCGAGCACGCCGAGGTCTTCGGCAACTACTACGGCACCGCCCTCCAATCGCTGCGCGACGCCGAGGCCCGCGGCAAAGATCTTCTGCTCGATATCGACGTGCAGGGCGCGGCCCAGGTGCGCGTGAAGCAGCCTGACGCCGTCAGCATCTTCGTCATGCCTCCGACCAAAGAAGTCCTCGCCACGCGACTGCGCAATCGCAGCCGCGCCGAGGGCGAGGTCACTGCGGAGGCGGAGAAAATCATCGAACGCCGGCTCGCTCAGGCCGCCAGCGAGATTGTGAATTATCGCCAATATGGATATATTTTGGTCAACGACGTCCTCGACCAAGCAGTAGAAGAACTGGCGGCCATCGTCTCGTCCGAACGTATTCGGCGGCATGGCCGGGAGACGACTCCAGAGGAACGGCGTGTGATAGATCTGGCCGACAGTTGCCGTCAGGCAAATACGATGGCGCGGCTGCGGCCGGTGCTGAACTCATTCGGTCTTCTGGACCAGGAAACGGTGTCGACCTAAGGAACGGACTCATCAAGCCTATAGAAATAGGCCGTATTCAAAATTTCGGAGGAGTATCCAATGAATCTCGAAAACGGAGTCGGTAGCCACTTTAGTTACGTCATGGTCGCAGCTCGCCGCGCGCGGCAGCTGCAAAATGGTTCCCAACCCCTGATCGCCACCAACTCCCGCAAGGCCTGTCGCGTCGCCCAGGACGAGATCGCCGCCGGCATGGTTGGCTACGTCAAACCCGATTCGCCATTGCACAAGCCCGAAATCGAAGCACCCATTATTCCCAAATTCGTCAGCTAGAAGCGTCAAAGTATTTTTGGTGCTTGCGCTCAAAGCGCTAATCCTTTGCGGACTGTCAGCGCGATAGGAAATCCACCGCGCTGACCCAGTTTTGCGCGGGGTTCATTTCCTCTGTGCGGAAGCCGTACGAGCGTACAATCTCTGTATGAAGGTCACGGTAGGCGTCTCCGGCGGCATCGCGGCATATAAGGCGGCGGAACTGGTCCGCGCATTGCAAAGGCAAGCCCTCGACGTCCACGTCGTCATGACCGAAGCGGCAAAGCAATTCATTCAGCCGCTTACCTTCGCCTCGCTCACCGGCCACGAAGT
This sequence comes from uncultured Acidobacteriaceae bacterium, assembly GCA_963777685.1. Classification (GTDB taxonomy): domain Bacteria; phylum Acidobacteriota; class Terriglobia; order Terriglobales; family Acidobacteriaceae; genus Acidisarcina. Next base: position 95,710 of record CAVZRF010000020.1, on the reverse strand, counting down.
CATCACCGGCATGTGGGCGCAATCGGGAGCATCCGAAGAGACCTCCGCCTCATCGATCCAGCACATCGACGCAGCGCAGACCACCGACCTGCTCATCGTCGCCCCGGCAACCGCGAATGTCCTCGCCAAATTTGCGCACGGCATCGCCGACGATTTTCTGACCACTCTCTATCTCGCCACCAAAGCGCCGGTCATCGTCGCACCGGCAATGAACGTCAACATGTGGGAACACCCCGCGACCCAGGCCAACCTTCAGACCCTCGAGCAGCGCGGCGTGCGCATCGTCTCCCCAGGCAGCGGCTATCTCGCCTGCGGCATGATCGGCAGCGGCCGTCTCGCCGAGAACGACGACATCGTTCGCGCCGCCCTCGAGATCCTCAACCACACCAACGACCTCGCCGGAGAAACTGTCCTCGTCACCGCCGGAGGCACCCGCGAAGCCGTCGATCCAGTCCGCTTCCTCGGTAACCGCTCCAGCGGCAAAATGGGCTACGCCATTGCAGAGGCTGCCGAGCGCCGTGGTGCACGCGTCATTCTCGTCACCGCACCGACCGCTCTGCATCCGCCCCACAACAGCGAAGTCGTCAACGTCGTGACCACCGCCGAGATGCGGACCGCCGTCCTGGGACGTCTACCCGAAGCAACCATCGTCATCAAGGCTGCCGCCGTCGCCGACTATCGCCCACTGTCGATGGCCGATCAAAAGCTCAAGCGTTCCGGCCCGCTCACTCTGAACCTTGAGCCCACCGAAGACATCCTCGCGGAGGTCGTTCGGCAGAGAAAGACCGGGAACCCTGGTCATCGGTTTCGCCGCAGAGACCGAGAACCACATCGTCCACGGCCGCGACAAACTTCTGCGAAAGGGCGCTGACGCAATTGTCCTCAACGACGTCTCTCGCGAAGGCGTCGGCTTCGACTCCGACCGCAACGCCGCTACTTTCCTCACCCAACAGACCTCGATCGAGCTGCCCGAGATGAGCAAGCGCGAGCTCGCCGACCGCATTCTCGACGAGGCGCTCACGCTCCGCCGTCCGCAGTCGGTGATCGACGAGTCGGCGCCGAGCAAGTTCGCGTCCCCTTCCTCTGGAAGGCGCTAGCTCGTGGCGCTCGACCCGCAGTTGCAGAGCACTCTCGCTGCCCACATAAAATACTTTCGCGACCTCGGCGTCTTCGACTTCTACCGGCGCGGCGAGCCGCTGCCCGTCGAAGAGACCTCCGTTGTTTTGCAAACTGTAACTGCAACTGCTACAGAATCCATACTGCCCATCTTTTCCGAGAGCAAGCCCGAAATGCCCAGAGCCGTCCCCGTCGTCCCGCCACTCGTTCCTCTGGTTCCCAAATCCTCCCCCATAGCGCCCGAACTCCGCGCCGTCGCTCTCCAAGCCATCCGCGATGAGATCGGCGACTGCCAGCGCTGCCCGCTCGCGCCCACCCGCAACAAGCTCGTCTTCGGCGACGGAGATCCGAACGCGCGACTCATGTTCGTCGGCGAAGGCCCCGGCGCCGATGAAGACGCGCAAGGCCTCCCTTTCGTCGGTCGCGGAGGCCAACTGCTCAACAACATGATCAATGCCATGGGACTCAAGCGCGAAGAGGTCTACATCGCCAACATCGTCAAGTGCCGCCCGCCCAAAAACCGCGTGCCGGAACCGATCGAAGCCAACACCTGCAAGCCATTCCTCTTTCAGCAGATCGAGGTCATCCAGCCCGAAGTCATCGTCGCTCTCGGCTCAACCGCAGCAACCTATCTGCTCGGAGCCAAGGCCTCGCTCAGCAGCCTCCGCGGCCGCATACACCACGCCTTCAATACCAAACTGATCGTCACCTATCACCCCGCGTTCCTCCTCCGCGATCCGACCCAGAAAAAAGAGGCGTGGAAAGACCTCCAAATGGCGATGGCTGAGTTGGGCCTGCAACCCAGGCGACCCGCATAATAATCCTCAGTTGTTAGTTGCCAGTCATCAGTGAGAAGCAGCAAGGTCACGATATGCACCGATAACTGAGGACTGACAACCGTTCACTGACAACGATTTCTTTCCCCCATGCCTCACTTCTGCGACGTAGCCCTACCAGTCCCGCTTGATCGCGTCTTCACCTACAGCGTGAATGACCAAGCGGAACCGCCTGCCGTCGGCTGTCGCGTCATCGTCCCTTTCCGTAATGAAAAGCTCACCGGCATCATCACCCGCGTACATGAAGAGCCACCACCCGTTGAAGCCAAGCCCATCATCGCCATCCTCGACACCGCACCCTTGCTCGCGCCCGACCTGATGGAGCTCGCCGCCTGGATCAGCAACTACTACCTCGCCCCCCTCGGCGAGGTCTTCCGCTCCATGCTCCCTCTCATGGCCGAGGTAAAGCACCAGACCCTCTACCGCATCGCCGACAAAGGCCGCGAAGCCCTCTACGCCAGCGCCAACCAAGGTTCATCGCGACGCAGCAGAAAGTCCCCTGAAGAGCAGGACATCGAATACAACGTCCTCAACTATCTCGAAGCAGGCGAGGCCACACGCGCCGCCAAGCTGCGTTCCGCAACCGGAGCCACTCTCGACCTGCTCCAGGGGATGCTTCGCAAAAAATGGATCGCGAGAGAGACATCAGCCGTCCAGCGCGATGCGCGCCGCACCGTTCGCTTTGCCGTCCTCATTCCCGAAGTCCGTATTCCCAAGCTCAACGCGAACCAACAAACCCTGCTTGCGGAGCTCGCGGGAGCCGGAAACGAACTCGCACTCGCGGAGCTTCGACGTCTCGAGCTTCCCGATTCCACGCTCGGCACTCTCGTGCGCCGAGGACTCGTTCGCATCGAGGAGCGGCCCGCCGACTTTCAACTCTCGTCGCTGAAGACTCTGGGCCACACCATCGCCCACACTCTCAACACCGCGCAACAGGCCGCCTTCGAAGCCATCACAGCCTCGATCGCGACCGGCGAGTTTAAGCCGACCCTGCTGCACGGCGTCACCGGCTCCGGCAAAACCGCCGTCTACCTCGCGGCAATGCAGTCCGCTCTCAGCGTCGGATACTCGGCAATCCTGCTCGTCCCCGAGATCGGTCTCACGCCCGCCATGGCCGCGCAGTTATATACCGCGTTTGGCAGCCACGTCGCGCTGCTTCACTCCGCGCTCACACCCGAGGAGCGCGCCGAGCAATGGCATCGCATCCGCTCCGGAGACGCTCGCATCGTCGTCGGCACTCGTTCCGCCGTCTTCGCGCCCGTCTCAAGTCTCGGCCTCATCATCGTCGATGAAGAACACGACGCCTCATACAAACAAGAGGAAAACCCTCGCTACCACGCTCGCGATGTCGCGGTCATGCGCGCCAAGCTAAACTCCGCCACTGTCGTCCTCGGCTCCGCAACGCCATCGCTCGAATCGTGGCGCAACGCCACGACCGGCAAATACTCGCTCATCGAATTGGCACAGCGAGTCGCCGACCGGCCCTTGCCCGTCGTCGAGCTCGTCGACATGCGCAAAGAATTTCAAGAGACCGGTCAAGAGCAGCTTTTCTCCCGCCAGCTCATTGAAGAAACCCAGGCCACGCTCGATCGCGGCGAACAGGCCATCATCCTGCTCAACCGCCGCGGCTACTCCTTCGTCGTAATGTGCCGCGCCTGCGGTGAAAAGCTGCAGTGCGAAAACTGCGCCATCTCCCTCACTTACCACCGCCCGATAGCCGACGATCAGGATCCTTCCCCAACCGGCCAACGTCTGCAATGCCACTATTGCGGTTACAAAAGAACCGTCCCAAAAGTCTGCCCCGAATGCGAGAGCGAGCATCTGCATTTTCTCGGCGCCGGGTCGCAGCAGGGTGAACAGCGACTGCAGGAGATATTCCCTCACGCTCGCATCGGCCGTATGGATCGCGACACCGTTCGCGGCCGCCACGACATGGAGCGTCTGCTCAATCGTCTCCACTCCGGCGAGATCAATCTACTTGTCGGCACTCAGATGATCGCCAAAGGGCACGACATTCACGGTGTAACGCTGGTCGGTGTCGTCGGCGCGGACTTCGCGCTCGGCCTGCCCAACTTCCGCGCCGCCGAGCGCGTCTTTCAACTGCTCACCCAGGTCTCAGGCCGCGCCGGACGTGGCGAACTTCCCGGCCGCGTCCTCGTCCAGACCTACAATTCCGACCACTACGCCATCCAGTTCGCCGCCGCGCACAACTTCCACGGCTTCGCCGAAAAGGAGCTGCAGTTCCGCCGCTGGATGCACTACCCGCCCTTCGCCACGCTCGCCAACCTCATCATCCAAAGCCCCCGTTTCGAAGAAGCCGCCGCCTGGTCGGCAGAGCTTGGCAAATGGTTCCAGAACACGCAGCTCGACGGCGCAAGAGTTCTCGGCCCTGCGACTGCGCCGATCAGCCGGCTCAAACGAATCTACCGCTTTCATTTCGTGATCAAGGCCGAGAAGCGAACTTCGCTAGCTCGCACGCTCCGCGCCGCGCTCGCACAGGCAGAAGCGCTCAAGATCCCTCAGCGCAATCTGATCGTCGACGTGGACGCCGTTAATCTTATGTAGAACTGTAACCGGACCGAGGGCCCCGGCGGACGGCCTACGTCCCAAAACCGATCCTTCGTTTTTTCGGTACGGGAAGCGCCTTCATCTGCCGTACATCCTTCGCCACCCGGTCGATGTCCGCAACCAGAACCTCGATCACCGAAGCAGCCCGCTTGTGGCTGCGCTCAAGCTTGTCGACTCGGGCGGCAATATCCCTATTGCCGGCAACGAGCTCACGCAGGCGGACAAACGCGCGGATGATAATCAAGTTCACTTGGATCGCCCGTTCGCCCTTGAGCACCGTAGACAGCATTGCCACTCCATGTTCGGTGAAGGCATACGGAGGAGTTCGCCGTCCACCTCGTCCCACCTTTGCTATCACAAACTGTGATAGCAAACGTTCCGCCTCTTCCGGTGTAAGCACGAACATGAAATCATCCGGAAATCGTTCCATGTTGCGGCGAACCGCCTGATTAAGGGCTCCGGTGGTCACGCCATAAAGCGCCGCAAGGTCCGTATCGAGCATGACCTTCCGTCCGCGCAACGAACGGATTCGTCGCTCGATCGAAGCCGATGGCACGACTATCTGGGTGGTGGCAGTTCGCATAGTGGCTGATTTTGTTGACTTCCAATATATCCCCTGCGGCGTCTAGCCGTCTCTACCATCGCAGTCACCAAGAGAATCAAGTCCAACGCGCAGACTGCGCCGGTTCTACATGAGTTTCTTGTTAGTCTCTGACATCACAGTTTGTGAGAGCAAAGACCGCCATTGCGGGGATCTCCCCCATGGATCGTCTTTCGACGGTTTGCTATCACAAACTGTGATAGCAAACGAAAGCCCGCTACCGGAGAAACTCCAGCAACCCTGCATCTCGAAATGGAGCTGGCAGCAAGGTTAGCGCCAGGATCAAAAGGCCCACCCATCCATAGATCCGCCGCCAGCCGCGCAGCTCGGGGACAGAAGGCACATACGAATGCCGCATCGCGGGAATGAGCAGAATCGCGCCCCACAGCAGCCATCCAATCCACTGAGTCACCCCAGCAATCAGTAGCAACACCGGCACGCCAATCGTGAACCGGCGATGCCACCGTCGCGAGACGGCGTAGAGAATATGTCCGCCGTCCAACTGTCCCGCCGGAATCAAATTCAGCGAAGTAATGAAAAGTCCCACCCACGCCGCAATCAGTACGGGATGCCATACAAGATCACCGATAGGCGGAAAAGACGGCATGATCCACCGCATCGGCGCATACAGCAGATGCATGGCTAGCGGCGCCTGCAAGCGAATGAGCACCGGTTGCGTAGGCCCAACCGCAGTCTTCGAAAGCAGCAAACCAAGAAGCGTCGCCGGCATCGCAACGACGAATCCAAAGATAGGCCCCGCGATGCCAACATCCATCAACGCATCAAGCGATGGAATTCCAAACCGAATTCGGATCACCGCGCCTGCCGTGCCACTGAGCGTCGGCGCGGGCAACAGGTAGGGCCACGAAGCCATGATCCGGTGCCGCGCGCAGAGCAACCAGTGGCCAAACTCATGGGCCAGCAGGATGCCAAGCAACGTCACGGAGAAAGGTAAGCCACTCGCCAGTTCGCTCGGATGATGAAATATCCAAACAAACGGAACAAAGTCTTCCACGGTAGCAAACGCAGGAATTCCGCGCCGGAAATTCCACATGTAGAGCGCGCCGGTACTGGTGGTGGTGAAAACCGTGACAAGGAAAAGGGCAATCGCTAGAGAACGCTGTCCGGGCGAGACAGGCGCAGGCTGCAATCCTCGAACAAGCTGACGAAGTCTGGTGGACAAGCTCAGCGGGAGTTTATTCCGCTTGATCGCCGGCGGCGTGATCGGCGCTGTCCTTGGCGACAGCACCATCGGCAAGATGCAGTTCCTTGCCGGGTTTGAAACGAACCGCCTTGCCGGGACTGATCGTCACCTCGGCCCCGGTTCGCGGATTTCTGCCAATGCCCGTCTTACGCGGCCTCACATTGAAGACCCCAAAACCACGAAGCTCAATGCGGTCTCCGGCGGCAAGCGCTTTCTTTAGACTTTCAAAAACGGTATCGACGGCAGCTTCCGCTTTATTGCGGGGCAACCCGGTCCGTTCGATCACATTGTGGATGATGTCCTGCTTGATCAACTCGCTCACCTCGGGAAAATCAGCGGGTTCGTCTCTCCACCCTGGACCGCTTTCGCAAGTGCTATGCCCGAGCGTAGGGAATGCGCAGAGCGGCTTTTCTTGAAGGAAAAGCCGCGCCAAGTCTGTCTCGACCGGACACGACAATTGCGAAAGCGGTCTACGCCGATGCTAGAGAGCTTCCAATCCGTTGTCAACGCAGGGCCCGTGCCGTAATATGCTGATTTCAGACACATAGTTCCGCTTTACCAACAAATCGGCGGAAGCCGGAAGCCACCGTTCCCTAGGGCTCCGCCAAGGAGAGAAATGTCCATCAAGAGTGACCGTTGGATCCGTGAGCAGGCTTTGCATCACGGCATGATCGAGCCTTTTAGTGAAAAACAAGTCCGCGAAGGCGTAATTTCTTACGGCCTTTCGTCCTACGGCTATGACCTTCGAGTCGCCGACGAGTTCAAGATCTTTACCAATGTCAACAGCGCCGTCATCGACCCGAAAGACTTTGACGAACGCTCTTTCGTCGCGGTCCAGGGCGAGTCCGTGCTCGTACCCCCGAACTCCTTTGCCCTCGCCCGCTCCATCGAATACTTCAAGATCCCCCGCGACGTCCTGACCATCTGTGTCGGCAAATCGACCTACGCGCGCTGCGGCATTATTGTGAACGTCACCCCTTTTGAGCCGGAATGGGAGGGATTTGTGACCCTTGAAATATCCAACACCACGCCCCTGCCGGCCAGGGTCTACGCCAACGAGGGGCTTTGCCAGATCCTTTTCTTCCAGTCCGACGAGGTCTGCGAGATCAGCTACGCCGACCGCAAAGGCAAATATCAGAAGCAACAAGGCATTGTCCTACCCAAGCTGTGAGGTTTCTAATCCGGCATCGGCCTCCTCAGAGAGATAGGCGGCAACAACGGGACGATTCCGGTGCTCCGTGCACCAGCTGGTTCACTTTTGGAACACTCCCGGCAAAGTTTACCGCTAGGTTACCTTAGTGCCCTTGCGGTAACAGCTCAGGAAGCCGATATTCGGAATAGAAACAACGCAGATCTGGGGAACGGGGAAGTGACGGCCGCAAGGTCTTCACTTCCCCGCATTTTTGTTTTGGGGACCTTTTCTGCCCCCGCCGCCCTCAACCCTATCGGTACAATCGGCATCAAAGAAGATTGTTGCTCGAATTTTCGCGGTCACGTTCTCGTGCCCCATTTCAATTGATGACGTCCAAGTCCGGGAAGCGACATTCTCCGGAGGAGATAGGAAAGAAGACATGAAAAAGCTAATAGCAGTACTTTGTCTCGCTGGGGCTGCCACTTTGTCAGCGCACGCCGAGGCCGATAAGGCCACCCTCGACAGCCGTGTTGAGGCTGCCACCGCAACCATCCAACAAATTATGTCGGTGCCTGACAAAGCTGTTCCCAACAAGATCGCCCAGCAGGCTACCTGCATTGGAGTCATCCCCGGCATGAAGAAGGGTGCATTCATCTTCGGCGCCGAATACGGGCGCGGACTGGTGACCTGCCGCACCGGCCATGGCTGGAGCGCACCGGTCTTTATCACTCTTGGCGGCGGCTCGTTCGGCTTCCAGCTCGGCGGCCAGTCGACTGACGTCGTCCTCGTCGCAGTCAATGACAAGGGCTTTCAGGATCTGTTGAAGTCGAAATTCAAGATTGGTGGCGATGCCGCAGCTTCCGCCGGCCCGGTGGGACGCAACTCTCAGGCCGCGACAGACTGGAAGCTTAGTGCCGAGTTGCTCACCTACTCGCGCAGTAAGGGCCTGTTTGCCGGCGTCGATCTGACCGGCACTTCGGTAACCCAAAGCTCCGATGACACCAAAACCTTCTACGGAGTCGACCACACCGCAGACGACATCCTCAAGGGCAACGTACCGGTACCGGATGACGCGAAGACCTTCGTCCGCACCGTCGCTCGCTACTTCACCTCCGTCCAGAAGTAGGCTCTGTAGTATCCACTCCACTCCAAAGAGGGCGGCCATGGCCGCCCTCTTTGCTTTCCACTCCACCTCCCGCCGTTCGCGATCAGCTACACTTTGGATTGCCACCCTCGAAACGTAAGAATGCGTAGAAAGCTTGAGTATTTCGCCGTCCTGGCCCTGATTCAAGGGGTCGGCCTCTTGCCTCGCGTGCTGGCGCGACAGATCGGAGCTGCGATCGGCGCTCTCGCCTTTCTGGCGTTGCCCCGGCTACGCCGCGTCGGCTATCGCAACCTCCAAATTGCCTTTCCAAATCTCACTCGGGCCGAACACACCGCAATCCTGCGCGCCGAATATCGCAGCCTCGGCTGGCAGCTCGGCGAATTCTGCCAAATGCGCAAATACACTCCCGAAAACACAAAGGCCTTCCTGCGCTACGACGGCCTAGAACACTATCTCGCCGCCCGCGACGCCGGGCAGGGTGTCCTCATCCTCACCGGCCACCTCGGAGCATGGGAGCTCTCCAGCTTTTACCACTCCTTGATGGGCTATCCCATGAGCATGGTCATCCGCCGCCTCGACAACGAGCTCGTCGACCAGCTGGTGAACGGCATCCGTTGCCAGCACGGCAATAAGGTCCTCCACAAAGACGACTTTGCCCGAGGCCTCATCTCCGCCATGCGCCAGGGCGAGACCGTCGGCATTCTCATGGACACCAACATGACCCCGCCCCAGGGCCTCTTCGTCGACTTCTTCGGAACACCGGCCTGCACCGCCTCCGGAATGGCACGGGTCGCGCTGAAAACCGGCGCGGCGGTCCTTCCCGGCTTCCTCATCTGGGACGATTCTTCGCAAAGCTACGTTCTGCATTTCGGCAAGCAGCTCGAACTCGTCCGCACCGACGACAACGAAGCCGACATCGTCGCCAATACCGCTCTTTTCACCGGCGTCCTCGAAGACTACATCCGCCAATATCCCGGCCAATGGCTGTGGCTCCATCGCCGCTGGAAAACCCGCCCCGAAGGCCAACCCCCGATCTACTAGTCGACGCGCCCTTCCTTTGAGTGTGATCGCTCCGCTCTAAAAACTAGTTGTCATCCTGAGCGGAGCGCGCAGCGCGGAGTCGAAGGACCTGCAGTTTCTTCTGTCCTCATCACCCACCTATTCCTGATAAGGTTTTCGCAGCAGTAGATAGACAAGATGCTCAACCTCGAAACCCTCGCCGCGAAATTGAATCTCGAACTCCGCAAACCCGCGCCTAAAGCGGAAATCGTCAACGTCGCCAGCATCGCCTCAGCCCAACCCGGCTCCCTCGTCTTCGCTACCGACGCCGCATCGGCCACAGCCGCCCTCGGTTCCCTCGCCACCGCCGCGATCCTGCCCGCGAACCTCGTCGTCGAAAATTCCATCGCCAAACCCATCCTACTCAGCGCCAACCCCAAACTCGACTTCGCCCGCGCCGCGCAACTCCTCCGCAACGCGCGCCGACTCACAGGAATTCACCCCACCGCCATCGTCAGCGCAGAAGCAACTGTTCCAAATTCAACCTCCATCGCAGCCACAGCCGTAATCGCCGCCCGCGTCACTCTCGGCGAACGCACCATCATCGCCGAAGGCGCAGTCATCGGCGAAGGCGTAACCATCGGCACTGATTGCCACATCTATCCCCGCGTCGTCATCTATCCCGGAACCATCATCGGCGACCGCGTCATCGTCCACGCCGGCGCAGTCCTCGGAAGCGACGGCTTCGGCTATGTCCGCGATCCCGCCACCGGCTCATACATCCAATTTCCCCAACAAGGCACTCTCGTCCTCGAAGACGACGTGGAGATCGGCGCAAACACAACTATTGATCGCGGAGCCTTGGCGGAAACGCGAATAGGCCGCGGAACGAAGATCGACAATCTCGTCCACATCGGCCACAACTGTCGCATCGGGCACGACACCGTCATCGCCGCGCAAACCGGAATCTCCGGCTCATGCACCGTCGGCAATAACGTCATGCTCGGCGGCCAGGTAGGTATGGGCGACCACGCTCACATCGGCGACGGAGTCATCCTCGGCGGGCAGGGAGGAGTGCTGCCCGGGAAAACCCTCGAAGGCCCCGGAGTAGTCTTCTGGGGAACCCCAGCTCAGCCGGTGAAACACATCCTCCGCGAGCTAAGCATCCTAAGACGCCTCCGGCGAAGAGAAAAAAGCGTCGACAAAAGCTAGTCACTTCGCTTAGAAACGACGGCGAAGATCAGAAAGCTAGAAACACCATGTCCATCCCCAGCAACCAACCAACGATCTATGAAATAAACACTTGGGTCTGGCTCACCGACCTCAGCAAGAAATCAAACGCGCCCGTCAACCTCAGCTCGGTACCACCCGCCGAATGGGATGCGATCGCCCAGTACAACTTCGACGCGGTATGGCTCATGGGAGTCTGGGAGCGAAGTCCCGCCGGCATCGCCATCGCCAACCGCAATCCCAACCTGATGGCTGACTTCCATCGCGCCCTCCCCGATTTCCGCCCAGAAGACAACGTCGGCTCAGCCTACTGCGTCCGCCGCTACGTGGTCGACGAACATCTCGGCGGCCCCGAAGGCCTCGCTATCGCCCGCCGCGAACTCGCCAAACGCGGCATGAAACTCCTCCTCGATTTCGTCCCCAACCACATCGCCCCCGACAGCCCTTGGATCGAAGACCACCCCGAACATTTCATCCAGGGAAGCGTCGACGATCTCCGCAACGACCCCGCCTCCTACGTCCAAGAAGGTGAAAAGATCTTCGCCTGCGGGAAGGACCCATACTTCCCAGCATGGCCAGACGTCGTCCAGGTCAACGCCTTCGAGCCGACCTTCCGACAAGCTGTGATCAAGTTGTTACTCGGAATCGCCGACCAATGCGACGGCCTTCGCTGCGACATGGCCATGCTCCTGATCAACAACATCTTCGCGAGAACCTGGGCCGAACGCGCCGGCGAAATGCCCCCAACCGAGTATTGGCCCGATGTGATTGCTGCCGTCAAGCAGCAGCATCCACAATTCCTCTTCCTCGCCGAGGCATATTGGGATCTCGAGTGGGAACTGCAGCAGCAAGGATTCGACTTCTGCTACGACAAGAGGCTCTACGACCGCATTGAACATGACGACGTAGAGGGCGTTCGCCTCCATCTCAACGCCGATCTCGCCTATCAACACAAGCTGGTCCGCTTCATCGAAAACCACGACGAACCCCGGGCGTCAGTCGCATTCGATTCCGCCAAAGGTCCGCGCCGCCGCAATCACCATCGCAACCATACCCGGCGCAAAGCTCTTCCATGAAGGGCAGTTCGAGGGACGCCAGATCAAAGTACCCGTCTTCCTCGGCCGACGCCCAGAAGAGCCCGTGGACACGGCCTGTCAGATCTTCTACAAGAAGCTTCTGACCGCGATCGACACACCGGCATTCCGCGAAGGACAGTGGACCCTATGCACCTCTTCCGGCTGGCCAGATAACGTAAGCTATCAGCGCCTCGGCGTCTGGTCCTGGACCAAAGAGGACGATCGACAACTCATCGTCATCAATCTCAGCGACAGCGCCGTACAGGCGCGTGTCCGCGTGCCATGGGAAGAAGTAAGGGGAAACACATGGCGACTTGTCGACGCCCTATCCGACGCAACCTACGACCGTGAGGGCGACGACATGAGCAACAACGGACTCTATATCGATCTCCCGCCGTGGGCCGGACAGATTCTCGCCTTTCACGCCACCGGCAATCCCTCCGAGGATTGAGCCCGCCCCTCCATGCTCCCGCTAGTGCGCCGCAGCAGCGGCCTTCGCTTCTTCCGCACTCGGTCGCTTCATCAAGAAAGGCAGCGGAACCAGGAACATCACCAGCAGCCCAAGCATCCAGAAGGCGTTGACGAAGCCCAGCACATTCGCCTGCAGATCAACCTGCGCGGAGAGCTGCGCCAGCGCGCGATGCGAAGCCTCGCTGGCGCTCGCGCCCATAGCAATGAAGTTCTGCGTCATCGCATTCAGTTGCCGCTCAAAGAACGGATTAGCGGGATTGGTGTGCGCCGTGAGCGCGGTGCGATGAATCTGCCCCTGGCGGGTGATGAAATTATTCAGCAGAGAAACGCCGATGGCGCCGCCCATGTTGCGCGTGAAGTTGCTGATGCCGGAAACCTGGTTAAATTTGTTCCGCGGCACGCCGACATAATTGAGCGTGCTGATCGGAATGAAGATCAGCGGAATGCCGATCACCTGAATGATGCGGTAAGTCACCATCGTGCTGAAGCTCACGCCGAGATAAAGATTGGTGACGTGGAAGAGCCCGAAGGACGTGAACGCGAAGCCGATAGCAATGATGACCCGCGGATCGAATTTGCTCGCCAGAATCCCGGCAATAGGCATCATGAACGCGAGCGCGATGCCACCCGGCGAGAGCGCCATCCCCGCCTGTTGCGCGGTGTAGCCAAGATCGTTCTGCAAAAACTGCGGCAGCAGGATCGTGCTGCCGTTAAGCACCATGCCGAGAATGAAGCTGAAGGTGACCGCGGTCGCAAAGTTTCGCTTGCCGAGCAGCCGCAGATCCATGATCGGGTCATCGTGCGTCAGTTCGCGAATCACCAGCGCCACCAGCGCAACGATGGCGATGATCAAACTGACCAGGATCACCTTCGACGAGAACCAGTCGTTCTCCTGGCCCTTTGTCGAGCACATACTGCAGGAAGCCAACCCCGATGACAATCAGGCCGATGCCGATATAGTCCACGCGAATATTGGACCGCGCCATGTTCTTCAGATACGCCGGATCATGCACCACACGATGCGTAAGCATCAGCGAAACGATGCCGATCGGCACGTTGATGAGGAAGATCCAGTGCCAGCTGTAGTTGTCCGTAATCCAGCCGCCCAGCGTCGGGCCGATCGCGGGCGCAACCACCACCGCCATTCCATACATCGCAAACGCCATGCCGCGCTGCTTGGCGGAAAACGTATCCGCCAGGATCGCCTGCTCGCTGGGCTGCAGCCCGCCGCCGCCCGCGCCCTGCAGGATGCGAAAGAAGAATCAGCATCGGCAGGCTCGGCGCCAGTGCGCAAAGAAACGAGCTGATCGTGAAGATGGCGACGCACATCATGTAGAAGCGCTTGCGGCCAATCACATTTGAGAGCCATCCGCTCATCGGCAGCACGATCGCGCTCGATACCAGATAGCTGGTAATCACCCACGTGCTCTCTTCGGAGCTGGCGCCGAGCGTGCCGGCGATATGCGGCAGCGCGACATTGGCGATGGAGGAGTCGAGCACCTCCATGAACGTCGCCAGCGTGACCGTGACGGCGATAATCCACGGATTGATCAGGGGCCTGCGCCGGTGTCGGCGTTTTGCGTCTGTTCGCTTGGGCCATGGCTCAGTCCAGATGCACCTTGGGCTCGACCGACATACCCGGGCGAAGCTTGTCCAGATCCTTCTGACCACGGTCGAAGCGGATGCGCACAGGAAGCCGCTGAATCACCTTCACATAGTTGCCGGTTGCGTTCTCAGGCGGCAGCACGCTGGTGCGTGAGCCGGTGATGGCAGGCATGCTTTCCACGGTGCCGTCGAACTCGTCACGCAGCGCATCCACATGGATGCGCACATGCTGGCCAGGGTGCATGCGGGCCAACTGCGTCTCCTTGAAATTGGCCGTGACCCACAGGTCATCGGTCTGCACGATCATGAATAGCTGCTGGCCTTTGGAGATGCGCGCGCCCACCTCCGCGCTACGCTGCGTAATGACCCCCGGCACCGGAGCCGCAATGCGGCAGTAGCCAAGGTTGAGGCGGCTCTGTTCCAGTGCCGCCTGGGCAGACTCGGCATTTGCCTGCTGGCTCTTGATGTCTGCCTGGCGGATGGCCACCTGCAGCGGCGCGCTGCTTTGCGTCTGCTGCAGTTTGCTGCGTTGCTGTGCGAGCTGGGCCATGCGCTGTTCCACCGTCTTCTGCGCCGAAGCCACGTGCGGCCTGGTTCGAGGCGACGGTCTGAGTTTGCGCGGCGGCCGTTGCCCTGTACTGGTCGTAGTCCGCGCGCGCGACCTCCTGCTTATCGAAGAGGGTCTGGTAGCGGGCAAAGTCGGCCTGGTTCCGCTCGTTCACGGCCTGCGACTCCTTGCAGCTTAGCCACGGCACTGTCCAGGTCATGCTGCGCCGCGGCCGAGCGAGCCTCTGCGCCTGAGACCTCGGCCTGCTGCGAGGTGATGTCGTTCAGGTTGCTGATGCGCGTGATGGGTAGATTGGGATGCGCCGCGCTAAGTTGTGCCATGGCTTGGTCATACTGTGCCTTCGCCTGTTGCAGCGCGACCTGGTCGTCGCTGGGATCGAGCTCGACCAGCACCGTCCCGGCTTCGACGCTTTGGTTGTCGTCGACGTGAACGGCCTGGATGGTGCCGTCGATGCGCGAGGCGATCGGGTTTAGATGCCCGTCTACCTGGGCGTCATCCGTGTCCTCATAGCCCTGCGAGTAAAAATACCAACCCGCACCAATGCCCACGACGAGGAAAGCGACAAGCCCGATCACAAACAACCTGGCCCGGCTTCGCGGCGCAGCCGCCTCAGTCGTAGTCCCCGCGGGCGCAGTCACTTCGGCAGCGGGCGCTTCATACCCGCCCGTTGCAACAGTCTCTGGATAAATCTCTGTCTCAACTTCAGCGATCATCTCGAATTCCAATCGACCGATTTATTAAATACATACTTGTGTGTATTTATTCTCGAATCACAGATAAGATGTGTCAAGAGGAATCTGGATGCAGCCATTACCCCAAAAAGTCAAAAATAAGCATCAGGCCCGCACCGAGCAGACGCAGGCGAAGATTCTTGACGCCGCCCTGGCCATCTTTTCCGAGCAGGGCTTTGAAAAAGCCCAACTCGAGGAAGTCGCCGCCCGTGCCGGCTATACCCGTGGTGCGATCTACGCCCATTACTCCAGCAAAGAGGACCTCTTCCTCGCGCTCATGGAGCATCGTGTGCTCACAAAGTTCTTCGCCATACGCCAGGTGATCGAGGCCGAGCCCGACGTAAGCAACCGGCCTGCGATCTTCAAGCGTTGGCTCACCACCCAATTGAGCGATCAAGCATGGGGCACCCTGATGTTGGAGTTCAAACTCTACGCCCTGCGCCGGCCCGAGTCGCGCGAAAAACTCCAGCGCACCTATGACCTCATGTTCAAGTCGTCCGGCAACGACTTCATCGAGGTTCTGTTCGGCCGCAATTTAGATAAGGCCTCGCGAGCCGCCGTGGAGCGCCGCTTCGCCGTCATGGGCGCCATCATGAGCGCCGTAATCCTCGAAAGCCACTTCCGCCCCAAGCTGCTTCCCAAACAGCACCTACAGACCGTCCTCGATGACCTGTACGAAGCCCTCATCCACGCCTGATGTAGTGACTTAAGAGATTGCTGCGATTCAACCTCCATCGCTTTGGTACACCGGCCCGCGCAGGTATTGACCACTTCCCAATATCCAGCCAGCGATCGCGAGGAATCTGGGTGCCAGGAGGCTAGCGGTAGTGGTTCTATCCACCGTCGAATGGAGAATCCTCAAAGACCACTTGCCAAAGATTGTCGCTGCCATCGACAAGGCCACACAAGGCTCTGTTCAAGAAGTCTTCTGCGGTATCTTCACGCGACGAAAGACCTCGGAGAAGTAGCCCTTATCGCTCTTGAGCGAGCGTAGCAACTACCACCTCCGGTGTATCGTTTCTTATGCTGAAAAATACCCCGCTTCGTTCCTTTGCAGCGCTCTCTTTGCTCTCCACTCTCTGCTTCGCCCAGGAACCAGCACCCGACTCCCCCGCCGATACCGGCAAAGTAGCAGCCAAATCCGCATGGCTCATGCTCACTCCCGCGCAGAAGTCCGAAGTGATGCACTTCGCCGATCCCTACAAGGACTACCTCCGCCACGCCAAGTCCGCCGAGCTCTCCGACGCCGAGCTCGTCCGCCTCGCCCACGCCGCCGGCTTTGAAGACTTCACCTCGCCCGCGCAAGTCAAGCCCGGAGCACGCCTCATCCTCAACAACCGTCATCGCTCCGTTCTCTTCGCGGTCATCGGCGCCGATCCCATCGAGTCCGGCTCACGCATGGTCGCGGCCCACGAAGACTCGCCCCACATCAACCTCAAAGCCCGCCCCGTCGTGAATGCACCCGGCTCCGTCGCCCTGCTCAAGACCACCCCCTACGGAGGCATCAAGCGTTATCAGTGGTCCAACCTGCCCATGGCGCTTGTCGGCCATATCGACACCGTCGATGGCCGCCACATTGAGATCAACATCGGCTTCGCGCCCGGCGATCCCGTCTTCGTCATCCCCGACGCCGCGCCCCACTCCGATCGTTTGCTCCGCACCCGCACTTACACCGAGGTCCTCGGCGGCGAAGAAATGAACCCCGTCATCGGCAGCATCCCCGGCCAGAAATCCACCGTCGCCGACGAAGTCATGACCGCTCTGCGCCAGAAGTACAACATCAAAGACGAAGACCTCGTCGCCGCCGAGCTCGAGCTCGTCCCCGCAACCCAGCCCGCCGACGTCGGCATCGACGGCGGCCTCACCGGCTCCTGGGGCCAGGACGATAAGCTCTCCGCCTACTCCGCGTCACGCTCCATCTTCGATCTCAAAGGAACGCCGACCAGGACCGCCTTCGCCTACATCACCAACTTCGAAGAAATCGGCTCAGTCAACAACACCGGAGCCGGCTCCGACTTCCTCGACTCCGCTTTCACCTCGCTCATCGACGCACAAAGCAAACCCGCAACCGCACTCGCCGTGCGCAACGCGCTCCGCAACGCCGCCGTGCTCTCCGCCGACTGCAACGACGGCGTCAACCCACTCTTCCCACAGAACTCCGAAAACTCCAACGCTGCCATCGTCGGCTACGGAGTCACCATCAAGCGCTACGGAGCAGGCTTCGACCCCAATTCCGAGTTCACCGCCCGCGTCCTCAAGGTCCTCGACACCAACCACATCGCCTGGCAAACCCAAACCCCCAAAGTCGATGTCGGCGGCGGAGGCACCATCGGCGGCTTCCTCTCCCAGCGCAACATGGAAGTCCTCGACGTCGGCGTGCCCCTGCTCTCCATGCACGCCACCTACGAAATGTCCTCCAAGGTCGACCTGTGGTCGTTTTATAGATTCATGCTGGCATTCTATTCGATGGAGTGACGACGGAAATGGGTGGAGCGAGTTTGAATCGTCTGAATAACGGTGCAAGCAGGGGGAATCTACTCAGAAGTCTCATTCGTCTATTCGCTTCCGAGTAGAATGCAGAGTAGGCAATGGACATTATCGCTCTGCTCAGTCGGCCCGAAAGCAAAACTCTGGAGTTCAAGCGCGACCTCTCGTCCCCTGAAGGAGCGCTTAAAGCGATTGTTGCTTTCGCCAACACCGCCGGGGGTACTCTGGTCATCGGAGTCGAAGACGGCACAAAAAGAGTCAAGGGCATCTCCGACGTTTTGACCGAGGAAGAGCGCCTCGCCAACCTGATCGCGGACAGTATCTCTCCCAAACTGGTGCCATCCATTGAGGTCATCCCGTGGCGAAAGACGCATCTTTTGGCCGTTGAGATATTTCCAAGCCCCACTCGTCCCCATCATTTGAATCGCCTCGGGCCGGAAGCGGGCGTTTTTGTTCGTGTGGGTTCCACTAACCGGCGGGCCGATTCTTTTCTGGTCGAGGAGATGAAGCGGTACAACCGGGTCGCGTCGTTCGACGAGCAGCCGATGCCCTCCTTGAACTCGGAAGCGATCGACTTCCGAGCTGCTTCCGAGTTCTTCAAGCCGATTCGCAAGCTGAAAAGGGGCGACTTATCGACCCTCAAGATCATGACAGGTTACCAGGGCCGGACTGTGCCGACTATCGGGGGCATCCTCCTCTTCGGACTCGACCGGCTCCACCACTATCCGGACGCATGGATACAGGCGGGCCGGTTCGGCGGCAAGGACCGCCGCCGGATACTCGACTCCACGGAAATTCGTTCCTACCTGCCGGCGGCCGCCGAGCAGGCGATCCTGTTCCTGCAAAGGCATATGAGGCGAGAGGCGGTCATAGGATCAGTGAGACGGACGGACCATTGGACCTATCCGGTGGTCGCCGTTCGCGAAGCCCTCATGAATGCGATCGTCCATGCGGATTACGCTCAGCGCGGCGCGCCAATCCGAATCGCGCTCTTCGATGATCGTCTGGAGATCGAGAACCCCGGCTTACTGCCCTTCGGCCTCACCATCGAAGACATTCAAAGGGGCATCTCCAAACTTCGCAATCGCACTCTCGGACGGGTCTTCCAGGAACTCCGGCTGATCGAACAATGGGGAAGCGGAATCCAGAGAATGACCGCCGCCTGTCTGGATCGCGGTCTGGATGCCCCCATTTTTGAAGAGATCGGAACTCATTTTCGCGTAACGCTCTCGGCAGTCCCTCGTCGCGCTCCATCAAGAGACGCCCGAGACGAGGCCATCCTTTCCGCCCTTGCTGCGAGCGCCGACAGAGGGCTTTCAACCTCGCAGATCGCCAAGAAGATCAAACTTTCCGCTCGCGCCGCAAGAACCCGCCTCGCATCGCTGGTCGAGCGGGGATTGATTGTGGAGATTGGAAGCGGCCCGCAAGATCCACATCGGCGCTATCATCTTGCTCCATCGAATTCATGAGCCTCGACGTCGGCGGCGGAGGCGCCATCGGCCGCTTCCTCTCCCAGCGCAATATAGAAGTCCTCGACGTCGGCGTCCCCCTGCTCTCCATGCACGCGACCTGCGAAATGTCCTCCAAGGTCGGCCTATGGTCGTTCTACCGCTTCATGCTGGCCTTTTATTCAATGCAGTGATTGCACAAAGGAATCTCCGGCCGTCCTGAGGGGAAGCCCAGCCTGCCATCGCTACCGGATTGCCATAAGCATGAAACATAAAAAAGGCCCGCTGGACTCAGCGGGCCTCTTCACTATTTAGAACGGTTGTGTCATACGGCAGGTCCCAGGCAAACCTCCCGATTCCCGCCGCTGATCAAGTTATTCAAACGTCCAGTTGAGGATCTGCTGAATTGCGGTCTTTCCGCCGGTGCCGCCCGTGAAGCCGACATAAGCCGTATCGCCGCCAACAGTGCCTGGAATATCGATCACGAACGGTTGCGACCAGCTTGCGAGGGTCACCAGGTCGGTGATTGTGATGGAGAGGGTTTGCCCATCGTAGGTAATGTGAGCATGCATGGGGTCGCCGCTGTGCAGATCGATGCCGCTACCCGTGAGATCGATCGAGGAGGCGGTAGTCGGGTACGCACCGTCGGTGTAGACGCCGGTTGAATCGGATCCCTCGCCAGCATTGTCGTAGAGGTCAAACTTGACCGCCACGCTCTGCATGATGTGCCGATAGCCCAGAGAGCCGCCGGGGGAACCCAGCGCCGCCGGACCATTTCCCTGAATAGTAAAGGTGAATCCATCGGCTTGGGCATTGGTGAGTTGGAAGTCGAAATCATTCGTGAAGGCTTCCACGTTCACCGGAGTGTTGTAGAAGACGCTACCGGCCTCATTCGATCCACCATTGGTCAGCATGATCGACGAGCCGGCCAGAGCCGCGCTGCCGTTGAGGGTCAAGCCGGTCCCAGTCGGGAAGCCCGTCGGGTTATTAGGCACTGGTCCGCCTCGATAGCTCCAGCTGAGGATCTGCTGAATAGCCGTGGATCCGCCGGTGCCGCCGGTAAATCCAACGAAAGCTGTATCGCCGCCAACTGTCGACGGAATATTGACGGTGAAGGCATGCGACCACGTCGCCGACGTCACCATATCCGTGATCGTGAGGTTGAGAGTAGTCCCGTCATAGAGAAGGCGGGCGTCCATAACGTCGCCGCTATGCAGGTCGATACCCGAACTGGTGAGATCGATCGAGCCTTGCCCGATCGGTTTGGCTCCGTTGATAAAAATTCCTGTCGAGTTGTTCGAGGGGTCACCGCTGTTCTGGTGCAGATCGAACTTGAGCGCTACGCTATCGCCGATTCCCTCGTACCCCAGGTAACCGCCGACACCGCCAAGCGCCGTCGGATCATCGCCCTGGATCGTAAACGTGAAGCCGTCAGCGGCGGCATTCTTCAATTGGAAGGTGAAATCGGCCGTGAATTGCCCGACATCGACTGGTGCCGCGAAGAAGATGCTTCCGGCTTCATTCTGCCCAGCATCGGTCAACTGCAGTGCGCTCCCCGCGAGTGACCCACTGCCGTTGAACTGCAATATGTCCTTGTACTGCGCAAAACCTGAGTTAAAGTCAAACGGCTGGTCTGGTGGCGGCAATGCCGGAGTGACGCCGGTACCGGTGCCTTTGTTGTAGTCGTTCTCAAACTCCGAGGGCGTGTAGAGATTCTGCATCCGGTAGGCCCGGTAGGTTTGCTGGTTCGTCGCCATCTGGTAGACAATCTGGCCCGCCAGGTTGACCTCGCTCACCTGGGTCAGACCTCCCGGCAAAATGCCACTGTCAAAGCTGGCATAGGTATTGCCGTCTCCAGGGGTCAGCAGTTGTGCGCTTCCAAGCGCGAAAGAGTACCCGCCCAGATCTGCCGATGTCACAATGTACGCTTGCCGCGACGCTTCATCGATTAAATAGATCATGCCGCGGCTGTTTTGGGTCCCCGAGCATTGCGCATTGCGGGTATTTCCGTCGTCGAAGACGGTCAGGATCATAAATCCATTGCTGGCGAGGTCCTGCCCAAAATCAAAGTGCGAATCATGCTGGTGGGTGAACCAGGGAATAATGTTGGGGTTGCCGGGAATGGTCGTGGAGTTGCAGGTCTGGTTGGTTGGCGGGTTCACGACCGTGAAGTCGAGCCCCGCTCCCAGCATCCAGATCACGCTGCCGTCGCCCTTGCCGTTCGCGTAATTGATCTTGAGAACCATGTCCTGGGAGCGCTCCGAGATGATGATGTTGCCGTCCTCGGTTCCCTGTAGTGCATTGGTGTGCGTCCAGTCATGAGAGCCCCCGGCGGTAAGATCGCCATCCGTGGCCGCGCGATTGATGTCCTGATGAGCGAACGAATCCCATGCCCATAGGACTTGCAGATTGTGGTCCATCACCACCACCATGTCGCCTTCGATGGTGACTGGTTTGGCCGGAGTACCGCCTTGCGCGGTGGTCGATTTAACGTCCCGTATCCCAAGCAGGCCGATGTTGCCGTCTGGCAGGTTCCTCACCTCGTGGGAATTGATCTGGCTCATCGCCGGATAGCCCTTGGCAACGAGTTGCTCATTCAATCGATCGAGGTTTGTCTGCAGAATCAGATTTCCTGAAAGGTTGTAAAGCTCCAGGATCGACTTCGACGGGATCGAATAAAAGAGTCCGTTTGGCTCCATGCGCGGGAGAGACAGGTTCGTGAGGGTCAGACCAAGGTTATGGGGGAAATACCAAAGGACCTTGCCGGAGAGATCGGTCGCGGTCGGATAGGCCACTGAAAACAGGAGCACCGGATAGGCCGCGTCATAAGGCTGGGCCGGCACTGTGTTGGTATAAGTACTCGTCGGGAAGTCGGAGGGCAACGGGCCGGTGGCGAACGATAGATCGCCTCCCATGTGCACCAGGTTGTCGCCGCTGTACTCTTCCCAATGCATCAGGTATTGGCTCGACGGATACATGCCCGCGACATACCAGTTGGCACTATGAGTCGTGCATGGCAGCGAGTTGGTCGTCATCGACGTCGACGAGCCCGACTGGTGGAAGCGAACCAGGATAGAGTCCCCATCCGTGCAGGGAGGCGCGCTGAAGAACGCAACCTGAGGGTGCACTGTGGGATTGGCCACGCCTGCTGCCAATGGCGCCGTGACCCAGGGCTGTATCGTGTAAGGCACCGCAGCGGTCGGAAGGGCGAATGGCGTAGAAGTGGTGTCGCGGGCAGTCACGCTGAACTTGTAGGCGCCCTCGACCGTGTACGGGGTCCAGGTGAAGGTATTGGCCGGGCTGTAATCCTGGACGATCTGCGATATCCCGTTAAAGGTCGAGCTGAACCGGTAGCCGTAGGTATGGCCCGCCACTGGGTTCTGCACGGTTGCCGTCCAGGTCACCGAGGTGCCGAGCTTCTGTGGGCTCGTCACGCTGGGCGTCAGCGTCACGGTCTGGGCTAGCCCCGCAACTGGCAACCCGAGGATCGCGACAAACGCCAGGACACTTAGACAACATTTGCGAACCAACCCCTGATTGCCGGCCAACGCCACTCCTTGTGTACGCATGAGTTCTCCATTTCCTTAATTAGTGTTTGGGGCTCGGAGCAGACGCGAAACTGCCACGTGCCAGCTGCCGCAGGTCGCTTCGCTGCGATGGGCCACTTCTCGTGGGCGACTTGAGAGCGAAGCAGGTACTCAGGCAAGAAACAATCTGAGACTACGAAGAAGATACTGTTCTTACTTGACGGAAGAGAGCAGAAGACAAGATTTGCAACGGAACGACTTCACACGCTCCGCGAGTCTTACACTGGCCTAAACCGCTGTCAAGAAAATTTTCGTCGTATGCGCCAGACTTGAGAGTCTCGATAACGTAAACATCCCGGCGCATCTCAAAACCTGCCGGCGTTAGAAGTCGAAGTCGCGCTCCTCTCGATACAAGCGGTCACGAGATGTCGTCGTGGCTTGGCCTCTTGTCGTTATTCCGTTTCGTGCCGGCATTCGATTGAATGGCGTTGAGAAGCGAATCGGCTAGATGAGCCGCCCGGCGATCCGATAGCTACGGCAGAGGAATCCGATAAAGATTCCGGTGCACGCTCTCGCTAAGCCACGCATATTGCCCCGCGTTCGCCCCCGGAATAATGTTCCCGTCCACGGCCTTGAAGCCTTTCACCGGGCCCGTATCGGTGACCGGATCAAATCCCCCTGGCGGAAGTCGCGGCATACCCCCGGCAGATTCGACGGGCGTCAACACCGTCTTGCCACCCTTCATCATCCGAAGCTGGATCGCGAAAGTCCGCCCTTGGTCCCCCCACATCGCCTCGCAGTAATTGGCGCAAACCTTCACCGGCAGTCCCCCATCAAGCGGCACGATCATCGTCTCAAAGGCAACATCCAGATCCTTCGGTGTCCCCTGCACAACGATCGCCCACCGCCCGTCGGGAGAAATAGTGTCGAACTCGAAAATTGGGTTGGCCAACGCCTTTTGGCGAGCGCTCCCATCCGCTTTCATCCGATAGAGGAAGTTCGACCCGCCCTCGGCTGCGCGGAAGAAGATATCGCCGGCGGCGTCAAGACTTGGCTTATCTTCCTCGACCGCGGAAGCAAATTGCCGAGGCGCAGAGCGCAGATCGAGGTCAGCCATCCATAAGCGAGAGTGGCCCTGTTCGTCCGGAGCCGAAAACACGACCCGCTTTCCGTCCGGGGATACACTGTACCCCGTCATCTGAAAGCCCGGCAACAACGGTTCATTGTTTTCCGTTTCCAGGTCCGCGCGAAAAAGCTGGCCGCTTGTGAACTGGCTTCCGGCCGCGCCAAGTGGCGGCACCAGGTAATAGACATATTTCCCATCGGGTGAAAACTGAGCGGCCTCCGCATAGTTCTCCGACGAGATCTGCCGGTCGCCCTTCGCATCATGCAGCATTACCGTGCTCTGCACCGATCCCACCGAGGTGATCAGCGAACGTCCATCGGCAGCGATCGCCATCCCTTCTTCTTCAGTCGCTCCCGAAGTCACCTGTTGCGGCGCGCCATCCGGAAAGCGTTGCCGCCAGATGTGAAAACGTCCGCCCGCATCGGAGCTGAAATACATCCACGCCCCATCCGGAGACCACGCCACGTAAGTGCATCCTCCGTTCTTTGGGCCCACCTGACGGCTGCCGGAATTGCCCGTAAAGGGAACTACAAGGCAAGGCTGCCAGCCGCCGTTATCCATCCCCGCAATCAGCACCCATTTGTGATCGGGCGAGAGCGCTGACCGATGCACCATGCCTCGCTCGCGCGGCGGCGAATAGACGACGCGGCTCTCCGAGCGGTTCTCGCGAGCGGTCACGAGTTGCATGTGCATGCCTCTCTGAATCTCAGAGAAGAGCAGGTTCTGACCATCGATCCAGGTCAGCCCATCGGCATTCGCAAGCATGGGCCGGGGCTCGCCGCCCAACACCGGCACCACCCACGTGTCCCAGCTTCCCGCAATTGCCCCATAGGCGATACGCGAACCGTCCGGGGAAAACGCCGGGCTCATCTTGTTCGAGTCATCGTGCGTCAGTTGGACCGGCTCTCCATCCGGCAGCAGCTTCGCATAAACCTGCCCAGCCCCGAAAAAAGTATCCCTACCGCGGATGAATGCCACCATTCGCCCATCGGCTGAAAGCGCAGGCGAAACTGCGGAGTCCGCGAAGTTCGTCACCGGCGCCCACTCCGCCTGACTCGCCATCGGCGCAGCAGACTGACGAGAGTGATACAAATAGGCGCCGGCCCCAATCGCCGCAATCGCCGCAGCCGCCGCCAATCCAAGCCCCGCATACAGCCGCACATTTCGACGTGGGGCATCGACAACCACCGCAGCCTTCCCCGACTCCGACTCGCGCTTGAGCCGCCTCAGGTCCGCCCGCATATCCGCTGCCGACTGATACCGTTCTTCCCGGTCCTTCGCCAGGGCCTTCATGACCACTTGTTCCAGCCCTGGCATCAGAGCGGGATTAAGCTGTTGCGGGGCCGCAGGCTCCCTGTGCAGGATCCCATCAAAGATCAGCGCCAGCGTCGCTCCTCCAAACGCCGGCCTCCCCGTACACATCTCGTAGAGCACCGCCCCAAACGAAAACAAATCGCACCGCGCATCGAGTTCCTCACCCCGGGCCTGCTCCGGAGCCATATAGGCGGCCGTCCCCAGCGCCGAACCCGGACTCGTCAGTCCCGCCACCGGCATTCCCGCGGTTGGGATCATCGTCTCGCTATCGCCCGATGCGGGTCGGCCCCGCAGCGGCTCGATGCTCGCCAGCCCAAAGTCGAGCAGCTTCGCATGCCCGTGCGCGTCCACAATGATGTTGGCCGGCTTGATGTCCCGATGAACGATGCCCTTGCTATGCGCGGCATCGAGCGCGCCCGCGAGCTGTAGCCCGATCTCGAGAATCTCCGCGCTCGGCAACGGCCGCCCGGCGGTCCGCCGCTGCAGATTCTCTCCCTCCAGAAATTCCATCGCAATGAAACTGCGCCCGTCGGCCTCGCCAACGTCATAGATCGTGCAAATATTCGGATGATTCAACGCCGAGGCGGCGCGCGCCTCACGCTTGAACCGCTCCAGCGCCTGCTTGTCGTCAGACAATTCATCAGGAAGAAACTTCAGCGCAACAGAGCGTCCCAGCCGCTCGTCTTCGGCGCGATAAACCACCCCCATGCCACCCTGACCAATGGCTTCAACAACGCGATAGTGGGAGATAGTTGTTCCGAGCACGCTGGTCCTGATAGCAGAATAGTGGTTTAACTTACAAAGGGTCTACGCCCACAGGCACCGCGCATCAAGGCTGATCCACCAGCCAAGGCCAGCTAGCGCACACGCCTCCCTAACGACATAGTGCCGAGTGCAACCTTTCCGTATCTGATTTGCGAGTCAAAGTAGCCGCTGTTCCCCGCTCGAACTCACTCCAAGGCTCGGAAGGTTTCAGGTAGCCATCGCCTCCCAACCTTCCGCGCAAGCCAGGTAGACCCCATACAAGCGCTCCGAAACGAATAGCCGGAATGCTCCTTCGCGGAATTCCGCCTACTGCAGCCGAAACATATACAGGTAAACTTTACAGTTTACCTGTATATATGAAATATTTATCTGGTGAGCAGCCAAAAGCCTCCTCAAACAACGCTCGCCTCCACGCTTGCTGCCGACATCCGCGCCGTATTCGGCAAGGTCAAGCGGCGGTTACGCGACCACGGAGGCCAAAACGACCTAACACCATCCCAAGTCTCTGCCATTCTCCTACTCGAAAAGGACAGCTCGGCAACGGTCTCAACCCTCGCGCGCGCCGAAGGCATGCGCCCTCAATCCATGAGCGCCGTAATAACGTCGCTCCAAGAAGCCGGCCTGGTCACCGGCGCACCCGACCCAGGCGACGGACGCCAAACTCTGATGTCCCTCACCCCCAAATGCCTGAAGTGGCTCCAGCAGGGCCGCGCCGTCCGACAGGACTGGCTCACCACCACCATCGCGCAAAAGCTCTCCCCGAAGGAGCAAAAGAAGCTTCAGAAAGCACTCCAACTCCTCACCCGGCTCGTCGAGGAGTAAATCGCGCTCTCGCGACCGGCACTCTCGCCGCTAAAGTCCCGTCAAAAAAAGGAGCACCGCATCATGAATTGGCTCTGGCTCGTCTCATACTTCTTCGGCGGCATCTTCGCCACAAACGCCATCCCCCATTTCGTCTCCGGCCTGATGGGACGCGCCTTTCAAAGTCCCTTCGCCAACCCGCCCGGCAAAGGGCTCTCCTCCGCAACCGTCAACGTCATCTGGGGATTCTTCAACGCCGCCGTCGCCTATCTACTCATTGCCCACGTCGGCGCTTTCGATCCGCGCGCCACAACCCACATCCTCGCCTTCGGCCTCGGAGCACTGCTCATCAGCATCTTCACCGCGCGTCACTTCGGCCAGTTCCACGGCGGCAACACACCCGTAGCGAAATGAAGAACCCGGCAGCGGGCACCTTTCGCTCCCTCAGAAGCCGCTTCTCGCACAGTAAAGGTCATACCCCAGGAACAAAACCGGGTGCCTCAGGTTCGCAAAGCTAACCTGGGTTTTACGGCTACGGTGGCTTACCGCCGGGTGACCCATTCAAACCGTTCTTGGCTCGAGTGGGATATCAAATGTCGATGCTTCACTGCGGTTCTCCCCAATACAAATGTCATCCTGAGCGCCACACCAAAATATGAGTCATCCTGAGCAACGCGCCTCAGCGCGAGTCGAACGCATCAGCGCGGCCAAATCTGAACTGTCATCCTGACCAGAGCGAAGGACCTGCGGTTTGACTGAAGCCGCGCCGAAGGCGCATCCGCGAGGATCATTGGTGCCCATCCTTCCGCGCCCTTCGCGGAAAAGTGGGAGGATCACATGTTCACAGGATTCACGCGAAGCGGTGGAAGCGTAGGGCTTTAGCCCTACGAAAAATAGCCCGGCAAAGAGGCCTTTAGGCCTGGGCTCTCGCTATGGAAGGGGCACGGCTTCAGCCGCTGGGGGGCATTCCCAAATCGGGAAACCAACCCATTTTCCCCAAAGAATTCCCACCAGAAATCCATACCAACACGATAACCTCGAGACAGCACCAAAACAGTTACCGGCCAGACACAGCCGACCGCGAAATCGGAAGAAGCCACGCGCCGAGCCGCGAAAGCGCAGTAAGGGTTCATTTTGAGGGATTTTCGAATAATCCGCCGCTGAAAACAAGGAACTTAGCCAGTTTATGGGGGGGAGGGGTACCCCAAGACACGGCGACCGCCGAGGCTTCATAAGGAGCCGCCCCACATCCACCAGGAGTAGTGGGTGGCCATCTTGGCCGGCATTGGAAGTGGAGGTTACTTCCCCGGAAAAGGCTCGGCTCTCATCGACCCGTCACGCTCTTTCATCAGGATCTGCACCTTGCCTTCGGCAGTCTCCAGCTCCTGCTTGCAAGCCGACGAGAGCCGAACGCCCTCCTCAAAGAGCCGGATCGACTCCTCCAGCGGCAGGTCGCCCTCGCTCCAGTTGATCGACGATCTTTTCCAGACCCTTCAGCGATTCTTCAAACGTTGCCAACTTTGAGCCCCTCAACTCTCGCAGGTTGTGAAACCGGCTCGCTCGCCGCCACCGTTTCCGGACTCGGAAGCACCTCGGCAATCACCTCGGCCGCAACCGTGTAGCGCCCAAACGGCGCGCTCACCTGCACGCCCTGAATCCCCCTCCCCATCTGCCGCGCCGCCCGCAGCATCTCCTGCGCGATGCGAATGCCCTCAACCCGCGCCAGCTCCGGCGTGTCCGCCTGCTGCATCCGCAGCAGGATCTCGTCCGGCACGCTCACCCGCAGATCGTTCTTCATGAACTCCGCATTGCGCAGGCTGGTCAGCGGCCAGATGCCCGCAATCACCGGAATCCGGAAACCCTCGATGCGCTTCAGAAACGTCTCCAGCACGCGCAGGTCAAAGACTGGCTGAGTAATCGCATACTCCGCCCCCGCCTCCACCTTGTAGGCGAAGCGGCGAATCTCGTTGTCGATGATCCGGCACACCGGGATTCGCCGCAACGCCGATCGTGAACCCCGTCGACGCCCCGATGCCGTTGCCGCCAATATCCAGCCCATGATTCAGCCGGTTGCACGATGTTCACCAGGCCGATCGCGTCCACATCGAACACCGCCGTTGCGTCGGGATAATTCCCCAGCTTCGGCGGATCGCCCGTCAGGCACAGGATGTTCTTCAGCCCGATCGACGAAGCACCCAGCAGATCGCTCTGGATGCTCAGCACATTGCGGTCGCGGCAGGTGTAATGCAGCACCGTCTCGATGCCGGCCTGCTGCTGGATCTGGATGCACAGGCTCTGCGCGCTCATGCGCGCCGAGGCCCGCGGCGAATCCGGCACGTTGATCGCATGGACGCCGAGCTTCGCCAGCAGCTTCGCGCCGTCCAGCTCCTTCACCGCGGAGATTCCCTCGCGGCGGGACGATCTCAACCAGCGTGACGAACTCACCGTTCGCCACCAGCCGCCCAATCTTCGAGCGCTCGGCCAGCGGCGCAGGCGGAGTCTCGGTAATGATCGGCTCCCGCGAACCGGCCTTCACCGGGGCCTTCTGCGCCAGCACCGCACGCATCGCCGACTTCATCGCCCGGATGTGGTTCGGCGTCGTGCCGCAACAGCCGCCCAAAAACTGCACGCCCGCCTTGAGGAACTTCTTCGCAAAGTTCGCCATGTACTCGGGCGAACACAGATAAATGTTCCGCCCCTCGATCGCTCGCGGCATGCCAGCATTCGGCATCACCACCAACGGAAGCGAGGTCGCCGCCGCCATCCGCTCGATCGCCGTCAGCACCGTCGCCGGCCCGGCGCTGCAATTCACCCCGATTGCGTCCGCGCCCCAGGCCGTCAGTTTCGCCGCCGCGGTCTCGCAGGTGGCGCCGTCCAGGCAGTTCGCCTCTTCATCCACCGTCACCAGCGCCAGCACCGGCACTCCCGGCGCGGCGTCCGCTGCGGCCAGCAACGCCTGCTCCGCTTCGTTGAGCGCCGAGATTGTCTCGACCACCAGCATGTCCACTCCGCCGGCAACTAAGCCCTTAATCTGCTCGGTAAAGGCAGAGCGTGCTTCGTCAAGCGAGGTCTTGCCCAGCGGCTCGAGCAGCACACCCAGCGGTCCGATCGACCCAGCGACCCACGCCTCGCCGGCCTGCTTGTCCGCCAGTTGGGCCACCGCCTGCCGCGCTAGTTGCGCTCCTGCCCGGTTGATGGCGAAGACTTTGTCCTGCAATCCGAAGTGGCTCAGACGGAAGCTGTTGGCTCCAAAGGTATTGGACTCGATGATCTCCGCGCCCGCCTGCAGATACTCCTCATGGATCGACCGCACCAGTTCCGGCTGCGAGAGGTTGAGCTCGTCGTAGCAGCGGTTGATGAAGACGCCGCGATCATAGAGCATCGTGCCCATCGCTCCGTCGAAAAGAACCGTTCGCTCACCAAAGAGTTCCTGAAGTCGTCCCATACTCGTTGCTCCATGTTAATGCTATGCCCACCCTGTGTGCCGACGCCAGCGACGCAGGGCTTTGTTATACTTCAGACTCCGGCATTTCGTCTGTAATGGAACGGTGAGGGTTTGGTTTGAAGAAGAGAAGTACGCTGCGCCCGTGGTTGAATACCCGTTTGGCAAGTTTTTTCCTGGTGCTGATTTCGGCGACACTGTTTCTTGCGGGTTGCGGTAAGAACTTCTACTTCGCAGGGCGCACTT
Source organism: uncultured Acidobacteriaceae bacterium (assembly GCA_963777685.1). Lineage (GTDB taxonomy): Bacteria > Acidobacteriota > Terriglobia > Terriglobales > Acidobacteriaceae > Acidisarcina. The sequence goes on along the minus strand of CAVZRF010000020.1, from coordinate 65,312 downwards.
TGCCCCCCAGTGCCCTGACCAACCGGGTGCTGATTGCGATTCAAAACCCCAGCGCCTTCACCAAGGGTGCGCTCACTTTCGTGGACGCCTACTACGACATCCGTCACGCATACAACAACATCAATGAGACCTTCTCTATCAGTGGCGCCTCTGTGAGTGTGCCATTGACGATCCAGAACATGCCGGAAGAGCAGGCCGGCGCCGTCTACAACTCTGGAGATGGCAGCCTCTCAATAATCAACTATTCCACCGAGAAGCAGGCGACAAGCATCGCCGGCGCAGCTGCAGCCAGCCTCTTCATCAGCCGCAACCAGAACTACGTCCTTTCCGCCGATCAGACAGCGCATTACGTGGTTATCAACGACCGGACGATTGGCCGCACTGTGCCGCTCAATCTCCCGGGAGTCTACAAAGTCTCGATAAACCCGAGCGGAACTCTCGGCCTGGCGTTTGTACAGAACTCCAATACAGCCTACAGCGTGGTCCACCTGACGGCGCCGCAGCAGAGTTCGTACCAGGCCTATTTCGCAAGCAACGGCACCTGGCCCGCGAATACCTACGGGCTTCCGGCCCAGGATTGCGAACCGCAGAATCTGCCCGTCTATTGCGTCTACCCGATCAGTCCCGGCACGGCCAGCTTCGATCGTCCCGTCAAGGCTCTATTCTCGCCGGATGGCTCGTCGATCTACGTGCTTAGCTGCGGACCGGAATGTGGCGGCGTCGCATCCAGCATCACGACCATCCCAATCACCACGTCCTCGGTCAACACAGGGACGCTTGGCCCCGCCGGCCTCAACCTCCAGGCGACCGCAACCTATCCGATTCCCGGCGGCGCCACAAACGCGATAGGAAATGGGACCACGCTCTACGTCGCTGGGCAGTCGGTACAGCCAGACGGATTTCTCGCTGGAAACCTGACTGTGTTCAGCTTCACGAACAACCAGATCCTCGGCACGTATTCGATCTCCGACGGCACCCACAATAAGATGCTCTTCGCTGACGACGGCACACTATTTGTCGGTTCTGTGCAATGCCAGTCCGGAGAACGCTACCATCTCGATCCCGCTTCGTCCGCCGGCTGCCTCACACTGTTCAATCTGAGCACCAATGCAGTCAGTTTCGACACCTACAAGGGTGACCTCACCGGGATAGCGGACGTCGAGGGTCTTCATAAGATTTATGTAGCCGAAGGCGGCCAGATTTACATCTACCGCACGACCGACTTCAGCGCGCTCGACAACTCGAATGTCACGATCGTCGGCACCGCTGCGGACGTCGCCTACATGGACGGCTCCTCAGACGAGAACAACACCACCTACTGACCCCGATGAAGACTGTGGACGTGCTTGCCATTGCCGCACACCGGGATGATGTCGAGCAAACCTGTGGCGGCACGCTGCTGCGCATGAAGGCCCTCGGCCTGCGTACCGGCATTCTGGATCTGACCCAAGGCGAGGCGGGCACGAGAGGCACCGCTGCGGAACGCGCTGCCGAAGCAGCGGAAGCAGCGCGCATTCTACAGGTCGATGCTCGAGAGGCCCTCGACATTCCCGACGGTCAGGTCGAAAACACCTACGAAAACCGGATCAAAGTCGCGGAAGTGGTACGTCGGATGCGACCGAGAGTGGTGATTCTGCCATTTTGGACTGGACGCCACCCCGACCACTACACCAGCTCGGCGCTGGGTTACGAGGCCTGCTTCCTCGCCGGTCTGAGAAAGATTGATACCGGGACCCCGCCGCACCGCCCCTTCAAGATCGTCTATGCCAGCCTCTACGCCGATGTGCGGCCTAGCTTTGTCGTTGATATCTCGGCCCACATCGAGGCCCGCTTCGCGGCGCTGATGGCCTACCGATCGCAATACGCTAACCAGGACTCAGGCAGCGGCCTCTTCGTCCCTGAAGAAGAAATCCGGGAGCGCACCTTCGCCATGGCCCGACATTACGGTCTGCTCGCCGGAGTTCGGTATGCCGAGCCCTTCGTTCAGAAGGAGATCGGTTTAGTCGACGACCTGACCCTGATTCCCGTGCAATCCATTTAGATTGAGTTTTTGTTTTCTGCAAGTAGGACATCGCACCTGCTTGCAAGGGGTCGTCGAAGGCAAATACGGCGTCCTCTTCGGAATACATCTCGGAAATCTTATGAAGCTCATGCAACGCAAAGGCTGATTCATGCAACTACTTAGGCAATGGTAAGGCCGTGTTTTTTGGTAATCGACCGTGAGTTCCCCGGCAGCATCTCAACCCGTAAACTCGTGATCGAAACCGCCAAGTTCAACGTGATCACGGCCTACTCCGCACACGAGGCCTTGGAGACGCTCGCACAATTCCCGGCAATCCACGGGGCGGTGATCGACGCCGAGATTCATGGCATGTCCTGCGACGAGTTGGCAACGCAGTTGAAAAAAATTAAGCCCGGCATTCCTGTCGTCGTCATCTGTGTCCCAGGCGACGCCGAATGTAATGCGGCGGACTATCAGGTCGAGAGCCTGGATCCCCGAAAACTGCTTGAAGCGCTGAAGAAGTTGAATCCAGAAGAAGTCGCCGCGATCGAGGCCCAGGAAGAATTCCTGAACCTCAAGCAGAGATAGACCAACCGGCGAGATTCTTTCAATCTCCTTCCTCATCCGGATGCAGACGCTGCACCGACGCGGCGACGATTTTCTCCTGCTGTGCGGCGGGAACAAGGTCGTAGTGATCTATCTCCATGTGAAAGCTGCCCAGCCCCTGGGTCATCGCGGTCAAGTCCGCGCCATAACTTAGCATCTCGGCCATCGGCACTTCCGCGCGCAGGCTGATCGATCCCCGATGCGACTCCATGCCCTGCACCTTCCCGCGACGGCCGTTCAGATCGCCCATCAGCGTGCCCGCCGCCGATTCCGGAGCATCGATCTGCACTCTCATGATCGGCTCAATGATGGCTGGGCGCGCCTGCTCCATGCACTTGCGAAAGGCAATGCGCCCCGCCATGCGGAAGCTCAATTCATTGGAATCCACATCGTGGTAGGAGCCGTCTTTCAGGATCACGCGAAAATCGACCATCGGATACCCGGCGAGATGGCCGCGCAGCGCAGCTTCCTGAATTCCCTTTTCGATTGCCGGGATGTAGTTCTTCGGCACTGCGCCGCCGAAGATGTCGTTCACAAATTCGAAACCAGCGCCGCGCGGCAGCGGCTCCATGCGGATGACGCAGTCGCCGAATTGGCCGTGGCCGCCTGATTGTTTCTTGTGCCGCCCGCGCGCCTCGACCCCGGCGCGAATCGTCTCGCGATACGGCACCTTCGGTGCTTGTAGCGTGACCTCGGTGTGATAGCGCTTCTTCAGTTTGGAGACGATCACTTCGATATGTTGTTGCCCGGAACCCGCAATCAGAAACTCATGGGTCTGCGGATCGCGATAGAAGCGAATCAGCGTGTCCTCCTCCATCAACCGGTGGAGACCGGTGGCCAGCTTGTCCTCATCAGCGCGCGTGCGGGGTTCGACGGCAAAGGCGATCGCCGGCTCGGGCAACATTGCCGGCTCAAAAAATAGAGGCTGCGACTTATCCCCTAGCGTGTCGCCGGTGAAAGTATTCTTCAACTTCGCGACCGCGCCAATGTCTCCCGCATGGAGTTCCGTGACGGAAGCAGCCACTTTGCCTTCCATAATCGCGAGATGGCTGAATCGCTCCACCGCGTTGCGGTTATAGTTCTGCACGTTGGCATCGTTGCGCACCACTCCCGAAAAGACCTTAAAGAACGAGATGTGGCCCGCGAAGGGATCGGAGATGGTCTTGAAAACATAGAGCGAGAGCGGCTGGTCATCGGCGACCGGTCGAGTCACCATCTCCGTGCCATCGACATTCCAAGAAGAAGATGAATGACCGTTGCCGCCGATCGCGGCGTGCACCGCGGTTGACCGCGCCGCTACAGGAGCACGCTCAACCGGTGCGGGCGCGTAGACGCGTAGGAATTCGAGCAATTGATCGGTAGCGATGTTGGCGAGCCCTGAAGTAAAGAGCACCGGAAAAATGCGGTCTTCGCGAATCGCCTCGTGAAGAGCAGCAACCAAATGCTCTTCAGGAATAGTGCCCTCGGCGAAGTACTCCTCCATCAGTTCGTCTTTCCCCTCAGCCACCAGCTCGACCAGCACCTCATGCGCCGACTTTGCGGTCTCGAGCAGTTCCGGCGGAATCTCGGCTGATTTGCCCTTGCCATTCGAGCCGGCATAAAAGAATGCCTTCATCGAAATCAGATCGATCACTCCGCGAAACGGTGTCTGCGAGGCAGCGCTTCCTTGCCCGATAGGCAGCTGCACAGGAACCACGTTTCGCCCAAAAGCATTCCGCAACGACTCCAAGAGGGCAAGCGACTCGGCGAGCAAATCTTGGCCAGAGCTATTCGCCGCCGGCTTGCCGGAATCGCGGTCCATCTTGTTCACCACGAGAATGCGCGGCAGCGAAAACTCCTCGGCATAGGACCACACCCGCGCGGTCATCGGTTCGACCCCGGCACAGGCATCGATCAGCACCACCGCCGATTCCACCGGCAGCATCGCCGCCTTGGCCTCATGCACAAACATGCTGAAGCCGGGCGTGTCGACGAAGTTGACCTTGACGCCATTCCATTCGCCCCACGCGACGGCGTTCGAAAGCGTCATGCGCCGCGCGATCTCTTCCTCGTCGTAGGCGGTCACAGCGGTGCCGTCGTCGACACGCCCCGGCGAAGAGATGGCTCCGGCGGTCGCGAGCATGGCTGAGATGAGAGTGGTTTTTCCGCAGTGGAAGTGGCCGGTAACGGCGGCGTTGCGGATATTGTTGCCGGTGAAGACGTTCATCAAACCCTCCGGAATCCGCGCGTAAATAGCGCTCCGCGCAGAGGAGATTCTCTGAAAGGCCTGAAGACTAACACAACCGCGGGAAGTGAGGAAAGAGCTCTATCTTTCGCCGCTCAAAAGACCGGTGAGGCGACTCTCAGACCTCAGATTTGCGAGGCTGACAAGGGGTTCAAGACCAGGTTGGAAATATTGCTGACGATCTGCTCGTAGGCGTAGCGCGGCGAGGTGGAGAGCTTCTTCCAATCCGGATCGGCGACGAACTTGGCCCAATTTGCATTGAGCTCGTCGATATCGGTGAAGCTAAGCATGTAGGTCAGATTGGGCATTCGCGGGCCAGCCAGCGTGTCGGCATAAAACACTGCACGGCAACCAGCTTTGGTGAAGATTTCGAACTCGCCCTTGTTGAACATCTCAACCTTGCGCACGTGAGCGCCGTAGCTGGGGCTCTCATAGGTGCGGAGCTGGAAGATGCGCTTCGCCTTATTTGACGCTGGGGGAGTCAGCTTCGGCCATCCCTCAAAGGCGATTAGCAGGGAGCAGTCTACGCGCACGAAGGGCGGCGCAGTTGCGGGTGCGCTCCAGAATGGCTCAGCCGCCTTTAGGAAGTCGGCGTCCTGGGCGAGCTTGAGGTCCAACGACGCGATCGTCTCGGCCGACGTGCTGGGAATGAGCGTGTAATAGGCTGGCGTCTCCTGGCCGATGCTGAGGCTGAAAGCGCCGACCGGCCCAATCCCCATCCGCGTGAGCGCGGGAATCAGTGCGTCGCTGAAATAGCTCTCCGCGAGCTTGGTCTGCGGGCCGTTTTGCAGTTGGTAGCGGCGAATCTGGTAATACTCACGCGAACTGGCTGCGGGCGTTTGCGCGGAGGCTTTCTCCGAAAGAGCGGTGGCGGATGCGGCGAGAGAAGCGGCTAAGAATTGACGACGCTGCATAATGGTCTCCAGGACGAAAATTGATTCTACGTCATGCCCGAACTACCTGACATCGCCGCCTATATTTCCGCGCTGGAACCGCGCATCGTCGGCCAGCCACTGGAGGGTGTGCGCGTCGCTGGAATCTCGCTGCTGCGCACCGCGCAACCGCCATTGACCTCAGCGGAGGGTCGCACCGTCTGTCGGCTCCGGCGCATCGGCAAGCGCATCGCCATCGGCCTCGATGGCGATCTTTGGCTGGTGCTCCATCTAATGATCGCGGGGCGCCTGCACTGGCGCCCGCCCGGCGCGAAGCTCTCCGGCCGTCAAAGCCTTGCCTCCTTCGATTTTCCGAAGGGCTCGCTGGTACTCACCGAGGCTGGGACGAAACGGCGTGCGTCGCTTTACGTGCTGGCCGGGGAAGAGGCGCTACGCCAGATAGACCCGGGCGGCATCGATGTCTTCGTCAGCGACCTCAACCAGTTTCGCGCGGCACTCTCGGCTGAGAACCACACACTCAAGCGCGTCCTCACTGATCCGCGGGTCGTCGATGGGATTGGGAATGCATACTCAGACGAAATCCTGCACGCGGCGCGACTCTCGCCCATCGCCCTGACGCAAAAGCTCAAACGTGAGGAGTGGGAACGGCTCTATACGGCGACCCGAGAGACGCTCCAGCTCTGGATCGATCGCCTACAGGCTGAAGCCACAACGGGATTTCCCGAGAAGGTCACAGCATTCCGCAAAGACATGGCCGTCCACGGGCGTTACGGCGAACCATGCCCGCGATGCGGCGAAAAAGTGCAACGCATCCGCTACGCCGATAACGAAACCAACTACTGCGCCAAATGCCAGACTGGCGGCGTAGTCCTGGCTGACCGTAGCCTATCGCGCTTGCTCGGAAAGGACTGGCCGCGAACGCTCGATGGGCTGGAAGCGTTGATGCGAAGGTGAAGGGGCGTCACGAAAGTCCGCCGGCTGTCAGTCCTCTCGCGCGGCGGCTTCCAGAGCGGGCAAGTCCATCTTGATCATTCCCATCATCGCTTCCATGGCTTTCGGGTGACTGACCAACTCGCCGATATTGCGTGGCACAATCTGCCAGCATAGGCCGAAGCGGTCCGTAAGCCAGCCGCAGGCCATGGGTTTGCCGCCCTCGATCAACTTGCCCCAGTAGCTGTCGATCTCCTGCTGCGAGTCGCAGCGGACGAAGAACGAGAAGGCGGGATTGAGCTGATGCCCGGGGCCGCCGTTAAGAAAGACCATCTCCTGGCCCTCAAGCTCGATCGTGATCGTGGCAATCTTGCCGACGGGCCAGGGACCCACGCCTTTGGAACGCAACTCATCCAGCTTGCGCGCGTGGGGGAAGACGCTCAGATAAAACTCAGCGGCTTCTTCGGCGTTGTCATTGAACCAGAGGAAAGGCGCAACTTTGTTCATGGCTGGCAGGATATCAGCCCTTAGGTCGCTTCGATTAGGCAACTCTACACCCATGTGGATGGCCTGCCGTCTTCAGTGAGTGACTTGGCAATTTCTCATAAACCTGGCGTTCGCCGGCTTAGGACCAGGTTCCTAGCAACTTGCTAAGAGGAGCGGGGCTAAATAGCTGTCGAAATGACGGGAGTGTTTCGCAAGGATCGCGAGACTCCGGCCAGCTCTTGGCGTTTCATCTGCTCTCGACTCGCTCGAAATCTACTCCATGCGCAACGCATTTGTAGGACTTACATTCGCGGCGCGACCTGCAGGCACAGCGCTTGCCAGAAGGGCAACCAGCGCGACACCGCCAATGGCGAAGGCATAGCTCGCTGCGTCGAGAGATTTCATTCCATATAACGAGCTCTCGAGCCCTTTTCCAGCAGCGATCGCGAGCGGTACACCAAGGACAACACCGGCAGCGCATAGCAGCAGGCTTCCACGAAGAACCATCCAGACGACCTGCGAGCGTTGTGCGCCGAGGGCCATACGGACGCCAATCTCCGCGCTGCGGCGGCTGACTCGATAGGCAAGCGTTCCGTATAGGCCGGTCGCGATGAGCACGACGGCAAGTATGCCGAAGCAGCCTGCGAGGCGTGCAAAGAGGGCCTGTTGCGAGATGGATTGTTCGAAGACGGCGCTCTGCGTCATCGGTTCGAGCATAGGCATGTCGGGATCGATCTGCGCTATGACTTTACGCACCGTCGGCACCATCGCCATCGGGTCGCCCGTCACGCGCATCTCGACATTAAGCTGATTGACGGCGCCGCCCTGCGTGTACGCAGTCCAAAGCATCGGCCTCGGCTGCTCGGTGATGCCGGTGTATTTATGATCTTTCACGACGCCAATGATGAGGCTTGGGTCGGCGCCCTTCGGGTCGGTGAGAACGTGGCCTACCGCGTTCAAGCTGCCAAGGTACTTCTTCGCGAAGGTCTCATTGACGATCACAGCCTGTGGAGCGGATGGGGTGTCGGCATCGGAGAAATCTCTTCCCTGCACGACCTGCACACCCATGGTCCGAAAGTAGTCCGCGCCGACTACATTTCCCCTAAAGCTCGCCTGTTCCGGCTCAATTCCGTTCGGCTTGTGACCATCTACGAGCAGACCGCTGTTGTTGTTGGACCATCCTGAGCCGGGCCGGTTGGCTACCATCGAAACGCTCTCCACGCCTGGAACGGAGCGGAGCCTCTGCTGCAGTGAAACAAAGAAGGCGATGCTCTCCTCTGCGGTATGAGTGTGCTGCGGGTGCACACCGAAGACCAGCAAACCTTCAGGCTTTTGCCCAAGCGGCGTGTTCAACAGGTTTCGCAGAGTGCCGAGCAGCAGGCCCGCACCGACTAGCAATACGACGCACATGGCGATCTGCGTCACGATCACGGCATTGCCGGCGCGCATCTTTTGCGAGTTCGACTGTGAGACCGTTGCAGAGCTGCGCAGTACCATCTCCGGGCCGCTCGACATTGCAGACCGCAACGGGGCAAGTCCAAAGACCAGCGCCAACAGAAACAGCACACTCAAGGTGAACCACAGCACGGTTCGATCCGGCTGCAGACTCAGACTCAATATGCGCCCATGATCCCAGAGCATGCGTAGCGCCCAGGGCGAATGCCCACGCCGCGATGCCGCCCAGCGCGACAAGCAGCACGCTCTCTGTAAGTAATTGGCGAACCAACTCCCTCCGGCCTGCGCCGAGTGCGAGCCGAACGGCGAATTCTCGCTGCCGGCTCGCATTGCGCGCCATCAGCAACATCACCACGTTGCTCATGGCAATCAGGAGCACGAGGCAGACCATCGCCATCAATGTCTTCAGAGCCCGCGCGAAGGAGTCGTCCTGACTGTCGAACTGCTTCGCATCCGTGAACGAGAGCTGATACGTTGGTTCTCCCGCCTTCTTGTGCGTAATGCCTGTGTAAGCCGCCTGCTCGAAGACGGCCTGCGCCCGCGCTATCGCCTGCTCACGGCTGACGCCCGAGGCGGTACGGACCATCAACTTCATGCACCAGAAGTTTGGCCTGGTCAGGTACGTGCCGTCTTCTGCTGGTGAACCCCACGCATTAAACTCCGGCCTGCTCTGGAGAGGAATCCAGAAGTCCAACGGCCGCGCCCCCTCAGTACCCTCGAATCCTTTGATCGCAACACCTACGACGGTGAAGGGAATTGACTTGATGTAGAGCGTTTTTCCGATCGCATCGCGACTGTGACCATAATGGGTAGTCCAGAAGCTCTCGCTGATAACGGCCACGGCCGTGTGATCGTCCTCATCCTTCTGAACGAAGCCACGACCGAGCTCCGTGCCTACTCCCAGCCCGCTGAAGTAGTTGCCGCTGACCATGTCGCCTGCAGCCTCCTCTGGCACTGTGCCGACCCGCACCGGCGCCTTGCCGTTCGAAGACATGGGGATAAAGGCCATGACCTCTTGCAAGCCGCTGCGCTCGCTTAAGGCTCGATAGATGGGATAGGAGAAGGAGGTGTCCGCGTCGCCGGTCTGCGAGACGCCGTCTGGCCATCCCGTGGTGTGCAGGTAAAAGACGCGTGAAGCGTCCTGCACCGGCAGCATCTTCATGAGCACGGCGTGCATCACGCTGAAGACGGCGGTATTCGCGCCAACGCCAAGCGCCAGAGTGAGCACGCACACAATCGTGAAAAGAGGTGTCTTTGCCAACTGTCGTGCACCATACCGCCCATCCCGCCACACATTCGCAAAGAACATTGTCGCCCTCGATTCTCTCTGTCGCTGTTTCAGGAGAGTGGTGTTGCCAAATTGCCGCCGTGCTGCCCGCGCCGCCTCTCGGGCGCTCATCCCTTCGCGCTCATACTTTTCTGCGAGCATCTCCAGATGGGTGCTCATCTCTTCGTCAAAGGCGGTGTCGGCGCGTCTCTGCGTAAACAGTGCCTTCAGCTTGGCTACGAAGGTAAGCGCGCGGTCAGACATGGCTAGGCTTTGCCCTCAAGCGCCAGGACGCGGCCGATAACAGCGGCGATGCGCTCCCAGTTTTCAGTTTCGACTGCGAGCTGCTTGAGGCCGCGCTTGGTGATGCTATAAAACCGCGCACGCCGGTTGTTCTCGGAGACGCCCCACTCGCTTGCTATCCAGCTCTTCTGCTGCAGGCGCAGGAGCGAAGTGTAGACGGTGCCCTCATTCAACGTAAGCACGTCTTCGCTCAACTGTTCGATGCGCCGCGCAATTCCGAAACCGTGCAGCGGGCCCAAGGCTTGCAGAGTCTTGAGGATCATGAGATCCAGCGTTCCCTGCAAAACTTCGGATTTGTCCACTGCCATGCCTTCTCCTTTGGATACTGCAAAGAAGCTATCACCTTCTCCTTTGCAATGTCCATAGAAGAGCTATACGAAACACATTCTTCACATGTTCCTTACCGCAACGGATTTCGTCGAGCAGGAAAAGCGCTCTGGGCTGTTGGATACCAGTTCCTCTTGGATGATGGGCAGATAACTGTTGCCAATAGACCGATACACATCAAGCTGCTCAGATCACGACAGGGCGTCGCAACTGGGCGGTAGAGCGGCTATCGAGCCACTTTCTTCGAGAGTCTACCGATCCAGACCCGCACTAATACCAACCGGGCGGCGAGCCGCGTTAGCTCTTTCCCATGTAGATAAACCGCAGCAGGAACAGCAGCGCCAGCACATAAAGCAGCCAGTCTTCCTTCCGGAAGTGGCCGCGGATGAGCCGTAATCCCGCGTAAGCGATCATCCCAAACCCAAGCCCGCTCGCAATCGAATAAGTGAGCGGAATCATGATCAGGGTGAGAAAAGCCGGAAACGCCACCAGCGGATCGTGCCAGGAAATCTCGCTGATCGTCGACAGCATTAGCGAACCCACTACGATCAGCGCAGGCGCAGTCGCCGCCGAGGGCAGCACCCCGAGAAATGGCGCAATGAAGAGCGCCACGAGGAAGAGTATCCCGGTCACGATGGCGGTAACTCCCGAACGTCCGCCGGCAGCGACCCCGGCCGCGCTTTCGACGTAGCTGGTCACGGTACTCGTTCCGACCAGCGAACCGCAGATGGTTGCCGTCGCATCGGCGAGCAAGATTCGGTCGACGCGGGGAATCTCGTGATCGTCCTTGATCAGCCCGGCCTTCTTAGTCACGGCGACCAAGGTTCCGAGATTGTCGAAGAGGTCGACAAAGAGAAAGACAAAGACGATCTCGAAGAGCCCAAAATGCAGCGCTCCTTTCAGATCGAGTTTGAAAGCGGTCGCGGTGATTGCGGAGAGGCTGTAGGGCGTGGGATGCCAGTGGACCAGGCCCAGCGTCCATCCACTCAGAGCGGTGCCGACGATGCCGATAAGCATTCCCCCGCGCACCTGCCAGACCTGAAGAGCTGCCACCAGCAGAACGCCGAAGAGCGCGAGCGCCGTCTCCGGGCTGCGCACATTGCCCAACGAGATCATCGTCGAGGAATTCGCCACGATGATGCCCGCATTCTTGAGCCCTATAAATGCGATGAAAAGACCGATGCCGCCTGCGACGGCGGGATAAAGCTCATGCGGAATGCTCCTCAGGATCTTCTGCCGCAATCCCGTCACGGTCAGCAGGACAAACACAACACCTGAGATAAAGACCGCGCCCAACGCAGTCTGCCACGGTACGCCCATTCCCTTGACCACGGAATAGGTGAAGTAGGCGTTCAGGCCCATGCCCGGCGCGAGCGCGATCGGATAGCGCGCCAGCACGCCCATCAGGATGCTGCCGATCGCCGCCGAAATGCAGGTCGCCGCGGTCACTGCCGCCAGCGGCATCCCTGTTTCGTGCAGGATCGAAGGATTCACGACGACGATGTACGCCATCGTGATGAAAGTCGTAAATCCGGCCAGCACCTCGGTACGCCAGTTGGTGCCCAGGGCCGCGAACTCGAAGTATTTCTCGAGCTTGGCGATCATCGACGTTGGCGTCGTAGCGGTAGTAGACAAGAAGCCTGCACCTCAGCAAAGGATCTAGTTGCGGAAATTACTGTGCTCGAACGGGATTAGGCGATCGACCGCTTTGGCCTGGTTTCAGATGGGTTAGATCGAAAATACATCATTGCTCGGTATCATGGTAGATATTCCTGCCAGCCGGCAGCCGCGCTCGCCATGCCTCTCGCTAATACCCCCAACCCGCCAGCAGCTTCCAGCCCTGCGACACCGCCAGAAAAACATGCAACCGGCTTCGAGCCGCTCCAGTCCCCACTCTTTCGCAAGCTTTGGATCGCCTCGACAGTCTCGAACCTCGGCGGCTGGATGCAGGACACCGCCGGCACCTGGCTGATGACCATCCTGACGACGTCGCCTTTGCTGATCGCGCTCATGCAGACCGCGGCCAGCCTGCCGGTCGTCGTGCTCGGTCTCTTCGCCGGGGCGACTGCGGACATCTTCGACCGGCGTCGCTTGCTGCTCTTCTGGCAAGCCTGGATGCTCGGTGCCGTCGCGGTGCTAAGCGTCCTGACTTTCTTCAACATCATCTCGCCCTGGGTTCTGCTCACGCTTACCTTTCTGCTCAATATCGGCACGGCGATGAACAGCCCGGCGTGGCAGGCAATCATGCCCGAGCTGGTGCCGCGCGAGCAGTTGCCCGACGCCGTCTCGCTCAACAGCGCCGGCTTCAACCTCGCTCGCGCCGCCGGCCCTGCTTTGGGCGGCATCGCCGTGGCCGCATTTACACACGCCGATACCGGCGCAGCGTGGACCTTTTCCCTCAATGCGCTCTCGTTCGTCGGAGTGATTCTGGTCCTCTACCAATGGCGCCGCAAGCCGGCGTTCAAGAGCGCCCTGCCGGCAGAGCGCATCCGCGGCTCGATGCGATCCGGCCTTCGCTACATCCAATATTCACCGCCGTTGAAGGCGGCGCTGGCTCGGGCCTTCATCTTCACCAGCTTTGTCAGCGCCGTATGGGCCCTGCTCGCGGTCGTTGCCGCCCGCGATCTCCATCAGGGCGCGCTCGGTTATGGAATTCTGAACGGCAGCATGGGTCTTGGCGCGGTCGTCGGCGCGACGAGCCTGCCCCGCGTCCGTCGCAAGTTTTCTGCCGACTCGATCATCGCCATCTCGACCGGCGTCTTCATCGGAACGCTGCTCATTCTGGCCTTCGTCCGCTATCCGCTGGTCATCATTCCTGTCTTGCTGGTCGCCGGCTTTGCCTGGACGAGCACCATGTCCACGCTCAACCTCGCCATCCAGATCTCGGCGCCGCATTGGGTCCAGGCCCGCGCGCTGGGTACTTACCAGATGGTCTTTTCCGGAGGAATGGCGCTCGGCAGCGTCATCTGGGGCCTGCTCGCGGAGCACCTCTCGACGCCCATTTCACTCGCCACCGCAGCGGGAGGGTTGCTCGTCACGCTGCCCTTCAGCCGCCGTATGCACGTGCTGTGCGGCGAACAACCCGATCTGAGTCCCATGCGCACCGACTTCGATGCGCCGCACCTCGCCTATCAGCCGGAGATGTACGAGGGCCCTGTCCGCATCCTGATCGACTACTGCGTCAACCCAGAGGACTATAACGACTTTGTCCACGCCGTGCACGAGCTGCGCGATGTGAGGCTGCGTGACGGTGCGATGCGTTGGGGCATCTTTCAGGACGCTAACGATCCCCGTCGCCTCAATGAGACCTTTGTGATGGAGTCATGGATCGATTACCTGCGCCAGCGCGAACGCTTCACCGCCTCTGACCGGAATATTCGCGACCTGGTAGTCAGCTTCCACCGCGGCGACGAGCCACCCCGGATCACCCACACCATCTACGCCAAGGAACGCAACGCGGAAAAATCCGCGAAGACGGAGGCGTAAGGTCAACGGTCCTTCTGGAAGCCTACCGCTCCGCCGGATTGCCCCATTTATCGACGAATGGAGCGGAATAGCTGCTCAGACGATCCAAAAGCCGTCGCCGGGATCGTCATCGGAGAGCAGCAGCGCACGATGAACATCCTTCAGAAAACCCTCTGAAACCGCCCTATCCGCCATTGCCAGCAGCGGATCATAGTAGCCATTGACATTGAGCAGAGCACAGGCTTTGCGTTGGATTCCGAGTTGAGACCAGGTCAGGATCTCGCAGAACTCGTCCCATGTTCCATAGCCGCCCGGCAGCGCAATGAAGGCGTCAGCAAGATCGGCCATCAGCGCCTTGCGCTCATGCATCGAGCCGACCACCCGCAATTCTGTCAACCCTGTGTGCGCCAACTCCTTGTTCTTCAGGGCCTCGGGGATCACGCCAATGACGCGCCCGCCCTCTTGCAGGCAGCTATCGGCCACCGCGCCCATCAGGCCAACATTGCCGCCTCCGTAGACCAGTTCGAGGCCACGCTGGCTGAGCAGGCGGCCAACCGTCTGTGCGGCTTCTCGATACACGCCATCGGTTCCGGGGCTTGACCCGCAAAAAACACACACTCGTCGGAGCATGGTCAGATTGTAGGGCAAGCGGCATCCCCAGCCGAGACGCTCAGAGTAATATAGCGGAATCCATGCGAGCCCCTTTTTTTCTTTCCCTTTGCCTTTTGCTGGCTTGTCTACCATTGCAGGCGCAGATCGCGCCTGACCTGGTTCTCGTCCACGGCAAGATCTGGACTGAGAATCCACAACAACCGGAAGCCGAGGCCGTCGCCGTCCTTGGCAATCGCATTGCCGCGGTCGGAACGTCAGCGGAGATTCTCAAGCTATCTGGCCCCGCCACCAAAATCATCGAGCTCGCGGGAAAGCGCGTCGTTCCCGGCTTCAATGACGCTCATGTTCATTTCGTGAGTGGGGGAACGTCGCTGGCGAGTGTTCAACTGGGCGATACGAAGAGTGAAGCAGAGTTTCGTCAGCGCATTGCCGACTACGCAAAGGCGCAGCCCAAAGGCACATGGATCGTTGAGGGCGAGTGGGACCATGAACGGTGGTCACCCGCCAGGCTGCCGACACACCAAGGGATCGACGATGTAACTCCCGACAATCCCGTCTTCGTCTCCCGGCTCGACGGACATGAAGCGCTCGCGAACGCCCTCGCGATGAAACTGGCCGGCGTCGATAAGAACACCAAAGATGTTCCAGGCGGAGTCATCGTTCGGGATGCGGACGGAAGCCCCACGGGCATCTTCAAAGACGCCGCCCAAGGCCTGATCGAGAGAGTCATTCCTCCGGAAAATCAACAGCAGTTGACGGTCGCTGTTGAAGCCGCGGAGAAATACGCCGCCGAGAATGGCGTGACCAGCGTGCAGGACATGTCGGCCGCACCCGATACGCTGCGCGTTTACGAAGCACTCTACCGCGAAGGCAAGCTACAGGTCCGCATCTCTGGTCGCCAGCCACTGCAGCTCTGGCAGCGCCTCGCCGGGCCGGGCATCCAGGCCAACTTCGGCAACGACACGTTGCATATCGGCGGCCTCAAGGGTTTCGCCGACGGCTCGCTCGGCTCAACCACCGCATGGCTCTTTCAGCCCTACGCCGATGCGCCCAACACCAGCGGCATCCCGAGCGACGAGCTCTCGAAGCCGGAGGAGATGTATGCCAACATCCGCGATGCCGATAAAGCTGGCCTGCAGGTGGCAACTCACGCCATCGGCGACCGCGCCAACGATGCGATTCTGAATTTCTACGAACGCGTCGAGAAGGAAAATGGCCCCTGGCCGAACGGTCTGGAACGGCGTTTCCGCATCGAGCACGCACAACATCTGATCGCCAGCGATATTCCGCGCTTCGCGAGCCTGCACGTAATCGCCTCGATGCAACCCTACCAATGCATCGATGACGGGCGATGGGCGGAAAAGCGCATCGGCCCGGAACGTCTCAAGACCACCCACGCCTATCGCTCCCTTCTGGATGCGGGAGCGGTGCTCGCCTTCGGCTCCGATTGGCCGGTCGCCCCGATGGTGCCGCTTCAGGGTATCTACGCCGCCGTCACTCGCCGCACCCTCGACGACAAAAATCCCAACGGCTGGGGTCCAGAGCAGAAGATCACCGTCGCAGAAGCCGTTCATGCCTACACGATCGGCTCGGCTTATGCGGAGGGCGAGGAAAGGATCAAAGGATCGATCGCACCGGGAAAGCTAGCGGACCTCGTCGTCCTTACCGAAGACATCTTCCACATCGACCCTGTGGCGATCTGGAATACGAAGGTCAATACGACGATCTTCAACGGGAAGATCATCTATCAGCGCCAATAGGCGAATGGGCGGCGTGCGCTATCCAGTCGAGACGACGCCCAGCTCCACGCGAATCGCACCCGCAATGCGCTCCGCGTGGAACTGCATCAGGCTCTGCGACTCAGCTTCGATCATCACCCTAGCCAGCGATTCCGTCCCCGAATAGCGGACAACGACGCGGCCATTGTCTTTAAGTTCCTCTTCGGCGGCGCGAATTGTATCTGTAATAGTGACAAATTCCTCGAGCGGGCGCTTTTCCTTAACTTTAACGTTCACGATCACCTGGGGAAAGACCTTCAGATCGGCGGTCAGCTCGTGCAAGGGTTTCCCTGAGCGTCGAATAATGTCGAGCACCACAAGGGCCGTCAGCAGCCCATCACCGGTGGTGCTGAGCGCCGGGAAAAGAATATGCCCGGACTGTTCTCCGCCCAGCGAGGCGTTGTGCTTCTTCATCCATTCAAGGACATACTTGTCGCCAACCGGAGCGCGCAGCATCGAAACGCCGTCCCCGCGCAACGCCGCTTCAAGGCCCATATTCGACATTGTTGTCGCAACTACCCTTTGCTGGTTCAGTTCGCCCCTGCGCTGTAGGTCGCGCGCCGCAAGCAATAACACCCCATCGCCGTTGACGACCTTGCCCTTGGCATCAGCAAAAAGCGCGCGATCGGCATCTCCATCAAAAGTGATGCCCAGGTCCGCGCCCCGCTTTAGCGTCTCTGCCGCGACAATCTCAGGATGCAGCGCGCCGCAATCGGCATTGATGTTGCGCCCGTTCGGCTCCGCATGAGTTACATCGACGCGCGCGCCGAGCCGGGTGAAGAGGTCTGGCGCGATCGCCGAGGCAGCGCCGTTCGCGCAGTCGACAACAAGGCGAAGTCCGGTCAAATCAAGCGCCGGAAAAAGCTTCCAAAGGTAGCTTTCATATTCGATAACAAATCGAGAATCGACCGCCGGGGCGAGGAATGGGCTGCGGACTCGAAGGCCGTCCAACTGTTGAAAAATCTCCGCCTCGATGCGAAGTTCGGCCTCGTCGGGCAATTTGTAACCGTCACTGGCGAAAACCTTGATGCCGTTGTCGCGCCAGGGATTGTGTGAAGCCGAAATAACGATGCCGGCGCCAAAACCACTCCTATGGGTCAGGTAGGCCACCCCCGGGGTCGTGATCACTCCGGCGTTTGCCACCTGGGCGCCGCCCCTTTGCAGCCCCTCAGCGATCACCGCCGCTATCCAGGTGCTGGATTCGCGCGTGTCTGCGCCAAGCAATACTTTTAAGGGTTCGCTGCCGAGGCTAAGCAGGCGCGCAAGCGCGACCCCAGTCGCGAAGATTGTCTTTGTATCGAGCGGGTATTCTCCCGCCACGCCACGGATTCCATCGGTGCCAAACAGCTTTCGTAATTCACTCATCAGTTGCTTTTTGCGGTCCCTTCGCTAGATAAAACGCGGCTGGTTAAACTGTTGTCTGCGAAGCGCGTGATGATCGCATCTCCGGCGCTCACAGCGGCCGCGCTTCTCACCAATGCCCCAGACGCGTCATAGACAAGAGCGTAGCCGCGATGCAGCACCGCCAACGGCGAGAGTCCTTGCAAGCGCCCCTCGAAATGCCGCAACTGGAATTGAGATGTCTGCACGCGTGCCGAAGCAAAATGCCCCAAGCGCGCGTCAAGACTTGCCAGTCGCTCCCGCAATAGCCGCAGGCGATGGCGTGCGTCCTGACGCAACAGGCGCGCAGTGGTCGCGTTGCATCGCTCAGTCGTGACGGCGAGCTGTTTTTGCCATGCCGCCTCCATGCGGAACCGTAGCTCGTCGACACGCTGCTGTCGCCGCCCAAAAGCGTCTCGCAAACTTGCCGAAGAACCATCAATCTGCACCCGGGACAGCCGTTCCCGTGACTGGATGAGCTGGTAGCGGCAAGCGCGCTGCAACCGATGCCAAAGACCCTCAACCAGCTCCGCGACTTTATGCTGAGCCTCGGTGATGAGCTCTGCCGCCGCAGATGGCGTGGGCGCGCGCAGGTCGGCAACGAAATCCGCTATCGTGAAGTCCGTCTCGTGACCAACTGCCGAGACCACCGGCAGTGCGGACGCGGCGATCGCACGGGCCAGCAGCTCGCTGTTGAAGGGAGCGAGGTCTTCAAGCGACCCGCCCCCGCGAGCGATTACGATCACATCGACATTTTTCTCTCGGTTGAAACACGCGATCCCCGCCGCGATCTCCGCAGCGGCGGAGGAGCCCTGCACAAGCGCAGGATAGAGCAGCACGTTCAGCGCGCCATGCCGCCGGGCGCCGACGTTGAGAAAGTCGCGAATCACTGCTCCCGCCGGCGAGGTGACGACACCGATGCAACGAGGAAATGCCGGCAGCGGCCTCTTTCGTTCGGCATCGAAGAGGCCTTCCAGTTGAAGCCTCGCCTTGAGCTGCTCAAACGCGATCTGCAGCGACCCGGCGCCGACTGGTTCCATGAACTCGGCGATAAGCTGCATCTGCCCGCGCTGTTCGTAAACAGAAACCTTGCCCCGGAGCAGAATATGCAGCCCGTCTTCGGGGCGAAATCGGAGCAGTGACGCCTGTCGCCGGAAAAGCACCGCTGGAAGCTGCGAGTCGCCGTCTTTCAACGTGAAGTAAATATGGCCCGACGGTGCGGAACGAAGGTTCGAGATCTCGCCCTCGACCCATAAATCCGGATACTCCCGCTCGACCGACTCGCGGACGTCGCCAACTAATTCGGCGACGGTCCAGATCCGCCGTGGAGCCGGTTTTTGAGCTTCAAAGGTGAAATCGAGTTGGCCGGGCCGGCCCGAATCTGGTGAGGCGCTCACAGAAAAAGTCTACACGCGCAAGGTCTTTGATTGCTCTTGCCGCCGCCCACCCAGAGCGACTCCAGCCAGCGCGATCACCACCGGAAAGCACTCGAGCGTGTAGCGGGGTTCCGGGGCATCGAGCGTCAATAGTAACGCACAGCGCAACAGCACAAAGGCGAGCATGGTTCCGGCGAGACGAGGCCAGCGGAACAGGCCGACCACAGCAAGCAGCAGATAGGCCAGATTCAACCCCGCGTAAAAGTAGCAGAAGTCCGACTCTTCCGGATGATGGTAGTGGTCCCACCAACGCATCTCGATCCACAGCGTCTCGGTACGCGGACGCAGCCACATATCAAGCAGCCGAAGCACCGGCAGAGCTAGATAGTAACGCAGCGCATGGCCCTGAATACGTTGTTGGGCAAGCTCTTCAAATCGGGCATCGATCTCAGGGGAGAGTGTAGTTGTCTGGTTGTAGTCCTCGAGCAGTTGTTTCGTTTGCTCGTACTGTTCCGGGCTGTCAAAAGCCCGCGCAGGCAAGTTTTTGATCTCGATCTTGTCGCTGTTACCGTTCCAGTAGACTTCCGAGGTCGAGACCAGGTCGACACACCAGGTCTTCACCCAGCGATTGAAACCGGGATAAGTGAACTCCCCAGGATCCATCGCGGATCGCGGCGCCAGCGGCTGGAAGATGTGGAAGACCCGGTAGTTTCGTATCGTCCACGGAACAAAGGGCAGCACCGCAAGCACGCCCGCAATCGCCGCAAGCCTCAGTGATTGTCCGGCAGAGAGACCCTGGACTCGGCCGCGAAGTCCATAGACCACAAGCCCGCCGCACAGCGCAAACGCGAGCAGCGCACCATCGGGTCGCAGCATAGCTGCATAGCTCATCGCGAAAGCCATCGCCAGCAACCATCCAGCACCGGGTTTTTCCACTAACCTCAGCAGGGAATAAAGTCCCAGAGCCACGCAAAAAATCGACAGACTCTCCGCCAAAGGAGTGGCCGCATAGTTGGCCGTGAAAGGGCAAAGGGCAGCCAGCCACAGGGCCACCATCGCGCCCCGCCGGTTCCAGATGCGCTGCACGAGAGCCGCGATCAGCAGGCAAGTTCCCAGATCGATCGCCGTTTGCGCGAACATGACGGCGTGGTAATGCTCCATGCCGAAGAGAGCGAAACAGACCGCCAGAAAGAGCGGATATCCCGGAAGCCGGATCAGCGTCGGATGGATGCCATCGTCAGTCGTCAGTCCATAGACATGATGCTGAAGCCAATTCTTGGCAATGTCGCCATAGATCAGCGGATCGCCATCGACCTCAGGGTAGGCATGAATGAACCACAGCCGCAGCGCTGCCCCCGCCGCAAGGGCCATGAAGACGGAAATCCAGTAGCGATACTGCCGATGCTGCATCAAACCGAATCATACCAATAGGTCCGTAAGCGACGTCACCTGAGCAGACAGCTGACAGGGAAGCGGGTTGCGCAGGGGCTTGGTTAATTGGATGTCAAGGCGTAGACGGCCCTATCTTTTACGGTCAACCAGCGTTCCTATAGTCTCGTATTGGGCACATGAGCAAGCAGATCTTCCTCGATCCCGACCGCAAGCGGTGGAAGCGCCTTCGGCGTATCTTCGACGTTGCGGCGGTCCTGTCGACTTTGGTGCTGGTGACCTTCATCATCAGCGTCTACCGGCGACAAACCCTGCCCGAACTGCTGCTGCCCACGCAAAAGCGCAATTACAAAGCGCTGAAAGAGAACCAGCCCACGTTAAAAGCTAAGGGGACACGCCCCACGCGTCGCAAGAGCCAACGCAGGCCTTCCGAAATTCCCTTGAATACCGACGAAGGAATTCGCGCTGCGTTTTATGTCGACGACGAGGGGAGTTACTCTTCGCTCAAGCAGCACATCCACCAGATCGACATGCTGTTTCCCGACTGGCTGCATGTGACCTCGGCCGACGGAAAACTCAAAGCGTCCACCGCCTTGTATCCGGTACACATTTTCGACGTTGTCGACGCGGCAGGGGTGCATGGCATCGATCCGGAAAATAAGGTCCGCCGGGTGATCGAGGCGAGCAAGGAAGACACCGAAGTCTTCCCCATGCTGAATGACTACAACATTCTCACCGACCAATGGGGCGAGACCGTCGGCGCGCTACTCAAGAACCACCAGGCAACGGAAAACTTGCGCCAGCAGATCAATACGTTTCTCGCCGGAAGCCCTCAATACCACGGCATCGCGCTCGACCTTGAAGAGGTGCCGGACGATGCCGAGGCCGCCTACATGGCCTTCGTCGCTGAGCTTTACTCCGACTTCCGCGCCAGAAACCTGAAGCTGTATGTCAACGTGCAGGTGAGCGCCGGCGATGATGAGTTAAAGTCCCTCGCCAGGGCAACCGACGGCATCATCCTGATGAACTACGACGAGCACGAGATCAGCAGCGATCCCGGACCGATCGCGTCGCAGGACTGGTTTGAAGGCAACCTCCGCCGCGTGCTGAAGACCGTGCCGAAGGAAAAGATCATCTGCGCGCTGGGCAATTACGGCTACGACTGGACAGAGCAGCTTCCCGAGAAAGGCGCGGCGAAGCCGGGCGCCAAGTTGAAAGTTGTCGACTCCCGGGACCTGACAGTGCAGGAGGCGTGGCAGGAGGCGGCCGATTCCGAGGCCGATGTCCATCTCGAGGGCGATGAACTGAACGCGCACTTCGCCTACGACGATGAAGATAGCCATCAGCGCCACCAGGTGTGGTTCCTCGATGGCGTCACGGCGCTCAACGAAATGCGGGCGGCGCGGCAGATGGGGCTGCGGACCTTCGTCTTATGGCGCCTCGGCAAAGAAGATCCAACGATCTGGTCGGTGTGGGACCACCCGAGCGCGCCGGACGCGCAGAATGGCCTCAAAGTCGTTCCCCCGGGGCAAGACGTCAACAACGAGGGCGATGGAGATATCCTCCGGGTCACTGGCCGTCCTGCGAACGGCTCGCGCACGCTGTCGATGGATTCGGAAAACTTCACTGTCACCGACGAGCGCATGCCCTCGTATCCGCGTTCCTACACCATTGAACAGTACGGCTATAAGCCGAAAAAGCTGGCGCTGACCTTCGACGACGGCCCCGACCCCAAGTGGACGCCGAAGATCCTCGACATCCTAAAACGCGAGAATGTCAAAGGGACGTTCTTTGTGATTGGCGATCAGGCGGAGAACAATGTCGGGCTGCTGCAGCGTTATGTTCGCGAAGGCCACGAGATCGGCAATCA
Source organism: uncultured Acidobacteriaceae bacterium (assembly GCA_963777685.1). Lineage (GTDB taxonomy): Bacteria > Acidobacteriota > Terriglobia > Terriglobales > Acidobacteriaceae > Acidisarcina. The sequence continues at coordinate 42,949 of CAVZRF010000020.1, read as the reverse complement.
CACCTTCACTCATCCCGACATCAGCGAAATCTCGTCTCGCCAGCTTGAGCTGGAACTGAACCTGACCGAGCGGCTCTTCGCCAGCAAGCTCGGTCTACAGCCGCTCTACTTCCGTCCGCCGTACTCTATCGATCAGGAGCCGGACACCAACGATCAAGCCGCCCCCATCGATCTGATCGAACAGATGGGCTACATCATCATCGGCAATAAGATCGATACCGAAGACTGGAACGAGCGTCCGATAAAAAGCCCTCAGGAAATCACTGACGGCGTGCTGACGCAGCTGGCGGCGATGAAGGACCGGCCGTGGTTCCGGGGCAGCGTCATTCTGCTCCATGATGGCGGAGGCGACCGCTCGGCGACGGTAGCCGCTCTGCCGCTGCTCATCGACACGCTGCGCGCCAAGGGCTATGAGATCGTCCCTGTATCGGAGCTGCTGGGCAAAACGACCGCCGAAGTTATGCCCCCGATTTCGCCCAAGATGCGCTGGCAGGCGCGGGTGGATTCGCTGGCTTTTATCGTCTACGCGATTTTCGTTAAGTTCGGTGTCTTCGTGTTTTTCTTTGGCGACGTCCTCATGAGCGGACGTCTCATCGTGGTCGGTGTCTGTGCCTTTATCGATCGGCTCAGAACGCGTAAGCTGCCGGAACCGGGTACCTTTGAGCCGCCCGTCGCGGTCCTCGTCCCCGGCTACAACGAAGAGAAGGTGATCGTCGCGACCGTTCGTTCGGTGCTCAATTCCGACTACCCGAATATGCGTGTGATCGTCATCGACGACGGCTCCAAAGACCGTACTTTTGAAGTCGCCCGTGAAGCCTTTGCGAGAGAGATTGCCGACGGTCGCGTCACGGTGCTGACCAAACCGAATGGTGGCAAGGCAGGCGCGCTCAACTTCGGAATCGAGCATCTGACGGAAGAATTTTATGTCGGTATCGACGCCGATACTGTCATCGCATCCGATGCGGTTTCTAAGCTGGTCCGCCACTTCTCCGATCCGCAGATCGGCGCCGTCGCAGGCAATGCCAAGGTGGGAAACCGCGTTAACCTCTGGACCCGATGGCAAGCGCTCGAGTACATCACCAGTCAGAACTTCGAACGCCGCGCCCTTGATCTTTTCGGAGTAGTCACCGTCGTCCCTGGTGCGATCGGCGCGTGGCGCACCGAGGGTGTGCGTCACGCGGGCGGCTACCCGCTGAATACCGTCGCCGAAGACGCCGATCTCACCATGAACCTGCTCGAGCAGGGCTACCACGTGGTCTACGAGGATCGTTCGCTGGCCTTCACCGAAGCGCCTGTCGACATGCGTGGGCTGATGAAGCAGCGCTTCCGGTGGTCCTTCGGAACCTTGCAGGCGATCTTCAAGCATCGCGCGGCCTTCACCAAAAATAAGGCCATGGGATTCTTCGCACTGCCCAACATCCTCATCTTCCAATTGCTGTTGCCGCTGGTGTCCCCGCTCATCGACATCATGTTCGTTGCCGGCGTGATCCACTACCTCGTCGATCGGCACTTCCACCCCGCTGCAGCAAGCGCGGCCAATTTCGAAAAGCTACTGGTCTATTTCCTCGGATTCCTGGTAATCGACTTCCTGACCTCGAGCCTCGCCTTTTCGCTCGAGCCGCGTCATCAGGCCAACAAGGGCGACGGATGGCTGCTCTTCCACATCTGGCTGCAGCGCTTTGCCTACCGGCAGGTATTCTCCATCGTGATCTTCAAAACCATCAAGCGCGCCATCGACGGAAGGCCCTTTAGCTGGGACAAGCTAGACCGCACCGCAAAGATGTCTGCGGCTACGGAGCGGATCACCGCTGGGTCGTAGCTGACAATTGGAATGTCCGGCGACCGAAAATCGTGGCGGAAGGCCTTCACGGCTCCGGCCGATTAGGCGGCTCGGAGTAAACTTGAATGGCTATGGCGACCGTAACGATGAGCACTGTCATTCTTCCCCGCACTCCTCAGGGCGACTACCGTAACGAGCCGTTCACCGATTTTTCCACCAGCGCCAACCGCCACGCGATGCAAGCCGCATTGGAGCACGTCGGCGATCTGCTCGGTCATGAATATCCGCTCATCATCGATGGCGAGCGCTTCCATACTCCGGACAAAATCGAATCCCATAATCCTGCGCGACCCGCGCAAATTATCGGCATCCATCAGAACCCAGGCGTGGAGTACGCAGAAACTGCGATCCAGGCCGCGTTGAAGGCCTTCGAAAGCTGGAAATACGTTTCGGTCGAGATCAGGACCTCGCTGCTACTGCGAGCTTCGGAGATCATTCGCCAACGAAAATTTGAGTTCTGCGCGTGGCTTACTTACGAAGTTGGCAAGAACTGGGCTGAGGCCGACGCTGACGTCGCCGAAACCATCGACTTCCTCGAGTTCTACGCCCGCGAAGCGCTGCGCCTGGCGGGGGCGACCACGCCCATTCAGCTTCCCGGTGAAAGGAATGACCTGATCTATATCCCGCTCGGCGTCTGCGCAGTCATCCCTCCGTGGAACTTCCCCTTCGCGATCATGGCGGGGATGACAGCAGCGGCGATCGTCACCGGGAACACGGTCGTTCTCAAGCCCTCGGTCGACTCACCCACGATTGCAGCCAAGTTCCTGGAAGTGCTCGAAGAGGCAGGCATGCCTCCCGGTGTCGTGAACCTCTGCCCCGGCGTAGGGCCGACCTTCGGTAACGCGTTGGTACAGCACCCGAAGACCCGCTTCATCGCCTTCACCGGCTCGCGAGCAGTTGGTCTGGAGATCAACGAGAAGGCCGCGAAAACACCTCCAGGACAAATTTGGATTAAGCGCACGATCCTCGAAATGGGCGGCAAAGATTCGACCATCGTCACCGCGGATTGCGACCTCGACGCAGCCGTCGAGGGAGTGGTGGCAGCAGCCTTCGGCTTCAGCGGGCAGAAGTGCTCGGCTTGTTCCCGGGCAATCGTCGATCAAGAGGTCTACGACATCTTCGTCGAACGTGTGCGGGAGCGGACGGCTGTGGTGACAGTTGGCGATCCGGCGGCAAATCTGAATATGGGCCCGGTCATCAACGATTCATCACTCCAGAAGACCCTCAAGTACATCGGAATAGGAAAGTCCGAGGGACGGTTGATCGCGGGCGGAGAAGCCATTGAGACTGCGGATGGCGGCTACTACGTCGCCCCAACGGTCTTCGCCGACGTGCCGCCGAATGCGCGCATTGCACAGGAAGAAATCTTCGGCCCGGTGCTGGCGATCATCAAGGCGCAGGGCTTCGAAGACGCGCTTGCCATCGCCAACAACACGGAATATGGTCTCACTGGAGCGATTTACAGCTACGACCGTGAAAAGCTGGAGCGGGCCCGCAAGGACTTCCACGTGGGCAATTTATATCTCAACCGCAAATGTACCGGAGCAATGGTAGGGGCGCATCCATTTGGCGGCTTCAACATGTCGGGAACGGATTCCAAGGCCGGCGGCCCGGATTACTTGCTTCTCTTCACCCAGGCGAAATCCGTAGCCGAGAAACTTTGATCGCTGGTCGGCTCCTACGATCAGCGACGGTGGACAAGCTCCTCGGTCTGCGCTTCCATTGCGTTGCCAACTTCGTTCGCGGCTTCGGCTAACATCCGGTGGTGGATGGTAAACAGCGCCAGTTCCAGCCGATCGGAGACACCGGTCTTGTCATAGATACTGCGCAGATAGTTCTTGATGACCTGCTCGGTTGTACCAAGGCGCAAGCCGATCTCGCGGTTCTTGCAGCCCTGCACGATCAACGCGACGATCTTCATCTCTTTGGGAGTAAGCCGGTCGCGGACCCTTGCACCAACCAGGTCCTCTGGCTCTGCGTCTTTGCTTGCCTCCACGGGATGAATCGACCGCTCGCCGCGAATGACCTGCCGCACTGTCTCCAGTAGCGCAGTTTTCGACACATTGCGATAGACCAAACCATGCAAATCCGCCAGCACCGCAGGCTGAGGCACGTCCCCGTTTTCCGCTACGAGAATCAGCCGGCTACCCGCCGCCCGCGCCCCTGCGATCACCTGCGGCAGGTCCGGCCGCATCGATGACGCGACGATCACGATGGCGCCGCGAAAGGTAGTCAGGGCGTGATAGAGGCGAGGGCAGTCCGGGCATTGGGCGATAACTCGCAAGTCGTCTTCCATCGCGAGGACCTTCGCCGTGCCCGTCCGGAAGATCGCTTGATTATCGGCAAGAATGACCTTGTGCATCATGCATCCTCTCGCGGAAGTTGCCCTGACCCTGTTGCACATCGCAAGGGGCAAGTCGGCCTTCCGGTTCGCGGTTTAACGACAGGGGTTTCGTGCTGCCGGAGTCGTCGTTTTCCGCTAAACTCAATTCGCTTATCGTCAGTCTCGGTCCGAGACACTTCCAGTGTCCTCTATTCAGACAAACGGGTTACCGACAAGCAGACGGGGAAGTGTTCAGTTGTCCCGTGTATCCCCCTCCCGATCAGGTTGGGACAGGGCTCAAGCCCATCATTCTTAGACAAATACACTAAATCAGTAGCTACATGAAGGGGAATTCGAAAGATTGGCAAACTACGCATAGCTTGTTAAGCCCGGCTAACTAATAGGTATACAGTCCGCAAAGGCGTTTGATACGCGAAAATCGAGGCCCGATCTGCACGCCGGGCCGGATGCGGCCTCGAAAACGATAGACTGGTAGAAGACTGGTGCTGCGCGCCCGGCCCGCCACAGGAGCACTACTGCATGGGTAAGCCAATCATACTAGCGGTTGACGACGACATCAGCGTCCTTGAGGCGGTGGTGCAGGACCTCCGCCGTCAATACGGGGCGACCTACCGGATTCTCCGCGCCGGATCGGGTCAGGCGGCACTCGATACTTGCGGCCAGCTCCTTGATCGCCGCGATTCCGTCGCGCTCTTTCTTTCTGACCAGCGCATGCCGGGCATGACCGGCGTTGAGTTCCTGGAAAAGGCCCAGTTGGTGTACCCAGAGGCCAAACGCGCGCTCCTGACCGCTTACGCCGACACCGAGGCGGCGATTCGGGCCATCAACTCGGCCAAAATCCATTACTACCTCACGAAACCCTGGGACCCTCCGGAAGAGCGGCTTTACCCGGTCCTCGATGACTTGCTTGGATCCTGGCAGGACGGCTACAGGCCTCCATTCGAGGGAATTCGGGTCATCGGCCCCAGGTGGTCGCTCCGCGACCATCAGGTGCGGGACTTTCTCACCCGCAACCAGGTGCCCTACGTCTGGCTCGACCCTGAGCACAATGACGAAGCGCTCCAGTTGCTGGCCCATTACAATCTTGACGAACACAAGCTGCCTGCCGTACTTTTTGCCGACGGCAGCGCCCTCTCCCAGCCTTCGCAGACCGAGCTGGCGGCAAAGATCGGCCTGCATGTAACCGCCGAACGCGACTTCTACGACGCGGTCATCGTCGGAGCGGGTATGGCTGGACTTGCCGCAGCGGTCTATGCCGGATCGGAGGGTCTGCGCGCCCTCCTGCTCGAGCCCGAGGCGGTCGGTGGACAGGCCGGCAGCAGCTCGTTCATCGAGAATTACCTCGGCTTTCCGACCGGAATCAGCGGCGCGGAATTGGCCAAACGGGCCCTCCTTCAGGCGAACCGCTTCGGTACCGAACTTCTGACTCAAAATGCGGTCGGAATTCGCAGTCAAAATCACTATCACTATCTCTGCCTTGCGGACGGCAAAGAACTCTCGTGCCGGGTGATCCTGATCGCCGTAGGCGTGAATTATCGCCGGCTCGAAGTCGAGGGTCTCGACCAGTTCACCGGAGCGGGCGTCTATTACGGCGCAGCGATGACCGAGGCCATCTCTTGCCGCGATGAGGAGGTCTTTATTGTCGGGGGAGCCAATTCCGCCGGCCAAGCCGCCATGTATTTCGCAAAATACGCCCGAAAGGTCACCATATTGGTGCGCGGCGACTCCCTGGTTAGCAGTATGTCGAAATATTTAATCGATCAGATTGCTGCGACATCGAATATTGTGGTGGAGGCTAATACCCAAGTGATCAAGGCCAGCGGCGGCCAAAGGCTTGAGTCGATTCGGATTTCCGGACCAGGTGGGGAGAGCGAAAGGGCCGCATCTGCCCTTTTCATCTTTATCGGTGCGGCGCCCAACACCAGCTGGTTGCCGGACTCGATTATGCGCGATCCCAATGGCTTCGTCCTCACTGGACGAGACATCTTCGTCGAGGGTCGGCCCCCCAGGGTGTGGAAAGAAGACCGGCATCCATATCTTTTGGAAACCAGTACGCCGGGGATCTTTGCCGCCGGAGACGTGCGGCACGGATCGATAAAAAGAGCGGCTTCGGCCGTCGGAGAGGGTTCGATTTCGGTGCAGTTCATGCACCAGTATTTGGCCAGATTCTAGGGCCATTCGCCATTATGCAAGCCGAACAACCAGCCGCGGACGTTCAGACAGTAGACGCTCGGGAAGTTTATTCTCAGCTGCGTCAGATCGATGTCTTCGCGCAACTCCGCGAAGAAGACGTTTCCTGCCTCGGCCCGGTCGAATTCGTGCGCGCGCCGCGTGGTTCCGTCTACTTTCAGGACGGCCAGGAACTCTGCGGATTCTGGGGGGTCGTCGAGGGCGAGGTGCGCTCCTTCAAACAGGAAGCGGACGGATCGAAGGCCTACGCCTTCTGCTGCACCGCGGGCAATAGTTTCGGCGAGGTCCCGCTCCTGACCGGCCACAAGTCCATAATTGCGTCCCCTGAAGTCGTCAGCGACGCACTCATGATTGGTATTCGCGAAGAGGGTTTCTGGCGACTGATGTCCACCTGTCCCGTCGTGCGCAACGCGATACTGCACAACATGCAATTGCGCCTGCAGAATTATCAGACCTTCGCCGTCCATCGCGAGAAGCTAATGGCGCTGGGAACGCTCTCGGCCGGCCTGATGCACGAGTTGAACAATCCCGGCACGGCTGCCCGACGGGCCGCCGCCCAGTTGCGCCAAAACCTGGTGCAGTTGCAGAAGATCAGCCTCCGATATTGCGAGCTTCCCATGCCTGCCGAGCAGCTGGAATGCATTAAAGAGCTTCAGATCCGCGCTCTAACAGGCGAGAAACCCAGTGCGATGAATTCCATCGATCAGTCTGACGCCGAAGAGTCGCTCGCGGAGTGGCTTGACGAAGCCGGCGTCGAGAATAGCTGGCAGATCGCTCCAACTCTCACCTCCACAGGTCTGACTCAAGCCGATCTGAATTGCGCTCAACACGCCTTCCCCAACCGCTCGGTCAACGGGGCTTCTTTCTCCGATGCGCTCAACTGGCTCGTGTCGCTCGTTTCGAGCATGCAGCTTGTGGAAACCATCGAGGAGAGTATCACCCGCGTCTCCGAGCTGGTGATGGCAGTGAAGAAGTATTCTCACAGCGAGAGTGCTGGCCAGATGCACCCGGTCGATATTCACGACGGATTGCGCAGTACGCTGACCATCCTGTGGCACAAGTTCCGCCCTAAGGACCTGAAGCTGGACAAGAAGTTCGCGGCCGACCTGCCGATCGTCAAGAGCAAAGGCGCCGGTCTCACTCAGGTTTGGACCAATCTGCTCGACAACGCGATCGATGCCAGCCCGGAGCGCGGCACGATCCATATACGCACCTGGGTCGAAAACGACTGCATCGGCGTTGGCATCGCCGACGAGGGCGCGGGAATCTCAGAAGAGCACCGCAAACACATCTTCGAACCGTTCTTCACCACCAAACCAGTAGGCGTCGGAACCGGGCTCGGCCTGGATATCGCCCATCGTATCGTGGTCGGCTCCTACGGGGGCACGATTCGTTTTACAACCGAACCCGGCAAGACCGAGTTCATTGTGCAGATACCGATTGCCGCCCTCAGCGCTGAACCAACCGTGAAATAGCCCTGCATCCACGAGACCGGCGTTGATTTTTGCAACCCTTCCCAAAACCCGCCCGGGTCCCCGCTTCTCATTACCTGAAACCGTGAAGTTCGATTGAATCGATGCCGATAGGGTCGTTGAGACGGTAGTTTTCCGCGCAGGAAGACCCGACCGAAGACGCGGCGAGCGTCACGGCCTTTGGGCTGTGAGCTCAACGTAGAACCATTCCTGCTAAGCCAATCACGGACCCCCAGGGAGCGAATCGTGTTTGCCATAATCGGAATCGTCCTGGTCTTCGGAGCGGTGATCGGCGGCTTCATGATGGAGAAGGGACACCTTGCAGTGCTGGTTCAGCCGGCGGAGGTGCTGATCATCGCCGGCGCCGCCCTGGGCACGCTGCTCACCGCCAACCCGCTCCATATCCTGAAGCAAATCATCGGTGCGCTGCTCGGAGTCATCGGCAGCTCCAAGTTCGGCAAGCCACGCTATCTCTCGACCCTGAAGATGATGTTCGACTTATTGAACAAGGTCCGCAGGGGCGGGCTACTCTCGATCGAATCGGACATCGAAAAGCCCGAAGAGAGCGAGATCTTTAAGCAATACCCCGACTTCCTCAAAGACCACCATGTCTGCCACTTTGTCTGCGACACCATGCGCATGATCATCACCGGCGGCGTCGAGCCATTCGACATGGACCAGATGATGGAGCGGGACATGGAAGTCGCCCATCACGGGGCATCGGCGCCGATCTCAGCGCTCTCCACCGTTGCCGACGCATTGCCTGGCCTTGGCATCGTGGCCGCCGTGCTTGGCGTAGTCATCACCATGGGCGCATTCGAGCGGGCCGCCAGAGGAGCTGGGGAAGAAAGTCGCTGCGGCGCTCGTGGGGACATTCCTGGGTATTTTGCTGTGTTACGGTGTCGTCGGCCCTCTGAGCGCGAACATGACCAAGGGCGTCGACGAAGAGCACAGCTACATGCACATGCTCCGGGTGCTCATGCTCGCATCCATGAAGGGCAACGCCCCGCAGATCGTTGTCGAGATCGCAAGGCGTGCGATTCCATTGCACGTTCGACCGACGTTTGAAGAGCTGGAGGCTGCCTGCCGAGGCGAGTCGGCAGCTCCCGCCGCTGTCGAGGAGGCGGCGTAGTTCCGCCATGGCAAAGCCGCAAATCATCGTCATTAAGAAAGTCTCGGGTCACGGCGGCCACCACGGCGGCGCGTGGAAGGTTGCCTACGCCGATTTCGTCACCGCCATGATGGCGCTCTTCATTGTGTCTGTGGCTGCTCAACACGAGCGAACATACCAAGAAGGTGGTTGCTGGATATTTCAACGACCCGATGGGCAAACCCACTGACAGCGGGTCGACTCAATCGGGCGTCGGGGAAGCGATGCCCTTCACCAAAGAGAACATCGAGAAGCTGAAGGAACAACTGCAGAAGCAGATCCAACAGCAGGCCAACCTGAAAGACCTCTCGAAACAAGTTGAGATGACAGTGACTCCGAAGGTCTGCGGATAGAGCTCCTGGAATCGAAGGACGGAACCTTCTTCGACACCGGCAGTATCACCCTCAAGCCCGGTGGTAGGGACATGCTGAACCTGCTGGCTGACAAGCTCTCCACTGTCCCAAACCGGGTTTCGATCGAGGGCCACACCGACGCCCAACCGTTCTCCGGGACCAATCCGCTCTACACCAACTGGGAGCTCTCCGAAGATCGGGCCAACGTTGCGCGGCGGCTCATGCAGCATCCCGGCGGGCTACGCGCGAACCAGGTCTCCCAGGTTCGCGGCTTCGCAGATCAACGCATGAGGGATTCCGTTCATCCCCTCGACCCTTCCAACCGTCGGGTCTCGCTCATCGTCCAGTATCTGACTCCCGCTGATTTTCCCAACGGCGTTCCGCCTCCCGAGGCGAAGCCAGACGCGGAATCTCCTGCTCCCGAAAAGGGCGCCGACGCCCCGCCAGCACGGGAGTCGAAGAGCGCCGCCTCCTCCGCAAGCGGGAAGCCGAGCGCGGCACACTAAGCTCCGGTTCCTATCTTCCGTAACATCGCGAGCTGAACCGATTCGCCTGTTGAAGTCACCTGTCAGAAGGACACTTTGGTTTACTCACGTCACCTGCAAAAGAAGACCGATCAAGGCTTTTGCGATTGCGGCCAAGACGCGCTGAATCTCGCTAGTCTCGCCTCCGCGCGTTATATACTCCTGTCACCGGGCTCGTATCAACGCATCTGAAATCTCTGCTGCGCAAAGTGCCCCTCGGGACTGATGTGGGTTGCGGAAACGCGACCCGGAGCAAACTGTTTTCATGGATGAGAAGGGCCGAGAGCGGCGCGACGATAAATGGAAAACAGGGGCTGGAATCCGGGCCCCGGTTCCCGGCGAGAGTTCCTCTCCAGGAACCTCGGTTCCGCTCGATTCGCCGACCATCATCGACATCCCGGGGCGCAAGCTCACCGATATTCCCGTACGAAATATTTCCGCCGATGCGCCCACGATGGTCGGCGGGCCGAAGACTCCCAGAACCGACTTCGGGCCAAATCAATGTCTTTACCGGCGCACCGATTCTGGAAACCGGATCGCTGCTCGGCGGGCGCTATCAGATACTCAACATCCTTGGCGTAGGCGGCATGGGCGCTGTCTATCAGGCCCTGGACATCGAACTCAACCGCACCATCGCGCTGAAGGTCATTCGCCCCGATCTCGCCGGCAACCAGGCCATCATCGACCGCTTCAAGCAGGAGCTCATCCTCGCGACCCAGGTCACTCACAAGAACGTCGTGCGCATCTACGACCTCGGCGAAGCCGATGGCATGAAGTTCATCACCATGGAGTTCGTCGAGGGCCAGGACCTGCGCTCGCTGATCCATGAGCAGACCAAGCTGCCGCCCGAAGAAGTCGGTCGAGATCATGCAGCAGGTCTGCCGCGCGCTCGAGGCCGCGCACGCTGTCGGCGTCATCCATCGCGACCTGAAGCCGCAGAACATCATGCGTCGACGACAACGGCCGCGTGGTGGTGATGGATTTCGGACTTGCGCGCACCACTGGGCGGCGATGGCATGACCCAGTCCGGCGCCTGGTCGGCACCATGGAGTACATGTCGCCGGAGCAGGCGCTCGCCCAGGAACTGGATCAGCGCTCCGACATCTTCTCGCTGGGCGTGATCTTCTACGAGCTGCTGAGCGGGGCGATCCCCTTTCGCGCCGACAGCGCGCTGGCCAGCCTGATCAAACGCACCCAGGAGCGGGTCGTCCCGGTCTCGGACCTCGACGCCACGATTCCCGCCCCCATCAGCGCCATCGTTAGCCGTTGCCTCGAACGCGAGGTAGACGTCCGTTATCAGAGCGCCGCGGAACTGCTTGCCGACCTGGACGCATGGCAGGGTAGGCGGCCCCTGAGCAAGGCGCCGATCATACACGGAGCAAAGACCATCAAAGGCAGCCGCGAGATCAGGCCCTGGTTGCTCGCTGGCTCTGGAGTCGTTGCACTTGTCCTCGCTCTCGGTGTCGGCGCATTCCTCGTGTTTCGTCCCGCCGGCAATCGCGGGGGCAAATCAGGAGCCGTAAGCCAGGCGCCCGCGTCTGACCTTGACCGTCGTGCCGATGCACAACGCCTCCGGCGATCCCAAGCTCGACTGGCTGGGAGCATACGTTGCCGACGCGTTCAGCACTGACATCGGGCAATCTTCGCGCTTGCATACGCTCTCCAGCGACCGTGTCCGCCAGGTTATGGCCGACTTGCAGTTGACCGCCCGGGGAGCGATCGACCCCAACACCCTTGGCCGCATCGTCCAATTGACCAATACCGAAATCGCGGTCTCCGGACAATATGTCCGGTTAGGCGAACAGATCCAGATCAACGCGATCGTTCAGAACATCAAGAGCGATCGCACGACCACGGTCACCGCCAGCGCCGCTAACGAACAAGCCCTGCCCGCAGCTATCGACTCGCTGGCCGACCAGATCCGCAAGAGCCTGAGTCTTTCCGTCGAACCAGATCGATGAGCTGAAGGCCCAGGCATTCAAACCATCCTCAAAATCGATCGAGGCGCTTCGCGCCTATGACCTGGGGATGGATTTCATGCGTATCGGGAAAAACATCGATGCGGCGCAGGCGTTTCAAAATGCCGTGAATGCGGACCCGCAGTTTGCCCTCGCCTATTCGGCGCTCAGCCAGAGCCAGCAGGCGCTCGGCCATCAGGCGGAAGCGGAACAGTCTTCGCGGCGCGCCTCTGAGCTCGCAACCACCGAGGGCCTTCCCCAGTTGGAAAGAATGCTGATCGACGCCAACCGGGCGGCGATTCTGGAAGACCAGAAAAAAGCCATCGGCCTGTATGAGGATCGTCGCCCACGCAATGCCCGGCAATGTCGATGTGCAGTATCGCCCTCGCCTCCCTTTACGCCGATACCGGAGCCTATGACAAGGCGCGCCCGATTTTCGCCAGCCTTCTCAAAGAAGATCCCGAAGAATGTGCTCGCCCTCTGGCGTTCGGGCGGATGGAGCTGCAAAGCGGCCATTTCCAGACCGCGCTGGAACCCCTCGCGCAAAGGCGAATTCCTCACCAACTCCACCGGCAACCAGGAGCACCACGGGGTCATCCTGCTGGCGATGGGCATCGCCTATCGATTCCTGAAAAGGAACGAGGAGGCGCTGAGATATTTTGGCGACTCGATCGCCGTCAGCGAAAAGATCGGGCAGAAGCGCGCCGTCGCCGTCGCCCTGGTCGACACGGCCCAGGTGCAGGTCACCATGGGCAAGCAGGATGCCGCACTGAGCAATCTCAAGAAAGCAGTCGCCCTCTTTCAAGAGATCGGGTCGACCAAGGAGGCCGGCGACACGCTCATCGACGTGGCAGACATCTACCAGGCGCGAGGGGCACATGATGAGGCGCTGAAACAGTATCGGGATGCCCTGCAGATTGAGCGCGACGCTGGCGATCAGAATCGCGAGGCGCTGTGCCTGAACAACATCGGTGCCGTCAATCTGACAAAAGGAGATACCGAGGGCGCATTTACCTACTTCCAGCAGGCCCTGCAGCTAGGTGAGAAGATCAATGCGCCGCTACGAATCGCGGATCCACTTCAGGGCCTCGGCCTGGCCTATACGACTACTGGTAGATATGACGATGCGCTCGCTTCGCTCAAACGCGCCCTCGACACCTGGCGCAGCAACGGAGAGCCGATAGGCGTCGCTTCCGCGGAACGCCAGATTGGCGTGGTTCTGGGTTATCAGGCGCGCTTTGGTGCGGCCGTTGACTCACTCCAGCAGTCGGTCAAGGCCTACCAGGCAATAGGGGAAAAGAACAGCGACTTTGGGCTGGCCTTGCAGGACCTCGCCGAAGCTCTGTCCAGGGCAGGACGAGGCGAAGAAGCAATACCCTACCTCGACCAGGCCGAAAACATCGCCCGCGACTTGAAGGACCCTTACTTGACCTCCCGCGTTCTCGGCACGCGAGGGGAGATCGCCCTGTTTCGAGGAGACACCGCTGCGGCCGCTCCGCTCTTCGAGCGCGCTTTGGCGGCGGCATCCAAAGGGAACGATCATGACGCCATTTTGGCCGCCAAAGTGAGTCTCGGTCGTCTGGCAATTGCCCAGGGGAAAGGGAATGACGCGGTCGCCCGCCTTCGTCCGCTCACCGGGTCCGATGCGACCTCCGACAGAAACCTCGCCGTGCAAGCTCAGGTCTACCTTGCAGAGGCGCTGATACTGACCAAGGACTTCACTGGGGCGCGACAGGTGTTACAGGAAGCTGCGGCCCCCGCAGAAAAGTCTGGCATGCGCCTCCGCCTGGCGAGAATCTACTACCTTCAGGCCACGGCCTCTCGGCTCAGCGGCAACACTGGCGACGCCTGGAACGAATACCGCCAGTCCCTAGCGCTGATGAATACCCTCCGGAGCGAGCCCGGCGCGGAGAACATCCTTCGCCGCGTCGACATGAAGACCATTTACGACGACTGCAATCGCTGGGTCGGCGCCGGGGCGAAATAGCCGCGCCTCACCAAGGGCGCATTCTCATTGCACGAACCGTGAGCGCGAGGTAAAAGTGGAATCGCCTCTCGATTCCGAAGCGCTCCTTTTTCCGTTCCCCAGCCTGGTTACGCGGCAACGCCCCGGCAATGAACTGACGGGGCGTTGCTGGATTATTTCCGCGAGGCTGTAGCCGCTGTGGTTACTGAACAGCGTAGTAAACAAGGACGTCCGTGCCTTTATTTCCCGCAGCATCCGTGACGTGTACGAAGTACCGGAAGGTCCCCAGCGTTGAGGTATTGACGCCAGAGGTATATGCCGGTGGATTTGTCGCCGGATTGCCATAAGTCGCCTCCCCGCAGGTCGCGACCCCGGAGAAATCGTCCGAGCATTGATAAGTGGCCTTCACGTGCGAGTTGTGCTTAAAGATGGCCGTGCCGTCCGGAAGCGTCCCGGCGAAGCAAGAACTCGGCGAGGCCGCCGCACAGCTGAAGACAGGGCCGGAAATGATCTTTGGCTTGACCGTGTCGACAAACATGATCGCGGTGTAGAACGAGGTATACCAGCTGCCGGTGTTGTCCTCACGGAAGTACAGCTCTTCCGTTCCGGCGCAATCCGTCGCGAAGTAATGAAGGAGATATTGGCCGTCCGCATTCACGTGCAGCTGAACCGGAGCCGGCGACCAGAGTGCCGGAGCCGGCGTCCCAGGCGCGGGGCAGCCGCCCGGATACATGATCGATTGGTCCCCCGGAACCGGGAACTCAGTGGACGGAACCGAAGGATACCCGGCTAACGGCGCCACTCCGTATGTGATGCTGTAGGGCGGTGCGGCTTTGAAATCGTTCAAATCGCCACCGTTGAAGCCGGCCGGGAGGATTGGAGACCTCGTGTTGAAGGTCGCCGTAATGTTGTGCGAGTTGACCCACATCTGGTTCGCCGACCAGGGGGACAGGTCCACATGGGTGCGGTATTCCGGCACCGGTCCAACGCTGATGAATTCAGAGTTGATGCCAGGCTGCGAGGTACCTGTTCCCCTGCCTAATCCGGGGCCGCTGAACTCCGTCAGAATGTTCTCCGGGCAGGAGAACAGTTGGTCCGTACCGGCCTCGAACATGCATGGGCCGCCGGCCCAATTTTCGCTGGCCTGGATGAAGCCGAATCCCTGGTGGAAAGTTTCGGAAACATTGCCGCTGACGTAGGTAATGTCGGGGAGCGATAGCTGGGGGAAGTCGAAGACGTCTTGAATCACGATGTTTCTCGCCGACGACTTGGGGCAGTTGATGCCGGCCGCATCGGTGCCGGTACCAATCGTGCAGGTGACCGTGTACAGCTTGCAGGCAGGCGTGTTGTTCAGAAGCTCTCCAAGATGAATCAGGCACTGCGACGTTGCGAAAGACGTTCCCTTCACCAACGGCGGGAAAGCGCTTGGATCAAGAGCCTGATCGTTCGTCGTCGGAGTCGATCCCCCTTGCGGAATGGTCAGCGTGCCGGCGTTGGCCGCAGGCGCAACATCCAAAACCAGCTGCACCTTCACGTCGGGAGCGCCGCTGAAAGTGAACGGCTGGGTGAGCGTACTTGGGTTGGTCGTCGAAATCAGGTTGCCTGTGATAGTGCCGTTCCCGCTCGCCCCGGCGGAGGTGCAGTTGGTGATCAGGTTCAGCGAAGAGGAAGCCAGAAAACCGCCGAAATCCACCAGGTTAAACGTGACTTGGTTTGCGCCCTCGCCCAGAAACGGGACGATGCTGATAGGGGCGACACCACCGACCACACCAAGCGGTCCGTTCGGGCCGCTTGGATAGTCCGGATCGGTACCGACGATCGGATTGCTGGAATACGCCGAGCGGAAACAGCTGGCGGGGTTACCCTGGGAGCCAGGTCCGGGAGGCCCGCAGAGATTCGTGGTCGTCGAATTCACAGTGACGGAAACGTAATTGTCGACCAACAGGTTGGTCGGTGTCGTGCTTCCCGCAGGCAGCGGTCCGGACAGAACCGCAGTGATACCGGTAGAGGGGCAGCTCAGATTCAATGGCACAGTTCCATAGGTATTCAGATCAGTCAACGACGTCCCGGTTTTCGAGAGCCGCACATTGACTGCCGAATACACCGGTATGACATTTTGGGCCTGAACGGCGATAGCGGACGCGGCAAGAAAAGCTCCTGCGCATGCTGCACGGATATTCACTCTGACGACTCCCAATACCGCTCTTGTAGATCCCATTCTGATTGTCCTTTGACTGGTACATCTATCGATTTGAGTAACTCGAGATACCCGCTTGTCATGGCCCTCGAAGTATATCCGGCTCGTCAACGCGTCGCATGAGTCGGCATGCATTTCCCGGCTTGCTCGGCATCCGCCTCGCCAGGCAGACAATTCGCGTTCAACGCGGCTTGCAATTGCAGGCCACAAGTAAGGTAACATTCAGTCCGTCGCCGCTAAGAGTCAAGCAAAAAATCCCCTTGTTACAACAAAAGTTGTACGGAGCGGCGGCATGCCAAAGTACAGCTCCGGGGGAGGAGGCGCTCTCTAAGGCCTCGGCTGAGGCCGTGTTTTTCCAGGATGAAGGGAAGACGGCGGCTTTCGGATATAAAGGTGTTTGGAAGATTGCCCGGCGACGTGCACTCTGAGGAGACATCTGCATTGACTTCGGACCGCTACTCCATTGGCGTCGATCTTGGAGGAACCAATCTACGTATCTCCGCATATAGTGATGCGGGCGCCTCTCCCGTAGGAATCATCGACAGCATTGCGTTGCCCACTCGCGTCTCCGATGGCCCGGTCGCTGTCGTCGCCGATATGGCCCTAGCGATCAAAGGCCTGCTCGACAAACATGGCCGGGGCGCCCATTTTGCGGGAGTCGGCATCGGGACGCCCGGCCCGCTTGAGTTGCCCGAAGGCGTGATGCGCAACCCGCCGAACCTGCCCGGCTTCGATGGCTTCCCGCTCCGCGAAGCGCTCGCCCAAGCGATCGGCGAGACGGTCATCATCGAATCCGACGCCAACCTCGCCGCGCTCGCCGAGTTTCGCCTCGGTTCGGGAAAAACCTACGCCGTCCCATCTCTGTGCATGTTGACGCTCGGAACGGGCGTAGGCAATGGCATTATCCTCGACGGTAAAATCCTGGACGGCAACAATGGCATGGCTGGCGAGGCAGGACATAACACGGTCATACCGGATGGGGAAGATTGCCCCTGCGGGAGCCGAGGATGCCTGGAACTTTATGCTTCGGCAACCGGCGTTCAACGCATGGCGGCAGCCAGCCGTACCCTGCAACGTCAACAAGCAAACGCGCCTGAAAGTGCCGCCCCGGCGACCGCGCTCGATGTAGCTAACCTTGCGCTGCAGGGCGATGAATTCGCTCTGACCGTCTTTGCCCGCGTTGGCACAGCTTTGGGAATCGGCATTGGCGCGCTGGTCAACACTCTAAACCTCCCCCTGTATGTCGTTGGCGGCGGCGTCTCCGCGGCCTGGGACCTCTTTGCTCCGCGCATGATGGAAGAGCTCCGCATGCGCAGTTATGTGTACCGCCTCACCGCGCCCACCGCGGAAGAATCACGGCAGCGGTCCCCGCGCAAAACCCATGTGGTTCGAGCCGAACTCGGCTCTGACGCGGGGATACTCGGCGCTTGCTTGCTGCCCCTGATGCTGCGATAGCGAGGTCGTCGATCGACAACTCTTCGGCGAAGCTGGACAACCAGAGGCCCGCGAGGGTTAGGATGGCTTGACATGATTAACCCAGTTCCCGCAAACAGCTCGCAGGTAAAAGGCCCACCCCTCAAAATGAATCGGTACCTGCTCAAGGGCACCGGCGTTGGCGCGCTGGGTGGGTTGCTCTTCGGCTTCGACACCGCCGTCATAGCCGGGGCCACCCAACAGTTGACGCAAGTGTATTCGTTGACAGCGAGTGAGTTAGGTTTCACCGTCGCGATCGCGCTGATCGGCACGGTGATCGGGGCCATGTCCGCCGGAGCGATCGGGCAGAAGTTCGGCGGGCGCGACACCCTCCGCGTCATGGCGGTGTTGTACGTCATCTCCGCACTGGGGTCAGGCCTCGCATGGAGTTGGCCGGTCTTGTTGGTCGCCCGGTTCATCGGCGGTCTGGGCATTGGCGGCTCGTCGGTGCTCGGCCCGGTTTACATCGCCGAGCTCGCTCCCGCCCAATGGCGCGGCCGGCTGGTCGGCATGTTCCAGGTCAACATTGTGGTTGGCATCTTGCTCGCCTACTTCTCGAACTTTGTCATCGCCGAGCTGCACACCGGGGCGATGCAGTGGCGCTGGCAGCTCGGAATCGCGGCCATCCCTGCGATTCTGTTCCTGATCATGCTTTTCGGCATTCCGCGCAGCTCACGCTGGCTGGTCACCCAGGACCGTATCGACGAGGCGCGGCAGGTGCTGCAAATGATGGGCACACCAAACTCCGAAGAGGAGTTGAAAGAGATTGTCGCGTCCATCCATCTCGAGCGCGCCAGCCGCTCCGAACCGCTCTTCTCCTGGAAATATCGCAAGCCGATCTTTCTCGCCGCAACGATCGGCATGTTCAACCAGCTATCCGGCATCAACGCCATTCTTTATTACCTGAACGACATCTTTGCCGCCGCCGGCTTCAGCCGAGTCTCCGGCGATCTGCAGGCTGTCGCCATCGGCGCCACCAACCTGGTCTCCACCCTGCTCGCCATGACCGTCATCGACAAGCTCGGCCGCAAGAAGCTGCTGCTCTTCGGCTCGGTCGGCACGGCCATCTGCCTCGCCGGAGTCGCTGCCGTCTTCTTCACCAAGTCGCACTACGAGCTGCTCGTCTGGCTGCTGGTCGCCTACATCGCCTTCTTCGCAGTCTCGCAGGGCGCGGTCATCTGGGTCTACATCAGCGAAGTCTTCCCCACCAAGGTCCGCTCCAAAGGCCAAAGCCTGGGCAGCAGCTCGCACTGGATCATGAACGCCGCCATCGCCTTCACCTTCCCGCTGCTGGCGAAAACGTCGGGAGCGTATCCCTTCATGTTCTTCGCCGCCATGATGGTGGTGCAGTTCTTCGTCGTGCTCTTCGCCTACCCCGAGACCAAAGGCGTTTCGCTGGAGCAGTTGCAGCGGCAGTTGGGAATCGAGTAAACCCGAACATTTTCATTTGGCTCCGCCAAAGAAGAAGGAGGCCCGACTCGAAAGTCTGGGCCTCCTCTTTTTGTCTTGGTTGATTGAACGGATTTCCCGACCCCTTAAGGAGCCAGAGTCGTAATCAAAGCAGGTTTCGGACTGCCCCAGCCGGTCACCAGGTCGTAGCCGGTGACGGCGGAATAGCTGCCGGACTTGCCGCTGGTGATGTCGTGGAAGTCCGTGGAGTAGCTCGAGGTCACGTTCTCCGCGTAGATCGTCGGGTTGAAGAAGCCGACGTCGGCTCGCCGTTGGCCACCAACTGCTGGTTGGCCAGCGCGATGAAGCCGGCCCACATCGGCGCGGCGAAGCTGGTGCCGCCGTACTCGTTGGCCTGGCAGGTGGTCTGGTTGGCGCAGGTGTAGAACGTGAAGTTGGCGTTGGCCGCGACGTCCGGGCCGTTGCGGTAGCGTCGTCGAGCCCTTGTTGGTCGACGTGATCACGCCCGAGAGCTTCTGCCAGGCCGGGATCGCGATCTTGTCCGGCGAGATGCCGCCGCCGCTATCCACCCAGGCCGTCTCCGACTTCCACGCGCCGCCGCGCTGGCGGTGACCAGGTCCGTGCCGCCGACCGAGACGACATAGGCGTCGTCCGCCGGCCAGGCCTCATTTCTCGCACGACCAGGTCGAGCTGTCGCCCGAGGCCACGAAGAAGCTCTGGCCCTGCGCGGCCATCTTCTCGAAGTACGGGTCGAGCGTGCGTCGGGTCGGCCGGCGTCCAGCCCCACGAGCAGCCGATCGTCGTCGGCAGCGGGCTGTGCGTGGTCATCGCGCTGATGATCGCGGTGTCGGTGGAGCCGACATACATCACCAGGCTGGCCAGCCCGGGCGCCATGCCGAGCGCCTGAGTCATGTCCAGGTTCTGCTCGCTGTCGTCGCACCGCCGCCTGCTTCGTTGTAGACGCAGGAGGTGCTGGTGCCGTCGGCGGAGATCAGCGTGACCGGAACCTTGTTGGTCTGGCCGATGTTCTTGTAGTAGGTGGTCAGGTCGGCCAGGTCGGTGCCGTAGTACTCGAACAGGCCGAGGTTCTGGCCGGCGCCGGTCAGCGCGGTGCCGCCGTAGTAGGCGGCGCGCATGTCGCTGCCCAGGAACGACGCCGACGGGCCGGAGCCGGTGGTGGCGTGCGAGACCACCGTCTTCGGGCTGCGATGCCGTGCGCCGCGGCATAGTCGCTCTTCTTCACGTACAGCGGATGCGGGATCGAGAAGTTGTCCAGCCCGGAGACATGCCACAGCGAAAGCCCGATGTTGGTCGTCGGCTCGCGGTCCGGGCCGAAGAAGGTGCGGTTCTTCGGTCGGATGCTGGTAGTTCAGCATCGATACATGGAAGGCCTTCTCGACGGCTGAAACCGGGCCCTTGACCTGCACTTCCATGCCGTCGCGCGTGCCGCCGGTGACGGTCAAGCCATTGCTCTTCGCATACTTCACGACCGCCTCATACTCCGCCTACGCGTGGGCCCGAACCTCTCGGTGAACTCCGCGACGGTCAGGAAGTGCCGGTAAGACGAGCTGCGCGGGTTATAGACCTCCGCGAGAAAGTCATCCAATGCTGCTTTATCGCGTAGTGGCAGAACGATGTCCAGGCTCAACTCCTGGTGCTCCGGCAACCGCCCCACCTGCTGGGCCAACCCGCTGCGGACCGCCTCCCGCACATGGTTTGTGGATACATACTGCGCCCGCGACTCAGTAGCCGCAGCCAATACGACCGTGGCGAGTGCGAACAATGCCCAACCTGACCTTCGGAATGGGTTGGAAATCACTCTGCTGTGTCTTCCATTCATTGAAAAGCTCCTTTTTTGTCTGTGTTTGGGACAACGAACTTCCAAGCGTGAATGCAGCGGTGGTTTTACCTACGGCGAGCTCGAAGAGTAACTCTCCAAAGTCACCAAAGATGTAAGGATGTCCGTTACCATACACCGACCGAGAATAAACGGCCAGAAAATTTGCGCGCGGTTGTCACGCAAGGATATTTGGCCTCGGGGGAGGACTCATTTGGGAACGGTCGCACCTGTCCTAATTGGTTCCGGGAAACGAAAAGGAAAAACGCGTCGCCGCCGGGATGAGGCGGCGGGAAGGCCCCGCAGAACGTCAGTAGAAACTGTGAGCTCGGGGGCTGGGGATTCGCTCTCCTAATTGCCGAGCGAATTACTGCACGGTCTTCGTATCCGCTTTGTCAGGCCTCTCGGTGACCTGTTTTGGGGTCGGCAGTTGGGAACGGTCCCAGCCTCCCCCTAGGGCCTCGATAAGCGCCACCGACGAGGTCATCTGCGAGATCTGCAATCCGACGACGGCCTGCTGGCTCGCGAGCAAGTTGGCCTGCAGAGTCACCACGTTAATATACGGGTCGATGCCCGTCTCGTAGCGGCCGATCTCGAGATCGAGGGCCTTTTGGGTGGATCCGATCGACGCCTGCTGTTGCTGTATCTGGCGGGAGTAGTTGTTGACGGCGACGAGGTTGTCTTCCACCTGCTGAAACGCATTGAGCACCGTCTGGCGATAGGTGGCGACATCGGCATTGTAGGTAGAAACGAATTGACTAAGGCCGGGACCAAGCTCGGCGCTATAAAGCGTTTGCGACGCGCCAACGCCCAACGACCAGGTGCGGCTGGGCCAATCGAACAGATGCTTCCAGGACGAACTATCCAGGCCACCGGTCATCGAAAGCGTGACTTGGGGAAAAAAGGCGGAGTAAGCCACGCCGATGGCCGCGTTGGCCGAAGCCATATTGCGTTCGGCACCGGCGATGTCCGGACGCCGCTCCAGCAGTTGCGATGGCAGGCCAATGGGGATGGGAGGGGGTACAGCTGTCATCGGACGCACAGGAATAGAAAAACTCGAAGCGGGCTGGCCGATCAATTGCGCAATGGCATGCTCATATTGAGCGCGCAGCAGATGTACGCTCGTCGCAGAGGCCTGAGCGGATTCGAGCGTAGACTTTGCCTCCACCACTGAGATCTGGTCCGCAACTCCGGTTTCATACAGCGACTGAGTCAGGTCGTAGGCCTTGCGGTCGGCGGCCACGGTATCGTCGAGGACCTTTTGCAACTGGTCCTGCCCGCGAATTTCGAAGTAATACTGAGCAAGGCTCGCTTCCTCGGCGAGGCGCTCGTTTTCGAGGTCCGCCGCGCTGACTTGTGCTGCGTATTGTGCCTCGTGAACCTGGCTGCGGATGCGTCCAAAAAGATCAGGCTCCCAGGAGACGTCAACGGGAAGTGTGATGAGGCTGGTGGTGCTTCCGGCCTTAGCGCTGCTGATGCCCCCAGTGTTGTTTCCCAGGTTGACGGAGCCGCGGGAGCGGGACCAGCTGGGACCGGCGGTCACGGTTGGGTAATACTGGGCCCGCGCCTCGCGAACAATCGCCCGCGCCACCATATAGTTCTCGAAATACTCCTTGATGGTCTGGTTGTCGATGTTGAGCCGGTCTTCGAGAGCATTGAGATCGGGCTCGTTGTAGATCTCCCACCACTTGCCGCGCAACATGGCATCGCTCGGTTGGGCAGGCAGCCACTCCGTATTGGCGGGAGCGGTGCCATCGGCGACAGGAATTCGGGCTTGGCGTGGGAATTTCTTTGTAAGCCGGCGGAGGAGGCGCGGTGGCGATCGCTGGCGGCTGATGATACTTGGGGCCAACAGTGCAGCCGGCCAACACCAGCGGCAGCGCCAGGGCTGCGAGCACGGCGAGCCGCGTTGCCTTGGGGCCTCGCTCTGTCCGGTAATGGGTTGATTGATTCCTCATGGCAGTTGTCCGTTCTAACTCGTCGCGTTCCCAGTAGTTTGCAGATCTGACGGCGGATGGAAAGTGCCGCGCTCCTTGCCCTGAATTCGCAGCCGCAATCCATCCAGGAACAAGTAAACGACCGGGGTTGTGTAGAGTGTCAGCATCTGGCTCACAATCAGGCCGCCGACGATGGTGATGCCCAGCGGCCGCCGCAACTCCGAACCCGTGCCCGTACCAAAGGCCAGTGGCAGCGCACCAAACATCGCCGCCATCGTGGTCATTAAAATTGGCCTGAAGCGCAGCATGCAAGCCTCGAAGATAGCGTCTGCGGTATTCTTGCCGTGTTCGCGTTCGGCCACCAGCGCGAAATCGATCATCATGATCGCATTCTTCTTGACGATCCCTATTAGCAGAATGATGCCGATAATCGAGATCACGTTCAAATCGATCTTGAAAAGCATCAACGCCAGCACCGCGCCCACGCTGGCCGAGGGTAGCGTGGAAAGAATGGTAAGCGGGTGCACCAGGCTTTCGTAAAGAATTCCCAGCACAATGTAAACCGCGAGGACCGCGGTAGTGATCAGGTATTTCTGAGTGCTCAAAGAATCTTGAAAGGCTTGCAACGTGCCGGAAAAGAAGCCTCGCACTGTGTTCGGCGTGCCCAGCCTCTGTTTTAATTCGTCGATTTCACGCGTGGCGTCGCTAAGCGACAGCCCCGCTGCCAAGTTGAAAGAGACCGTTACCGAAGGAAAGAGCCCGGTATGGTTGACCGTCAACGGAGTCGTACTTGGCGCCGCGGTCGTGATCGTCCGCATCGGAATGACGCCGTGTGATCGAGGTGTTCATAAATATGTGATTCAGGCCCGAGGGGTCCTGCCAATAGGGCGGCGCGACTTCCATCACAACGTAGTACTGGTTCAGTTGGGTGTAGATCAGCGAGACCTGGGACTGCCCAAAAGCGCTGTAGAGGGTGCTGTCGAGCGCCTGCGAGGTGATTCCCAACCGTCCCGCCGTCCGGCGGTCGTACGTCATCATCAGTGCCAGGCCGCCGTTTTGCTGATCGGTGTTCACATCCTGGAAGCCGGGAAGCTTCTTCATCTCGCGCAGCAAAATCGGGCCCCAGGTGTTGAGGTCTTGAGTGGTGTCGGACTGGATGGTGTATTGATAAAGCGCATTGCCGCCGCGGCCGCCGATACGAATATCCTGCGCGGCCTGTAGAAAAGCCGACGCCACCGGCAGCCGGTTCATCTTAGGCCGCACGCGATCCAGAAAGCCGGACGCCGTGACATCGCGTTGATTCAGCGGCTTGAGCGACATAAACATGAAGCCGCCGTTGGTCGACCCCTGACCTCCGGTGAACGCCACAATATGGTTCGTCGCCGGATCGTTCTTGATCACATTCACCAACGCCAGCGTCGAGGCATTCATCACCGGGAAGGATGCGTCCTGAGGCCCCTGAATACCGCCGAAGACAACGCCAGTATCCTGGGTCGGAAAGAAGCCCTTGGGAATCTTGGCAAGCAGAATGAAGTTCAAGACCACCGTCATGACAAGCACCAGCATGGTCGTGCCCGGATTCTCGATAACCCAGCTCAGGGACCGGCGATAGAGGGATAACATCCAATCGAAGGTGGACTCGCTCGCCCGATAGACCTTGCCATGTTTGGCGTGCTTTTCGTCCTTGAGCAGATAGGCGCACATCATCGGTGTCGTGGTCA
Organism: uncultured Acidobacteriaceae bacterium; assembly: GCA_963777685.1. Taxonomy (GTDB): domain Bacteria; phylum Acidobacteriota; class Terriglobia; order Terriglobales; family Acidobacteriaceae; genus Acidisarcina. Next base: position 18,577 of record CAVZRF010000020.1, on the reverse strand, counting down.
GCGAAATCACCATCGAGACCAAAATCGCCGTCGAGAGAGTGACTGCGAACTCGCGGAAGAGCCGGCCCACAATACCGCCCATCGCCAGAATCGGAATAAATACCGCGATGAGAGACATGCTGATGGAGAAGACGGTGAAGCCGATCTCCTTTGCACCGCGCAATGTCGCCGCCATCGGCGACATCCCGTCCTCGATGTGTCGAGAGATGTTCTCCATCACCACAATGGCGTCGTCGACTACGAAGCCGGTGGAGATGGTCAGGGCCATCAGCGACAAATTGTCCAAACTGAAGCCGAGAAGATACATCACGGCAAACGTGCCGATGAGTGAAACCGGAACAGCAACACTGGGGATAAGCGTCGCCCGGCCGCTGCGCAGGAAAACAAAGACAACAAAAACCACCAGGACAACAGAGATGACCAGCGTCCGTTCCACGTCATGAACAGAGGCCCGGATGGTGGTGGTTCGATCGATGGCTACCGTCATCTCGATGCCGGCCGGGATCGACGCTTTAATCGACGGAATCTCGGCATAGACCCGGTCGACGGTCTCGATGATATTCGCGCCCGGCTGGCGAAAGATGATGAGCAGAGTCGCGGGCTTTCCATCCAGATAGCCGGCGGACCGCACATTCGAGGTCGCGTCCTGCACATCGGCTACGTCGGCCAGCCGCACTGCCTTGCCGTGGTTGTACCCGACGATCAGCGGCCGGTATTCCTCGGCGTGAGAGATCTGATCGTTGGCGATGATGTCCGCGGTGTGAATGCCATCGGAGATCTGGCCTTTCGGCTGGTCGGCATTCTGCAGACTCAAAGTTCCCTGAAGGTTTTGCAGGGTGAGCCCAGTACTGTACAGCTTGTCCGGATTCACCTCAACGCGAACCGAGGGTAACGCGCCGCCGCCCACCTGCACCTGGCCAACGCCGTTTACCTGCGAGAGCTTCTGCTCCACGATCGTCGAAGCGACGTCGTAAAGCTTGGACGGCTCGTAATTATTCGAGGTCAATCCGATGACCATGATCGGCGAGTCTGCCGGGTTGACTTTGCGATAGGTAGGATTGCCGGGCAGGTTGGCCGGCAGATACGTCCGCGCCGCGTTGATGGCCGCCTGCACGTCCCGTGCGGCGCCGTCGATGTTGCGGCTCAGGTCGAATTGCAGAGTGACGGCGGTATTGCCAAGCGAGCTCGACGAGGTCATCTCCGTGACCCCGGCAATATGCGCGAACTGCCTCTCCAGAGGAGTCGCAATCGAAGATGCAACGATGTCCGCACTCGCGCCAGGCAAGGAGGCGCCTACAGAGATAGTAGGGAAATCTACCTGCGGCAGCGCTGAAACCGGAAGCACCCTGTAGGCAATTCCGCCTGCAAGCGCGATGGCGATGGTCAGCAGCGTGGTTGCAACCGGCCGGTTGATGAAGGGCTTCGAGATGTTCATTGGCCGGTCTCCCGATGGCCGCCCGCATTGATCTTTCCTTCGTCGACCTGCGGACCAGCGCCATTCTTCGCCTTGCTCGACCGGCCCGACAGCTTGCCGCCAACTCTGTCAAAGAAGATGTAAATCACCGGCGTCGTATAGAGCGTGAGTACCTGGCTAAGCAGCAGACCGCCGACCATCGCAATGCCGAGCGGCCTGCGCAACTCAGAGCCAATGCCGCTGCCGAAGGCGAGCGGAATGCCGCCGAGCAAAGCGGCCATCGTCGTCATCATGATCGGCCGGAAGCGCAGCAGGCATGCCTCGTAGATGGCGTCAGTCGCATTCTTGCCGTGGTCGCGCTCCGCCTCAAGCGCGAAGTCGACCATCATGATGCCGTTCTTCTTCACGATGCCGATCAGCAGGATGATGCCGATGATCGCGACGACGCTGAGGTCCTGCCCAAAAAGCATGAGCGAGAGCAACGCACCCACACCGGCTGAAGGCAGCGTGGAAAGAATCGTGACCGGGTGAATGAAGCTCTCATAAAGAACACCAAGCACGATATAAACCGTCACCAGCGCAGCCAGTACCAGCAGGGCTTCGTTGGAGAGCGAGTTGCGGAACGACGCTGCCGTGCCCTGAAAGTCTGCCTGAAGGCTCGCCGGCATGTTCAGGTCTTTTTTCACCTTGTCGACCGCCACAATGGCATCGCCCAACGCCCCGTTTTCCGCCAGATTGAACGAAACGGTCACCGAAGGAAACTGGCCCTGATGGGTGATCGAGAGCGGTTCCGTCGCATTTTCAAAGTGGGTAAACGCGCTGAGCGGCACAGCGTTGTTATAGGTGGAAGCCGTTGTGGTGTTGGGCGTAGTGCTCGTCTTTGTCGTGCCCACACCCGCGGTGATCGCGGTCGCGGGTGGAGTCAGCGTTCCAGATGATGGGGTATAAGGCAGCGGCGCAGTTGTCGCATTCGATCCCGCCGAAGACGATCCTGATGACGCGAAGGACGACGACGCAGCAGCCCCGCTTCCTCCCGAGGATGCGTTTGCCTGGATGTACATCTTATGCAGCTTGTCCGGGTCGCGTTGAAATTGCGGATCGACCTCAAGGATCACGTGGTACTGGTTCAGCTGGGTGTACATCGTGTTGATCTGGCGCTGACCAAAGGCGTCGTAAAGCGTGTTGTCGATCGTGGTCGGAGCTATACCCAGCCGGGACGCGGTCACGCGATCGATCATCAGAGAAGTCGCCAGGCCGCCGGTCTGCTGATCGGTGGCTACATCCGTGATTTCCTTCAGACCCTTGAGTTTGTCGACGAACTTGTCGGTCCAGAGGTTCAGCTCATTGGCGTCCGGATCTTCCAGTGAGAACTGATACTGCGTGCGGCTCACCCGGTCGTCCACCGTGATGTTCTGCACCGGCTGCATGTACAGAGTGATGCCATCCACTTGAGGCAGCTTCTTCTGCAAACGCCGAATCACATCGGCCGCGCTGATGTGGCGCACGTCGAGCGGCTTCAGGTTGATCGACATGCGACCGCTGTTCAGCGTCGTATTCGTACCGTCGGCCCCGATGAAAGACGAGAGGCTCTCAACCGCCGGGTCTTGCAACACAAGCTGCGCCAGTTCGTGCTGCTTTTGCGACATCGCCTGGAATGAAATCGACTGCGGCGCTTGCGAGATCGCCTGAATGACCCCCGTATCCTGCGTCGGGAAAAAACCCTTCGGGATGATGATGTAAAGGAAGATCGTCAGCGCCAGCGTGGCGACCGCAACGATCAGCGTCAGCGTCTGGAAGCGCAGGACAACCTTGAGCGTCCGCCCGTAGAAAGCGATCAGACTCTCGAAAACTTTCTCGGAGGCATGATAAAAGCGCCCCTGTTGATCCTCGGGTGTGTGCTTCAGGATGCGCGAGGCCATCATTGGCGTCAGCGTGAGTGAGACCACCGCGGAGATCACAATGGTGACCGCGAGGGTCACGGCAAATTCCCGGAAGAGCCGCCCCACCACATCGCCCATAAAGAGAAGCGGAATGAGCACGGCGATCAGCGAGACGGTCAGCGAAACAATGGTGAAGCCGATCTGCTCTGCGCCCTTCAGCGCTGCTTCCATGGGCGAGTCGCCCGCTTCAAGGTAGCGGGCAATGTTCTCAACCATCACGATCGCGTCGTCGACCACAAAACCGGTCGAGATCGTCAGCGCCATCAGCGAAAGATTGTCCAGCGAAAAGCCCAGCGCATACATCACGGCAAAGGTGCCGACCAGCGAGAGCGGCACGGCAATACTCGGAATGATCGTCGCGTAGAGGTTTCGCAGGAAGAGGAAGATCACCATCACGACCAGCGCAATGGTGAGCATCAGTTCAAACTCCACGTCGTCGACCGACGCTTGAATCGCGGTCGTCAAGTCCGTGAGCTGGGTCACTTTCACCGTGACCGGCAGGCTGGTTTCCAGTTGCGGCAGGAGTGCTTTAATGCTCTTCACTACCGCGATAGTGTTGGCGCCGGGCTGCCGCTGAATGTTCAAAATCACGGCGGGAGTGATCTTGGGATCGTCTTGTGCCGAGGCAGACGGTTGGCCCATCCACGCGGCCAGATTGTTGTTCTCGATTCCATCGACGACGGTAGCGACGTCTTTCAGCATCACCGGAGCACCGTTGCGATAGGCAACGACCACAGTCTTATAGTCGCCGCTGGTGACCAGTTGGTCGTTGGCGTTGATCTGGTAATCCTGATGAGGCCCGTCGAAGTTGCCCTTGGCACTGTTCACGCTCGCCTGGACCAGCGCAGTGCGCAGGTCTTCGAGCCCCAGGCCGTAAGAGGAAAGCGCCGTTGGGTTCGCCTGGATGCGGACTGCCGGCTTCTGGCCACCGCTAATGCTCACCAGGCCGACACCGGCCAACTGTGAGAGCTTCGGCGCAAGCCGCGTGTCCACTAGATCTTCGACCGACGACAGAGGGATGGCGTCCGATGTAATCGCCAGGGTCAACACCGGAGCGTCTGCCGGATTGGTCTTGCTATAGACCGGCGGCGTGGGCAGGTTCGACGGCAAATAGCTCTGTGCCGCATTGATCGCCGACTGCACCTCTTCCTCGGCCACGTCGATATTCAGGGCCAGAGAAAATTGCAGCACTATCACCGACGCCCCGCCGGAGCTGGTCGAGGTCATCTGACTCAGCCCTTGCAGTTGCCCAAACTGCCGCTCCAGAGGAGCGGTCACCGTCGTCGCCATCACGTTGGGGTTGGCGCCCGGATAAAAAGTGAGCACCTGAATGGTCGGGTAGTCGACCTGCGGCAAGGCGGAGATCGGCAGCTGCGTATAGGCGACGATACCTACCAGCAGGATTGCGGCCATCAGCAGCGACGTCGCTACCGGCCGCAGAATAAATGGGCGAGACGGACTCACGGAGTATTGCTCTCGGTTGTGCTCGTCGGAATCGGAGTCTTCGAGATGACCGTCTTGACGCCGTCCTGCAGCTTCTCAAAGCTGCTGGTGGCGACCATCGTGTCAGGCTCAAGGCCTTGCACCGCAGTCATTCCCTGATCGGCGACCCCGGGCTTCACGTTCTGCAATTTAGCCGTGCCGTTTTGAATCGCGTACACGAAAGAGACTTGGCCGTTATGCTGAATCGCATTTGTCGGAACCAGGACTACATTGTCGATCGTCTTCACCAGCAACTTGGTGTTCACGAATTGATTTGGAAAGAGCCCGCCGTCACGATTGTTGAAGGTGGCGCGCAGCTTGACCGTGCCCGTCGTCGTGTCGATCTGGTTATCGATGGTAGAAAGTTTGCCGGAAGCGATCTTCTTCAGCTGCGCGCGGTCCAGAGCCTCGACCGGTAAAGATTGCTGCTTGTGCATCTCAGCCTGCACCTGATCGAGGTTGTCTTCAGGCAAGGTGAAGATCACCGTGATGGGGTCCATCTGAGTAATCACCACCAGCACCGTCGTGCCGTTGGCGGTGACCAGGTTCCCAGGATCGACCAGGCGAAGGCCAACCCGCCCATTGATCGGGGCGACGATGTGACAGTAGCTCAGTTGCACTTGATCGTATTGCAGCGTTCCCTGGTCGTTCTTGACCGTGCCTTCATCTTGCAGCACGATCTTTTCCTGGTCGTCGAGCGTCTGTTTCGGGATCGCGTTGCGGGCCCACGCTGCCTTATAGCGGTCGAGGTCCATCCTCGCCTGCGCGAGCACGTTCGTGTCCTTCTCGAGCGTTCCCTCTGCCTGCAACACCTGCGCTTGATAGGGACGCGGATCGATGTCGATGAGCGGATCGCCCTTGCGAACCATCTGCCCTTCCCGGTAATGGACGGCTGTGATCGGGCCGCTGGCCTGCGCCAGGATCGAGTCGGTGTACACAGGAGTCACCGTACCGATCGCATCCAGATAAACGCCGATGCTTCCCCGTTTCGCCGCGCTCGCAGTGATCGTGACCGGGCCAAATCCGCCGCGACGCATTCCAGCCGCTGCCCCGGCTTTGCTCTGGTCCTCTTGATGATGAAGCACAAGGTAGAACGCCAGCGCGAAGAGTAGCAGGACGACGACCCAGGCGATCCAGGTGCGGCGCTTGCGCGGAGCGGGTAAAAGATGTTGTTCCGGAGAGGAAGATCGAGGCGCCGGAGGACCAGGACTTTCACGGTTCAGGTTTTCTTCAGGCATTGTCTGCAGTCACTCATCTCACGTTGGTAACTTTTGTTGTTGCTGAGAACTTATAGACGAGTCTCAGCGGCTTAAGGACTCCGCTGTGGCTGAAGCGCCGGGCTCGCCACTCACGCTGAGACTCGTGAGCTATGCCCTAAATCCTAATCGCTCAGCCACGACAAATGGGTAGCACGCCGGTCGATTCGACAAAAAACTCGCAGCGGCTGCCGTTCGTCGACGAGAATTCCATTTCGGGCGATTCGACGCACGGCCGGACACTTTAAGCGGCTACGTTAAATTCAGTTGAATTGCTTTGGAGTCCAGATCAAGGCTTGCGATCGTGAAGCTGCGCACCTGCCCTGCCTTGATCAGCTCCGGCACCGGCTTGGCCGCGGGCGCAGTGCCCTTCCAGCGGGACTGTAGCATCGATCCCAGTGCGGAAAGATCGACCTTTTGCCCCGCCAACTCCGCCTGCGTTACTTGTGTGTCGGTTGAAGTTGCGCAAAGGCCAACAATGCCCTCGCCCAGTTCCACTCGTGCTTCGCTTCCGGCGATCTCAATCACCCGCCCTGTAACGACATCTCCGGGCTTGTGTTCGGAAAAATATTCATCCACGCTCACCGGGACAAGCTGCTTCAAACTTAGCTTCAGCTGGCGGCGTTCCTGGTCGATCTCCAACACCTGCGCCTTCACGACTTGGCCGATCTTCAAAACATCCGACGGATGCTGAATGCGCTTCTCACCCGTGATCTCGCTGATGTGGACCATGCCCTCAACGCCGTCGGCGATTTGCACGAAGGCGCCAAATTTGGTGAAGCTGGTCACCGGACCCTCGATCACCGATCCTGCGGCAAACTTTTGCGTCGCCTCAGTAAAAGGGTCGGTCAGCAATTGCTTGAAGCCCAGCGAAATGCGCCGCTCTTCGAGTTTGACCCCCAGGATGACCGCTTCAACAGTCTCACCTGGCTTAAAAATATCCTGCGGCTTCCGCACCTTCTTTGCCCAGGACATCTCCGAGAGGTGAATGAGCCCCTCAACTCCGGGCTCCAACTCGATAAACGCACCAAACTCCATCAGGCGGGTCACCGTCCCGCTCACTCTGTCACCCAGCTTGTATTTTCCCGCGACCGCATCCCATGGCTCCGGCTGCAGTTGCTTGAGGCCTAGTGAGATGCGCCGCTTCTCAGCGTCGATCTTGAGGACCTTCACCTCCACCTGCTGCCCGGTTGAAAGTACGTCTGCGGGATTAGAAACCCGGCTCCACGCAATGTCGCTCACATGCAGCAGGCCATCGATACCGCCAAGATCGATAAAGGCGCCATAGTCGGCGAGACTCCGCACGGTGCCTTGCACTATATCGCCCTCGCGAACTTCGGCATAACGCCGCTCGCGGCCGGCGCGCTCTTCCTCCTCGGCAAGCACCCGCCGATCGACGACCACGTCTTCTTCCGTCGTGTCGAGCTTGATAATGCGGACGCGAATCTGCTGCCCCACCAACTTCGCCAATTCGGCCGCGTCGCGAGTGCCGCTGCGCGAGGCAGGCATAAAGGCGCGAACGCCGACATCCACGGTCAGTCCGCCTTTGACGACGCCCGTCACCGTGCCCAACACCGCTTCTTTCTCAGCGAAGGCCTGTTCCAGAACGCTCCAGTCCTTCGGTTGCGTCACCTTCAGCAGGGAAAGTTCGTAATAGCCCTCTGCGTCCCGGCCTTTGATGGAGACCTGGTATTTGTCCCCCACTTTCACTTCTCTGCCGGCCAGCGCGCTCAACGGAAGGATGCCCTCGGTCTTGTATCCAATATCGAAAAACACCGACTCGGCCGAAAGCGCGATCACCGTCGCCTCGATCTGCCGGTTGCCGTCTTCCGAATTCTGGGAACGCGCCTTCTCGAACTGCGAGAAGAGTTCGCTAAAAGACTCCGCATCTTCGCTGACTTCGGGTTTATGAGTCGAGATTTCTGCGGAGTGGCTCTCGATACCAGGTTCATCAGGCGTATCGATCGCGGCAGATTCTGGGGCGCTTGGTTCGGCGATAGGCACTTCTGTTGCTTCAAGTTCAGACATAATCGGGTCTTTTGATTGTGGCATAGGCGTCCCGATCGCGAAAAACGCGGTTGACTCTTGTGGAAGCCTTGTCTTGAAACAACCGGGCGAATACTTCCGGTACTATGGAGCGAAAGTAGAGAGGACCAGCACGAAATTGGCATACTTTCTCGGAGTCGATGCCGGCGGCACAAAGACGGAATTCTTGCTAGGCGACGAGACCCGCGAGCTCGGCCGTGTGCAGTCGGGAAGTATCAAACGCCTGCGCCGCGACGAAGCGGCCACTAAGCAAAATCTGGATTACGCGCTCGGCGAACTAACAGCGCAGACCGGCATATCCATGCTTTCCGTGACCACATGCTGTATCGGAGCGTCGGGCTCGACCGCTCCGCTGGTCTCGGAGTGGATCTCAGACGCATTTCGTCCACGGGTGGGCGGGCAACTTCTGCTCGTAGAGGATGTCGACATCGCACTCGACGCAGCCTTCCAGGGCGGGCGCGGTGTTCTAATACTGGCGGGAACCGGCTCGAACGTTGCCGGTCGCGGCGAAGACGGCCAGATTGTGACTGCAGGTGGCTGGGGTCCGGCGCTGTCAGACGAGGGTTCGGGCTATCACCTGGGCGTAGAAGCGGTGCGCAGGGGTTTTCGCGCTATCGACGAGGGCCGAACCACGATGCTGTTGGAGACGATCCAGAGCTACTGGGGCCTGGCTTCGCTCGGCGAGTTGGTGGAATACGCCAACGCGAATCCCGCACCCGAGTTCTCGGCCTTGGCGCCCGTCGTCATCGCATGCGCCATGCAGGGCGATGAGGTCGCCGGTGAAGTCGTTCGCCGCAGCGGCGAGGAACTGGCGGAACTGGCCGCCATCGTCATTGAGCGGATTCGCTCATCCGAAGAAGGGATGGGGCTCCAGTTTGAGATGCTCCCAATCGCCCTCGCCGGAAGCATTCTTGAAAAAGTGCCCCGCTCTCGCCACGCTCTGGAAGAAGCTCTCGGTCGGCGTTATCCCGGCATCGAGATTTCAGCATCTGCGGTCGACTCGGCTCAAGGCGCACTCTGGCGAGCACGCCTGGGGCGTTAGGGCGCTCAGAAAAAGCGCCATAACCCCAAGCAAATGTGCAGTTATCCCCGCCCCGGCCATACGCCGAATGGGCTACGTCAGTCTTCCACCCACCTTTATCTGCAGCCTTGCTAACTAAATCATTAGTTGACAAGTCAAACCAGCGTCGCTAGGGTTTGATTGATCAGTAAGGGTTTCGAATGCCGCCAAAAAAATCTCCCACGCTCACCGAAGCCGAACTCCGGCTTATGAAGATGTTATGGCAGCGGGGCGAGTCCGCCGTGAGCGATCTCGTCGCCGCCATTCCTGACGGCGATGCCCTGGCCTATAACTCCGTGCTCACCACCATCCGCATCCTCGAGAAGAAGGGCTATGTCACCCACCGCCAAGAGGGCCGTGCCTTCATCTACGCGGCGTCCGTCGCCGAGGGAGACGCCGGGAAGGACGAGGTCCGACACGTCTTGCATCGCTTTTTTGGGGATTCGCGGGAAAAACTCCTGCTATCCCTGCTCGGGGATGAAGAGATTACCCCAGCCGAGTTGCAGCGTCTAAGAAACGCCATTCGCGAAAATGCCATCGCTGCGGGAGAGGCTGGCAGAACGGGTGAGGGGAGGGCAGAATGACCGAATCGATCCAAATGATCACCCAAATCGGGTCGGCCGCCCTAATCTCCAGCCTATGGCAGGGAGCCATCCTGGCCGCGATGATCTGGGTTTGCTTGAAATTCGCGCCACGCACCAGCGCGGGTCTTCGCTTCAACATTTGGGCGGCTGTCTTCGCGACGATTGGGGCCTTGCCGGTGCTCTCGATTTTCACCGCGAATACCGGCGCCGTCGGCGCGATGACCGCCACGCATGCGAGCGGGCCCATGATTCTGCTCGACTCTCGCTGGGCGCTGGTCATCGCAGCTTTCTGGGCGATCCTCACCGTCGGGCGACTGCTGGTTCTCGCATGGAATGCATTTAAGGTACGCAGCGCTCTGGAATCCTCCGCTCCAGTTGAGTTGACCTCCGGCCTACAAGCGATCCTTACCCAGCCTGGATTGCGGGGCGCGACCTTATGCGCGTCGTCCGCCATTGATCAGCCCTGCGTGATCGGCTTTGTTTCTCCAAGAATCTTGGTCCCCACTTGGCTTCTCGAAAGCGCCACATCCTTTGAATTGGAGCAGATCGTGCTCCACGAGTTCGCCCATCTTCGCCGTTTCGACGACTGGACGAACCTCGCCCAAAAGCTAGCCTTAGCCTGCTTTCCGTTGAATCCCGCCCTGCTTTGGATTGAGCGCAAACTGTGCTCCGAACGCGAGGTCGCGTGCGACGAAAACGTAGTCCGCGCCACAAATGCGCCGCGCGATTACGCGACCTGCCTAACCCATCTTGCCGAGCAGAGGCTTGAGCGTCGCACGTTGGCACTTTCCGGCGCTCTTTCGCTCGGAGCCTTGGAGCGTCGCTCACAACTGGCCAGTCGCGTCGAAAGCATTCTGCTTGGGAAGGCGAAGCTGAGACCCTTGCATGCCCGCGCTCTGGCGCTCTCGCTTATGCTCGCGACGCTTGGCGGCGCGCTTAAGTTGGGCTCGACCTCGCAGCTCGTCTCATTTGCCTCCGCACAGTCAACCGCGCCGCTGGCGGAGGTCGGCAGCAACAATGTCAATGCCGGTCCCCACTATCAGAACGTCGTCTTCCACCCGTCATCCCCCTCGGCCTCGCTGATCGGTAAGGATCAAATTTCTGCCAGACCTGCAAAACGCCTTGTGTCCCGGCCTGCTGTTAAGACTCCGACTCGTCCCATTCAACAGTCCAGCGACGGCGTGGAGTCTCTAGTTATCGTGACCCGCTGGCAGAGTGTTTCTGGTCAGCAAATGACAGTGATCCATCAGGTTGTCCGTATCTCTGCTCTTTCAGCCGCGCAGTCGCAGGGCGCTGGTTCGTCGTCCAACTCTAAGAACGTCTTTAGCCCAATCACACGAGGTGATTTATGCCAGCAACAACTAATCAATTAAGAGATGGGGCCAAGCGGTTTGCTCTTCCCGCCGCCATCGCTGCCGCCCTGCTCTGTGCCCTCACCCTTGCCTGGAACCATCATGGCGTCCACGCCGCCGGCAACTATGCCGCACCCATGGATAGCAGTCAGGTCTCCGCGCTCACGTCGCTCGATACCGCCATGGAAGCAGTCGCCTCCCACGTCACACCGGCCGTGGTAAACGTCGCCGTCACCTCCCGCTCCACCGAGACTCAGGCGGACAACGACGGGCCGCAACAGCAACAAATTCCGCCGGACTTCCGCCGCTTCTTCGGCGGCCAGATGCCGCAGGCGCAGCAAGGGCCGCAGATTGAGCACGGTATCGGCAGCGGAGTCATTATCTCGCCCGATGGCTACATCGTCACCAACAACCACGTCGTGAACGGCGCAACCGATATCAAGGTCACGCTGCGCGACCGCCGCGTGCTCCCCGCGAAGCTCATCGGTGCGGACAAACTGACCGACATCGCCGTGATCAAGGTCAACGCCTCCAACCTGCCCAACTTGGGTTGGGGCAATTCGGCCGATTTGAAGCCCGGCCAGACAGTGCTCGCTTTTGGCAGCCCTTTCGGCTACTTCCAGTTCTCGGTCACCCGTGGCATCATCAGCGCGCTTGATCGCGCCAATCCCGACCGCAGCGATCGTCGCAAACCGGGTGGATTCATCCAGACGGATGCGGCCATCAATCCTGGCAATTCCGGTGGCCCGCTTGTCGATGCCCAGGGACAGGTGATCGGCATCAACACCTGGATCGCCTCGGACAGCGGTTCTTTCGCTGGAGCCGGTTTTGCGATTCCCGCGCAGATCGCCCAGGCCACCGCCAACCAGATCATCAAAACCGGCTCGGCCCATCACGGATATCTTGGTATCGGAATCGAAGACGTCACTCCCGAGAACTCCAAGTTCTTTGACCTCACCGATGCTTCAGGAGCCATTGTGACCCAAGTCACGCCCGACTCCCCAGGAGGCCGCGCAGGGCTCAAGTCCGGCGACGTGATCCGCAAGATCGATGGGAAAATCGGCATCGTGCGGGGCAGTACAGTCAACAACACCATGAACTGGTCTACACTCCAGGACAGCAATGCGAACCACGCTTACGACGCTGGTGCCGATTGCTTCATCTCCTCATTCTTCGTATCGGCAACGCAGCGTTCCCGGGTCTCGCTACGGATATCGCGGTATCGGGTGACTGGCTCGGCACGGGTCATGCCAGCGTCGGTATTTATCGCCCAACCACCGGCCAGTGGTTCCTGGACACCAACAACAACGGCATTATCGATCCGGGCGACACACCGCCTTTCGGCTACGGTGGGGTTGCCGGTGACAGACCGGTTGTGGGTGACTGGAATGGTCTCGGAAAGAGTTGCGTCGGTATCTTCAGGCAAGGCTTCTTGTGGCTCCTCGACCAGAACTGCAATAACGCGTTTGACGGTAACAATGCAGACCACGCGTTTCCTTCGGGGGCATCGGCTTCGGGACAGCCTCGGGTGATCGAAGGAAGCGGCCCTCGCGCTCGCTCATGCGGCCATAGCATCCGGACTTCGGTTTCGCGGTCTGATGGGCTATGAAGGGCGCGGATCGGCAGAGGCACGCGGCAGGGCATGAAGAACAGCTGGCAGCTTGCCGCGCTTACCTCGAGACGAACGGCATTCGCGTTGAGATCGTCAGCGGCGGAGGAACCGGAAGTTATTCCATCCCCACGGAAGCGCAGGCGCTGACTGAGTTGCAGCCGGGGATCGTATGTCGTGATGGATACCAAGGATTCGCGTGGTGTTCGGAGTTTGACCCGGTACTCTCGGTGCTGGCTTCGGTGATCAGCAAGGTCGATGGGGAGCGCTTCGTACTGGACGCAGGACTGAAATCGATCAGCGGTGAGCGTGGCATGCCACAATTGAAGAGTCTTCCTAACACCAGAGTCCGGCGATTAAGCGCGGAGCACGCGACAGTGGATTCTTCCGGCGCCGATCCGGTTCGGCGACCGGTTAGAGATCTGGGTCCAATATGGGGATGCAACCTGTAATCTGCACGACCGCATGTATGGGATTCCGCAGGCACATCGAAGAAATTCTAAAGATCGAAGATGAGGTTTACCGCCAATCCACCCAGATCGGGCTGGACCATACTTTCATCCCATCCTTTTGCGTGATGCGAGATAATAGTACGACGTTTTGCGATGGTCGGGATTGCCGGACTGATCGACAAATTCAAGCTTGGCATGAGGCCCCGATCCCTTCGACGCATAGACCACGCGGTGATCGCGAACGATTTCGATCCGATCGAGATCAGCGTCACCGGTCAGATCGAAGGCCACGCGGGCCGGACCACTGGCCGTGGTCTCGCGTCCCATAAACGTGTTGTTGACGCGGAAATCCATGAGCATCCTCGCGCCGTGGCAGGCGAAAACGCGACGCGCACGTAGAGCCTCGAAGACTCCTTCCCGTGTGGTCCACTCGTCGCCCACGCGACCTCTCCTTGAATGCCGTTATACACTCTTGCCAGCGCTTGCGTTGCCGCCCATTCTGACTGCGTGATGAAGTCGGGAGAGAAGTCATGGTTGGTGCTGGCCAGGTAGTCCATGCCGGCGATCATCAGGCCGTGCGTGTAATACATGTCCACTGTGCCAATGGCGTCGTTCTCGGTGTGGCCGTGCATGTCGCCGAACACCAGGCGGTACTGCTGGCCATTGATCGTCAAGGTGCGCATCGCGGTGGGGCGATACGGCCGTAGCTTGAGCGGCGCAACCGGCGCCAGGTCATCGATGACGCGCGGCAAGCGGATTTCATGTTCGTCCAGATCGACCCGGTGAAAATAAACGTCCGCGCCGTATCCGACTGGCCGGGGTTGCGCAAACTCGGTGATCATTCCATCGCTCCCCGTGCGGCGCTTAGGGACTTCGTAAGTCATCGACAGGCGACCTGTCGCATCATCCAGCAGCACCGACATCTCGTCGAACAAAGGAGTCTGGTATGGTCCTCGGCCCAGCGTTCGAATATCCAGACCGGCCTGGACGCTTGGCCCACTGAAAGCCGCGTAAGGTGTAGAGTCCCTGAAGATCATGCGAGGCTCCGACCACTTACCGTCCTTCCATAGTCGCCCCGCGAACGAGACGCTCGAACTGCGCCCGCCGCCGAGCCAGAACAACCAGAGTTCGCCATTCGATCGTGCGGCCATCTTGGGTATCGCTCTTCAGAGATGCCGTCGTTAGCCCAGAATCGCGAATGCCGGGTCAGTCGTCCCGGATCGGTGTTGGGAAACGGCGATGGAGCCCACTGCCAGTGCGAGCCGTCCCAGACTTTACCAAATATGCTGCGTCCCCGGTAGGCAAAGCGGCCACCGATTGTCTCTTTGCGTTCCCAAACCAGCCAAATCCCTCCGTCTGACGTATGGGCTAGCGCTGGCGTCGTGTCCCACAGTTCGCTATCGGTAATTCGTTGCGGAGGGCCCTTAGAGCGACGCGCCCACACGTCATAGTTCCGCCTCGCTCCTCGTCCCACGCGACGATCCATCCGCCCCGTGTGGCAAAATCGCGGCTCGATGACACGTCCCTGACCTTCATCCAGCCTCTCCGGCTTCTGCCACGACCTTCTCGAAAGACGATGCTTTGCAATTCAATCAGTCGGAGGCTGGGCCTTCAGTAGACCGCCAGGATGCTCTCGTCACCCAGGCGAGCGGCGCGAATTTCGAGCGTTCCCTCGCTGTTTGGAATGAGGGACTCTCGCCCCAGTGCCCTCGACTCTCACGGCGTCATAAGCTGCCCACTTGCCTTTGCGCAGCGAAGTCCACATGACGCGAACGCAGTCGCCATCCGCTCTACGATGGCAGGCTTCCAGTTGACACCCGGCTCGCTGCTGAGCACTTCTTCATTAGGACGAGTCCTTGCCGTCGAAAGACCTAACTACGATGACGTCCTTGCCATCATCTTCCCATTGACATGCACGAATATCGGACTTCTGTCCCGGCAGTTTGCTGGATGCTGTTCGGCAACTGTACCAGGCCACCCATAGCCGGCCATCCGCATCCCGCGTTATGGCAGGATTTTCATCATCGACGAAACGGTCCGGAGAAAGTTTGTGGGATCGCCCATGACGGGGTGAGCCATGAGGTCTGTGCGCATGCCAGGCACGCAATGAACGGAAGCAATAACGGCAGGCGAGTTTTGCGACGAGAACTCATTAACGGAACCGGACGCCGGTGTGCTGTTCCACCGCATCGAGATCGATCGCGATCCCGAGCCCGGGGCCGTCCGGAATCGGCAGCATGCCGTCCGCATCGAGATGCCAGCCGCCCGCCGCGATCTCATCTATAAACGGCGAGCCTGTAAGGTACTCCACCAGATCCGTATCCGCAAAAGCAGAGGCCATCTGGAGATCCGAAGCCAGACCCACCGCGGTGTTCCAGCCATGCGGAATGAAGCGGACGCCGTGTTCTCGTGCCATCCACGCAATGCGCCTCTGCTCGCTGAGTCCGCCGACCTTCGTCACGTCCGGCTGCACGATATCGAAGGCGCGCGCCTCGAGCCAGGGCTGAAAACTTTGACGCCGCGTGAGCACTTCCCCGCCCGCAATCGGGACTCTTGGCGACCGCCTCAGCGCGACGAAATCTTCGAGCGCATCCGGCGGCAGCGGCTCTTCGAACCACGCGACATCGTAGTCCGCCAGCATCTCCGCGGTCCGCATCGCCCACTTGTAACCCTGCGGCCAATAGGCGTCGCTCGCTCCGGCATCCACCATCAGCATCGAATCGCCGGCCCTATGGCTTCACGCGCGGCCCGCACGATGGCTTCATCCACCGCCGCGCTCACCTTCCCGAACGGACCCCAGCCGATCTTGAACGCGCGAAATCCCTGGGCCTTCACCGGTAACAACTCGTCCGCCATGCGCTCCGGCTCGCGCATCAGTAACGATGCATAAGGACGAACCCGATCGCGATACCGGCCGCCGAGCAATCGCCCCACCGGTTGACCCGTCGCCTTCCCGAGGATGTCCCACAGCGCCATATCGATGCCGCTGATCGTATGGGTGATGCGAGCCACCGCGCCCCTGCCAGAACGTGTGCTGATGCAGCTTTTCGCTTACGCGCTCGGGTTCGATCGCATTCTCCCCACTGTAGAGCGGACGCAGCGCGGAAAGCGATCCCCGCACCAGTTCATCGCTGGTGAACACGCTGCCCCAGCCTGTGACGCCCTCATCAGTGAGACAGCGATCAGCGTGTGGACGCAATCGTCGGGTTTGATCTCGTTCGACCAGCCGCCCTCAGGCGTCTCGCCGCGCAAACCCGCGGATTTGATTTCGGTGATTTTCACAACATGACTTCCTCGGGCTTGTAGAACCCTTGCTTTTCGGAGACCGATCGTGCGCACTGCTGGACAGCCGAGATCACTGCCACCATGCGATCGTCCACCTGGAAACCGACGCCGCCTGTTGACACCGCCCCCAACCTTTCCGTTGTGATCGAGTACCGGCGCCGCCACTCCGCGAATGCCCGGAGTGTTCTCTTCGTTGTCGAGCGCATAGCCGCTCTCGCGAATTCGCGCCAGTTCCTTTCGCAGCTTGCCGACCGACGTGATGGTATGGGGAGTCACGGCCGGCGGCCCTGTCCTTTCTACGATCGCGTCCACTTCCTCGTCAGAAAGGTTGGCCAAAACAGCCTTGCCGGTCGCGGTGCTGTGGATGTGATAGTGCATGCCGACATTCGATGCGACCCGGATCTGGCTGGCGCCCTCCTCTTTGTCGATACACACGATTTGATCGCCGTCGCGGATCGACAGAATTGCGGCCAGGCCGGTTTCCACCGCCAGAGCTTCCAGGTCTTCGTGGGCAGCGTCGCGAATGTCCGTATTTGCCATGACCTTCGCCGCCTCGTCCAGTAGCTTCATGGTCACGCGAAACATGCCCTTACCATCCCTCCGCAGATAGCCGCAATACACCAGCGTCAGCAGTAGATTGTTCATTGTGCTGATGGGGATCTTGAACTTGCGGCTGAGCTCGGTAATGGTGTAGCCGCCTTTTTGCGACGCCAGGAATTCGAGGAGCTTGAATGATTTCTCGACCGACGGAATCAGCCGCGGGTTCTTTTGAAGTTTTTGGCATCGCAATGATGATACCCGCAATGATCGCTCACGAGGGAATCACCGGAGCAGAATATGCGAGGGATAACGGCTGTTGTGCAAGACGGTTTGGTGCGCGACTTGCCACGTGGTCCCAAAACCGATTTGCTCGGCGGTGTTGAGGTTGCGGTCGAAGCGTGGAAAGTTGGAGCTCGAGATCTCCACGCGCAGGCGATGCCCTTTGAAGAACACATTGCTCGTGGGCGCCATGTTGATTCGGAACTCGTCAACCTCGCCCGGTTCCAGGAATTCGATCGTCCGCAGACTCTTGCGATGCCGCGCGCGCAAGATCCCTTCGGATAAATGAATGGCGCTCCCATCCGGAAAAACGTCCACCAGTTTCGCCGTGAAATCGGTGTCTCGTGCAGAAGAGGACGCGTAAAGCACCATATGAAGCGGCCCAGTAACTTCGAGATCGGCCTCCAGAACAGAGCTCGTGTAGACGAGAACATCGTCGCGGCGCTCGATGGAACGTTGATCGATCTGGACCCGGATAGACAGGCTCCGCGGCAAATTTCATGAGCGTCCACGTAGAATTGTTGCCACCGAGCGTCGGCACCGGCTTGTCCGGATCGTAGCTGTATTGGTCCGGAGGCTCCGCGCCAGGGGAGTCGGGAGTTAGCGTGGAGCCATTGCCGTAGAGTGTATTGGCCGTGCCCTGGCTGTGCAGATAGTACGGCATGAAGTCGGTGCGCGCCAGCGGCCATTCATGCTCGAAACGCCACTCGTTGCGTCCCATCACGAAGA
The DNA here is from genome assembly GCA_963777685.1 of uncultured Acidobacteriaceae bacterium. Lineage (GTDB taxonomy): Bacteria > Acidobacteriota > Terriglobia > Terriglobales > Acidobacteriaceae > Acidisarcina. Next base: position 549 of record CAVZRF010000020.1, on the reverse strand, counting down.
TATGAGGGCACCCGCTACGTCTCGGACACGACCTCCTTTGCGACCTGGCCGAACCCAGCATGGTTTGCGGGCAACTTCTCGAGTATCCTGAACACTAACAATACACAGCGGGTGATTTACGACCCCAACACTACCGTATCCGACGGCAAGGGCGGGTATATCCGCACTCCCTTTGCGAACAACATCATTCCGACAGACCGGCTCGATCCGATCGCGAAGACACTTAGTCAGTTCATTCCGGCGCCGGGCAGTTTAACCGGGAGCGCTGCTGCCTGCGGGGTCGAATACCTTTACCACCACGCCGAACTGATCGAGTCCCAATAATTGGGTCGGTCGCGGTCATCATAACTTTTCTATGAACGATCGCTTTTATGGACGCTACCAGGAGTCGCTGGAAAAGCAAACGACCGCCGGCCTCGCCCCACTGTCCGGCACCATAGGAGTGCACAACGGTTACAACATCATGCTGGCTGAATACACACGGTTCAGCTCGTCGTTGATCAACGAGGTCCGCGCGGGATTCAACCGCTCGAATATCAACACCACGCA